>DATLFA010000058.1:0-244507 GCA_035525225.1 Acidimicrobiales bacterium
GCGGGCGCTGCGTCTTGACCCCGAGGCCCCGCCGCCTGCTCATCGCCAACAACGCGGGCGAGCAAGCTCGCCCGCGCCCAAAAAACACTCCCAACACTTATCGAAACGAACTCTTGACAGGCCGTTCCACATCAGTCGTCGAATATGTTGTCCCACGCGGTCACGTCGTCGGGGTAGATCCATCGTTCGATCTGTTGACCATCGCGATACCGGAAGATGCTGATCACACGAGTCTGGACCTCGACGTTGTCGCGGCGCGCGCCCATAGCGCTCACGGCACAGACATGGCCATCGCTGCCGAAGACGTCGTCCTCGATCAGCCAGAAGCCCTTCTCGCCCAGGGCAGCGAGCCAGGCGAGCAAATCGTCGCGCCCTCGAATCTCTCCTGCCATCGAATGATCACCTGGCACGTGCCAAACGACGTCGTCAGCGATCAGGCGAGCCAACAGCTCGAGGTCGCCTGACCGGAACGCATCCGCGGCGCGTCTGTAGGCAATTGCGTAAGGATGATCGGCACTCATGCGCGGAACCTACCGCACCTCGGATGTGAGGTCAGTCGACCACCCCCTCACCCAAGCGCGGTCCGTTGGTGCGTATAGGGTGCCCTCCAACGCCGGGTGTGGGACGGAATTATCTCGTGTCACGGAAGGGCCGACATGTGGCGCGGCCTGGCCGCGGTCGACCGGGTTGCGGCGCTCATGTTATGTGCGACTCCCCCGTACTTTCACTTCGCGCGATTCCTTGCGACAATGTGCGCCGTCACTGGCAGACCCGAAGGAGCGAGGCGTGCAGACCGCCACCCGAACCAAGACCTTCGTCATCGTGCCCGGAGCGTGGGACACCCCGGCGATCATCGAGCCGTTGCTGGCGCCACTCGAGGCCGCAGGCCACGCGGTCATAGTCGCCGACCTGCCATGTGAGAACGCCGACGCGACCTTGGACCAGTACGCAGACGCCGCGCGCACCGTGCTGCCGGATGATCTGAGCGACGTCGTGCTCGTCGGCTACTCGTTTGGAGGCTTCACCGCCACACGGGTCGCCATCGAGCATCCGGACCTGCCGGTCGTGTACATCGCAGCCTGGATCCCGCAACCGGGCGCATCGGTGATCGATCTGTTCGCGGGCGGCGACCCCTTCGAGGGACAGGACGAGGAGGTGGGGCTCGCAGCGTTCGGTGGACTGATCGTGACCGCCGGCCCCGGTCTGTGCGCGCTGAACGTCGAGGCCTACGTGGCCGGGATGGAGCCATCGGTGCAAGATGCTGCACGGAGGGAACTCGAGCGGACACAGCGTCCGCAGGGCATCGCCGTGCTGCGCGAGAAGTGGCGCGGCGATCTCGACATCACCCGCCGACCTGGCTACATCTTGACCACCGCTGACACGCTCGTGCCACCCGAATCCCAGCGTGCGATGGCGGCGTCGATCGACGCCCGGGTCTCCGAGATCCACACCGATCACGGGCCCTTCCGTGAGCAACCCGAACGCCTTGCGGAGCTGTTGGTCGGTGTCGTAGCGGATCGCGAGTGACACGCAGCTGATGCAGCCGAACGACGACGATCTTGGCGCAGGTGTGGCGAGACCAGATCGAGTCACCCCATCCGAGCACGCTGTCAAGTTGCGCCACGACCACCGAGAATGAATCAGGTCAGGCATAGCCCGGTGTCCAAGAACCCGGGCCAGGATCACTCGTGGCACCCGAGCGATAATCCCGGGCCGGAACGCTCCGGTCCGCGCTGCAGTGCCGGCGCACTGTGGTGGCGTTGGTCGCCCATCCCCTGTCCCATAATCTCGTTTGACCGTGCCGGCCAGAGCGTCACCGATGTGCCGGTATGCCACGGTCGCGGACCTTGGGCACCGATCACGCTCAGCGGTAGATGGCCGTCAGCGGGCAGTCGTTGATGACCGCCGGTGGGCAGAATCCGTTGGCCGCCGACACGGAGCTAGACACGAACGCAAGATCACCGGAATGGCCACCATGCACGACCACTCGAGCATGAAGGGGAGGCATCCATCGCCGCGTGCCGAGACACCGTCCGCAGGCATGGCACCGCGGAGCATCGCCGCGCATGATCGGTCGTAGAACTGCTTGAAGCTCCGCTCAGAAACCATCGGGGCCGGTTCAGACCTGCTGCGAACGTTGAGATTGAGCGGAGTTCTGTGCGCTAGTAGTTATCGCGCCCGCCGATGATCGTGACGCAACTTGACTATTGGTCGTATCCATCTTCGGCGTCCCAGTCGATCTCTTCTGCAAACGCTGCCGCGAGCATCGCCTCCGCATCGATCTCAGTCGGAAAGAACCCGTGGATTGAAAAGTGACGCACCCACGGCTGATACTCGCTCATGATGTGACCTCCTATCGTGTGGTCACCGATCTCGGCGAGAGATTCCGAGCCGGTCGAAATGCGGTGGCTTCCCAGAGCGCCGCGGGGTCTTCTTACGACGGGCTGATGCCCGCGGCGGTGTGGCCGCCTGTGAGCTTCACGGCGGCTGGTTCAGATGATCCGACGCCGTCTCCTACACCGTTATCGGGCGCAGTGAACGGGCGGTGACCGCGTACATCCACGGTCCGTCAGGCTCGGCGTTGATGATCTGTTCGATGTGGGCCCAGTGCTGCTCGAGGACGGCGAGGCTGTCGAGGGTCGACTGGCTTCGCCGGCCAGTGAGCACGAAGCCGCGCACTTTGTGTTCCATCCAGAGGCGCTTTTCGACGGGTCGGTAGCGGATCCGTTGATCTCGGGTGATCACGACGAGGTGAAACGACGCGACGACGGGAAGCCAATCATCATCGAGCGCGCCCCTGGGGATCTCGGGGAGGTCGACATGTCCCGGGTAGACGACGTTGTTGTGGATCTCGCGGAGCGCTTTGCCGAGCGCCAGGTCGGTCTCGTCGACGAAGAACCTCGCGGTCACAGTGGCTTACGCCACCAGCGACCGAAGTTGTTCCTCGTACGCGACGGCGGAGCGGACCAGCTCGGGACTGATCTCGTACCCGAAAGCGATCTGATCGACAGTTTCGCCGGCGTCGAAGAGCTCCCAGAGTCGCTCGGTCCCGACCCCATCGACGGTCGGGCGTCCGAAGCGAACGAGGGGGTCGATCACCACCGCCGAAGCAGGGCCGGCGGGACGGAGTCGACGCACGTCGTCATCGCCGGCAGGGTCGAACTCGACCTTACGGAAGAACCGGTTGGCGACGTCGGTGAGCATGACCTGTTGGCCGGAACGAATGACGATGGCGATCGCGGGCGGGAGGTCGTTGCGTTCTTGGACCTCCAACACCAGTTCTCGACCCATGACGTACGGCCGAGCAGTCGCCAAGGGATAGGGCGTAGCGAACTCCCGGCGGAGCTCGTCGATCACCGGGCGAAGCCGCTGCAGCGGGACACCGCACCGACGGTACTCGCGCAGATAGCCGAGCTCGACGAACTCGCCCCATGTCACGATGTCGTCGCCGGTAGGCGCCTCACGGATAACCGGCGCGTACCGGACGCCGCGATGCTCGTAGCCATCGAGCCAGGCGCGCGTGCGATCGGGTCGCAGGCCGAGCAGACCTGCAGCCTCGGCGAGCCCGTACACGGGACGCTCGAGGATCGACACGATGGGTGCAGTCACGACACCATCATGCCGTGCGTATGAGCAGGCTGCCGACATGTTCGAGCCGCAAGCCAGCGAGGTGGAGCCGACACCGAGCCACGAACGACATGGGTGTCCTGCGCTGCGAAGCCTCCGGTCGGTGGCATGGTCTCGGCCAATGCGGGCACGCGCTATGTGCGAGCGGATTCCGCGGCGGAGATCGAGCGTGACGTCACCGAGCTACCAGCGCAGCAAAGAGCGAAGCGCTAACTTCATCGCGCGTTTATCGCGCGCGTGCAGCCAATCGCGCCGGTTCGTGCACATCCGGCCGCCTCGCAAACATCCTGGTCAGAGTACACATTCGTTCGCTGGCGTCCGCCGAAATTCGGCCTCGAGCCGCCTGAAAAGCGAAGGGTCCGGGGATCGACGCCCCGCCCGACCACCACTATCGATGCAGGCCCGAGGGCTTGCGGGTGTCGCGTGTCCGAGCATGCGTCGTAGCAAAGAACGTCGGCGCCCACCCGGTCGCGACTCTCGCTCGTCCGACGGTGTCGGTTGTCGTGTCTCGCGACGGCGCCGCAGTAGCGTTTGGAAGTGTCTGGGCTGCCGGCGGTCGACGAGTACGGGTTTGCCGCCTATTGCTGCGCCCAGGATGGCAGCAAACTCGCGCCCATCTCGGAGGGGAGCCCGGTCCTCCGGTGCCCCGCGTGCGGACACCGCACGGACGAATGGGGCGAGGGGGTACTCGGCGACGGCTTCGACGTTGTCCACCGCCAGTGGGGACTTCGTGGCGATCCCCATGCGTGGCGAGCGCTGCGGGACCTTGTCGCCATGACGCCGACCCCCCGGACCCCCGACGCGGCCCGGAAGGCGTTCGTCGACGGGCTCCGCCAGGTGGCCGGCGTTGACATCGACGAGACCGATGAGCCCCACGTGTATCGTAAGCACCTCGACCACGGCGGTATGTCCGGAGGCGGCGTCAACGTCGACTGGTGGCGCACGAAGGGCATCCCGCTGGTCGTCGATCGGGCGATCAGCCGCCGTCCGACGGCGACGAACGAGCGCGAGTCTCGTCCCGGCACCCCGCGCTCAGTTGGGCGAGTCGCGTCGAGCATCGCGGTCTGGGCACTGCTGCTCGCGATTCCTGCGTCGCTGGTCGGTGGGGGAGGCTGGTTGCTGTACCAACGTGGCTTCGGCACCCGCGTCGAGGCGACCGTTCTCACTTGCGACTCGTCGGGTCACTTCCGCCGCTTCGGCTCTACCTTCCGCACAGACTGCGTCGCGCAGTGGACAATCGACGGCCGGACGATCACTGGGAACTTCCAGGGCGGTAGCGGCGAGGCGGACGTCGGCAAGACCGTGGACGCGACGGTGCGTGGCGACACGGCCTACAGCCGCTCGCTCGCCCTGCCGCTGCTGCTGATCGGGCTCGGTGTCCCGTTTCTACTCGTTCCCGGCCTCGCGATCAGGCACCGGCTCAAGAATCGTCATACGTCGTGAGCCGAGCTCGATAACAGCTCCGGCCTTGCCATCTTCGGAGCCGTAGGCACCGAGTGCCCCGATTCCCGCTACCACCGGCCCAACTCGACTTGGCGCACGGTGCAACGTGCCGCCGGCGGTGACCTGCGGGTCGTCGCTATGCCCCTTTGGTCCTCCTCGCCCAGTACGCGAGCGCTTTGGCATATGCCGCGGCGGCGCGCTCGGCCGACGAGAACACGAGGACTCCTGCGTCGCGGAGGACCTCTCGTAGCTCGAGCCCATCGCGCTCGGTTTCGGCTGCCGACACGATCGCGAAAAAGGGCTTCGCCGCACGCTGCACATGCGCGGTGATCGCGTCGATGAACCGCTCGCCGGTCGCGTCGGGCAAGTCGTGACGGAAACGTTGCCCCACGCCGTAGACGTTCCGCACCCGATGCGCCGACATGATCATGCTGAAGAAATCCATGGCGACGAAGTCGACATTGGGATCGCGATCGAGCACATCGAGGTCGCGCGCCAGCATCGCCGGCGTTTCGGTGGCGTACGCCGCGTCGAGCGGGTTCTGGAAGCTGCCGCCGATCGGATCGAAGAACGAGGCGAGCTCGTCGAGCGATGCTTGTGTGAGCGACGGCACGCGGAGCCCGTGACGGGCGAACGTGTCGGTGATCGCCGGACCTTGTCCGCCGGTCAGCACCAACAATCCGGCGCGCGGACCGGCGAGACGACCCAGCTTGAGCAACGTCGCCGTCGTATCGACGAGCGCTTCCATCGAGTCGACCCCGATCGCCCCCGTGGTCGAAACGATCCAGTCCCAATCCTCAGGGTCCACCGGCGAAGACCCGGTGTGATTGGCAGTCACGCGTGCCCCGTCGTGCGTACTGCCGCCCTTCCAGATGACCACCGGCTTTCGTGCCATCACCCGTGCCAACTCCCGAGCGAAGCGCTCGTGGTCACCTTCGCTGCGGTCACCGATCCCTTCGAGATACGCCGCGAGCACTTCTACGCGGTCGTCATCGCCGAGGTACTCGATGAGATCACCCGCGTCGAGCACGGCCGCGTTCCCGAAACTGACACCCCGCAGCTCACGCAGCCCGTGCCACGCGAACAGCGCTCGCGCGAAATAGCCCGAATGCGTACCGCTCTGACCGGCCATCGCAATGGGCCCCGTTTCGCCGAGCGGCATCCCCGCGGACGACGGCACGCCCCGGCGCGGGTTGTACACACCCATGCAGTTCGGGCCCAACATCACCACGCCCGACTCTCGTGACATTCGGGCGAGCTCGGCTTGAACCGCCCGACCCTCTGCGTCGGCCTCGGCGAAGCCCGAAGTGAAAAACGCAACGCCGCCCACATCGGCCTCGACACAGTGCGAGAAGATCTCTATCGCAGTCCGGCGTGGTGTGTTGACGACGACGTAGTCGAGCGGACGGGGCACCTCGAGCACACTGCGATAGTTGGGAATGCCCATGGCCTCGATGTCGCGAGCGGACGACGGGTTGGTGTGCACCGAGTACAGCGCCCCGTCGAATCCCTTGAACCGGTGCAGCCACCCGTAGCCCGACGAGCGCTTGTCACCGACCACGGCGATCGAACCGGGTTCGAACACCCGGTCGAGCCGGGACCGATCGAAATACCGCATGGCGATGCTCTCCTCTGTCCGCGCCCGGTTACGGGCTACCACGGCGTCGAGTGACCCCGCAGCCAATCGTGCCTCGTGCGCCGCCGACGTCTGCGCAATCGCCGGTGGGCCGACGGACCTACCAAGCCCCACTCAACGCGCGAAAGAGTGACTCAGACGCCACAGAAAGCGCGCAAACGCTGTTTACCGTGCCAGCATGGAAGATGACCTCCAACAGGGAAAGATGTCGACGTTCCGTACCTTCCAGATGCGCAACCTCGACGATCTGGTATCGCGCTACGGCCTCTCCGATGACGCGGCCCAAGCGATCCGTGTCGTCGGCAGCGTGTTGCCATTCAAGACCAACGCCTATGTCTGTGACGAGTTGATCGACTGGACGAAGGTTCCCGACGATCCCATCTATCAGCTGACCTTCCCTCAGCGAGAGATGCTCGATGCGGCTGATTACGAAACGGTCGAAGCACTCTTGCGCAGCGGAGCCGATGCATCGACCCTCGATTGCGCCGTCGATGCGATTCGACGTCGCCTCAATCCCCATCCGAGCGCGCAGCAGAAGCTGAACGTACCCACCCTCGACGGCGCGCCCGTGCCGGGCATGCAGCACAAGTACCGAGAGACGGTGCTCTTGTTCCCGGCGCAGGGGCAGACGTGCCACGCCTACTGCACGTACTGCTTCAGATGGGCGCAATTCGTCGGTGATGCCGATTTGCGCTTCGCCGCGCAGGGCGTAGAACAGCTGCTCGACTATCTACGCTCCCATCCTGAAGTGACGGACGTGCTCGTCACGGGCGGCGACCCCATGGTCATGCGCTCAGCAGTGCTCCGTCGCTACATCGAGCCACTGCTCGACCCCGATTTCGCCCACGTGAACATCCGCATCGGGACGAAGGCACCGTCGTACTGGCCGCATCGGTTCAACACAGGAGCCGACGCCGACGACGTGCTGCGTCTCTTCGAACAAGTCGTCTCCGCCGGTCGGCATTTGGCCGTCATGGCCCACTACTCACATTCGCGAGAGCTCGATACTGAAGCGGCCCGCCTCGCGGTGAAACGCATCGCCAGCACGGGAGCGGTGGTGCGGGGCCAAGCGCCGCTCATCGCTCACGTCAACGACGACGCCGACGTGTGGCAGCGTCTCTGGACCACTCAGGTGCGCCTCGGCGTCGTGCCGTATTACATGTTCGTCGAGCGCGACACCGGCGCAAAGCGATACTTCGAAGTGACATTGGCCCGTGCCCTCGACATCTACTCCCGGGCGTTCCAGCAGGTGTCGGGCTTGGCGCGTACCGTGCGCGGGCCGGTCATGTCGGCGACCCCGGGCAAAGTCCTCGTCGATGGCGTCGTCGAAGTCGGCGGTACGAAGATGTTCGCGCTCAAGATGCTTCAGGACCGCCAGGCCGAGCGGGCGAACGGCCTGTTCTTCGCCCGCTACGACGAGCACGCCACGTGGTTCGATCAGCTCGAGCCGGCTCTCGATGGCGATCCGTCCTGGTTCCCGCATTGCATGGATCGGACGAATCGGACAGCTTCTCTGGTCTCCGACGAGCAGCTCGAACGATCTCGCCTCGATTCCCCCATCCCCTTCGCAATGTCGAAAGTGCCGGTGAGGGTAGAGATCACTCGCGTGTCAGTCGGCTGACGAACGATCGCCTTCCTCTGGGAAGCGAACGAGGGAAGGATCCGGGAAGGCGCTCTTCGTACGGTGCATTCCGCCCGGCGAATGACGAGGCACTTGCACGATTCGGAGATTCCAATGGCAACATCACTACCCACTCGTTCGAACGACGCCCCGGCGTACTACCTAATGCGTCCCGCGACTACTTGGAAGGCCGCGTTGCGAAGGCCACGCCCGAAGCCGATGGCACCCGCAACGGCGAACGCGCAGAGCGTCGTGGGCTGAGAGGCGATCCGCCGCCTCGGGTACGAAGAGGGGCCCCGCGCGGGTCAGTTGACGACCTGAAGGTCTTCGTTCAGGCCGAGCATGCGCAGCGCGTTGCCCCTGAGGATCTTGTAGACGATCTCGTCCGGAATGCCCACCATCATCTTTTCTACCCATTCCATCGTGTGCGGCCAGGTCGTGTCGGTGTGCGGGTAGTCGGTTTCGTACGTGACGTTGTTGACCCCGATTTCGTAGATCGACTTGAGGCCGTGTCGATCGCGAAAGAAGCACCCGAAGACGTGGTCGTAGTAGTACGTGGACGGCGGCTCGGGCACCCGCCTGCGGGTATGCATCCAGCCGTCATGTGTCTCCCAGACGTCGTCGGCCCGCTCGAGCACGTAAGGAATCCAACCGATCTGCCCCTCCGAGTAGGCGACGCGTAAGTTGGGAAAGCGCGGGAACAATCCCGAGAAGAGATAGTCCGACAGCGACGCCATCGCGTTGTTGAACGTGAGCGTGGCGGTCACTGCGATCGGCGCGTCGACGGAGGTCGCCGGCATCTTCGACGACGACCCGATGTGCATGCACACCGTCGTCTTCGTTTCATTGCACGCCTCGAACAAGGGGTCCCAATGCCCGGAGTGAATGCTCGGGAGCCCGAGGTGGGAGGGAATCTCGCTGAACGCCAGCGCGCGGACACCGCGCGCGGCGTTGCGACGTACCTCAGCCGCGGAGGCTTGAACGTCCCAGAGCGGGATCAGACACAGCGGGATGAGATGACCGTCGGAGTCGCCGCACCATTCTTCGACCATCCAGTCGTTGTACGCCTTCACACACGCCAGCGCGAGGTCCTTGTCGTTCGCGTCATAGAACGTCTGCCCGCAAAAACGTGGCATCGTCGGGAAGCCGAGCGAGCCGTCGACGCCGGCCGCGAGCATGTCCTTCACACGCAGCTTCGGCTCATAGCACGCGGGCCACATGTCGTCATAGGTGATGCAGTCGAGATCCATCTTCGACTTGTCGAACTTCCAGATGTCACCGTTGGGAATCGCCGCCTTCGGGATCGCGACGTGCGACTTGTGGACGTAGACGACGCGATCCTCGTACAGCCAACAGTCGGCCGGTGCGCCGTCATCCGCCAGTTCGAGCTCGTAAGTGCCCGGTGGAATCATGCGCACGCTCTTGACTCGACGGCGTTCGATGCGCGGTCCGACGTCGCGCCACTTCGCCGGCAGGCGGCTCGACCATAGATCTGCCGGCTCTATGACATGGTCATCGACACTCACGATCTTCGGCATGATCGGCTGCGCCACGATGTCTCCCCCTTGTTCGTTTTCACTCACACTTTGCGTTCGCCGCTCGCCTCCTGTTTCGCTCACGGCGTGTAGAGCGTCGAGATGGGCAGCGGCTCTTTGTTGAAGGTCGGATATTTCGGTCTGGCCGTGGCGCGGTAGCGGTCGGTCGAGATGACCGGATCGCGGTCGAACTCGGGGATAACACTCTTGCCGAAGACCTCGATCATCTCGAGCGCGTCCTCGTAGGAACCATCGCCGGGCACGCCGAACGCAAGCTGATCGACGCCCGCCTCGACGTAGGGCTGGAGCTGCTCGCAGATCTCTTCGGGCGAACCGCACAGCATGAAGCCACCCTTGATGAAGTCGTCGAGGGTGTCGAGCGTCGCGCCGACGGGCTTGGCCGGCCAACGAGTCATACCGGGGCGCGTGGGCATCGTGTCGTGATACAGCGCCACCATCGACACCAGATAGCCGTTACCGGGACGTGTCGCCCGTTCCCTCGCGACATCGCGATCGGAGGAGATCTGCACCCCTGAGGTGATCATCGCGTTGTCGTTGACGAACTGGCCGACGGGGTTCTTGCAGTTGCTGATCCCCTCCTTGTAATCGGCAATCCACGGCTTGATGTCGTGCACCGAGCCGAAAGTGAACCCGAGTGCACCTTGGCCGAGGAGGCCGGCCTTCTTCCACGTTGGCGGGCTGCCCACCGCAAGCCAGAACGGCGGGTGCCCAGGGCCGTACGGCTTCGGCAACACGTTGTGGGGCACGTCCATCTTGAAATGCTGCCCCTGAAACGTGTAGTCCTTCTGTTCCCACATGCGGTCGATCTCCCACACGACTTCGTCGTACTCCGCGCGCGTCGAGTCCTTGTCGTGGATGTTGAACGTGCCGACCTCGTGGCTGCCCGCGCCGCGACCGGTGCCGAACTCGAATCGACGGTTTGTGAGGTGATCGAGTGTCGCGACTTTTTCCGCTGTTTTGACGGGATTGTTGACGCGCGGCGAGAGGTTGAAAATGCCTGATCCGATGTGGATACGCTGCGTGCACGCGGCAAGGTATGCAGCATGGGCCTCATTGCAGGACAAGTGGCTGTATTCCGCGAGCGCGTGATGTTCGCTCAACCACGCGAACTTCCAGTTGTACTTTTCCGCCGCCTTCACGAGCTCCATCTCTTGGAGCAGTGCCGTGTGCTCCGCTTCCGTGTCGTGGGCCTTGGGGCCGGGGAGATGACCTTGCACAAAGATGCCGAATTCCACTGTGCCTCCGGATTCATCGACCGATCACTCGAGTGAAACGCCTCATGGGGAGAAGCGGCAGAGTCTTTGGTCCCGAACCGTGCGTCAGGATTTCGAATCGGCGTCGTGGCTCGGCCATGGTTCGCCGAAGCGTTCGCCGTACACCTTCGACTCGAGCGGGTCGCGCCGAGGAGGCAGCAACGCACGAGCCGCATGCCCGATCGGGATCACCGCGATCGGGTCGATCTCGGGCGGGAAGGCGACCAGCGCCCGCATCTCGTCGGAGCGCAGCGAGGTGATCGTGGTGAGGCAGCTGCCGAGGCCGAGCGCAGTCGCGCCCAGCAGCAGGTTCTGCACGGCGGGGAAGACCGACGACCCGAGGTGTGCCCGATGAGAGACGCCGCTGTCGCCACCGACAACGATGAGCACCGGCGCGGCAGCCAGCTCGCCCCCGCCGAGCCCGCGATCGACGTCGCGGAACAACGTGGGGTCGGCGCGCTTCTCGGTGTGCCTGCGCCCGCCCGCCTCCCAGACCTCGCGCATCAGCGAGCCGATCGCGGCCCGCGTCGCGGCATCGCGGACGACGACGAATCGCCAGGGCTGCACGTTCTCCGAGCTCGGCGCGCGCGTCGCCGTGTGCAGCAGCTGCGCGAGCACGGCATCGTCGACATCCTCGTCGGTGAAGCTGCGACATGCTCGCTGGCGCCCTGCGACGGCGAAGAAGTCGGTGTCCGGATGCATCACGCGGCTCCCCTGCGGTTCGGTCACCAACCCCACCATTCTCCGGCGAAGCGCCGGTTCCGCTCCTCGACCGCGGCACGCATGCCATCGCGTGCGATGTGTGCCATGAAGTCGAACTCGTCGGCCTCGCGTTGCATCCGCTCGGCGAGCGCGTGAGTCACCGAGTGGAAGTCGAACGAAGTGAGATGCCCCGAAACCGAAAGGGCGAGCTGCTTCACCGTACGGTTCAGTGCGATGCCCTCGCGCGGCAACGTACAGAGCGCGCGTGCGAGGTCATCGGTTGCCGTAGCCAGCTCACCGAGGCCGACCACCCGGTTCACGAGCCCGTACGAAAGCGCCTCATCGGCCGAGACCCGCCGACCGGTCATCACGATCTCGTTGGCGCGCTTCATGCCGATCTCGCGGATCAGGTACGGATACGCCCACGTGGCACCGGCCGACCCGAATCGTTCCTCGGGAAGCCCGAGCGCCGCGTCGCTCGTGACGATCGCGAAGTCCGCCACGAGCACGAGATAGGTGCCTATACCCACGCACGCGCCGTGCACCGACATCACCAACGGCTTTTCGCACTGCAGGAGCTCGCGCATCCAGTCCGCCTTCTCACGAATCGACGCGAGGCGTACCCGGCGGGAGTCCTCCACGGAGCCCTCGAAGTCGCGTGGATCGGCCACGTCGAACCCGGAGCAGAAGTCACGACCCTCGCCGCGCACGACGATCACCTTCACGTCGTCGCGTGCCGCGGCACCCGAGACCGTGGTGAGCAACGTGCGCACCATCGCCGCAGTGAGCGCGTTGCGCTTCTCCTGACGTTGCAGCGTCACGGTGGCGACACCACCATCGAAAGCGAGGCCGATCAGTTCACGATCTTCGCTCATCGCGGCAGCCCCCGGATCCGCTCGCCGATGCTCTTCTTCGAAACGAGATGGTACGTCAGCCCGCGGACTCGGCGCGCAAGCGGTCGCGCAGCACGCTCTTTTGTACTTTCCCGGACGCAGTGCGCGGGAGGTTCTGCACGACCTCGAGGCGTTCCGGCGTCTTCAGCCTCGTCACGCCGCGCGCCGCGAAGTGCGTGCGCACCTCATCGAGCGTCAGCACTGCACCAGAGCGCAAGATCACGAACGCGCAGACACGCTCGCCATACGCGGGGTCGGGCGCCGCGATTGCCGCGGCCTCGGCCACCGACGGGTGCTGCAGCAGCACCTCCTCGATCTCGATCGCCGAGATGTTCTCGCCACCACGGATGATGAGATCCTTGCTGCGATCGGTGATCGTGAGAAAGCCGTCCTGGTCGAGCAGGCCGATGTCGCCGGTGCGCAGCCATCCGTCGGTAGTGAACAGCTCGAGGTTCAATGCGGGGTTGGTGTAGCCGACGCACTGTTCGGGCCCCACCAGTGCGACCTCACCGGCCTCGCCCGGCCCGACGACGCTGCCGTCTTCGCGCTGAATGCGCACGGTGGTCCCTTCCATTGGGCGCCCTTCGGTGCGCAGGCGGCGATCGATGTTGTCGGTGCGCAACGTGTTCGTTGCCGACGGATGCTCGGTCGAGCCGTAGCAGCGCGATACGTGCCAGCCGCGACTCTGCGCGCGCTCGATGAGGGTGACGGGGATGCCGGCACCTCCTGTGGTGACGTCGCGCAGTGGCAGCTCGATCCCCGTTTCCTCGAGGTGATCGAGCAGCCGCAACAGCATCGTTGGCACGCCGGAGCACGCATCGATGAGTTCGTCACGCACGAGCGCGACGACGTCGTCGGTCTCCCACCGGTCGAGCATGTAGGTATCGAGGCCGTGCACCAGCGGACCGAGGATGGCCGTCATGCCGCCGATGTGCCCAGCAGGCCACGGCTGCAGGGCACGCCGCACGCCGGCGTTGGTAGGCGGCGACGGCATCGAGCGGAGCTCGGCGAGGAAGCTGTTGTGCGAGTGGACGACGCCCTTCGGCTCGCCGGTGGTACCGGAGGTGAAAGTGACGAGAAACGGCTGGTCCGCGCCGGTGATCACCGACTCGACCGCGAGCGCATGCTCGGACTCGAGCGTCTCCCACGTGGTCGTGCCGGCGCCGGCGGACGAGCCCACGACGACGACGAGCGGGATGCGACGGAACGAGGCCAGATCGGCGAGACGGTGCGTGTACTCGACGCCGTTCCACTCCCCCGGGACGAGAAGCACAGACGGGTTCGTGCGATCGAGGATCCAGTCGATGTCGCTCGAGCCGTACGTATGGACGATCGGCACCGCGACCGCGCCGAGCGCTGCCGCCGCGACGTAAGCGATCGCTGCTTCGCCCCAGTTCGGCAGCTGCACCGCGCAGACGTCACCTGGCCTCACGCCCCTGGCCGCGAGCACCGCCGCGAGGTGGCGTGCTCGTCGCCAGAGTTCGGCCAACGTGAGTGTCGCAGGGTGCTCGCGCGAGGTGAACACGAGCCGGGTGCCGGCGAAGCGCCCAGCCGCAAACGCGCACTGACCGGCGATCGTGCGGTCACCGTAGTGACCGGTGTGGTGCCAGTGCTCCTGCAACCGGATGCGCGCCTTGCGGAGCTCCTCGTCGGGGAACAGTTCCTCGAGGTCGAGCCGCATGCTCATCGCCGGCGATCCCCCTCGCACCGCGGACCACGGCAGAGCTTCAACATCGGCATCGAACAGTAGTTTCCCGCTGAGGACTGCCACGGATCAGAAGGCTGAGGGTACGAGCGCCGCACCGCCGATGCGCAGCTGGCAGCGGACCTCACGGCGGAGAAGGGTGTTTTCTTCGCCGCCTCGTCCGGAAAGCTCAATGAGCGACGAACACCCGACTGAGGCCGGTCGCGGCGTATAAGGAGTAGCCCTGGCTGGTGAGCAGCGCCGCCGGGCCGCTACTGAAATCGCAGATCTCGAGCTCGCTCTCGACCACAACCACCCGCGGACGGTACCGCTCCCAGTCGAGGCTCTCGAGCACGTCGAGGTCGCGACCCTCCACGTCGACCGTGAGCAGGTCGACCGCGCGGCCGGGCAGGTGCTCGGCGATCAAGTGCGAGAGCGTGTCGACCGGCAGATCGACCCGCTGAAGCAGGCCGTGCCCGTCGGCGATGCGCGATTCCGCGACGGCCTCATCGAACGTGCTGAGCGCCGGCTCGACGAACTGCCAGTAGCTCGCAATCCCCGGTTCGCGTCCGACTCCTGCCTCGACGCTCACGTCGCGGCGGCGCGCCTTCCGGAAGGCGGCCATGCTGCCGGGCAAGGCGTCGATGTTCAGACCACTCCAGCCGCGGTCGTACAGCAGCCGGGTATTGCTGAAGCGCGCCGGGTGGTGCGCACCGACGTCGACGTACGTACCTACCGGGTCGTGCTCGAGGAGCCGGAGGAGTATGACGTCCTCGCCCTCCTGGCTGAAGCACACTTTCGCATGCCGGTCGACCATGCGAACCGAGCGTCGACCCAGTTCCCGAACACGACCCAGGACCCCCCGCACGCGACGGATGCGGCGATCGATCACGTATCGTCCTCTCGTATTCAGTTCAGGGAACCGGATGCGGTGATTGTCGGCCGCTGAGTTGCTCCGCCGCCGATCGGGATCTCAGGAGCGGCGACCAGGTGCGCAGGGTTCTACAGAGCATAGGCATTCTGACCGCCGAGAGGATTCTTCAACTCGTCTCACTAGCGGCTGTGACGATCCTCGTCGCCCGTCTACTGGGCCCAGAGGCGTTCGGGATCTACGCCTTCGCCCTGAGCGCCGTGGCGCTGGTCGCCCCCATGCTCGACGTCGGCCAGACCGTGCTCGTGCGCGATCTCGTGCTCTTCCCCGAGCAGCGTTCCCCGCTCCTGGCGGCCGCCTTCCGGGTCGGGTTCGCCCTCGCGGCTGTTGCGCAAATCGCTGCCGTCGTCGTCGCCTTGGTCCTGCCCGAGTCCCTCGGCGAGGCCCGTGCGCCCGTCGTGATCGGCGCCCTCGGCCTGCTCGTGCGGCCCTTGCTGGTGGTCGACTACTGGTTTCAATCCCGCCTCGACGCGACTCCCGCCGCGTCCGCACGGCTCACCGGGCTCGCGGTGGGGTCCACGCTGCGCATCGTCCTTGCGATCGTTGGCGGCCCCCACGTGATCCCCCTTCTGGTGGCCACGACGGTGATCGAACCCATCGTCACGGCGGCGATCATGCTCCCCTCCTACCGGCGCCGCGGCGGCGAACCCCGCAAGCTGCTGACCGAACGCGCCCCCGCGTGGCCGTACTTTCTACGTATCGCCCCGCTGCTCGTCGCGGGTCTGTCGATCGCGCTCTACATGCGGCTCGATCAGGTCATGCTCGGCCTGATGGCCGGACCGGGCGAGGTCTCGGAGTACGCCGTAGCCGCGCGGCTCTCGGAGTTCAGCTACTTCCTGCCCCTCGTGCTCAGCGCATCGTTGGCTCCCGGACTCTCGGCACTGCACGCCCGCGACCCCGAGGCATTCACCGCGCTGTACGACCGAGTCATGGGAGGGTTCGTCGCGCTTGCGCTGGTGCTGGTCGCCGGGCTCGTCGGCTTCGCCCCGATGCTGGTGTCCGTCCTGTTCGGCGACCAGTACGCCCCTGCGGGCGAAGTGCTGCGAGTGCACGCGCTGAGCCTGCCGTTCGTCTTCATCGGCATCGGCCAAACGGTCTGGAACACCGTCTACGACCAGCAGACGCTCGCGATGTGGCGCACGCTCGGCGGTGCCGTCATCAACACGGTGCTGAACCTGCTGCTCATTCCGTCCTACGGCGCGCTCGGAGCCGCATGGGCGACGGTGGTCGCGTACGCGTTCGCGGGCTTCCTCGGTAACGGTCTCTCGCGCCGAACGTGGCCGTTCCTCGCGATGCAGGCGCGGCAGTTCTGGCCGCCCCACCTGATCCGCAACTTGGCGTCGCTACGCCACGACGTGTTCGAGCGACTGCGCCCCGCCGCAGTCGTCTGAGCGACGTCATGATTCTCCGCCGCGGGGGCGCCACTGGATAGCGCGTCGGGCGCGAGCCATCAGTCGTCCCGCCGTTTCCTCGAGGAGCAGCCGGTGCTGGTAACCGCGATCGAAGGCGACCGCAGGTGGGGGCCGCAACCGGTCGCCGAGCCGCCCGGTCGGGAGGTCGGAAAATCGGCTTCCTTCGGAGGTGTGGGTGGCGCCCGAGCCGAATCCGATGTTGGTGACGAGGTTCCGCGCGGGTATCACGGACAGCCCACCGTGTGAGGCGCGGGTCCACGACCACTGGTAGTCCCAGGTGTCGACCGAGCCCGTGGCCACCTCGGCGTAGCGCGGGGCGAGGTGGCGCCATCCGAAGGGCCCGAGAAAGGCGCGAGCCCGCTCACGCGCGGCAGGGTCGTGCCAGCTCGTCATCGCGATGTCGCGCCGACGCCAGCAGTCGGCCCACGACGCCCACCCCCAGATACCACCGTCGCCGAAAAACCAGTCCGACCGGCGCGGCCGCCACGACTGCAGCAGGTTGTCCCCGCTGACCAACCACACGCGGTCGTCCGCGCGGTACGACGCCAGCATCTGATCGCAGAAACCGAAGAAGTCCGTACCGGGCAGGCAGTCGTCCTCGAGCACGATGCCCTCGGGTTCGTGGCCGAAGAACCAGTCGAGACCGTTGGTTACCCCGTCCTTGCACCCGAGGTTCGCGTCGCGCCGTCGGACGTGGATCTCGTCGGCCCAGCGGCGCTCGTCGACGAGCGCCGCAACCTGCTCACAGCGCTCCGCCTCGCCCGGCCGGCCGGGGCGCGGTCCGTCGATCGCGACGTAGAGCCGCCCCACACCCGCATCCGCGATCCGCTCGAGCACGCGGCGGGTGGGCTCGGGCCGGTTGAACGCAAGCAGCAGCACCGGCGTCGCCGTACGAGTTGCGGTTCCGTCCATACCGCAGCGTAGAGGCGCTCCCATGCGGCGTCGTTGTCGAGGATGTGGCGACGGCGACGTCGCGGGCCTGCTCGCGGCGGTGACATTGCTGCTGCGGCAATAGCCGCACTGCCTAGGCTCGCCGAGTGCAGCAATCAGCGTCGGGGCGTCCTCGCGGTGTGCATCGCGTCGAGCGCCACGCACGACAAGATGGAGTGGAAGCGGCGCGCGCTGCGGGGATGCGGTCGCTCGGCTACGCCGGAGGACTCACGCCGGCCGCGTGGTTCGACGGTCCCGGGACGATCGTGTTCGACGACATGGCCGACTTCGTCAACAGTGGGCATTTCCGCGCAACGAGACTCGAGGTGGACACCGCCGAGCCCGCGCGCCGGTGTCAGCGCATCGAGTCGAGGATCGCTCGAATGTCGTCGACCGACGTGCGCGGGTTGACGATGCACAGGCGCAGCATCGGTTCACCCTCGTGCAGGCTCGGCACCACAAACGCAACCTGCTCTCGCATGATGCGCGACGACCACTCGATGTAGTCCTCCTTGGTCCATCCGATGCGGCGGACGGCCAAGACGGACAGCACCGGCTCGGCCACGAGCTCGACGTGGTCGGCGGCGTGGACCAACGCGGCGCCTTCACGGGTGACGTCGAGCGTGCGCTCGACGGCAGCTTCGTAGGCACGCGTGCCATGCGCCGCGAGCGAGTACCAGAACGGCAGCCCGCGCGCTCTTCGACTGAGATGAATCGCGTAGTCGGACGGATTCCATTGATTGTCCATCTGCAGGATCTCGAGGTACGACGCATGGTGTGCATGCGCCGCGTAGGCCTTGTCAGGATCGCGATAGATCAATGCACACGCGTCGAACGGAGCGAAGAGCCACTTGTGCGGATCGATGATGATGGAGTCGGCGTGCTCGACGCCGGTGAAGAGATGGCGAGCCGATGGCGCCGCGAGCGCCGCGCCGCCGTACGCGGCATCGACGTGGAGCCACACATCGCGCTCATTGCAGACTGCGGCGATCGTGGCGATGTCATCGACCAGCCCGAGGTTCGTCGTTCCGGTGGTGGCGACGACCGCGAAGGTACGTCCGCGTGCTCGGGACAACGCACGCGCGACGGATTTGCCGGTGAGCCGGCCGAGATCGTCGGTTTCGGCGCCGATGAGATCGGCATCCATCGCTTCGGCGGCCGCGTGGATCGACGAGTGCGCGGACTCGGCCGCGACGATGGCCCATCGGCGCGGACGGCGCTCCCGCGCCGCAGTTGCCGCGTGGCGCGCGGCCACGAGTGCGGACAGATTGCCGAAGGTGCCACCGGCGACGAAGCATCCACCGGCGCTCGGTGGCAGGCCGGCGAGATCGGCGAGCCAACGCAGCGCTTGATTCTCCGCGTAAACCGCGCCTGCACCCTCGAGCCACGAGCCGCCGTAGATCGAGAACGCACTGACGACGAGATCGAAGAGAATGGCCAACTCGGTGGGCGCGCACGGCACGAACGCGAGATACCGGGGGAAGTCGACCGACAGGCAGTTGGGCGCGAGCGCATCACGAAAGATGCGAAGTGCCTCGTGGCCCCCGAGTCCGTGCTCGGTGATCGTCGCGCCGGCCAGTCTGTCGAGAGCATCGAGCGTGGCGGTCTTGTCGAGCGGGATCGGATCGAGTCGCGTGCGCCACCGCGCGAACTCCACGATCTCGTTGGCGACCCGGTCGATCTCGGCGTCGTAGAGATGCATTGCCATCACCCCGTCGTCAAAGTGGTGAACCGGGCGTCGAGGTCGTCTTCGACATCGGCTGGGAGCCCGCCCCATGTGTAGAGGCGTTGGCGCGTCTCGTCGTCAGGGAAGAGGATCGGGCTGTCGGCGAGTTGCGCCGCGTCACCGCCTAGCTTGCGCAGTTCGTCACGCACACCGATCACCGGCGAGATGTATTGCACCGCGGCAGTGATGCGGGCCGCGTTGGCCGGTTCGTAGACGAAGTCCATCCAGCGGGCCGCCCCCGCAGCGTTGTCCGCATGCCGCGGGATCACCATCGTGTCGAACCACTGCATGCCGCCCTCCTCGGGGATCACGAAGCGGATGTCGGGCCGGTCTCGTTGCAGCTGCACGATGTCGCCCGACCACGCCAGGCACAGCGCGAAGTCGCCGCTGCCCAGCCGGTCGCGGAATTCGTTGCCGGTGAACTCGCGGATCTGCCCGTCCCGCTTCGCCGCTTCGAGCTTGTCGAGCGCGAGTTCGGCGGCCTCTCGGGTCGGTCGCGACGGATCGGCTCCTTGCAGCGCCATCGTCAGAGCGACCGTCTCGCGCATCTCTGTCACCATGCCGACCTGACCCCGGAACGCGGGATCGAAAAGATCCGCGAGCGACCGAACCTCGCGCCGCGTCAGCGCGGGGTTGTAGGCGATCCCGGTGAGACCGGCCTGCCACGGCATATGGAATCGAGCACCGCGATCCCATGGCATCGTCAGGAACGTCGGCTCGAGGTTCACGTGATTGGGTAGGAGTTCGAGCGGTAACGGCTCGAGCCAATCGCGGGCGACGAGGCGCGACGCGAGCCAGAAGGTGGGGACGACGACGTCGAATCCGACACCGCGACCGCGCCCGAGATTCGGCGCGAACAGGTCACTGAAGGCCTCGGTATTGCTCGGGTACCCGTCGCTGTAGTCGACCTCGAGCCGTGACGATTGCGCAAAGCGGTCCACGGTGCCGGGCGCGCCCGGCTCGCCCGTGTCGATGTAGTCGGTCCAACTCAAGATGCGTAGGCGCGACGACGAACTGACCTTGTCGCCGCGACCACCCGACGCGCAGCCAGCGAGGGCGACGCCCGACGCGAGCGCTCCGGCGATGAAGCTACGACGCGTGACCCGGTAGCGATCCATGCCGATCACCGGTACTCGTTGATGCGCATCTGCGTGCCCCACAACATCAGAAGTAGCGCCACCAACGGGACCAGCAACGCGCTCACGCCGAGGTACCGCAAGCGATGGTCGGCCGAAGCGAGCGAGGACTCGAATTGTGCGGTGTTGTCCTGGACGACACTCTCGACCGACAGGTTGAAACCGTTGAACGCTTGGTTGCCCGTGGTGGTAGCGATGCGCCGAGCGGCCTCCCGATCGCCGCGGGTGGCTGCGGCTTGGATCGTGCGGTTCGTGTCGCGGTAGCGCTGCCAGCGCACGAGCATCTCGGCGGCGGCATAGCGTTCGCGCGTCGAGTCGGCCAGCCGAACCGCGTCGAACAACAATCCGTCGCCCGCCACGGTCGCTCCTTCGCGGATCTGCTGCGCGTCGGCCGCGGTGATGTCCCGCGACGAGAGCGTGAGCGCGCCCTGCTCGAACGACTCGAACGAACCGACCGCGCCCGAACCCAACAGCGTGACGCTCTCGTCGGCCTTGGCCCGGTACGCGGCGCCCTGGATGCGGGCGGTCGCCGAGATCGACGCGTAGCCGTCGTTGGATGCCGAACGCAGGTCGCGCCGCTGCCCCGTCTCGGCGAGGATCATCCAGATCGCCAACACGACGACCGCAAGTGTGGCGACGGCGATGGGTACGTTGACCAAGCGTCGCGCCCGCTTCGTCATGAATCGCTGCAGCGCGATCAACGCGACCAGTGCCACGGCGAGGCAGACGACCGCGAACACGATCTGGGCTACCGGGCGTTCGTAGTCGTCGACGAGTTTCTGTTCGCTGATCGTCGTGAGTTGGCCGACGTCGGTGCCGATGCCGCTGCGCATGAGATCGAGGGCGCCGGTAAGGGTCGCGTTGGCGCCGGCCGTACCCGCCTTGTTCTGCTCGCGGGCCCTCTCGACGACGCCGGCATAGCGGGTGAGCTTGGCGGCGATGCTCTGTAGCGTTTGATGCGCGGCGGGATCGTCGCCGATCAATGTCGCGACGCGCTCGATCTGTTGTGTCGAGCGATCGAGTGCCTGCTCGTAGAACCGGCGCTGCTCGCGATTCTCGTCGGCCCCCGAGAGCTGCACGGCCGTTGCCGCGGCGTCTGCCTCGGCCAGGCTCGAAAACAGCTGCTGTGTCGCGACGAGCACGGGGCCCGTGCGGTCACGGACGCGCTCGGTTCGATCCGACAGCGCCCCGATCAACGCCGACGCCGCAATGGCCGCGAGAGCCAGCGCGGCGCCGGCCGCGATGCTGTAGGCGCGGTAGCGGGTCGGCGTGGCCCGCCCTGTCCCCGTGCCAGTGGCCGCCGGGGGCGCCACGGCGGTCATCGCGCTCATCGGCGTGCCTCCACGACGGGCACCCTACCGCCGCCTGCGCGACGGGGAGAGCGACGCGCCCAGTACCCTGCGGCCCGGAGCCAAATAGTGAATCTGGAACAGCTCGACGAGCTCTTGCGTCGCTACAGCGAATCCGAACAGAAGATCGCCGCGACACTCGTCGATCTCGAGGCACAGCCGACCTACAAGCTCGTGTCGGGCGCCCGGCTGCGCGGTACCATCGGTGCCCGGTTGCAGGCCGCGATCGAGTCGGTCCCCGAACTGTGGCGCGCGTTCACCACGTTGCGCGATGTGCTCGACCAGGCCCGCACCGTCCGTGGTCAACGGCGCAACCTCTCCGATGACGAGCGGGCCCGCCTCGAATCACTCCTCGCGTCACCCTCCATCCTGATCAGCGTCGAACAACTGCCGCTCGAGCAGCGCAGCCTGCTCGGCCCCACCGAGAAAGAGACGCGGATCACCCCCGAGCAGCTCATCGAGCAGATGAGCGCCATCTTCGCCACCGTCACCGAAGGCGTCGGCGCAGTCGAGCGCGCCTGGCGCGAGATCGTTCCGCACATCGACGCCGCAACTACGACCCTCTCCCGCCTCGAACAAACGGCGAGCGCGCACGACGCGGCGGACGAACCGTCGCTCGACAGCCTTCGCGACACCCTGAAGGACATCGAAACGAGCCTTGCCCATGACCCGCTCGGCATGGATGCGAACTCGACGGCGCGGCTCGACGCCGCGGTTGCCATCGCCGAGCAACGTGTCGCCGAGCTGGCCCGTGCCCGCGCTTCTCTCGACGACGATGTCGCCCGCGCGATTGCCTTGCTCGAGGATCTCCGCCGTGTGCGCGCCGAGTCGGCGGCGGCGGCGAGCGAAGCCGCGGTGAAGATCGCCGATTATCAACCCGCCGACGTGATCCCGACCGACCTGATCGACGGCAGCCACGGACTGGCCGCCGACCTCGACGAGGTCCGTGCGCTCACGTCGAGCTGGCGCGACCGGCGGCGGCGGCTCGACGCATGGTTCGCGCGCGCGGAGCCGTTGTCGGACGAATGTACGCGCGGGCTCGCCACCAACCGCGCGCCCCTTCAGCGCCGCAGCGAGTTGCGCGGCTTGCTCGACGCCTATCGCGCGAAGGCGGCCGATCTCGGTCTGGTAGAGGATGAAGAGATCGCCGCGCTCATCCGAGCCGCCAATCAAGAGCTGCACACCGCCCCGACGTCGCTCGGTCGTGCGGAGCAACTCGTGACGCAGCTCGGCGGCGCCCTCACTCGACGACCGAAGGGCCCACGATGACCTCGCCCGTGACACCGTGCAATCGCCCGGACTGTTCAGGCCACATCGCTCCCGACGGCTATTGCGATACCTGTGGCGCCAAGTACGTCGCGGTCGTTGCGACGCCGTCCGCACCACGCGTCTCGGCGCCCGCGACGATCGGCGCACCGGTAGCGCTCAGCCATCGCGTGTCCTCCGCCACCGGCAGCGGTAGCGGCCCGACATCTCGGCGCACCACTTCGCGGCGCACCGCGGTGTCTCGCGCGCGGCTCGGTGCGGGATTGATCGAAGTCGCGCCGACTCCCGTCGGCGATCCACTGGCGGCGGTGATGAGCGACGAGAAGATCGCCTCCGTCCTCGGCGCCCGTCCCGAGGAGGAGCGGTTCTGTGCATCATGCGGGCGACCCGTCGGGCGGGCCACCGCCGATCGCCCCGGCCGCATCAAAGGTTTCTGCAGCAACTGCCGGGCGCCGTTCGACTTCACGACCAACATGCCGTCGCTGGCGAAGGGCGACCTCGTCGGCAACCAGTACGAGATCATGGGATGCCTCGCGCACGGCGGTCTGGGTTGGATCTATCTCGCCCGCGACACGGCGGTATCCAACCGCTGGGTCGTGTTGAAGGGATTGCTGAGCTCGGGCGACCCCGACGCGATCGCCGCCGCGGTCGCCGAACGTCAGTACCTCGCGCGCGTCGAACACGGCCACATCGTCCGCATCTACAACTTCGTCACGTGGCGCGGCGCGGGCTACATCGTCATGGAATACGTCGGCGGCGAGTCGCTCAACAGCAAGCTCAAGAAGCGCCGGCAAGCGAACGGCGGCGTGCCCGATCCATTGCCGATCGTCGATGCGATCGCGTACCTGTTGGCAACGCTGCCGGCGCTCGCGCATCTGCACCGTTCGGGCTTGCTCTACAACGACCTCAAGCCGGCCAACATCATGGCCGTCGCCGATGACATCAAGCTCATCGACCTCGGCGCGGTCATCCGTGCCGACGACCCGAACGCAATCGTGTTCGGCACCGAAGGGTTCCAGGCGCCCGAGGTCGCGTCGGCCGGGCCATCGGTGGCGTCGGACATCTATACCGTCGGTCGCACCCTCGCGGTGCTGATCCTCAACTTCGTCTTCCACGAGGGTCGCTACCTCCACGAGTTGCCCGAGCCTGCGGACGAGCCGATATTCCAGCAGTGGGAGTCGCTGTATCGCTTCTTGCTCAAGACCACCGCACGGGACCCCGTTAATCGACTCCAGAGTGCCGACGAGACCACGCAGCAGCTCTACGGTGTGCTGCGTGAGATCGTTGCCACCACCGAGACGCGACCGTACGCCGCCGCGAGTGTGCACTTCAGCGGCGATCAGTTGCCGAACCTCTTTGCCGAACTCGGCGACAAGCTCGATGTCGCCGCCGCGACGTGGAGAGCGTTGCCGACTCTGATCGTCGACGCCGACGATCCGGCTGCGCCGTATCTGACCAATCTCCCGCGGATCAACCCGACCGAGGACATCCGGGCGCTCGACGAAGCCGTGGCGTCGGGTCGCGTGCCCGAGACCGTCGAAGTGCGCCTGCGCAAGGCAAGCTCGTTGATCGACGCCGGCATCGACCCGCAGCCCATCCTCGACCTCGTCGCGGCGGACGATCCGTGGGACTGGCGGGCCACGTGGCTGCGAGCGGTGTGGGCCCTCGGTCAATCCGACTATGCATCGGCGGCGCCGTACTTCAGCAGCGTGTGGACCGATCAACCGGGTGAGCTCGCTCCCAAGCTCGGCCTCGCGCTCGCGGCGGAGGGCGCAGGTGAGTACGCCCGCGCCGCGCAGCTGTTCGAACTCGTCGGCACCGTCGATGACGGCTACGTGTCGGCCATCCTCGGCCTCGCGCGCGTTCGAGCGGCTGTCGGCGATCGTGCCGGGTCCGTCGCCGCGTTCGAACGCGTGCCCACGTCCTCCGCGGTGTACATCGATGCACAGCTCGCGGCCGCGCGGGCACGCGTCAACGGATCGACCACACCGCAAGAGCTCGTCGCCGCGGCGGCGACTGTCGATCGGCTGTTGCTCGACGCCGACACCCGGGCCATGGCCCACGCGGAGATCCTCGAAGCCGCTCTCGCCGGCATCGGTTCGGCAACGTGGACGATCGATCCGAGCATCGAGGTACTCGGCGTCGCGCTCGACGAGCGTTCGGTCAGGCGGGCGCTCGAGAGCAAGTACCGAGACCTCGGCCGCGCCGCTCGTTCCACCACGGAACGGTTGCGCCTCATCGACCGCGCCAATGCAGTGCGCCCGGTGACGGTCTTTTGACATGGCCGTCTGTCCGAGTTGCGGCGAGCCCGTATCCACCGACGCGCGATTCTGCGAAGCGTGTGGCGCGGAGCTGAGCGCCACCGCATCGGCCGTAGCGACAGCAGCGGCATCACCGGCATCCACCGGTGTGTGTGTGAGTTGTGGCGCGGCTGCCTCGGAGATCGCGGTCGACGGCTATTGCGGGCACTGCGGCATGAAGCAGCCCGCGCCGGGAGATCACCGCGAGATCGACCTCGGGGCAGTGGCGGCGGTGGGCGATCGAGGCCTGCATCATCATCGCAACGAAGACGCGTTCGCGATCTCGCAAGTCGATCTGCCCGGCAGTGTCGTGCGAATCATCGTGGTGTGCGACGGTGTGTCATCGACCGCCGAGGCGCATCTCGCGGCGCAAGCGGCGGCCGACGCCGCGTGCGCGACTCTGTCCGCCGGCGCAAGTACCGGCAGCGCGTGCTTCGCCGAGCTCACGATCGACGCCATCGCGGCGGCGCAAGGCGCGGCGAGCGCGATACCGCCAAGAGACGGCGTGACACCTTCGTGCACGATCGTCACCGCGATTGCCTCGATCCGCCGGTTGCCCGCTCAAACGGCCGCTCGGGCCGAGGCCGCCGAAGCATCCGTGACCATCGGTTGGCTCGGCGACAGTCGCGCCTATTGGATGAGCGATAGCGATTTGCGCCAGCTCTCGATCGACGACTCTTGGTCGTCCGAACAGATCGCAGCGGGTATGTCCGAAGATGCCGCCTACAACGACAGGCGGGCGCACGTCATCACGCGGTGGCTCGGCGCGGACGCCACCGACCTGGTTCCCCGGGTCGAGACGTTGCACCTCGCGCGGCCGTCCAAGCTGCTGCTGTGTTCGGATGGGCTGTGGAACTACGCGCCCACCACGCACGCGCTCGCGGCGCGCATCGCCGAGCAAGGCGCCCCCGCGAGCAACCTCCAGCTCGCTCGGGCGCTCACGAACTTTGCCCGCGACGCAGGCGGTCACGACAACATCACCGTCGCGATCGCCGACCTGTAGACCAACACCACCAACACGAGGCGACACATGGCAACTTTCACCGCCGAGGTATTCCAGAACGAGTTTCTGGCGCCGAACACCGACGTCGTCGACGCGGTCGTCACCGTCAGCGTCACGGGTGCGCCCGCCGTCGCCACCGACAACCCGGCCACGGAGGTCATCATCGTCGACGTCTCAGGGTCGATGAACGAGGAAGGTGGGCGCAAGATCGTCGCCGCGCGCGACGCGACCGTCGCCGCCATCAACTGCATTCGCGACGGTGTCCTCTTCGCCGTGATCGGAGGCCGCGAAAACGCCAGCCTCATCTACCCGCGCCGCGGACTGGCGGTCGCGAACGACGGCACCCGTGCTGAAGCCCGACGCCTCGTCGAACGCATCGAAGCCGACGGCGGCACCGCGATCGGCACATGGCTGCAGCTCGCCGCCGAGCTGACGAGCGAGAATCCCAACGGCATCAGCCACGCGATCCTGCTGACCGACGGCAAGAATCAACACCAGCAGCCGTGGGAGCTCGAACAGGCCATCGCGGCGTGCGTCGGCCGATTCGAGTGCGACTGCCGCGGCCTCGGCGCCGATTGGAACGTGGGCGAGTTGCGCAAGATCGCTTCGGCGTTGCTCGGTACTGTCGACATCATCCCCGACCCGGATGAGTTGACCGAAGAGTTCACCGCGCTGATGCAACACGCGATGGGCAAAGAGGTCGGTGGAGTGTCGTTGCGTCTGTGGACGCCTCAGGGCTCGACCATAGAGTTCGTCCGCCAGGTCGCACCCGCGCTCGAGGATCTGACGGCATCCGCGGTGCCGATCAACCCACTCACGAAGGAGTACCCGCTCGGGGCCTGGGCTGGTGACGACTCCCGCGACTATCACGTGCGCGTCCGGGTGCCCACCGCGTCGGTCGGTGACGAACGGCTCGCAGCCCGCGCGTTGCTCTTCGTCGCCGGCGCGCAAGTGGCGGCCGGGCTGGTGCGCGCCGTCTGGACCGACGACGAGGCGAAGTCGACGCGCATCAATCGACAGGTTGCGCACTACACCGGGCAAGCAGAGTTGGCCGATGCGATCGCAGAGGGCCTGGCCGCGCGCGAGGCCGGTGACAGCGAGACCGCAACGGTCAAGCTCGGCCGAGCAGTGCAGTTGGCGCACGACGCGGGCAATGACAACACCGTCAAATTGCTCGGCAAGGTCGTCGATGTCGACGATCCGGCCACCGGGACGGTGCGTCTCAAACGCGATGTTGCGGCCATCGACGCGATGACGCTCGACGTACGTTCGACGCGCACCGTCCGAGTGAAGGGCAGCTGAGCCATGGCGAAATGCCCGAACGGTCACGAGTCGGAATGGCACGACTACTGCAGCGCGTGCGGCGCACCGATGGCGGGCGCCGCGCCGGCACCTGCCGCGCCCGATGCCGGGCCGCCGCCTGATCCGGCGGCGACCGCCACGTACGCGACCGATACGTGCCCGTCCTGCGGTGCGCCGCGCGACGCCGACGTTCCGTTCTGCGAATCGTGCGGGCACGACTTCGCCTCGCCGACTCCGTCGCCGGCCCCGGTGCCCGCGTCGCCGGCCGCGCTCGACAATGTGGTGGTCGTGCGGGCCGATCGCAGCTACTACGACAAGCTGGGCACCGGCAGTGGCCTCGACTTCCCCGACCCTCTACCCGCGCCGTTGGTCATCCCGCTCGTCGGTACCGAGGTCACGATCGGCCGCCGCAGCCGCAGCCGTGGCGCGAATCCGCAGATCGATCTCAGCGGCGACAACGAAGACGCGGCCGTGTCACACAAGCACGCCGTACTCCGGCGCACGGAGGATGGGTGGACGGTCACCGACCTCGGGTCCACCAACGGTACTCGCGTCGATCTCGCGCAGGAACCGATCACACCAGGGACGCCCGTCGCGTTGCCCGCGGGAGCGAGCATCTACGTCGGCGCGTGGACTCGCCTCACCCTCGAAACGAGCTGAAACGATGATCACCGTGAGAGCGCCATACGACGGGCGCACGATCGACGAGTTGCCGGCGACCGACAGTGCCGGCGTCGACGCAGCAGTCACGCGCGCCCGGTCGATGTTGCGCGCCGTGCACGCGGGCGAATTCCCGGCGTGGAAGCGCGCAGAGGTGCTCGATCTCGCGGCGCGCACGTTGCGCGAGCGCGTCGAGGACTTCGCCAAGACCATCGCGCTCGAGGCCGCCAAGCCGATCCGCACGGCGCGCGTCGAAGCACAGCGCGCGGTGTCGACACTGACCTACTCCGCGGTCGAAGCGCGCGCACTCGCCGGGCACATGGTGCCGATGGAAGGGTCGGAGGCAGGCGCGGGGAAGCTCGCGTTCACACTACGGTCGCCCATCGGCGTCATCGGTGCGATCTCGCCGTTCAACTTTCCGCTCAACCTCGTGGCCCACAAGGTCGGCCCCGCCATCGCCGCCGGCGCACCGGTGGTGCTCAAGCCGGCGTCGTCGACACCACTGTCGGCGCTGCGATTGGCCGCGCTGCTCGCCGAGTGCGGCCTACCCGATGGCTTTCTCACGGTCACCGTCGGCGCAGGGTCGACCGTGGGCGATGCGCTGGTCAACCACGACGACATCGCGATGATCACCTTCACCGGTTCGCCCGATATCGGTTGGGGCATTCGAGCGAGCGCTCCCCGCAAGAAGGTCGGCCTCGAACTCGGCAACAACGCGCCGGTGATCATCGAGCCCGACAGCGATTGGCACAGGGCGGCAAGCCTGATCAAGACCGCGGGGTTCAGCCACGCCGGGCAGTCGTGCATCTCGACGCAACGCATCCTCGTCCACGAGTCGATCGAATCGCAGTTCACCGCGGTGCTCGAGGCCGAAGTGAATTCGCTCGTCGTCGGTGATCCACTCCACGAAAAGACCGATGTCAGCGCGCTCATCTCGATCAGCGAGCGCGACCGTGTGTGTGAATGGGTGGGTGAGGCGATCAGTGCGGGAGCGAAGCTCGTCGCCGGCGGTCAGCTCGACGGTGCGCTGCTCCGCCCGACGATACTGAGCGACGTCGCGGACGACATGAAGGTCAGCTATCTTGAAGTCTTCGGACCGGTCGTGGCGATCAGCACCTACCGTGACTTCGACACCGCGATCGAGCGGGCCAACAACACTCGCTATGGCCTGCAGGCGTCGGTGTTCACCGCGCGACTCGATCGGGCCATGCAGGCGGTGCACCGGCTCGACTTCGGAGGCGTACTCGTCAACGAAGTGCCCACCTACCGGGCCGATCAGATGCCCTATGGTGGCCTTCGCGACAGCGGGAACACCCACGAAGGACCGGCCTACGCTGTTCGAGAAATGACCCACGAACGTCTCGCGGTCATACAACTCTGATGACCGGACCAGTAGCGGGGCAGCGGGCCCGAGCGGCCCTTGGAGCGGAGGATAGGAGCACCGCGAATGGCGAGAATCGACGAGCCGGTCATCATCGAGGCCGCCATCAACGGCGGGGCGACGAAAGCGGTCAACCCGCACGTGCCCATCTCGCCCGATGAACATGTCGCCGACATCCTCGCGTCGCTCGGGGCGGGCGCCGCGATCGTCCATCATCACGACACGCTCGCGCCGACCGACCGCGCCGCGCGACTCGCGGAAGTAGCGGGCGGTGTGTTCGCCCGCGTGCTCGCCGAGCGTCCCGACGCGTTGTGCTACCCGGCGACCGTGTGGGGTGGCCCGATCGAAGAACGCTTGGCCCATCACCGCATGCTGGCGGAAGCCGGCTTGCTCCGCGTCGCGTACCTCGATCCCGGCTCGACCAACCTGGGTGTGGCCGATGCCGACGGGCTGCCTGCCCCGACCGACTTCATCTACGCGCACTCGCCGCGCGAGGTGCGATGGTGGTTCGACGATCTGACCGAGTTGCAGCTCGGCCCGATGTTCTCGATATTCGAACCGAGCTTCTTGCGGGTACCGCTTGCGTATGAACGCGCCGGACGCTTGCCCCGGGGGTCGTTCGTCAAGCTCTACTTCTCGGGAGGTGGGCGCAGCGACGGCCGCGCGTGGGCGTTCGGCATGCCTCCCTTGTCCGCGTGCCTCGAGGCGTACCTCGCGATGCTCGACGGTTCGAACGCGCCATGGGCCGTGGCCGTGCTCGGCGGCGATGTCATCGAGAGTGGGCTCGCCCGACTCGCGCTCGAGCGCGGCGGACACCTCCGTGTCGGGCTCGAGGACTACGTCGGCGACGACCAACCGACCAACGCCGAAGTCGTCGCCCGTGCCGTTGCATTGTGCGCCGAGGTCGGGCGTCCCGTCGCGACACCTGACGAAGCGGCACGACTGCTCGACGTTCCGCGGGCACGAGCACGAGAAAGCGCCACTGCATGAGCATCGACATCCGACCGGCCAAGAGCCGATTCCATACGAAGATCGACTGGCTCGAGTCGTGGCACTCGTTCAGCTTCGCCGACCATCACGATCCGACCAACACCCATCACGGATTGCTGTTGGTGAGCAATGACGATGTCGTCGACGCCGGCCGCGGTTTCGGCATGCACCACCACCGGGACATGGAGATCGTCACTTGGGTCATCAGCGGCCAAGTCGAGCATCGCGACTCGCAGGGCAACCATGGCATCATCCGCCCGGGCTTGGCGCAACGCATGAGCGCGGGCAGCGGCATCATGCATTCCGAGATGAACCCCAGCGCGACGGAATCGGTGCATCTGGTGCAGATGTGGGTGCTGCCCGATGTGCGCGGCGGCGAGCCCGGCTATCAAGAGGTCGACATCACCGACGACCTCGACCGCGGTGGCCTGGTGAAAGTGGCGTCGGGTCTTCCGGACGAGGCACCGATCGCGATCCGCCAGCGCGGCGCGGAGCTGTGGGCGGGCCATCTCGGGGCCGGTACCACCGCGGCAGTGCCACAAGCGGGCCACGTGCACGTGTTCGTCGCGACGGGCGCGGTCGATCTCGCGGGAACAACCCTGCATGAAGGTGACGCGGCGCGCCTCACGAACGAAGACGCGCAGACCCTCGCCGTGTCCGACGACGGCGCGAGTGTGTTGATCTGGGCGACGACCTGAATGTGGGTAGCGCGCTAGCCGGCGACCGCGACGGCGCGTGCCGGCATCTGCAAGATGCGTTCGACCGCAGTGGTGCAACCGCCGCAATACTGCGACGCACCGCAGCGGCGGGCTACTTCGTCGATCGAGGTCGCGCCTGACTCGATCTCGGCCCGCAACCGACGGTCGCTCACGAGGGCGCAGTGACACACGATCATGGCAGCGTCACCACGCACGGAAGACCGAGGGCGAGCAACCCGAGCGCGCTGGCCACCGAGATGCGCAACTCTGCCGGACGGTGGTGACCGACGCCGTGTACCCGTGAGGTCCATCGACCGCTCTCACACGTCATCCGCACGAAGCTGCAGTGGCGCAGCGTGCGTCGCACTCGTTCGGCTCCCGCCGGATCGGGCACGATGGCAATGCGGACATCGGTGGCCCCGTCTGGCGTCGAGACCGCGACCGTTGCACCTGAGGCGTCGTGTTCCAGCGACAAGGCCATCCCGATCACGAGACAATGGTACACCTCCCGTTAGGCGTCCTTACCAGTCAGCGACCGATATCCGCTCACAACATCGGAGGAATGCTGTATCAGGCAGCATAAGTCCCGATTGTTAGGCTCCCTTGACAACTAGTGTTGGGCGTTTGATACTGCCATTTATGAGGGGACACGCCGCCGCACCACTGCCTGGACCGCGGGGCTCTTACAACCCGATCCGCTGGCCCGCCACGGCGACGCGACCATGGCTCACATGAACAGCGACCACGCCAACGCCAACCTCGCGTATGCACGGGCATTCGCAGGCCTCCCGACTGCGACATCGGCACAGATGGTCGCGATCGATCGGCTCGGTTTCGACCTGCTGGCCGCGACCTCCGACGGCTTGCAGCCGGCGCGAGTGAACTTCGACGAGCCGGTCGACACCCCCTTGGCGGTGACGTCGATCTGCGCCTCGCGTTTGAGCGGTATCCCCGCCGACACTCGCGTGCTCGAGAACCTCGTCTACGAGATGCTGCTCGGCTGCGCAGCCGAAGAGCTCGTCGATCCCGCGTGGACGACCACGCCCTTGACCTGATTCACGTACGCGCGTAGTCGCCATCGTCTGCCGACGTGTGCCTTCGCGCAGCGGCGGATGGTCTCCACCTCGGCTTGGGCGGCCTCTACGTCGGCGGCCGCCGGATCGGCGGCGGCGTAACACGCCTCGGTGACGAGTTGCGCCAACGCAGCGATCTCTGACGACGCGTTCGAGACGACCGGCGCTGCTCGCGTCGCGACCTCGAGCGGTGTCTCCGTCGGCCGAGCGTCGACGCCGGCGATGCGCAGCCAACGCAGCGCATCACGCCATTCCCATACCATCAGCGCGCGACGGTCGCCACGAGCGCGGTGCCGACTACGCCGCCGTCGCACTCGATCGAGTACCACCGGCAGCGCCAGCGCGGCGATGGGCAGCACGACGAATAGCGGGGCCAATGACTGGCCGCTGTCGCGCGTCGCGGTCGTCGCATCCACCGCGGCGGGGGTCGCGGCGTCTTGCGGCGCGGTCTCGGCCGGCAGGGTTGTCGCCGGTGCTTCTTCTGGCGTCGCGGCGGGGGTCGCGGCATCGGCGGCTGCGGCGTCGGTCGCGGCGTCCGACGCGCCGACCGCCCCGTCAGCGCTCGCCGGCGTTGGTTCGAAGCGCACCCATCCGCTGCCGTCGATGGAGACCTCGGGCCAGGCGTGCGCGTCGCGACCGGTGACGCGATATTCGCTCTCGGTCACGTCGTAGGTGCCGACGCGATAGCCGATGGCCACGCGCGACGGGATGCCCAGCACGCGCGCCATCGCCGCGAACGTCGCGGCGAACTGTTCGCAATAGCCGGACCCGCGTTGCAAGAAGCTGGTGATATCGGTTATCGAACTGCCGGCAGCGACGTTCAGGTCGTAGGTGAAGTTGGCGAGGAAGTACTCCTCGAGCGCACGCGCCTTGTCCGTTGCGGTGACCGCACCGGCATCGCGCACGATTCGGTTGGCCAGCGCACTCAGCCGCTGCCGTACCGTCCGCGGCACGGACAGATCGTCACTGGTCGGCGCCGTCAGATCTGCCTCGGCCGCGTTCGACCAGACGACGTAGCTGTCGTTGTTGCCGAGTCGGTCCTCGGTCACGAGTGTGGCCGAATCCGGATCGAAGACGACCGTGTTGTCCTCGATGTTGTCCTCGATCGACAGCGCGACGGGACCGAGCGCGGCGGGCAGCCAGTTGCCCCGAAGCGCCTTGATGGTCACGACTTGTCGCAGCGCGCTCGTCGTTGCTTCGGTCGGCAGGCCCACACTCGCGGCCGACGAGTTGCCCGCGGTCCACTCCGTGCCGTCGAAGGAATCGAGCGACGTCAATCGCCAGTAGTCGGGCCGGGCAGCCTGCACGACGAAGACCTCGCTGTCGGACTGGTCGACGAGCTGTGCTCTCACCGACACCAAGGGTGACAGCGTCACGCCGTCGTCTCGCTCCGCCCACCCATTGCCGATGTCACGCCACGCGACCAACGCCTCGTTGCGTGCTCCCGGCAGCGACGGTCCGACTGCGAGTGCAACGAGTACGGCACAGCTCGCCACCGCGAGTCCGCTCATCACGAAGCGTCGGAGCGAGAGTGAGCGGTCGATCATCCATCCGCTGCCTCGATCGAAGAACGCGAGGCGATGAGCGAGCGCGAAGCACACCGCCGATGCAACGAGCAGCCCGATCGACGCCACGCGGTAGCGATCGTCGCCATACATCGCCGCGAGTCCGAACACCAGCACCTGAGGCATCAGCGCGGCGAAGAGGGCGCGGCGCCGAAACGCCAACGAGTCCGCGGCGACGACCGCGAGACCGACCAACAATGACGCCGCCAACACGAGTGCACGGGTTGGCGGTACGGGCGCGCGCGTATTGTTGACGATCGACCACGCCTCGCTGAGATCGGATCGGATCGATGATCGCAGCGAACCGGCGGCGCCCGCGATGGCGACGACGATCACGCTCGACGGAAGCGCCGCGAATGACCGCCACCGACGGCGGCGGAGGATCGCACCGAACGCGTGCGCCACTAGTGCGGTGGCGGCGACCGGTCGGAGGTACGCCCAGGAATCGAAGACGCGTCCGAACGAGAAGATGGCCGCGGCCGAGACCAAGACGAGACTGACTTCGGCCGAGACCAGGGCGCGCCACGACGCGGGCGGCGCAAGATGAGGCTTCGGATGCCGTTCGGCCACGTACGACTGGCCGAGTTGCAGATCCTGCATCCGACCACTCTCTACGGCGGGTGAGAAAGCCAACCAAAAGAACGGTGTGAATCCGGAGAGAATCCGGACGAGATCTCACCGAGGTTGCACGCGGTTCTTTCACTGCCTTTACCCAGGCGTCGCAGTGTTGATGTCACCATCGTGAGAAGGGAATCCGCATGACGCAGCCCTACGGCGTCTGGACCGCACCCCCCGCCGGGCCCCCGACAGCACCTCCCGCCGGGCCGCATACGCCTCCATTCGGACCGCCGGCGACGGCAACCACACACTCGACGCCTCCCCCTGCGTCGAGGGGTGGATGGGTGCGCGGTGCGATCGGCGGCGCGCTCGCGGGGGCGCTCGCGGCGGGCGTCATCGGCGGCGCATGGTTTCGTGATCCGTCCACCCCGACCGCCACGACCACTCCTCCGGCTGCGGTGACGACGGCGCTGAGGTCGTCGAGCGGTGACGTACGCAGCGTCGTCGAAAAATCCCAGGCTTCCGTCGTCGCCATCGAGTTCACCACGACCGCGACGCAGCGGGGGCGCACTGTGCAGGGCACTGGCGCCGGCTCGGGCGTGATCATCTCGAGCGACGGGTTGGTGCTGACCAACGCCCACGTTGTCGAGAGCGCGACCAATCTGTCCGTAAGGCTGTCCGACGGTTCCAAGTACGCCGCCACCGTTGTCGGCAGCGACACCTCGAGCGACATCGCACTGTTGCAGCTGGAGGGCGCGTCGAACCTCCCCGCGGCGGCGCTCGGATCGTCCGACGCGCTGCAAGTCGGTGACGGGGTCGTTGCCATCGGCAACGCGCTCGATCTCGACGGTTCGCTGACCGTCACGAGCGGCATCGTCTCCGCAAAGGAGCGCAGCCTCACCTCCAGCGACAACTCGGTGCTGGGGCATCTGATCCAAACCGACGCCGCCATCAATTCGGGCAACTCGGGTGGACCGCTGCTCAACATGGCCGGTGAGGTCGTCGGCATCAACACCGCGATCATCCAGGACAGCCAGAACCTCGGCTTCTCCATCGCCATCGACAGCGTCAAGCCACTGATCGCCACGCTGCAGAACTAACCGCACCCCACCCCCACCGACCCCACCCACCCGTTCTCTTGGCGTTCTACTGGTGTATACACCTGTAAAACGCCAACAGAATGGAGCGCATGGAATCGAACAGTCTTATCGCGAGCGCGGGGCAACACCTGGTCGTCGTGGTCGCGCATCCCGACGACGAAACCTTCGGCTGTGGGTCGCTCATCGTGCACGCCGCCGCCGCGGGGGCACGCGTGACCGTCGTGTGCGCGACCCGGGGCGAGGCCGGCGAACGGGTCACCGACCCGGCCACCGATCATCTGCCGATCGGTGACGTCCGCGAGCAGGAGTTGCGCGACGCGGCCGCGGTGTTGGGCGTGGATGCGATCGAGCTGCTGCACTACGCCGATTCCGGTTGGGACGGCGAGCTTGCCGAGGGCGCGCTGTGCGCGGTCGCGATCGACGATCTCGCCGACGATCTGGATGCACGGCTCGCGTACCTCGCGCCTGACGTCGTGTTGGTGCTCGACGGTGGCGACGGGCATCGCGATCATCACCACATCCGCCAAGCCGTCGAAGCCGTGTCGGCGCGCCGCGCGGCCCCGCTACCGCTCGTGCGCGCCTGCCTGTCGAACAGCCTGATGCGCCGTTGGGTCGAAGAGATGCGCGCCGGGCAATTCGAGTCGGTCTACCTCGATCTCGACGTCGACAGCCTCGGCACCCCTGACTCGCAGTTGACGGCTATCGACGTGAGCCAACATCTGACACTGCGCGAGCAGGCGATCGCGTGTCACCGTTCGCAGAGCTCGCCCTACGACGGGCTCTCGCCGGAACTCCGGCGCGCGTTTCTCGCCACCGACTTCATCCAGCACTCCACGACGGAGTACATGCGTCCGATCCGACAACAGGGTGAGTGAACTCGAATTTCGGGCGATGGGCAGCGACGCTCACGTCATCGTGGTCGGCGGGCCCGATGATGGCGCGGCTCGAGCGCGGGCCCGCATCGACGAACTCGAGCGACGGTGGAGCCGGTTCATCGACGACAGCGAGATCAGCGTCCTCAACAGACGAGCCGGTCAGTTCGTCGACGTCTCCGACGACACACTGCGACTGGTCGAAAAGGCCATCGAGGCGTGGCGCATCAGCGGCGGCAGCTTCGACCCGACGGTGCTCGGCGCGATCATCCGCGCCGGCTACGACCGGTCGTTCGAGACGTTGGGTGATGCGCCCGCGGCCGGCATCAGCGCGCTGTTGCTCGGCTGCACCGATATCGAACTCACCGAGCACGCCGTACGCCTGCCCGCGGGCACGGGCTTCGACCCCGGTGGCATCGGCAAAGGCCTGGGTGCCGACATCGTCGCGGATGAGGCGATAGAGGCCGGCGCCGATGGTGTGTGCATCAACCTGGGCGGCGACCTCCGCGTGCGCGGCCGCTCTCCCGAAGGTGCCGGCTGGACGATCGATGTCGAGCATCCCACGGTGGCCGCGCCGATTGTCCGGGTCGGGGTGGCCGATGGCGCGGTCGCGACCTCGACGTCGTTGAAGCGGCACTGGAAGGTCGACGGTGCGCCACGTCATCATCTCATCGACCCCGCTACCGGCCTGCCGTCTGATTCCGATCTCACGCTGGCGTGTGTGATCACGGCCCGCTCGTGGGCGGCCGAGGTATTGGCCAAAGCGGTGCTGCTGCGCGGTTCGGCGAATCCGTTCGATCTGCTCGGCGGCACCGGCGCGCAAGCGCTCGTCGTGGACCGCGATGGTCGTATCGACGCCACCGATGGCTTCGCCGCGTATCTCGGTGGCGCGACGCTCCCGCTTCGTGTGCCGTCGTGAAAATCAGGGCCTCTCGGGCCGACCGCCACGACCTCAGAGGCGTGGGCCTCGTTCGCGCACGGCTCGGACGGCCTCGGTGGCGGTCACCAGCTCGTCGAGCCACTCCCGTTGATGCCGGCCGACGAGGCGGACACACCAGGCCAGCGCCTCACTGCGGGTGCGGGCGAGGCCGCCGTCGATGAGGGCGTCGAGCACCGTGCGCTCGTCGATGCGCAGGCGGGTCATGACGGGCACGCTCACCGTGGTGAAGCGCACTTCGGTGTCATTTTGGCGGATCGCCCACGACACCTTGCGGAGGTAACGGGCTTCGGCCTGGCTCGCGATGCGGACCCGGTGCGGCCGGCTGCGTTCACGGAACTCCGCGGGGTCGATCTCGGGAGCGAGGCAGCCGGCCACGAGGATCTCGTCGCGGTCGAAGATGACATCGACCGGGCCGGTGAACCACTCCGAGGGGATCGCTTCACGGAAGAACGTCACGGGATCGGTCATCGGAATACTCCAGCCTGCCCCCCGGTTACACTACCGAGTTGTAATTATGTAATCACAGCCCCGATGTCTGCGCAAGGATGCCGTCATGGCCACCTCCACCGATCCCAACCTCGAATCCCGCCTGACTCTTCCCGTACTTCCGGTGTCATCCGGCGTCGTCTTCCCGGAGATGGTCGTCACCATCCGGGCCGAGACCGACGACGCCCGCCGCACCCTGCAACACGCGAAGGCCGGCGACGAGCTCGTCATCGTGCCCCGTCGCGAGGGCGTCTACGCCCGGGTCGGCACGCTGGCCCGTATCGAGCAATCCGGCTCGCTGCCCGACGGCTCGCTGGCCGCGGTGGTGCGCGGCATCGCCCGGGTGCGGATCGGACAAGGCGTCGTCGGCGATACCGCCGCGCTGTGGGTGCAGGTCGATCGCCTCGACGACGACGAGACCACGCCCGCGATCACCGAGCTGGCCGCGACCTATCGCGAGATCGCGCGCGAGTTGCTCGATACGGTCGGCGGGCGCCAGCTCACCGGCCTGCTCAACGACGTTCGTTCCCCGGGCGCGCTGGCCGACACCATCGGCTGGTGGCCCAATCTCGACTTCGACCAGAAGGTCGATCTCCTCGAGACGGTCGATGTCCTGGAGCGGTTGCACAAAGCCATCGACTGGGCCCGCGACGCGCTCGCCGAAGCCAACGTCACCGCATCGATCGCGCGTGACGTCAGCGACGGCTTCGAAAAGAACCAGCGCGAGGTCATCTTGCGTCGCCAGCTCGAGGCCATCCGCAAAGAGCTCGGCGAGGGTGGCGACAACGCCATCGCCGACTACCGCACGCGCCTGGCAGAGCTCGACGTCTCCGATGCCGTGCGCAATGCGGTTCTCAAAGAGATCGATCGCTTCGAGCGCGTCGGTGAGCAGTCGATGGAGTCCAGCTGGATCCGTACCTGGCTCGACACCATCTTCGAGCTGCCGTGGAACTCGCGCACCGACGACAACTACGACCTCGCACACGCTCGCACCGTGCTCGACGCCGACCACACCGGTCTCGACGAGGTCAAGGACCGCATCATCGAGTTCCTCGCGGTGCGCAAGCTGCGGGCCGAGCGCAACGTGGACACCGGCGCGCATCGCCGTGCCGGCACGATCCTCGTGCTCGTCGGCCCCCCGGGTGTCGGCAAGACGTCGCTCGGCGAATCGGTCGCTCGCGCGCTCGGTCGCAAGTTCGTGCGCGCCGCGCTCGGCGGCATCCATGACGAGGCCGAGATCCGTGGGCATCGCCGCACCTACGTCGGCGCCCGCCCCGGTCGCATCGTGCGGGCGTTGATCGACGCCGGTTCGATGAACCCTGTGGTATTGCTCGACGAGATCGACAAGCTCGGCGCGGATTGGCGGGGTGACCCGACCTCGGCGCTGCTCGAAGTCCTCGACCCGGCGCAGAACCACACCTTCCGCGACCACTATCTCGAGCTCGAGCTCGATCTGTCCTCGGTGGTGTTCATCGCGACCGCGAACACACTCGACCGCATGCCCGCACCGCTGCTCGATCGCATGGAGCTGATCTCGATCAGCGGCTACAGCGAGGTCGAGAAGCTGGCGATCGCCCGCGACCACCTGGTGCCGCGCATCTACGAACGCAACGGCGTGCAGCCCGACGAGGTCGTGCTGAGCGACGAGGTCATGCGCGCCGTCATCTCCGGCTACACCCGTGAAGCGGGCGTGCGGCGACTCGAGCAACGACTCGACCGACTGGTGCGCAAGGCCGCGACGACCATCGCCAACGGCGCGACACCGCCGGTCACCGTGGCCGTCGACGAGATCCGCGACGCCCTCGGCCGCCCGGTGACCGAAGACAAGCCGATCGAACGGATCACGGTGCCCGGCATCGCGACCGGTCTCGCCGTCACCGGCGCCGGTGGCGACGTGTTGTTCGTCGAAGCCGCGGCCATGCCGGGTGAAGCGGGCCTCACACTCACCGGTCAACTCGGCGAGGTGATGCGTGAGTCCGGAGAGATCGCGCTGTCGTATCTGCGGGCACATGCGCAGTCACTGGACATCGACGCCGCCGCGATGAACCGACGGTTCCACGTGCACTTCCCCGCGGGTGGCATCCCGAAGGACGGGCCGTCCGCCGGCATCACCATGACGACCGCGCTTGCCAGCTTCCTCACGCAGCGTCGGGTGCGTCCCGACGTGGGCATGACCGGCGAGATCACATTGCACGGACGAGTGCTGCCCATCGGTGGCGTCAAGGAGAAGGTGCTCGCTGCACACCGCGCCGGTCTGCGGACGGTCATCCTGCCGAAAGCGAACGAGCTCGACGCCGACGAGTTACCCGACGACGTGCGCAGTCAGTTGACGCTGCACTTCGTCGACGACATCGGCACGGTGTTGGAGCTGGCGCTCGAGAGTTGAACGGGAACTACGCCGGAAACCAACCGACGACGTCGACGGCCAAATGCACGGAACCCGACGCCGGTGATTCAGCCGCATTCCACAGCAACACCTTGCCGTCCGCGCCCACCTTCGCCACCACCGAATTCGCCACCGCCTGACCCGGCACAAAATTCAACGACGACGCCCACGGCCGCTCCTCACCGCTCGGCCACACCGTCACATACCCCGACGCCACCGCATCAACCGCGGTCACGTTCAACACCACCGCACCCACACCCGAACCCGGCACCCCACCAACCCCCAACACCGACACATCCAACTCCCCATCCGCCGGCACCGCCACCAACGGCGCCGACCGCGTATCCACCAACCGCCACGGCACCAACGAAGTAAACGACGACATGGCCGCCCCGGCCGACACCGCGGCGAACGCGTCGAGGCGACGGCCACTGGTGGTCTTCCCCGCGAGACTCGCGACGACATCGCCGGAGTCGACGATTGCGCTACGCAGGCCCGCGGTGCTGAGCGACGGGGTGTGCGACAACACGAGCGCGGCGACACCCGCGACGTGCGGCGTCGCCATCGACGTACCGCTCAGGTACGCGAGCTCTAGCGCACCGCCACCGCTATAGGTCGACTCGAGACAGACGACACGAATGTCGTCGACGTAGACGCCGTCCCTCGCTATGTCCTCGTCGGTCGACAGGCCGAAGCGCAAGTACAACGGTCCATCGTCGAAATCCGAGATGTCGATGACGTCGTCGACGCCACCGGTACCCCACCACGCGCGCAAGACATCGCTACCGATGATCGCCGCATCGGCGCTACCCGACACGTAGAAGAAATCGTTGCCGAACTCACTGTAGACGTCGATGTACGCCGAATACTGCAACCGGCAGCCCTTCTGGCCGGCGAGGTTCAGCGCGTCGGCTGTTTGGATCCACGAGTTGTTGTCGTTCGGATAGTCGACGCCCACCGGTGGTGAGTCGGTGACGCTGTACGAACCGGACCCCGGGGTGTAGGGCGTATTCCGAGCCCACGTATTGACGCTCCCCGGCGCCGCGCCCGTGGTCCAGCGGGGCGACACGCCGCCGAATGGATCGGTCTCGAAGGTCTCGTTCAACAAGAACGCCGGGTAGGTGCTCAAGATGTTGGTGCCCGGCGCGGCGAGGTCGACGTGTTTGTCGCTGTAGTTCGAGAAGCCGGCAAGCGCGTCGGTCTGCGTCGTCGCGCCGACGCAGACGATGTTGGCGAGGGGCAACTCGCACGGGTAGGTGTTGTGGTTGTCGCTGTCGCTGTCGAGATCTTGTCCGTCGTTGCCGGCAGCGACGACGTAGAGCGTGTTCGGGTACGACTCGATCGCGTCGTGCACCGCTTCCGACAACGTCGATCCGCCGCCGCTGTAGTTCGCGATCCGCGCGCCCATCTTGCCGGCGTAGGCGAAGCCTTCGGCGATATCGGCCGATGTCCCGACGCCTTCTTCGTCGAATACGCGCACCGGCATGAGGCGCACGTGCCACGCCACGCCGGCCACACCGATGCCGTTGTCGCCGACCGCGCCGATGATGCCCGCGACATGAGTGCCGTGGCCGTGTATGTCGCGCGGGTCGTTGTCCGAGTCCGTCGCGGACGCGCGGGACGCGCCCACGACATCCCATCCGCGATAGTCGTCGACGTATCCGTTGCCGTCGTCGTCGATGCCGTTGTTCTCGCGACCTCCGCCACTTTCGCCCGGATTGGTCCACATGTTCGCGGCGAGGTCGGGATGGTCGTACGCGATGCCGCTGTCGATGACGGCCACGACGACGTCGGTGCTGCCGGTCGTGATGTCCCACGCTGCGGGTGCGTCGATGTCGACGCCGGCAGTGCTCGGCCAATCGTTCACGTTCTGGCCCGTGTTGCGCAAGGCCCACTGGTCGCCCAGGCGCGCGTCGTTGGGCACGGTGCTCGTGCGCCACAGGTAGTTCGGCTCGGCATAGCGCACGGCGGCGCGCGTGCGCAGCGCAGCGAGGGCCGACTCGACCGATTGACCGGGCTTGGTCTGGAGGACGACTGCGTCACCGGCGCGTGCGACGGGTTCGGTCTCGAGCCCGGCGACCGACAGCGCCGTGTCCTTGGCGGCGTCGCTCGTCGACGCGGCGAAGCGCACGACAACCTGACCCTCGACGTGTTCGGCGTCGATCGCGGCCACCGGCGACGGCGCTGCCGCCAGCACCGGCTCGACCGGCCCGGACGCCGTAACGGGCGCCAGCGGTGCGACCGTCAGGAGGACCACGCCCACGGCCCACGCCAGCAGCACCCGCCGTCTGCTCATGCGATCGTGTTCCCTTCCGCGTACAGCGTCACCGTTTAGTGTCGGCACGAGGGGACAACAACACAATAGGAATCACCCGATCTGTGCGGGTTTGATACTTGGCAAAGCCGGAGTAACTCGCCGTCACGCGGGGCCAGAGCTCGGCGCGCTCGGTATCCGTGGCCAGCGCCGCGGTGAACGATCGTCGTTCACGGCCGACTTCGGCCTCGACGTCGAGCCGATGCATCAAATTGAGGCACCATGCGGGCGTGCGGTCGTCACCGCCGTTGGACGCGACGACGGCCAGCCGTCCGTCGTCGAGCGGGAGATAGAGCAGCGGTGTCTCCCGCGGCTGGCCCGATCGTCGCCCCACCGTGTGCAAGACCAATGACGGGGTCTTGCGGAAGGCCAACCGGCCTCGCCGTAGGTGGAAGAGCCACACGAAGAATCGGTTGAAGCGTCGCTGCCAACGAAAGGCGCCGCGACGATCGGCCATCGTCAGGTCGCGGGTTCGGTGAACGACGAGAGCAACCGGTCTGCTTGGCGATGTGCGCTCGTGGGGAGGTGCCCACGCGACTCGACGAGGCGACGCAGGCCGTCGCGCCACGTGACGGTCGACGGCCCCGTGATCGCGCGACGTTTGGTCGCGTCGAGGATGATGCCGCGAATCCCGCCGGGTACTTCTTTGACGACGACCTCGGGTTGGATACCCACGAGCTCGCCGAGATACGCACACCACTCTTGGGCGGCGACCGGCTCGTCGCCGGCCCAGTTGACGATGGTGGCCGGCACGCTCGCGGCCTGCAGCAGCGATTCGGTCTGGCCGTAGATGTCGTCTTGGTGGATCGGGCTGTACATCGCCGGATCCCACTTGACCATCACCGGTCGGCCGCTCTGTATCCAATCGAGGTGGTACGCGAGCAGGCCACCGTTGTCCCCGTACGACGCGTTCATGCGGGCGATGACGACGGGCAGGTTGTATGCACGCGCACAAGATCGCGCAACCGCTTCTTGCGCGATCTTCGACATCGAATAGGTCGCGTCGAACAGCGAGTTGGAGTCACCCAACGGATCGGTCTCGAGATACACGTGCATCGGGTCGAGTTGCGGCTTGTAGACCTCGGCCGTCGACATGATCAACGCAGCCTTCGCGGCGCGACAGTGCTCGAGCAACAGGTGGGTGCCCTCGGCGTTCACACGCATCGCTTCGTCGTAGTCGAGGCCACCGTTGCGGAACGTGGCGAGATGCAAGACGTAGGTGAAGTCGGTCGGCAGATCGTCGAAGTCGCCGCTGGCGAGATCGATCGCACGCGTCGTGATGCCGGCGGCCTCTACCCGCGCCCGCGACGATGCATCGCCGAATCGAGCGATGCCCCAGACGTCGTTGTCGCGGGCGAGCATCGAGGCCAGCGGGAACGCAATCTGACCTGCCGGACCGGTGACGAGAATCTTCTCTCCTTGGAGCATGGATCGCACACTACGCCGTCTCACTAAGCTCAGCTCATGCACGATCTCGTCATCCGCAACGGCACCGTCGTCGATGGCACCGGCGCTCCCGCGCGTCGGGCCGATGTCGCCGTTCGCGGTGGCGCGATCGCGGCCATCGCGGCACCGGGGGATGCCGGTCCGGCCGAGCGCACCGTCGACGCCGGCGACTGTTGGGTCACGCCCGGCTTCATCGATCCGCATACGCATCTCGACGCGCAGTTGTGCTGGGACGGCACCGTGGCGCCGTCCAATCTGCACGGCTTCACCAGCGTCGTGATCGGGTTGTGTGGCTTCGGCATCGCGCCCGCGCCCACCGGTGGCGCCGAGTACTTGTTGCGCTCGCTCGAACGCGTCGAAGAGATCCCGTACAGCTGCACGACGCTGGGCGTCCCGTTCACGTGGTCGACATGGAGTGAGTACTTCGCGTTCGTCCAAGCGCAGCCGTTGGCGGTCAACGTCGCCGGTTTCGTACCTCATTCGGCCCTGCGCTATTTCGCGATGGGTGATCGCGCGCGGGGCCAACGTGCGACCGCAGCCGACCGGGCCGTGATGGTCGCCGAATTGCGACAAGCGATCGCGATGGGCGCGCTCGGTTTCGCGACCTCGCGTGGGCCCAATCACGTCGACGGCTACGGCGACCCGGTGCCGAGCCGTTTCGCCGACGACGAAGAGTTACAGGCGTTGGTCGAGGCCTGTGCCGGGCGCACGTGGCAGGTCAACGTCGAGGCCAAGTTCGGTGGCGACGCGGTCGCACTCAATGCGGAGGTCACACGCTACGCCGACTGGAGTCGCCGCGCCGGCGCCCGCTTGACGTGGAGCCCGTTCCACGCCGAGTTCACCGACTCGGTGTGGCCCGATGTGCTGTCGCACAACCACGACCTCAACGCCAGCGGCGTCACCGTCGCCCCGCAGATCTCCGCGTTGCCGGTCAGCGTGTTGTTGCGATGGGACGAGCCCTCGTTCGTGGCGCGTCTCGGCGGATGGGAACCCGTGCTCGGCCACTTCTTCGATCTCCCGGTCGAGGCTCGGCTCGCGCTGCTTGCCGACCCCGCAACACGGCGGGCGCTCGAGGCCGCCGACCCGAACGCCCGGTTCGCACCTCGCTACGACGAATGGGTCCTGGCGGCGTCGCCGTCAGCGCCCGAGTTGGTGGGGCTCACGATCGCTGACGCAGCCGCCCGCTGCAATCGCGGTGCCATCGATTTCCTCTGCGACACGGTCATCGCCGACCGGCTCACCACGCTCGTGCAGATGATGGTGGCCAACCGCAACCGCGTCGGCGCGCAGGCGTTGATCGTCGACCCGGGCACGCTGCTGGCGCTGGGTGACGCCGGCGCCCACGTGATGTCGGTGACGAACTATCGCTATCCCACCTACATGCTGCGAGAGCTCGTCGTCGAACGGCAACAGCTCGCGCTCGAACACGCGGTCGCGTTGATGACGTCACGACCAGCCCGCTTCTATGGTCTCGCCGATCGGGGCGAGCTGCGCGTCGGCGCCGCTGCCGACATCTGTATCGTCGACCCGAACGAGCTCGCGGTCGGCACCGTGCGCGTGGTGCACGATCTACCCGGTGGCGCGCCGCGGCTCTACCAAGGGGCGCGGGGCTACCGCGGTGTCTTCGTCGCCGGCGAGTGCACGATCGACAACGACACGCCGACCGAGGCGCGTCCGGGTACTGTGCTGCGCAGTTCCTGACTCATGACCGCCCGCGAAGAGATCGTTGCCCGGATCGAGCAACTGCTCACGAGTCATCCGCCGGCGACGACACCCGCGCCAGAGTTCTGGGGCGCCCAGTTCGATCTGGGTCTGGCCTGGGTGCAGTTCCCGGTGGGCCTCGGAGGCCTTGGCGTCGACGCCGCGCTGCAAGAGCTCGTGACAACGCGGCTCTACGAGGCCGAGGCGCCGCGCAACTTCTTGCAGAACTTCGTCGGCATCGGCATGGCCGCGAGAGTGATCGTCAATTTCGGCACCGACATGCAGCAGCGTCTGTTGCGGCCCATCTTCACGTGCGAGGAGCAATGGTGTCAGCTGTTCAGCGAACCCGGCGCGGGCTCCGACCTCGCCAACCTGGCGACGCGCGCCGAGCGCGACGGTGACGAGTGGGTCGTCAACGGACACAAGGTGTGGACGTCGATGGGGCACCGCGCCAAGTGGGGCATCCTCATCGCCCGCAGCGATCCGACCGTGCCCAAGCACAAGGGCCTGACCTTCTTCTTGTGCGACATGCACACGCCGGGTGTCGAGGTGCGGCCGCTACGGCAGATTTCGGGCGAAGCAGAGTTCAACGAGGTGTTCCTCGAGGACGTGCGCATCCCCGATGCTCTGCGTGTCGGCCCACCGGGCGAAGGCTGGCGCGTCACGATCGGCACGTTGATGACCGAGCGCGCCCACAACGGCGAGAACGTGCGCCGGCCGCGTGGGTTCGGTCCGATTGCACATGCAATGCGGCTGTGGGACGAGGTCGGTGACGACGCATCGTGCCGCACGGCCCGGCGCGATGAGCTGGCGAAAGTGTGGAGCGAGGCCGAGGTCTTGCGCCTCACCGCGTGGCGCGCCGAGCAACAGCAACGGGGCGCCCCCGGGCCGGAGGGGTCGGTGTTGAAGCTGGCGGCGGGGATCCTGCCGCAGCGGGTGTTCGCACTGTGCACCGATCTGCTCGGGCCGCGCGGCATGTTGATCGACGACTACGAGATGCGCCAGCCCGACGTGATGGCCGAATCGAACATGGGCGACGGCAGCGAGCAACTCGACCTCGTCAAGGCATTGCTCAGCTCACGCTCGGCGACGATCGGCGGCGGTACGACCGAGATCCAGAAGAACACGATTGCGGAGCGGGTGTTGGGGCTGCCGGCGGAGGAACGCACCGATCGCGACGTTCCGTGGTCGGGCTGAGCAAGGTCTGACGGCCGACGTCCCGGCGTGCGTTCGACCGCCCCGCCCACCTGCGGCGTTGGCGTGCAATGATCTGCCGGTCGAAGGAGACAACGATGGATCATGCTGCAACGTTGGGGCGTTTCTACGAGCTGGTCAACGCCGGCGATATCGACGGATTCGGCGAGTTGTTGGCCGACGACTTCGTCGAGCATGAACAGATCCCCGGCCTGACACCGACGAAGGAGGGGGTAAAGGACTTCTTCCGGATGCAGCTCGCCGCGTTTCCCGATCTGCACCATCACGTCGAAGACCTTCTGGCGAGCGGCGACAAAGCCGTCGCGCGAGTGCGTTTCACCGGGACCCATCAGGGCGACTTCATGGGCATCCCACCAACCGGTAAGCGCGTCGACGTAGCCCTCATCGACATCGTGCGCTTCGGCGACGACGGTCTCGCGGCCGATCACTGGGGTGTCTTCGACGCGATGGCGATGATGCAGCAACTCGGCGTGGTGCCGGACGGCCCTCCCGTGTAGCTCAGCGTTCTGTTTCGCAGCAGCTACCTACATCCAGTGTGGGTAGCTGCTGCGAAACGCGACGTAACGGACGGCTACTGCTCCATCCAGGCGTCGTGCAGGAAGAAAACACCGGAGTGGTTGGGCGTGATGCCGTTGACCTTGTCGCTCCAGATGATCCTGGCTTCGATCTTGGCCCACGCGTAGATCGGCACGTCGCGGTAGACGTTCTCGAGGATGATCTTGTAGGCGGCTTTCTTCTCCGTGTCGTCCTTGGCCTTGCGCAAGTCCTTGAGCGCCTGGTCGACCGCCGGGTTGCTGTAGCCGACCCGGTTGCTCGTGCTGGTGCTGGCCAGGTTCTGCGCGAGCGCGGCGGCCGCGCCGTCGTCGTTGGTGATGGTGGTGCCCCAGCCCGTAAGCTCGAAGTCGCGCTGTGAGATCACCTGCACGACCTGAGCAGTGGTGTCCTTGCTCGTATCGACCACGGTCTTGATGCCGACCGCTTCGAGCAGGGCCTGTGTCGTGAGCGCCACGTCGACCGCGAATTTGCCGTTGCTGTACAGCATGCGCACTTCGCCGTCCCAACCCTCGGCCTTCGCCTCGGCCACGAGTTGCTTCGCGCGCTCAGGGTCGTACTTCGGCGCCGGTACACCCGGGTTCCACCGGAAATCGTCCTGCAGCAGGGCCGAACCTGGATGGCCCTTGCCATCGTTGGCTCGCTGGTCGATCACGTTCGGGTCAATGGCCGCTTGGATGGCCTGGCGCACCTTGAGGTTCTCCGTGGCCGGGGTGCTCTTGGTCGGGCCATCGGGCTTGCCCTCGCACCACGACGCGGGCTGGCCGCCGGTGCAGGTGACCGTCACACCCGTGTTCAACAGGATGAGTCCTCCGCCGTGGCTGGTCTCACTGAACCCGGGGTGCTTGGCCTCTTTCGCGTCGAAGACGGTCGCCGGCGTGCGCAGGTAGACCACGTTGAACGTGCCGGTCTTCAAACCGTCGTAGGTCTGGGCGCCACCCTGGTCGTTGATGCTGATGCTCTTGAAGCCGTCGAGGTATACCTGGCCGCCCCAATAGTTGGGGTTCTTGACCATGGTGATGGCCTCTTTCGGCACGAAGGACTGCACCATGAACGGGCCGGCGCCCACGGGCTTGAGGCTGAACGCCGTGCACTCGCGGATCGGTGCCGTCGCCGTGCAGACGCGCTTCAACTCTGTGTTCGACGGGATCTGGCTGGCCTCGTCGGACAGCGCGTACGGGAACGCGCTCCACGGTTCGTTGAGCGTGACCTTCAGCGTCGTCGCGTCGACGACCTGGATGTCCTTCACGAGCGCCATGTACACGCCCGACGACGTGCTGTTGCGCGGGCACACGTAATACGTGGCACATTCGCTCGCCGGGATGCTGGTGCCGACGCGATGGCGGTTGAGCCCGAAGGCAACTGCTTCGGCGTCGTAGGGCGAGCCGTCGCTGAACTTGATGCCCGCACGCAACTTGATCGTCCACTCGAGGAAGTCGGCGCTCGGCGTGACCGTCTCGGCGGTACGGCCCTCGTACTCGCCGGTGTCGGGGTTGTACCGCATGAGGGTGTCGAACACCGCGGCCATCTCGGTGCCGCCGGTCGTACCGCTGCCGGTCGACACCACGTTGTCGAGGCTGGCCGGCTCGGAGAAGTTGCCGAAGACCAGCGTCCCCCCACTCACCGGCGCTTTGGTCGTCGTCGGCCCGCCCGCCGTCGTCGTCGCGCCAGGCGTCGTGGTCGGCGACGCTTCGCCATCACCCCCGTCGTCGCCACAGGCGGTGGCAACGACGGCTATTGCCGCCAAGAATGCAAGTGCCCGTCGAACGCGCATAAGGACCCCTCCCTTGTCGACTTCGCGTATCGCCTGCGAATCGTGCCGCCGATCATAGCCAGCATCCCCGGGGAAAGCCCGGTCGACCCGAAAGTGACCTGATGACGACCACCGATGATCTCCCATTCCAAGAACGCAAGGAGCGCCTGAAAGAGGCGTTTCGCACCAGCCGCGGCTACTTCGACGAGGTGTGGGACGAGATCATCGGCCTCGATCTCGACTTCTTCGAGCAGTACGAGCGCTTTTCGTCGGTGCCATGGCACCACGGGGCGCTCGACCCGAAGACGAAAGAGCTCATCGCGATCGGCCTGAACGCCAGCGTCACGCACATGTACATGCCCGGCGTGCGGGCGCATATCCGCCAAGCGCTCGAGTTCGGTGCCACGCGCCAGGAGATCATGGAGGTGTTCCAACTGGTGAGCGTGCTCGGGGTGCACTCGTTGACAGTCGGGCTCCCGATCTTCGTCGAAGAGCTCAAGCGCGCCGAAGCCGCCGAAGGCTCGCGATGACCGACCTGAACGAAACCGAGGTGCGCTTCGAGATCGACCCGCACGCGGTCGCATGGATCACTCTCGATCGGCCCGAAGTGCTCAACGCGCTCACCGTCGACAACCGCCGGCGACTGACGGCGCTGTTCATCGACAGCTCGACGAGCGATGGCGTGCGCGCCATCGTGTTGACCGGTGCCGGGCGAGGCTTTTGCTCGGGCGCCGACCTGCGGTCGAGTCGCGGGACCAACGGCCCGCCCCCCGAAGCGCTCGAAGCCGCGCGGTCGATGCGCGACGGCGCCCACGACCTCATCTCGTCGATGCTCGAATGCACCAAGCCGATCGTCGGTGCCATCAACGGCGTGGCCGCGGGTGTCGGCGTGCAGATGGCCTTGGCCTGCGATCTGCTCGTCGCCGCGGACGACGCCCGATTCGTGCAGGTGTTCGCCCGACGCGGCATCGTTCCCGACGGTGGTGCCGCGTTCTTGTTGCCCCGCCTCGTCGGCCTCAACCGCGCGAAGGAGCTGCTGTTCCTCGGGGACGACCTGGGTGCCGCCGACGCCGAACGCATCGGCCTCGTCAACCGCGTCGTCCCCCGTGAGGAGTTGATGGCGACCACGCAAGCGCTGGCGCATCGATTGGCCTCGGGACCGACGCAAGCCATCGGATTGACCAAGGCCTTGATCCATCGTTCGCTCACCGTCGACCTGGCCACGAGCCTCGAGCTCGAAGCGTTCTACCAGGCCGCCAACGCTCGCACCGAAGACGCCCGCGAGGGCCTCATGAGCTTCGTCGAGCGCAGGGCGCCGTCGTTCAAAGGGCGTTGATCGTGCCCGCCCCGATCACGTCCGTCGACGTCCGCGTCGTGGTCGTCCCCGACATCCGGTTGAAGTGGAATGACCAGCTGCCCGAATTCGAACCAGTGATCAACCTGGTGCGCGTCGTCGACGCCGAAGGCCGCGAGGGGTGCGCATCGACGTGGCTCCCCGGAGGGCGCCACGAGGTCGCGGACGCGATCGCGCAGTACATCCGCCCCATCGTGGTCGGTCGCGATGTCACCGAACGCGAGGCGCTGTGGCAGTCGATCCAACAGCTCGGCTATTTCACTTCCATCCGCAGCGCTGCGAGCGCGATCGACATCGCTCTGTGGGACCTCGCCGCCAAGTCGGTCGACCTGCCGCTGTACCAACTACTCGGCGCGCAGCGCTCGCGCATCGCGGCGTATGCATCGGGTCTCGCACAACCGTCGGCTGATGTAGCGGCGGACGCCGCGAGAGCGGCCAAGTCGCGCGGTATGCACGGGTACAAGCTGCACACCTTCGACGTGCCGGCGCGCGACATCGAGTCGTGCCGTGCGATGCGAGGCGCGGTCGGTGCCGATTTCGCGTTGATCCTCGACCCCGTGAACAGCTACGACCGTCAGGGCGCACTGCGCGTCGGCCGCGTGCTCGACGAGCTCGAGTTCGAATGGTTCGAAGCGCCGCTGCCCGATGACGACATCGAGGGCTATGTCGAGCTGTGCCGGGCACTCGACGTGCCGATCGCCAACGGTGAGGTGCGCGTGCGCGGCCTGCGTGACTACGCGGAGCTCGTGCGTCACGGCGCGGTCGACATCGTGCGCTGCGCCGCGGACGTGCAGGGAGGGCTCACTACTCTGCGCAAAGCGGGCGCGCTGGCCGAGTCGTTCTCCCGCCGGCTCGAGCCACGGTGCTACGGCAGCACCCTCGTGCAGGCGGCGCACCTGCATTGGAGCCTCAGCGCGGCCAATTGCCGGTTCTTCGAAGTGCCCGAGCCAAAGGGGTGGCTCGACTTCGGGATGAAGACGACGATCGAGCCCGACGCAGAGGGCTACGTGCAGGCGCCGGCGGGCCCTGGGCTCGGCATCACCATCGACTGGGACGTCACCGACAACGCGACAGTCCTCACTTCGTGACGAGCCTGCATCGCGACGACCTACTCGGTAGCCGCAATCTGTGCCGGTATCGGGTGCCACGCCGCGAACTCGGGCGTACCGGCGACCGGCACGAAGTAGCGCTCGGCCACGAGCCGGCGCGCGGCCGGACCGACCTCGGCCGGCGTCCACCGAGAGTCCCGTTCGATGAACGGGCCCCGCCGCGCTGCTTCGAAGACACCCAGCCGGCCGCCGGTCATCTCGAAGATCTCACCCGTGACATCGCAGTCGTCGCTGCCCAACCAGACGATCAACGGCGACACGTTGTCGGGATCGAGCGCATCGAAGGCCACGGGTTCGGTCGGCTTCTTGTAACGCTCGAGGCTGTCGTTCATGCGGGTGCGGGCCACCGGGCCGATGACATTCACCGTGACGTCGTAGCGCTTGAGCTCGGCCGACGCCGATCGACCGAGGATCGCGATCGCGGCCTTGGCCGACACGTAGTTGGCCTGGCCGATGTTGCCGAACAGACCGGAGCCCGACGTCGTGAACACCACTCGCCCGGCCACGTTCTCGCCCGCCTTGCTGCAATCGCGCCAATAGGCCGCGGCGTGGCGCAACGGGCAGAAGTGCCCCTTCAGATGCACGTGGAGTACCGAATCCCAATCTTCTTCGGTCATGTTGACGAGCATGCGATCGCGCAGGTTGCCCGCGTTGCACACGAGCGTGTCGAGACGGCCGAACGTGTCGATCGCGGTTTTCACCATCGCCTCGGCACCGCTCCACGATCCGACGTCGTGTGAGCTGACCGTGGCCTTGCCGCCGCCGGCAACGATCTCGTCGACGACCGTTTGCGCGACCTCGGGGTCGACATCGTTCACCACGACGTTCGCGCCTTCGCCGGCAAATGCCAGCGCGTGCGAACGGCCGATGCCACGCCCCGCGCCTGTCACGACCGCGGTACGTCCATCACAGATTCCCATTGGATTCTCCCGTCATGCAAAGAGCTCGGGATCACTGCGGCGCAGACGACGCACGTGTGCATCCCACACAAGGCAGAGATTGGCACGGTGCGGAGCGCCGCGCTGAATCAGACGGGGATCGTCGGCGAAGGGTCGACCGCCGATCGACTTGGCCAGCACATGGATCTGCGCGGCCTTCTCCAACAGGACAGCCTGGGCTGTTGCCATCTCGACGGAATCGCCCACGATCACGGCCCCGTGATTGCGCATGATGAGCACGCTCTTGTCGCCGAGCGCGGCGACGATGTGCTCGGGTGAGTCGGTGCGCAGCCCGTCGTCGTCGTAGAACGCCTGCTCGCCGACGAAGACCAGCGAGCGATTGTTGTACAGCTGTACCGACTCACCGGTCGTTGCCACAGCGGCGATGTACGCCGCGTGCGTGTGGATGACACAACCGACGTCGGAGCGGGCGCGGTAGATCGCCTCGACCCAACGCGAGGCTGTTGTCACCGGACGCGCTTCACCATCGATCTCGATCACGCGGTTCGCTGTCGCCTTGGCGCCGAACGGCATCTTGACGACGTGATCGGGCATCGTCTCGTCGAAGAGCTCGAGCGGCGTCGTCCACAGAGCTTCTTCACCGCTCACACGAGCCGTGACTTGACCGGCGATGTCGTCACGGTCGAGGCCGGCGCGAAAGAGAATTCGTCGGGCCGCCGCGATCTTGAATCGGATGTCACCGTCCATGTGCGAACCTTACGCGATGACGACAGTGGCGTTCATCGGGCTCGGAGTCATGGGCGCTCCCATGGCTGGTCATCTCGCGTCCGCGGGTCACGACGTGCGCGTGTACAACCGCAGTGCACCCAAAGCGCAGCAGTGGGCCGGCGAACACCGCGGTGTCGTGACCGCGAACTCTGCGGCCGCGGCGACCGGTGCGCACGCCGTGTTCGTCTGTGTCGGTAACGACGACGACGTGCGTCACGTCGTGCTCGGCCGCGAGGGCGTACTGGCTGCGCTCGAACGCGGTGCCATCATCGTCGACCACACCACCGCGTCGGCAACGCTCGCGCGTGAGCTGTCGTCGCTCGCCGCGGCACGCGGCGTCGGCTTCATCGATGCTCCGGTCTCCGGCGGTCAAGCGGGTGCCGTGAACGGCACGCTCACCATCATGTGCGGCGGCGATCAGGCAACGTTCGACTCGGTCGCGCCGCTCATGGCCGCGTACAGCAACGCGTGCACGCTGCTCGGCCCGAGCGGCAGCGGCCAGCTCACGAAGATGGTCAATCAGATCGCGATCGCCGGGCTGCTGCAGGGTCTCGCGGAAGCGCTCGACTTCGGCAGGCGCGCCGGGCTCGATAGGGAGACCGTGATCGACGTGATCGGTAAGGGTGCCGCCGGGTCGTGGCAACTCGAGAACCGCGGCCCTACGATGGTGCGCGCCGAGTTCGATTTCGGCTTTGCCGTGCAGTGGATGCGCAAGGACCTCGGCATCTGCATCGACGAAGCGCACGGCAACGGCGCCTCGCTCGCGATCACGAAGTTGATCGACCGCTACTACGCGGAGATCGTCGAGATGGGCGGCGCGCGATGGGACACCAGCAGCCTCATCCGCCGGCTGAGCTGATCAGTCAGACTAGAACCAGGCGCGAGTTCAGCGCGGCGCGTTCTCTATCACCAGCGCTCCCTCGTGGAACACCGACCTCGTAATGAAGTAGGTCGTGCGGTCGGTGATCTCGTCGAGGTGATCGTTGATGTCCTCCGCGGTTGCGGGAGCGTCGGTGGGCCCGTACCACCCGAGCGTGGCACCGACGAACACTCGTGCATAGCGGCTCACCACCGCCGAGAAGACTTGTTGTGTGACCGAGCACGCTTCGCTGGCAAGGTATACGACCAGTGGCGTCACGAATTCCGGACGCATGTCGCCGAGTCTCTCGGCGCCGGTCATGAGCTCGGCGTCCTCGGTTCGGAAATGAATGGGGTCGGACCCGGGGTGGGCCATCCGTGTGTACGCGATCGGAAGTACGCAGTTGGACCGGATACCGAAGGGTGCGCCTTCGATTGCTACCGCGTTGTTGACGCCGAGCAGGCCGGCCCACGTGGAACGCCATGTAGGGAGCCTCATGGAAACCCCCGAAGAGACCCGCACCGGAGGACGTGAATACGAAGCGGCCGTAGCCGCGGGCACGCATGTGCTTGAACGCAGGCCGGCCCACGTGGAACGCGCCGGCCAAGTGCGTTGCGAGCAGCGCATCGACGTCGTCGTCGGTGAGGTCCTCGAAGGCCGCGTACCGGAGGATGCCCGCGTTGTGGATCACTGCGTCGAGCCGGCGGAATGCATCGAGGCAAGACTCCACGATGCGTTGGCCGCCCTGTGAGTTCGCGACGGAGTCGTACACGCCGATCTGCACACGGCCGCCGGCCTCGGGCATCTCGGGCCGCACGAGAACCCCGCGCAGATCGCCCGCGACATCGCGCAGGCATTCGATCGGGCGGCGTCAGCCTGACGAAGCCGATCACCCCAGCCGGCGAAGGTTCTATGCTCGCCGGACGGCTGCAGTGGGGAGGACCGTGAGCGCGATCGGGTTCGAAGGTCGCGCGGTGATCGTCACCGGCGCGGGAGCCGGGCTAGGGCGGAGCCACGCGCTGGAACTTGCGCGACGCGGCGCCCGGGTCGTCGTAAATGATGTCGGCACCGCAGTGAGCGGCTCGGGAAGCTCGCAGAAGCCGTCCGAGGCAGTGGTGGCGGAGATCCGCGCCAGTGGCGGCGAAGCGGTTGCCAACTATGCGGCAATCGTGACTCCACCAGCTGTGCCATCTCCGCCGGGAACGAATCAGGGGCATCGCCGTAGACCAACGTAACGGGACAGGTGATCTCGTCGAGGCGGCCGACGCCGTTGTGGCTGGCGCCGTTCTCGAATGTGCGCGCCTCGTACTCGGGCAGGCACTTGAGGTGCAAGGTTCCGTCGTCGTCGCGCGCGAAGCCGTGGTCCGCGTACGCGTCGAGCACCGCGGGGTCGAAGCGCGCGAACAGCGGCTTCGATCGCAAATAGCCGAGGAGTTCGTCGCGCGAGGCGAAGCTCGCCCGGCGCCGGCGCGCGCTGACGGACAACGGATTCGGACCCGGCAGCTGGTCGTTGTCGCGAAACGCGATCGCGGGTTCGTAGCAGTACATCTGACGGAAGGTGCCGGGCCGTCGTTGCTCGGCCAGGAACGCCGCAGTCGCGCCGCACGAGTGCCCGACGACGAACGGCCGGTCGAGCGCCAAGCCGTCGATCACCGTCAGGACATCGGTCGCGAAGCCTTGCCACCCGAAGTCGAGGCCGGGCGGAGGAGCCGAATCACCGTGACCGCGCAGATCGATCGCGACACCGCGATAGCGCGACGGCAGTCGCTCGATCAGCGGCGCGAACAATGCGCCACAGAATCCGGTTGCGTGAGCGAAGAGGATCGGCGCGCCGGATCCGCCGAAGTCACGAACGGCGACATCGACCCCGTCCGGAGTGCGCAGGGTCAACAACGACGGTGCGGTCACCGAAGGCCCACGACCTGACCGTCTTCGCCGACGTCGATGCCCGTGTAACGCGATCCCGGAGGAAGGCCCGGCATCGTGACGATGCTGCCCGCGAGCACCGTGAGAAAACCTGCGCCCGCGGCCAAACGCACTTCGCGCACCGGAAACGTGTAGCCCGTCGGCGCGCCCTTGTGCCTCGGGTCGTGGGAAAGCGCGAGGTTGCTCTTGGCGATACAGACGGGCAGTCGTCCGTAGCCGGCTTTCACGAACCGATCCAGCGCGCGAGTCGCGGCCGGCTCCCATTGCACATCGGCCGCGCCGTAGAGCGTCGTCGCGACCTTGCGCACCTTTTCGACAGGATCGTCGTCGAGTTCGTACAGACGGATGACGGGCCCGCGGGTACTCGCATCACACGCATCGACGACCGCTTGCGCCAACTCGGTGGCACCGACGCCGCCTTGGCCGAACGCGTCGTGCGCGGCCACTGCCACCGCACCCGCGGCGAGCGCCTCTTCACGCAGTGCTTCGAGCTCGGCGGGGGTATCTGACGGGAACCGGTTGACGGCCACGATCACCGGCGTACCGAACTGGCGCAGGTTCGCGACGTGCGCGCGCAAGTTGGCCGCACCGACGCGCAGCGCGTCGACGTCTTCGCTGTCGAGAGGCGCTCCGGGCACGTGGCTCTTGAGGGCCCGTGCCGTCACGACACACACCGACGCGTCGGGGGCGAGCCCGGTCGCCGCGCACTTGAGGTGGAAGAACTTCTCGGCGCCGAGCTCGGTGGCAAAGCCGGCCTCGGTCACGAGATAGTCCACGCGCGGCAACGCAATGAGATCGGAGACGACCGAGGAATTGCCGTGCGCGATGTTGGCGAACGGACCCGTGTGCACGAAGATCGGATCACCTTCGGCCGACTGCATGAGATTGGGCTGCAGCGCGCGCTGCAACAGCGCCACCATGGCGCCGACGACGTGCAGCGACGACGCCTTGACCGGTGTGCCGTCGCGACCGAAGCCGACGACGATCTCCGCGAGACGGCGACGCAGATCGGCGAGATCACTCGACAGGCCGAGGATGGCCATGACCTCGCTGGCCGCGGTGATGTCGAAGCCCGTCTCGCGCGGGATGCCGTCGATGGTGCCGCCGAGGCCCGTCACGACGCGACGCAGCGCGCGATCGTCGACGTCGACCGCGCGGCGCCACGTGATCGAACGCGAGTCGATCGCGGGTGTGCCGTTGCGGTGCACGTGGTCGTCGAGCACGGCCGCCAGGAGGTTGTTGGCGCTCTCGACGGCGAACAGGTCATCGCCCAGACCGAGCAGGCATTCGTCGAGCGGAGCGATGATCGCCTTGCCGCCGCCGGCGCCGCCACCTTTGCCACCGAAGGTGGGGCCGAGCGACGACTGGCGCAAGCTCGCGGCGGCCCGGTGTCCCAGCGTGGCCAAGCCCATCGTCAGGCCGATCGACGTCACCGTCTTACCCTCGCCAGCGGCAGTAGGCGTCACCGCACTCACGAGGATGTACCGGCCTCGCTTGCCGCTCAGAGGGCCGCTCGGGCCCTGCTTCCCCCTCCCCGAGGGCGCACTGAGCGCGTCGAGCGAGATCTTCGCTCGGTGCCGGCCGTAGGGCTCGGCGAGATCGGGGCCCAGGCCGAGACCGGCGGCGACTTCCATGATGGGGCGTAGTTGGCGCGTCACGGGGCGTCAGGATACGGAGTCGACGCGCTGATGGACTGCATCAGCGCAAGAGGTGGAAACCGGGGACCTCGATGTGCGGGGTGTCGAGGTAGACCTTGGCTTCGGGTGACCCGACGAAGCGGCCGTGACTCCAGCGGATCTCGACGTGCCCGTTGACCTCGATGTCGAAGAGCGAGGACCGCGGGCGTACGACCGCCTGCCACGCCACCTCGGGCTGCCCGGCAGGGCGTGCCGCGACCTCGAGCGAGTGCAGTTCGTAGGCCTGCATCCAGTCCCAGGCCGAGTCGATCCGCAGTCGCAGATGTGAACTTGCGTCGGCGCCCAGCACGAAATACGTCGCGGTGGTGATGCGCAGCAGGCGCCAGAGCAAGCGCAGTCGATCGCGCGGTGACTCCATCGCGGCGGCCCACGTCGACGCCGAGCGGCCCGCGACTGCGGTGCACAACGTTTGCCACGGCGCCCGCAGATCGTCGGGCAGACTGCGATCGACGAGCGCGGCTTTGAGCTGTCGTTGCTGCGGTCGGGTCAGCGCCATGACGTCCGCGGGAAGGTCGTCGACGCGGGTGGCCGCGGCAGCGTAGAACTCTTGGAACTCCTGCGGCGCGGTGCGGGCGAACCAGTTGTCCGACGATCGCTCTTCGCCGACCAGCAGCCGTTCGAACAGGCGCGCCGGGCCGGGGTTGAGCAGCACACGCGAGAGGTATTTGCAACTCACGAGATAGACGTGATCGATGCGCAGATCGGCCGGGATCACGTCGTCTCCGGGCGGACGGTGCGGGCCCTTCCACTCGACGAGTCGAGGGCGGCGACCGCGCAAGCCGGCAACTGCCTGGCGAAAGGCACGCCCGTTGTCGAACGCACTCGCGAACGACATCTCGTATTTCGGTTGCCCATGCGCTTCGACCAGTCGATCCCATACGGCGACGGGAACATTGCGCAGCTCGGCCGGCCGCTTCGCCACCGCCGTCGCGAGGTCAGGGCACAACATGCCCAGCGCGGTCGCGACTTCTGTGATCTCGGTCAGTTCTCCGGGCAAGGCACGGTCAGGGGAGCACGGTCATGGTGTCACGTCCCGAGCGCAACACACGGCCCGGGCGCGCCTCGAGCGGCTTGCCGTGGCGCGCGATCTCGACACCATTGACGACGACATGTTCGATGCCCGGCGGTTCGCTGTAGAGGCGGCTGAAACCCCCGGGAAGATCGTCGCGCCAGCTCACCGCTCCTTGCGCGACGCGTGCCGCATCGAAGATGCACAGGTCGGCCCACCATCCTTCGGCGAGACGGCCGCGCTCGCGCAGACCGTAGAGACGGGCCGGCGCGTCGGTCAGGCGCTGCACCGCGGTCTCGATCGGTATCTCGCTGCGATCGCGGGTCAACTCGAGGTACGTCGCCGCGTAGTCGAACGTCGACAGCATGTCGAGATGCGCACCGGCGTCGGACGCGCCGATCATCACCCGTGGATCGCTCCACAGTTGCTCGCGCACCGGCCACAGAGACGGGTCGTCACCGACCGCGCGCGGTGCCATACCCGTGCGCAACTCGTCGGCGACCATGAGGTCGAGTAGCAAGTCGAGCGGATCGACGCCGCGCTCTATGGCCACTTCGCCCAACCGCCGGCCCTCGACGGCTTTGCTCGCCGGCGAGAATCCTTGCACCACCGTGTGCCGATCGATCTTTGCGATCTCACGTCGCAGGCCTTCGGGGCTGTTGAGGCCGGCGCGGAGACGCTCGCGCACCGCGGGGTCGACGAGCGCACGAAGCTTGGCCGACGCGTCGAGCGCCATGATCTCGGACCAGTTGGGCACCGAATCGAACGCGCTGCTCACGAACGTGTAGCGCGCCGCGATGAGGCCCGGATACGCAAGCGCGACGATGCGCCCGCCCTGTTGCGACGCGTATTCGCTCATCGCCAAACGCTCGTCGGTCGCTTCTCGGCTCATGACCAGCAGCACATTCCAGTTGACCGGGCGGGCGGACACCTGCGACATCTTGGTCATCAGGTCGCGGTGACGGTCTTGGAAGTCGGGGAAGCCGCACGGGATGAACTCGATCTGCGTACCTTCGTATTCGCTCGCGACTGCGCACAGCGCCAAGATCTCGTCTTCGGCAGCGGAACGCGACGGCACCGGGTTGCCGTCACCGTCGACGTGCGATGCGGTCCACGACGACGAGAAGCCGATCGCGCCGCCCGCGAACGCGTTGCGCAGCAATTGCTGCATCTGCGCGATCTGCGCCTGCGATGCGCGTTCGTGCGCCGCCGCGTCGCCCATCACCACGCGCCGTATCGTCGAGTGTCCGGCCATGAACGCCATGTTGAGCGCAGGACGCGCTCGGTCGACGGCGTCGAGGTACTCACTCGTCGAGCTCCATCCCCACGGCACGCCGGTGCGCAACGACTCGAGGGGCATGCCTTCGACACGCGCCAGCATGCGCATGACGTAGTCGCCGTCGGCATCGGTGAGCGGCGCGATCGAGAACCCGCAATTGCCGCCGACCACCGTCGTGATGCCGTGCAGCGACGACGGTGTGAGCCACGGATCCCAGAAGACCTGTGCGTCGAGATGCGTGTGGATGTCGACGAAGCCCGGGGCGACGACCAACCCATCCGCGTCGACGGTCTCACGCGCCGCTTCGCCGAGCGCGCCGGGGGCCGCGATGGTCACGATGCGGCCGTCGCGTACGCCTACATCGGCGCGCCTGCCGGGTGCACCCGTACCGTCGACGACCAATCCGCCGGTAACTGCGAGATCTAGCACTGTTTCCCCCTTCGAAAACTTGACTGCCTGCGTCAGCGTGACCCGACGAGTTCGGCGCGCACCGCATGCTCGATGCGGGTGCCGGTGAAGAACTCGGGATTCATACCTGCATGCAGACGCAGCGGGTTGACGAACATGAAGTCGCGAAAATCGTCGGGATGCATGACCTCGTGCTCGACGAGCTCCCACGCCTCGGCCACCACCCCGGCCATGTCGGGCACGTCCCAATGGCCGTTGTCAGAGCCGAACACCGCACGCAGCGCCGCGCCGAACGGGTTGGCCCGCCTGTCGAACGCGTGCACCGTGACCGGGTCGTCGGCCTCGCACCCGAACCAGAACCGTTCGACAAACAGCTCGAGCATCTCCTCGGGCCGTCGCATCTGGACCGCCGCGAAATTGTCGGGATTGTCGACCGCCGGCTGCGGCCGGCTGAACATCTCGCGCAGCGTCGCCTCGTGCGCCAGCGTGCGATCGTCGCCATGCTCGCGCACGAGCTGCATGAAGAGTTCAGTGTCGAGATTGGCCGGATCGAAGTCGCTGATGCGCTCGCCGTTGCGCCGCTGCCAATGACCGATGAGGTCGGCGTACAGCGACACACCCCACCCGACACCGCCTTCGAGAAACGCGAAGTTGAGGTTGGGGAAGCGACGGGTCACACCGCCCATGAAGAGCGCTTTGCAGATGGCCTCGCCGCCTGCGCCGAGCACGCCGATGTGGTTGTAGCAATAGTTGGAGAGCTGCGCCCGGCTGCCGTAGATGGCGCTGCTGTGGAAGGTCGCCGCCACGCCGAGCTCGACACACTTCGCCCACACCGGGTCGTAGTCGTAATCGCTCTCGAGCGCGATCAGATCGAGGCGCGGCGGCCCGTTGCCGGTGAGCGATGGCCGGGTGATATGGCTGCGCAGCACGGCGACCTTGAGGCCGAGCGTGCCCACGGCGTACTCGAGCTCGTTGATCGCTTCGGTGGGGTTGTTCATCGGGATGACCGCAGCCGGCGTCATGCGATCCGCGAACGGCCGGTAGGCATCAGCGATGTAACAGTTGTACGCGCGGCAACTCGCGATTCGCAGCTCGTCGTCGGCGAGTTGGTTGGCGAAGAGCCCTTCGCTCGGGTACACGAGCGCGAAGTCGATGCCGAACTCGTCGAGGCGCTGCGCGTAGAGCGACGGCAACGTCGCCGTCGCGCGGTCGAGCGTGTTGCGCGTGGGCCACACCCACGAGCCCGAGTCCTTCGTCCAGTACGGATCGGCCGGATCGAGCAGGAACTGGCGCTTGACCGGCGCCCGCCGATAACGATCGACCATCGCCGCGCCGCCGACATCGGCGAGGTATCCGAGGAGCACGGGCGTCGCCTCGACCGCGTGCGCATCGGCGTCGATGATCGGGTGGTCGAGTGCCTCGCGGATGCTCGCGGACGAATGTGTGCTCACCGGCGACACGGTATCTCGTCCTGGCGCCGCCGTTACTTCTCGGGCCGCACGACACACCCGGGCAACGCACCGGTCCATGTGCCGTTGCGCACGATCTCGGTGCCGTTGACCAAGACGTGGTAAATGCCGACCGCATCGGCGTAGAGCCGCCGCGCGCCGCCCGGGAGATCGCCACGGAGGCTGATTGGACCAGGCGCGATGGTCGCTTCGTCGAATACCACGACGTCTGCATGGAACCCCTCCGCGATGCGCCCCCGCAGCCCGACGCCACACAACCGCGCCGGCGCATCGGTGATCTGATGCACCGCCTCTTCGAGCGACAACAGCTGACGCTCGCGCACCGCCCCACCGAGCAACGAGGTGGTGTACGTGAACGAGGACGCGTTGTCGAGATGCGCCCCCGCATCGGACGCGCCGATCAGCATGTTCGGTTCGCGCCACACCTCGGCCCGCAACTGCCAGCTCGCGTCGTCGTCGCCCGATGGCTTTGGTGTGAAGCTGGTGTCGATGCCACCCGCGAGTACGAGGTCGAAGAACGTGTCGTAGATGTCGCGGCCCCACGATTGCGCGATATCGCCCAGAGTGCGGCCCACGAGCTCACCATGCTCGGAGGCGGTCGTCGACGCCAGCGTCATGGTCTCCCAACCGAAGAAGCGACGCAGTACCGGTGGCGGGTCGATCGCGCCCGGCCGGAGCAGGGCCCGTTGGTCCGGGTCGCGCAACGCGCGCATGCGGTCGCCCTGGGGGATCGCGAAGAACTTCGCCCACCCGTGCAGTGAATCGAGCAGGAATCCGTTGGCGAAGCTGAGGTAGAAGAGCCGAGGGTCGGGGATGACCTGCGCAACGACGGTCGCTCCGCGTTCGGCGGCGTGTCGTGCGAGGTGACGCGCACTCGCAACCACGTCGGGCCGGTGCGCTTCGATGGGCAGCGCATTCCACGTCAACGGCCGTCCCGCGGCGAGCGCCATGTCGGTGATCAACTCGATGTCGTCGTCACCGAACGGCGTGATGCCCGGGTTGAGCGCCACGAAGGTGCCGAGCTTGTCGCGCAACACACCCGCGAGCGCCAGCAACTCCGCCGGCGCGGCAAAACGTGACGGCACCGGGTTGCCATCGTTGTCGTGATGCGTCGCGGCGAGCGACGAGGAGAACCCGAGACCGCCACCGTCGATGGATGCGGCGAGCAGCCGGCACATCTCCGCGATCTGGCGATCATCGGCCGCGTCGCCGACCGCGCCATCACCCATCACCACTCGCCGCAGTGCCGAGTGCCCCACGAGGAAGCCGGCGTTCACCGCCGCGTGGCCCTCGATACGGCCGAGATAGTCGCCGAACGATGTCCAGTCCCAGGCCGGTCCCGCTCGCAACGCGTCGATCGACATGCCTTCGACACGAGCGAGCATCGGCAGGAGGTAGTCGACTGCATTGTTGCCGGCTGCCGACGGCCCGAGCGGCGCGATCGTGAACCCGCAGTTACCACCGATCACGGTGGTCACACCGTGGAACGGCGACGGGCTCGCCGTCGGGTCCCACAGGATCTGCGCATCGTGATGCGTGTGGGAGTCGACGAAACCAGGCGCAACGATGAGGCCGGTGGCGTCGATGGTCTCGCGTGCGTCATCGTCGAGCGCACCCACGGCGACCACGCGCCCGTCGACAATGCCGACGTCTTGGCGCACCCGTGGTGCGCCGGTGCCGTCGACGACCGTGCCTCCGACAATCTTGCGATCGAGCATCAAGGGTTCTCCATCAGTTTGGCGGCGTAGGCCTCGACTGCCGTGCCCGCGAAGAAGTCGGCGTTCATCCCTGCGTGCAGGCGAATGGCATTGTCGCAGACGAGATCGCGGAAGTCGGCATCAGTGATCGCGCCACAGTCGACCAGCTCACGGGATTCGACGAGCACGGTGCGCATGTCGAGCACATCCCAGTGGCCGATGTCCGAGCCGAGCACCGCATTGAGTCGCGACCCACCAGGGTTGAGTTGTGTCGCGAAGCCCCAGGCATTGGCGCGGTCGTCGGCTTCGCAGCCGAAGTAGAAGTGGGGCACGAAACGCTCGATCAAGTCATCGACGCTGTTCACACCGGCGCGTGCGAAGTCGTCCGGTTCGTCTGGCGCGAAATCGCACGAACCGTCGATCGTTGCCGCTACCGCAGCGTCGAAGCGCTCGCCGCCGTAGCGAGTCAGCAGTTGCGCGAACGCTGCTCGGTCGACTCTCGCCGGATCGAGCTGGTGGATGTTCTTGCCACCACGTTTTTGCCAGTGCGCGACAAGATCCATGAGTAACAGCGTGCCCCACGCCACGCCGCCCTCGAGGAACGCGAAGTTCAGTCGGGGAAACCTGCGAGTGACACCGCCCATCACCAACGCCTTCGCGATCGCTTCGCCGGCGGCGGCGATGGCGCCGATGTGGTTGTACACGTAGAGACCCGAGACCCGCGACCCTTGACCGAGCGCGCCCGCATGGAACGTCGCCGCGACACCGAGGTCGATGCACCGCTGCCACACGGCGTCGTAGTCGGGCTGGCCATCGAGGCCGATGAGCACGGGACGGCCGTCGCCGCGCACCGTGCCCGACAGCATCACGCAGCGCATGCCCAGCACCTCGACCGCGTAGTCGAGCTCGTCGAGTGCCTCGGTCGTGTTCTGCATCGGAATGCACGCGGGAATCGTGATGCGATCGCCCAATGTGCGGACGGAGTCCGCGTTGTACTGGTTCAACGCGCGGCAGACCGCGGGGCGCAGCTCGTCGTCGGGATGCGACACCATGCCGAGCCCGAGGCTGGGGTACACGATCGAGAAGTCGAAGCCCAGCTCGGGCAGGCGCTCGTGCAACAACCTGGGCGCGTAGATCGCGGCGCGGTCGCGGGCGTCGGTGGGTGGTCCCCACCACGCAACCTGAACTTCACGATCGCGAGGGTGCACGCGCCGCTGCGCCAAGAAGCTGTCGACGACGCGCGCCGGTACGAGGTCGCGCAGGAACTCCGCAACGAGCGGTGCCGGCTCGATGATGTGGCCATCGCAGTCGATCACCGGGTGGCCGAGCTCAGCGCGCAGGTCGGCAGAGGAGCGGAGCGAGTCAGACATGGGGGTTAGCCGGCAGCACGGTCATCACACTGCGCATGGTCGCGCCGCGGCGTCGAGCATGCGCCCGGTCAACGTCGGTTGTGCGGTGCCGTCGAGTTGCGTGGCCACGCCGTTGACGATGGTGGCCCGGTAGCCACCCCAGGGCCGGCGCAAACGCGGCGCGCCGCCCGGTGTGTCGTTGACGAGATAGTCGTCGGGCCACGCGATGCGGTCGAGCTCGAACACGACGAGATCCGCGGCGTACCCGGGCGCGACCACTCCCCTGTCGTGCACACCGAACATGCGCGCCGGGCGCTGCGTGAGGATGTGCACCGCGTGCTCGAGCGAGAAGTCGTGTCGCTCGTGCACGTGGCGTTGCAACAGCAGCGATGTGTCGCCCGCGCCGCAGAGACTGTTGAGATGCGCGCCCGCGTCGCTGGCGCCCACGATGGTGCGTCCGTCGCGGAACAACTCGGCCAGGCCGTCGATGTCTTCGTTGGCCAGACCCACGGTGGCCAGACCCACGTCGCACCCGTTGGCCAGGACGAAGTCGGCGAACACGTCGCATTCGTGTTGCTCCGGGTGTTCTGCCTGCAACGCGGGAAAGTACGCGCCCTCGTACTTCTTCGATGCGGGATTGGACACCGCCACGATGCGCAGCTTGTGCATGCGACCTTTGGGGAACGTGGCGAAGCCGGTCGCGTCCCACTCGGTGCGGGCGCGAGCGCGCCAGTCGGGGTCGCGAAGCAGGCCGATCTTGGTCGGTCGGTCGGACTGCGCCCACTTGTTCCACAGCGGCATCGACGCGAACCCCATCGTGCGATCGAGATCGACACGAACGTCGAAGCGGCGTGGGGAGACCTGTGGGAACACGCCCGCGCCTTCTCGTTGCGTGCGTCCCGCTTGTTCCAGATAGAACGGGATGTGCTCGGCCGACATGCCACCCGTGGCGAGTTGCACCCAGGTGGCCCGCACGTCGGTGCCCGCGCAGACCCGGTGCACGCGTTCGATGTCATCGACCTTCGCCTCGAACTTGCGCGGTTCGGGCACGAACTGCAAGACGTTGCGCGACGCATCGTGCAACGTGCGGGTCAGTGCGACGAACTCGTCGTCGTCGGCCAATCGACTCGGCACTTTGCGGCCGTGCCGGTCACGATCCGCGAACGACGTCGACAATCCGTGCGCCCCGGCGCCCAGACACTCGGCGAGCGCCGCCGACAGCGCGTGCCGCTCGTCGTCGGTGGCGGCACGCTCGAGTGCCGCATCGCCCATGACGAACCAGCGCAGCGCCGAATGCCCGACGAGCCCGACCACGTTCACCGCGGCGCCGCGGGCGTTGAACGCGTCGCGGTACTGCTGCCATGTAGTCCAGTTCCACGGGATGTGCTGCTCGAAGGCGACCAAGGGCAGATCTTCGATGAAGCAGAACACGTCGGATATCGCCGCGCGATCTGACGCGTGCAACGGTGCGAGCGACAGCGAACAGTTGCCTTGCACGACGGTCGTGACGCCGTGCAGCGCCATCGGGTCGGCGGACGGGTCCCACCACAGCACCGGATCGAAATGGGTATGCGTGTCGATGAAGCCCGGAGCGACCGTTGCACCGGCCGCGTCGATCTGTGCTTCGCCGTCGGGACGCAGGTTCGGCCCGACCTCGACGATCACCCCGTCTCGCACGCGCACGTCACCGCGCTGCATCGGTGCGCCCGTGCCGTCGACGACCGTGCCGCCGCGCACCAGTAGATCAGCCATCACGACCCCCCGAGCGGCGGATTATCGCCGCCAATGTGTCAGCGGCAAATTGTATGACGCAAGAACGTCATCCTCACCTGATCCTTACCAAGCGGCAACACCCCTCTCAACTGTCGCATCCACGATCGGACGTGCGCACGACGGCGGGCGCCACGTTGGAGGACGGACATGGAGACACGCGAGCGGTTCCTCGATGCCGTGCGGGCCCTCGCCGTCGTGAGGGTGATGGTGTGACACGCGTTCGGCGTTGCTGCCATCACCTACTTCGTCTCGGCCGTGCCCGCGATGTTCTTCGTCACCGGGAGCCTGCTGGCACGCTCGCTCGATCGCCACGGCTATGTCGCGACGTTGCGTGATCGCACTCGGCGGTTGCTCTTGCCCCTGTGGCTGTTCGCCGCGGTCGCCTTCGGCGCGATGACCATCGCCGACGAGGTCACGCACTCGGCAACGACTCGCGTGCCCTGGCACAACCTCGTCTGGTGGATCGTGCCGCCGGGCGCCCGCCCACACGCTGCTCGCGCTCGCGACCGGAGTGTTCCTGATCGATCAAGCCGCTCGCCATCCTCACTGGCCGTTGCAGACCACACGCACACCGTGGATCGTGGGCGACTTCTTTCTCTACGCATTCTTCTTGTGCCTCGGGTTCTTGCATCGAGACGGCGTGCTCGCGAAGTGCAACCGGGGCTGGTGGTCGCTGATCGCGTTCGCTTCGGGCTTCGCCGGCGGCGCCTGGGTCATCACCCAACCGGTGCCCGACCGAGCCGTCAACGACTCGCAGCCAGCGCATCTCTTCATCGGCTTCGCGTGGTTGGCCGTGTTCATGGCGGCCGCGCCGTTGATCGAGCGGCTGGCGAGCGCTTCGTTCGTCAGCGACGCTATCCGCACGATCAACAGTCGTTTCCTGACCATCTACCTCTGGCATTCGACCGCGATCATTCTCGGATACCACTTGTTGTGGAGCGTCGAGACACCGTTGCCGCGAGGCCTGTTCACCGCCAGCGTCGTCGGCTTGATGTTCGCCGGCACCGCAGCCTTCGTGGCGCTGTTCGGCTGGTGCGAAGACGTCGCGGGGCGCCGGACCCCGCAACTCTGGCCGGGCGCGTTGGCCCGCAACCCACGGGTGCGCGAGCCACGAGGACGCCGCATCATCATGGGTGCGCTGGCGATCAGCGGCGCGTTCGCTTTCGTCAGCGTGGGCGCCACCAGCCTCGCGGCTCTCACCGCGAGCGCGGGTGCCCGCACGGGAATCGAGACGGCGAGCAGTGCCAGCGCAGCCACTGCCGCCGACGAGCCCACGACGCGCTCTCTGCGCACGCCATCGCAGGCCCCGGCGCCGCCGAGCGTCGACACCGACATCACTCCCGTCGTCGTAACGGCGAATACTGCGGCCGACACGATCGACGCATCGTCGGACACGGCCGCCGATGCCCGCGTCGCCACGTTGGTCGCCACCGCGCAGGCATGGATCGATCGCAACGGCGTCGCCGGTCTGCAGTTCGGCATCAGCAAACCGGGTTCGCTGTACTGGGTCGACGCGGTGGGAACCCTTGGCCGCGAAGACTCCTACGACACCTTCTCGGTGACCAAGACGCTCACGACAACACTCATCTTGCGCGAAGTCGAAGGAGGCCGCATCGACCTCGATGCGCCACTTCCGCCGTTGTCCGCCCTGCCGTCGTTCCCGTCGAGTCGGTTCACGGTCCGCCAGTTTCTGTCCCACATGAGCGGGCTCGTCCCCTATAACGAGACACCGACCTATCAAGCGAACCCGAGCAGCATCACCACCGCCGCAACCGCGCTCGCCGCCGCCGCGGCCGAGCCGCTGCGTTTCACCCCCGGAGCGATGAGCAACTACTCGAGCACGAACTACCTCGTACTCGGTTTGCTGCTCGAAGATCTGACCGGCGTGCCGTTCGAGCACCTCCTGAGCGAATCCCTCACACAGCCTCTGGGTCTCTCCAGCGCGGTACTCACGCCGTCACTGCCCGGAGTACCCAACTTGTCGACCAGCGGCCTGGTCATGAACACCGCGGACTTGCTGGCGTGGACGTCGTACTACTTCCGTGATCACGCGGAGCTGAGCCCCGACACGTGGGCCACGCTGACGAGCATCGACTCGGCGACATCGCTCGGCACAGGCCTCATCTGGTATTGCCCGTGCACGATCGGGTCCGACGGCGGGTACGAGTGGAAAGCAGTCGGCTACGCGGGCCCGACGACGGTGATCCAGTATTCGGCGAGCGACGACGTGGCGATCGTCGTCAACCTGTCGGCATCGCTGTGGCAGTCCGACGCGTTCTTCAACTCGGTGCTCGGGCTCTTCGAAGCGCTGCGCGCGGTGGCCAACGCCGGCTAGCAACTTCGAGCTGAAAAGGGTCTTGGTGGTGGTGCTCGTGATTTGGCTTCGGATTTGGGATGAGGGCTCTGATCCGTAGGGCTAGTACGGATCGGACGACCATTCGACGCACGGCTCGGTGAGTTGCCGCATCGACGAACCCTACCGGTCCCGGGGCCGAGGGGTGACGATGCCGGCGAGCCAGGATTTCCTTGATTTTCTTGGGTTTCTGTTTGCGTCTTGGATCGAACACCTGTACCCTCGCGGTATGTTGAGTTCGTCGGTAGTGGAGCTGATCGACATCGCGAAACGCCTCGAACTGGCTGTCGATGGCGACGACATCGCAGCGGTGACGATGGTGCGCGAATGGCTGCTGGCAAAGACGATGGAACCGTTACGCGCCTTCGACGAGTCGATGCTGTATCAACTCTCCAAGGCGGCGTCGTCGGCGCAGTTCTTGGAACGCCGCGCTGGTCTGTCACCGCGCGAGGCGCGGGCGTCGGTGATCCTGGCCCGCAAATTGAAGGCGATGCCGTTGACCGAAGCAGCGTTCATGGCGGGGACTCTCACCAGCGGTCAGGTCCATGCGATCGCGGACAACGTGACCAAACGCCTCGCGGAGCGCTTCCGCGAGGATGAGGCCGCGGTGCTGGGCATCGTCGGCCGATTGGACGCGAAGGACACCGAGACGTCGATGCGGCGCTGGGTCAACTACACCGAAGCATCCCTCGACGACGACCCCGACAAGCCGCCGCGGGAAGACGAGTTCTTCCATTCAAAAGCCGGGAGCCGCTACTTCTCCAAGGGCTCCTTCGGAGAGGTCACCGGCAAGGTCATCGACACCGCCATCGGGTTGGCCGAGACCGACAACCCCCGAGACGACGACACCCGCAGCCCCGCCGAGCGGCGCGGTGAAGCCCTCGCCGATGTCTGCAGCTTCTATGTCGACTACCGCACGCGTGTCGCCGCGGACCCCGACGCCGACGCCGCGAAGGTCCCGACGAAACGCAACTGGCCGCACCTCATCGCCGTGTCGCTCACCGACGAGATGCGCAACCGGTCCGGCGCGCAGCTCCTCGACGGACCCCACATCGACCACCAAGCCTTCGAAGCACTCTCCTGCACCGCCCAGCTCCTACGCCTCGTGCTCGACGAGGATGGCGCGATCCGCCGCTACGAACTCATGCCCGCCACCGTCACCGACGCACTCTTCGGCGCCATCGCCGCACGCGACCAAGGCTGCCGATGGCCGGGCTGTCACAAGAAACCGATCCACTGCGACATCCACCACCTCCACCACCGACAAAACGGTGGCCTCAACAGCCCCTGCAACTGCTGTCTCTTCTGCAAATACCACCACCACCGAGCCGCCCACGACCCCAAGACCCGACTCGTCATGGAACCCGACGGCACCCTCCACATCACCCACGCCGACGGCACCACAGAAACCACCAAACCCCCAATCCGACAACCCGGCCTCCCCTGGAACTGATCGACGGACTGGGCGGGTGCGGGTGCGCGCGAGGTCAGATGCTGATGCGTACGCGGCGACGGCGTTGTCCATCCCGATGCGTGCCCGCGGCCCCGCCGGCAAGAGGGCGAGCGTTTCGGGTCTACATCGATTGCTCAACACGTGCTGGGACCCACAACGCGATGGAGCAATGGCAACGTGATCGGCTCATCGCGAGAATCGGCGACGAGTCAGCCTCCGCCCCGACACGGATCCGTCGTCACTGGGGCGCTCTAGTCGCGATCGCTACGCCACGACAGCCTTGGCTTACCTACTTGCGCTCCGAGCGCGTGCGTGGCTGACCGATTCTCACCGAGTTCTCACCTTCCTCGCGGTCAATTCCGCGGGCGGCTGCGCCACCATGTGACCTCGAACATCGAAGGGGATCAGATGAACAAGCGCATTGCCGCGGCAGCCGTCAGTGCCAGTCTTCTCGCCGGCGCAGCCGGCTTTGCCATCGGTGTGACCGGCACGGCGGGGGCGCAGTCCGATCCGCCGACCACGACCGCGCCGCCGACCACGACCGCGCCGCGGACGGCCAAGCCGAACTCCGACGCGCGGATCCGTGCGACGCTCGAGCCGCTACTCGACAACGGCACCCTCACCCAGGCCCAGATCGACGCCGTCGTGAAGGCGCTGCAGGACGTGCGGCCGGCCGTCAAGGGCCCCAAGGTCGGCGATCTGCGCGGTGGTCCCGGCCGCGGCGTCAGCTTGTCGACTGCCGCGACCGCCCTCGGCGCGACCGAGGACGAAGTGCGGGCCGCGTTGCGATCCGGTCAGTCGCTGGCCGACCTGGCCACGGCAAAGGGCGTCGACCCGCAGAATGTCATCGATGCGCTGCTGGCACCGATCATCGAACGGGAAAAGGCGGATGTCGCGAGCGGCAAGGACACGCAAGCCGAATCGGATGAGCAGATCGCCGACGCAACCGCGCGCATCACCGACTTCGTGAACGGCAAAGCACCGGCCAAGGGAGCGGGAGTCCCCCACCCCGGCCGCGGCCGCAGAGTCCCGGCGCCGACCACGACGACCCCCGGCAGCTGAACTGACTTCCCCGCTCAAAGGGCCGCTCGGGCACCCGCTCAAAGGGCCGCTCGGGCCGTGGCCCAGCGCACCTTCAACTGGCGAGGGCCGCGCAACACGGTTCCGTGAATGCGCGTGCTCTCGCCATCGAGCAGCGTCAGGCCGGGGAGCCGATCGAGCAGCGCGCCCAGCGCGGTGACGAACTCGACACGCGCCAGATGCGCACCCAGACAGAAGTGGGGACCGATGCCGAAGGTCATGATCGGCTCGGGCCGGCGCCCGACGTCGTAGTCGTCCGGTGCGGTGAACACTGACGGATCGCGGTTCGCGGCAGCGATACCGAACAGCACCCGTGCGCCGGCGGGGATCGAATGGCCGAACCATTCGGTCGCGGTCGGCGCGCGCCTCGGCTCCATGCTCACGACCGGATCCCACCGCAGCGATTCTTCGACCGCCCATCGCAGTTCGGTTCGGGGGTCGGCGACGACGCGCTCGAGTTGCGCGGGGTGCGTCAACAACGCGTAGAGCACCGTGCCGAGCCCGTGGAAGGTCGTGTCGGTCCCGGCCGCGAACAGCAGTCGCACGAAGGTGAAGATCTCTTCGTCGCTCAGCGCGTCACCCTCGGCGTTGGCGGTCGCCAACGTCGAGATCAAGTCGTGTTGGGGGTCGCGGCGCCGCCGCGTCACGAGCGGGCCCAACACATGGGTGAACTCGGCTCTGGCTTCGAGTGCGCCAACCGGGTCGTTGGGGTAGCTGAGCAACCGATGCGCGCAGTGTTGGAGGTCGATGTCGTTGTCGTCGGGGACGCCCAGAAGCCGCGTGATGACAATGCCGGGGAAACGGCTGTTGAACACGTCGACGAGGTCGGCTTCGCCTGACGCGACGAACTCGTCGATCAACTCGTGCGCCACCTCCTCGAGGATCGGGCGCACGTAGTCGGGCATGATCCGCGCCCTAAACGCGGGCGAGACCAACTTGCGGTTGCGCTTGTGCTCGTCGCCCCCCATGCACTGCAGCGTGCGCCCCATCGAAGGCTCGGTCATCTCCGCAAATGCAGCTGCCGCGGGGAACAGGTCGTCGTCGCGGTACGCGGCATCGACCGACTCATAGGTGGTGAACAACAAGGCAGGCTCGCCGAAGTAGCGCACCTGCGCCACCGGACCGTCGCCGCGCAGTGAGTGGATGACCGAGTGGAGGTCGGCCATGTCGCCGCCGAGGGCGAAGTCGATGTCGTCATGCACGCCGATGCTCACGAGTCACCCCTCACAAGAAGTAGGCGCCGCCGTCGACAGTGACCGTTGCGCTGGTGATGTAGTGCGCGTTGGCACTCGCCAGCGCGACGAGCGCTCGGCCGATGTCGTGCTCCGGGTCACCGAATCGCTGCAGCGGGATGATCGACACTCGTTGCGCGTACGCCTCGGGGAAGTCCTTCTTCCACTGCTCGAGCGCGGGTGTCTGCGCCGACGGTGAGATGCAATTGACCCGGATGCCCTGCGGCCCCCACTCGATCGCGGCGGCGCGCGTCAGCGTGCGGAGGGCGGCTTTGACCGACCCGTAGACGCCGCTCTTGCCGAACCCGCCGAGCATCGCGCCCGAGATCACGTTGATGATGTTGCCCTGTGTCGCCAGCAAGTGTGGGTGCGCTGCCTGCATCACGTGCAACGTGCCGAGGAAGCCCGAGCGCCACATCACATCGGCGTCCTCGTCGGTCGTCTCGAGCACCGTCGTGAACGTCACCGCTTGCGCGTTGTTGATCACGACATCGATACGACCGAACTTTTCGACAACCGCGGCGATCGCCGCGTCGACCGCTGCTTTGTCGCCCACGTCGCAGGCGACGGCCAACGCCTGCGTGCCGCGCTTCTCGATCTCGGCAGCCGTGTCGGCACCCGTCACCGGATCCCATTCGAGCACCGCCACGCGACAACCTTCGGTCGCGAACGCGAGTGCGGCGCCCCGCCCCAGGCCGCGACCGGCGCCGGTCACGATCACAACACGATCGTCCATCGCTCTCTACCTCTCGAACTCGGGCATGACCTCGCGCACGACGAGATCGAGGCTCTCTTGGCCCAACGCGAACGGCATACCGCCCATCATCGGATGGAACACGAGACGGCCGCGCGGGTCGCCGGCGTCGATACGTTTGCCGAGATCGACGACCTCGTCCGGCGTCATCACCCCGTATGCACCGGATTCGCGCAGCACGTCGGGGTCCGACGCGGCCTGGTAGTTGCCACCTCCGCGCGATGCGGCCCATGTCGCGTAGGAGTTCGACTCGTGCAGCGCGTGCGGACCGATGGCCTTCCACGCCGCGTCAGGGTCGCGGGCCACGTGTAAGAAGTTGCCCGGCGGGCTCGGCGTGTCGGGTGCGGCGGCCGGCCCTGGGTCTTTGCCGAGCGCCAGCATCTCTTCGCGCCAGGGTCCGATGAACAACGGGTTCGGTGCCATGAACCCGTCGGCGATGCGCGCGGCACGGCGCGCGGCGACGGGCGTCGACGCGCCCATCAACAGCTTCATCGGTTGTTGCAGCGGCTTGGGCATGACCCGCACGTCGCGCAACGTCCAGTGCTTGCCCGTGTGCGAGAACTCGTCTTCGGACCAGCAGCGCTTGATGATCTCGACTGCTTCTTCCATGCGGCTGGGACGTTGCTTGATGGAGATGCCGTAGCCCTCGAACTCGCCGGGGACGTAGCCCGCGCCGACGACGACCTCGAGCCGGCCGCCGCTGATGATGTCGAGGACGGCGGCGTCTTCGGCGACCTGAACCGGATGCTTGAGCGGCAGCAACACGAGCGCCAGGCGGATGCGGATGCGGCGCGTTCGCGCCGCGATCGCGGCGGCCGCCGTGAATGGTGACGGCAGGTACCCATCGTCGGAGAAGTGGTGCTCGTGCAGCATCACGGTGGTGAACCCGTTGTCGTCGGCCCAGACCACTTGGTCGAGGAAGTGCGCGTAGACGTCGGCCCACGGCTTGCGCCACGCTGCGGGATTGCGCAGGTCGTACTTGATCTCGAAGTCCATCAATGTCGCGCCCCTTGACGGTCCGTCCCTTGATGTGTCAGGCCCCTGCGTAACAGCTCCCGTGCCGAAGCGTCGCCGTCGAGCAGTTTGTTCACTCGGTTCGCAATGCGCCAACCGTCGGCTTCACGTCGCAGTTCCCACCGTGTGGCCGTGACTCTCCAGATGCGGAAGTTCTCTCCGTCGTTGCGGAACAGTTGCCCGTAACACGTCGCCACCGCGGTGTCACCGTCGATGGTGATGTAGGGCATCGTGAGCACGTGCGCGCATCCGGCGTGGATGTACCCCTGATGCGTGTCGCCGTCGATCATCCCGGCGATCGCGGGACGGCCCTGCCATGCACCCACTTGCGCGTCATAGATGCCGTCCTCGGTCCACAGCGATGCCGCCATCTCGCTCCAACCGCTGTCGGCCGCCGGGCCGTAGTTGGCGATCAGCTGATAGATCGCCGCTTGGTCGTCGAGGTGTTGCACACGCGCTTGCAGTGCGGTGACTGCAGCTTCGAGATCTGTCATGACGCTCCCCTGCTGGCTTTCGCCAGCGATAATCCGCTGGCCGCTAGCTTGTAGCTGTGCCTGCCGCCGACGACGAAGGATTGTTGCGCGTCAACCGCTCGTGCGCCATCCCCCTGCGCGAGCTCACGTGGAAGTTCACCGCCAGCGGTGGGCCTGGTGGGCAACACGCGAACACCGCCAACACCAAGGTCGACCTGCGCTTCTACATCGAAGAGTCGGAGTCTCTCGGGCCACGCCAGAAAGCGCGGCTGCTCGAAAAGCTGGGACCATCGGTGCGGATCATGTCGTCCGAGCGCCGCTCACAGCTACAGAACCGCGAACTCGCGCTCGAACGATTGCGCACGATCCTCCAAGAGGCGCTCGCCATCGAGCGGCCGCGTGTCGCCACCAAACCGTCGCGCACTGCGAAGGTCAAGCGGGTCGAGTCGAAGCGGCGCCGCAGCGAAGTCAAACGCGGCCGGCAGCGGCCGGGCGACGACTCATGACGCGGCGCGGGGGCGGAACGGGTAGAGCGTGATCTCGTCGGTGGCGTCGACAAAGGCGACTTCGACCGGCATCCCGACCTTCACCTCATCGGGGGCGCAATCGACGATGTTGGTGAGCATCAGCGGCCCTTCGTCGAGCTCGACGACGGCGACCACGTAGGGCACGTCCTCGACGAATGCCGGGGTCGCGGGCCGATGTTGCACGACGAAGCTGTAGACGGTGGCCTTGCCGCTCGTCGCGGTCCAGTCCTGTTCTTCGGTGAGGCAGCTGCGACAGAGCACCTGTGGAGGGAACTGGTACGAGCCACAGGCGCGGCATCGTTGCAGCCGTAGTTCGTGTTCGAGAGTGCCCTGCCAGAAGGGTCGGGCCAGCGCGGTGATGTGTGGTAGCGGCTTGTCGTAGGACACCGGTCAGTCCTTCTCAGTCCTTCGCCAGCAGCGCCATCGAGAACGTGCCCGTCATCGGTCCGCAGGCAACGGCGATGCGCGGGTCGCGGATCTTGCGACACCGCGTGCGGTCGTAGGTGTGCTCACCGTTCTGCCAGTTCGGGCACCGATCGGGCACGTAGTTGCGGAACTGCTTGACCGCTTCGATGATGCGGAAGTTGTACGGATTGATGTTGTGGCTGTAGCCGATGCAGCCCCCGTCGGGGCTCACCGGGAATCGATCGTCGAGACCGATGTTCTCCGTGGTGAACGGGCCGCCTTCGCCCACTTCGCAAAAGCCCGCCGCCTCGTACTCCATGATGACGCCGCTGGCGAAATGGTCATACGTCGTGACGAAGTCGATGTCGTCGTGGGTGAGTCCGGCCCGAGTGAACGCTCGCAGCATGCGATTGCGACTCGTCAGCGGAGCCAACGTCGGCGGCTCGTAGTAGCTGGTGTAGTTGCACTCGATGCCCCCCGCCAGCATCCACACCGGTGGGTGACGGCAGTCTTTCGCCCGGTCGGCCGACGCCACGACGACGCACGAGCCGCCGTCGTTGACGAGCGCGCACATCAACAAGGTGAAGGGGTCGGCCACCATGCGCGACGTGAGGATGTCGTCGACCGTGTAGGGGCCGCGATCGAACATCACCGCGTCGGGATTGAGGTGCGCGTTGTTGCGCAGCACTGCCGCGGCGTACCCGAGCTGCTCGCGGGTGGTGCCGAACTCGGCCATGTGCCGGCTCATCTGCAGTGCCATCTGCGCCGGTGTCGTCGAACCGGTCCATTCGGTGAACTCGAAGCCGGGTCGTGTGTACGACACCGTCGAGCCGTCGGTGGCCTCTTGCGCGCCGCCGAAGGGGATCACGATCACGTCGGCCAAACCGTCGCGAATCGCCGCCGATGCGTAGAGCAGCGCCGGCACACCCGAGTACGCGCCGACGACGGTCATCGGGTGGCCCAATTGGAACGCCACGTTGCCGATGGTGGGCCCCTGCAGGTTGCCCGCGGGGAAGTCGAAGTTGAACCAGCCGTCGACATCGGCGACGGTCAGCCCCGCGTCGGCCAGCCCACCGTGGAAGGCCTCCATCGTCAACGACAACGAGGTGCGACCGAGGTTGCGGCCCTGTTTCGTTGCGTACACACCGACGATGGCGACGTCTCGTTGAACCCCCATGACGGGCCGATCTTAGCTACCTTGCCGACGTGCCCCGCCCCGAACCGATTCTCGCTGCTGCCGCGTCCATCGCGGAGCAGGCACGTCTCGCAACGGACGAGATCGAGTCGACACAACGGTTGCCCGCCGAGATCACGCACGCCATGAGCGCCGCCGGCCTGTTCCAGATGTACGTGCGGCCGTCGGTGGGCGGGCCGGCGCACCATCCGCTCACCGCGTACCGGGCCGTCGAGATCTTGGCGCGGGCTGACGCGTCAGTGGCGTGGCTCTCGATGGTCGCGACGGGCTGCTCGTGGCTCACCGGCTGGGTGGCCCACGACGCGCTCCGCACGATGTGCGGTGATCCGTGCGACTTGCGTCTGGCGGGCTCGGAGCGGCCGTTGGGCCGGGCCACCCGCGTCGCGGGCGGCTATCGGCTGAGCGGGCGGTGGAACTTTGCCAGCGGCATCATGCACGCGAACTGGGTGATGGCCGGCTGCTTCATCGAGGACGGCGCCGCCGAGCCGACGATGCGCATCATGCTCGTACCGATCGACAGCGTGCGCGTCGAGCACACGTGGTCGGTCGTCGGCATGCGCGGCACGGGTAGCCACGACTTCTTCGCCGATGACGTGTTCGTTCCCGAAACCCACGCCGTGCTGGCGATCGGTACCGCGCTTTCCGACGAGGCGATCTACAGCCAACGGCTCTTGCGGGTGTGCACGTTCGGTCCCGTTGCCGCCGTGCTCGTCGGCGCGGCGTTGGGCGCAATCGACGATGTGCTCGCGATCGCCGGTCAGCCGACGATTCGCAACTCCACTGCGCTGCGTGATCGCCCGGAAGTACAGCGTTGCATCGCCGACAGCACGGCTCGCATCGATTCGGCCCGGGCCTATATCGCGGAAGTCATCAATGCCGCGTACGACGCGGTCTGTCACGATCAGGATCCGTCCATTGCCGTCGCGGCGAGCCGCCTGGCGTTCGCCCACGCCGCGCAACAGGCCAGCGTTGTCGTGGGCGAGTTGATCCGTGTGGTCGGCACCCCTGCCGCGCATCTGTCGAGCCCGTTGCAACGGCGAGCGCGCGATCTGATGGTGGCGCAACACTTCCCTTCGTTCGACATCAGCACCTACGAGGTCGCCGGGCGAGTCTTTCTCGGTCTCGAGCCGAACGATACGGGTTGGTGAGGGCTCAGAGCGCGACTGCCCCTACCTGATTGGCGATCATCGTCAGGCATCGACCTCCGTCTCCATTTCCGTCGCGCGTCCACTGTTGAAGTTGGCCACTGTTACCGAAACGTTTGTGGCGATTCCCGCGCGTTAGCGCGCGCAAAAGCGTCCCGTCGCAGCAGGGACGTTTTCGCGGCCGCGCCCGTGCCGAGCGAGCGCCAGAACTCAGGTGGGCCCGCGCGATCGTGCAGCTGAGCTGTCACCCGCGCCCGCGCTCCGAGCGTCTGTCGATACGGAGGTGGCAAATGCCAACCGGATTTCGACCCACGTTCACTCACATGCTGCGCCGCGCGTGGCTGGCGGGCGCGGCCGGTGGGTTCGCCGGCTTTCTGATCGGTGGGATCGGCGGGCGGCTCGCCATGTTCGTCCTTCGGCTGACGTCGGACGCTCGCGCCCGGGGGGTGGAGAGCGACGACGGTTTCACAATCGGTGAGTTCAGCCTGCAGACGGGCTTCCTCCTGCTCGTCACGGCGGCCGCCGGGTCGTTCGCGGCAGTCGTCTACATGACCGTGCGGCCGGCGCTGCCGGCGCGCTGGCGCCGCGCCATGTGGACCATGTTGTGCGGCGCGGTCGGCGGTGCCGCGATCATCCACAGCGACGGCGTCGACTTCACTCTGCTCGAACCGACCTCACTGGCGATCGCGATGTTCATCGCAATCCCGGCTGGTGGTGGATGGCTGATGGCCTACTTCATCGATTGCTGGCAGCCCTGGTGGGCGCGTGACCGGCGCAAGACGGCGATCGCGTCGGTGGCGGTAGTACCGATCTTCCTCGCAGGTGTCGGCATCGTCCCCGGCACGGTCATCGTCGCGGTCGCGATCATCGCGATCCTGTCGCAGGTGGGAACGTTGAGGACGGTGGCGCGCCACGTCGCGATCCGCGCTGCAGTGTGTCTGGGTCTCGCCGCGCTGACGGCGTTCGAACTCGTCGACCTCACCGGCGACGTGCGCACGTTGATGTGAGCTAAGTGCCCATTGTTCAGCGCGTCATCCCCGCGGCGGACGTCGCGGTGAAGCGCAACACCAACCGCTTGTCCTCGATCATCGCGGCGAAGTACTCGTCCCAATTCGGGTGGGGCTTGCCCGCGGCCTTTTCGTACACCTCGGCCAGCTCGCGACAGACGTCGTCGCCCGGCGTCTTCGCCACCGGCGACAACTCGGCGGTGCCGTCGAGGGCGACATAGGACCAGAAGTCGTCACTGTTGACGTGCAACACCACTCGCGGGTCACGGCGCATGTTGCGGGTCTTGGCCCGATCGTCGGTGATCGAAACCCTCGCCACCGCACCATCCATCACGTACACGATGTTGGACGACTGCGCACGGCCATCACTCCGCAACGTGACCAACACACCTTTGCTGTGCTCGGCGGCGAAAGCGAGGGCACGTTCGAGATCCATGGGCGCATGATTGCACGGTACGCTCACGCCGTGCTGTGCACGCTCGGTGACCTCATCGAAGACGTGGTGGTGTGGTTGCACGAGCCGATCAACTACGGCACCGACACCTCCGCTCGAATCGTTCGCAGGCGCGGTGGCAGCGCGGCCAACGTCGCCGCCTTCGCGGCCGCCGCCGGTGGTGCCAGCCGATTCGTCGGCCAGGTCGGCGCCGACGACACCGGCGAACGACTGCTCGCCGGTCTGCGGGCGGGCGGTGTCGACGCCGTGGTCGAGCGCGGCGGCCGCACCGGAACGATCGTGGTCGTCGTCGACCCGACCGGCGAGCGAACGATGCTCACCGACCGTGGCGCGGCGACCGCCCTCGGCCGACTGCCGGCCAACGCGCTCGACGGAGTGCAGGTGGTGCACGTGCCGTCGTACTCGCTCACAGACGATCCGCTGGCCAGCACTGTCCAGACCACGATCGAGACCGCTCGCTCGCGCGACATCCTCGTGAGCATCGACGCGTCATCGACGTCACTCCTGCGCACGTTCGGCACCGGCCGGTTCCGTCTGTTGGTCAAAGAGCTCCGTCCCGACATCTTCTTCTGCAACCGCGACGAACACCGCGAGTTGGGCCTGGCCATCGACGAACCGATGCCTGGCTCCACGGTGACCGTCGTCAAGGCCGGCGGCGATCCGACTCTCGTGATCACACATAGCGGCACACGCTCGATCGACGTGCCGCCGGTGGAACACATCGTCGACACCACCGGCGCGGGCGACGCGTTCGCCGCGGGATTCCTGCTGGCATGGATGCAGGGCACGCGCCCCGACGCGGCCGCCGTCGACGCCCACCGCCTCGCTGCCCGCGTGCTGCTGTCCCCCGGCGCCGACCTCACGTAGTGTCGGCGAGCGTGCCGCCGTTCTCTGTCCGTGTCGACGGCGAAGTCGCGGACGCGATCGGCACCAACCGGGCCGTCGTCGCGCTCGAGTCCACGATCTTCTCGCATCTCGGCCTGCCCGGCCCGGCCAACGCACATGCCCTCGCCGGATGCCTCACCGCGATCCGGGGACACGGCGCGGTGCCGGCGATCACCGCGATCCTCGACGGTGTCCCCCGAGTGGGCATCGCCGAGCACGAACACGAGCGGATTCTGGGTGCCGCGCGAAAGACGAGCGAACGCGAGATCGCCGCTGCGATCGCGCAACGCTGGCCGTTCGGCGCAAGCACCGTCTCGGCGGCACTGTGCCTCGCGGCGCACGCGGGTATCCGTGTGTTCGCGACCGGAGGCATCGGCGGCGTGCACCGCGGCGTGCAGGACAGCGGCGACATCAGTGCCGATCTCGGCGCGATCGCCCGCTACCCGATGGTGACCGTGTGCGCCGGCGCGAAGTCGTTCCTCGACCTCCCGCGCACGCTCGAGCATCTCGAGATGCTCAGCGTGCCCGTCGTCGGGTTCGGCACCGACGAGTTCCCCGCGTTCACGATGCGATCGAGTGGTCTACCCGTCCCGGTACGGGTTGATTCGATCGCCGAGTTGGCCGATCTCGTCGACGCGCAGCGAGCGCTGGGCAGCACCGGGGTTCTCGTCGCCGTTCCCCTTCCCGAAGCACAGGCACTCGATGCCACCGTCGGGCAGGCCGTGCTCGACCGAGCGCTCGAAGCCGCCGAACACGCGGGCATTCGGGGTCCTGCGGTGACACCGTTCGTGCTGGCACACATCGCCGACGCCACCGGTGGCGACGCCGTCGCGGCAAACCTGGCCCTGGCGGCCAACAACGCGGCCGTAGCCGCGCAACTCGCGGTGGCACTGGCTACACGATGACCGCCAATTCAGCGCGGCCGGCGGATTACCGCCGCCAATTCAGCGCAGCCGGCGGATTACCGCCGCCAATTCAGCGCGGCAGACCGAGCACTTTTTCGGCGACGGTGTTACGCAGGATCTCGTCGGTGCCGCCACCGATGCGCATGCCGACGACACCGAGCAACAACTGCAGCCACGCGTAAGTGCCCCACTCGTCCGAATCCGCGCAGATGCGCGGACCCAACACTTGCGCCACGAAGCCGGCCGACCGGTTCATGTGTGTGGCCAACGCCAGCTTGGCGGTCGCGGTCCACGGGCCGGGCGTCTGCCCTGCTTCGATCGCGGCGGCGGTACGCAGCGCGGTGTAACGGGCGAGCTCGTAGCCCGTGTACAGCTGGGCGAAGCCTTGACGGAGCAGCGGATCGCGCTCGACGCCGAAGTGGCGCATCATCTGCGCGATGCGTTCGGGCGGTAGCAACCCCGCGAGGCCCGCGCCGCCGTAGCCCGAACCACCGGCACCGATCGCGGCCCGCTCGTTGCCGAGCGTGGTGCGGATCACCGGCCAACCCGCATCGACGGCACCGAGGCGATAGCGATCGGGTAAGCGCACCTCGCTGAAGAACACCTCGTTGAACTCCGCTCCGCCGGTCATCTGGCGCAACGGGCGCATCGAGATCCCGTCGAGATGGGTCGGCAACAGGAACGTGGTGAGGCCTTGGTGTTTGGCTGCCTCTTGATTGGTGCGCGCGAGCAACAGGCCCACGGCGGCGTGATGCGCGTTGGAGCTCCACACCTTTTGCCCGTTGATCACCCAGTCGTCGCCGTCGCGCTCGGCCCGCGTGCGCACTGCCGCGAGGTCAGAGCCGGCGTCGGGCTCGGACAAGAACTGGCACGTGATCACGTCGCCGCGATGGATCGGCGCCAGATATTCGTCTTTCATCCACTCGGGACCGTGTTCGAGCACCGTCGGAGCGACGATGCCGATACCCGAACCGAAGGCAGTCTGCGGCGGCACGTCGTAGCGGGATTCGAGATCGAGGAATGCCCGCTCGTGCTGCAACGAGAGCTCGCGGCCTCCATAACGGCGCGGTCCACTGATCCAGCCGAAGCCCGCGTCGTATTTCGTGCGGCGCCAGTCACGCGCTCGCTCGATCTCGGCGCGGTCGTGGTCCACGTCGCGCACCTGGTAGGCACCGACCGCATCGGTCCCTTCGCCCCAACGACCGATGGATCGATCCACCGGCTCCGCGTGTTCGTCGAGAAATGCCCGCGCCTCTGCGCGGAATTCGTCGAGGGAGTCGCCTGCCATGGCGCTGATTATGCTCGCCTCACACCGTTCGCGAACGAGGCAGCAACAATGACCATCACCTACGAAGTCATCTCCGCCGACTCTCACGTCGTCGAGCCCCACGACCTGTGGCAGATCTACACCATCGAGCGCTTTCGCGATCGTGGCCCTCGCCTCGTGCGCGAGGAGACGACCGACCGCTTGGTCTGTGAAGGCGCCCGGCTGCCACCGATCGGCCTGCTCGCAGGCTGTATGCGCGCGAGTGACGAAGTGCGAGCCAAGGGTCGCTGGGAGGAAGACGTCTACGCCGGCGGGTACGACCCGACCATCCGCATGGACGCGCTGGCCCGCGACGGTGTCGACGCCGAGGTGCTGTACCCGACGATCGCGATGCAGCTGTATCCGATACGCGACACCGAGTTCCAGTGGGCGCTGTTCGAGGCGTACAACACGTGGCTGTCCGAGTTCGTGGCCCAGATGCCCGACCGGTTCTTCGGCATCGCCATGTTGTCACCCGACGATCTCGACCACGCGTTGGGCGAGATCACGCGGGCCCGCGAGATCGGCTTGTCCGGCGTGATGATCCCGGTCATCCGGGGCGAAGGCATCCAATACTGGGACCCCGCCTACGACGCGCTGTGGCAGGCCGCCGTCGACAACAACCTGCCGGTCAGCCTGCACGCGGCGACCAGCCGCGACCCGGAAAAGACGTGGGAGGTCAAGAGCGCCGCGCTGAGCGTCTTGCAGACCGTCGAGATCGAACACGTCATCCTCGAGATGATCTTCGCCGGCGTGTTCGACCGGTTCCCCGACCTCAAGGTGGTCTCGGCCGAGAACGACGTCGGTTGGGCCGGGCACATGCTCGAGCGCGGTGACTACTGGTTCTTCCGCAACCGCAAGCTGCTGAAGGACATCCAGTGCACACGGCCGCCGAGCGAATACTTCCACGAGAACGTTCGCGCCACTTTTATGCGTGACCGCACCGGCGTGCTCGCGCGCGAGATCATCGGCGTGCAGAGCATGATGTGGGGCAACGACTTCCCTCATCACGTGAGCACGTGGCCCGACAGCAAGAAGCTGCTCGACGAGCACTTCTTCGATCAGCCGAAGGCAGTGCGCGACGCCATCGTCGCCGGCAACGTTCGCGACCTCTACGGGTTCTGACCCAACACTCATCCGGGATCGGCTGCTGCAACCGGCCGGCATCGAGGCGCGCTTCGGGCGGGCGGGGAGCGAACACCATCCCCCTCGAGATGCTGCTCGCGACCCTCACGAGCATCGTCGCCAGCCACCCGTTCGAATAGCCAACCAAACACGATCCTTTTGGCTCATGCGGGGGTCGGCGGCGGAGGCGTACCGTCTACCTTCACAGGCGGGAACAGCAAGCGGGCCCACGCTCTCGAGCGGGGCCCTCTTGTCGTTTTTCAGGGCTGCACCGCCCTCGTAACCATGTTGTGCGATTGGAACGGCGCGAAGAACCACGTCTGTTGCATCCCTGTCGCGTGCACGTACACGAAATGTATGTTCGCGGGACCTGCTATGGCCACCGGGCGCAGTGCCGCATCCGGTCGTGCCAGGCCTTCGTAGAGCGCGGCGCGTAGGTCGGCGAGGTCGGCGAACCCGTCGGCGGTGAGCACTCTTGCATGCTCACGACCCGTGACGAACAAGAACGGCCGGTGCTCGTAGAACGAGGAGTCCGAAGCCGCATCATGGTGCAACCAGTTCGCATGGCACGCGGTACGCACGGTCAACGCCAGCTCGTCGACTATGGCGCGCGCCCGGCGATCGTGGTTGATGATCGACGACTGCCATACGGTCGCGTAGACACTCGTGGCATCACCGTGGACGGGTGACGGGCCCTGTTCGGCCAGCACCGGCCACGGCGTGTTCTCGTCGTCTTCTGCAATGCACCAGCCGAAGCGGCCGGGATGCGAGAACCCGGCACGGTCGAACTCACCGTGCACCGATCGCAACATGTTGCGGATCACCAGCCGGGCGGCGCGGCCGATGCTGTTGTTGGCCGGCCACCCCGGGCCGAGCGCACCGTCGCCGGTCTGCATCGCGAGGCGATGACGGATCGGTCCGTTGACGATGATCACCTGTTGCGCACCCGCCATCGTGGCGGTGTGCGCGTGCAGGTTGTAGCGGGGATCGGCCATGGCATCGATCGTCGCGAGTACGAGCGGGAAGTGCTCGGGCCGGCAGCCGGCCATCGCGGCGTTGATGGCGAGCTGTTCGACGGTGGCGTCGAGCCCGTCGCGCGTCGCCAACGCCACGACGACCTCGCCCGCCGCACGAGCCGTCGTGCGCAGTAGCGCGTCGACGCGTTGACGTGTCGGCGCCACGATGGGCAGGCCGTCGGTCCATCCACGGCGCACATAGTCGTCGCTCGCCGCCGCCGCGTCGTCGTAGATGAGGTGCTCGTCGTGCGGCGTGTCGTCGGAGGTGTCCGCGGAACCCGGGCGTTCACACAGCAGCCGCACCACGTCGTCGATCATCGTGTCGGCCCGCGCGTCGATCTCGACGCCGTCGAGGTTGCCGACCGGAAACGGGGTGACCAGATACGGGTAGTCGGGCATGCCGCACAGCCGCAACATGGCGTCGGCGGGGCCCGTCAGTGCGTCGGCCACCACCACGACCGAAGGTTTGCCCATCCACTCGAACTCGAGGGCGTCGCGCACACTGCGCGACGAACACGACCCTCAATCGCCGACTGCAGTGAGCACGGCATGCGCCCACTCTGCAATCTCCGCCATGTCGTCGTCGGTCGGGGGGACGCTGACGCTCGGCTTGCGATAACGTCGCACCTCACGAACGTCGACACGCGACGCCAGCCGCGACGCGAGCGCGTCGAGCAATTCCATCGAATTGGGCTTCCCGTTGGCGACCAGCGCGATGTTGCGGGGCTCGCCCGCGCGCAGCGCATTGGCCCGCGTGCGCGTCGGATCGGTGGCGCGCGGTCGAGGCACGGGGCGCAGGGTCGAGATGCTCACGTTACGATTCTTCCTCAGGGGTGACGATGGCGCACGCCCGGACCCTCGACAACGGAGCACGACCATGACCACAACCGAAGGCGCTACCACCGGCATCTCGACGTGGATGGTCTCGTCCGATTCGCACATCGTCGAGCCGCCCGATCTCTGGGATGGGCGCCTTCCCGCCGATCTTGCCGACCGTGGACCCCAGATCGTGCGCGAGGACGACGGCGACTGGTGGTACATCGACGGCTACAAGACGATGTCGTTCCTCGGGACGCAAACCGGCGTGCGCTTCGATAAGGACCCCGACAAATTGGCCACCTCCGCCAACTTCGACGAGGTGCGACCCGCCGCGTACGACCCTCGGCTGTTCATCGACGAGAGTGCGGGCGACGGCGTGTGGGGTTCGGTGATCTATCCGAGCCAGGGCCTCGTGCTGTATTCGGTCCCCAACACCGAAGTCGTGAGCGCGTCGATGAAGACGTACAACAACTGGCTCGCCGAGTTCTGCAGCGAGGACAACAGCCGCCTCAAGGGCATCGCGATGGTCAACGTCGACGACGTCGACGACGCCCAGCGCGAGTTGGTCCGCTGCCGCGATCTCGGCCTCGCCGGCGCGTTGATCACCGTGGCTCCGCCGTCGTGGGCGCCGTTTCGCTCGCGTGAGTACGACGTGTTGTGGGCAACCGCGCAAGACATCGACATGCCGCTGTCGCTGCACGTCGGCACCGACCGCGCCGACCCACGGATGGGGGCGGCCGCGTTTCGCCTGAACGTGAAAGACGTGCCGCCGGCAATGTTCATCAACAAGGACTACCAAGTGCGGCTGGCGCTCGGCGATCTGATCTTGTCGGGCGTGTTCGAACGATTCCCCAAGCTGCGCATCGGCAGCGTCGAGCACGAGCTCGCATGGATCCCGTTCTTCCTCGACCAGATGAACTACACGTACACCGACCGTCCCGTGCGCGGCGACTGGTACCGGTTCAAGGACAAGTCGGCGCTGCCGTCGGACTACTGGTACGCAAATTGCTTCGCCGGCTTCCAAGAAGATGCCATCGGGCTGCGCAACCGCGACGTGATCGGCGTCGACACGTTGATGTGGGGATCTGACTACCCGCACACCGAGTCGACCTTCCCCCGTTCCCGGGAGATCGTCGGTCAGATCCTCGCCGAGGTGCCCAAGGACGAGATCACGAAGATCGTGTCGACCAACTGCGCCAAGCTGTACCGCTTCGACGTTCCTGCGGAGTGAGGTTTAACCTCGGCGCCCATGACTGAATATCGATTCGATGACATTGACGGGTTGACCGCGGCCATTTCGCCCGACTTCGGTGACTGGGGACCCGAGATCGAGGTCACGCAGGACATGATCAACGGCTTCGCCGAGCTCACCGGTGACCGTCAGTGGATCCATATCGATCTCGAGCGGGCCAAGAAGGAGTCACCCTTCGGTGGACCGATCGCGCACGGCTTCTTGACGCTGGCGCTCGTCCCCAAGCTCAATCCTGCTTCGGTGCACATCGTTGGTCACGGCAACGCCACCAACTACGGGTCGGAGGGGCTGCGCTTTCTCGCACCGGTACCGGCGGGATCCAAGATCCACGCGCACGATCGACTGATCAGCGCCATCGCCCGCCCCAACGGCACGTTGATCACCACCGAAATCGCGGTGCACGTGATCGGCGCAGAGAAGCCGTCGCTGCTCTACAAGATGCAGATCCTGTACATGCCCAAGCGGTAGCTCGCCGCGCGAGTCCGTCCCCGCGGAGACGTTGAACTCGAGCCTTCAGGCGACCGGCGGGCCGGCCTGGGTGAAGCGGGTGCCCGGGGGGTCGCTCGCCCACGGGGCGGGCGTTTCCCACGCGTCGTCGTAGACCAGTTCGGTCAGCGGCCGCCGGCGCACGGGCCCGTGGTTGCCCTGCGGGCGCCCGAGCGGGATCGTTGCCGCGATGGCGAGCGTCTCGGGTGGAGGCAGTCGCAAGAGTTCGCGCAACTCGGCTTCGCGCGGGCCGTGGAAGCCGGTGATCACGCCGCCATAGCCGAGGGCCCGCGCCGCGAGCAGCAGGTTCTGTACGGCCGGCCACACCGACCCGCCGACACCGAGCATCTGCGGTCGATGGATCTTGACGCACGCGAGCACGATGACGGGCGCTTCGTGCATGTGCTCGACGAAGTGGTCCATCGTCCGCGCCATACGTGCCTTCGGACTTTCGCCGCGAGCGCCCGAGCCCGAGTCGTACTGATCGCGGACCCGTTTGTTGCCCCACGTCTGCCGCGCGCCCTCGCGGATCAACTCACGAGCGCGCGCGGCGTTGGGGCCATCGCGGAGCACGACGAATCGAAACCCTTGCCGGTTGGACCCACTGGGCGCGCGGGTCGCGAGCCACATGATCTGGTTGAGATCGCCGTCGGTGATCGGCTCGTCGGTGTAGCGCCGGATCGCGCGCGTTGTCGACAGCGCGTCGACGAGCGTCATCGGTTCAGACATCAGCGATCCACCGTACCGGGTCACGGTGGAACCCCGCGAGCGCCAGCAGCTGCTCATCGCCCCCCGGCCATGTGGTGACCCGCAGCTCGACGGGGCTCTGCGTACCGGCCGGCGGCTCGAGACGCAACCACGCGAGCGGCGCCTCGCGCGTGGCAGTCGCTCCGGCGGTGCGCAATTCCTGCACGATCGCAGTGCGCTCGTCGTCGCCGAGGTATTGCCACACGATCGAGTGGTAGATGACCGTCATCGCGCCCGGCGCGCGTTCGCGAGCGACCTGCCCGATCCATTCGACGGCATCGGCGCGCTCGATGTCGACCGGCACCGGCCGGGCCGCGAGCAACGCGTCGCACAAGAGGGTGAAGCGTTCGTCTTGCCCCGGCCATACGAACCCGAGCAAAGTCGTTGCGCCGTCATCGGTGGTGACGTCGATGGGGAAACGATCACAGCCACGGCGATCGATGACGCGCAGCGGGGCATCGAACGGAGGCGCTGCGTCACGGAAGCAGCCGACGAAACGGACCTTCGATGCGGGGTCGCCCCAACCGCGCCCGTCCTGTTCGTACCAATAGCGATCGACGCGCAGGTTGAGCCCGCCGCTGCATCCGACTTCGCGCAGAGCCAACGGCAGTTGCGCGGCGCGTGCCAGCCACAGAAGGCCGCCGACGAGCGCCACCGAACGCGTCACTTCGTTGGTTTGCACGGGCCGGTCGAGCGCGGCGACAAATGCCGCCCGGCGCGCGCCGGCCGCCGCCAAGACCAACGGCCACGCGTCGCCTGCGTCGCCGTCGCCGCCGGTCGAGGGAAAGTGTGCGGCCAGCGCGGGCTCGTCACCCGACAGCACCAGCTTGTGCAACGCGCCCATCAACCGCAGCGGACGGACGGTGCCGAACGGCTCGTGGGCACACGGCTCGAGCACGCTCCAGAACAACCCGCGCTGCTCGACATCGATCGCCATGCGATCGAACAGCGCGCCGTAGAACGGCGAACCCTGCTGCCGGCAACCGTGCGCCTGGATGGCGATGTTGGCGAGGAGCTTCTCGTGCGGATCGGTGATCGCCGCCGCCTCGGCCACCGTGAACAGTTCACGTCTCATAGCATCCCGCTCCAAAGGCCGCTCGGGCCGGTTAGGAGAGTAGAACGACACCGATGTCCTCGCTGCCGCTGTCGCCGTACCTGGTGATCGATCTCACGACCGGGCGCTCGGGGCCGACCGCGGTGCGCCAACTCGCCGACTGGGGCGCGCGGGCGATCCACGTCGAGTCACCGTCGAGCAGCGTCCCGCAGATCAACTCGGCTCGCCTCGACGGCGACTTCCAGAACCTGCACCGCAACAAGGAGAGCATCACCCTCGACCTCAAGTCGCCGGAGGGCCACGAGATCTTCATGCGCCTCGTCGATCGGGCCGACGTGCTCGTCGAAAATTACCGCCCCGGCGTGACACAGAGGCTGGGCATCGCATGGGACGACGTGCACGCCCGCAACCCTCGTGTCGTCTACGGCAGCATCTCGGGCTTCGGCCAGACCGGCCCCTACGCGAGCCGCCCCGGCTTCGATCAGATCGCGCAGGGCTTCAGCGGCATCATGTCGGTCACGGGTCTTCCCGGGCAAGGGCCGGTGCGCGCCGGCATCGCCGTCGCCGACAGTTCGTCGGGCATGTATCTCGCGTGCGGTGTGCTCACTGCGCTGCTCGAACGTGAACGCACCGGCGTCGGTCGTTGGGTGCGCACATCGCTGCTCGAATCGATGATCGCGATGATGGACTTCCAGGCCGCGCGCTGGCTCGTCGAAGGTGTCTGCCCCGGTCAAGAAGGCAACAACCACCCCACGATCGCGCCGATGGGCGTTTTCCCTGCGGCCGACGGTCTCTTCAATCTCGCGCCGGCCGGTGGCGAGATGTTCCGCAAGTTCTGCGACGCGATCGGAGCGCCCGAGCTGCCCGGCATGCCCGAGTTCGCCGATCTTCGCAGCCGGGCCACCAACCGCGGTGCGCTCAACATGTTGGTCGCCGAGAAGACTCGTAAGCGGACGGTCACCGAGTGGATCGAGATACTCAACGACGCCGGCGTCCCGTGCGGGCCCATCCTCAGCGTCAGCGAGATGTGGGACGACGAACAAGTATGCCATCTCGAAGTGGCGCAGACCGTCGACCATCCCGACCTCGAGACGATCACACTCGTCGGCCAACCGCTGACCTTCGGCGACGCGCCGACCGAACGCGGTGTGCGCACGCCGACCGCGGCCCGAGGGGCGCACACCGACACCGTGCTGCGCGAACTCGGCTACGACGACGACGAGATCGCCACGCTGCATACTCGCGGTGTCTTGTGAATCGGCGAGTGTTGTGAATCGACCACCAGCGATGAGGTACCCGTGAGCGGACAATTGATCACCGAAGTGGCCGCCGGCATCGGCTGGTTGATCTTCGACAATCAGGAGAAGCGCAACGCCATCGGCCGGGCGATGCTGGCCGAGTTCTCGACCGCGCTCGCCGCCTTCGCCACCGATGATGCGGTGCGCGTCGTCGTGTTGCGAGGCGCGGGCGAACGCGCCTTCACCGCAGGCGCCGACATCACCGAGCTCGGCGACCAACCGATCAAGGTGAGCCGCGACAACTACGACGAAGGGTTCGGCGTGCGGGAGCTGAGCGAGTTCCCCAAGCCGACCCTCGCCATGATCCACGGCTTTTGCATGGGCGGCGGGGTCGTCATGGCTATGGGCGCCGATATGCGCATCGGCTCCGACGATTCGGTCTACTGCATCCCGGTGGCACGCTTGGGAGTCTGTTATCCGATCGCCGCCATCGACCGTTTGAGCCAGCTCGTCGGTCCGGCGCACGCCAGCGACTTGTTGTTCACGGCGCGCCATGTCGACGCAGACGAGGCGGCGCGTATCGGGCTCATCAACCGCGTCGTGCCCAAAGCCGATCTCGAGGGCCACGTTCGCGCACTGGCGAAGCAGATCGCGGGCAACGCGCCACTCACCGTGCGTGCATCGAAGATCGCGGTGCGCGAAGTGGCCCGATCCCGATCCGAACGCGACGAGCAGCTGTGGACCGACACCATGAACGCCTGCATGGGCAGCGATGACTTCGTCGAAGGACGCCGGGCGTTCGTGGAAAAGCGCCCACCCGCGTTCAAAGGGCGCTAGCAGTGGACTTCGCTCGACTCTACGACCCCGCGCTCGACGCCCACATCGACGAGATGCGCGTCTTCAACGAGCAGTTCAACCAACGAGCCGCGAGTGCGGGCGGCGACCTCAGCACTCCGGAAGGCTTGGCCAAAGCACGCGATCTCAACGCGCTGATGGGTGGGCTGTTCGCCCGCACCGCTACAAGCCGAGCCACCACCCGGCAGGTGCCGAGCACCACCATCGATCTGCGCATCATCACACCGCAAGCCGCGACGCCGACGGCGCTGTACATCGACATCCACGGCGGCGGATTCTTCATCGGCGACCCGAGCATGGGCGACCCGCTCAACGCCACCATCGCCGACTCTGCGAATGCGGTCGTCGTCAGCATCGACTACCGGCTTGCGCCAGAGCACCCCTACCCCGCGCCACCCGATGACTGCGAAACCGCCGCGGTGTGGATCCTCGAGAATGCCGCGAGCGAATGGGGCGTCGATCGCTTCGCCATCGGCGGTGCGTCGGCGGGCGGCAACCTCGTCGCCGTGACGTTGCAGCGGCTGCGCGACAACCACGGCGCGGCCTCGCGGTTCCTGGCGGCCAACATGCAGTTCGGCGTGTACGACCTGTCCGGCACGCCCAGCCAGATCGACCTCGGTCGGGTGGCGTTTCGTGATCTCTATCTGCCCACGACGCCGTTGGCCGAGCGCAAGGTTCCCGACATCTCTCCGCTCTACGGCGACCTGCGGGGCATGCCACCGGCACTGTTCACCGTCGGCACCCTCGACTACCTCTACGACGACTCGTTGTTCATGTCCGCGCGCTGGCATGCCGCCGGCAACGAGACCGAGCTTGCGGTCTATCCCGAGAGCATTCACGGCTTCACCGCGTTCCCCGCGGAGATGGGCCGTATCGCCACGCAACGAATCGTTGACTTCATTTCGTCTCGCGTACGCTGACATCCGATCAGAATCAGAAACGAGGAACCTCCTATGGCAGGCGAACCGCTCGTCGAGAACTATCCGCTCGTGGTCGGCGGCGTCGACGACTACCCGGTCAAGGTCGGCAGCATGTTGCTCACGATGGTCGACCCCGTGCGCGGATTCGAACGGGAGTACAACCGTTGGTACGAACGCGATCACTTCTACGGCGGCTGCATGATCGGGCCGTGGTTGTACGCCGGCAGCCGCTGGGTCGCACCGCGCGAGCTCAAAGACCTGCGCTGGCCCGGCGACGGCAACGTCGCCCAACCCGTCGATGCGGGCAGCTACGTCGCGATCTACTGGATCGAAAAGGGTCAGCATCAGCCGCACATCGACTGGGCCACCACGCAGGTGTTCGACCTGTACGCGAACGGGCGCGGCTTTCCCAAACGCGACCACGTGCACACCATCTTGTTCGATCACATCGGCGCGGTGTACCGCGATGCCGATCCCGTTCCGGTCGACCTCGCGCTCGACCACAAATACGACGGCATCTTCGCCGTGTGGCTGGACGCCAAATCCGGTGACGCCCGTACGCTGCACGATGAGCTCGCCTCGACGCACATGCCCAAAGCGCTCGCCGGCTCCACATTCGAGATCGCGTCGTCATGGACACCCTCCGCGGGCGAGAACGAGCCCAAGAAAACGCCCATGCCGCTCGGCAGCAAGGCCGGCGGACCCGAGCGCCTGTGCCAGTTGTTCTTCCAGCACGGCGACGTCCGCGACAACGTGAGTCGCATGCACGAGTACACCGACGCCATCGAGAGCGACGGCCTGGCCAAGGTACAACTCGTCTCGCCGTTCTTCCGCACCGTCGTCGGCACCGACAAGTACACCGACCAACTGTGGTAGCCCCACGGTGAGCTTGCGGGCACTCGCCGCGCACGTAGGCGTACTCAGCGAATACACCTCTCATCGAGGTGAGCGCATCGAGGTACACGACGAAGTGCTCGCGGCAGTGCTCGCGGCATGTGGGCTCGACACGACTCTGCCCGACGATCGCGCGATCGCCGAATACGACGAGCGGATACGAACGCTGCCGTCGATCGTCGTCGCGTGGGACGGCGTCGTCCCGCCGGGTGCCTCCGACCGCGGTGACCTACCCGCGACATTGCCGTTCGGCTATCACCACACCGACGGCGAGCTGATCATCAGCGCGCCGTGGCGGGCAGCGGCCGTTACCAAGCGGCGCAGCGGTGTCTATGCGCCGACCTATGCGCTGGCGACGTCCCGCCGCCCCGACGTCGGTGATCTCTCGGCGTTGCGCCAACTCTTCGACTGGGTGCATGCCCACGGCGCCGACACCGTCTTGACGTTGCCATTGCTCGCAGCATTCCCCGACGTGGCCAGCCCCTATTCCCCCATCAGCCGGCTCTTCTGGAACGAATTGCATCTCGCGGACGCCGTACCGAGCTCGGACACTGCCCCGGTCAGCGTGCCGGCGCCGTTGATCGACTATCCGGCCGCGTTTGCACGCTCCCACGCGGCGTTGCGCCACGAGGTCGCGACCCTTGCTCCTGATCGACGCGCCGCGCTCGACGCGTACCTGCGGGAGTTCCCCGCGACGGTCGACTACGCGCGGTTTCGCGCAATGGGCGAACGTCATGGACGCGACTGGCGGCGCTGGCCCGATCAGCCGGCGGCGCTCGATCGCGCGACCGTCGACATGCACGTATACGCGCAGTGGCGCCTCCATGCCGACCTGATCGCGCTGCGCGACCACGTGTCGGCCCACGATGGAGTACTCGGGCTCGACCTCCCCCTCGGCACGCATCCCGACGGGTTCGATGCGTGGAGCCGCCGCGACCTCTTTGCCCCCGGTATCTCGGTGGGTGCGCCACCCGACATGTTCTTTCCCTCGGGGCAGAACTGGGGCTTCGCGCCGCAGCTCGTCCATTCGGCAATCGCATCGGGTCACGAGTACTTCATCGAGTGCGTGCGCAACCATCTGCGCCATTCGTCATTGCTGCGCATCGACCATGTGATGCAATTCCGCCGGCTCTACTGGGTCCCTGATGGGTTCGCCGCGACCGAGGGTGCGTACGTGGGGTATCCGTTCGAGCACTACCTCGCGATCTTGTGTCTCGAATCCCACCTCGCCGGCGTCCCCATCGTCGGAGAAAACCTCGGCGTCGTGCCGGCCGAGGTCGATGATGCGCTCGCCTCCCACGGCTTGCTCGGCACGTTTGTCGCGTTCGGCGCGATCGACGGCGCCCGCTATGGCCAACCACTCGAGGAGCCCGCATCGTGGGCTTTGGCCGCGGTGAATACCCACGACATGCCCACGTACCGCGGCTTTGTCGAAGGCACCGATCTGCAGGTGCGCTTCGACCTCGGGCTCATCGACGGCGACGGGCTCGCAGTGCTCCGCGCCGAACGCGACAGCGACCTACGCGCCACCTCGGAGCGACTTCGCGACGCGGGCTGGATCGCAGACAGCGACCTCACCGATCACGACGCGGTCTATCGCGGTCTGTTGCGCTCATTGGCCGCGAGCGACGCGCCGATCGTGCTCGCCAACCTCGAAGATCTCTGGGGGGAGCCCGAGCAACAGAATGTCCCCGGCACCACCGTCGAGCGACCGAACTGGCGCCGGCTCACCCGATACCGCATCGACGACCTCGACCAACACCGCGCTGTCGGCACCACGCTCGAAGACACCCGTCGAATAGGGTGAGCGGGACATGGCGGCCGCCGCTGAGGGAGACGATGGACGCGAAAACGATTGGTGTACTCGGCGGGACCGGCCCCGCGGGTTCTGCAGTGGCGGTGCGTGTCGCTGCCGCCGGCTACACCGTGCTGCTCGGCTCGCGCGAAGCGACCAAGGCCCAAGCCAAGATCGACGAGCTCCACGCCCGCTTTCCCGGGCGCCTCGGCGGGCTGCGCGGTGTCGACAACGCCACGGCGGCCGCGACCGATGTCGCGATCCTCGCGACGGTCGCCGATTCGATCATCCCCACCGCCACCGAACACGCCGCCGCGCTGGCCGGTCGCATCGTGGTCTGCATGGCCAACCTGTTGCAGAAGACGCCGCGCGGGTTCGCTGCGGTCTTCCCGCCCGAAGGTTCGGTCGCACAAGCGGTGCAGCTCGTCGTGCCGACCGCGTCGGTGATCGGAGCGTTCCAGAATCTGCCGGCGGCGCCGCTCGGTGACCTCGACGCGGCACTTCACGCCGACGTCATGGTCACCGGCGACGACAAAGACGCCGTGCGCGCGGTCATCGAGCTGATCGATGGCATCGACGGCCTCGTTCCGATCGATGCCGGGCCACTCTCCAACACCAGCTGCGTCGAGGGACTCACCGCCATCTTGATCAACGTCAACCGGGCGCGAAAGGCCGAACACTCCGTGCTGTTCGCGCCGTTGCACTGACGTCATGGACAAAGGCCCGCTCGACGGCATCCGAATCATCGAGCTTGCCGGTCTCGGTGCGCTGCCGTTCGGCTCGCTCAAGCTCGCCGACATGGGGGCGAGCATCGTGCGCGTCGAACGTGTCAGTGATGTGCCGGGCGACCGCACACCGCGCCGTCACAGTGCGTGGGACCGCGGCCGGCAATCGATCGCGGTCGATCTGAAGAACCCCGCCGGGGTCGAGACCGTGCTGCGCCTCGCGGCCACCGCCGACGTGTTCCTCGAATCGTTTCGACCGGGCGTGACCGAACGCCTGGGTCTCGGTCCCGACGACGTGATGGCACGCAACCCGCGCATCGTCTACGGCCGCCTCACCGGGTGGGGCCAGCAAGGCCCGCTCGCGCCGACCGCGGGCCATTCGCTCAACTACGAAGCCATCACCGGCGTCATCCGGGCGATCGGGCCGGCTGGCGGGCCTCCCGTGCCGCTGCTGCAGATCATCGGCGACTTTGCCGGCGGCGGTTTGCTGATGGCCTATGGCGTCGTGTGTGCGTTGCTCGAAGCGCAGCGCTCGGGCAAGGGACAAGTCGTCGACGCGGCGATGGTCGACGGCACCATGTCGCTGTTGGCGCCCTACTACGGCATGGCCCAATCGGGATTCCACACCGACGAGATGGCGGCGAATCTCTTCGACGGCGGCGCGCCGTTCTACAACGTCTACGAGACGGCCGACGGCAAGTACGTCTCGGTCGCGCCGATCGAGCCGCACTTCTACGCGCTGTTGCTCGACAAGATGGGCCTTGCCGGCGAAGAGCTCCCGGGCCAGAACGACCGTGCGCAGTGGCCGGTGCTGCGGGCGCGTTTCGCCGAGGTTTTCCTCAGCAAGACGCGCGCCGAATGGTGCGATCTGCTCGAGGGAACCGATGCCTGCTTCGCGCCGGTGCTCACCTTCAGCGAAGCGCGCTCGTATCCCCATCACGTCGAGCGCGGGGCATTCGTCGACGACCGCCCCGAGGTTGCGATCGCGCCCCGCTTGAGCCGCACTCCCGGCGATCCACGCGCGCCATCGCCCGCGTACCCGGGTGCGGACACCGACGCCGTGCTCACGGACTACGGCTTCAGCAGTTCCGAAATCGCCGATCTCCGTGCGCGCGGCGCGATCTCGTGAGTCGCCCGGTCGCGCATCGCCCCACCCGTCGCGCGATCAGCGTCACCGCGGGTCAGCGTCTGGGGGCTGCGGCTCATTGCGTATTTGTTCTGGCGCAACGCCGGCCAAGGCGAAGACTTTCGATACGCGGCGATGCGGGTGCGTCGTTCGCACGGCGCAGCCTGGTGACCGTGTTCCTCCTGCAAGCGGCAATGGCGTGGATCGTCTCGCTGCCGGTGCAGATCGGGCAGGCTTCGCCCTCGCCGCGGTCGTTGGGATAGCTCGGCATCTTCGGTGCTGCAGTGTGGTTGGTCGGCTTCACATTCGAGTCCGTCGGCGACTGGCAACGTGCGCGATTCAAGGCCGACCCGAGCAACAAAGGCAAGGTGATGGACCGGGCTCTGGCGCTACACGCGCCACCCGATCTTGCTGCTTCGGGTTTCCGGCGTGGCCCTTCTCGAACGAACCATCGTGAATCCTCGGCCTGAGTACGCGCAGTACATGACGCGCACGAGCGCGTTCTTCCCCCGCCCTCCGCGTGGGTAACGTGGAAGAGTGACAATGCCTGTCGACACTGAACTGCTCGAGATCGCGCTCGACATCACCCGCCGCGCCGGGCAAATGACCTTGCAGTGGTTCCAGTCGTCGTCCTTGACGATCGAACGCAAACGCGACGGCACACCGGTCACCGAAGCCGACCGCGCGGCAGAGGCCTTCATCCGCGACGAACTGCGCCGACGGTTTCCCGACGACAGCATCGTCGGCGAAGAGTTCGCGGACCACGCGGGATCGAGTGACCGCACGTGGTACGTCGACCCGATCGACGGTACCAAGGCGTTCAGCCATGGCGTGCCCCTGTACAGCAACCTCCTCGCGTTGTTCGACGCCAGCGGCTGCTCGGTGGGCGTCATCAACATCCCCGCGCTCGACGAAGTCGTTTGCGCCGGCCGTGGCCTCGGTTGCTTCTACAACGGCGCTACCTGTCGCGTCAGCGATACCGACTCACTCGACGGCGCGTATGTCACGACGAGCGGGCTCGGCAATTGGCCACCCTCCGCACTACCGCAACTACTCGACGCCGGCTGCAACGTACGCACGTGGGGCGACGGCTACGGCTACCTCCTCGTCGCGACAGGCCGCGTCGACGCGATGGTGGACCATGAAGTGAAGCCCTACGACGTCGCGCCGATGCCCGTCATCCTGCGCGAAGCCGGTGGTCGCTTCAGCGACTTCGCCGGTGCCTCGCGCCACGACGGTGGCTCGAGCCTCGCGACCAACGGACGTCTCCACGACGACCTCTTGGCCCTGTTGACCTGACCCGTCTTGCTGGCCTGACGACGGTCAGGTTGCCGATGGTCGATCCGGCGCGATCCCGACGCCCCCGCGGCACGGTGCGCCCTTTTCGGGGACCGTCGGTCCGTCGATGGCGAACACGTCGATGAACTTCGCGACGAGCGCGCTGTCGTAGCTGGCGAGCCGCAGCTGCCGCGCCCACGCGGTGACCACGATCGGCGCCGGGTTGTCGGGGTACGGCGACACGAGCACGAACCGTGACGTTCTGGCCTTCGCGGCGAGGTCCGCCTTGACCGTCTGGTCCACCGCCGCGCTGTAGGTGATCCACACGGCGCCGTGCTCGAGCGAGTGCACCGCGAGCTCGTTGGTCACCGGCACGGTGTAGAACCCGCAGTTCTGCCAGACCGCGTTGTGTTTGCCGCCGGCAGGAGGCGACGTCGGATAGTTGACCTTGCCGTTGACATGTTCCGCGCCCGACACCGGCACGACGACAGTGCCCTCGACACCTTCGGGGGCCGGCGCGAAGGTGGAAGGGTCGGCGGGGACGGCGGTTTCGTCGTCGCTCTTGGCGCCGCACGCCACGCTGACCAGGCCCGCGACAACGACGGCGAGACTTAGGCGTTTCATCGGTTGGCGACCCTACGCCAAAGATGCGTTACGACAGCTGCAGCATTGCCGGCAGGACGCGAGTCTCGGACTCGATCAACTGCACGTGATCGATGCGATCGGTCCAGTCCGACGCATCCGAAATTGCCAGCGCGTACGACGCCTTGCGCCGGGCCACGCGACCCGTTGGAGGGTCGACGCTTTCATGGGAGCTGTACTGCGCCTCGATGCCTTCCTTCAGCATCATGAGCGCCTCGGAACGCAACTGCGACACGCGGGATTCGGTGACACCGAGGAAGCGGGCGAGGTCTTGCGACGTCTTGTTCTCGAGGAAATAGCCGACGACCACGAACCGGTGACGTTCGGGCAACAGTGAGATCGCATCGCGGAGATACGAGTGCAGTTCGCGCGTCTCGAGCTCTTCGAGCGGCTCGACCTGGCGCTCATCGATGAGAACGTCGACCAGGGTGAGCTCTTCGTCGGCCATGTCGCCGACTTCGTGCTCGAGCGCGAGGACCACCGACCGGAACATCCGGTCCTGCAGCCGGGCAATCTCCTGTCGGGTCATATCGAGGGCTTCGGCCATTTCGTCGAGCGACGGCACCCGGCCGAGTTGCGTCGCCAGACGCTGCTCGACGGCTTCGAGCTTGCGGGCGAGCATGCGCACCGATCGGGGTGCCCAGTCGGCGGCGCGTACCGCATCGAGGATCGCGCCCCGGATGCGCTGCGCGGCGAAGCGATCGAAGGGAACGCCACGAGACTCGTCGTAGCGGCGGGCGGCCTCGACGAGACCCAACGCGCCGGCCCGGGCCAACTCTTCGCGCTCCACGTGGCGGGGGAAGTGCACTGCGACCTGGAACACGATGTGCTTGACCAGTGGCAGGTGCTCCTCGATGAGAGCGGAGAGGTCCTGCGGCGTCATTTCGCCCATGAGTTGTTTCGCCCTTCGTGCACACCGCTCGGGCTGGAATCCCGGCACAGTTCGACAAAGGGGGTTTCGACACACGAGAGCGAAACCTTTAGCGAAAATTCCTGATCTGACGCCGGATTGGCGAAAGCGGCGCCAAAAGGGCTACTCCGGCCTGGGACTTTGTGCCCAGGCCGGCTCGTCACACTTCGCGGCGGGGGCGGCCGTCGAAGCTGAAGATCCGGATGCCCCGGTCCATCAGATCGGCCAGGAACGCCCTTGGCTCGACCATTGCGGCCAAACCAGCGGCCCCGGCGGGAAACCGCCCGGCGACGGTCCATGCGGCAGCGGTGGCGGCGACGGCGGCCGCACCGACCGCGGTCCGCTGAGTGGCGCCGATCACCGCGACCTCGTGGGTGCCCTCACGGCGGCCCCGCAACTCGACTCGCACCGCACCGGATCGCCCCTCGGGATGCGGGGGGCGCAACATCGGGAACCTCGCCGTCAGCCGATCGCGGCGTGTCGCCGAGATGCGTGACGTGATGCGCGTCGCGTCGGGGAACGACGGCACCAGCAGGAGTGCGTCGGCCAAGGCCGCGCGATAGCAGTCACGGGCCACGACCGGTTCGGGGAACCACAAGAGTTCGCGGCCCGAGCCTCCGCGGCGGCGCACCCATTTCTGGTCGCGCCAGTCGAGCGCCGCGCCCGACAAGGCCCGGTGGTGCTGCCGGGCGCACGCGGGGCCGCCGGTACCGAACTTGGCGACGTGAATCTCGTCGACCGAGTCGAAGCGCTCCGCCGCGAAGCGCGCGAGCACACAGGACAATCCAGGGCAAAAGCCGGCGCCGACCACCACCGAGACCCCGGCCGCTCGGGCATCGTCGGAAAGGCCCAACAACAACTGCACCTCCTCGACCGAGTCGGTGAGACTCACCACCGCAATGCCCCGCCGCAGCGCGTTTCTCGCCCATTTCAGCTGCCCTTGCGCGGGGGTGGCCAGCACCAGGACATCCACCAGCGGTAGCTCGTGGGGGTCGCCCTGGTCCACCCGCGCGTGGTCGCCCAGAGCGCGGGCCACCGCGACGGCCTGCGCGACGGCCGTATCCCACAAAATGACCTCGTCGACGGTCGACGTGGCCAACAGCTGTCGGGCCACGCGGGCGCCGACGGCGCCGCACCCGACGACCGCGGCTTTCACGACTCGATGTCAGCCTTGGTCAGCTCGCGCCAACCTCCCGACTGTGGCGGGACGCCGCCGGTACCGCGGATGCGCAGCGCCGCGGCGACCAGGCCGGCGAGGCCGAGCGCGGTGAGCGCGCGGCGCACGATCGTGAGAACAGGTCGCGGCATCGGGACCTCGGTGAGTCGATTAGGGAACTGTGGGGCTAGCAAGAATCGAACTTGCGACCTCACCCTTATCAGGGGTGCGCTCTAACCGACTGAGCTATAGCCCCGCAGCGGCGCGCAACGGTACCGCTCGCAGCCGACGAGTGGCTACCCGGTTACCCGCGCTATGGCACTTCCCGCTCGGGCCCCGGCCCCCGCTCAAAGGGCCGCTCGGGCCCCGGCCCCCGCTCAAAGGGCCGCTCGGGCCCTGGCCGAGCCGTCTCCTCTTGGATCACGGTGACCCGCACGCCTCCGATGAGGTCGCTGATCAGATTGAACAACACGGTGGCCAACACGGTGAAGCCGGTCGCGATCAACACCATGAGCAGGCCGCCCACCGCGTAGGCCCGGAACAGTTCGTCGCCGTTGAACCGGAAGTTGTCGAGCACCAACAAGCTCTCGATGAACGCCTCGATGTTGTCGATGACACCGGAGCTCACTGCGACCCGCCAGAGGATGGCCCCCGCGACGAGCATGATCACCCAGAGGCAGAAGTAGAAGACCAGCGCCAGCTTGAGGACCGACCAAGGCTCGACGTGACGTACCAGACGGTGCACACGTCGGGCTCGCAGGCGGCGGCTGGCCCGCCTCGCCCGTCGCCCGCGAGGGGCGATCAGCGCCGCCTCGGAGGCGGTGACCGTCTCGGCGCCCACAGGACCGACCAACGCCTGCTGCGCTCCGGTGGGCTGCCCTGCAGGGGCCTTGGGGCCCTTGCCCCGGCGCCGCCGATCGGACTTGGTCCCCCGGTCGAAGAGCCGTGGCGGCTCCGCCATCGGTTCGGGGCCGTTGGCCAGGAACTCGTCGATGCGGGCATCCGCATCGTCGTCAGGCAGTGGACGGGGACGAACGGCTGGCGGTCCGGCGCCATTTGCCGCCACCTCCCCGGTCGGGCTCGCCGCGGTTGGCGTCGTCGACCCGGTCGCGTGCACTCGGCCGGACTCGGTGTCCGCCGTCGGTCGGCGCGGTTTCGTCCGCGGAACCGGATCATCAGTGGGCACGGAAATCGAGTCTACGGGAGCCGCTCGCTCAGCAGGCGTAGCCCCCGGCGGCATCGAGCGCCGCCGCCCGGGCCCGGGCCTGCGATCGGCCGATCACGACGAGCACTTCGACGCAGGGCCCTCGCGTTTCGTAGGCCACCAGGCGCGCCCCATTGACACGGGCCAGGGCGTTGGCCTCGTCCTCACCCGCGAGCACGGCACCGAGCGCGGCGGCGTCGGCCGCCGATTGCGCGCGCGCCGAGCCGACCGCTGCTTGCGCCGTCAACGAGATGATCAATGTGACCAATCCGACCGTCAACAAACCAAGCACCGTGACCAACCCCGCGCTTGCGCGCTCGGGCCGTCGTGCGCGGTCAACCATGGCGATCTACCTCTGGGATGGTGGCGTCAGTGGCGCCGTTTACTCGGCGACTTCGTCGTCACCGGCGATGACCGGCGCGGCAGCCGCGACATACTGGCCGGGTTCGAGGTTCATGATGCGCACACCGGTGGCGTCACGACCCTGCACCGAGATCTCTGCGGCAGCCATGCGGATGATGATGCCGCCCGACGCGATGACGAAGAGTTCGTCGTCTTCACCGACGAGAAACGCCGCCGCGACCGAACCACGCTGCTCGGTGATGCGGATGCCGCGCACCCCGAGACCACCGCGACCCTGGCGGGGGAAACGATCGAGCGGAGTGCGTTTGCCGAAGCCAGCCGACGTGATGTGCAGATGCATTGCACCCTCTCGCGCCACGTCGCACGACACCAGATCGTCGTCGCTGCGGAAGCGCATACCCGCCACACCGGCCGCCGTGCGCCCCATGGGACGCACCTCGTCTTCGACGAATCGGATCGTCTGTCCCGAACGTGACGACATGAAGACGTCGTTGCTGCCATCGGTCGGCACCACAGTGACGAGCTCGTCGCCGTCGTTGAGCTTGATGGCGATGAGGCCCGCCCGAAGTGAGGAGTCGTACTCGTTGAAGCGCGTCTTCTTGACCCGGCCCTTCTTCGTGGCGAAGAAGAGGTACCGGCTCGTCTCGTAGTCACGCGTGTCGATGATCGCCTGCACGCGCTCGTGACCCTGCAACGGCAACAAGTTGACGATGGCGGTGCCCCGCGCGGTGCGGCTCGTCATCGGTATCTCGTGGGCCTTGAGGCGATAGACGCGACCGAGGTTGGAAAAGAACAACAGATACGCGTGCGCGGACGTGTGGATCACCTTGGTGATGTAATCCTCGTCCTTCAGCGCCGCTCCGGTGACGCCGCGCCCACCGCGGCTCTGCGTGCGGAACTCTTCGGCTTTGACCGTCTTGACGTAACCGGCCGAGCTCATCGTGAAGACGAGATCTTCGTCTTCGATGAGGTCTTCGATATCGATCTCGCCCGGGTCGTACGCCAACTCGGTGAGGCGCGGCGTGGCGTAGTCGTTGCGGATGACCGTCACCTCGTCCTTGATGACCGCGCGCAAGCGGACTTCGTCGCCCAGGATCGCCTGGAGCTCGGCGATCTGAAGGTGCAGCTCGGCCAACTCGGCCTCGAGATTGCCGCGACCGAGCCGCGTCAAGCGCACGAGTTGCATGTCGAGGATGTGATTGGCCTGACGCTCGCTGAACTCGAACCCTTGGCCCATGAGCGCGTTACGCGCCGCTTCACGATCTTCGGAGGCACGGATCGCGGCGATGATGGCATCGATCATGTCGATGGCCCGCAGGAGGCCTTCGACGATGTGCTCGCGCTTTTGTGCCTCGTCGAGCCGATATTGGCTGCGGCGGCGTACGACCTCGCGCTGGTGCCCGATGTACGCGACGAGGATGTCGCGGAGATTGAGTGTGCGCGGCACACCGTCGACGAGCGCCACCATGTTGACCGAGAAGGTGCTCTGCAGCGCGGTGTGCTTGAACAAGTTGTTCAAGATCACGTTGGCATTGGCGTCGCGCTTGAGCTCGATCACCAAACGGGTGCTCTCGCCCGCCGACTCGTCGTTGATGTCAGCAATGCCGTCGATCTCACGTGCCTTGATCAACTCGAGAATGCGTCCGGCGACTGTGCCGGGCGAGGTCTGATAGGGCAACTCGGTGACGACGATGCCTTGACGCCCGGGACGAATCTCTTCGATCTCGGCCCGAGCGCGAACCCTGATCGAACCGCGGCCGGTGCGGTACGCGCTGCTGAGGCCGACGCGGCCCAAGATGATGCCCCGCGTCGGGAAGTCGGGGCCTTTGACGAACTGGGCGAGATCGTCGACGGTCGCGTCGGGATTCTCGAGCAAGTGCACGACCGCGTCGATGACCTCACCGAGATTGTGCGGGGGGATGCTGGTGGCCATGCCCACCGCGATGCCTTGCGACCCATTGACCAAGAGGTTGGGGAAACGTGCCGGCAGGACGCTCGGCTCACGTTTGGAACCGTCGTAGTTGGCCGTGAAATCGACGGTGTCTTCGTCGAGACCATCGAGCAACCGCATGGCGAGGTTGCCGAGCCGGCACTCTGTGTAGCGCTGCGCGGCGGGCGGGAAATCGGGCGAGCCGTAGTTGCCCTGGAAGTCGATCAGAGGATGGCGCAACGAGAAGGGTTGCGCCATGCGAACCAGTGCGTCGTAGATCGCGGAATCGCCGTGGGGGTGATAGTTACCCATGACGTCGCCCGTGACACGAGCACACTTGACTCGGTTGCGGTCGGGGCGATACCCCGCGTCGAACATGCTCCACAGAATGCGGCGATGCACCGGCTTGAGGCCGTCGCGCACGTCGGGAAGCGCGCGGCTGATGATGACCGACATCGCGTAGTCCAAGAAGGAGCTTTCCATCTCTTCTTGGATCTCGATCATCTGCACGCCGACGCGCGCTCCCCCGTCACCGCCGTCGCCGGTCTCGGGAGTCGGATTCGTATGGTCGCCCGCAGGCTCGTCGGGAGGTAAGTCACTCATCGTGGTGTCGCCGTCGTTCGTCGTTGGGACAGATCAGAAGTCGAGGTTGCGTACTTCGCGCGCGTTGGTGACGATGAACTGCTTGCGGCTCTCGACGTCGTCACCCATCAAGATGCTGGTGATCTCATCCGCTATGGCCGCTTGCTCGATCGTGACCTGGAGCAGCGTGCGCAGCGAGACGTCGATGGTGGTGTCGCGCAGCTCTGGCCAATCCATCTCGCCAAGGCCTTTGAGTCGCTGGAAATCGGCCTTGTGGTTGGGACGTTGGTTGAGGAACGCCGCCTTGGCGATCTCGTCTTTGAGGTAGACCTTCTCTTTGCCGATCTCGGTCGAAAACAGCGGAGGTTGCGCGATGTACACGTAGCCCGCCTCGACGAGCGGCCGCATCTGCCGGAAGAAGAACGTGAGCAGCAGCGTGCGGATGTGGCTGCCGTCGACGTCGGCGTCGGCGAGGATGATCACCTTGTGATAGCGCGCTTTGACCACATCGAACTCGAGACCGATGCCGCCGCCGATGGCCGAGATCAACGTCTGGATCTCGGTATTGCGCAACATCTTGTCGATACGTGCCCGCTCGACGTTGAGGATCTTGCCCCGGATGGGCAGGATCGCCTGGATGCGGGGATCACGGGCGCGCATGGCAGAGCCACCGGCCGAATCACCTTCGACGATGAACAACTCGCACTCGTGGGGATCGCGGCTATTGCAGTCTTTGAGCTTGTCGGGCATGCCGGCCCCGTCGAGCGCGGACTTGCGTCGTATGAGATCGCGGGCCTTCTTGGCCTCGGTGCGGGCGCGGGCGGCGTTGATCGCTTTGGTTGCGACGGCGTTGGCTTCACGGGGATTCTCTTCGAGCCACTCGGCCAGCTTTTCGTTGGTTGCCTTTTGCACGAGTGAGCGCACCGAAACGTTGCCGAGCTTGCCTTTGGTCTGACCCTCGAACTGGGGGTCACGCAGGCGCACACTGATGATGGCAGTGAGGCCTTCGCGTATGTCTTCGCCGAGAAGACGATCGTCTTTCTCTTTCAGCTTGCCCTTGTCGAAGATGTAGTTGTTGACGGTGGACGTCAGCGCGGTGCGAAAGCCTTCTTCGTGCATGCCACCTTCGCCGGTGCTGATGCCGTTGGCGAACGAGTGGATGCCGTCGCTCTGGTAGCCGGTGTTCCATTGGAACGCGATCTCGACCTCTTGACCGTTGTCGGATTCCTGGAAGTAGCCGACGGCCTGGAACAGCGCGTCTTTGGCGGCGTTGACATGGCGGACGAAATCGCGGATGCCGCCTTCGTAGAGGTAGACGACCGGCTCGGCCTGTTCGTTCTCACGATGATCGCGAAAGGTGATTGTGAGACCTTTGTTGAGGAAGGCCATCATCTGGAAGCGTTCGAGCAAGGTGCGCGCCGAGAACGTGGTCTCTTCGAAGATCGCCTTGTCGGGCCAGAACCTCAGCGTGGTGCCGGTGGTGCCTCGGCGGTCGGGCGGGGACGCTCCGATCTCGTGCAGCGACTCTTCGAGGCGGCCGCCGTCGACGAAGGTCATGCGATAGCGGGTGCCGCCACGATCGATCTCGACCTCGACCCGCGAGGAGAGCGCGTTGACAACCGAGACCCCGACGCCGTGCAGACCGCCCGAGACCTTGTAACCCTCGCCGCCGAACTTGCCGCCGGCGTGCAAGGTGGCGAGGACCAACTCGGCCGCGGAACGGCCGTACTCGGGTTTGAGCTCGACCGGGATACCGCGGCCGTTGTCGGAGACCTCGACGCCACCACCGGGCAGCAGCACGATGTCGATGTGCGTGCAGTAGCCCGCCATGGCCTCGTCGACGGAGTTGTCGACGACTTCGTAGACGAGGTGGTGCAGCCCCGACGGGCCCGTCGAGCCGATGTACATCCCCGGCCGCTTGCGCACCGCTTCGAGGCCTTCGAGAACGGTGATGTCCTTGGCGCCGTACGACTCTGCGCCGTCGTTATTGCTCATGCGGTGGGGTCCTGTCGCCGCTCTCGTTCGGGAGCGGAAAAATTCCTGGTCAGAGGGGAGAGCGGGCGATGAAGAAACGGCGGCGAAGTGGGGCTCGAACTCAACAAATCACGCTGCGGAAAGTTTACCAGCTGGCAGTGACAATCAGCGGGGTACGAGGGCCGATGACGCCCCCTTTTGCGCCTTGCTAGCGGCCCTCACTCGGCCGCAGCCGGAACCGGATGCGGTCGATCTTCGGGCGACCGGGAAGAGCTTCCAAGCGGACGCGCAGCTCGGGCTCGAGCCACCGCAATTGGCTCGCCCACGCCGGGTCGTCGACCTCGACCACGAGCTCGCCGTCGCGCAGCGCGATCGGCTGCGCGTGCGCCGCGAGTTGCGGCCCCGCGAGCACCGGCCATTCACTGAACACGGTCTTCACCGTCCGTGCCGCAGGCGCCTTCAAGTACCCGAGGACACGATCGAGCGAGGCGCCGATCGGTGCCGGTTCCTCGTCGCGTCGCCAACGCGCATCCATGCCCGGACGCTATCGCCCGCTTCGCCGGGAGCCGCTCGGGGTGGCGCGGGCCACGAGATGGCCGGGACCGACATCGAAAACCTGCTCGATCTCGGCTTCGGCGGGGATCTCGACTGCGGAGCTCATGAATGCCTGCCCCATCGGCAGGTGGGCGATGAGCGCACCCGCCCTCGCGCGGTCGAGCTCGGAGAACACGTCGTCGAGCAACAGCAGCGGCGGCACGGCGGTTTCGCGCCCGACGAGACGGTGTTGCGCCAACCGCAGCGCCAGCGCCAACGAGCGCTGCTCGCCTTGCGACGCGTGCGTGCGCGCCGGCAGGCCCTCGAGCAACACCTCGACCTCGTCGCGGTGGGGGCCGACGGTGGTCACGCCGCGGCGCAGGTCGTCGCGTTCGGCGGCGGCGAGGGCCTCCGCCATGCCGAGCGCCATCCACGGCGCGTGGTAGTCGAGTGCCAGCGCGGTGTGCTCGCCGGAAATATCGCGATAGGCCTCGACGACGAGAGGGGCGAGCTGCGTCAGCGCCGCCCGACGCAGCTCGCCGACGACATCGGCCGCGGGGGCGAGCTTGTCGTTCCACACGGTGAGCGAATGACGCTCGGTCGTGTCGAGCCGGCCATTCGATTGGCGCAGCAGCGCGTTGCGATGGCGCAGGATCCGTTCGAAGTCACTCAATCGCACGTCGTTGTGCGCATCGAGCGCGACCAGTAGCTCGTCGACGAACCTCCGGCGTTCGCTAGGCCCACCCTTGAGCAACTGCAGGTCGTCGGGCGAGAACACCGTGACCCGCACATGCCCCAGCAGATCGCTCGCGCGCGCCAGTCGCTTGCCGTTGACCGTGACCCGACCGGGCCCGCGCACCGCGAGTTCGGCGTCGATGGTCGTACCGCGTCGGTCGTGGTGGAGTTCGCCGCGGACACGCGCAATGGCCGCCGTCTCACGGACCACCGCGCTCGCGGGAGAGCCGCGAAACGATTGCATCGTCGCCAACCACGCGATGGCTTCGAGCAGATTGGTCTTACCGATACCGTTGGGGCCGATCAATGCCACGCGTCCCGGTGGAAACGCGACTTCGAGTTGCGCATACGAACGGAAGTCGACGAGCACCAATTGCTGCAAGTGCAGCACGATGGTCACGACACGCGGACGGGCATGAGCAAGTAGAGGAACTCTTCGTCACCACTCGAACGAAGGACGGCCGGTTTGAGCGCGTCGACCGTCTCGAGTGTGATCTTCTCGCCGGCGCAGACTTCGACGCCATCGAGCAGGTACTGTGGATTGAACGCGACGGTGAGCTCTTGGCCGTCGTACTCCGCATCGAGATCTTCGTGGGCCTGGCCGATGTCTTGTGTGATCGCGACCAACTCGAGACCGTCGGATCGCATTGCGACGCGGACCGGCGTTGCCTCTTGGGCCATGAGTCGTACACGGCGCAGAGCGTCGAGGAAGCTCTCGCGCTCGACCGTCAGTTTGTTCGGATGATTCTTGGGGATCAGCCCGCGGTAGTTGGGGAACTCACCCTCGATCAGGCGCGTACTCAACTGAACGCCACCGACCGAGAACGACGCGTCGCGTTGGCCGAGCAACAGGTTGACCTCTTTGCCGCTGTGCAAGGTGCGGGTCAACTCGTTCAACGCCCGGGAAGGCACGAGCACATGTTGGCCCTCGCTCAACACCGCTGCACCGCTGATGTCGCGCACTGCGAGACGGTAGGAATCGGTTGCCACGAAACGGATACCGTCGGCTTCGGCGGCCATGAGCACGCCCGTCAGTATCGGTCGTGAATCATCAGAACTCGCGGCCGGCACCACTTGCTTGAGTGCCACCGACAACCTGTCGGAATCGATGGTGAACGGCTCGCCCTGCGTGCGTTCGAAACGCGGGTACTCGTCGGCCGGCATGATCCGCAACGAAAAGTCCGAGCGGTCGACCGAAACTTGGGCCTGGTCGCCGTCGACGTCGAGGTGCACCGCACCGGTCTTGAACGAACGCACGATGTCGCTCGCCAGTTTGGCCGGCAACACTGCGACGCCATCTCCTTCGCCGTTGACGACGCGCTCGACCGTGATCGTCAGGTCGAGATCACTGCCCGTGACCCGCAGGTTGTCGCCGGTCAGTTCGACGAGCAAGCCCGAGAGCACCGGTAACGAACCTCCACGGCTCGAAACGGCACGGCCGGCGGTCGTGAGCGCGTCGAGTAACACGTCACGTTCGCAACGGAACTTCACGACGGTCTCTCTTTCTTTGTCTGTACACCTTGGAAGAGTAGGGGGAGTAATAAGGGTTGTGGATTGGGGACAACCGGGTGAAAGTGCTGTTCAACCCTACGAAGGTCGCGCGCGGCTTGTCCCCAGAAACACACTGGATTTCATGACTGTGTCGAGGGGCTGTGTACGACGGTCGGACCGTCCCCCGTTTTCGATCGTGTTGCACAGTGCCGTCCACCGCGTCGTCCACTGTGTGATTGTCGGGGTTGATTGTCGGGCGTTTCGGAGATCGGCGACAGCTTATGACGTTGCTGTGACACTGTTAGTTGCCGGTCTTGATCCGTTGGATCAATTCGGTGACCTGGTCGTAGATCTGTCGTCGTTCCGGCATCAGCGCGCCGATCTTTTCCACAGCATGGATCACGGTGGTGTGGTCGCGTCCGCCGAACTCGCGGGCGATCGCGGGATAGCTGAGGTCGGTGAGCTCTCGCGTCACGTACATCGCGATCTGACGAGAGGTGACGAGCGGTCGGCGCCGGCTCTGCCCGGTGATCTCCTCAATGGGGAACCCGAACATGTCGGAGGTCTTGTCGAGTATGAGACGCGGTGTGATCGGCCGCGGTTGTTGTCCGTTGACGATGTCGCCGAGCACGCGTCGCGCGAGATCGACGGTCAACGGCTGCTGCGTCAAGCTCGAATATGCCGTGACCCGGATCAGTGCTCCTTCGAGCTCGCGGATGTTGTCGGTGATGTTCTCCGCGATGAAGGTCAGCACACCTTCGTTGATCCCGAACGGGTCGCGTTCGGCCTTCTTGCGCAAGATCGCCATACGGGTTTCGAGGTCGGGGGGCTGGATATCGGTGATCAGGCCCATCTTGAAGCGACTGCGCAGCCGGTCTTCGAGCGTCGGGATGGAGTCGGGAGGCCGATCGGACGACAGCACGATCTGGCGGTTGGCCTGATGCAGCGAGTTGAAGGTGTGGAAGAACTCTTCTTGGAGGCCTTCTTTGCCTTCCATGAACTGGATGTCGTCGACGAGCAGGACGTCGATCTCGCGGTAGCGCCGCTTGAAGTCGCTCATCATGTTGGTGCGGATGGCGTCGACGAACTGGTTGAGGAACGCTTCGGTCGAGACGTAGCGCACGGTGTAGGTCGGGTAGTGCGCGTGGACGTATTGGCGGATGGCCTGCAGCAGGTGGGTCTTGCCCAGACCGGCGGCTCCGTAGATGAACAACGGGTTGTAGGAGCGAGCGGGGGTTTCGGCCACAGCCAGTGCGGCGGCCTGGGCGAACCGGTTGGAAGTACCGGTGACGAAGGCGTCGAAGGTGTACCGCTCGTTGACCGCCTCGTGCTGGCCCAGGTGGTCGGGCCGGCCGATGACGATGGCGCGGGGTACCCGCAGATCGATGGAGTCGACATCCCCTTCCCAGGTGGTGGGTGCGGCAGCGTCGTTTGCGGGTTCGGTCTCGACGAGGATCATCAGGTCGACCTCGGCCATGCCGGCGTCGGCGAGCGCATCGCGGAGCAAACCGAGGTAACGACCCTCGATGCGTTCTTTCACGAGCAGGCTGGGGACGGCGATCATGAACTGCTCATCGTCGAGCACCAAGGGCTGGATGGCATTGAACGTCGTCTGCCAGACGGCGTCGGAAACCTGGGGTCGGATACTCCCGCTACAGGTTGTCCACAGGCCGGCGGCATCGCTGCGATCGTCGGGGATGTTCATGATGGTTTCCACATCTGTGGAATGTGCTGGGGATGAGGCTGTCGAAACGAGGCTGTTGGTGAAACGTCACAGAAACGTCACGAGGGCGGCGCACCGTATCACCGCACCGCTCGTCGTGCCACCGGTCTGTGGATTGTCGTATCCCCGCAGCTCACCGCCAGTGTTGCGCGTCGCCGAGCCGGCCGAGCAGGCGCGTCGGCGGCTCGGTCTGACACTTCGTCAAGTCGGCGGATACACTCACTCTCCGCAGGTGCGCTCGGGTCATTCGACCGAGCACCACGCGCCACATTCCGCGGTCATCGCGGCACGCTGCGTGGCGAACGTTCGAGGAGGCGAAAGATGAAGCGGACCTATCAGCCGAATGTTCGGCGACGGTCGAAGCGGCACGGATTCCGCAAGCGGATGAGCACGCGTGCCGGCCAAGCAGTCGTGCGGGCTCGCCGGCGCAAGGGTCGGGCGAAGTTGACGGCTTGATTTCCGGGGTCGCTCGTCGTGCCCGCCTGGAGCTGCTGCGCAGCGGGGTTTCGGTGCGAGCAGGCCCACTCTCGGTGCGCTACGCCCCTACCGGTGGCGCCGGCGCCGAAGTGGCCTATGCGATCCGGCGAAGCGGCGGTTCGGCGGTGGTGCGCAACCGGTGTCGCCGGCGATTGCGGGCCTGCCTGCGTCAACTCGACCAGCGAGGCGACCTTCGCCCCGGGGTCTACCTGGTCGGAATACGCGACGAGGCCGTAGAAGCGGCCTATCAAGAGTTGGAGAAATGGATGAGCCAAGCCATCGAAGCGCTGGCCAGGCGGAACGAGACAACGCGGTGAGCCTCCCGGCGCGCGCGATGCTGCGGTTCGTGCGCGGCTACCAACACGTTTTTGCCTACCGTTCGAGCCCCTGTCGCTATCTCCCGACGTGTTCCAATTACGCCCTCGATGCCGTCGAGCGCCATGGCGCTGCTCGCGGCGGCGCCATGGCGCTGCGCCGCATCACCCGCTGTCATCCATGGAGCTCATCGGGTTGGGACCCCGTGCCTGAGCGGAAGGCCCGCTGATGCTCGACGGCGTCTTCGACCTTTTCGCCAACGTGCTGGCGTGGCTGTACTCGTGGCTGCACTCCTACGGCTTCGCCATCACCGCCCTCACCCTCGTGGTGATGGCGATCACCACGCCGCTGACCTACAAGGGCACCAAGTCGATGCTGCAGATGCAGCGTTTGCAGCCTCAGCTCAAGGCCATTCAAGCGCGCCATAAGGGTGATCGCGAGAAGATGAATGAGGAACTTCTCAAGTTTTACAAGGCGAACAACATCAATCCCGTCGGTGGATGTTTGCCCCTGATCATTCAGATGCCCGTCTTTTTCATCCTCTTTCAGGTGGTCCAGGGTCTGACCAGACGAGTCACCAACGTGGGCTTGCAGGCGGGAGTAGCGGCCACAGATTTGCTCCCGGGGCAGGGTCAACTGACCAGGGCCGAGTCCCCATTGCGCGACTTCCAACCGAAGTATATCTCGACGGATTCGCAGCTTTATCAAGATCTTTCGGGCACCAACCGCATGAAGTCTTGGGGTCTCGATATGGCGGAGAGTGCCAGCAAGGCGCTCACTGATTCGATTGGTCATGCCCTCCCCTATTTGCTACTGATCGTCGGCGTATTAGTTACGGGCATCATCCAGCAGCGGCAAATAGCAGGTCGCAATACCTCGGCACAAATCAATCCTCAGCAGCAGATGATCATGAAATTAATGCCGATCTTTCTGCCGGTATTTTCGTTTGCTATGCCGGCCGGTTTGGTCGTTTATTTTATAGTGTCCAACCTGTGGCGGATCGGCCAGCAGGCCTTCATCACCCGCAAGTTCTATACGGGCGAGCATGCCCTGGGGAACCTCGTGGCGGCCGCCCGCGGGTCCGCGGTGGAAGAGGAGCCCGAAGTCATCGAGACCGACGTCGAGGCGACGACGAAGAAGACCGACGGCGAGTCGGCCAAACCCGCGGTGGGCCGCAACCGTTCGACCATGGCGCGCAACTCGAATCGAGTGGGCGGTCGGTTACGGGAGCTCGATACGAAACCGGCCGAGCGCAAAAAGCCGGATACGAAACCGGCCGAGCGCAAAAAGCCGGTGGCGCGCCAAAGGACAGAGAAGAAAGGCGCGAGCGAACCCGCCGCGTCCCCCAAATTCACGTCCCGCCGAGTGACACCGAAGAGCGGCGACGGCAAGGGCAAGAGGAAGTAGCAGGCACATGGAATGGGTAGAAGTAACCGGCCGGACGGTCGAAGAGGCCAAAGAACTCGCCCTCGACCGCCTCGGCGTCGACGAGCGCGATGCCGAGTTCGAAGTCATCGAGGAGCCGCGCGCCGGATTCTTCGGCCGCCTGAAGGGTGAGGCGCGGGTGCGGGCACGCGTCAAGCCCGCACTGAGGGGCAAGCCCGACTCCGGTGGTGGCCGCAACCGTCGCCGTGGTCGTCAGCGCACCGGCGCGGGATCCGAAACGGAGTCGGGCGGGGGAGCACCCGTAGCGGCGGCGACCAAGGTGAAACCGCGTTCGGCCCCACGGGCGAGCACCGCTCGTGTGGACGATGCGGCGGCGGACGGATCAGAGATCGACAGCGACGCCGGCTCGGACAGTGGCGGCGAGGCGGCGACTGTTGTGGGTGGCTCCCGCCGGCGCGGCGGTCGCGGACGCGGTGGCCGACCGGCCGGGCGATCCGGGGACATCGACGAGGTCAACCGAAAGGAAGGCAATCCCGTGACATTGGAAACGCAAGTCCGGATCACCGAGGAGTTCGCAAAGGGACTCGTGCACGCCTTTGGTTATGAGGCAGAGACGACGGCCGAGACCGCGGAGGATCAAGAGTCGGCAGAAGTCCGTATCGAGGGGGGCGAGCTGGGATTGCTGATCGGCCCCAAGGGCCGCACGCTCGCCGCGATCAACGAGATCAGCCGAGCCGTCGTACTGCGCCAACTCGATGCCGCGCCCGAGGGGCGCGTGCACGTGGACATTTCTGGTTACCGCCAGCGCCGTCGCGAAGCGCTCGAGCGCTTCGCCCGGTCGGTGGCCGAAGAAGTGGTTTCTTCCGGCCGGGCCAAGGCCCTCGAGCCGATGTCGGCCGCAGACCGCAAGGTCGTCCACGATGCGGTGGGCGAGATCGACGGGGTGCAGACGTCCTCCGAGGGCGAGGAACCCTCCCGCCGAGTGGTGATCTCACCGGCGAGCTGAGTGGCCGGCCGGGCCCCGATCCCGGTGCGGCGGGAAGAGAGGCCCGAATGGGTGGCCTGCTCGATGAGGTGTTGGGCGATGCCCAGCACCGCGGCTTTTTGGGCTCGGGCGAGATCGACGGATTCGTGCGCCATGCGCTCGGCTACCTCGAGGGCTTGGGTGAGGTGGCGGGGCAGGGCGATGGGGCGGACCTCGGTCCGGGCGGGGGCATCCCCGGCCTCGTGCTCGCAGCCCAGCTCCCTGCGACGAACTGGCACCTGATCGAACGCAGCCGGGGCCGAGCGGATTGGTTGACTCGTGCGGTGGCGCGCCTCGGAATGGCCGACCGGGTGATGGTGCACCACGAGGCGGCAGAGATCGCCGGCCGGGGCCCGCTGCGGAGTCGCTGTGGGTTCGTGGTGGCTCGGAGGTTTGCCGCCCCCGCGGTCGCCGCCGAGTGCGCGGCGCCGCTCCTGCGCGTTGGTGGCCGTGCGGTCTTCAGTGACTTGCGGGGCCCGAGCGGCCCTTTGAGCGGGGGGCGGGGCCCGAGCGGCCCTTTGAGCGGGGCCCGGTGGGACGAGGATCAACTCGCCATCCTCGGAATGGTCCTTGTGCGAAGCTGGCAGAGCGACGAAGGGACCTACGTACTGCTCGAGCAGCGTACGGGCTGCCCCGATCGATTTCCGCGCAGTCCGGGGGTTCCGGTCCGCCGTCCGCTATTCTGAGGGGCTGTCGGTTGGTGGACCGGAACGAACCGTGTTTCACGTGAAACACTCGGCAAACTCCCCGTGATTTTGTTTCACGTGGAACACTGCGGCACAATCGTGCCGATCTTTTGGGAGGCGTCTTGCCCGAGCAATCTCTCCGAAAGCGACGAGTGCTTGCCGTCGCCAACCAAAAGGGCGGCGTCGGCAAAACCACCACCGCCGTCAATCTGGGGGCAAGTCTGGCTGAGCTGGGCTATCGAACCCTGGTGATCGATCTCGATCCACAGGCCAACGCCACTACCGGGCTCGGCCTGGATCCGCGCTCGATCGAAACATCGATGTACGACGTGATGCTGCGCGAGATTCCGCTCGAAGACTGCATCGAGCCAACGGTCGTCAAGAACCTCTTCGTGGCGCCTTCCAGCCTCGATCTTGCCGGCGCCGAAATCGAGCTCGTCCCGGTGTTCTCACGAGAACGCAGACTCGGCAACGCGGTGGCGGCCGTCCGTGACGAATACGATTTCATCCTCATCGACTGCCCGCCCTCGCTCGGCCTGCTGACCGTCAACGCGCTCGCGGCAGCGTCCGAGGTGCTGGTGCCGATTCAGTGCGAGTACTACGCGCTCGAAGGACTCGGCCAACTGTTACGTAACGTCGAGCTGGTGCGCAAGAACCTCAATCCGATTCTCGAGGTGACAACCATCGTCCTCGTGATGTACGACGGGCGAACGAAGCTCGCGGAGCAGGTAGCCGAAGAGGTTCGAGGGCACTTCGGCGACAAGGTGAAGAAACAGATGGTGCCCCGCAGCGTTCGCCTGTCGGAGGCGCCGTCGTTCGGCCAACCGATCACCACCTTTGATCCGTCGTCGCGTGGTGCAGTTGCCTATCGTCTGTTGGCGAAGGAGGTGGCCGGCGATGAATAAGCGCAGTGGTGGTCTCGGGCGAGGCCTGGGGGCGTTGATTCCGAGCGGTGGCGCGCTGAGCACTGCCGCGGGCTCGTCGCTCACCGAGCTTCCGGTGGCGTCGGTGATACCCAACCGATTCCAACCGCGCGAGCATTTCGGCGAGGAGGCCTTGGCCTCGCTCACCGCATCGATCCGCGAGGTGGGCGTGCTGCAGCCGATTCTCGTGCGTCCGGCCGTTGATGATCAGTACGAGATCATCGCCGGGGAGCGGCGGTGGCGCGCCGCCAAGCGCGCCGGCCTGCAACACATCCCGGCCATCGTGCGCGAGGTCGAGGACACCGCCGCACTCGAGCACGCGCTCGTCGAGAATCTCCACCGCCAGGATCTCAACCCACTCGAAGAAGCGGCGGCCTATCAACAGCTCTTGGAAGATTTCGGGCTGACGCAAGAGCTCGTGGCGCAGCGCGTCGGTCGCAGTCGATCGGCAGTCGCGAACACGCTGCGGCTCTTCCAGTTGCCGCCGTCGCTGCAAAGAATGATCGCCGACGGACGGCTCACCGCCGGGCACGCCCGTGCACTCCTCGCGACGCCGGACCGAGACCTGCAGGAAGAACTGGCCGATGAGATCTTGAATCGCGGGTTATCGGTCCGCGACATCGAGCAACTCGTCCGCGACCGTCTCGCTCCCCCCGCCGACCCCGAGGTGGCGCAAAAACCAGAAGGGGGCTCGGCGGGATCGGCCGGTGGCGTGCGGCAACCGGCGCCGTTGCGCGAGCCGGCGGTGCTCGAGCTGGAGGAGCTGTTGTCCGTTCGGCTCAACACGCGGGTCTCGGTGAGTCTCTCGGGCAAACGGGGCCGGGTCGTGGTCGAGTTTGCCGATCTCGACGACCTCGAGCGCATCTATCGCGTGATCACGCCGCCGGGTACCGTGCTCGACGGCTGAGCCGGCAAACTCTCGCCCTCGCTGTGACCGTTGCCATCGACGTGGACTATCCATAGGCTTTTCCACACCTTGTGGGTGAAGGAAACCGTCAACTACTCATTTAAAGGAGGGCGTTGCACCCATTGCTGCAACGCCTCGACGAGCGCCGCCGCCACGCCCGCGTTTCGACCAACGACTCGGGAGGGCGAGCCGATACGGCACACGACGGCGGGCATGCGGGTCTCCCGAAGGATCGCCACCCGCATAGCGCTTGCGGTGCCGCTGGCGGAGCCGAGCGCTGCCGGTAGGAGCTGCGCGCAGATCTCGGCGAGTTGCAGCCCACCGGCAGAGGTGAACCCGGTCGTCGCGAAGTACGCCACGTCGCAGCCGTCCTCGTCGCTCGGCGTCACGGCGAGGAAGACCTCGGCCCCGAACTCGTTGGCGTTGCGCGCCTGGGTCGACCAGTCGGGATGGTGCTCCTCGAGCACCACCGCACCCTGCTCGCGGATCTGTCGGCCGACCAGATGCACAAGGGCGTGGAATGGCCCGTTCTGGCCGACGGCGACCCGCAGCCCGGCCAACTGGCGGGGACGGCTGCGCAGCGCTTCGTGATCGCGGACCTGGGCCACCGATCGCGAGGTGTCGGCTCGGGCGCTCAGCCGAAGGAGCTCGGCAATGGTCTGTTGCCCGGCGACCCCATCGGAGGTGAGGCCGGCATTGCGCTGAAAGTCGGCTACTGCCCGCTCGGTTTCGGGCCCGAAGATTCCATCGGCGCGCCCGGCATCGAACCCGAGCGAGCCGAGGCGCAGTTGGAGATCCGCGATGTCGTCACCCCGCAGCATCGGCTGCGTGTAGTAGACGGCTCGGTCGCCGAGCTTGTAGCTGGCTTCGACAAGCGTGTTCCACGTGGCCTGATCGCAGATGCCGGTCGCGTCGAGGCCGTGCGCCGCTTGGAAGAGCTCGATGGCGGCGGCCGTCGAGGGGCTGTAGTGCGCGAGGTCAGCGGTCAGGCGGTGGCCGATCGCGGCCAGCCGGCGGTGGAGGTCGCGGACCTCCTCACCGGACGCCCCGACCGAGAGCGGCAGACTCATTGCGTATCCACGACGGGGAATTGGCCGCGACGGCGCCGCGCCCGCCGACCGCCGGCGGTTAGAGGAACGGGGCGAGCGATTCGAGGAGCTGCGCCTTGCCCCGGGCGCCAACGAGCCGGTCGACCTCGACGCCATCTTTGAAGACGATCAGGGTCGGGATGCTCATGACCTGATGCTTCATGGCGACGTCGGGGGCCTCGTCGACGTTGAGCTTGACGATCTTGAGCTTGCCGGCCTGTTCGTCGGCGATCTCCTGGAGGATCGGGGCGACCATCTTGCACGGCCCACACCACTCGGCCCAGAAGTCGACCAGGACGGGTTCGGACGCCGACCCCACGACCTCGTCGAAGGTCGATGCCGAAAGGGTGCTGATTGATCCGGCCATGGCCGTCTCCTTCTAGTCGTGAGAGCTGTCGTAAGTGAACGTTGAAACGTAGTTGAGCGACACTGCATTCCCGCGGCATCGCGTCAGTGCTGTGTCTCCAGCCACCGCTCGGCGTCGATGGCCGCCATACAGCCGGAACCGGCGGCGGTGATCGCTTGGCGGTAGATGTCATCTTGCACGTCGCCGCAGGCGAAGACGCCGGCGACGTTGGTGGCGGTGCTGCGGGGTTCGGTGATGAGATAGCCGGACTCGGCCATGTCGAGCTGCCCGCGGAACAAATCGGTGTTGGGGCGGTGACCGATGGCGACGAACAGCCCGGTGATCGCCACCGTGCTCGTGACGTTGGTGGTCGTGTCGCGCACGACAACCCCCTCGACCTTGTGTTCACCCAAGATGTCGTCGACAGTGTGATTCCAGAGGAAGTTGATCTTCGGGTTGGCGAATGCCCGGTCTTGCATGATCTTCGATGCCCGCAGCTCTTTGCGGCGATGAATGATGGTGACGCTGTCGGCGAACTTGGTGAGGAACGTGGCTTCCTCGATCGCCGAATCACCACCGCCGACGACCGCGATGTTTTGGCCACGGAAGAAGAACCCGTCACAGGTCGCGCACGTCGACAAGCCGTGGCCGATGAGGCGCTGCTCGGCGGGCAGGCCCAACATCAGCGACTGGGCGCCGGTAGCGACGATGACGGAGCGGGCCAAGTAGGTGGCGGTGGCGGTGGGATCGCCGACCCAGATCTGGAAAGGCCACTCGGAGAAGTCGACTCGAGAAACTCTCACCGTCAATAACTCTGCACCGAAGCGCTGCGCCTGCGAACGCATGTTCGCCATGAGCTCGGGGCCCATGATGCCTTCGGGGAAGCCGGGGAAGTTCTCGACTTCGGTGGTGAGCATCAATTGCCCACCCGGCTGATCGCTGGTGTTCGACGGCTCGCCTTCGAGCACGATCGGCGCGAGGTTGCCGCGGGCGGCGTAGACGGCGGCCGTCAGTCCCGCGGGCCCTGATCCGATGATAACGACGTCACGGGTATCACTCACAGAGATGCCTCAACCACGGTCAATAGTTCGGGTGCGTGTGCCCCGTGCGGGGTTTGCGCTGCGAGAACAACAAGGCGCCGGCGACGATGAATATTCCACCGAGCAAAAGGTAGGTGGTCCACACCTTGCCCGGCAGGTAGCCGTTGACCAAGCGGATGGTACCGATCAACAACATGAACGCGGCCACCGTGCCGATCGCCAGCGCGATGAGACCGAACACCACCGCGCGAGCCGCAGTGATCGCCGGCCGAGTCGTCTTGTTACGGACCTGTTCGACGAGGCGAGCCGCCATGTCGGCGATCTGTGCCGGCCAATCGTGGCCGGTGTTCGCGTCGGTGTCGGTGTCGGAAAGTGGCGGTGGGGCCATGGGCGCGCAGCCTATCGGGCACCGCCCGCCCGCCGCATCGTCAGCTGCTGGGGAGCTCGATCGTGGTTTGCTGGCACGTGACGTCGTCGTACATGTCGGCTCGCGTGCCGGAGACGACGACGGTGACCGGCCTGCCCCTGAGGTCCGCCGCATAGACCTCGGCGTCGGCCGGGTCGCTGCGTCCGCAGGTGGGGACGTCGCCTACGGCGGCGGCGCGACCGGAGAGCGTGGTCGCGGCCGACGTGACGGTTCCGTCGCGCGCGCCGAGCAGCGCGTCGCGCAATGCGGTCTCGTCGGCGAATGCCCCGAGGTAGTTCGTCACGAGCTTTGCCGAGTCACCCGCTGGCGCAGATTGCGGCGCCACTGATTCGCCTCCCGCTGTTCCCGTTGTGGTCGCCGGCGCGCGAAGGCCCTGGGAGTCGAACGAATCCGCCTCCGCGGCAACCGTGGCCGTATCGCTCGTGTCGTCGTTGTCCTGCGACGCCACGAGCCAGGTGCCGAGGCCGAAGAACATGGCGATGACGGCCGCGGCAGCGACGATGGGCCCGAGGGTGGTCGAGCGCCGGCTGCGAAGGGTGTGCACCGTTGCGCCCGATGTCGTGGTATCGGCGAGCGCGCGGGCAATGAGCGCGTGCCGCCGGTCGTCGTCCGCGGGCACCGCGGGCACCGCGAGCGCGTCGTGGATGCTGCGGAACGTCGCCGCCCGCTCTACGAGGGCCGGGTCGGACTCGACGCGAGCGCGTTCGTCGGGCGTCGCCGCGCCATCGACATAGGCCGAGACGATTTCGTCGAGAGAGGGGTCGAAGTCGTTCATTCCGACTGCTTTGGACGATCGTGGGTGGTCATTTGGTTCCCCGGCGCAGTATCGCCGACGAAGCGGGCGAGGTGCGCCCGACCGCGTGCGATGCGCGACCGAACGGTACCCGGGGGGATGCCGAGCACCTGCGCGATCTCGTCGTAGTCGAGTTGGCAAAGGTCGCGCAGCACGACCGCAGCGCGGAAATCGGGGCTCAGCTGGGCCAGCGCGGCGTCGATCTCGACGCGGTCCGCGATGTCGTCGGTGAAGCGGTCGGCGACCGCTGCCGCGGGCATGGCGTCGTCGGACATGGCGATCGGGCGCCGGCCCTTGCGCCGGAGTTCGTCCAGGCAGGAGTTGGTCGTCACTCGGTAGATCCACGTGCTGAACGACGAGCGGCCGTCGAAGCGAGTGATACCGCGGCAAATGGCGAGCAGGGCTTCTTGGGTGGCGTCGTCGGTGTCGGCCTCGTTGGCCATCACCCGCCGGCACAGGGAACGCACTCGATCGAAGTGCAGCTGCAGCAAGCGCTCGAGGGCGCTGCGGTCGCCTCGTCGCGCGGCGTCGACGAGGCCGGCGTCGTCGACGCGTCCCGCCCGATCAGCTGGCGTCACCCGCGCAACCTTAAACTATGGCGCGAGGCTTCCGGCGATCAACGCAAACGCGAGCGCGGCAGCGCCGCACATGATTGCGCCGACCACAATGATCGCGAGCGAGCGGCGTCCGTTGCGACGAGCCAACGGCGGGGGCTGCGGCACCTCGGCGGGGGCGACGGCGCTCGCGATCGTCGTCGGATCGACCACCGGCACAAGGCTCGCCGTGGTGTCGATGGAGGGCGTTGTGGGCCCTGCCGCCGAGCGAAGCGTCGCAGATCGGCGCAGGGCTTCGGCGAACAGCGCTGCGGTTGGGTAACGGTCGCTTGGCTCACGGGCGAGCGCGCGAGCGATGACCGCCTCGAGTGCGGGCGATACGTCAGGTCGTGACGTGCGAACCATTGGTGGATCGCGTTGCAGTCGTGCGAGCGCAAGAGCGTCGTCGTGGTCGGCCACGAAGGGGGAATGGCCGACCAACGATTCGAACAGCACGGTGCCCAACGCGTACACGTCACTTCGTGCGGTGGCGGGCTCACCGCGCACTTGTTCGGGTGCGACGTAGCGCGCCGTCCCGACATAGGTGCCGGTCTGGGTGAGGTCGACCGAGAAGTCACTCTTGGCGATACCGAAATCGGTGATCTTGATCGAGCCGTCCTTGCCGAGAATGATGTTCGCCGGTTTGACGTCACGGTGGACGACGCCAGTGGAGTGCGCGGCATGCAACGCGTCGGCGACGTTAGCCGCTATGTGGACAGCCCGATCGATGGGGAGGGTGCCTCGTTGATCGAGCACGAAACGCAGTGTGCGTCCATCGACGAGTTCCATCACGATCGCGTCGAGATCGGGCTGCGCGATCGTGTCGAACACCGTCACGATGGCAGGATGACGCAGGCGGGCCGTGGCCAGACCTTCGGCGCGAAAGCGTTCGATCATTGCCGCTCGCCGAAGGTGCGGATGAAGGATCTTGAGAGCGACGCGCCGTTGCAACAGCTCGTCGTCGGCTTCCCACACCTCGGCCATTGCACCGTGGCCCAGCGATCGCACCAAGCGGTAGCGACCGGCGACCAGCGTGCTCGCGAGGGTGCTCATCGAATGATCAGCGTACGTGGAATGTCACGCCGACCACGCGCGGACCGCCGTGCGACCCGATCACCGCACCGATGGGGCCGACGCGAACGTCGGTCATGTCGATGTCGGCTCGGAGCAGTTGCAGGAAGTCGTCGATGTCGGGGGCTTCGCTGTGGATCACGTTCAGGTTGTCGACCGGATAGTGCCGCATGACCTGGTCGCGCAGCCACTGCAGAGCCTTCTTGCGGGTACGGGTCTTGCCCGCTTCCTCGACGCTGCCGTTGGAGATGTCGAGCAATGGCTTGATCGACAACATGCTGCCCAGCAACGCCTGCGCGCCGCCGATGCGGCCACCTTTCTTGAGGTATTCGAGCGTGTCGAGGGTGCCATAGATGCGTTGGCGAGCCTTGAGCGCGTCGACTTCGTTCACGATGGTCTCGGCGTCGGCGCCGTCGCGCGCGAGGCCGGCGGCGCAGATGACGAGTTGTCCGAGGCCGCCGGTGATCGATCGTGAATCGACGACGTGTACCGGGATCCCCGTGAAGGCCGTCGCGGCGGTCTGAGCCGACTGCATCGTCGCCGACAGTTCGCTCGAGAGATTGATGCAGACGATGGCCGTGGCACCGTCTGCGTGGAGCCGTTCGTACGCCTGTGCAAATGCGCCGGGCGCGGGAGCCGCCGTTTGCGGCAACTCCGCCGACGAGGCCAAACGGCGGTAGAACTCGGACACCGGAAGTTCGGTGCGATCGACGAACTCTTCGTCGCCGAATCGGATCGTGAGTGAGACGATCTCGACTCCCCACTTTGCGACTTCGTCGTCGGTGAGATCGCACGCGCTGTCGGTGACGATGCGGACGGTCATGCTGCTCCAGTCGGTTCGGGGACAATTCTTGCGCGCTTTGCTCGGCGATGGTGGCGTACCCACCACGTGATCAAGACGGCCAGGGCCGCGACCGAGATGCCGAGACCGACGCCCGAGAGCGCGAGGGAGCGGATCTTGTAGCGCGCGGTCGCCAGTGTGATGACACCGTCGGGGGATCGCACGACGACGTCGACCGGGAACGACCCGGGAGTGCGGCTGCGTACGCGTATGTCGAAACGGTTGGATCCCGGGGCCAACTCGTGGGTAGTGGCGCGGCCGTCGGGAAAGTCGAGCCGAGGATCGCTCTGCAACTCGATCACCACTCTGAGGGTGGGGTTGGCGGGGTCGTTCTCGATGATGATCGGGAACAGGTCTTCTCGTGCGGTGAGTGTGACGCGCCGCGTGCCCGTGATCGTGACGCCTCTACTGCCCCGCTCGACGGTCTGGGTCACCTGGTCGAGATAGGCGTCGCGCTCGTTCGGGTCGAGGCGGTCGTCGCCCGAGACCAACAAGAGTGCGCGCAGTGGCGCCGTCAGGCCGTCGTCGTCGGCCACTATGAGCGCGCGGAAACTGTTGAGGCGAGCGTGGGCGTCGCGCAGTGTCGTCGGGTAACCGCCGAGGGCTTTGGGCAACTCGGGTCGCAGCTCGCGGGTCAGCACGCCCTGCGCGGGGGTGGCCGTCGTCGTGTCGTTCTCCGTGCCCGAAGCCGGCAGGTTGAATATGGACGTGAAGTTGCCGGTGCGCAGGATCGGGTTCCCCTGCAGTGCATTGCTGATGACGTTGAGGAACTGTGTGCTGGTGCTCCAGTCGTCGGGGACCAACACGACCACCCCGTGACGCTCGCTTCGCGCCGCGACTTCGCGAGCGTTGGCGACATCGAAATACGCCGCGGAGAGGTCGGCGAGCAGCCGGTGCGCGTTCAGCACCGAGTCACCGGCGAATAGTTCGCGCAGCCTGGGATCGACCGAGACCCCGGTGCCGCGCGCTCCTCGGATGTCGAAGCGCTTCGTGGGCGGCGTTGCCCAGCCGGTACCGGGCAAGGCATCGAGCTGTGATTCGTTGAACACGAAAACACTGGAGCCGAGCTCACCGAGCAGCGTCAACGTTTCGCTGGTCGCGCTGGCATCGACGATGGTGGTGCCCTGGGTCGGCTCGACACCCAACACCCGCCTGATGGTGTCGTGACCGACCCGGTACTGATCCCTGAGTTCCTCGATCAACCCGGCGGCGCGCCAGGCCTCCTCGTCGACGTTGCTGTAGGGGAGCGCGAGCACTTCGCGGGTGGCGGCGAGCAGGCGCAATCGATCGAGAAGCGTGCGGTCTTCGGGTAGGGCGCTGAGTTCGAGCGCGTCGAGAAGCTGGGGGCTCATCGCCAGTACCGCCGCCGGCAGCGCCTCGATGCGGTCGGCCAACGTGCGCAACCGAGTGCGATCCAGGCTGTCGAGACGCACCTCTCGGTCGGGACGCAGTGCGGGCTTCGCGGTCAGGGGGACCGCGATCGTGACCTCGAGCGGCGGCGTCGTCGCGACGGCGCCCCCGTCGGGCATGATCACGATCTGGGTCATGATCGTCTTCTTCGGTTTGCGCGGTTCGCCGGCGGGCCCGACAGCGATGGCCGCGGGCCACACGCCGGGTTCGAGTGTGGCGCAGTCGGGCTGGACCTGCGCCGGCGGACAGATCGACAACGGGATGGTCACGAGTCCGTTGGGCTGGCGAGCGGCGCTGGGTTCCTCCTGGAACAGCGCGACGACAGGGCCCGCCAACAAGTCGGCCGGGCGATCTTCCACACGCAGGTCGGCGCGCGTCTGTCGCACGCGCCCCCCGGAGAGCGTGCTGCGTCCGACAGCGATCGCGACTCGGTCGGTCGGGGCGGCGTCGGTGAGCTTGACGGTGATCGAGTACGTCTCGCCCCGGTGTACGTATGGCGATTGTTCGACGACTTCGATGTTGGGAGTCGGCGGCGCGCCTGCTGTTTGCGCGAACGCGGCCGAGGGCAACACGGTGACGAATACAGCGGCGATCGCAGTGGCGATCATGGCGCCGTAGCTCGCCCACCGCCGCGACGCGATCACGAGTTGCCTATCTCGAGGCGCAAGACTGCGAGGCCGGGCTCGACCGCGACGAAGCCCATCCGCTCGTACAGCGCGAACGCCCGCGCGTTGGCTTCTTGTGTGTTGACCGAGACCAGGTTGACGCCTGCCCTGCGCATCCAATGCAGGCAATCGAGTACGAGCGCGGCACCGATGCCGCCGCGTTGCGCGTCGGGATCGACGGCCAACCGTTGGAGATAGCCGTGGTCGCCGGTGTGCCCGCTGACGGCATAGCCGATGATGCGACCGCGTTTGGCGAGGGATCGGTGAGGGTGACGCGCCGCTCGAAATCGGCTGGACGGCGTGGCGAAGATGGCCTCGTGCAACGACGGCCGGTCGAGGCGCCACATCGCATCGAACGCGCGGCCGTCGACCTCGAGCACCGCCGGCCGATCCCATCGATGCGCGACACCGACGCGCGCCGGGATCGGCTGACGCGGCGGCAGGTCGCGCAAGTCGTGTTGCAGCAGATGCAGTCGTTCGTAGAGCGTGAACCCCCATTGCGAGAAGACCTGTTGCTCGCTCGCGGTCAGCGCCGCGGTCAGGACTTCGGTGTAGCCCCTGGCCGACAGTTGTCCGAGGCTGCGTTCGAGACCCGCCCGAGAGAGTCGCTCGGGTGGGGTCAACGGCACGAGGTAGCCGACTGTCGGGTGTCCCCGCCACGCGCCGAGCCGGTATTGCTCCGCCCCGACATTGATGAACTCGAGGCCTCCCACGCGTGCAACTGTAGGCTCTGGTGCGATCCGAGCCCCCGTCACCGCTGGGCCGGTGTCCGTCAACTGCGAGCACGCGTGATCTTGGTCGTCACCCATGAGCGATGTGGACAACACGAGATCGGTGTTGGCCACCCCGAGCGGCCGGAGCGCCTATCCGCGGCTCTTGCCGGGCTGCGCGACGCCGGCCTCGACGAGGCGGTCGAGTTCGTAGCGGCGCAACCGGCGGCCCTACTCGAAATCTTGCGCGTCCACGACCCCGCGCTCGTGCAGCGGCTCACGGCGATCGACGAGTCGGGCGGCGGGTTCATCGACGGCGACACCTCGATGAGCGAGTTCTCCTTCGACGCCGCGCGCATGGCCGCCGGCGCCGGTCTCGTGGCCATCGAGCACCTTCGCGCCGGCACCCATAGTGCCGCCCTTTGTGTGGTGCGCCCCCCGGGACATCACGCCACTCCGTCGACGGCAATGGGCTTTTGCCTTTTCAACAGCGTCGCGATCACCGCCGCGGCCCTGGTCGCGGCCGGCGAACGGGTGGCCATCGTCGATTTCGACGCCCACCACGGCAACGGCACTCAGGACGCGTTCTACGAGAGCGATCAGGTGCTGTTCGTGTCGCTGCACCAGTACCCCTGGTATCCGGGCACCGGCCGCGTCGACGAAGCCGGCCGCGGCCGGGGCGTCGGGTACACGGTCAACATCCCCTTTGCCGCGGGCACGAGCGGCGACGCGTATCGCCACGCGTTCGACGCGGTCATCTCACCGAAGATCGAGCGCTTCGACCCCACCTGGATCCTGGTGTCGGCGGGCTTCGATGGCCACCGGCTCGATCCACTGGCGCAACTCGGGCTGACCGCGCGCGACTACGGCGACCTTGCCGACAAATTGGTGGCCATGGTGCCCCCGGGCCGGCTGATCGCGTATCTCGAGGGTGGCTATCACCTCGACAGCCTGGCGGCCAGCGTCGCGGCCACTGTCGGCGCGTTCGCCGGGGTTCGCGTCGCCGGCGAAGCAGCGTCGTCGGGCACGCGGGCCGACGAGGTCATCGCCGCGGTGCAGGCGCAGCACGGACTGCGCTGATGGGTCCGCCACCGTCCGATGGAACGCGGTTCGATGGTGAGCCATTCGATCGTGTGGCATTCGACCGTGTGGTGAGGGAGGTCCGGCCCCTGGCCGAGGCCTTCGCCGCCGCAGGACACCGGGTGTATCTCGTAGGGGGGATCGTGCGTGATCTCATCGCCGGACGCCAGCGCGACGCCCCCGACATCGACCTCACCACCGACGCCACGCCCGACGAGATCGAGCGCGTGCTCGACGGGCGCGTCGACGCACTATGGAAACAAGGCGCGCGATTCGGCACGATCGGATGCCGTCTGGGTGGGCGGGTGTTCGAGATCACGACGCATCGCTCCGAGGCGTATCTCAGCGAATCGCGCAAACCGATCGTGACGTTCTCACGACTCGTCGAGGACGATCTCGCACGCCGCGATTTCACTGTCAACGCGATGGCGATGTCGATACCCGACGGAGAGCTCATCGACCCGTTCGATGGCCGGCACGACCTCGTCGCGCGAGTGCTGCGCACACCGCTCGCACCCGCGGTGTCGCTGAGTGATGACCCACTGAGGATGCTGCGCGCGGCGCGCTTCGTTGCCGGGTACGCGTTGTTGCCGGAATCCGAGACCGAGGCGGCGATCGGTGCGCTGCGCGATCGCCTTGCCATCGTCTCGCGCGAGCGCGTCCGCGACGAGCTCGACAAGTTGTTGTCGGTGCCCGACCCGATGGCGGGATTCGCGCTCTTGCGGCGCACGGCGTTGCTCGGCGAGTTCATTCCCGAGCTCGCGGGCATCGATGATGCCTCGCTGGAGCTCGTGCGCGATGTCGACGGCCTCACCCGCCGGCGCGCTGCGCTCTTCCTGCCGATCACCGACCGTTCGGCGGCCCGCGCGCGGGCCCGCGCACTCAAGTATTCGGCGAACGAGATCGACAGCATCCGCGCCGTGCTCAGCGCCATCGACTCGTTGCGGATGCTCGACCCCGTCGACCCGCCGGGGGTGCGGCGTCTGGTCCGAGCCACCGCCCCGCTCCTCGACGATGCTCTCGCCCTTGCTCACGCGTTGTCCGACCCGCGTGCGGCGGCAGTAAGCGCCATGATCGAGCGGCTCAGCGCCGTCGAGGATCTGCACCGGCTCGAACCGGAACTCGACGGCGACGAAGTGCAGCAGTTGCTCGGGATCGCAGAGGGACGCGACGTCGGCGACGCGCTGGCATTCTTGCTCGACCTGCGCCTCGCCGAAGGCGTGCTCGGGCCCGACGAAGCGCGCCGCCGTCTTCGACAATGGTGGCGGGATCGGCCGTAGAAGAATTACGTGCCCTCTTTGCGAGCGCGCACGATGAGCGTCGAAGGTACCCAGCCCGTGAGCGGTGATCGCCACGGCCCCGATGTCGATTCGGGTTCGAGAATGACGTCCACGCGGAAGTTGGCGCGGGCCAAGCTGGCGTGAAGCTCTTCGAGTTGGTGCGGATAGGTGAGCGAGGCACCCTCGCCTATCGGACTCTGATCGCGAAAGCGCCGGCCCATGCGCAAGCTGCCGTCGGCCGCTTGTTCGATGAGCGTCGACAAGGGGTGGGGCAGGCTCACGATGAAGGGCGCGCCCTGCTGCAAGACGCGATGCACTTGGCGAAAGACGCGATCGAGGTCGTCGACTGCCGCGAGAGCGAAGACGCTGACGACGAGGTCGATCGACGCGTTGCGCAGGAAGGCGAGGTCGGCAAGGTCGCTCTGGTGCAGCTCGATCTTGACCTGCTCTTGCTCGGCCAACTCGCGCGCGTGGTTGAGCTGCGTCGAGTCGGCGTCGAGGGCGAAGACCTTGGCGCCCTGTTTGGCGAGGGCAACCGCCGCGTGGCCCATGCCGCAGCCGAGGTCGACGATGCGCTTGCCCGTGACGTCGCCGATGAGGCGGCGGTCGAGGCTCGGTACATCGGGGCCGAGCTCGACATAGTCGGTGGGGCGGCCCTTTGCTGTCGGAAACGCAGTCGAGTAACGCACCCATGTCATGGTGCAAGGCTACGTCGCGGTGGCAAACACGGCGGTGATGTCCCGATTCGTGGTTGACGACGCTCACGCCGACAACGGCCGCTACCCTTACGCCGGTGAAGTACGGCTTGTCCGACGCAGTCATGGCCCGGCATCGTCCAGGGCAGATCGACTACCGGCTCGCGCGACAAAATGTGCTCCACGCGTTTCGTGGCGGGTCCATCTCGCGGCTGCAGATCTGCGACGCACAATCCGAGCTCACGCGCAATGCCACCTACTGCGGTGCGAGCGTCGATGATCCGTGTCCGGTGTGCGAGGTGGTCGCGATGCGCAACGTCACCTACGTGTTCGGTCCGCGGTTACCGTCGGGAGGTCGGTGCATCACCAATCTCGCCGAGATGGCGCGTTTGGCGCGGCGCGACGCCGATTACACCGCGTACGTGGTCGAGGTGTGCGTCGACTGTGGTTGGAATCACCTCATGCGGAGCTACCTGCTCGCGTAACTGCACCGCGTTTCTTTACACACCGTGCCCGAGCGTGGTGAGCACCTCGGTCTTGTCCGCTCCGACGTAGACCATCTCCTCGCCGAAATATCCGCCGGAGCCGCCGCGTAGATGGGTGCGCAGCGCGAGCACGTTGCCGGCGTGGATTCGTTGGTTTCGGTCGAAAGTCGGGCCGAGCGCCGTGCCGGCGAGAGGGCCTTCGTGGCCGAGGCCGAGCGAGTACGCGATCGGCATCGGCGGCACCGGTTGGCCCGCCGCTTCGTGCGCGGCGGTGAGGTCGGCGCCGGTTGCACCCGGGCGCGCGGCCGCGACGAGTGCGTCGATGACGTGTTGCCAGCGCGCGTGGAGATCGCGATGCGTTGCGGTCGTCGGCCCGCTGCACCACGTGCGCGCCAGTGATCCTTCGTAGCCCGCCCACAGTGCACCGCCCGCCAGCACGACCGCATCTCCTTCGGCCAGCACGGCGCTCTCGCCGGTGATCCAGCGGATCGATCCGTCACCGGTGATCACGCTGAACGTGCCCTGCTGCGCGAACTGCGACGTGCCGAGCGCGCACATGCGGTCGAGGTAGGCGGCTTGGAGCGACTTCTCGGATGCGCCATGGCGGACTTCGCGCGCCGCGGCATAGAGCGACGACTCGGCGATCGAGATCGCGATGCGCATCGCGTCGACTTCGGCGGGCAACTTGTCACGGCGCAGCAGTTGGAGGTCGTGGCCGACACCGACGAAGTTCGCGCGCGGTACGGCATTGGGCAAGAAGTCGCGCATGAACACCGAAAACCCGTCGACACCGATGCGCTCCGCGCGCCCGAGACCGGGGATGGCCAGCAGGGCCTCGAGCAACTTGCCCGGGTTGAAGCTGTTGCAGAACACGTCTTCGAACGGCACCTCCTCGGGGGCGCCTTCATAGCTTGCCGAGAACGTCATCAGGTGCACGCGGCCCGTTGCGCGCACGAGCACGGCCGTCGGTCCGAAGGGACGTGATGACGCGGTCCACAACCGACGCGCGCCGGATGCGTAGCGAACGTTGGCCTCGCGGCCGAGCATCAACGCGTCGAGCCCGAGGCGATCCATGAGAGCGGTAACTCGATCGTGTCGCTCCGCGCGCAACGAGCGGTAGTCGACGCGTTCGCGGTCTTCCATCGCGCCCGTGCCGATGTTGGGGGTGAGCATCTCGATTGTCATCTGATCCGTCACTCAAAGGGGGTGTAGCCGTAGGTGCTGAGTCGCTCGTAGCCATCCTCGGTGACGGCCACGATCTCCTCGCTGCGGTAGCCACCGACGCCGTCGACCCAGATGACCGGTTCCAGCACGAACGTCATCCCGGGTACCAACTCGACGGTGTCCTCGTACTCGGGACCGAGCTCGGACCCGATGAACGGTGGCTCTGCGGAGTCGCAGCCGGCCCCGTGCGCCAGGTAGAACTGCTGCAACCGGTACTCGGCTTCGACTGCGGCAACGTCGCGCGCGATGTCGCCACAACTTCTGCCCGGCTTGATCGCGGCGTACGCGGTAGCGATCACGTCGCACCATCGGCGGTAGCAATCACGTAGCGCGGGCGAGGGCCGGGGATCGACACTGCAGATCCACGTCTTGCCGAAGTCGGAGTGGTAACCGTTCCACACGAGTCCCGTGTCGGGCAGTACGAGGTCCCCTTCGCGGATGAAGCGGTCGTTGCTGGCCAACGGGAACCCGACATCGCCGTTGGTGGTGCGGGTACCGAGCGCACGAGCCGGCGGTGTGATGCTCCAGATCGGGTCGATGCAGCTCCACGTGATGCCGAGCTCGAACGCGCGACGGAACAAGATCGCCGACAACTCGTTCTGGCGTACGCCGGGGCGCAGCGCGGCCTCGACGTCGTACATCGCGAGCTCGTTGATGTGCTGTGCGCGGCGCATGCACTCGATCTCGTCGCCCGTCTTGCACAGTCGTGCAGGCCCGAGCGCGACGCCGGCATCGACGATCTCGACGCCGGGCAGCAGCGCGGGCAGACGGTCGAGCATGGGCGACGTGAGCTCGTCGAAGCCGATGCGGGTCACCGCGCCCACGACCCCGCTCATCGCGTGTACCAACGCGTCGACCCCCTCGTCGTACTCGAGGGGCAGCTCGCGATGCACCTGTGCAGGGTCCACATCGACGACTGCTTCTGGGAATGGTGTCCACACGTGGATGTCGCCATCGGCGCGAAACAACACGGTGACGGTCTCGTGATGCACACGCGCGGCATCGGCGAAGGCTCTGCCGATGCCCACGTATTGATGGTTCGACGGCCCGAGTAACACCACGGCATCGAGACCCGACGATCGCATCGCATCTTGCAGCCGAGCGCGTCGTTGCCCGCGCATGCGATCGAAGTCGATCGTGGCTGTGTCGGTAGTGGCGAATTCTCCCATGGCGACCCCCGCATGAACGCTACTCTCCTCGGCGAGCGGAGCGAGATCCAGCCAGCACCGCGACCATCGGCCGCATGGGGAGATCGTGGCGCCAACGACTGAGCCGCTGATCCGCGCCGAGAAGCTGAGCAAGCACTTCGGCGCGTTCGTCGCGGTCGACGGCATCGATTTCACCGTCGCCCGCGGCGAGGCCTTCGGTTTCCTCGGGCCCAACGGTGCCGGCAAGAGCTCGACGATGCGCATGATCGGATGCGTGTCCCCGGTCAGCGCCGGGATGCTGCGCATCTTCGACCTCGACCCCGGGGCCGACGGCACGCGCATCCGGGGGCGCCTGGGAGTGGTGCCGCAACAGGACTCGCTCGACGAAGAGCTGACCGTCTTCGAGAACCTCGTCGTCTACGGCCGCTATTTCGATCTCCCCCGATCGTTGTGCCGCGAGCGTGCCCGCGAGTTGTTGGACTTCGTGCAACTCCGTGATCGCGCCGACAGCCGTGTCGAACCCCTGTCCGGCGGCATGAAACGGCGGCTCACGATTGCCCGTTCGCTCATGAGCGAACCCGAGATGTTGCTGCTCGACGAACCGACGACGGGTCTCGATCCCCAGGCCCGCCACCTCGTATGGGACCGGCTCTACCGGCTCAAGCAGCGCGGCGTCACGCTGGTGTTGACGACGCACTACATGGACGAGGCAGAGCAACTCTGCGATCGCTTGGTGATCATGGACAACGGCCGCATCGTGGCCGAAGGCTCACCCCGGGAACTCATCGAGCGCTATATCACGCGTGAGGTGCTCGAGTTGCGCTTTGCAGAGGCCGACGAAGCCGACGAAGCCGACGCAGCAGCGGTCAGCGATCTGGTCGAACGGGTCGAAGCATTACCTGATCGACTGTTGCTCTACAGCGACGACGGCGAGCAGACCCTGGAGCAGGTACACGAGCGCAAGGTACGTCCGTTGAGCGCGCTGGTGCGCCGGGCCACCCTCGAGGACGTCTTCTTGCGCCTCACCGGCCGGTCGTTGGTGGAGTGACCCCGTGGCCACGCCCATGCCCCTGCGCATATTCGAACACCAACTCTTGGCGTACCGGCGTCTGTGGCGGGGCACACTCTTCTTCTCGTTCGCGCAGCCCCTGTTGTTCCTGCTCGCGTTCGGTGTCGGCATCGGTGCGCTCATCGACGACGACGCCGCAGCGAGCCGGCGCATCGGTGACGTGTCGTATCTCGCGTTCGTGGCCCCGGGTCTGCTGGCTGCCGCGTGCATGGTCACAGCGATGGTCGATGCGACGTGGCCGGTCATGTCGGGCATCAAATGGAGCCGGCAGTACCACGGCATGTTGGCATCGCCATTGACGAGCACCGATCTCGTGCACGGCCAAGTGCTGTGGCTCACGTTTCGCACGACGACGACCGCGGTCGCGATGGGCCTGGTCCTCGCCGTCCCCGCCGAGACGCGTGGGGTCGGGCTGATCGGCTCGGTGGTGGCGGGCGTCCTGACGGGGCTGGCGTTCGGCCTGCCCATCACCGCGTGGACCATGTCGATCGAGCGCGAGAGCCTCTTCACCGGGCTCCAGCGGTTCGTGATCATGCCGATGTACCTGTTCGCCGGCGCGATGTTTCCGATCAGTCAATTGCCGAGACCATTTCGCGTCGTTGCCTACGCGACACCGCTGTATCACGGCGTCGAGTTGAGCCGGGGTTTCGCACTGCGCACGCTCGACTCTGGCGCGGTGGTCCATGTCCTGGTGCTGAGTGCGTTCGCGGCCGTCGGATACGTCTGCGCGCTCCGCACCTACCCAAGGCGGTTGTCGCCGTGAGCCTGGCCGGCGTCTCGCGCATCGTTCCCGTGCAACTGCGCGAGGCGCGGCGCGCGCATCACATGGTCGAGCGGTCCATGGTCGTGTACCGACGTGGCTGGGTGATGATCGTTTCGGGTTTCTTCGAGCCGCTCTTCTACCTGCTTTCGATACGCGTCGGTGCGGGCAAGCTGGTGGGCGACATCGAGCTCGGCGGGCGTATGGTCGACTACGCGACGTTCGTCGCGCCGGCGCTGCTCGCGGCGTCGGCGATGAACGGCGCGGTCACCGATTCGACGATCAACGTGTTCCACAAGCTGCGCTACGCGAGGACCTACGACGCGGTGCTGGCCACGCCCATGACACCGGGCGACATCGCGCTCGGCGAGATTGCCTGGGCGTTGATACGAGGGGTCATCTACGCCGCGGTCTTCGCGTTCGTGATGATCGCGTTGGGCCTGGCCGATTCACGCTGGATCGTGGCGTCGGTTCCGTTCGCGGTGCTGATCGGCTTCGCGTTTGCCGGCCTCGGCATGGCGGCGACCACCTACATGCGAGGGTGGGCCGACTTCGAGTTCGTGTTCCTCGCGACGATGCCCATGTTCTTGTTCTCGGGCAGCTTCTTCCCGTTGTCGCGCTATCCGCCGGTCTTGCAGGCGATCGTGCAGGTCACGCCGCTCTATCACGGCGTCGAACTCGTGCGAGCGGCGGCCAGCGGTCGCTTCGGGATCGGCCAGGTCGTCAACGGCACGTACCTGTTGGCGATGGGCTGTGCGGGACTCGTGGTGGCCGCCCGCCGTATCGAACGTTTACTGCGCCCCTGAACGGGAATGGTTTCCCGACGCGTTGCGCGGGGAGTCGATCTCGTCGTAATGTGAAGACGACCGCCGGCAGCCATTTTGGCGCTGGACGGGAGGAGGAAAATATGGCCGAGGCCACGACCCGCAAGAAAGTCACCGCGCCCTCTCTTCGTGCCCGAAAGGTGCGCGATGGGCACGATCCGCTGGTGATGCTCACCGCCTACGACGCGCCGAGTGCGCGGATGGTCGACGCCGCCGGCGCCGACGTGATCCTCGTCGGCGATTCGCTGGCCATGGTGGTCCTCGGCTACGACGACACGCTCCAGGTCACCATCGACGACATGGCTCACCACACCGCGGCCGTGGCGCGCACCAATCCGAGCGCGCTGATCGTCGCCGATCTTCCGTGGCTCAGCTATCACGTCTCGGTCGAAGACACGGTCCGCAATGCGGCGATGCTGATTCGCGCCGGCGCCCAGGCGGTCAAGCTCGAAGGCGGACGCAAGCGGGTGCCGATGATCGACGCGATCATCGATGCCGAGATCCCCGTGATGGGCCACATCGGGCTCACTCCGCAGTCGGTGCACGCGATGGGCGGCTTCAAGGTGCAGGGCCGTGAGACGTCCGCCGCGCTGGGCCTCATCGATGACGCCAAGGCACTGGCCCACGCCGGCTGTTTCTCGATCGTGATCGAGGGCGTGCCCGACGTCGTCGGCCAGATGATCACCGACGCGGTCGACGTGCCGACGATCGGCATCGGTGCGGGGTCCCATGCCGATGGTCAGGTCCTCGTCTTCCACGACGTCCTCGGCATCGAAGACCGCGTGACCCCCAAGTTCGTGCGCCGCTATGCCGAGTTGAAGTCGACGAGCGTCGAGGCGCTCGAGCGGTTTGCCGCCGACGTGCGCACGGGGCGGTTCCCCGCCCCCGCCGAGAGCTACCACCTCACGGCCGAACAAGCCGATGCCCTGGGCCTCTACGGCTCGACCGGTCACTGACGTCGCTTGCTTCGCCGGCGGGCACTTTCGACCGACCGGCGCGAAGTGTGCGACAGTACGGCGAACTCGAGAGATCCTGAGAGGACACTCATGAGCATCCTGGACAAGGCAAAAGGCCTCCTCGGCAAAAACAAGGACAAGTCCAAGGGCGGCGTCGACAAGGGCGCCGGCTTCGCCGACAAGAAGACCGGTGGCGCGCATACCGAAAAGATCGATGGCGGGGCCGACAAGGCGAAGGACGCGATCGACGACCTTCCCCCGCAGTAGCGGCGGGCGCCGGTTCCCGGCTCACTGTCACAGGGCGTCTGCATACTTCGGGATGTGGAAGCGCAACGATCTGGGGCTACGATCCCGATGCTCGATGTCAACCTCCGGGGCGGCGTCGATCTCACCCATCAACAACCCTGCCCCCGCGGGGGCTCTGGCCGGTTGGTCAGATCCAGAGGGAGGTCCTGCTCGTGATTCGAGCGTACGAAGTCATGATCATCGTCGACCCAGAGGTCGACGAGGCCGGCGTCAAGTCGGTGATCACCCGGGTGACCGACTTGGTGCAGGTCGATTCCGGCCGCATCGTCACCCTCGACAATTGGGGCCGGCGGCGTTTCACGCATCCCCTCAAGCGCAAGAACGAGGGCACCTATCTGGTGTTCGAGCTCGTCACTCCGGCGACGAGCCTCGACCCTCTCGATCGCAACCTGCGCCTCGCGGACGAGATCATCCGCCACAAAATCATCCGCCTGCCCGACCGCGAAGCGACCAAACGAGGCCTTCTCGGCGCGGCCGCAGGCTGAACTACGGAGAGCCGCCATGGCATTCGACAACACCACCGTCCTCGTGGGCAACGTGACCCGCGATCCAGAGCTGCGTTTCACCCCTGGTGGGGCCGCAGTGTGCACCTTCGGTCTGGCGTGGAACCATCGCACGACCAACCGCCAGACCAACGAAACCGAAGAGCAGGTCAACTTCTTCGACGTCACCTGCTGGCGTCAGCTGGCCGAAAATGTGGCCGAGTCCGTCACGAAGGGCATGCGGGTCGTGGTCTATGGGCGGCTGCAGCAGCGCTCGTGGGAGAGCGCACCGGGTGAGCGCCGCTCCAAGGTCGAAGTGGTCGCCGACGAGGTCGCGCCCAGCCTGAAATTCGCCACCGCCCAGATCACCAAGAACGATTTCCGCGGCGGCGACGGCGAGCGAAGTGGCGGCGGTGGCGGCGGTGGCGGCGGCCGCCCCGTCTCGAACGAACCGGTCTACGACCCTGACGAGGAGCCGTTCTGATGACCAAGGAGCCAAAGCGCGTAAAGAACAAGGACAACGCCAAACGGGCCAAGAAGAAGATCAGTCTTCTGAACCAAGAGCGTGTCGAATACGTCGACTACAAAGACGTCAACCTCCTGCGGCGATTCATGTCGGACCGGGCCAAGATCCGGGCCCGCCGTGTCACCGGCAACGACTCGCAGCAACAACGCGAAGTCGCGCGGGCGATCAAGAACGCGCGCGAGATGGCACTGCTGCCGTACACCACGCGGGTGACCACGCAACGCAAGGTGAAGAGCAGTGACAACGCCGACCGTGGCGCGGCCGAGCCGGCCGAGGTCGAGATCCCGGTGATCGACGACATCGACGCGGGTGACGGGGCCGACCTGGCGGAGGTCGAGGCGTGAAAGTCGTACTTCGCTCCGATGTCTCGGGGATCGGCCGCAAAGGCGACGTTCGCGAGGTCGCCAACGGCTACGCCCGCAATTACCTGCTGCCGCGCGGGCTGGCGTTCAAGGCCACGCCGGGCGTCGAGGCGCAGGCCGAAGGCATGCGCCGGGCCCGTTCACTGAAGCAGGCGTCAGAGCTCGCCGACGCCAAGGTGCTCGCCGAGGCGTTGGGCGCGGCACCCGTGCGCATCGAGGTACGGGCGGGCAAAGAGGGCAAGCTCTTCGGCTCGGTGGGGTCGTCCGACATCGCCTCGGCCATCTCCCAGCAAATGGGGTTGACCATTGAACGCCGCCAGATCGACCTGCCCGAACCGATCAAGGCCGTGGGCACCTACCAGGTGCCGGTCGAGCTCCACGCCGAGCTGACGGTGCCGGTCACCGTCGAAGTCGGGTCCTGATCGCTCTCGGCGCTCGCCGGCCCCGAGTTACAACAAATTCCCAGTCCGTCATCTTGCCGTCGCGCGTCCGCGCGCTCCCTGTAACCCTTTTGTGGACTATTGGCCGGGTTGTCCCCAATCTCAGCCCTCATTCCACAGACTTGTCCCCACTCGGTCCCCGTCCGACCGGCAAAGTTGTCCACCGCCAAGCTCTGGAAATCCACCACAAAAGGTGGGTTTTCCTCTAGAGATCAACAGGACAGAACGGCAAGGGTTTGCCCCCCATGGCAGTACACAGCGCTCCGACCACCGGGTCCCCCCCGGGCACCGCAGGACGGCGAGCGCGTGGCGATGCCCGCGAACCCGGCCAAGTGATCGACGTGCGGGTCCCGCCGCACAACATCACCGCCGAAGCGTCGCTGCTCGGGGCCATGTTGTTGTCGCGCGACGCGATCGCCGACGCCATCGAGATCGTGCGCCCCGAGCACTTCTACAAACCGGCACACGCCCACGTCTTCGACGCCATCGTCACGCTCTACGGCGCCGGCGAGCCGGTCGACCCGGTGACGGTGGCCGAAGCCCTCGACCGCGCCGGTCTCCTCGACAGCCTGGGCGGCGCGGGGGTCATCGTCGATCTGCAGGCATCGACGCCGGCGATCGCCAGCGTCAGTCGCTACGCCCGCATCGTGCAAGAGCACGCCACCTTGCGCCGGCTCATCGGTGTGGCCCACGACATCGCCGATATCGCCTACGCGAAGCCCGACGACGTGGTCAAGGCCGTCGACCAGGCCGAGTCGCTCGTCTACGAGGTCGGCCAGGGTCGGGTGGCCGACACCATGGCGCAGATCCGCGATCTGCTCGACGCCAACCTCGATCGACTCGAGCAGCTCTACGAACGGGGCCAGACGATCACAGGTACGCCGTCGGGCTATATCGACCTCGACGACATCTTGGGCGGGATGCAACCGAGTGCACTCATCGTCGTCGGCGCCCGCCCGGCGATGGGCAAGACGTCGTTCGCGCTCGGTATGGCCGCCCACGCCGCGATCGAGGCCGACCTTCCCGTCGTCGTCTTCTCACTCGAGATGAGCCAGCTCGAGTTGTCACAGCGCCTCTTGTGTTCGGAGTCGAGGGTCGATTCCAAGAACGTGCGTGACGGCAAGTTGACCGAAGCCGATTGGAAGAAGATCAGCCACGGCGTCGGGCGGCTGGCCGAAGCGCCCATCTTCATCGACGACAACCCCAACGTCACGGTGATGGAGATCCGGGCCAAGACCCGCCGCCTCAAGAGCCGTCTCGGCAAGCTCGGCCTCATCGTCGTCGACTACTTGCAGCTGATGACCGGGCGCAGCGGGGCCGACAATCGACAGGTCGAGGTCGCGGAGATCAGCCGTGGGTTGAAGATCCTCGCCCGCGAACTCGAGACCCCGGTCATCGCCCTCTCGCAGCTTTCGCGCAACCTCGAGTCGCGCCAGGACAAGCGACCGATGCTGGCCGACCTCCGTGAGTCGGGCGCAATCGAACAAGACGCCGACGTCGTGCTGTTCATCTACCGCGACGAGATCTATCACGCCGACACGAGCGACCTCGGCACCGCCGAGATCATCATCGCCAAGCACCGCAACGGTCCGACCGGCCATGTCCGCCTGGCGTTCTTGCCCCACTACACCCGCTTCGCCAACATGGCCAAGGGCGTGTGATCAAGGGCGTGTGATCAAGGGCGTGTGATCAAGGGGCGACGCAGCGATACCGTGGCGACGTGAGTTCGCGTTGGCAACATACCGGTGCAGCGCGCGGGGACGACTATGACGCGCGATGGAGGGCGCTCGAGGCGTCGGGTCACGATCCCCACGGCGAGGTCGCGTTCGTGATGCGCTTCGAACCGGAGTCGGTGCTCGACGCCGGCTGTGGCACCGGGCGAGTCGCCATCGAGCTCGCCCGTCGCGGCGTGAACACGGTGGGCGTCGACCTCGACCCGGCGATGCTCGACACCGCCCAACGCAAGGATCCACAACTCGAGTGGGTGTGCGCCGACCTGGCGTCGCTCGATCTCGACCGGCGATTCGACGTCGTGGTGATGGCAGGCAATGTGATGATCTTCGTCGAGCCGGGCACCGAAGCACGGGTGGTCGCGCGCATGGCCGCCCATCTCGAGCCCGGCGGCCGGCTGATCGCAGGCTTCCAACTGGGCCAGAGCCTCGGCCTCGACGGCTACGACACCGCGGCCGAGGCCGCGGGGCTGGCGCTCGAAGCCCGCTACGCCACCTGGGACGGCGATCCGGTCACTCCCGATGCCCGCTACGCAGTGTCGGTGCATCGCCTGCCCCAGCTCTGAGGGCCCTGGCCTTCCGCTCTGAGGGCCGCTCGGGCCCTGGCCGCTCGGCTCATGTGGACGACGCAACTGCCGACAGTGACGGAGTGAACGCACGAGCCCGTTCGTGGGTGATGGTTGGCCTCGCGCTGCTGGTCGGCGTCGCCGTCGGGATCGGGGCCGTGGCCGTCACCGGCGACGGTGGCAGTGACGCGGTCGACCAGTCGGATCTGGCCGACCCCAGTGGGCTCCCGGCGGAGCATCGGGCCAACGCCGTCCGCTTCCTCGACGCGTGGGAACGATTTCGCAACGGGACCTTCGTCGTCGACCTCCGCTTCGAGCGCACGGTGACCGGCAAGGACTTACCGCTCGTGTCAGACGGGATCCTCGTCCAGCAGCCACCGCGGCGCATCGTGCGGGCCTTCGGCAACGAGAGCTCGGTCTTCGCCGACGCCGCGCAGAGCTGCGAGCTCGGCACGGACGCGACGTCGCTGTGTGCCGCGGCGCGAAAGACCGAGCCCTACGTCGTGCAGGTCGCGGGCGAGCTGAGCATCTTGTCGGATTACTTCTCGGGGGACTCGCCGCTCTATCGCGTCGACGCCCCGACCGCGAATTGCTTTCGGCTTTTCTTGTACCGGGCAATGCCGCTGCCGCCCTACGGCGATGCGGCGCAGTTCTGCTTCGACAACGCGACGGGGGCGATGACGCTCTTCGAGACGACGACAGCCAGCGGCAGTGATCGCACGACCGCGGAGCGCATCACGACGACGGTCACCGAAGCGGACTTCAACCGCACCTGAACCGTCAGCGCTGCCCGTGCATCACGGCAACATGCATCGCAGCAACGCCGATGGCCGTGGACGGGAGGAGGGGCGGAGGCCGTTGGCGCCAGCACTCGGGAGTACTGGTGGCGATGCGTTGGAGGGAGTTGCCGACCCCCGCCCGGTTCCCGTGGGCCGATGGGGGCGATTCCATCGGCACTACAGTGATCGGCGTCCCAAAAAGGATCTTGAGGGAAAAGATTCCACTACGCGCGCGAGGTCAGCCGTGCTTGCCGAAACACCGCTGCTGCTCGGCGACAACCTGTTGCCCTTGTTGGTGCTGGCCATCGGTGGGGCGATGACGGTAGGCAGCGTTCTGGCGTTGGTGCGCCCGCCGCAGTCGCCCACCCGCGAGGGTGATCTGGAACGGGCACCGATAACCCGCACGGTGATCTTCGCGGGGATAGGACTGGTGGCCGCGCTGTGGGCGTTTGCGTCGCTCATCGCCGGTTAACACGCGGTTCGCACCGTCGTTCTGCGGCCGCTCGGGCCCTCTAACGAAACGCGGGGAGCACCTCGTTGCCGAACGTGTGCATCCATTGATACTGGTCGGAGATGAACTGGCTGACGATGATGTTCTGCACGCCGTATCCCGCAACCTCTTGCAGGCGCTCGATGCAACGCTCGGGTGGCCCGGCGATGGTGCCTTGCCGCGCGAGGTAGTCGCGCAAGTCGTACTTGTCGAGCAGGGCTTCGTTCGGATTGTTCGCGCCCGGGTGCGCATGGAACCGCGACTGGTACTCGCTCATCAGGCCGCGCACGCGTTTCTTCAACTCTTCGGGCAGGCCCTTGCCTTCGAGTGTGAAACGGAAGACGTGGTTGGCGGTGCCGGCGAGAACCGACCGGATCTGGTTGATGCCCTCGTCTTCGCTCTTCGCGAAGATCAAGTTGCACATGTGCCAGATCTCGATGTCATCGACCGACCGCCCGGCCTCATCGGCGCCCGCGCCGATGTGCTCCATCGCGACCGCCAGCCGTTCGGGGGTGAGGCAATTCGACAACACGACACCGTCGGCATAACGACCGGCCATGCGCTGGGTGCGCGGGCCTTCCGCCGCGATCCACACCGGCACCGGCGTGGGCTGGGGTAGCCAGTGCAGGCCGACTGAGTGGCCTCCCCAATCGAAGGTTTCGCCGGCAGTCATGGCCTGGATGGCGCGCATGTAGCGCTCCATCAGATCGACGCCGCCCGGTTGCACGCCGATGTTGCGCAACGCACTGTCGCCCGACGACATACCGAAGCGGAATCGTCCCTGCGAGATCTGCTGCACCGATGCGCACGCCGAGGCCGCGACGGCGGGATGTCGAGTGCACGGGTTGGACACCGTGATCGCCAGATCGGGGCGAGTGGTGTGCACGGCCGCGAACGTCATCAGCGCGAAGCACTCTGCCCACAGTGATTGCGAGTCGCCACACGTGAGCATGTCGAACCCGATGCCTTCCGCAGTCTCGAGCCACTTGCGGTACTCGCCGAAGTCTCGCACCGTGGTGCCCGTACCGAATCGAAGTTGTGTCATCGTCGCCCCCTCGGGCATCGTACGCTAGCGGCGCATGTTCCCGGTCAGAGACGTCAACCCGACGCGCATGAAACCAATGGTCAACTGGATCATCATCGCGATCAACGTCGCGGTGTTCGTGTTCGTGCAACCCGGGTCGTTCAAGACCAGCATGTCCCCGCAAGACGCCGACGAGCAGGCCGAGTTCCTCTACTCGCACGCGATGGTGCCGTGTGAAGTTACGCACCTCGAGCCATTGTCGGCCGCGCTCGTCGCCAAGTGTGGCGGCGAGCCGATCGGGCCGGCCACCGCCAATCCGTTCTTCCCCGGCAAGCACGTGCTGTTCGCGGTGCTCTCGTCGATGTTCTTCCACGCCAACATCCTCCACATCGCGGGCAACATGTTCTTCCTGTGGATGTTCGGCGACAACGTCGAGGACCGCCTGGGCAAGAGTGCGTACGCGATCTTCTATCTGGTCGGTGGCATCGCGGCCGCGATCGCCCACGTGATCTCCGACGCCGGGTCGGTCGTGCCCGTCGTTGGCGCGTCGGGTGCCGTCGCGGCAGTGATGGGCGCGTACCTGGTGCAGTCGCCCCGAGCGAGGCTGACGGCGATCGTTCCGCCGCTGTTCTTCCTGCCCTTTCGCATCCCGGCTTGGATCTTTCTCCTCGAATGGCTGGTGTTGCAGTTCTTCACCAGCGCCGACTCGGGCGTGGCATGGGTGGCCCATGTCGCCGGGTTTGCCACCGGCGCCGTCCTCGCGCTATGGCTGCGGCGGGTAGATCGTGGGGCCCGATCGGGCTATGTGCCATTCGAGAGGTGACTACGCTATAGGCCTGCCCGGTCATTTTCGGGAGCCCATTGGCCTGCAGAGCACCCATGTGGGTAACGTCGCGGCACGGCGGCGTAGGAGGCTCGGGCGGTGATTCTCTTCTTTGGGTGGCGAATCGTGTTCCGCACGATCGGACACGGTATCTTTCATTGTCCCCACGAGAGTGCCGATCGCGACTATCGCATGCGGGTTGCCCGCCGGTGGTTCCATATCTTCTGGCTCCCGGTCGTTCCGTTGAAGCGTTTCGGTGAGATCGTCGAATGTGAGGCGTGCAATTCGCGCTACGAAGTCGACGTCCTGCGCATCCCGACCGCGTCAGCGATTGCCGACAGCCTGGCCAGAGCGATGCGCATGTCGGTCATCGACATCCTCCGAGCGTCGAGTGCGGTCAGCAGCCTGCAGCATCACGCGGCGCTGGCGATCCTGCGCCGGTACGTGCCCCACCTGAGCGACAACGACCTGCGCACCGATGTCGCCATGCTCGACACCGCGTCGTTGCACGAACATCTGCAGCACATCGCGCCGGTGCTGAACGATCTGGGCAAAGAGTCGCTCGTCGGTAACTGCGCGTGGGTGGCCGTCGCCGACGGCGCGCTCAACTCGACCGGACGCATCGTCTTGGAGCAACTCGGCGCCGACCTGGGCATGACCCCGGCACACATCCGGGGCGTCATCGACTCGGTGCTCGAGTCGGCAGTGAGCCGCGGCAACGGCTGAGGCTCGCGACTCGCGACAGGGGGTCCGATGAGCGAGGAGTTCATGCCACTCGTCTCGCCGGATGAACTGCCCGCGGACCTGCGCGCGCAATGGGACGCGACCGCGCGGCCGGGGTTGCGGGACTTCGTGCGGTTGATGGCGCACGCGCCCGACCACTTCCGGCGCTACAACGAGGTTTACGGGCAGCTGCGCTTCGATAACCATCTCGGAGTGCGGGTGACCGAGCTCGTGCGCATCGCCGTGTCGCAGACGACGCAGTGCCAGGTGTGCATGGCCGGTCGCCTTCCGGCGGCCATCGCAGAAGGCGTCACCGAAGTCGTGGTGTGTCAGATCAATTCGGCGCATCGACCCGACATGAGCCCGGCCGAAGACGCGGCGGTGACCTTCGCGCTCAAGTTCGCCAACGATCATCAATCGATCACCGACGCCGACAAGCGTGCGTTGCGCCAGCACTTCACCCCCGAGCAGGTCGTCGAGCTGGCGTTGCTCTGCGTCATGTGCCTCGTGGGGCGATTCTCCAACATCGTCGGTCTTCTCGAAGACGGCCTGACGTAGCCGCGCTGCGGTAATCGAACGGAAATGGCGCCACCGCGTAAGACGATGCTCGTCGTGGGTGCATCGGGTGTCGTCGGGCGCGCCGCGATCGAACGCTTCAGCGGTCTCGACGAGTGGGACGTGGTCGGGGTCTCGCGGCGCACCCCTCACGGCATCGACGGCGCGACGTTGTTGTCGCTCGATCTGCTGGACCCCGAGCAGTGCGCCGCCGCGTTCGGGGCGATGGCCGGCGTCACGCACGTGATCTATGCCGCGCTGAGCGAAGCGCCCGGGCTCGTGTCAGGCTGGCGCGACCGCGCGCAGATGCAGCGCAACCTCACGATGTTGCGCAACGTGCTCGACCCGCTGTGCCGCGCCGCGCGTTCACTCGAACACGTCTCGCTCTTACAGGGCACCAAGGCCTACGGAGTGCATCTCGAAATCACACCGATACCGGCACGCGAGCGGTGGCCGCGCCATCCGCACGAGAACTTCTATTTCCTGCAAGAGGACTATCTCCGTGCCGCACAGCGAGACGCAGGCTTCACGCTCACGATCTGGCGGCCACAGGTCGTCTACGGAGAGTCGTTCGGCAGCCCGATGAACCTCATCCCCGCGCTTGGCGCGTACGCCGCGGTCTCGCGCGAACGGGGCGAGCCGTTGTCGTTCCCCGGTGGTGCGACGGGGCTCACCGAAGCGGTCGATGCCGACCTGCTCGCCGCCGCGTTCGAATGGGCGACGGATGCACCCGCCGCCCGCGACGAGACGTTCAACATCACCAACGGCGACGTCTTCTCGTGGCGTGACTCGTGGCCCGCGATCGCCGAGTCGCTCGGCATGGAGGTCGGCCCCGACCGGCCCCTGTCGCTCGCGGTCGAGATGCCGCGTCGAGCCGACGAATGGGCGGCCATCGTCGATCGCCACGCGTTGCAATCGCCGCGTGCTCTCGATGCGTTCGTCGGCGACTCGTTCGTCTACGCCGACATGTTGTTCCACTACGGCAGCAACGCAGAGCGTCCGCCCGCGCTGGTGAGCACGATCAAGTTGCGCCAAGCCGGCTTCGGTGACTGCATCGACACCGAGGACATGTTCCGCAAGTGGTTCGGCCGCTTCCGTGAACGACGGTTGCTGCCGCCGCTCGACTAGCCGAGCGCGGCGTCGGCAGCCTGGAGATCCTTGTGGAAGCGCTTGTGCACCCAGTTGCGCTCGCCGCCGATCGTGGCCTTACCCCAGATCTTGCCGTCGATCGGACCGAGGCGGGTCTGGCGCGGTAGCCGTTGCAGCAGTCCGGTGGGCTTCGGGGACATCTTGCCGCTGTTGAGTACGAGCACGGCGCGGTCGGTCACGGCGATGACCCGCATCTTGCTCATGAACATCACGATGATCGGGCCGATGGCCGGGATCATCCACGGGTTGGGCCCGACCTGGGTGGGGAAGATCTGGGTGATCTGCTCGCCTGGCTCGAGGAACGGTTGTGCGCGACTGGCCAGCTTGTCTCGCAGCGCCATGGGGCCCCTGTCGTCGTAGGAATTGGAGCGCACGCTAGCCACCGGCGGAGCAGACTCCCGGCATTGCCCGGTCACAGCCACATCGGCACCGAGCACTTGTTGCGACGTTAGCGCGCGTTAGTGATACCAAAAGCGTCCCTGCAGGGACGTGAAAGACGACAACCGTGCCGAGCGGTTTCGTCAACAGTGGGCGCGGGCACGAAGAGAGATGCCGCACCCGCACCAGCACTCGCTGCTCGCCCGGTGACCGATACGGAGATAGCGCGCGTTATTGCGCGCGCAAATCCCCAGGCTTGTCAGACCCCCCGGTTAGGGTGGCCACATGCCCCGCCCTCGAACGTACGAGGAGCCGCGCGTCGCAACGGCAGTGCGCCTCCCCGTGTCCATCTACCGCCGGTTGCACGACGCGGCCTCCGATCGCGATGTGTCGGCCAACCTTCTCGTCATCCGGGCGGTGAGCGAGCTACTCGACCGCTTGCCCGCTACGACGTCGCTCGGCGATTCGGGAGTGCGCTCGTGAGCGTCGTGTCGCTTTCTGCTGCCAAAGAGAGCCGCAAGCGCCGGTCGACGGCCACGGCCAACTTCGGCTCGGGCCGTCGCGAGGGCCACGACGCCTCCGCCTTCTACGACCGCTTCGTCGCGCCCGAGGTCTCCGCCGACACCACCATCAACCGCACGAGCAAGGTCGACGTGATCTACACGCACGATGCGCGGCACATGGACGCGGTCGCGTCCAACTCGGTGGCGCTCGTGGTCACGTCGCCGCCCTACTTCGCGGGCAAGCAATACGAAGAGATCCTCGGCGTCGGCGGCGTGCCCGCGAACTATTTCGAGTACCTCGACTTGTTGCACGACGTCTTCGCCGAATGCAAACGCGTCCTCGAGCCGGGCGGACGTATCGCGGTCAACGTCGCCAATCTCGGCCGGCGCCCGTACCGATCGCTGTCGGGCGACGTGACCGAGATCCTGCAACGTCTTGGTCTGTTGATGCGCGGCGAAGTGATCTGGCTCAAAGGCAAGGCCGCGGGCGGGTCGTGCGCGTGGGGCACGTTCCAGCGCCCATCCAATCCGGTGCTCCGAGACGTCACCGAGCGCATCGTGATCGCCAGCAAGGGCCGCTTCGATCGGGCGCTCAAGCCAGAGCAGCGATTGGCGAACGGCCTGCCGTCGACGGCGACGATCTCGCGCGACGAATTCGTCGAGGCCACCACCGATCTCTGGGAGATCGCGCCCGAGAGTGCAACCAAGGTCGGGCATCCGGCTCCGTTCCCGGTCGAGCTGCCCCAGCGATTGATCGAGCTCTACACCTACCAGGGCGACGTCGTGCTCGATCCATTCATGGGCTCGGGTAGCGCGGCCCTCGCCGCGGTGCGCACCGGCCGTCACTTCATCGGGTTCGATACCGACAAGAGCTACGTTGCCGCGGCGCGTCGGCGCGTCACCGAAGAACAAGCGCGGTTGTCGGCTCCCACGAGCCCGTTGACGGCATCTGCATTTCGCGTCGAGCTACTCGCAGTTGCTTCGCGCGACTCCAGCAACGACGCGCACGCGCAAGCAGTGCGTGACGGTCTGCAGGCCAAAGAGCTCGCCGGCATCGTGCTGTCGAGCTGTGGGTTCGCCGACATTCGACCCGACGTCAAGCCTCGCGGTCTCGGCATCGGGCTCACCTTTGTCGCCACTGATCAGACCGGCGGTGAATGGGCCTTCGACGTCTCCGGCGCGTTCACGACCAACCGCGCCGGGCTACGCCGCGCCGACACACTGTGGAAGTCGCTCGGCAAGGCCGCCGTGTTGCACGAGAGCCGCGCCGCGATGCCGCTGATTCTTCTCACGACCGACGCGCCGGCGCGCGGCACTGCCGGGCACAAAGCATTGGATGTGATGCGCGGGCCGGGCCATCCGATCGTCGACGTGATCGAGTTGCTCAACGCCGACGATCAGCACCGTTTGCGTGAGTACGCCCAACACGGTGCGCCCAGCCCTATCGGGTGAGCTTCAGTTCTTCGGTTGTTCGGCATGATGCACAGCGCCGAGGTACAGGTCGATCCCGGGAGAGTCGACCAGGTTGCCGGGCCCACCCTTCAAGAAATCTTGATCCGACGCGCAATCAAGGAGCTCCCGGTGTTCGTGAAGAACAGAGGAATCAAAGTCTCAGTTTTCGGAGCGCTGGTGATCGCCGGGCTTCTCGTGTTATCACCAGGCCGAGCACGACTGCGATACCGGTGCCCACGCCCGCGATGCGCACGCCCGGAGCGGCCGACAGCACGGCAAACACGAACAGACCGTTGAGCGCGAGCGCGGCGAGCCCGAAGCTGAGCACGGTCAAGGGCAGGGTGACGCGAGAGAGGGCCGGCCAGAGCACTGCGTTCGCGACGACCAGCAACGCGGCCGCGCCGATTGCCGCGCCGCGGCTGTCGATCGACAATCCCGGAAGGATCCACGCGAGCGCGGTCAGCGTCGCGCCGTCGAGCACAAGCCCGGTGAGGATCCGTCACCGCGACCTCGAGGTGAAAGATAGCAGCGCCGTGGTGGCGCGAGACACCCCCTTGCGCGCACCCAACCGCCGGGGAAAGTAGAAAGTAACTAACCTGCGCGACAAAAGGAGGCGATGTGCTCGTTGCTGGCGTCGATGTCGGCGGAACCAACATCGGCGTGGGGCTCGTCGATGCCCGGCACCGGGTCCGCGAGCGCGACAGGCGAGGTACTCCCCAGTCGAGCCCGCAGGCAATCGCCGGCGTCATCGTCGAGATGATCGAGGCGCTCGGCGATGTCCCGTCGGCAGTCGGGCTGGGCATTCCCGGTGTCATCCACAGGGGTCGGGTAGTCGAGGTGCCGAACCTCGCCGGCTGGGACAAGACATTCGACATCGTTGGCGAACTCCAAGACCACTTCGGCATTCCCGTCGCGCTCGCAAACGACGCGAACCTCGGCCTCATCGGTGAATGGCTCGCAGGCGCAGCGGTCGGACATGACAACGTGCTCGGAGTCTGGATGGGAACCGGGATCGGTGGCGGTCTCATCCTCGATGGCCGTCCCTTTTTCGGATCCCGCGGGTCCGCCGGCGAGATCGGCCATGTCATCACCCGCCATGGCGGTGCGCTCTGCAGCTGTGGTCGGCGAGGGTGCATCGAGGCCTACGCCGGTCGGGGGTCGCTGGCGCGCATCGCGTCGTCGATGATCGACGCAGGGCGGCATACCTCACTACTCGAGATCCAACAAGATGAGCGCAAGGCGACATTGACCTCGAAGGTGTGGGCGCGCGCTCTGGACGAGGGTGACGAACTCGCCATCGAGTTGTTCGACACGGCCATCGAGGTCGTCGCCGTCGGAGTCGGATCGATCGCGAACGTGCTCGACGTCGGCCTGGTGGTGGTCGGCGGAGGCATGGCCGAGAAGCTCGGCCAGAGCCTGGCCGATCGCATCGGCCGCGAGGCCCGACCGTGGATGCTGCACGCCAACCCTGACCTGACGTTCGTGGCGGCCGCGCTCGGAGACGACTCCGGCCTCGTCGGCGCAGCCTGGCTCGGCCGGGCCCTCGTGATCGACGGCTGACCTGGCGGTTGCGCTGCCAGCGAACGAGCCGGTCGATGGCGGCGCCGACGAGCGCGGTGACGATCAATACCCAGATGAGCGGGAGGTTGCGGTCGGTGAACACGAACCCCACGCGCACGGACTGTGTGTTGTCGACGATGAAGGCCACGAGGACCACGACGAGAACGGCGACGGCCCCGTACCGGATGAGCTCTCGGGTCTGCACGGGTTGTCGTTCGCTGATCGGGGCATCCGTCGGTTCCTCCATTCGATACCACTACGTCGCGCCGGGAGTCGTGCCGGTTGACGATTGCCGCGTCAGCGCGGTCGGGCGCGACGCGCTGCATCCAGAGGTTTACGAGGAACAGCGCGGCTCCGGCGCTCCCCCCGGTTCGGAGCGCGGTGTAGAAGCGGTGGTCGAGCAGGCGGCCTGCACGACAACCGATCCCGCGACCAGCGTCACCCGGCGACCAGCGTCACCCGGAGGGAGGGGCGCCGCTCACGACGAGTACAGGCCGGTAGGTGTCTCGTACGACGCCGGCCGCGACCGAGGGATCGAACAACCGCCGCAGCGCGGTCTTGTCGTGTGAGCCGACGACGATCACATCGACCCCGTGCTCTTCGGCCGCGGCGCAGATGAGGGTCACGGGGTCGCCGGTCGACACGACCGGCACCGGGTCAGGCACACCTGCGGCCTCGGCCCGCGCCATCAGATCGGCCTCGGCATCCTCATCCGGTTCGAGCCATCGGGGGTCCATCGCGAGGGGGGTGACCATGCCGTACCCCCCCATACCCACCCACGGCATCGCGACGGTGGCGACGTTGATGACGAGGAACTCGACATCATCCCCGGTGAACAAGCGTGCGGCGACGCGCGCGGCTCGGCTCGACACGGGAGAGTCATCGAGTGCAATCAAGACTTTCATATGTCGGTTTCCCTGTGGCTCGGTCGTGGCCGGTCTTCGTGCAGCGCTCGCGGTGCGTTTCGTGCGCGGACCGGCAACCGCGAGGTGGGTGAGTGTAGTCCGCGCCGCTACTCGGATGTCTCGCGCTCACGCGCGGAAACGAGGAAGCGCGAAGCAAGCGTTCGGGTCGCCGCGAGGGTCACCGCGCCATCACGTGGCTTCGGCGTCCCGGCGCCCCAGATTGATGCCGCTCGACACGAGCCCGACGTGATTGAAGGCTTGCGGATGGTTTCCCAGGAATGCGCCGCTGGCGGGATCGATCTGCTCGGGCAGCAGCCCGAGTGGGCCCGCGCGGGCACACAACGACTCGAACAGTGCGTGTGCCTCGGCGAGTCGGCCTTGGCCAAGGCGAGCGCCATCACGCAAAGAAGGACCTGCGAAATGCGCGCGCGAGACACGTTGGTCCGTGAAGACTGGACACGCGATGACACGCGAACCGACCTCTGCTGCAGGTTCTGTCTGATCCAGTATTTCACCGCAACATGGTGCCCTGGCGGGGAACATCCGCCGATCGAGAAGCGCGAGAGGCCGCGGTTGGGCCACACAACGACGACTAGTGCTGGCAGAGGATGAGCGACACAGTGCTAGAAAAACTCCTCGTCACAAGGACGATGATTGCGGCTTACCGGGTGAGCGGGTGAAGGGAATCGAACCCTCGTATTCAGCTTGGGAAGCTGATGTTCTGCCATTGAACTACACCCGCAGAGCGAGCTCAGGTTAGCCAAGTTTGTGTCTGACAGCCGACGGCGATAGCTACTGGTCATGGCCTTCGACCCCGCGGATCTCACGCCCGAGATGATCGAGTTCGTCACCGTCCGCCACCTGGCCACGCTCACGACCCAGCGGGCAGACGGCTCGCCGCATGTCGTGCCCGTCGGGTTCAGCTACGACGCATCGACGCAGCGAGTGCGCATCATCACCGGACCGGGCAGCCAAAAGGCGCGCAATGCGGAGCGGGGCGGTGTCGGGCTCGTGTGCCAGGTCGACGGAGGCCGGTGGCTGACGCTCGAGGGCCGCTGCGAGCTGCGCACCGACGACGAGTCGGTCGCCGAGTGCGCCTGCCGCTACGAGGCCCGCTACGGGCACCCGCCGCGCCGGCCGGGCTGGGCCTCGCTCGAGATCGTCGTCACCCGCTGCTTCGGCCGGGTGTGACGCCGGGGAGTAACGTCCGGCGCCGATGATCCTCTCCGATCACACCATCCGAGAAGAGATCGAAAACGGGCGCATCGTCATCGACCCCTACGTCGCCTCGTGCGTGCAGCCGTCGTCGGTCGACCTGCATCTCGATTCGTATTTCCGCGTGTTCCGCAACCACACGATGGCGGTCATCGACGTCAAACAGAATCTCGAAGAGCTGACCGAGCTCGTCGAAGGCAGCGACGAGCAGCCGTTCATCCTGCATCCGGGCGAGTTCGTGCTCGGCTCGACCAGCGAACGGGTCGGGCTGCCCAACGATCTCGTCGGTCGCCTCGAAGGCAAGAGCTCGCTCGGCCGCCTCGGCCTGCTGATCCATTCGACGGCAGGCTTCGTCGACGCCGGCTGGGACGGTCAACTCACCCTCGAGCTGTCGAATGTCGCCAACCTGCCGATCACCCTGTATCCCGGCATGAAGATCGGCCAGATCAGCTTCATGCGGATGACGACGCCCGCCGATAACCCCTACGGCTCGGGTCAGCTCGGGTCGAAGTATCAGAACCAGCGCGGGCCTCGCCCGAGCCGATACTGGGAGAACTTCGGGGAGCAACCATGAGCGACATTCCGATCAGCATCGGCACCCTCGACGGCGAGTGGTTGGGCCGAGCGCTGCGCGAGGCCGGCCACGATCATCCCGGCATCGCGGACGTCACGGCGACACCCATGCCGGGGATCGTCGGTGCGCTGGGCGAAGTCGGTGTCGTCGAGGTCGACTACCGCGCGCCGTGCTCGCTGCCCCGCACCTATGTGGCCAAGTGCCTGCTCGACTCCGATCTCGCTCGCCTCTACAACCAGATCATGATGCCGTTCATCCGAGAGTCGGGCTTCTATCGCGACCTCGCGCGCGACGTGAAGATGCGCATCCCGCACTGCTACGTCAACGCCACCGACGGAGGCGACCGGTTCATGATGCTCATCGAGCACGTGACGCCCGCGGTCGACGGCGACATCTTGATCGGTACGAGCGTCGACAACATGTGCAAGCTCGCCACCGACCTCGGCACCATGCACGGTCAGTACTGGATGAATCCTCGAGTGACGTCGATGCCGTGGATCGTCGACTGGTCGGCGCCGAGCTATCCGATGGGCATCCCGCTCGTGCAGGACGCGTGGGTCAAGGTCAACGAGCGCGAGCCGGATTTGATCCCCGACGATCTGCGTTCGGTGTGCGAGCGCACCTTCGTCAACGACACGCTCACTTGGCTCGAGCGCTTCAACGCGCGGCCGTGGACATTCATCCACGGTGACTACGAGCTCGACAACATGCTCTTCGTCGACGACGACATCGTCGTGCTCGACTGGCAGATGTCGGGCAAGAGCTTTCCCGGACAAGATGTCGCGTTCTTTCTGACCGCGTGCGCGACCGACGAGACCGTCGCCGCCGAGCGCGAGCTGCTCGACGCGTACCGCGCCGCGTTGGTCGCTGCGGGCGGCCCGTCGTGGAGCCACGATGAGATCGTCGAGGACATGGCGTGGGCGATGCTCTTCTGGGTCGTCGGCCACACCGTCACGATCACCGGTGACAACTCGAGTTTCGGCGACAAGGCCGAACGGATGGATCGTCGCTTCCGCAAGTTCATGACCGGCGCGATCGACGGAGCCGTGCGGTGGGACGCCGCCGGTCGCCTGCAGAAGCACCTCTGATCGGCCGTGGATCTCGTCATCATCCGCCACGGCCGGCCCGAGCGCGACGAGCGCGCCGAGGGAGCCGGCACCGCGGACCCACCGCTGTCCGATCTCGGACGCCGGCAGGCCGACGCGACCGCGGAGTTCTTGTCGGGCGAGCGCATCGACCATGTGATGGCGTCGCCGATGCAGCGAGCGCGCGCGACCGCCGCGCCACTCGCGGCGCGTCTCGGGATCACGGTCGAATTGCACGACGGTTTGAAGGAGGCCGATCACTACCGCACGCGCTATGTGCCGGCCGAAGAGATGACGATGCAAGACGACATCGTGCAGGAGTTCCTCGGCGACAAGTTCGCGATGTTCGGCCCACTCGGCGGGTTCGAACAATGGAGGAGCGATGTCGTCGCGACCTTCGACGACATCGTCGATCGCAACAAGGGCAAGCGGGTGGCGGTGTTCTGCCACGGCATGATCATGGGCACGTATCTCACCGCGCTGATCGGCCACGGCGACCCGTTCGTGCTGACGCCCGACTACTGCGGCATCGTCCGCGTCAGGGCCGCGTCCAACGGCATCCGCACGATTCGCAGCGCGAACGAAACGGGCCACGTCCGCGCGCTCTTGAGCTGAGCCGACGTGAGCCGAGCCAGCGTGGTCCGCGACGGCGACGCGTCAGTCGTCGAGAGGCTCGCGCACGTCGCGGAACTGGCGGCGCGGACGAAAGCCATGATCGAGCGACCGGATCACCGGCGGTCGTACCGCGAAGCCTGCGAGCACTGCCGCGACGAGCGCAGCGACCGTCGCGGCGACCCACGGGTTGCCGGCGGTTGCCGCGAGCACCGTGAGGGCGAACGTGACGGCCGCCGCGCACGCGACGGTGAGGATCGCGACGCGTCGCGAGCCTCGGGTGACACCGGACGGCTGGCGCAGCGCCGCCTCTTCGTACGCGCGACGTCGCTCACGGAGATCGGTGATCTCCGCAGCTCGCTGTATCAGCGCCGGGTCGGGCGCGGCGCGTACCCGGCGCCGCGGCTGGCCGTTCGTCCACCCGCGACCGCGCCGCATGACCCGGCGTACCCGCCGTTGCCAACGCCAGTCGCGTACCCGCCCCATATGTGCATCCTCCGCCCATCGTGCGCTCAGGTCAAGGGTGAACCGGAGTGACGAGCCGGCAGCCGCACGGTGGCGATCGCGGACACGACGAAGACCGGGATCAACAGCAGCCACACGTCGCGGATGCGATCGATCGCGCCGGCCGAGGTCAACTCGGTGTCGCCGAGGATGCCGAACGCGGTCGCGACGCCGGCGAGGGAGCCGACTTGGCGCATGGTCATCAAAATGCCCATGCCGACGCCGTAATTGCTGTTGTCGAGCTCGCGGGCGCCGACGCAGTTGAGCATGCTGAGCGCCAAACCCCACCCGCCGACGCCGGTGGCGATGATCGCGGGGAAGAACTCGGTCCAGTAGTCCGGCGTTTCGTCCGGAACGAACGCAAGCCACACCATCGACGCGGCCATGATCGTGATACCCAACGTGAGGAGCCATTTCTCGTCGACGCGCGAGGACACTCGACCACCCCACACGGCCGTGATCGAGGCCGCGATCGAGAACGGCACGATGGCCATTCCGACGCGGAAGGTGGAGTACCCCCAGACCGTGCCGAGGTACTGCGGCATCATGACGAAGTTGGCGAAGATGGCGCCGGCCACGAAGATGCACAGGACGACCGTTCGCCGGTATGTCCGCAGCCGCAACATGTGGGGCTCGATCACCGGCGCGGCATGGCGTGTGCAGCGCCACGCCAGGAGCGGCAACGCGATCGCGATCAAGACCAGCGCGGCGACGATGCGATCGTCGGAAAGACCCCACGTGCGTGCTTGCGCGAGCACGAGCGCCATGAGCCCGAGAATCACGGCCACCAACAGCGATCCGATCATGTCGGGGAGTGAGCGGTCGAGATGGCGCTCGGTTTCGACGAGCACGCGGCGGGCCACCAGCAGGGCGGGGACGCCGATCACGAGATGCACGAGGAACGCGCCGCGCCATCCGAGACCGTCGACGAGCGCCGACCCCACCGCGGGGCCGATCGCACCCGCCACACCGCCGACCGCGGTCCACGCGGCGATCGCCCGGGTTGCTTCGTGGGCCGGCCACGCGGCCAGCACCAGACCCAGCGATGACGGGAAGACGCACGCCGCACCGAAGCCCTGGATCGTGCGGCCGGTGAGCACCTGCGCAAACGTCGTCGCGGTGCCCGCGACCAGCGCGCCCACCAGGAACAGCGTGAAACCGATGAGAAAGAGTCGGCGCCGTCCCGTGCGATCGCCGATGCGGCCGATGGCCACCACGGACGCGGCCATCGCGATGGTGTACGTCGTCGAAACCCACGAGAGATGAGATGGTGTGTTCTCGCCGACACCGCGCCCGATGTCGCGCAGCGCGATCGGTAGGAGCGTGCTGTCGAACGACAACGCGAAAACCGCGGTTGCCGCGCTGCCGAACACCACCACGTGGCGGGGGAGGTTGCGAGAACGCGGGACGCCGATCACGCGGTGGAGACCGAAGCGGGAGCGACGGTCAGGTGAACGACGACGTCATGGCCTGCGCTTGTGCGCGGCGGTCGCCCTCTTCGATGGCATCGAGGACGTGCATCGCGATGTCGGCCACCTTCACCTCGGTGTCCTCGACGCCCTGAGCCTTGACCCCGTCGTCGATCATGATGTAGCAGAACGGGCACGCCGTCGCGATGCGTGACGCGCCCGTGGCGAGGAGCTGTTGCGAGCGCTCGTCGTTGACCTTCTTGCCGGTGGACTCTTCCATCCACATGCGGGCGCCGCCGGCGCCGCAGCACATGCCCTTGGTGCCGTTCTTGGCCGCCTCGACGACCTGGATGCCGCCGATCGACCCGATAACCCGGCGAGGCGCCTGGTAGACGTCGTTGTGGCGGCCGAGATAACACGAGTCGTGGTACACGATGCGATCTTCGAGGTGCGCGTCTTTGAGATCGAGCTTGCCCGACTCGACGAGCGATTCGAGGAACTGGCTGTGGTGCACGACCTCGTAGTGGCCACCGAGTTGCGGATACTCGTTCTTCAACGTGTTGAAGCAGTGGGGGCACTGCGTGATGATCTTCTTCACGCCCATGCCGTTCAACGTCTCGATGTTCTGCGTGGCGAGCATCTGGAAGATGTATTCGTTGCCCGACCGCCGGGCCGGGTCGCCGGTGCAGTTCTCCGACGGGCCGAGGATGGCGAAGCTGATGTCGGCGCGCTGCATGAGACGCGACATCGCCCGGGTCACCTTCTTGTTCTTGTCGTCGAAGCTGCCGGCGCAGCCCACCCAGTAGAGGTACTCGGCCTCGAGCGGTGACGTGCCGTCGATGATCGTGATGCCTTCGAGGTCCTTTGCCCAATCGGCGCGTTCGCCTTGGGCGAGTGCCCACGGATTGCCCTGGTTCTCCATCGCCCGGTACGCCGAGCCGAGCTCGGTGGGGAAGTTGGATTCCATCAGCGACAGGTAGCGCCGCATGTCGAGGATCTCTATGTTGACCGGGCAGATCTCGTCGCACGCCTTGCACGTCGTGCAGGCCCACACTTCTGCGGGCGTTACCCGCTCGAACACGCTGTTGGCGCCGATCGTGATGTCCTTGTCCATGCCGATCGGTGGGCTGACGACGGGGTTGCCGGTGGCCGCCATGACCTCGCCGACCTTCAGCACGATCTCGCGCGGATCGAGTGGCTTGCCCGTCGCGTGCGCCGGACACACCGAGGTGCAGCGACCGCACATGGTGCAGGCGTCGGTGTCGAGCAACTGCTTCCAGGTGAAGTCTTCGATGGTCGCCGCGCCGAACGACTCGAGCGAGGTCTCCATCAAGTTCGGCATCGGCTTCATTGCGCCCTTGGGGCGGTTCTTGTCGCGCAGGTACATGTTGAGCGGCGACGTGAACATGTGCCGCAGCATCGTCGTCGGCAGGATGATGAGGAACGCGACGAACGAGATCACGTGCGCGACCCACAGGCCCTGGTGCCAACCCGACAGGTGATCGGCGTTGCGCACGAGATGCGACAGTGGGTATCCGATGACCGACCACTTCTCGTGATCGGGGCGGCCGACGAGGGCGATGCGGGCCGCTTCGGTCATGAAGCCGCTCACGGCGATCACGAGAAACGTGCCGAGGATGATCATGTGTTCGGGCTTGGACTTGATGCGGATGCGGTAGGGCCGCAGGTTGCGCGGGCCGTAGCGCCGCACGATCGCCCACAGCACCCCGACGAGCAGCATCGCACCGGCGATGTCGCCGACCGCCGAGAAACCTTTGTAGACGCCGCCGTGGAGGAATTTGGCGCTCTCGGGCATCTGGTGGTCGATCTCGAGCGTGGTCGTCACCGCCAAAAGGATCAAGAACGAGAAGTAGATGAGCGAATGCATGATGCCGGCCGCGGGCTCGCGCAACAGCGTCTGCATGTACACACCGGCCCGGAAGTCACCGAGGCGACGGCCGAGGTTGTCGATGGTGGTCGAGCGATTGTCGGGGCCCCCGCGTTGCCAGTTCTTGACCCGGTTCGCGAACTGCACCGCGCCGGCGACGATGAGCACGACGAGCACCACATAGAACGCCAACTCGAGCGAGCCAGGGATGTTGCCGAACACTTCGCGGCTCTCGGGCGAGTCGTCGTGCCAGTCGAGTGCCGCCCCCAAAATGCCCGACGCGGCGGTCAGGAGGGCAAAGCCGATACCGATGGCGAGCACGATGTGCGGGCCGGAGATGCGACGCGACGTGGGCGCCTCGTCAGAGGAATGCTGCGCGGTGTCCATACGGGCCGAGACGTTACCTGTCGACTCACGTTTTGGATTGATCGATCAGGTCGGCGGCGATGCGGTCATACCAATACGGCAACAGCCGGGCAACGACGTCCTTCAGGCACTCGGTGAGCGGCACGATGTCGGGAGGCAGGCGGAAGCCCGAACGCTCCGGCCAAGTTGATGGTCATACGCTAAACTTTGTGACATAGATAACCAACAAGTTTGGTGGATGCCATGGTGCAGGTCGGTACGATTGCCGCCAATTCCCTCCGAGAACGTGTAGTCAACCTCAGCACGTGTAAGCAAGGAGCAATCCATGGCAAAGGCCGTCGGTATCGACCTCGGCACCACCAACTCGGTCGTCTGCGTCTTCCAGGCGGGCGAACCGGTGGTCATTCCCAACGCAGAAGGCTCCCGCACTACACCGTCGGTCGTCGCCTTTGCGAAGAACGGCGAGGTCCTCGTAGGCGAGGTCGCCAAGCGCCAGGCCATCACCAACCCCGACCGCACGATCCGGTCGGTCAAACGCCACATGGGTGATCTCAAGTGGGGCGTCGACATCGACGGCAAGAAATACTCGCCGCAAGAGATCTCGGCCCGCACGTTGATGAAGCTCAAGCGCGACGCCGAGTCCTACCTCGGCGAGTCAGTGACGCAGGCCGTCATCACGGTGCCCGCGTACTTCGACGACGCCCAGCGCACCGCCACCAAAGAGGCCGGCCAGATTGCCGGGCTCGAGGTGCTGCGCATCATCAACGAGCCCACGGCAGCCGCGTTGGCCTACGGCCTCGACAAAGAGGGCGGCGACCACACGATCCTCGTGTTCGACCTCGGCGGCGGCACCTTCGACGTGTCGATCCTCGAGATCGGCGACGGCGTGTTCGAGGTCAAGGCGACTCACGGCGACACGTTCCTCGGTGGCGACGACTGGGACCAAGATGTCATGGACTGGCTCGTCACGTCGTTCAAGAACGACTTCGGCGTCGACCTCGCCGCCGACAAGATGGCCGTCCAGCGGCTCAAGGAGTCGGCCGAGAAGGCCAAGATCGAGCTGTCGCAGGTGCAACAGACGCAGATCAACCTGCCGTTCATCAGCGCCACCAGCGAAGGCCCGATGCACCTCGACTACAGCCTGACGCGGGCCAAGTTCCAAGAGATGACCGCCCACCTGCTCGAGCGCTGCCAAAAGGTCTTCGATCAGGCCATCAAAGACGCCGGCCTCACCAAGGGCGAGATCGATCACGTCGTCATGGTCGGCGGGTCGACCCGTATGCCCGCGGTCCAAGAGCTCGTGTTCAACATGACCGGCAAAGAGCCGCACAAGGGTGTCAACCCCGACGAGGTCGTGGCCATCGGCGCCGCAGTGCAGGCGGGTGTGCTCAAGGGTGAGGTCAAAGACGTCCTCCTCCTCGACGTGACCCCGCTGTCGCTCGGCATCGAGACCAAGGGCGGCGTGATGACCAAGCTCATCGAACGCAACACCACGATCCCGACGCGGCGAACCGAAGTGTTTACCACCGCGGAGGACAGCCAGCCGTCGGTCGAGATCCACGTGCTGCAGGGCGAGCGCGAGATGGCGGCGTTCAACAAGACGCTGGGCAAGTTCCAGCTCGTCGAATTGCCCCCCGCACCACGCGGGATCCCGCAGATCGAGGTCACCTTCGATATCGATGCCAATGGCATCGTGCACGTGTCCGCCAAAGACCGGGCCACCAGCCGTGAGCAGTCGATGACCATCACCGGTCAATCGTCGCTGGCCAAAGACGAGATCGATCGCATGGTGCGTGACGCCGAGGCCAACGCGGCCGAAGACCGTCGCCGCCGCGAAGAGGTCGAAGTGCGCAACAACGGCGAGACGCTGCTCTACCAAACCGAAAAGGTGCTGCGCGAGCAGGGTGGCAAGTTGCCCGAAGAAGAGCGCGCCACTGTCGACGCCCGCGTTACCGATCTCAAGAGTGCGCTCGGTGGTTCCGACCTCGACGCCATCAAGGCGGCAACCGAGGCGCTGATGACGGCCAGCCAGCAGTTCACGCAGCGTCTCTACGAGGCCTCCGCGGCCGAGACCGGGGGCGGCGGTGCGCCCCGCGCGACGGCGCCGTCCGACGACGAGGTCGTCGATGCCGAGATCGTCGACGATGGAGATCAGCGTTGAGCGACCGTTCCACTCGTCACGACGATGACGAGCCGAAAGGTGTCCCGTTCGGTGGATCGGGGGCGCCCAGTCGCGGCTCGTCGGACTACGTACCGGTCGGCGACCTCTCGATGTTGTCGTCGGCGCCGCTCTCTTCGGAACTCGAGTCTTCGGAGTCTTCGCAACTCGAGTCTTCGCAAGTCGAGCCATCCGATGAGTCCAGTGGCGGCGACGACTCCGGCGCGGAGGCGCCGTCCGAGGCATCGTCACTCGAGGCCGAACTGGCGGCGATGATCAGCGCGCTCGAACAGGTCACCAAGGAACGCGACGGGTATCTCGAAGACACCCAGCGCGTCGCGGCCGAGTTCGCCAACTTCCGCCGGCAGAACGACAAGCGTCAGATCGAAGTCATCGAGCAAGCGGCGGCATCGCTCGCCGAGCGACTGCTGCCGGTGCTCGACGCCTGCGACGGCGCCCTCGCGCACGGCGCCGCCGATGTCGAGCCGATCTACAACATGTTGATCGCGACCCTCGAAAAGTCAGGGCTATCGGTACTGCGGCCGTTGGGTGACCCATTCGATCCCCATCGCCACGAAGCCGTCATTCACGAAGAGGGCGAGGGGGACGGTCCCCATATCGCCGAAGTACTACGCACCGGATACCTCTGGAACGGCCGCGTCCTGCGGCCGGCACTGGTCAAGGTGCGGGATTGATCGCGCGCGACACCAGGCGCGCGCCGGGAAGGTGAGCCTCGATGGCTCCGCAGCGAGAGTGGTTCGAGAAGAACTATTACGACGTGCTCGGGGTGGCCGAGACGGCGACGGCAAAGGACATCACTCGCGCGTACCGAAAGCTGGCCCGTCAACACCACCCTGACGCCAACCCCGGCGACGACAAATCCGAAGATCGCTTCAAAGAGATCAGCGCGGCCTACGACGTCCTCGGCGACGAAACCAAGCGCAAGGAGTACGACGAGGTACGCCGCCTCGGCCCGATGGCCGGCGGTTTTGGTCAACCGGGCGGCGGCGGCTTTCGCTTCGAGGAGGGCGGAGATCTCTCAGGGCTCTTCGCGCAATTCTTCGGCGGCGGTGGTGGCGGCGGCCAGGGCGGTCGAACGACCCGGCCCCGCGGCGCCGGCCCCGCGCGCGGCGCGGATCTCGACGCCGAGTTGACCCTGTCGTTCGCCGATGCGGTACACGGCGTGACCACCGCGGTGCATCTCACGAGCGATGCCGCCTGCGAAACCTGCCATGGCAGCGGCGCCCGGGCGGGCACGATGCCGCAGACCTGTACGACGTGCAACGGCCGCGGTGTCACCGACGACAACCAAGGGTTCTTCTCGTTCAGCCAACCCTGTCGCGCCTGTGGCGGCCGCGGTCGCGTCATCACCGACCCCTGCCCCGACTGTCGGGGTTCGGGTACGCGACGGCGCGCCCGCGAGGTCAAGGTCCGCGTGCCGGCCGGCGTGGGCGACGGGCAACGGATCCGGCTCAAGGGCCGGGGCGAACCCGGTCGCAACGGTGGGCCGACCGGCGATCTGTTCGTCACCGTGCGGGTATCGCCCCACGAGTTGTTCGGGCGCAAGGCCGACAATCTCACCATCGACGTGCCCGTCACCTTCGCCGAGGCGGCGCTCGGGTCCGACATCCGGGTGCCCACGCTCGACGGTGATCCGGTCACGATCCGCATCCCCCCGGGCACCCGCTCGGGGCGCACCTTCCGGGTCAAGGGTCGCGGTATCGACAACGGCCGCCATACGGGCGACCTGCTCGTCACCGTGGATGTCGCGGTGCCGACCAAGCTCAACGCCGACGAACGTCGCGCCGTCGAGGCGCTCGCCGCCGCGGCCATCGAATCGCCCCGTGACTATCTGGGGCTCAGCTGACATGACCACGCGCGCCCAAACAGACACGGAGGTGACCCATGCGGATCTCACGTGATCGAGCGGTCTATGTGATCTCCGTCGCGGCCGAATTGGCCGGGGTGCATCCACAGACCCTGCGCATCTACGAGCGCAAGGGGCTGCTCGACCCGGCCCGCACCGGCGGGGGCAGCCGGCGTTATTCCGAAGCCGACATCGCCCGGCTGCAGCGCATTCAAGAGCTGACCACCGAAGGTCTCAACCTGGCCGGGGTAAAGCGCGTGCTCGAACTCGAAGAGGAGGCCCGCTGGCTGAGGGGCGAACTCGAGCGCCTCGGCGCGGAGCTCACGGCCCGGGTCGAGGCCACGCACCGGCAATACCGCCGTGATCTGGTGCCGCTGAATCAGTCGGTGACGCTCTACCGCGGCGATCGCCGCTGAATTTGCCGAATCGGGAATCTCCCGCCGCTCGCCAAAGTTGATAGAGATGTACTCAACTTTCTTTACTCACCAAGGAGCATGTGGTGTCGCTGAATCCTGAACGCTGGACGGTGAAGACCCAAGAGGCCTTCACCGCCGCGACCGAGTTGGCCAAAGCGCGCAACAACCCCGAGGTCACCCTCGATCACCTCCTCGCGGCGCTACTCGGCCAGCAAGACGGTGTCGTGCTGCCCATCTTGCAGCGCGTGGGCATCAATCCCCTGTCGCTGCGCAATCAGGTCGATGAAGCCATCGGCCGGCTCCCGCGCGCGTACGGCAGCGAGGTCCGGGTGGCCCGTGAGGTTCGCGACATGCTCGAGGCCGGCGATGCCGCCCGCGTCGAACTGAGCGACGAATACCTTTCCACCGAGCACCTGTTGTTGGCGCTGGCCGATCGCATCAAAGTGCCGCGCGAGCAGCTGCTCAACGCGCTGCGCGAGGTGCGAGGCTCGCACCGCGTCGTCGATCAGAATCCCGAGGACAAGTACCAGGCGCTCGAGAAGTACGGCCGTGACCTGACCGAAGACGCGCGGCGAGGCCGCCTCGACCCGGTCATCGGCCGCGACGAAGAGATCCGCCGCGTGATCCAGGTGCTGTCGCGGCGCACCAAGAACAACCCCGTGCTCATCGGCGAACCCGGCGTCGGCAAGACCGCCATCGTCGAAGGTCTCGCCCGGCGCATCATCGAAGGCGATGTCCCCGAGTCACTCAAGAACCGCCGGGTGATCTCGCTCGACCTGGGTTCGATGGTCGCCGGCGCGAAGTATCGCGGTGAGTTCGAAGAGCGCCTCAAGGCGGTGCTGAAGGAGATCACCGACGCCGAGGGCGAGGTCATCACCTTCATCGACGAGATGCACACCGTCATCGGTGCGGGTGCAGCCGAAGGCTCGATGGACGCGTCCAACATGCTCAAGCCGCTACTGGCTCGGGGACAGCTGCGCATGATCGGTGCGACCACGCTCGACGAATACCGCAAGCACGTAGAAAAGGACGCCGCGCTCGAGCGCCGGTTCCAGCCGGTGCTCGTCGCCCCTCCTTCGGTCGAAGACACGATCGCGATCCTCCGCGGCTTGAAAGAGCGCTACGAGGTTCACCACGGTGTGCGCATCCAAGACGCCGCGCTCGTCGCGGCCGCGGTGCTGTCCGACCGCTATCTCACCGGGCGCTTCTTGCCCGACAAGGCCATCGACCTCGTCGATGAGGCCGCCTCCAAGCTGCGCATCGAGATCGATTCGATGCCGACCGAGATCGACGTGATCGAACGGCGCATCCGCCAGCTCGAGATCGAGAGGGTCGCGCTCGGCAAGGAAACCGACGACATGTCGAAAGAGCGGCTGGCGTCGCTCGAAGAAGATCTGGCCAACCTCAACGAGCAGATCTCCGGCATGAAGGCGCATTGGCAGTCCGAAAAGGACGCCATCGCGCACATCCGCGATCTCAAAGAACAACTCGAAGCATTGGGCAGCCAGATCGAACGTGAGCCCGACCTCGAAAAGGCCGCGGAGATTCGTTACGGCCGCATCCCGCAGCTCGAGCGCGAGATCGAGACGGCGACCCGTCACCTCGACGAGTTGCAGGGCTCGTTGAAGATGCTCAAAGAAGAGGTCGACGAAGAAGACGTCGCCGAAGTCGTGTCCAAGTGGACCGGCGTACCGATCTCGCGGCTGATGGAAGGCGAGGTGCAAAAGCTCATCCGGCTCGAAGATGTGCTGCAGGATCGCGTCGTCGGCCAAGGCGGTGCCGTCAAGATCGTGGCCAATGCCATCCGCCGCAACCGGGCCGGCTTGTCCGACCCCAACCGTCCCATCGGCGTGTTCTTGTTCGTCGGTCCCACCGGCGTCGGCAAGACCGAGCTCGCCCGTACGTTGGCCGAGTTCTTGTTCGACGACGAACGCGCCATGGTGCGCATCGACATGTCCGAGTACATGGAGCGTCACGCGGTGGCGCGCCTGATCGGTGCGCCCCCGGGTTATGTCGGCTACGACGAAGGTGGCCAGCTCACCGAAACCGTGCGGCGGCGGCCCTATTCGGTCGTGTTGCTCGACGAAATCGAAAAGGCGCATCCCGATGTCTTCAACGTGTTGCTGCAGGTGATGGACGATGGCCGCCTGACCGACGGTCAGGGACGCACGGTCGACTTCACCAACGTCGTGTTGATCATGACGTCGAACCTGGCGACCGACCCCACGACGTTCTTCCGGCCCGAGTTCATCAACCGCATCGACGACATCGTGCGGTTCCGTTCACTCGACGCGGCAGATCTCGTGCCCATCGTCGACATCCAGTTGGCCCGGGTGCGCCAGCGGTTGGCCGAGCGGCGCATCACGTTGCAGGTCAGCGACGCCGCCAAACGCCTCGTCGCGGAGCTCGGCTACGACCCGGCCTTCGGTGCTCGTCCCATCAAGCGGGCAATTCAACACCACTTGGCCGACCGGTTGGCGCTGTTGATCCTCGAAGGCAAGTACGCGGAGGGCGACACCGTCCACGTCGACGCCGAGGACAACGAGTTGACCTTCGGTTGACCCCGTTCTCGTGGCGCTTTACCGGTGTCCACACCGGTAAAGCGCCAACAGAACGTTTCAGCCGTCGTAGCTCTCGGCGAATGCCAGCCATTCGCGCAGCCACACCCGGTATTGCTCACTGGGCACTTCACCGGTCACAGGGTCGGGCGTAGGTGGCGGCGGCGCGCCACCCATCGGCATCGTCTCGAGGCGCTGTGGCTTCCAGTCGAGTGGGTTGCGAGCGGGCTGCGTGCTGCGGGCCAAGCGCTGCGGCGTACGGCTGGGCAGCCCACTGCGGGTGTTCGCAAAGGATGGCTGGGGCTCCCGGTCGGGGAGCTCGGGCACGAGATCGGCGCCCGGGGGCGTCAACAGGGCGGCGGTATCGGCCGCTCGCGTCGGTGTGCGCCAATCGAGCGACGACACCTGCGGCGCCACTTGTTCCTGCCACGGCGTCCGGCTGTTCGGATCGGGCAGCCCGATGGGCGCGGGTGCGACGGCGGGCGGCTCGGCTGCCGGGGCGGGCGCTGCGAGCTCGTTCACCTCAGACGACTGCGCGGTGGGCGTGGCCGATGGTGCGTCCCAACCGGCGGGCGGTTGTCCCCAGTTCGATTGGCTGTTTGCCCCGGGAGGAATGAGGGCCTGAAAGCTCGGCGGTGCGGCAGCCGGCGCGTTGGTGGGGTTGCGCAGCCGGGCGTAGCGCAGCGCGATGTCGGTGGCCGGCCGAACCGGTAACACGACGTCGTCTCGATCCGCGTCCGGCGTTGTCATGGCGGATTGCACCGGTCGGGTCGTCAACATCTCCGGTGGGAGCTCGGCACGCGGATACGCGGTGATGTCGAGGTTCTCCAGGCTCCGTCGGGTGCGTTCGAGCAAGGCCGCCCGGTTGTCGTCGACGACGGCCGTCGTCGCGAGCGCCTGGGCCACCGGGTCGGCGGTCGGCACCGCATCGGCAGCCGGGGTCGCCGCTTTGACCGGGGCTGCGCTTGCGGGCACTGCCCATTGGTCGGTGACCCGTTCGGGAACCACGCCGGGCGTCCCGAAGATCTCGAGTTCGACGTCGGCGGCGTCGCCGCGGGCCGCTTGGGCCGCGGCCATCGCCCGCGTCACCCCGAGGCCGACGATCGCGGCACACAGCACCGCCGAAGGCCACCAGATCAGCGGATTCTGGACGTCGGTGCCGACCTTCAGCGCGTGGATCGACCCGAGGAGGAACACGACGAAGCCGCTGTAGTGCAAGCGGCGCCACAGCGATGACGGCAGCTTTCGGCGCAGCAGCGAGGTGAGCTCCACGGCGATCAGCAGATAGAAGGCGACGATGCCGTAGGCCACCGCGCCCGGGTGCCAATCCGATGCCATCGGCACGAGCAGTTCCTTGAAGCCGAAATCGATGTCCTCGTACTTGTTGAGGCGCAACCCGACGATGTGCACCACGACGAAGATGACGCTCAATCCACCGATGAAGCGATGAAGGTCGAGCAGCCGGGGCCCACTGATGCGCTTGCCCAGGGCCCGGCTCGTGATGAGCAATCCCCAAAGGATCGACACCGCGCTCAGCGCCCAGGCGAGGAGGCCGCCGGTCCGAGCGATGTACCACGACATCTCACCGCTCATGCTGCGAGCTCCTCGAGGCAGCCGACTTCCGATATCTCTGCGTTGTCGTCGATGAACACGGCGTAGCAGGCGGTCATCCACCGTCGCTTCGTGCGCGTCGACGTACAGACCGCGCCGCCGCCGAGGGTTTGCTTCCAGGCGTCGACCGCGGACGTGATCACACTGAACGTGTCGGCCGAAACGATCACCGGTTTACCCGCCGCAGCATTCAGCCGGGACAATTCCGAAGTGGGAAGGAACCGGCTCCACCGACGTTCCATCAGAGACAGCTCGCGCGCGGCAAAATCCGTGAGTTGGGATTCGAGGGCCGGATCCGCAGTGACCACCACGTGCGCCCGCGTCCCCATGACCGGGAATCGGACCTCAGCTGCCATCGGTCGTGGCCGGTGTCGTGGTCGTCGGGGCGGTCGACGTTTGCGGGAGCGCCGTGGTCGACGTGCGGGTCAGATCGAGGCGGATGGGGTCTGCGGCGACGCCGGCGGGCGGGCATGCACTGTTTTCGGCGCCAGTTCTCGCCGAGTTGAGCACTGACTGGGTGAGCAGTCGAGAATGGCCGCTCGGGGTCGGTTCGCGCACGCTAGACAACCCCCATTAGGCTCTGTCGGCTCGATCGCTGCGAATGGAGGCAACCAACGTGCCCGCAACAGTGATCGTCGGCGCGCAATGGGGCGACGAAGGTAAGGGCAAGCTCACCGACCTTCTGTCCAAAGAGAGCCACTTCGTGGTGCGCTACCAGGGCGGCCACAATGCCGGTCACCGTCTGGTGGTCGACGGCGAAGCCTTTGCCCTGCAGCTCGTGCCGAGCGGCGTGCTGTATCCGCACATCACGCCGGTCATCGGCAACGGTGTCGTGGTCGAGCCCCGCGTGTTGCTGAAGGAGATCGACGCGCTCACGGCGAAGGGCGTCGACTGCAGCCGACTGCGCGTGTCGGGCAATGCGCACCTGATCTTGCCCTACCACGTGCAGCTCGACGCGCTGCACGAGCGGTACCTGGGCCGCAATTCGCTGGGCACCACGCGTCGTGGTATCGGTCCCGCGTACGCCGACAAGGCCATGCGTGTCGGTCTGCGCGTGCAAGACGTGCTCGACCCCAAGATCTTTCGCCAGAAGCTCGAGGTCGTGCTGCACACCGTCAACGCGGTGCTGGCCAAGGTCTACAACAAGCTCCCTGTCGATATCGAAGAGATCTGTCGGGAGTATCTCGAGGTCTGCCGGCCGCGGCTCGAGCCCTACATCGCGGACACCGTCGGGCTCGTGCACGAGGCGCTCGACGCGGGGCACCACGTGCTCTTCGAAGGCGCGCAGGCGACGTTCCTCGACCTCGACCACGGCACGTATCCGTTCGTCACCTCATCGAACCCGGTGGCCGGCGGCGCATGCACCGGTGCCGGCATCGGCCCCCGCGACATCACGCGGGTCATCGGCATTGCCAAGGCGTATGTGACCCGCGTGGGGTCGGGACCGTTCCCCACCGAGTTGCTCGACGATGTCGGCGACTACCTCGTCGAGACTGGTCGCGAGTTCGGCACCAACACCGGACGCCGCCGCCGCACCGGGTGGTTCGACGCGGTGATGATGCGCCACGCGGTGCGCCTCAATTCGCTGTCCGAGTTGGCCATCACCAAGCTCGACGTTTTCGACGATCTCGACACCGTCAAGATGTGCGTTGCCTACGAGCACGAAGGTCAACGCCTCGAGCAGATGCCGTATCACCAGTCGGTGCTGCACCACGTCGAGCCGATCTACAAAGAGATGCCGGGATGGAAGACGGTGCTCGCGGGCTGTCGCGAGGTCGATGAACTGCCGTCCGCCGCGCGCGACTACCTGGCGCTGCTCGCGGAACAGGTCGGTGTGCCGATCACCTATGTCGGTGTCGGGCCCGAACGCGACCAGTACGTCCAGTACGCATGACCCGGTGGCGGGGCCGGTGATGCGAGTCTGTGTCGTCGGATCAGGAGGGCGCGAGCACGCGCTCGCGTCAGCGCTCGCCCGTGACGCGACGGTCGTGGTCACGCCGGGCAATGCCGGCATTCCCAATTCGACGCCCCAGCCCGCGGAGGAGATCGATGCCGACTTGTTCGTGATCGGCCCCGAAGATCCACTCGTCGCCGGGGTGGCCGACCGCCTGCGAGCGCAGGGCAAGCTCTGCTTCGGTCCCGGTGCCGATGGCGCCCGCCTCGAAGGCTCGAAGGCGTGGATGAAAGAAGTGCTCGATGCCGCGGGAGTGCCCACCGCGGGCCACGCGTCGTTCACCGATCTCGAGCCGGCGCTCGCCTACCTCGACACGATGGCCGGCTTCTACGTGGTGAAGACCGACGGGCTGGCCGCGGGTAAGGGGGTCATCGTCACCGAGTCGATCGCCGAAGCGCGCGACGCGGTGCGTGACTATCTCTCGGGCGCCGCGTTCGGCGACGCCGGTCGGCGCGTCGTGATCGAAGAAGGCCTGACGGGGCCCGAGCTCTCGTTGCTCGCGATCTGTGACGGCCGCAAGATTGCCGTGTTGGCGCCCGCACAGGACTTCAAGCGTGTTGGCGCCGGTGATGTCGGTCCCAATACCGGCGGGATGGGCGCCTACTCACCGGTTCCCGTTGCCGGGTCGGCGGTCGTGGACGAAGCGGTGAGCCGCGCGGTCGAGCCGACGGTGCACGAGCTACGCCGGCGCGGCGTCGACTACCGCGGCGTGCTCTACGCGGGGATCATGCTCACTCCCGCCGGGCTCAAGGTATTGGAGTACAACGTCCGTTTCGGCGATCCCGAGACCCAGGTCGTCGTGCCGCGCTTGTCGTCCAGTTTGACGGCGTTGCTGGCCGAGGCCGCGGCGGGAGAACTGCGCCACGACGCCCGCTTCGTCGACGCCGCCGCCGTCACGGTGGTGTGTGCGACCGAGCACTATCCCGCCCGGCCACGCACGGGTGATCGCATCCGTGGTCTCGACGCGGCCAACGCCATCGAAGGCGTCACGGTCTATTGCGCGGGTGTGCGCGGCGCGGGTCCGGGCGACGACGACGGGCTCTACACCTCCGGCGGTCGTGTGCTGAACGTCACCGCGATGGGTGCGACGATCGGCGAAGCCCGCGAGCGCGCCTATCGCGCCGTGCGCTGCATCTCATGGCCGGGAATGCACTACCGCGCCGACATCGCCGCGCGCGTCTAGGGCTAAGGGCCCTTGTCGGTGCCGAGGAGATCATCGAGCCAGCCGAGCATCTCGGTGCTCTCGTCGCCCTTGACCTTGCGCCGCAGCCGCCCCGATGGCGGGGCCGCCGGTGGCGCCGTCGCCTGTTCATCCGCAGCGTCGGCGGGCGTCGCCGGGCGAGCGACGGGCTTCTCCGCGAGCGGCGGCTGGTCCGCGGGTGGCCGAAGCGGGGTCCGAGCCGTGTCGGCGGCGCCTGGTTTGAGCGGTGGCCGCACCGAGGGCAAGCCGCCCTGTCGGGCCGGAGCGTGGCCCCGGGCCAGTTCGATGGGTTGCAACCGGGGCAACTCGGGGGGACGCGCCGGGGCGGAGGCAAGTTCGGGGGGCGTCTCGACCACGGGCGACGGCGGCGCTGCGACCTCCGGCGTTTCGCGGGGCGCGTCATCGCGCGTGGCGAAGGGGTCGTTGCCCGTCACGGTGACCGGTTCGGGGTATCCCGGGTGCGGATCGCGCCCTTCGTCCCAGCTGACGGCCCATCCCTGGTCGAATGACGCGTTCGACGTCAGTTCGAAGTCGCGGTCACTGTTTGCCGCCGCGGGGGCCTCGACATAGGGCTGTGGCTGTTGGAGATCCTTGGCTTCGCGAACGCGCTTCTTCACCTCGCGCCGGGAGAGGTTGGAATGGTTGCGGGCGCTCGACCGGACACCGGCGGCGGAGATCGCACACGGCACGCACAGCGGCGGCTTCTTGGGTCCGCGCGGGTACACGAGACAATCGTGGCAGAACGCGATCCCACAGCGGGAGCACACGTTCTCGGCGTACTCGAACGAATGTCGATTGCAGATAAGGGCCATGTCCGCGCCTCGGTCGTGGGGCAGATTGACCCCGCTCTTTCCTCATCGGCCACACCGTCGACCGACTTGACCCTCCGAAGGCCGCATTTTCCGCGCGCGGCCGCGTTCTACGGGCCAGAATCACCATGTGAGTGACGACCAGTCGATACCCAACGTCTTGGGCACCCGCTACGCGAGCCAGGCGATGCGCAGTATCTGGTCGCCGGTGCGAAAGGTGATCCTCGAACGCCAGTTGTGGGTCGCGGTGCTCGAATCCCAGCAGCGTGGCGGTGTCCCGGTGCCGGCGGGGGTCATCGAGGCGTATCGCGCGGTACTCGACCAGGTCGACCTGGAGTCGATCGCGGCGCGCGACCGCGTCACCAAGCACGACGTCAAGGCCCGCATCGACGAGTTCTCGGCACTCGCCGGCCATCAACACATCCACAAGGGCATGACGTCGCGTGACCTCACCGAGAACGTCGAGCAGATGCAGGTGCGTTCTGCCCTCGGGTTGATCCGCGATCGCATCGTCGCCGGTCTGGCGCGGCTCGCCGCTCGCGCGGCCGAGTACCAAGTGGTGCCAGTCACAGGGCGCACCCACAATGTGCCTGCGCAGGTGACAACGCTCGGCAAACGCTTCGCGAACACGGGCGAAGAATTGCTCGTGGCCTACGAACGCGTCGAACACCTTCTCGACAACTACCCATTGCGCGGCTTGAAGGGCCCGGTCGGCACCCAGCAGGATCAGCTCGACCTGCTCGACGGTGACCAGCTCAAGCTCGACGACATCGAAGACGCGATCGCGGAGCATCTCGGGTTTCGCCGGGTGCTCGGTGCCGTAGGTCAGGTGTATCCGCGTTCGCTCGACTTCGAAGTCGTCGCTACACTCGTGCAATCGGTCTCCGCACCCTGCAACCTGGCCAAGAGCATCCGCTTGATGGCGGGTCACGATCTCGTCACGGAGGGGTTTCAGGCGGGGCAAGTCGGCTCGTCGGGCATGCCGCACAAGATGAACACGCGCAGCTGCGAACGCATCAACGGGCTCGCAGTGGTGCTGCGGGGCTACCTCGCGATGGCCGACGGTCTCATCGGCGATCAGTGGAACGAAGGCGACGTCAGCTGTTCGGTCGTGCGTCGGGTGATGCTGCCGGATGCGTTCTTTGCCGTCGACGGGCTCTTCGAGACCTTCCTCACGGTGCTCGATGATTTCGAGGCCTATCCCGCGGTCATCGAACGCGAGCTCCAGACCTACCTGCCGTTCCTGTCGACCACGAAGCTGCTCGTCGCCGCGGTGCGCAATGGCATCGGGCGCGAGACCGCGCACGAGGTGATCAAAGAGCATGCCGTCGCCACGGCGCGGGCGTTGCGCGAGCACGCCGATGCCACGCCGCCTGCAACGCTCGTCGATCGTCTCGCCGTCGATGGTCGCCTCGGCTTGGACCGCGCGCAGATCGAAGCGGCGATCGCCGATCCGCTGTCGTTGACCGGCTCCGCGCAAACGCAAGTCACGGCGTTCGTCGAGCGCGTCGCGCACATCGTCGCCAAGCATCCCGACGCGGCTCTCTACTCGCCCGCTCCCATCCTCTGACGCCCCATTCCCGAGCCCATGCCCGAGCCCATGCCGACAACACCGCCCCCGCTGACGAAGAAGTACTCGGGCAAGGTCCGCGACGTCTACGACGTCGGTGACAACCGAGTGTTGATGGTGGCGTCCGACCGCCTGTCGGCGTTCGATGTGGTCATGAACGAGCCAGTTCCCGACAAAGGGCGCGTGCTCACGGCGATGTCCGCGTTCTGGTTCGAGCAGTTGGCTGATGTCGCACCGAACCATTTGATCTCGACCGACAGCCGCGACTTCCCCGAATCAGCGCGCGGCCCCGAGTTCGAGGGTCGCTCGATGCTGTGCCGCGTCGCCGACATGTTGCCGATCGAGTGCATCGTGCGAGGCTATCTGGCGGGCTCCGCTTGGAAGGAATACACGGCCACCGGCGCGACGCACGGGCTCGAGCTGCCGTCCGGTTTGAACGAGTCGGCCCGCCTCCCCGAGCCGGTGTTCACGCCGTCGACCAAGGCCGCGCTGGGCCACGACGAGAACATCTCCTTCGATCGAGCGGTTGCGCTCGTGGGCGCACCGACCGTCGAACGGGCACGCGACATCGCGATCGCGCTGTACACCCGTGCAGCCGAGTGGGCGCTCGAGCGCGGCATCATCATCGCGGACACCAAATTCGAGTTCGGCTTCATCGAGGGTGAGCTCGCCGTATGCGACGAAGTGCTCACACCTGATTCGTCGCGGTTCTGGCCCGCCGACGAGTGGCATCCCGGCACCGCGCCTCCGTCGTTCGACAAGCAGCCGGTTCGTGACTATCTCGGCGGCCTCGGTTGGGACAGGCAACCGCCGCCGCCTCCGCTACCCCCCGAAGTGGTGTCCGCGACCCACCGCCGTTACATCGGCGCGTACGAACGGATCACCGGGCGATCGTTCGCTGACTGGCCGGGCCCGAGCGGCCCGCTTTCAAGCGGGTAGCGGGCCCGAGCGGCGCCAACCATTAGGCTGGGCGCCATGTTGTTCGCAGTGCACGTCGAGGTGCGACTCCGTACCGGCATCGCCGATCCGCAGGGTGCGACCATCGAACGTTCGTTGCCGGCGCTGGGTTTCGGCGGCGTCACCGGCGTGCGGGTGGGCAAGAGCATCCGCTTCGTGATCGAGTCGGTCGACGAGAGCAGCGCCCGGGCCGAGGTCGACGACATGTGTACCCGGTTCCTGACCAATCCCGTGATCGAAGACGCGGCGATCGATATCGTGGCCGCACCGGTCGGAGCCCCGGTCTGATGGCGCCCCGCGTCGGAGTCGTCGTTTTCCCCGGCACCAACTGTGAATTCGATGTCATCGAGGCCGTAGGCACCCTCGGTGGCGTCGGCACCACGCTGTGGCACGGCGACCGAACGGTGGGCGATGTCGACGCCGTGGTCGTCCCCGGCGGGTTCGCCCATGGCGACTATCTACGACCGGGCGCCATTGCCCGCTTTTCACCGATCATGACCGCCGTCGCCGAGTTTGCGAATTCGGGTGGCCCCGTCGTCGGTATCTGCAACGGGTTCCAGGTCTTGACCGAGGCCGGTTTGTTGCCCGGCGCGCTGCAAAAGAACCGGGGCCTCAAGTTCCTGTGTCAGATGACCGAGCTCGAGGTCGTGGCCAATGACACTGCCCTCACGTCGGGCATTTCCCCCGGTACGCGGCTGCGCATCCCCATCAATCACTTCGAGGGCAATTACACCTGTAGCACCGAGACGCTGGCGACTCTCGTCGACGACGACCGGATCGTCTTTCGCTATGTCGACAACCCGAATGGATCGATGAATGACATCGCGGGCATCTGCAACGGCGAACGAAATGTCGTAGGTCTCATGCCGCATCCCGAGCGGGCGAGTTCGGCATTGCTGGGTTCGACCGACGGGTCATTGTTGCTGCAGTCGCTGCTGTCGAGCGCGCTCCGCGCCACGAGCGATCGCCTGCCGGTTACGTCCGCTTCGGTGTGAAAGCCGTCGGTCAGTTACCCCGACCGATATTGGCTTTCTTCAGCACCTCGGGCGGGACGCCGACGGTGCGCCAGGCGAGGTAGCTGATGCCCTTGTTGTCGCTGTAGGTCTTGGCAACCTTCACGAACTCTGATTCCAGTTTGGCGAAGTCGGTGGCGACATCGGCCGCCTCGAGTTCGGCCGTCAGATCCATTTGTTCTTGGATCAGTTGCAGCCGGCGAAGGGGATCGGCCGAGGTCAGCTCATTTTCTATGGTCGACAACCGGTTGCGTATCGAGTCTTTGGTGCGTTTACGGCCCCGCTTTGGTTTGCTGGCCTCGAGTGCTTCGAGATAACTCGAAACGACCGATGCCATCTTTCTGCCGGCGGAGAGCGCAGTCTTGTGCTCTGCGGAAAGCGTGCTTCCTTTTGGTCTTGCCATGGCGACCACTCTAGGGAATGGAAATGCGCATGTACCAGTTATTCGTTTCGTAGCTGGTGAATGGGAGCGCGCGAGAACCTGGCGCTGATGAGCCAATCCCGCGGTCGCTTTGACTAGCGTGCAGGGGTGGTCGTCGTGCATCGAGCTCTCGGTTTGACCGATGACGAAGCGCTCGAGATCGAGCGCATCCTCGGGCGTGCCCCCAATCACCTCGAGCTGGCGATGTACGCGGTGATGTGGTCCGAGCACTGCTCCTACAAATCGAGCCGCATCCACCTCAAGCGGTTGCCCACCGAGGCCCCCTGGGTCCTCGTCGGGCCGGGCGAGAATGCCGGTGTGGTCGATGTCGGTGACGGCATTGCGGCGGCCATCCGTATCGAGAGCCACAACCACCCGTCGGCCATCGAGCCTTATCAGGGCGCGGCGACCGGGGTCGGTGGCATCTTGCGCGACATCTTCACGATGGGCGCACGACCGATCGCGTTGATGGATCCGCTGCGCTTTGGCCCGCTCGACGATCCCCGCAGCCGCTGGATCGCCGAAGGTGTCGTGTCGGGCATCTCGGGCTACGGCAACGCGGTCGGTGTCCCGACCGTGGGCGGCGAAGTGGTGTTCGACGCCACGTACCGCGGCAACCCGTTGGTCAACGTGTTGTGTCTGGGTGTGTTGCCGACCGAGCGCTTGGTCCTCGGCCAGGCGTCGGGTGTGGGCAACCTCGCGGTGCTGCTCGGCTCGTCGACGGGCCGCGACGGCATCGGCGGCGTCAGCGTGTTGGCGTCGGCCGGTTTCGGCGAGGGCGATGCCGATGCCGACAAGCGCCCGAGCGTGCAGGTGGGCGACCCGTTCGAAGAAAAGCGGTTGATCGAAGCCTGTTTGATGTTGCTCGACGAGGGTCTCGTGGTGGGCATCCAAGACCTGGGCGGCGCCGGGCTCGCGTGCGCGACCAGCGAGACCGCGTCGCGCGGCGGGGTCGGCATGGATGTCGACGTGACTGCGGTGCCCGTGCGAGAGCCGGCGATGCAACCCTTCGAGATCATGACCAGCGAGTCGCAAGAGCGCATGCTGGCCATCGTCGAGCCGTCCAGTCTCGAGCGCGTCCTCGAGATCTGTGAGCGTTGGGATGTCCGGGCATCGGTCATCGGGCGCGTCACCGAAGGCGGCGCGCTGCGCATCCGCGAAGGCTTCGACGGGCCGATCCTCGCCGAGATCCCCGCATCGTCGCTGCACGACGCCGCGCCGTTGTACGAGCGTCCGATGGCAGCCGCGCCGGCGACCGGCATCGACGGCGAGTCGTTACCGGCGCCGGCCGACTGCGCCGCCGACCTGCTGGCGATGCTCGCCGACGCGGCATGGGTGTTCTCGCAGTACGACCACATGTTGTTCTTGAACACGGTCGAGGGCCCGGGCGGCGATGCCACAGTGCTGCGCCTCAAACACCCCACCACCGGTCGCGACACCGGCCGCGCGCTCGCGCTCACGACCGACGGCAACCACCGCTGGTGTGCGATCGACCCGCGGCGCGGCGCGGCCCGCATCGTGAGCGAATCGGTGCTCAATCTGGCGTGTGTCGGTGCCCGCCCGATCGCGTTGGTCAACTGCTTGAACTTCGGCAATCCCGAACACCCATCCGTCATGTGGCAACTGAGTGAGACCATCGACGGCATGGGTGAGGCATGCCGCGCCTTCGGCGTTCCCGTGATCGGGGGCAACGTCAGCCTCTACAACGAAACCGCGGGCGACGACATCGATCCCACTCCGGTCATGGGCATGCTCGGCCTCGTCGATCGCCTCGATCGACCACCGCCGGGTGTTGGTTGGCGCGATGGTGACCGCATCGTGTTGCTGGGTCCGAGCGTCGTATCCCTCGCCGGGTCGCGATGGGCGTTCGAGCACGGTGCCCGGGGCGGCACCCTCGGTGACGTCGACCTCGTATTGCACCAACGGGTCGCCACGCTGGTGCGAGAGCTCGTCGACGAGGGCACACTGCACGGTGTGCATGACGTGTCCGAAGGCGGTGTGGGCGTGACCTTGGCCGAGATGGCCGTGCGATCGGGCATCGGCTGCAACGTCGCCCGTATCGCCGATCACCGGGCGCTGTTCGGTGAGGGTCCGTCGCGTGTCGTCGTCGCAGTCAGCGCCGATCGTCTGGTCGATGTCGAGAAGGCGGCCGCGGAGGCCGATGTTCCGGTCACTCGATTGGGCGTCGCCACCGGTGAGCGCCTGCGGGTGAAAGATCTCGTAGATGTTGCGCTTGCTGATGCCATCGACGCGTGGCGCACGTGCCTTCCCTCAGCGCTCGGCCAAGGTACCATGCAGTGACAACGAAATCGACGGTCCGGCAGTGAGTGACGAAGCAAACGAAGCCTGCGGCGTATTCGCGGTCTACGCGCCGGGCCAGCCGGTGTCCCATCTCAGCTATCTGGGGCTCTACGCATTGCAGCACCGCGGCCAAGAGTCCGCCGGCATCGCGGTGAGCGACGGTCATTCCGTCATGGTGATGAAAGACATGGGTCTCGTCGCCACGGTGTTCGACGATCGCAAGCTGGCCGCGATGCCCGGCGATCTCGCGATCGGGCACACGCGCTACTCGACGACGGGTGCGAGTTCGTGGGGCAACGCGCAGCCCGTCTACCGCGGCACCACCCACATCGAGTTCGCGCTCGGCCACAACGGCAACCTCGTCAACACCGAGGAGCTCGCCGAGCAGGCCGGCATGTTGCCCGGCACCGTCACCAGCGACAGCGATCTCGTCGCCGAGTTGTTGGCCCGCGAGATCACGCTGCATCCCGGCGAGGCCGACGCCGACGCGCTCGAGCACGCGTTGCTGCGGGTGTTGCCGACGCTGTCGGGCGCGTTCTCGTTCGTCTTGTGCGATCAAAAACGCGTCATCGGCGTGCGCGACCCGCACGGCTTTCGCCCGCTGTGTCTGGGGCGCCTCGATGGCGGTTGGGTGCTCGCGTCGGAGACACCGGCGCTCGATGTCGTGGGCGCGCCGCTCGTGCGCGAGCTCGAACCGGGCGAGATGGTGATCATCGACGAAAACGGACCTCGTTCGTTGCGCCCGTTCGCACCCGAGACGATCGAGCCGCGCTTGTGCATCTTCGAGTTCGTCTACTTCGCCCGACCCGACAGCACGCTGTACGGGCAGAGCGTCCACGGCGCGCGCGTTCGCATGGGCGAGTTGCTCGCGGATCAGGCACCGGCCGTCGCCGATCTCGTGATGGGCGTGCCCGAGTCCGGTATCCCCGCCGCCGAGGGCTTTGCCCGCCGTAGCGGCATTCCGTTCGGGCAAGGGCTCGTCAAGAACCGTTACATCGGCCGCACGTTCATCGCGCCGACGCAAGAATTGCGCTCGCTCGGTGTGCGCATGAAGCTCAATCCGTTGCGTGACACCCTCGAAGGTCGTCGCGTCGTCGTGGTCGACGATTCGATCGTGCGGGGCACCACCACGCGGCAGATGGTCGGCATGTTGCGCGAAGCGGGTGCCGTCGAAGTGCACCTGCGAGTCTCGTCGCCGCCATATCGCTGGCCGTGTTTCTATGGCATGGACACGGGCACTCGCGGCGAATTGCTGGCGGCCAATCTCGACCTCGAAGAGATCCGTGCGTATCTCAACGTCGATTCGTTGGCGTATCTCTCGCTCGATCGTCTGGTCGACGCGACCGGCGCGCGCGGCGCGGGGTTCTGCACCGCCTGTCTCACCGGTGACTACCCGGTGGAGGTACCGATCACTCTGCACAAGTCGGTGCTCGAGATCGCGGAACCTTCGGCAAGGGCCGGCTCGTCGGCCATCACCACCGAGGCCGACGGGTTGTTTCCCACCGAAGAATTCCAGCGGCGCTCCGGGTAGTCAGGTCGGACAGAGACTCGATGGCCGAGACCTACGAAGCGGCAGGCGTATCGATCGCGGCGGCCGAAGCGGCGGTCGAGCGCATCAAACCCCATGTGCGCTCGACGTATCGCACCGGCGTGTTGAGCGACATCGGTGGGTTCGGCGGATTGTTCGATCTTTCCGGGCTCGGTTACGAACATCCCGTTCTCGTGTCGACCACCGACGGAGTGGGTACTAAGGCAGTCGTCGCCCATCGCGCGCAGCGCTACGACACGATCGGCATCGACCTCGTGGCGATGTGCGTCGACGATCTCGTCTGCCAAGGCGCGGAGCCGCTCTTCTTCCTCGACTACGTGTCGATCGGGCAGCTCGACGGCGACCAGATGGAGCAGTTGGTGGCGGGTGTTGCCGAAGGGTGCCGCATCGCGGGCTGCGCGTTGATCGGCGGCGAGATGGCCGAGCACCCGGGCGCGATGTTGCCCGGCGAATTCGATCTCGTCGGTTTCGCAGTGGGTGCCGTCGAACGGTCGCGCGTCATCACCGGTCGCACCGTCACACCGGGCGACGTGGTCGTGGGGCTGCCATCTCCGAATCTGCGTTCGAATGGATTCTCGCTGGCGCGCCGTCTCTATTTCGACGTGGCGGGGCGTTCGATCGACGATCCGGCGTGGGAGGGCGCAGACCATTCGGTGGCCGACGAGCTCTTGTCGCCGTCGGTCATCTATGCCCCGGCGGTGCGAGTGCTCATCGACGAGGTCGAGGTGCGCGCCGTCGCGCACATAACGGGCGGCGGGCTACCGGGCAACCTGGCGCGCGTGCTCGCCGACGGCATCGACGCCCGCATCGATCGGTCCTCGTGGGAATCGCCACGCGTCTTTCGAGAACTGCAGCGCATCGGCGATATCGACGATCGAGAGATGCTGCGGGTCTTCAACATGGGCATCGGCATGGTCGTGGTGCTGCCCGCTGACGCCGCGCACCGCGCGGTCTCGCTTCTCGACGAGCACGGACACCGCGCCGTCGTGATCGGTGAGATCGTTGCCGGTTCTGGCGCGGTGGCGTTGACGTGAAGGTTTGACGCCGGGCGGGATTCGGCGCAATCTCGGCCAACGGAGTACCGTCGCGGGCATGGCTGTTCCAACTTCTGCCTTCTCGATCACCCTCTGTGTGCGCATGGACAATGCCCCGGGAGTGCTCGGCCGCTTGGCGACCGAGATCGGCAACATCGGCGGCAACATCATCGGGGTCAACGGCTTCGAGGCGCACGGCCCGACCGTCACCAACGAGATCATCGTCTACTGCCGCGACGAGTCGCACGCCCGCAAGGTCGTCGAGCTCACCAAGGGCATCGACGGCGTGCAATTGATCGAGGCCTACGACCGCACGTTCAAGATGCACGAGGGCGGCAAGATCGAGGTCATCTCCCTCGCGCCGGTACGTGATCGAGACGACCTGTCGATGGCCTACACACCGGGCGTCGCTCGCATCTGCATGGCGATCCACGATCGGCCCGAGCTGTCCTACGAGTACACGATCCGCAAGAACACCGTCGCCATCGTGAGCGACGGCACCGCAGTGCTCGGTCTCGGCGACATCGGCCCGCTCGGCGCGATGCCGGTGATGGAGGGCAAGGCGCTGCTGTTCAAGACCTTCGGTGGCGTCGACGCGTTCCCGATCTGTCTCGATACGAAAGATCCCGACGAGATCATCGAGACCGTCGTGCGCTTGGCGCCGACATTCGGTGGCGTCAATCTCGAAGACATCGCCGCTCCCAATTGCTTCTACATCGAAGAAGAGTTGAAGAAGCGGGTCGACATCCCCATCTTCCACGACGACCAGCACGGCACGGCCGTCGTCACGTTGGCAGCGCTCGTGAACTCGCTCAAGATCGTCGGCAAGAAGATGGAAGACCTCTACGTGGTCGTCGCCGGTGTCGGCGCCGCCGGTGTTGCGTGCGCCAAGATCTTGATGAGCGCGGGCGTGCAGAACATCGTCGGCTGCGATCGTCAAGGCGCCATCTTCGAGGGTCGCGACAACCTCAATTTCGCCAAGCAGTGGTTCGCCGAGAACAGCAACACCGAGCGCAAGTCGGGCACCATCTCCGAAGTGATGATGGGCGCCGATGTGTTCATCGGTGTGTCGGGCCCCGGCCTGATCACTGCGTCTGATGTGCGCCGCATGGCCAAAGGTCCGATCGTGTTCGCCATGGCGAATCCCGATCCCGAGATCCGTCCCGAAGAAGCCGATGGCCTGCCGGCCGTCATGGCCACGGGTCGCAGCGACTACCCGAACCAGATCAACAACGTGCTGGCGTTCCCCGGCATCTTCCGTGGCGCGCTCGACGTGGGCGCGACCGACATCACCGAGAAGATGAAGGTGGCCGCGGCCAAGGCGATCGCCGATTCGGTCGATGACGATCGCCTGTCGCCCAACTTCGTCGTGCCGTCGGTGTTCGATCGCGACGTGCCCTACAAAGTCGCGCAGGCCGTCGGCGAAGCCGCCCTCACCGAGGGCATCTGTCGCCCACCGGTCGCGCTCTACATCTGACGTTCTTGTGCGGCTCCGCCGCAACGAAGGGCGGCTGCGCCGCAGGAGCGCAGGTTCAATTCACAACGTTGTGGACTCTCGTCGTCCAAGAGCACGCTGGGTGTGTTTTTCGCCTCCCAGACGCGAACCGCGCGCTCAGAGCAAGCCGAGGTACGCGCCACCGTCGACCGGCAACGCCACGCCGGTGACGAAGCGGGCGTGCTCCGAGCACAGGAACGCCGCGACCCGACCGAAGTCCGCGGGGTCCCCGAACGCGCGCGTCGGTAGCGACTGCTCGGTGCTCTCGATGCGGTCGCCGTAGAGCTGGCGCAACCGATCGGTGGCGTGCAAGCCGGGCAACACCGAGTTGACCGTGACACCGTCGGCCGCGACTTCGAGGGCCAACGTCTTCAAGAAGCCGGTTGCGCCGGAACGTGCGGTGTTCGACAGGATCAAGTGCGCGATCGGCTGCTTGACCGCGATCGACGTGATCGCGACCACCCGACCCCACTTGCGCTCTTGCATCGCGGGCACGGCGGCCTTGCACATCGCGACGACCGACAGCAGGTTCAGGTCGAGCGCGGCTTGGTATGACTCGAGCGGCGTCGAGGCGAAGTTGCCGGCCGGTGGTCCACCGGCGTTGGTGACGAGGATGTCGATGGCGCCGAGCGCAGCGCGGGCATCGTCGACGAGACCGATGGCGCCGGCGGTGTCGGATACGTCGGCCACGATTGGCGTCGCGCCGGGTACCGATTCGAGAGCGCTCTGCAACCGCTGTTCGTCGCGGCCCGAGATCACGACGCGACATCCCGCGGCGGCGAGGGCTTGCGCGGTGGCCAAGCCGAGCCCGGCCGACGATGCCGCGACCAACGCACTGCGCCCACTGATACCAAGGTCCATCGCCGGACCCTAGTTCTCCGCTCTGCCGGAGGACACGGGGGGCCAACCGGGTACACCCTCGTCGAGTTCCACACCGCAGCTGTTCAAGATGCCCGAGACCATCCGGTAGAACAGCGTGGCGGCCATGTACTCCAAGATGTCGTGGTGGTCGAAGTGCGAGACCAGCTCGGTCCACGTGCGCTCGCTCACACAGTCGTCGCGGTAGAGGTCGTCGACCATCTCCAGCAGCGCGCGGTCCGGCGCACTCCACGAGCCCAGCTCGAGCGGCCGCGTGAGCAGTTCGATCTCGGCGTCGCTCACGCCGACCGACCTCGCCATGAGTGTGTGTTGACCGAACTCGTAGCGCGACTGGCAGTGCCAACCCATGCGCAAGATCACCATCTCGCGCGCCCTCGCCGGGATCGTGCCCTCTTGCAGCAGCGCGCGACCCAGGGCGGCCATGCCACCGGCGACGGTCGGGTTCGTGGCCAATGTCGCCCGCACATTGTGCGCGTTCATCGTGGTGGTCAGGCTCGGCGGGCGTTCTTCCGTCGGGGGGATACGGGGGGAGTCGGGGCGGCGCATCGCCGTATTCTCACCTGATTCCAACCGTGCCTGCATCGGGAACTCACAAAGTCCCTCGACACTGTGAGTGACCAGGAGCGGTGAGATTACGGTGAAGACGAGCGACGATAGCCTGCAAGCCCATGACGGCTGGGTTATGACCAAGAGTGTGAACACCCCCACGCGCTCGCGCATCTTGATGGCCGAGGACGACCGCGCCACCCGCGAATCGCTCGTCCGCGCGTTCGAGTTGGAGGGCTACGACGTCCAAGCGGTGACCGACGGCGCTCAAGTCCTCGAAGCGGCATCGACCGGATCACCCGACGTGATCCTGCTCGATGTGATGATGCCCAATCTGGACGGGCTGACGGCGTGCCGGCGCTTGCGAGCGCGCGGTGATCGCACGCCGATCCTGATGCTGACCGCTCGCACCGAGACCTCCGATCGGGTCTCCGGTCTCGACGCCGGCGCCGACGACTATCTGCCCAAGCCGTTCGCTCTCGACGAGCTCCTCGCCCGCTTGCGCGCGTTGCTGCGCCGGGTGCGCGAAGACGATTCGTCCACGACGCTTCGCATCGCCGATCTCACCATGGATCCGCGCGGGCGCCGCGCGTGGCGCGGTGATCGCGAGATCGAGCTCACCAAGACCGAGTTCGATCTCTTGGAGCTGCTCGTGCGCAACGCGGGCGTCGTGCTCGATCAAACGACGATCTACGAACGTATCTGGGGCTTCGACTTCGGTCCTGATTCCAAGAACCTTGCGGTCTACATCCGCTACACACGGTTGAAGACCGAGGATGCCGGCGAGCCCCGGCTCATCCACACCGTGCGTGGAGTGGGCTACGTGGTGCGTGAGTCGTGAACCTCCGGGCCCGCTTCGCGCTGGCGCTCGGGGCGCTGGCCGCCGCGGCCACGATCACTTCGGGCGTGACGAGTTATCTCTCCACTCGCGAACGGCTGAACGAAGAAGTCGACGCGGCGCTGCAAGAGACGGCGAGCACGGCGAACCGCGATTCCCGATTCGCCCGCGGCGCGCTGGGCATCGATCGCTTCGGCGACGTCAGGAACCGGGGTCCGCTACCCTCGCCGACCCCGAGCATTGAGCTCTATACCGTCCAGCGCCTCGACGCCGACGGCAAGGTCGTGGCGCCGACGGCCTTCGTGTCGTTGCCGGTCGAGTCCCGCGATATCGAGGTCGCGAAACAAGGTGGTTCGGTCGTGCGTACCGTCGATGTCGCGGACGGTACTCCTTACCGCATGCTGACGACCGCGGCCCCCGGCGGTGGTGCGCTGCAGATCGCGCGCGAGCTCACGGCCACCGAAAATCTGTTGAATTCTTTGCGCAACCGTTACGTGGTACTCAGCGTCGTCGTCAGCGCGGTCGCGGCGGCCATCGGCTGGGTCATCGCCAGCCGTTCGACGCGGTCCTTGATGCGACTGACCGCAGCGGTCGAGGATGTCGGCGCCACCGGGCGTCTCGACACGGCGATCGGCGTCAAGGGCGGCGACGAAGCCGGACGCCTGGCGACCGCCTTCAACGGCATGCTCTCGGCGCTCACCCGATCGCGAGAACAGCAGCAACAACTCATCCAAGACGCCGGCCACGAACTGCGTACGCCGTTGACGAGCATGCGGACCAACGTCGCGCTGCTCAAGCGCGGCGATCGAATGAGCGCCGAAGCGACCAAGAGCACGATCGATGACCTCGACAGCGAGCTGGGCGAGCTCACCTCGTTGTTCAACGAGTTGGTCGAGCTGGCGACCGACAGTCGCGACGAAGAACCCCAACAAGATGTGTCACTACAGCGCATCGTCGAACGAGCGTCGGCGCGCCTCGAGCGCCGCACCGGACGTACCGTGCTCATCGACGGCGACGGCGGCATCCTCACCGGAAGGCCCGTCGCGCTCGAGCGCGCCGTGCGCAACCTGCTCGACAACGCCGCGAAGTTCGATCCGACCGGATACCCGATCGAGGTCACGGTGCGGGGCGGCCATCTCGAGGTGCGCGATCGTGGCCCTGGCATCAGCGCCGGCGACGTTGCCCACATCTTCGATCGCTTCTATCGGTCCGATCTGGCGCGCAACCAGCCGGGTTCGGGGCTCGGGCTCGCGATCGTCGCCGATATTGCTGCTGCACACGGCGGCCGGGCGTTCGCGTTCAATCACCCCGAGGGCGGCGCGGTCGTAGGCTTCGAGCTCGGTGCCGATCGGGAGGCCTCGGATGCGTCGCCTACAGCAATTGACCGCGGCGGCTGACGTCGTCGCGATCCAACAGGTGCTGTACCACTACGCGTACGCGCTCGACGCCCGCGACTACGAAGCCCTCGACGAGGTGTTCGCGGCCGACGCCAAGCTCCACACGAGCGGCGGCACGCTGATGTCACCGGCGGACTACAAAGCCATGTGTGAGACCGAGCTGGCCAAGCTCGACGGTACGCATCACATGGTGACCAACACCAGCGTTACCGTCGATGGTGACCGTGCGACCTCGCGGGCTTACTTCCAAGCGCAACACGTCAAGCGGTCGCTCGCGCCGGACGCGCAGTTCTTGATGGCCGGATGGGTCGACGACGAGCTCGAGCGGCGCGCCGAAGGTTGGCGCATCGTCGATCGCCGCTGGCATTCCTCGTGGTCGACCGGCAACCCGGGTGTACTCGGTCGGTGACGCTTCGCCCACCGTCTGAAGTGTGTATAGTAGGCGTATGCCGCGGATGCAGGTCTACCTTCCTGATGACCTTTATCGAGTCGTCAAAGAGCGCGATCTGCCGGCATCAGAGTTGCTTCAGGACGCCGTGCGGGCTGAGCTCCGGCGCCAAGCGATCCTCGAGGAGACCGATCGTTATCTCGACGGCCTCGGCGACAAGGTCGGCAAGCCTTCGCCCGAGGTACTCGCCCGTGCGGAGTCGCTGTCGCGCCGCATCCGCCGTGAGCCTCGTGCCGCACGGCGAACCAGGTGACACTCCTCGTCCTCGATTCGGGCGGCATAAGTCGGTTGTCGCGCCAGCGGCAGGACAGCGCCGCGATGATCTCGGTGTTCAAGCGCGACGGTCTATGGCCGCCGCTCGTGCCGTCTGTCGTTCTCGTCGAATCGCTTTCAGGGCGTCAGCGTGACGATGTTCTGGTGAATCGATTCTTGAAGACCTGCGACATCGTCGAGCAACTCCCCGACCATCTCGCGCGTCGTGCGGCCACACTTCGCAGCCTTGCTCGGCGGGGCTCGGCGGTCGATGCCGTCGTGATCGCCATGGCGGAGCCCGGTGGTGCAGTGCTCAGCAGCGACCTCGAGGACCTTCGTGCGCTCGCGTTACACGCCAACGATGTTCTCGTCCTCAGAGCGTGAGACGCGAACGGGCACCAATGCTCACCGCTTGGCGAAGGTCGCCGTCAGATCTCTCTGGGGATACGTGCGGGCGTGGCGGAACCAGCGCACCAGATGGCGATCGGCGCCCACGAACGCACCTTCGTCGAAGCGCATGCCGGTGAAGGCGCGGATGTCGTCGACCAACAGGTCGTCGGCCAGCTTCTCTTGGAACGCGAGTCGCTCCTCGATCTCTTCGGCGCTACCCGTGCGCGGTGTCGCGGAGATGTAGTAGCTCTGCGCGCCACCCGATGTCGGCGTGGTCGTGAACAATCCCATCGAATCGACGGCACCGATCGTCACATACGACACGGTGTTGGTGCCGCACACGCGGATGCGTTGGTGGAACTGGCCGAACGCGGGGGAGGAGAAGTCGACGTCGTACTCGACGCGCCCGTCGTCGAACCACGTCATGTCGTCGGGATCCTCGAACTCGAGTGCGTGCACATAGCGCAGGTGTTGGAAGTCGAACGAGTTGCCCAGGATGACCCATGGCTCGACGGGAAACAGGTCGGTGCGGCGGGCGCGAAACGAGAGGGCGGCGTCGTCGTAATCGCGAATGCCCGGTGGCTCGCCCTCGGCGTCGTCACCGTTGAACACCCAGATGACGCCCCACCGCTCGCGCGACGGGAACGCAGGGACACGCGCGCTCGAGGGGATGCGGTCGTTCGAAGGGATGCTCGTGCAGGTGCCGTCGCGCCCGAAGCAGAAGTGATGGAACATGCACTGGATGTCGTCGCCGACGATTGCGCCGAGCGACAGATCAGCACCCATGTGCGGGCACTGCCCGCCGAGCACGATCGCGGTGCCGCCGCTGTCGCGGTAGACGACCAGCCTGTGGCCGAAGAAATCGGCACCGTGCACGCGGCCGTCGTCGATGTCGGACGACAGCGCCACGGCGTACCACGTGCGATGAGCCAACCACGTCGAGACCGCGCCGTCCATCGAAGCCCTCCTACGATTCCCGAGCACGCCGCAGCGAATCAGCGAGCCGTTCGACCAGGTTGTCATCGAGCATGGGCACTGCGAACTCCGCCGAGACGAGCGCATCGGTCGCTTCTTTGACCACGGCCCGCCCGTCGTCGGTGATCTCGGCCAGCACCGCCCGCCGGTCCGATGGATGCGGAACCCGGCGCACGTAGCCCTGGCGCTCGAGTCGATCGATGGTGTTGGTGATGCTCGTCGGGTGCACCATGAGGCGCTCGCCCATCTTGCCGAGCGGGAGCGAGCCGTTGCGGCTGAAGGTCAACAAGACGAGTGCCTCGTAGCGCGAGAACGTCAGCCCGAACGGGCGCAGGACTCGGTCGATGCCGGCAAGCACCAGTTGGTTGGCCCGCGTGATGGCGGTAGCGGCGCTCATGGCTTCGAGAGCGCCCCACCCGTGGCTCTTCCATTGGCGTCTCGCCTCGTCGAGAGGGTCGAACGATAAGGGCACGGCCGCAGGTTACCCGCCGGGAAAGCACCAGTTCGCAACAACAATTGTAGAACCGATAGTCGGATGTCCGAGTATTTGGCATACTGAGAGCTGATGACCAGAGACCCGGAAAGAACCGGTCCCGCCGATATGCGGGCCACAGGGCCCGAGCCGCCCTCTGAGCGGGCTAGCTACGAAACCATGTCGGGGGTGCCGGTCGAGGCGGTGTATGGCGGGGGTCCGTTGCCGGGTGAGTATCCGTATACGCGGGGCATTCATCCGACGATGTATCGGTCGCGCTTGTGGACGATGCGGATGTTCGCCGGTTTCGGTACCGCGCAGGACACCAACGAGCGGTTCAAAGAACTGTTGCGTGCGGGTGGTACGGGGTTGTCGACGGCGTTCGATATGCCGACGTTGATGGGGCGTGATTCGGATCATCCGTGGGCGGTCGGTGAGGTCGGCAAGGCGGGCGTCGCGATCGACACGTTGGCGGATATGGATGACCTGTTCCGTGATATCGACCTCGCGAACGTGACGACGTCGATGACGATCAACGGTCCGGCGTCGATCGTGATGGCGATGTACATCGCAGTGGCCGAGCAGAGCGGTGTTGCCCGCGCCGCGTTGGAGGGCACGATCCAAAACGACATCTTCAAGGAGTACCAGGCGCAGAAGGAGTACATCTTCCCGCCGCGGCCGTCGGTGCGGTTGGTGACCGATCTGATGCGTTTCACCACGGCGGAGATGCCGAAGTGGAACAGCGTCTCGGTGAGCGGCTATCACATCCGTGAGGCGGGCTCGACGGCGGCGCAAGAGTTGGCGTTCACGCTGGCGAACGGGTTCGCGTATGTCGAAGCGGCGTGCGCGGCCGGTCTCGATCTCGACGAGTTCGTGGGGCGGTTGTCGTTCTTCTTCAACAGTCACATCGACTTTTTCGAAGAGATCGGCAAGTTCCGCGCGGCCCGGCGTATCTGGGCGCGGTGGATGAAAGAGCACTACGGGGCGACCGACGACCGGTCGCTGAAGCTGCGTTTCCACACCCAGACCGCCGGGGTGTCACTCACCGCGCAGCAGTCCGAGATCAACATTGCCCGCGTCGCGCTACAGGCGCTCGCCGCGGTGCTCGGTGGTACGCAGTCGTTGCACACCGACGCGTTCGACGAAGCGCTGGCGCTGCCGACCGAGAAGGCGGCCCGCATCGCGTTGCGCACACAGCAGATCATCGCCCACGAGACCGGCGTCGCGAGTGTCGCGGACCCTCTCGGCGGTTCGCCGTATGTCGAGTGGATGACCGACGAGATGGAACGGCGCGCCGAAGAAGTCTTCGCGCATCTCCTCGACATCGGTGACGGCTCGATGCTCGAAGGCGTCTACGCCGGCATCGACAACGGCTACTTCCAAGGCGAGATCGGCGACGCCGCCTACCGGTTCGAACGCCAGATCAACTCCGAAAGACGCATCGTCGTGGGGGTCAACGCTTTCACCGATGGCGACGACGGCGGGGGCGACACGCTGTATATCCCCGCGGAGACCGAAGACTTGCAACTGAAACGACTCGCCGCCGTCAAGCAAAGCCGCGACAGCCAAGCCGTGCACGACGCCCTCGCACACGTCAAGACCGTCGCCGCCGACCCCACCGCCAACACGATGCCTGCGCTGATCGACGCCGTGAAGGCATATGCCACCGAAGGCGAGATCGTCGCCGCGCTCGAAGACGTCTTCGGGTCCTACACCGAGAAAGCGACCGTGTGATGGGCCAACGGATCATCCTCGCCAAACTCGGCCTCGACGGCCACGACCGCGGCATCAAAGTCGTCGCTCGCATGCTGCGCGACGCCGGCTTCGAAGTCATCTACCTCGGGCTACGCCAAACCGCCGAATCGATCGTCGCGGCCGCCGAAGAAGAAGACGCCGACGCCATCGGCCTGTCCATGCACAACGGTGGGCACCTTACCCTCGCAGCGCGTATGGTCGACGCCGTGAAAGCCGCCGGACTCGACATCCCCGTCATCGTCGGCGGCATCGTCCCCGACATCGATATCGCCAAAATGCACGCACTCGGCGTCGCCACCATCTTGGGGCCAGGCACATCCGCCGAAGATCTCGTCACCGCAGTCCGTGGCGCGATCGACGCTGCGTGAAAGGCGCGACCGCGCCGCCCGCGGCGTTGTTCGATCAGGCCCGCGACGGCAATCGGCGCGCACTGGGTCGGCTGTTGTCGATGGTCGAACGTGGAGGAGCGGTTGCCGATGAGGTCGCGACCCTCGCGCATCCGCTTGCCGGCAACGCATTCGTGATCGGCATGACCGGCGCGCCCGGCGCCGGCAAGTCGACGTTGACCGGGCGGTTGACCGCGGCGCTGTGTGAGGGAGGGCGGCGCGTAGCGGTGCTCGCCATCGACCCGACCTCGCCGTTGTCGGGCGGCGCGATCTTGGGCGATCGCATCCGCATGGACGGCGTCGTGCCGGATCAGGTCTTCATCCGGTCGATGGCGACCCGCGGGCATCACGGCGGTCTGGCGCTGGCCGCACCGGCGATGTTGCGGGTGTTCGATGCGGCGGGCATCGACGTGGTGGTGGTCGAGACCGTCGGCGTCGGTCAGGTCGAGATCGAAGTCGTGAGCGCTGCCGACACCACCGTGGTCGTCGTGACCCCTGGTTGGGGCGATGCGATCCAGGCCAATAAAGCGGGCCTCCTCGAGCTGGCCGACGTCTTCGTCGTGAACAAGGCCGACCGCCCGGGCGCCCGCGATGCTCGACGCGACCTCGAGTACATGCTCGATCTCGGGCCCGCCGCGCACGATCCTTCGCGCTGGCGGGCACCGATCGTGAGCACCACGGCCACCGACGGTACGGGCATCGGCGACTTGGCCGGCGCCATCGAACGACACCGTACTTGGATGGCCGAACACGGCGAGCTCGATCGGCGCCGGGCGCATCGCCTGCGCGACGAAGTCCGCAGCCACGCGTTGGCGCTGCTCGCGCTGGCTACTGACGAGCGACTCGCCAGTGCTCAGGGCGTAGCGCTGCTCGCGGAGGTCACGGCGAGGCGGCTGACCCCGGCCGCCGCGGCGCGTACGCTGCTGGACACAGACATCTGAGAACCGAAGGAGTCTTCGTGCGCGCGGTGTCATTCCTGCGAGGCAATCAGCGCGGGTACGGAGTCGTCATCGGTGATGTCATCGCCGATGCGTCGGCGGCCCTCGGCGACCGATTTACGGATCTCGACTCGATCCTCCACGCCGGGGCGTTCGCAGAGTTGCACGAAGCCGGCGCGACAGCCGCGACGTTGGCCCTCGAAGAAGTGCAACTCCTGCCGCCGATCGTCGGGCCCCGCATCTTCTGTATCGGCATCAACTATCGATCGCACCGCGACGAGATGGGACGCGACGCGTCGGACCACCCCACCGTGTTCGTGCGGTTCCCGTCGTCACTGGTCGGGCACGGCGCACCGTTGTTGCGCCCGCTCGCCAGCGACCGGTTCGACTACGAAGGCGAACTGGCGGTCGTGATCGGCCGGCCCGGCCGCCGCATCGAGCGCGAGTACGCGCTCGAACACGTCGCCGGCTACAGCTGTTTCAACGACGGCAGCATTCGCGACTATCAACGGCACACTTCGCAGTTCACGGCGGGCAAGAACTTCGATCGCAGCGGCAGCTTCGGCCCTTGGCTCGTGACCGCGGACGAGGTCGGTGACCCCGCGGCGTTGACGCTCACCACGCGGCTCAACGGCGAGGTGATGCAGCATTCGACGACCGACCTGTTGATCTTCGACGTGCCCGAGATCATCGCGTACCTGTCCGAGTTCACGGAGTTGCACCCGGGCGACATCATTGCCACCGGCACACCGGGCGGTGTCGGCGCGGCCCGTGATCCTGCCGTCTTCATGCGGCCGGGCGACACGATCGAGGTCGAGATCAGCGACGTCGGCCTGCTCTGTAACGAGATCGTGCAGGAGTAGCTAGCGTTCGGATATGGCGCCGCATCCCACCCATCCCGACATCGATCTGCTCGCCGGTGAGTTTTATGCCGACGACCCCCATCGTCATTGGACGTGGATGCGTGAGAACGCGCCGGTGTACCACGACGAGAAGAACGACGTCTGGGCGCTCACGCGGTATGCCGACGTGCTGGCGGCGTCGAAGGACACGACCTCGTTCTCGAATGCGCGCAACGGCAACCGGCCGCATGGCATGCCGCTGCCGATGATGATCCACATGGATGACCCGGCGCACTTGCAGCGACGCAAGCTCGTCAACCGCGGCTTCACCCCGAGGCGGGTGCGCGACAACGAGATCGAGGTACGCCAGATCTGCGATGGCATCATCGACCGCGTCTGCGAGCGGGGCGAGTGTGACTTTGTCTGGGACATCGCGGCGCCGCTGCCGCTCATCCTCATCGGCAACATGCTGGGCTTCGAACAGAACTCGTACGACGACCTGCTGCGGTGGTCCGACGACATGTTGAAGGGCACCACGTCGAACAATCCCTCGGCGGCGCTCAAGGCGCGCGACGCCGGTATCGCGTTTCGCGAGTACCAGATGTCGGTCATCGAGGATCGTCGCTCGAATGGACTGGGCGACGATCTCGTGAGCGTGCTCATGCAGGCCGAAGTCGACGGCCACGGCCTCGACGACGAGTCGCTGGTCATGGAGACGCTGTTGATCCTGATCGGTGGCGACGAGACAACCCGCCACGTGATCACCGGCGGTATGCACGCGCTGCTCACGCATCCCGAACCGCGACGCAAGCTGAGCGCCGACTTCGGCGGGCACATCGAGACGGCCATCGAAGAGATGCTGCGGTGGGTGTCGCCGATCAAGAACATGAACCGCGCCGTCACCCGAGACATCGAGTTCAGGGGTCAGCAGCTGCACGAGGGGGACCAGGTGCTGTTGATGTACGAGTCGGCCAATCGCGACGAAGCGGTCTTCGCCGACCCGTTCGTCTTCGACATCGCGCGCGACCCGAATCATCACCTGGCATTCGGGTTCGGAGCGCATTTCTGCCTGGGCAACGCGCTCGCCCGCGTCGAGTTGAAGGTGATGTTCGAGCGGCTCCTCGAGCGCCTGCCCGATCTCGAGCTCGCCTCTGCAGACCCACTGCCGCTGCGGCCGTCGAACTTCATAGTGGGGTTCGAGGCGATGCCGGTTCGCTTCACCCCGTCGGCACCGCTCACTTGATCGAAGTCGGGCTCAAAACAGGGCGAGCGGGTTGACCGGGGCCCCGGTGGCGCCTTGCATGAGCATCGCGCTGAGCATGAAGCAGAACTCGTAGCGCCCGCGCCGAGCACACGCGGCCGACAACGTCTGGAGATCGAGGTTGTCGATCAACCACAGGCCCATCGCGACGATGCCGATGGCGTGCATCGGCACGTGCAGGTTGGGATACGGCGCGGGCACCAGATCTTGCGGCCCGTCGTGGCCGATGGCCGCAACCTCGCGTGCCGACAGCCACGGCAGGCACGCGGGGTGCCACGCGGGGTACTGCCGCCAGTGCCCCGCGGCGTCGGCTTCGGGAGCGCGGCGATGTCCGTTGCCCGTGCGCAACAAGACGACATCGCCCTTGCCGACCGTCACTCCCTGGCGCGCCTCGGCGGCGTCGAGGTCGTCGGGATACACCGCGTCGCCGGGCATGAGGTAGTCGACGCCGCGTAGCGCAGGGATGTCGAGCAACACGCCTCGGGTGACGATGCCATCGCGCAGAGCGGTTATCGCGTGGTGCTTCGCTCCATCGACGGCGGTGACGAGCCCCGCCGGCTTGCCGTTGTACATCATGCGATCGAAGAACATGTGCGACAGCGCGTCGATGTGGGTCACGTCGATGCCGTGACAGCAGATGCCGACGTACTCGCCCGCAGTCGCGACACGATCGGACTCGCTGTAGCCGTGAGGATGGAAGTGCGGGTCGTGCAGCCGCTCGCCGGTCTTGATCATGAAGCGTTGTTGCTTGCCCGCGGGATACTGCGTCTCGATCTCGAACGCGCACGAGATCGTGAGGCCCTCTCGAATCAGCTGTGCGGCCGCGACCTTGTGCGCCGGTTCGATGTGATTGAGGGTGCCGAGCTGATCGTCGTCGCCCCATCGACCCCAGTTCGACAGCGAGTCGAACCAGCCGAACACTTCGGCCTCGCTGGGCATTTCGCGAGGTGCGGCCTCACTCATCGGTGTCCCCTCAACGGTTGGTGATGAACTCGTCGGCAAAGCGATACAGCGAATCCACTCGCGTGTCGAGGTCGTCGGCCTCGCCGCCGTAGTGCAACCACGGCAACACCTGCAGCTCGGTGAGCCCCGCTTCTTCGAGCGTGGCGATGATGGCGGCATCGGGCTTTTGCACGATCTGGCCGGCGATCTCGAAGGGCCGCAGGTCGGTGCCGAACTCGGCTCGGTAGCGAGTCAACGCACCGGAGGCCGCGACGAGCTCGTCGACGGTGAGCCGGCCGCCGACCCAGCCGTCCGCGATGCGCGCGGCTCTGCGGATCGCCGCGTCGGAGTGCCCGCCGATGATGATCGGCACCGGCAGCTGTGGCGACGGGCTGATCATCAGTCGTTCGAACTGGTAGTGGCGCCCGTGGTGCTCGATCCAATGCGGGCCCCCGCCACCGCACGCGAGACGCAGGATCTCGATCATCTCCTCGAAGCGTGACGCGCGTGTCGCCCAATCGGTGCGGGTGAACGTGAACTCTTCGGGCACCCACGACAACCCGACGCCGAGCGACACTCGCTCGTCGGCGATCACGGCCAGCGACGCCAGTTGTTTCGCGACGAGCAACGGGTCGCGGATCGGCAGCTTGACGACGTTGGTCGTGAGGCTGATGCGGGTGGTGACTGCGCTGATGGCGGCCAGGGCGATGAACGGGTCGACCGAGGGCGTATCGGGGGGCCAGTAGCGGTTGCCATCGGGTGAGCCGTGGTACTTGGCGGAGATGTGCTCGGGGAAGAAGACGGCGTCGGACTTGGCGACCGAGTCGAAGCCCGCGTCTTCGGCGGCGCGTGCCAGCGGCAACAGGTGTGACGCAGGGAAGAACGGAAACGGGATGCAGTACCTCATTGATGAGACACTATCGATGTGGTCACCGAGCATCGAACGTTCTGTCGCATCTGCCCCGCGTTGTGCGGGCTCGTCGTGCGTACCGACGGAGCGCGCGTGCTCGAGGCGCGCGGCGACCGCGACCACCCCGTCACCCTCGGCTATTCCTGTCCCAAGGGCAGGGCGCTGCCCGAGTTCCACCATCATCCGCTGCGGTTGAACCATCCGGTCATCCGCGGCAGCCAGGTGACATGGCCCGAGATGATCGACGACCTCGCCGCGAGCCTCGCCCGCATCATCGACGAATCGGGCCCCGATGCGGTCGCCGTCTACAACGGGACCTGGTCGTGGATGGATGCATTGGGCCGCACGCGCGCCGACCAGTTCATTCGCCACATCGCGTCGTACAGCCGATACTCCGCGACGACCGTCGACGCGGTCGCGCGTTTGGTCGTCGCCGAGTTGATGTCGGGCATGGCGAGCCTGATGCCGATGATCGACACCGACAACGCCGGGCTCACGGTGTTGATCGGAACGAACCCGGTGATCTCACACGGCCACGCCGGTGCGTTGGTCGACCCGGTGGTCTCGCTTCGGCGCATCGCCCGCGAGCACGGCCTATGGGTGGTCGACCCTCGGCGCAGCGAGACCGCGCGGCTCGCGACGCGGCATCTCGCGATACGAGCGGGCGCGGACCCCGCGCTGCTGGCGTACATAGTGCGCGCGCTGCTCGAAGATGGCATGGACGAGGACTATGCGCGACGTCATATCGGCGGTCTCGACGAGTTGCGCGCAGCCGTCGCGCCTTGGACCGGCGCCCGAGCCGCGGCGCGCACCGGGCTGTCGGTCGATGATCTCGACGCGCTCGTCACCGAGATCCGTCGCGCTCGGAGGGTGACGGTCGTGACCGGCACCGGTTGCACGATGGCTGCGGAGGCCAACATCACCGAGTGGTTGGCGTGGGCGATCCAGATCATCACCGGATCCTTCGAGCACGACGGTGGTGCATGGTTCAACCCCGGTGCGTTCGCCGGTCACGATCGCCGGTCGCACCAGCCCACCGATGGCGTGCCTGCCGACAGTCCTCCGAGCCGGCCCGACCTGCCGGCGCGGTTCGGCGAGCGACCATGCGCCGCATTGGCCGACGAGATCGAATCGGGTCGAGTCCGCGCGCTGTTGGTGATCGGGGGCAATCCGATCACATCGCTGCCCGATGCTCGTCGTCTCACGGCAGCGTTCTCCGAACTCGACGCGCTCGTCGTCGCCGACGTCATCGAGACCGAGACGGTCGCGCTGGCGACACACGTGTTACCTGTCGCGGGGCAACTCGAGCGTGAAGACATCTCGTGGTTCACCGACCGATTCCCGCCGGTCATCAGCGCGCAGCGAACCGCGGCCGTCGTCGAGCCGACCTACGAGCGGCGCCCGCTGTTCGACGTTCTCCAAGATCTCGGTGAACGATTCGGTCTGGCCCGCGTGAAGGACCCGATGGAGCGCTTCGAACGGCGCATACCGTCGCTCGGCGAGCCGGGCGTGTTCGTCGCCGATCCGCCGCGGGTCAAGGGCTGGGTGCACGAGCGTGTGCTGCCCGACGGGCGGTGGCGCGTCGCGCCCGCGCCGTTGGTCGAGCAGTTCGAGCAGTGGGCCGAGGTCGAGGCATTGGCGCTCGTCGGTATCCCCCGACGAACCATGCGGCGGATGAACTCCACGTTGCGCGACGTGGCGCGAGGAGCCACCGATGCCGAGGTGTGGATCAATCCCTCGGACGCCGCGGCGATCGTCGACGGATCACCGGTGGTGGTCTCAACCGCGACCGGCAGCATCCGGGCGATCGCGCGGATCACCGACGATCTCGCGCCCGGCGCGGTGTCGATCCCGCACGGGCTGCGGGATCAGAATGTGTCGGTGCTCACGACGGGCGCCTTCGGTACCACCGACGCACTGTCGGGCATGGTGACGCAGTCGGGCTTTGCCGTCGAGATCAGCACAGAAGGATTCGGCGCGGGCGATTTCAGTCCGGGCGAGTGATCTGACGCAGCCGATCGCGTCGGGCGTCGATCTCGTCGCGCACCAACTGGCCGAGGTTCTCGACGAGATCGCCCAGCCATGTGTCGAGCTCGTCGGTAGACGCGTCGCGCAAGGCAGTTTGTTTGCCGAGCACCGCAGTGGCGACGCCTTGCACGACTTCTTGTTTGGTCAACGGCTCGTCGGTCTGCAGCAGCGATCGATAGTCCTCGCGCAGCTCTTCGCGCAGTGCCTCGATCACGGCACCGATGATCTCGACTCGCTCCCGATCGATCAGCGCCGAGGCCTCGCGCTCGAAGAACCGTGAGTGGACGGCCTCGGCGGTCGCTTCGGTCGCGCCGAGATCGGCGAGGGCGCGCTCGGTGGACGCGACGAGTTGGCCTTGCAGCCCGCGGATCAGTGCGGGCACCATTTCCTCGAAGAAGCCCGACCACGCCGGATACAGCGCGACGAGGAAGGCTTCGGCAACGTCGGCGTTCATGTCGTGACGGGCACCGCCGTGGCCGACGAACAGTCCGTCGCGCTGCACGGTGGCCAGCAGCGTCTTCGGTGACAGCTGGGACCACTTCTCGACAACCTCGTCGACCGAGACGAACGAGGCGTCGGCCACGTCGTCTGCCGCGGTTATCAACTCATCGCACGCCTGCTCGAGTTCTTGATCGAAGGTGGTCACCGCAGTCTCGATCTCGGCCGTGAACCGTTCGATGGCGATGTCGTCGGCGTCTTCGACATCGGTCTCGTTCTCGGCGGCGAGGCGCCCTGCCAACAGCTCGTCGATGGCGGCCTCGATCAGTTCGAGGTCGCGAGTCAACTCGGCGAGCGCGTCGGCCGAGGTGCGTTGCGCGCCGATGCGTTCGAGCTGTTGCGTCAACTCGGTCACCTGTGTGAGGTCGAGCGCAGGGAATGTGGGCGCACCCGTTTCGTGACCGGTGAGCTTGAGGTGGTCAAGGCCGCTCACGAAGTAGATCGGTGCGGACTGCAGGCGCGCGATCGCTTCGCCGGCGACAGATCCCAGCTGTTGGCGCAGAGGACGCACGAGCAGTTCGAGCTTGTCGCGCAGATCACGCTCGACGAGTTGGCGGCGAGCGGCGAGGAATCCGTCGAGATCACTGGTGGGATCGACGCCGACCTTGCGGGCGTCGTCGACATCGACGTGATCGCACTTGGTGACGACGAACGCCAACCGCGACGAGCGACCTTCGAGCAGCAACTCGTGCAACGGCAGCATGGTCTGGATCGCTCGGATCAACGAACGGGCGACGCCCACGTCGATGGGGAACACGATCCACACGAGATCGGCTCGCGCGACGTGAAGCTGGGTAACGGCCGTGCGGTGGGCGTCGGGGTCGTTGAGGCCCGGCAGATCGATGACGGTGGCGCCGGTGCGCAACGCGTCGAACGGGCCCCTGATCGCCACGTGCTTGACGATCTGCGCCGACGATCCACTCGAATCGACGTAGTCCACGAGTTGGGTGCGCAGGTCGGCCGCGCTCGCGGCATCGATGATGCGCCGCCCTTCACCGAGGGCGGCGGCGACGTCGGGCTCCTCGCGCAGTGATGCCAGCTGGCCGGTAGCGAGGAAAAGCGCCAGCGATTCGCCATAGATGCGCCAGAGCCGGCGACCGACGGCGTCGAGCATCTCCACGAACTCCATATCGACGCCGCCGTCGGCCGCGTCGAGCGTCTGATTGTCGAGTAGGAACATGCACTGCTGGGTGAGTTCGCCGCGCGTGGCGAACTGCACCTCGGCGACGAATCTGTCGCCGGGCCGGTAGGTGAGACTGGTCATCGACGCGGTGCCGACGCCCACCCCCGACTTCGGCAGCACGCTGCCACCCATCAACGCGTTGATGAGTGTGCTCTTGCCCGCGTTGGTGTCACCCAACAACGCGATGGTCGTCGAGAGGTCGGTCGTCCGCTGTTCGAGATCGTCGAGTCGCTTCTCGATCTCTTCCGCCGCGTCGTCGATCGCCTCGTCGTTGGGAGACGCGTCGAGCAGTCGATCCCGCGAGTCGCTGAGGCGCTCGAATGTCTGCCAAAGACTCACTTCGTCACCATTCGTGAACACGGCCATGTTTACTGCGGCCGCTGAGCGGGGTCACTGAGTCGTTCGGCCCAATGCGCATCACCGCCCGATCGCTTCCCATTCTGCGCGAAATTGTCGGCCACGCGGAGGATGGCCTCGGCCGGGCCGCGCGCCATCCTCGCACGCCATAGGGTGGCAATGAGGACAAAGGCCGCGAATAGGCCGGCGATCGCGAGGAGGATCTCCGTCGGCGACATCTGCCATGGCCAGTCCCGTATCCCGCGCCGCAGCAAGAACACGTGCACGACGTAGAACGTGAGTGCCAGTTGACCGGCATAGGCCAGCGGTTGCGTCGCTCGCGGAAGGTGACGGCTGACCCACAAGCATGCGCCGATGACGGCCAGCCCCAATCCGGTGGACGCGATGATCCAGGCCGGCATCTGCGAATGCCCCGCCGCACTCAGCCAGCGCCACGCCGAGGTGCTGCCGACGGCGAGGTTCTCTCGGTGGTGGTCGGTGCGCCAACCGATGCCATTCCCGATGATCGCGATGGCGAGGCCCCCGGCCATCAACGCGTTCACCGTACGGCGCGCCCGCAGGTCGAGTCGTGCGACCCACATTCCGACGAAGAAGAACGCCAACGTCGGCAACGCGGCGTAGATGCCGGTGAACACGAAGTGTGAGAGCAACAGCCGGGGGTGGCCCAGATGAGGTAGCGCGCTCCACCACGAGTCGCCGGTGATGATGTAGGGCTTCGGCAGGTCGTCGAACGCATAGATCCTCACCCACGCGCCGATCACCGCCGCGGCGACCGCGAGTACGAGCAACCACCCTTTCGGCAGTCGCGACACGAGTAGACCGACGACGAGGTACAGCGCGTAGAAGTGGAGGATCACCGCGACCAACCCACCCTCGAGCCAGAGTCCCGCGAGCAAGAGCAAGATGGCGCGAGGCAACACTCGCACCCACGCGTGAGGATGCCGGCAGATGAACGCGCAGCCCGCCCCGCTCAACATCACGAACAGCGGCATGGCCCGACCATCGGTGAAGCGCACGACGCTGCTCTGCCAGTCGCGCTCGGGCCGATCCAAGATGCGCGCGCCGTAGTGGCTGACGAACATGCCCAGAATCGCGAGCGAACGTGCGACGTCGAGTCCGAGTAGGCGAGGTGACGACGGCGAAGCAGAGCGGATCTGCTCGATTCTTACATGCCGCGACCGAGGGTTGAGCCTCGCGCGGGCGTGCTATCCGGCTGTTGTGCCGTCGTTCAGTCCCCTTCCGGCGGTGTGTTGCATCGCACTCATCCCATCGGGCCGTCGGCTTCGAAGAGGTGGCATACAACGACCGCGATTTGCTTCGATCAGGAGCGCCGCAACGAGCTCATCGGCGCCACCGACACACGGTCGCGGCCTTCGTTCTTCGCCCGGTACAACGCTTCGTCGGCCCGCTCGAGCGTCGCCTGGGGAGTCTCGGTCATGAGCCGGACGGCGATGCCGACCGATGCCGTGGTGATCGGGTTCTGCTCGCGCCACAACTGCAACAAGCGGTTGGCGATCAGCTCGGGTTGGTCCGGTTTGCGCAACACGACGACGAACTCCTCGCCGCCGTAACGGGCGACGGTGTCCGATCCACGCATGGCGGCCGTCAGGTGGCTGGCGAACTTGTGCAGGATGATGTCGCCCACCTGGTGGCCGAACGAATCGTTGACGTTCTTGAAGTGGTCGAGGTCGGCCAGGAGTACCGCGTCGCCCGGCTGCATCTTCCGGATCAGCTCGTCGGCCCGGCGGCGATTGCCGACCTTCGTCAAGGGGTCGGTGTGCGAGCTCTTCCGCAGCCCGTCGGCCTCGAGCAGCGCGTCGAGCTTCGCTCCGATCTGGGCACCGAGCAACTCGATCACGGGGTAGGTGAACTCATCGGGCGCCGTATCGAATTCGAGCGCCAGTACACCGTGCACTTGCGCGGCACCTGACGTCAACGCGACCACGATGATGTCGTCGATGACGACGAGTTCGCGCGCGGTCATCGCCTCGGTCAGGGCGTCGCGCAGTTCGTCGTCGGCGACGTGCGCGCTGATCTTCGAGCGGTGGAGCTCTGCTGCCCACCACAGCCGGGCACGGGCTCGGGGCAGCACCGAATGAGCGAGCTGCTCGATCTGCTTGCGCCAGGTCGTGGAGTGGCGCATATCCGCACGAAATCCGGTGGAGAGCGCACTGAGCGCGCGCAGATGGACGTCCTCTCGCGCGGTCTGCTTGCAGAACAACTCGGCCATGATGATCGCGGCGCTCGCCTGGACGACCAGTTCGCCCACAGGAAGATGGTCGACGACGGAGTGCGCATAGGCGATCAGCACCAGGTCGCACGGCGTGCCGATCAGCACGGCCATGCCTCGCTGCCCCGTGAGACCGATCCACAACGGCAACACGATGAGGGTGATCGTCAAGCCGAGCGTCGACTGGCGAAGGTAGTGGTCGGTCTTGTCGCCGGCTATGGCCGCCAACACCGCCACTGGCGCGATGAGAAGAATGGTGTGAGGCGGCAGGCGATCCCATGGCACGACCAAGAAGACGAGGCCCAGCAGCGCGACGCCAACACCGGTACCGACGACATGCAAGAGAGGGACTTCCGCGCGCGCCACGGGATCGCGGAAATAGGCAAACAGCGCGATAGGTAGACCCGCGATGAAAACGGTGGCGGCGACGCGTGCCGCTCGTGGTTGTCGTCCGACCGGGAGTTCCACGCTTTATCTATCGACGCAACTAGTGCGCCTGAAATATCGTCAATTAGACCTAGTGCGCCGGTACTACTGGTCCTCCGGTACTACTGGTGTCCTCCGGATACTACTTCGAGCCTACTGGCCGTCGAGTTCGTCGTAGACCACCTTCACCTGTTTGATGGCGTTGGCCGCCACCGGCCATCCACCGTAGAACGCGACGTGCACGATGAGCTCACCGATCTCCTCGCGGCTGACACCGTTGGCGAGTGCACGGCGCACATGACTGTGAAGCTCGTCGACGCGGAACTCTTTCATCAAGACGGCCATGGTCACCAGGCTGCGGTCGCGCTTGGACAGTTGCGGTCGCTCCCAGATGTCGCCGAACAGCACCCGGTCGGTCAGATCGACGAGGTACGGCGAGACTCCGGCGGCAGGGTGATCGCTATGCGACATCGGTGACTCCGTAGAGATCGAGGGCGTTGTCCCACAGGATGCGCCGCTTGCTGGCCTCGCCGACTCGGGCGAGGCCGAGGAAGCTGTCGACGGTGTGGGGGAACTTGGAATCCGGATGCGGGTAGTCGGTGGAGAACACGATGCGTTCGTCGCCGAGGACGTCGATCACATGCGCGAGGAACGACTCTTCGGCATCCGCTGCGACATAGCACTGGCGTTGGAAATACTCGCTCGGCCGCATCGACAGCGTCGTCGACGCGCCGTAGTTGCGCCGTAGCCCGTTCTCGTAGTGCTCGTCCATGCGCTCGAGCCAGAACGGCACCCAACCGCATCCGGCTTCGAGGAACACGACGCGCAGGCGGGGATATCGTTCGAGCACGCCGCCATAGACCAAGCTCACGCACGACGACATCTGCTCCATCGGATGTGAGCAGATGTGTCGCTGTTCGAGGTTCTCGAAGCGCTCTCCCAGCTGTGGCAGGTTGGGACGTCCGCCTTCGTGCAGACCGAGTGGCACGCCCAAGTCGTTCATCGTCGACCACAGTGGGTCGAATGCCTGATCGTCCCAGTTGCGTCCGCCGACAGGATTGGGCCGCACGAACACCCCGCGATGGCCGAGTTCGCCCACGGCGTACGCGGCCTCTCGGGCGGCGGCGTCGGGGTCTTGCAACGGCACCATGGCGATTGGGAACAAGCGACGGCTACTGGTGCGGCAGTAATCGGCGAGCCATTCGTTGTAGGCGCGCGCCACCGCCGCGGCCAAGCGCGCGTCGACACGGTCGTCGGCCAGCGCGAACAATCCAAAGGACGGATAGAGGAACGCGGCATCGACACCCTCGATGTCCATGTCATCGATCCGAGAGGGCGCGTCGAACTCGCGCCCTGCCGCAACCGGATAGATCTCGCGGTAGGTGCCGAGGATGCGGTCCTTGCGTAGCGCGCGTGCGTCGGCAGTGGCCTCGGGCTCGCGTACGGCCCACGTATTGACTTCCACATCGTCGAGGTAGACGCCGAATGCCCAGTCTTCGAGTTGCGGCGCACGGTCGCGGAACTCGGCGGCGATGTAGTCACGCCAGAGACCGCTCGGCTCGATGACATGCCCGTCCGCGTCGATCACGCGGTAGCCGTCTTTCATCTGTCACCGTGGCCGAAGTCGACCGAGGACCACCGCTCGATGACGGCCACCGCGTCGATCAGGTCGGCGTCGTCGCCGGCTTCGATGCGCAGCTGGCGCGCCAGTTGTTGGCCCGCGGCGCCGAGCGGAAGCACGACGCCCGAATCGGTAGCGACCGTGTTGGCTACGTCGAAGTCCTTCGCGAACAGCGCCAGTGGGAAACCGAACTGGCGCCTCCCGCCTGCGCCCAACAGCCACTCCTTCCACACGGCGAGATCGAGGACGTCGGCGACGACCTGCGGATCGAGCCCGTTCTTGGCCCCGAGCGCCAGCGCTTCGAGTTCGACGAGCATCTTGTTCTGATTCGCCAGGTTGAGCACGGCCTTCATCGAATGCCCGCCGCCGACGGCACCGCAGCGCCAGGTGCGCGCGCCGAGGTGTTCGAGGATGGGTTGCGCGACCGCGACTGCGTCGTCAGAGCCGCCGACCATGATCTTGAGCGCGCCGGCGCGTGCGCCGTGGGGCCCGCCGCTGATGCCACAGTCGATGTAGCGCGCACCGCGTGCCGCGAGCGTGCGAGCAACCTCGCGGCTGACCGAGGGCACGCCCGTGGTTGTGTCGATCACCAATGCGTCGGCGCGGAAGTGGTCGATGGTTTCGGCGACGAGTGCCTGTACATGGCGCGACGTCGGCAGCGACAAGATCACGACGTCGCTCTGCGCCACGAGCGCCGGTGCCGATTCGGCAACAGTCGCGCCCAGCTGCAGTGCGGTCTCGCGGCGGAGGTCGAAGACCTGGGCCTCGATGTTGCGCTCGTTCAGGCGTTGCCACATGGCGCCGCCCATGTTCCCCGTACCGATGATTCCGATGCTCACGCAACAGACACTACGCACGGCGGCCTGTGTCATGCTGGTGCGATGGTGGCGCTGTTGCGCGTACGGACGATCGGTCCGTTCGAGATCGACGGCTTGTCAGAGACCGCGGTCGGCAGCCGCAAGGCGCGGACGTTGCTCAAGGTGTTGGCGTTGGCGCGCGGCGCGCCGGTCCCGAGCGAGGTGTTGATCGACGCGCTCTGGCCCGGGGCCGCGCCCGCCCGCCCGGCCGATCAGGTCGCGGTGCTCGTGAGTCGGCTGCGCACCGTGCTCGGCGCCGATCGGCTCCGCCACGCCGATGCGGGGTACGCGCTGCACGCCGATTGGTTGGACATCGTCGAGTTCGATGCACGGGCCGACGATGCGACGACCCGGCTTCGCGCCGGCGGCTTCGCCGGCGCGAGCGCGGCGGCGCTGGCGGCCCTGCAGTTGGTGCGGGGCCCGCTGCTGGCGAACGACGACGGTGAGTGGGTCGATCTCGAGCGCGCCCGGTTCGAGCGGCTGCTGGCGCGCGTCCGCCTGGTGGGTGCCGAAGCGTTGCTCGGGTGCGGGCAACCCCTCGAAGCCGCGGCGCAGGCCGAGGACGCGTTGGCGCACGATCCCTACGACGAGCACGCACTACGCCTGTTGATGCGGGCTCACGCGGACGCCGGCCGGCCGGCGTCCGCACTGGCCCGGTATGCGTCGGCCCGCGAGCTCTTGGCGAGTGAGCTCGGCGTCAGCCCCACGGCCGAAACCGAAGCACTGCACACCGCAATCCTGCTGGCGGGTGAACAGGCTGATCGGCCGGTACCGCTCAGCCTGCACGAGGGCGCGGACCTGTTCGGCCGTGAGCGCGAGCTCGGACAGTTGGGCACCTTGTTCGATCCGGTCGCAGGGGCGGCGATGCTCGTCGAAGGAGAAGCGGGCATCGGCAAGACGGCGCTCATCGCGGAGTGGCAGAGCCGCTCGACGTCCGCGTTCGCGTTGATCCTCGTCGGACGGTGCGACGAGCTCGGGCGCGACCTGTCGTTGCAACCGGTGCTCGACGCGCTCGCGGCGTACCTGCGAGGGCTGGCCCGAAGTGACGTGGCCGAGCTCCTCGGCGCCCATCTCGAGCTGATCGGGCCCTTGGTCGGCGTCTCACCTGAGTCGACAAGAGTCGAGGCGCGGCAACCGACGACGATGTCCGACAGCGTCGCCGGACGCAGTGTGTTGTTCGCAGCGCTGCTCGACGTCATCGAACGGGCGGCGGGCGAACGGCCTTCGGTCCTCGTCGTCGAGGACATCCACCTGGCCGGCGCCAGCACACTCGCGTGGTTGCGCTTCGCGATGCGGCGCGGCCGGCGGCTGCGCATCTTGGCGACCAGCCGGCCCACCCCCGTGCGGCTCTTGCCCGACGCGACGGTGATCTCGCTCGGCCCTCTCGATCGCGCCGCGGCAGCCAGTCTCGTCGGGAGTGACCGGGTCGACGAGCTCTACGATCGCAGCAACGGCAATCCGCTCTTCCTCACGCAACTCGCGGCACACGAGGCCGGCGAGCTGCCGCCTTCGATCGTCGAGAACATGCGTGCCCGGCTGGCGCCGTTGGGTAGTGCCGGTGCCAGCCTGCGCACCGCCGCCGTGATCGGTATGCAGATCGACGTCGACCTGATCGCCGCGGCTACCGACCTGTCGGCAGTGGCCGTGCTCGATCACCTCGATCTCGGTGTCGAGGCGAGCGTGCTGCGTGAGCAGGGCACGGGCCTGGCGTTCGTGCACGAGTTGGTGCGCGAGGCCATTGCGGCCGACATGACCGCGGCACGACGCGCCCACACCCACCGCCAAGTAGCGCGCGTGCTGGTCGCTCGTAGCCGAAGCGATCCGATAGCGGTCGCGTTCCACGCGCGGTTGGGCGGGGAGCTCGACATCGCGGCACGGGCGCTCGACGAGGCGGCAGCGATCGCGGTCGGTCGCCATGATCTCGAGCAGGCCGATCAATTGCTGAGCGATGCGCTGCTGCTGTGTGACACCGCGCCATTGCACGTGGCCCGCGCCCGCGTGCGCATGGCGCGGTCGCTTCACGCCGAGGCCGCCGACGATGTCGCCGCCGCGATTGCGCTACATCCGTCGGCCGAAGCATTCGAGCTCGCCGGTTGGATCGCCTACTACCGGCGCGACTACGAAGCTGCGTACCGCCTCGCCGACGAAGCGCTCCGGCGCGCCGGCGATGCCGGCCTCGAAGCAAGTGCATTGGCCCTCGGTGGTCGCGTGCGCCACTCGCACGGCGATCTCGTCGCGGCGGATGACTTCTTGTCTCGCTCCGAACGGCTCGCGCCCGAGTCCGTGCGCGGACTCGCCAACGTGTGGCTCGGGTGTCTGCGGGTTCACCAGGGCCGCAGCGAAGAGGCCTTGCCCGCGCTCGAGAGCGCGGTGCTCGATGCCGGCCACCTCGGGCACCCATTCGCGCCGCTCCACGCACTTTTCGCCCAGACTCACGCCTATGGGATGCTCGGCGCGCTCGATCGTGCCTACAAGAGCCTCGACGCGATGCGCGACGCGACGTCGCGCGCGGGGGAGACCGGTCAGCGGTTCTTTGCCGTCGTTGCCAACATCGAATCGTGGCTGCTCTGCTCCATCGGGCAGTACTCGCGCGCGGAGGCCCAGAGCACGCATGCCCTCGACCTGACCATCGGCACGTTCGGAGAGCCGGTCTCGCACGCGCACCTCGACTTGGCGGAGCTGGCGTTGCGACGGGGGCAGGTGGAACCGGCACAGCGTCACGTCGACCTCACCGACGAACGCATCGCCGATCATCACACGATGGCGTGGCATCAGCGGCAGCGGGTGTTGCTGATGCGGAGCCGGTGCGCGTATGCGTCCGGTGACTTCGACACCGCGATGCGCGATGCCGCCCGGCTCGAGAGCGATGCCGAAGCCCGAGGATCACGGCGCTACCTGGTGTTGGCGCGCCTGCAGCGCGCCACGGCCGCTGCCGCCGCCGGCCAGTCGCTCGACCACGATGCTGTGGACGCGGCGGTAGACGACCTCGGGCGCGTCGCAGGCATCGATGCCTGGCTGATCACGGCAGAGCTCGCGTCGAAGACGCAGGTTGCCCGCTGGTGGACCGCGGCCGAACGGTTCGCGGCAGCGTTCGAAGGTGCAGCCGTGCGCGACCCGCGAACGGATCCGATCGCCCTGCACGATCACATCGCCCGAGAGTTCCGGATGCGCGGTCATTGAGCCCGACTCGCGACCCGGCCCCGCGCACGATCACGCGGTCGCCACGAGGACGATGATCGAACGGACCAATGGTGCGTCATCGAGCAACGTCTTCGCTCGATGCACCATGGCGGCCCGGGCATCGGCCCCGAGCGTGGCGACGAACGGCGCGAGCTGCGCCATACCGAAACGCCACGCCAGCAGTTGATCAGGGCCGAGTTCGGGAAACGCGATGCGCACGGCGCGAGCTTCACCCTGCAACCCCGCGTCGTGCAGCGCGTCGACGGCGCGCTCGACCGAAGCCAACTTGGGGATCGCGTTCGCTCGCAGGTGCGGATACCACGGTGGCGGCTGCCATCCGTGCTCGCGCGCGGCGACTTCGGCGGCGTCTTTCACCGGATGGCGGTCGTCTTCGGCGTAGGCCGAGGCGAGCAACGCGCCGCCGGGGCACGTCACCCGAGCCGCTTCTCGCAACCCGGCGACCGGGTCGTCGAGATGATTGAGAGAGAACGCGGCAACGACCGCGTCGACGGCGCGGTCGCGCAACGGCAGCGCGCACGCATCGCCGACGACCGCCGCCGGGCGTCGGGTGCGATCGGCGGCGAGCATCCCGTAGGCCGCGTCGGCCGCGACCGCAATACCACCGACCGCGGCGATGGCGCGGCTCGCCGCCCCGGTGCCCGCGCCGAGATCGAGCACCACACGACCACGCAGGTCCGTCGGCCGGCAATCGACGAGCACGGTCGCGAGCCGGTCGTAGATGGCACCCGGCCCTGCCTGCCACACCGCGCCGGTCTGCGAGTACGCTTCGGCAATCGTCGTCGGTGTCATCGTCCGCCGGTCAAATGAACCATGGCGTGCTCGGCGCGATCCTGCCACCAGAACAACTCGTCGTCGTCGCCGTGGGCTTTCTCCCAACCGAAGCAGGCGGCCATGCCGAGCAACGACAGCGCGATCTGGCGATCGAACCACTCGGAGGTATCGACGCCGCGCCGCTCGAGCGCGGAGCGGTACCCCGCGATGGTCGCCTCCTTCGACTGTGGCAGGCGGGCGCGGTTGAGCGCGAGGTACCACGCCAGGTCCCACGCTCCCGGCGCCGCGCCGGGATACGCCCAATCGAGAAGAATGGTGCGGCCGTCGGGGTGGCGACCGAGATTGCCCATCTTCCAATCGCCTGCGACGAACGTGGACGGCGTGGTCGACAGCGCACGCACGAGCGGTTGCGGATCCTCGTGGATCGACGCCGCGATCGCCGCCAGCTTCGGCGCGCGGTCGGGCAGCATGCGCCATCCTCGATCGGCGATGGTGATCACCGGCGAGACATCGGGCCGGCGCAGCTCCGCCGCGATGTTGGCGGGAGCGAAGAATCGGAATCGATGCGCAAGCGGTGTGAGGCCCAAGGCGTCGGTCCAACCCCAGAAGTGGGCGTGCATCGCCGCCATGTGATCGATGAACGATTCGTGCACGTCGAGCGCGACGGGGTCGTCACCTTCGGGAATCAAGAAGTCGCCGATGTCATGCATCAACATCGAAAGCCGCGCGCGGGTGCCCGAACCCTCGACGGCCATCGCGACGAGGGTGTGGTCGATGCAATCGGGGGTCTGGTGATAGAGCCCCGCGCGCCACGACCGCAAGGGACGGTGATCGACATCGCCGGTGATCCTCATGATCCAGTCTTCGTCGTACGACAGCGACTTCAAGAAGTAGCGCTCTCCGTGGATACGTAGGCGCTCGAACGTCGAGCCCGACTTCGCATCGCTCGAGCGCACCGCGACCCGATCGGTCGCGTCCGCGAGCATTGCCACAACAGTGGGGTAGACCGTCGGCGTCTGCATCGTGGTCATTGTTGCCCACCGGATGCCTGCTCGGCCTGGGTGACAGCGGTTGGCGTCATGCGCTCACGATGACCGCCACCGGTTGCAGCGGGTTTGCAGCCCGTCCGCAGGAATCCTGCAACCCCCTTCGGCGACGGTGGCCGGGTACCACCAAACGGGCCGGGTACCACCAAACAGGAAGGAATGGATCATGAGTCAAACCATGAGCATCGACATGGCCAAGGTCGACGAGCTGGTGCAAAAGGCGGTGGGCGACTTCGGCGCGGTCCTCGTGTCGTCGCTCGTCGTCGTAGGCGATCGGTTGGGCCTGTTCCGGGCGATGGCCGACGGGCGGACGGTCACGTCCGCCGAGTTGGCCGAGCGCACGGCCACCAACGAGCGCAACGTGCGCGAGTGGTTGAACGCGCTCAGCGCAGCCGGTTACGTGACCTACGCGGGCGACGGGCACTACCGCCTCGGCGCCGAGCAGGCGCTGTTGTTCACCGATGAGGACAGCCCCGCGTTCGTGATGGGCGGCTTCCAGGTCGTGACCTCGGCCGCGAAGGCGGACGAAAAACTGACCGCGGCGTTCGGCCACGGCAACGGGATCGGCTGGCACGAGCACCATCACGATCTCTTCACCGGGACCGAGCGCTTCTTCCGCCCCGGCTACCGCGCCAATCTCGTCGACGCGTGGATCCCCGCGCTCGACGGTGTCGACGCGCGCCTGCGCGCCGGCGCGAAGGTCGCCGATATAGGTTGTGGCCACGGTGCGTCGACGGTCATCATGGCCGAGGCATATCCCAACTCGAGCTTCGTCGGCTTCGACTACCACGCGCCGTCGATCGCCGAAGCCAAGAACGCGGCGAGCAAGGCCAACGTGTCGGACCGCACCGAGTTCGCGGTCGCGTCGGCGAAGGACTTCACCGGTTCGGGCTACGACTTGATCTGCTTCTTCGACTGCCTGCACGACATGGGCGACCCGGTCGGCGCGCTCGCTCACACCCGGACTGCCCTGCGACCCGACGGCACCGTGTTGTTGGTCGAGCCCTACGCGGGCGACGAGGTCGACGAGAACCTCAACCCCATCGGTCGTGTCTTCTACGCGGCGTCATCGTTGATTTGTACGCCGGCGTCGCAATCCCAAGAGGTCGGACTGGCGCTCGGCGCGCAGGCGGGACCGGCGCGGTTGGCCGAAGTGGCGCGCCAGGCCGGCTTCTCCCACGCACGCGTCGCCACGACCACGCCGTTCAACCTGGTGCTCGAACTGCGCCCGTGACAACCAACGGCACGGCCGAATGGCCGGTCAGAGGTAGCCCAGCTCGCGCGCGCTTCGCTCGAGGTCGTGGCGCGCGCGATGGTCGGCGATGGCGATGAGCGCCCGCGCCCGTTCGCGCAGCGAGCGCCCACGGAGCTCGGCGACACCGTGCTCGGTGACGACGTGATCGACCGTGTTCTTGTTCGTGGTCACGACCGAGCCGGGTGACAGCTGGCCCACGATGCGCGAGATCCCGTCGTGGGTCATCGCCTTGAGGACGACGAACGCCTTCCCTCGTTCTGAGTACATCGCGCCGCGGGCGAAGTCGGCCTGCCCGCCACTGCCCGACCAGTACTGGCCGGCGACTGTTTCGGACGCGCACTGACCGATGAGATCGACCTCGGTGGTCGCGTTGATCGAGACGAAGCAGTCTTCGGTACCGATGATGCGCGGGTCGTTCACATACTCGACGGGTGCGAGCTCGATCACCGGGTTCTCGTGGATGAAGTCGTAGAGCCGTTGGGTGCCGAGGCAGAACGTCGTGATCACTTTGCCGCGCTGGCGTCTCTTGTGCACACCCGTGACGACGCCCCGCTCGATGAGATCGATCGCTCCATCGGAGAGCAGCTCGGTGTGGATGCCGAGGTCGCGATGATTGCCCAACAGCGACAGCACCGCGTTCGGCACGGCCCCGATACCCGCCTGCAGGGTGGCGCCGTCGGGGATGCGCTCGGCGATGAGTGCACCGATGCGCAAGTCCGCCGCGCTCGGCGCCTTCGGAGCAACCTCGACCAGTTTGCGATCGGTGACGCACCACGCCGCGACTTGCGAGAGGTGCAGTTGATTGCGTCCGAACGTGCGGGGCATCTGCGCGTTGGCCTCGATGAAGAACGGCAGCCGGCCGATGAATGGCGAAACGTAGTCGGCACTCGTTCCGAGGGATACGTACCCGTGGCGATCGGGCATCGATGTGGCGGCGAAGACCAACTTCGGTTGCGTCAGCCGTGACAGGACCAGCGGGATCTCACTGAAGTTGGCGGGGACGAAATCGACCGTGCCCGCTCGGAATGCGGGGCGTGTGACGTGCGACAGGAAGTACGACATGTGGCGCAAGCGGTCGCCGTACACCGCGTGCAGATAGGGATGGTCGTGCAACGCGTGCATCTGGTGTACGGTCAGACCCTGCACCCGCCCACCTCGGTCGTCGAGTGCGGAGATCAGCGACACCGGCTCGCCGTTCGCGATCGGCACGATGACGGCGCAGCCGTCTTCGACACGCTCGGCCACGGTCGCGGCGTCGCTCACCTCGGGGATACTCGGCATCGGCCGAGTCTATTGTTGGCGACCAGTGACAACCGGAATGACAACTGCTCAGTACGACGTGGTGATCGTCGGTGGTGGGTTCGGCGGCGCGTTCGCGGCGCGCGAGCTCGAGCGACGACTGCGTCGTGACGCGCGGGTGCTGCTCGTCGCGCCGGACAACTTCCTGCTCTTTTCTCCGCTGTTGCCCGAGGCGGCGTCGGGCACCATCGAGCCTCGCCACTCCGTCATCCCGCTGCGCGAGTTCTTGCGCCACACCGAACTGGTGCCCGGCAAGATCGACGCGCTCGATCTCACGGCCCGCACCGCCGTCGTGGTCGACGACGCGGGCACGCGAACCAACGTCGCGTTCCGCAGTGTGATCCTTGCGCCGGGCTCCACCCCGGTGGTGCTGCCGATCCCCGGTCTGGTCGAGCACGCCGTCGGCTTTCGCACGCTGGCCGACGCGATCTGGTTGCGCAACAACGTGCTCGCGCAGCTCGAAGCAGCCAATGCCGCGACCGACGCGCCACGACGCCGCGCATTGCTCACGTTCACGTTCGTCGGTGGCGGATACGCGGGCGTCGAGGCCTTGGCCGAGCTCGAGTCCCTGGCCCGTGACGCACTGCGGATGTATCCCAAGCTACGGTCGGGCGACATGCGCTGGGTGTTGGTCGAAGCACAACCGACGCTTCTGCCGGGGATCCACCCGACCCTCGCTCGCTACACCGAACGGGTGCTACGCAAGCGCGGCGTCGAGGTCTACACCGAGAGCCGTTTGGCGTCGTGCGTCGATGGCATCGTCACGCTCGACCGTGCCGATATCGCGCCCTATCGCAGCGAGACCATCGTGTGGACGGCAGGCCAACGACCGTCGCCGTTCGTGGCCGGCCTCGGGCTGCCGCTCGACGGCCGCGGGCGTGTCGTGGTGGACGAACATCTTGCGGTTCCCGGTTGGTCCCTCACCTATGCCGTTGGTGACGCCGCGGCAGTGCCCGATCCCGACGGTGGGACGTGCCCCCCGACCGCGCAACACGCGCTGCGCCAGGGCCGCGTGGCCGCGATCAACGCCGCCGCCGACCTGGGCATCGGCACACGCCGACCGTTTCGCTACCGCAATCGTGGTCTGGCCGTGACACTGGGGCGTTGGCGGGGCACTGCGCAAGTGAAACGACTCAGCTTCACCGGTCCGATTGCGTGGTGGATGGGACGCAGCTATCACTTGTTGATGCTTCCCGGTTTGAGCCGCAAGGTGCGAGTGGTGACCGACTGGACCCTGTCGCTCGTGTTCCCCCGAGACGTCGCGCAACTCGGGTCGTTGCAAACGCGGCGCCGGCTCGAATAGTGATGGATCCTCGCGCCCAGGCTCTCGCAGAAATCACGGCGCCCGGCGCGCCGTTCGAGGTCGTCGTCGACGACGTGCTGGGCGTGCCGCTGCCGGTGTTCGCGCAGCGTCAGCGAAACCTGCGCGAGATGTTGACGTCGTCGACGCGCTTTGGCGACGCGGGCTATTTCACGTTGGGCGACCACACGCTCACGTTCGCCGACAACCTCGCGCGCACAGCGTCCGTCGCCGCGGCGTTGCGCGATCTCTGCGGCGTCCAAAAGGGTGATCGTGTCGCGATCTTCTCTGCGAATCGGCCCGATTACGCAGTGCTGTTCTGGGCGGCGGTGAGCACCGGTGCCATCGTCACGGCGTACAACGGTTGGTGGACCGTCGACGAGGTGCGTCATGCCACCGACCTCACGTCGCCCACGATCGTGTTCGGCGACGCCCCGCGCCTCGCGCGCGTCGCGCAGATCGATCTCGGGGCGACGGTCGTCGAGTTCGAGCAAGAGTTCGAGACGCTCGCCGGCTACGCGCCCTCGGCAGAACTGCCCGCCACGCCGATCGACGAAGACGATCCGGCGGTGATCCTTTTCACGAGCGGCACCACCGGCCGTTCGAAAGGAGCGGTTGTCTCGCATCGTGGTCTGGTCGGCTTCGTGCAAGTCAACTTCTGCAACGCGGCGGTCAAGGCGCGTGCCGCACAGTTGCAGGGTGTCGCGCCCGCTCCCTCGACGTCGGGTCCCAACATCACCTTGTTGACGTCGCCGATGTTCCACGTGTCGGGGATGTTCGCCGGGATCATCCTCGGGTTGGCGAGTGGCATGCGGCTGGTGCTGCGGGAGGGGCGCTTCGACGAAGAAGACGTGCTGCGCATCATCGAACGGGAACAGATCACTTCGTGGGCGCCCGTCGGTGGCCTCGGCATGCGCGTCATCGACCACCCGCGTTTCTCGGACTACGACACGTCGAGCATCCGCATGATCAGCTTCGGCGGCGGCCCGACGAGCCCCGCGTCGCGTGCCAAGATCCAGCGCGCCTTTCCGTCGATCGGCAACAACATGGCGAACGGGTACGGGTCGAGTGAGACCGTCGCCGCGGTGTCATCGAATTCGGGCGCCGAGTACGACGCGCTGCCCGAGGCGGCGGGCCGCATCAATCCCACCTGTGAGGTCCAGATATGGGACGAGCGCGACAGGCCGGTACCCGACGGCGTCGAAGGTGAGGTCCACGCGCGCAGCGCGTACAACATGTTGAGGTACTGGAACGATCCCGACGCGACGCGCAAGACGCTCAAGGGCGACGGCTGGTTGGCGACCGGTGACATCGGCCGGATCGAAGAGGGCATGCTCACCATCAATTCGCGGGCACGCGACATGATCATCCGCGGCGGCGAGAACATCTATCCGATCGAGCTCGAGCGGCGGCTCGACGCGCACCCCGGTGTCGCCGAGTCGTCGGTCGTCGGTGTGGACCATGCAGTGCTCGGCCAAGTTGTCAAGGCCATCGTCGTGCCGGTGACCGGTGTCGACCTCGCAACCGCCGATCTCGCGCGCTGGGTGGCCGAGACGCTGGCGCCGTACAAGGTGCCGACGGTGTGGGAGCTACGCGCCGAGGCGTTGCCGCGCAACGCGTCGGGCAAGGTGCTCAAGACCGTGCTCGTGGGAGAAGCGCCGGCCCCTCCCGATGATCACGTGGCCTGAGCCCGCACCCGCGGCGGCAGCGCCGTGGTTTCATCCGCACCGGGCCCCGGCACGAGCCGTATGTCGCGGATGCCGAGCTTGTCGCCGCACTGGGTGCAGTGCAGTTCGGTGGCGCACTGATGGTCTTCGTGGAGCAGCACGACCGACGCCTTGTCCTCACCGACGACCCATTCGTCGCCCCACTCGCGCAGCGCGTGGAGCACGGTCCACAACGCCCGTCCCTTGGGCGTGAGGCGGTACTCGTCGCGGGGTGGGTGCTCGCAGTAGAGCACGCGCTCGAGGATGCCGTGGTTGACGAGGGCATCGAGCCGCGTCGTGAGCACGTTGCGAGAGATGCCCAGGCGGGCCTGGAAGTCGTCGAAACGCCGGGCGCCGACGAAGGCGTCACGCAGGATGAGCAGGGTCCACCATTCGCCCACGATCTCGAGGGCTTGGGCGACCGAACAGTTCATCTCCTCGAATGACCGACGTTTCATTACGAACCATCCTACCAGCGAGTTCTATTACGAAATGGACATAAGTTGCGTTATAGAACTGAGTTTGCGGACCTTGGCGCTGGCCGGTTCGGCCGCGAGTCGCGACGCCGGCGGGTACGGGCCCTCTCGTGTCGGCGCCGAGCTCTCGATCATCGCCGACCGCTGTGCCTTCGACCGCTGACCCCAAAAACCCACGTGGGCCCCGATGCAAACGCGCCGGGGCCCACGTGTTTTGCTGATTCGGGCGACACCGATCCGGTCGTAGCGAGATGCACGCACTGCGGCTCAACGGGGCCGGCTACAAGGCTCGGCACAACGGTTGGAAGCACCCGGGTGGCAGTCTGCGACAACCGGCGGCACCGCCGCCTATTCAGTCGGGTGGATCTTCACCTTGGGTCGCACCGGTCGTCGGCATGCGCTACCTCCTCGTTGCAACGAGCAAGTTCACCTCCGATGGTGGACCTCTTGGCCCGTACTGTCAACCCTCGTGACCAGCCTCTTTCTTCGGGTGGATCCGCGCCGTCCCGCCTCCCCAGGTCGGACGACGCGGACCCCTCCGGGTTACCAGGCGCCGCGTCCGCGTTCGAACGCGGCGCCGAGTGCGATGACCGGTCCATCGTGGCCGGGTGGCCCGACGAACTGGGCTCCGATGGGCAGGCCCGACAGTGAACGCCCGCACGGCGTCGACACTGCGGGGAAGCCGAGGAAGCTCCACGGGATCGCATTGCGCGACAGCACCATCAGGTAGCGCGCGAAATCGTCGATCGGGGGAGCAAGGACGGGGACCGTCGGCATGGCGACGAGATCGATCGAATCGAACACGTGCAGCAACCGATGCCCGAGGTCCACTCGCAACCTTTGTGCGTCGAGATAATCGACCGCGAGCACGCGGTAGGACTCGTCGATCTGCTCGCCGACCTCGGGCCAGTAGCGGTCGAGTTCGCCACGGCGAGCACGGTGGAAGGCCCCGGCTTCGCCGCGACTGACGATCAGGCCGGCGGCGTTCGCGTCCTCGAGGTCGTGTTCGGTAGGCGAGTCGATCTCCACCATCTGGCAACCGAGCGAGCGGCACACATTCAACGTGTCGAGAAACGCGGCTGCGACCTCGGGATCACATCCATCGAGCGTCGACGGAGCGACGCCGATGCGCCAGCCGTCGACGCGCGCGTCGAGCCAACCGCCGATGCCGTCGTCGTAGGTCAGCACTTGGAGCAACGCCGCGACGTCGGGCACCGTGGTGGCCATCGGCGCGACGTGATCCATCGTCCACGAAAGCGGTACGACCCCCTCGGTGGGGATTGCGCCGAACGTCGGTTTGAATCCGACGACGCCGCTCAGCGCCGCGGGCACGCGTATCGATGCGCGAGTGTCGGTTCCCAGCGAGCCGAGTGCCATGCCGGTCGCAACGGTGATCGCGGATCCGCCACTCGAGCCACCCGGTATACGACTGGGATCGTGTGGGTTGCGACTCTGTGGACTCGTGACTCCGAGCGCGAACTCGTGGGTGGTGGCCTTGCCGATGATCACCGCGCCGGCGGCGCGCAGTCGGGCCACACTGGCCGCGTCGCGAGACGGACGATCGAAATATGCGAGAGATCCGCACCGCGTAGGTAACCCGCCGACGTCGATCACGTCCTTGACGCTGAGGGGCACGCCGTGCAATGGCCCGCGCGCGCCATTGCGCGCGAACCGGTCGCACGCGTCGGCCGCCTCGCGCGCACCGTCGACGTCGAGGGTCGCGAAGGCGACCAATGGTTCGTCGAGCGCGGCGACGCGTTCGAGACAGCCTTCGAGGACGTCGCGCGCGCGGACGGCGCCCGCCGCGATCGCGTTGCGCGCCTCGGTCAGTGGCGACGCGACGGGTGGCTTCGGCGAGCCATCGGCGTCGCGCCGGCGCGGTGGCAACGGCGGTCCGGGCAGCGGGCGAAAGCCGATCGAGGGTGCGAGCGACGGGCGACTCGGTTTGTAGCCGGCAAGCACTCGCGCCGAAGCGGCGAACGCCTCGCGCGCAGTGCTGCCCGTGGGTCGCGGACCAACTGCAGTCACGTCACGCTCCCAAGGCGGCGAGCAGCGCCGCGGATGGGGCGACGGCACCAAAGACGCCGCCTTGCATCTTCACCATCTCGAGTGCGGCGAGATAGTTGTCGTAGTCGGTGGCGCCGGTGCAATCCGTGAGTAGCAGGCATTCGTAACCCCGATCGTTGGCATCCCGCATCGTGGTGTGCACACAGACGTCGGTCGTGATGCCGGTGATGATCAGATGAGTGATTGCCCGAGTTCGCAAGATGAGATCGAGGTCGGTCGCGTAGAAGGAACCCTTGCCCGGCTTGTCGATGACGATCTCGCCGTCGATGGGATAGACCTCGGGCACGATGTCCCATCCCGGCGAGCCGCGCACGAGCATGCGCCCGCAGGGGCCGTCGTCACCGATGCCGGCACCGATGCGGCGCGATCGCCACAGCTTGTTCGGCGGGCAGTCGGACAGATCTGGTCGATGACCTTCGCGGGTGTGGATGATCGTGAATCCGCGCGCTCGGGCAGCATCGAGGACGCACCGTGTGGGTGCCAGTCCTGATCGCGTCAAGTTCAGGTCGTAGCCCATCGCATCGACGTAGCCACCGGGGCCGCAGAAGTCGGTCTGCCAGTCGATGAGCACCAACGCGGTGTGGCGCGGATCGATCACACCGTCGTACGGCCACGGATAGGGATCCGAGTCGATCGTCGAATAGCGGGTGTCAACATCGATCACGGGAGAGCTCCTGAGTAGGACGGGCTGGGGGTGGAGCCGGCGCACGCACCGACCACGGCGGCAGTCGATGCGAACGCACCGAAGATCCCGCCAGAAAATGCGATGGACGACAGAGCGGCGCGCACGAGTGACGGTTCGTGGGGCGCCGATGCGTCGGAGATGAGTAGGCACTCGTAGCCGCGGTCGTTCGCGGCACGCATTGTCGAGTGGATCGGGCCTTCCAAACCGAGCCCGACGAGGATCAGCGTGTCGAGGCCTCGCGCCCGCAGATGAGCATCCAGGTTGCTGCCGTAGAACGCGTCCATGCCTGCCGCGTCGATGACCGCGTCGGCCGCCGACGGGTCGATGATCAGTTCGTAGCCGGTAGAACCGATCGCGGGCAGCACGGGCCGCGTTTGATGGGAGTGGTCCGACCCATGACGCACCGCAAGGATCGAGGTACCCATCGGCCGCAGCAGCGAGGCGACCAGCGCGACTCGGTCGAGTGCATCGTCGGGCTGCGCGGTGCGCTCGTGAAACCATCGCTGCGCGCCGCAGATGACGAGGGCGAGTCGCTCGGTGACGAGCGCACCATCATACGGCCAAGGGTAGGGATCAGCTTCGACGAGCATCGGTCGGACCTGTAGAGGAGAGTGGATTTGTGGGCTCGGTCGCGGGCCGTGAGCCGACCGATGGGAGCGCCACCATCGGTCGGGCCCACGGCGCCGGTCGTTTCACGCCTTGGGGATCTTGCCGATCACTCCGTCGACGAGACTCGAGGAGAAGATCTTCTCGACCTCGTCGTAGGTGGGCACCTTGCCGGCGGCGATCAGTTCCTTGCCGTCTTGATCCTTGAGAGGACCGACGAAGGGCGAGCCGGTGGCGCCCGAGATCTTCGTCTTGGCATCGGTGATCAACTTCTGCGTGTCGGCGGTGACGGTCGAACCGAACTTCGATTGGATGAAGGGATTCTCGCCGTCCTTGTAGCCGACTCGGTAGTTGGCGTTGTACTTCGAGCCTGCGAACTTGCCATCGGTGATCGTCTTGACGATGTCGATGTACATCGGGGCCCACTGCCACTCCGAGCCGGTGAGCCAACCCTTGGGGGCCAGCGCCGAAGCATCGGCGTGGTAGCCGACCGTCATCGCGCCCTTGGCCTCTGCGGTCGCGATCACGGTCTTGGTGCAGTCCTGGTGTTGCGTCAACACGTCGACACCTTGTGAGATCAAGCTGCTCGCGGCTTCGGCCTGCTTGGCCGGGTCACACCAGTTCGACGTATTGACCACGTAGGTCTTCGCCTCGGGGTTCACCGACTTTGCGCCGAGCTCGAAGGCGCTGATGTTGGCCAGCGTCTGGGGGATCGGGAAGGCATAGACGTAGCCGAGCTTGTTGGACTTCGTCGCCTTGCCGGCGGCGATGCCCGCCAGGAACACGGGCTCGTACACGGTGCCGAAGTACGTGCCGAAGTTGGCCGGCATCGTGCCGTCGACGAAATTGCCCTGCGACACGACGACGACGTCGGGGTGCGCGGCGGCGACCTTCATGCCCGGATCTTTGTGGCCGTAGCTCGTCGCGAAGATGATCTTCGCACCCTTGGCGATCATGTCTTCCATGACCTGCGTCGCGCTGTCGTTCTCGGGCACGTTCTCGGCGGTGAGCACGTCGAGCGTCGGGAACGCCTTCTTCACTTCTTGGCTGCCCTGGTACGCGGCCTGGTTGTAGCCGAAGTCATCCTTCGGCCCGACGAAGATGAAGCCGATGGCCTTGCCTCCGGTGCCGGGGCCGGTCGCCGACGGGTTGATGGCGTTGGTCGCCACCGGGGTGGAGCTTCCGGTGTCCGTGCTCGCGGTGTCGTCGTCGCCGCATGCCGCGCCGATCAACGCCAGCGCGGCGATGAGAGAAAGCGCTCTGATTCGTCGCATCGTGATTTGTCTCCTGAGTTGGTGTTCGCGGGGAGGCGATCTGGGGTTCCGTCCGTGTCAGTTGGACGGAGCGAGTTCGAATACGGACTTCAGTCCTTCGGGCGCGTGATCGACCCGCTTGCGGCCGAAGAGGACCAGCGCGATCAGCGTCAGCACGTAGGGCAGCGCGTCGAGCGCGAACTGGTTGAGGCTGTGCCCGCGCGCCTGCAGCGCTGGGCCCAAGGTGAGTGCGGCGCCGAAGAGGTAGGCACCACCGACGGCCTTGATGGGATCCCATGCGGCGAATATCACGAGGGCCACTGCGATGAAGCCGCGACCTTGCGTCATGTTCTCGAACCAGGCTTGCGCGTAGGCCGTCGACAGTTGGGCGCCGCCGATACCGGCGAGGCCACCGCCGACCGTGACGGCCAGGATGCGGATGAGGTCGGGCGAGTAGCCGTAGGCAGAAAGCGCGTCGGGCTGCTCACCGGCCGAGCGCAGCAGCAGGCCGGCACGCGTGCGGAACAACAGCCACCACACCGTGGGAGCCGCGACGTACGACACGTAGACCAAGGGATCTTGATTGAAGAAGATGTCGCCGACCCACGGAATCGAACCGAGCAGCGGAACCTTCCACTGCGTGAATGGCTTGATGATCTCGCTCACATATGCCGCGCCGAAAAGCGACGTCAATCCCAGGCCGAGGAACAAGACGACGAGCCCGGTGGCCAACTGGTTGGTGTGATAGCGCACGACCATGGACGCGTGGACGAGTGCCAGCAGGCTCCCGGCCAGCGCACCGGCGAGGACGCCGATCCACGGGTTGCCGGTCTGCGCGGTCACCGCGTAGGCGGCGAGACAGCCGGCGAGGACCGAGCCCTCGGTACCGAGGTTGATCACGCCCGCGCGTTCGGCGATCGTCTCGCCGAGCGCGGCGAACAAGATCGACGTTCCACCGCGCACCGCGCCGGTCGAGACTTCGAGGAACAGGTTCACGTTGTGGCTCCTCTCGCTCGTCCGCGCGATGCGGTGTTGACGAGCACTGCCAACAACACCAATGCCATGAGCACGTTGACCGTTGCGGCGGGTAGGTCCGAGTCGATCTGCAAGCTGCTGCCGCCTACTGCGAGGAAGGCCAGCAGTAACGAACCGACCACGACCTTGAGTGGTTGGTGACGGCCGAGCCAGCTCGCGAGAAAGGCGATGTAACCGAAGCCGGCCATCATCCCCTGGCGGAGGCTGAACTCCGCGCCGGCGAAGTGCACCATGCCGGCGACGCCGCCGAGCGCGCCGCCCGCGGCCATGGCCGACAGCATGAGGCGATTCACCGGCAGACCGGCGCGGCGAGCGGCCTCACCGTTGCCACCGACGACACGCAGGCGGAAGCCCCAGCTGGTGCGGTTGAGTGCGAGCCATATCCCTACCGCGGCGACTCCGGCGAAGATGATGCCGAGGTGCACGCGGTTGCCGAAGATGATCGCCAGTTGGGCGTCTTCGGCCAACGGACGGCTCGTGGGTTGGCCCGTGCCGTTGGGATCCTTCCACGCGTCGTAGATCAGATAGAGCATCACGTCGAAGGCGACGTAGTTGAGCAACAGCGTGGTGATCGCCTCGGGCACCTTGAGCGTCGTGCGCATCAACCCCGCGATCCCAGACCAGATGGCGCCGGCGAACGCAGCGGCGAGCAACATCAACACGATCACCAATGCGCCCGGTGCGTCTTGGTCGATGGCCAACCCGACGCCGGCCGCCGCGACCGCACCGATGATGATCTGGCCTTCACCGCCGACGTTGACCATGCCGGCTCGTGCCGGGATCGCGACTGCGAGACCGGCGAGCACGAACGGTGTCGCGCGAACGAGGACATCGCCCAACGAACGCGCGTCGGCGGTCGAGTACACCATGTCCCACAGAGCGGCGAGAGGGTTCGTGCCCTTGATCGCGACCAGTAGGCAGAACAACGCCAACGCCAGCAGCCATGATCGCAGCCGCCGCGCCAGCGCGACGATGTCGACGGACGATCGGCCCCGGCCGGCAGTCGGCAGCACCGTGATATCGGCAACGGTTTCGGTGTCGGTGGGGGCGATTGCTGTCATGCCGCGGCTCCGAGCATCAGCCGGCCGATCTGGTAGCGGTCGACCTCTGACGGGACCACGACGCCTGCGACTTCGCCGTCGTGCAACACGACGATGCGGTCGGACAGATCCAACAGTTCGTCGAGGTCCTCGCTGACGACCAGGACCCCCGCGCCGGCCGCGCGCTGTTCGAGCAAGAGCTCCTGCGTGCGCCGCGTCGTCGCGATGTCGAGACCGCGTGCAGGATACGCGGCGACGACGAGGGCTCGTTGCTCGCCGAGTGCACGGGCGAGGATGACGCGCTGGATGTTGCCGCCCGACAGCGTGGCCATTGCCCGGGCCGGAGCTGCGAGGCGCAACTCGGTGCTCGTGTCGAGCGACGCCGCGAGTATCCGTGCGCGCTTCCAATCGATGCCGACGCCCCGGCGTAACGCATCGAGGCTGCCGAGCGCGAGATGCTCGAGCACCGAGAGCCCCGGCACCACCGCTTCGGTCTTCGGGTCCTCGGGGATCGCCGCGCATCCGAGGCGCAATGCCATGCGAGGATCGGCGCGTCGTAGTTCTCTGCCCGCGATGTGCAACGAGCCCGACACGAGTGCCCGCAGTCCCAACGCGGCCTCGACCAACTCGCGCTGTCCGTTCCCGGCGACGCCCGCGACGCCCACGAGCTCGCCCCGGCGCACGATGAGGTCGACACCTTTCAGTGACAGTGCCCCGCGGTTGCCGAGCACGCGAACGTCGCGCATCTCGAGCACCGTGTCGTCCGAGCGTGCGGATGTACTCGTCGAGCGCACATCGCGCAACGATTTCACCGAGCGACCGACCATGGCCTCGACGAGACTCTCGTCGTCGAAGTTCGATGTCGGTTCTCCTCGCACCACCACTCGGCCCTGGCGCATCACGGTGACCCGGTCCGATACCTCACGCGCTTCGCGCAGCTTGTGGGTGATGATGACGAACGACAGGCCTTGTTGTTTGAGCTCTTCGATCTCGGCGAACAGTGCGTCGACCTCTTGGGGCGCAAGGACGCTCGTCGGTTCGTCGAGGATCACGACGCGGGCGCCGGCCATGAGCACCTTGAGGATCTCGACGCGCTGGCGTTCGCCGATCGACAGGCTGCGCACCCTTGCGCTCGGGTCGACCGCCAGGCCATAACGAGCCGACGCTTCGACGATGGCGCGGCGCAGGGCCGCGCCACGGCGATGCTTGCACGACTTCGGCAGCGCCAATGCCACGTTCTCGGCCACCGTCAGCGCGGGGACGAGGCGAAGGTCTTGGAAGACCATGCCGACACCCGAGCGCCGGGCATCGGCGGGCGAGTGCAGTTGCACCGGCGATCCGTCGATCAGCAATTCGCCGGACTCGGGGTGATAGACGCCGTACAGCAGCTTCATCAGCGTGCTCTTGCCCGCGCCGTTCTCGCCCAGCACGGCATGCACTTCCCCGGCGCGCACGTCGAAGTCGACCGCGTCGTTGGCCACCACCTCGCCGAAACGCACCGTGAGTTGCTTGGCCTCGAGGACCACCGTCGTTGTTGTGGTTGTCGTTGTCGTTGTCGTTGTCGTCATTGCTCCACCGCCATTGCCAGGACCGCTTGCGCGACACGTTGCTCGACCACCGCGAGGGACTTGCCGAGGTGTTGTTCGAATGACTCGCACGCGCGGTCGATGTCGCCGTTGATCACCGCGTCGGTGATCGACAGGTGCTCGTCGATCGTGCGCGACATCCGTTCGAGCGTCACGAAGTCGCGCATGCGCACGGCACGGATGCGTTCGTTCACCCGCCGCAGCAGTTCGGCCAACTCGCGGTTGCCTGCGGCCTCCGCCAATCGCAAGTGAAAAGCCTCGTCGGACAACACGAAGACCGGGTCCGACGGTGGCGGGTCGTCGGCCAGTTCTTGCCATTCGCGGCGGAGATCGTCGAGCAGCCGGCGATCGTGGGTCCTGCCGCTGCGGCGCGGACCCCGCAGCGCGCCGATCTCGAGCGCGATCCTCACTTCGTAGAGTTCACGGACGACGGCGAGGTTCGGCACCGTCGGTGTCCAGCCGCCGTCGGGATGGCGTGTGACGAGCCCGTCGACGTGTAGCCGCACCAACGCTTCGCGCACCGGTGTGCGCGAGACGCCATAGTCGCGGGCCAGGCGTTCCTCACCGAGTCGTGCGCCGAGGCGATAGTGGCCGACGACGATGGCCCGCTTCAGCGATTCGTAGGTATCGGTGGCGAGGCTGACAACGGCCGGGACCGCGTCCATGTCGCGATCGACGGTATACAGCACCGTATTCGCCCCGGTATCCATGTTGGGCGAACCTATGAGGCGGCAGTTACCCAGATGTTGCTCCCATGTGACGGCACGGCGGCGATCTGCTCGCGGCTTTCTTGCGCGTCGGTTGCCGTTTCGTTGATCAACCCTTTATGGGTTGCCCGGTCTCCGCGCAGGTTGCGGTGTCGACGTGCGACACGTGCGCGTGGGCGATGCGCCATTGCCCGTCGATGCGCGCCCAGACCTGTGTCTGGCGACCGAGCAAGGCGCGGTCGTCGCGCACGAACTCGGTGGACACGACTGCGAGATCGGGGCCCAACACGAGCACTTGTACGTTGCGCAGCGCGCGGTCGTCGCCGACATGGGGGGAGCCGCGCCGCCATTCGGCCACCGCTCGAGCGCCGTATTGGATCTCGCTGATACCGAAACGGACGACGCGTGGATCATCCCAGAACCACTGGTCGAGCGCGGTGTGGTCCTGTGCGACGAGTGCCGCCTCGTACTCGAAGAAGCAGTGCCTGACGTCGTCCGCAATCGCCCGCTCGTCCTCGATCAAGCCCCGCATGGTACCCGCCCCCTCTTCTGTTCTGGGTGGGCTTTCCATGGGTTGTTAGAGGGTGGAGATAGGGGAGTCCTCGTGGTGCCAGGCGCGTGCGGCGAGGCGGTCGCCACCCGCTCGCTTTGCTTCGTACATCGCGTCGTCGGCGTGCTTGATGAATGCCTCGGCGTTCGCGGTCCCACCCGCGAAGGTCACGACTCCCACGCTGGCGGTGATGCCGAGGTTCGTTCCGTCGGCGAGCCGCAGCGGATCCTCGCGCAAGCTGACGAGCAGTCGATCGGCGAGGTCCTGCGGCGAGAATCCGTCGGCGACGTCGTCGCACACGATGGCGAACTCGTCACCGCCGAGACGCGCAGAGAGAAACGCCGGCGGCGCGTGCGCATCGAGGCGCTTGCCGACCTCGATCAACACGAGATCGCCCACGTCGTGCCCGTAACAATCGTTCACCACCTTCAGACCGTCGAGGTCGATGAAGATGAGCGCGGCCTGGCGGCCCGGATCGACGCACGCGCGATCGAGACGGTCCATGAACAGGCGGCGATTGGCGAGGCCGGTCAACGGATCGTGCGATGCGACGTGGATCAGATGCTGACGTATCCGATCACGATCACGAACGACGAATACGAAGCGGGCGAGCACCGCCGCAGTCGTCGCGGCACTGGCGAGTAGCGCCACCACGGATCGATCGATCTTCACTCCGACCGTCGCGATCGTCAACACGGGGATGAGCCATAGCGAGATTCCCAAGAACAACACGCGCGCCGGATGCAACCCGAGCTCGGGTCTCGGGGTCGACCGGTGCGCCGTCTGCATCATCGCGATGGCCGGCAGGGTGTACGCCATTGGGTACGCCGCGTCGAGCCAAAGCAGCACCGACAGCGACTCCGTATGCGTGGCGATGGCGTACGCGATGTCCACCAAGAAGATTGCGCCGAGAAAGCCGGCGAGGATGAGCGACGGACGACGATGGCGCCCCGGAATGAGCGCCAGCCACGAGACCAACGCCAGCAGCAGCACGTCGCCCAGCGGATACGCCGCGAGGACGACTCGTTCGACCGTGGATCCTCCATCGGCGATCGTCGGCTCGACGAGGAAGCGCCACGCGGCGAGTGATGCGGCGCTGCCGAAGGCAATACCGTCGAGCAACCCATCGCGCGCCCCGGGCAGGCGTTCCTGGCGGATGAGTCGGACGCAACCGACGGCAATCAGCGGGTAGCCGAGCAGGTAGAGCGCGTCGGCGAGCGAAACCGCCGGAGGTTCGCCGTCGCGCAATCGGAAGAAGTCGAACGCGAGGTCGCCGAACCACCAACACACGAGCCCGGCGACGACCATGCCCCAGCCCCGTGCGTTCTGTGGGCTCTTGCGGACGGCAACGACGGCGGCGATCACCGCAACGGCCGCTCCGGTCTCGAGGATCATCACCGAAGGGACGTCCGCGGAGAACGCGCGGCTGAGCAGGACGGTGACGATTGCGGCGCCGGTTGTCCATCTCCACCATTTCACAGTGATCTCTTCGGCTGTAGACGGTCGGCCTTGAGCCCTGCTGGGTCTCAGGTGGGCAGAGTGTGGGCGGTGCGACGTAGTTCCTGCCCCTCGTACACGATCGATCGGTTCCGCCCGAGCGCCTTGGCTTCGTGCAGGGCAGCGTCGGCGCGCGCGAGGGCAGCGTTGAAGTCACCGTGGGTCTCACCGGCGATACCCAAGCTGACCGTGACCGCGTCGATGTCGCCGCGCTGCGCGGCCAGCGCGAGGTTCTCGCGGATGCGCTCCGACGCGCCGAGCGCGTCGTGCTCGCTGGTATGGGGCATCACCACGACGAACTCTTCGCCGCCCCAGCGAGCGATCAGATCCTGTGGCCGCAGCGTCGTTTTCACGACGGCGGCGAACGAACGCAGCGCTCGATCGCCCGCCTGGTGGCCGTGGGTGTCGTTGACGAGCTTGAACCGATCGAGGTCGGCCATGACAACCGCGAACGGAGTGCCCTCGGCTTGCAGCACCCGCACCTTGTTCTCCAGCGTTCGCCGATTGAGCAGACCGGTCAGTGAGTCGGTGCTCGCCTGCGCCTGCGATTCGCTCACCGTTCGATGCGTGCCGATACGCCCGCCCACCTGCTTTGCCACGATCTCGAGGTGTTTGATGGTCTCGACGGATGCCGGCGGCTCGCCTTCACCGTGCACGACGTGCAGAACGCCCACCGTACGGCCGCCGATCGCGACAGGGACGCACACGGCGCCACAGTCGCCGTCGGGCCGATTGCGCAACTTTGGGCAGGCGTCGAGTGCTTTGGAATCAGGGAAGATCTGCGTCTGTCCGCGCCGAGCCGCGATGCAACGATTTGGTGAGTCGACCGGGCAACCGGCGAACGAATCGTTGCCACCGGACGCGATGATCGTGAGCAGATGAGCGTGGCTGTTGTCGGCCAGCAACAGCGCGGTTCGCATGTCCGGTGTCAGCGATTCGATGGCGAGCCGTGTGACTTCGAGCGCCTCGTCCTCGGTGTCGGCCATGTCGAGCGCGTTCGCGAGTTGGGTCTCGAACTCGCGCCGTTGCACGGCTTCGCGGAAGCGTCGCTCGCGGGCATACATCTCTTCCCACTGGCGTAGACCCTTGGCCTTTGCCTTCGTGGCGAAGGCCCATAGCACCGGCGCGCTGATCACGATCACCAGTGCCGAGGTCATCGACTGCTCGACGAGGACCGACTGCTCGGGAAGCAAGCGAATCAACGCCGCCGTTGCGATCGACAAGATGAGATACAGCGAGATCCCGGCGGGGATCACCCCACGCGATGCGGCGTTGACCTGTCGCTCGGCCTCGGCGCTGTCGGCGGGTGTGATGACAAGTGGACCCGTCTCCGATGAAGTCGTTGCGGTGCTTTTGGGCTCGGCCCGCATGGGCAACGTCTCCTCTCTGGTATCCACTGGATCTCAAAGGAATCGGCAGGTCACGGGGAATAGTTAGCGGCCGGTGGCATCATTTCTGGTCGTAATCTGTCCTCGTGGAAGGCCACCTCGACCACCTCGACCTGCTCCGGGGCGAGCTCGACGCGTTTGTCGCCGCCATCGAGTGCGGGCCCCTGACGGCGCCCATCGCGGCCTGCCCCGGCTGGGATCTCGCCCATCTCGGGGGCCACATCGCCTTCGTCCATCGGTGGGCAACCGAGTCTGTGCTGACCGCAGCGTCGCCGCCGCGCGAGAACATCGCCCCGGTGCCAGCGCCCGGCGCGCTGGTGCAGTGGGTACGCGATGGCGGCGAAGCGCTCATCGCCGCGCTGTCGCAGGTGCCCGTCGATGCACCCACTTGGCACCCGTTCCCGGCGCCGCGCACGGCAGGCGTGTGGCGCCGTCGCCAACTGCACGAGCTCACTGTGCATCGTTGGGATGCGCAGGATGCGATCGGTGCCGCGGCCATCATCGACCCGGTGATCGCGAGCGACGGTGTCGACGAGTACCTGTCGATGATGTTGCCCCGCCGCATCATCCGCGATGGCGGCGATCTGCCCCAGTCGTCATTGCACGTCCATTGCACCGACACACCGGGTGAATGGTTGGTGTGGTCCACCGGCAACGAATTGCAGGTGCGCCGCGAACCCGCGAAAGGCGACGCCGCGTTGCGCGGCACTGCCGAAGCACTGCTGCTCTCGCTATGGGGACGCCGTCACCGCTCGCCGATCATCGACGTCGTGGGCGACCCGGTCGTCGCCGAGGCCTGGCTCGCCCTCGGCGGTTGACGAGTCCGTCGCACGGCGCTTGAAGCCGTTCACGTACTCGACAATCGTCGCACGCTCGCGTCGCCCGAACATCCGACGAATACTGCGCTGTCGGCAGCCGCGCACAGCGACGGTGGACCGACACCGTTGGCGACCCCTTCGAGAGGGGATCCGAATGGCATCTCCGTCGCGACGACCGTCCGCTCGCCGGTTTCCCGCGAGACCCGCACGATGCGCCGTGACGCTTCCTCGGCGACGAACGCCGCGTCTGCAGTCAGCGCGACGGCGGCCGGATCGGCGAAGCCGGTCCACACGGTTGCCGTCCCGCCGTCGAACAGCGCGACCGTGCCGGTGCCGCGCTCGCACACGACGACACTCTCGTCGCACGCGGCCACCGCAGAGATCCGCAGCCCGGTGGCGATCGATCGTCGCACCGCCCCCGAGGGCTCGACCGCCAACACATCGCTACCCGCACCAACGAGCACGTGCGAGCCGAGCCGATCGATACAGGTCGCCACGTCGACGACGCCGGGCATCGACCACTCTCGAAAGCTGGACTCGCCCGAGCGCCGCTGCATGAGCCTTCCGTCAAGCGTCAACACGCACAGTGCGTCGCCCGTCATCACCGCACCGGCAATCGCGAACTGCATGTCGACGGGGAGGGTCGCGATGCGCCGCAGCGAACCCGCATGGTCGACTTCGACGATGCTCAGCCGATCACTGACCAACAAGGTGCCGTCGACCGATTGCGAGAGCCCATTGGCGGTGATCAGTCCCGGATTGCTCAGCACTTCGCTGGCGCCATCATCGAGACTGATCCGGAAGATGGCGCCGGTGACGAAGCTCGACACGTACATCGTGTGCTCGTCGGCAAACGCGAGGTTGTCGAGGCCGGGCGCGAGGTGCGTGAGGACGCGCCGCTCACCAGTCGCGAGATCGACCACGGTCACCACACCCGCGCCGGCTTCGGTCACCACGAGCCGGCCGCGGTGGTCGAACTTCACCGCGCTCGGCGCGAAGACGTTGTCGACGGCGACACGCGTCGCGCCCGAGTTGGGATCAACCGCCAATATCCGACTTGCCGAGACCTCGGGCAAGTAGAGCCACCCATCGGGCCCCATCTCGAGCGCGTTGGGCATACCCAGATCGCCGATCACGACCCGCCACTGGTTGGGCTCGTCGATGTCGATCTCCACGAGGCGGCCATTGGGCCGGCACTCGTCGATGAACAAGCGCCCACTGCGCGAGATCGTGATGCCATTGGCACTCGGTAGCCCTTCGACCCACACTTCGAACTCACCGTCGCGCGACACGCGTGAGACGCGATCGTCGTGAGGCTCGGTGACGAACGTGTTGCCGTTGCGGTCGAAGGCCAGATCATCCGGCCCCAGGAGGCCGCCGCCGAGCGGGACGACCACCCGTTGTTCGTTGGTCGTCGGGTCGAGCGATGTGATGTGCCGTCCGAGCACCTGTGTGATCCACAGCCGCCCGTCGGGCGCCACACGGATGCCGTTGGTCGGATAGTGACGCGCCGCCGCGACGATCGTCTCGAGACGCCAACCCGTCACCGCGGCGGGCTCGGCCGCCTCGTACATCGCCCAACGGCTCGTGCGTTCGTCGACCACGACTACACGACCGTCCAGCGCAGGAAGACGTTGCCGTCGACGGTGTGTGCTTGTTGTAGCTCCATGCGCAGCAAGTGGTGCTGCAACGCGCCCGACCGCGTGGATGGATCGCCGCCGAGCACCGGCGCGACGGTCACACACACCTCGTCGATGAGCTCGGCCTGCGCGAGTTCGCCGTTGAGCACGGCCCCGCCCTCACACAACACGACTTGCGCGCCGCGCTCGTGCAACAGGCCGAGGCCGCGACGCAGGTCGACGATCTCATCACCGACGACGATCACGTCTGCGCTCTCCTCGATCCGCGCCCGAAGCTCCGCGTCGGATGCTGCGCACGTCATCACGACGACCGATTGCCCGGCGTCGACGATCGCACGGAGATCGAGATCGAGCGATCGCGAGACGATCACGAGCGTGGGTCGCTCTGGGCGTCCGTTGGCCACTCGTCGACGCGCCACCTCGTCGGTGATGCGCACTGGTCCGTACTTCTCCGCGCGCACCGTCGATGCGCCGACGAGGATGACATCGCTGAGCGTGCGCAGATGGTGGAAGAGCGTCTGATCGGTGGGCGACGTGAGTTGCGTGACCCGACCACCGACCGACGCGTGTCCGTCCGCGCTCAACACGAGATTGAGCAGTACCCACGGTCGATCGGGGTGAGCCGGCCGAGCCGCTTCGTAGCGTTCGAGGAGCGATTCGATGGTCGTCATTTCGACCGCAAGGTAGGCCTCGGTGAGCCAGTCGCGCACATCGGCGTCGACTCAGGGTCCGTCGCGACTCCGACGACCGCCGCCAAGAGTGATCGAGGGCGCATCATCGTGGTCGACGGCCGGCAAGCGCCACGATGAAGTCGTAGTGCTCCTTGCTGGCGGGCATCACCGAGAGGCGGTTGCCTTTTCTCGTGAGCAAGAGACCAACGAGTTCGGGGCGCCCTTGCAGTTCGTGCAGGGTGACGACGCGAGGGAGCCGGCGCACGAACTTGACGTCGGGCATGTACCACGTGGGGTCGAAGGGATCGCTTTTCGGGTCGTAGTGCTTGTCGGCCGGGTCGAACGCGCTGTCGTCGGGGTACGCGACGCGCGCAATCTCGGCAATGCCCACGACGCCGGGCTCGGCGCAACTCGAGTGGTAGAACAACGCGCGATCGCCCTTGCGTTGTGAGCGAAGGTAGTTGCGAGCCTGGTAGTTGCGCACTCCGTCCCACGCGGTCGTGCCGACCTTTTCGAGATCGTCGATGCTGAAGGAGTCGGGTTCGCTCTTGAGAATCCAGTATTGCTTTGGTGCCACCCGCAGAGAATTACACCGCGACGAGCAGAGTGGCCACGTAGCCCGCAGTCGCGCTGCCGGTGACCGTCGGCATTTGCAGCGTGACGCCGTCGCGAAAGACGTTGTCATTCGTGAGCGACGTCCGCGCGTGGTTGGTGACGCTCTGGCTGTAGCCGGTGGTCGCGTACGCGGCCTTGCACACGTCGTCGGGCAGCGCGAGCTGCGACACCAAGGTCTTGTTCTGACCGTTGGTAGCCGACGCGAGACTCGGGAAGACCTCGAAGTGGATATGGGGCCAGCGCCCGGAGTAGGCGCCCGGGAAGATGCTGACGAACGTGGCGCTGCCATTGGCGTCGGTTGCCTGGACACCGCGCAGGTAGTTCTCTGCGGTGACCCCCGGCGAGTACATCGAGTAGAGGCCGCTCATGTCGCAGTGCCACAGGTAGACCGCGGCGCCGGCGAGCGCCGTGCATCCGTTCTTGCTGTCGACCACGTCGAGCTTGATCGTGAGGGGTACGCCGGTCGCGACGCCGCTCGCGGTGGCGATGCTCGAACGGATGTCGCTGCGCACGACTCCGCTCTGCGTGAGCACGTTGGGCCCGTTGGTGCCGTCGCCCGGATAGGGGCCGGCCGTTTCGGCGGGGATCTTCGTACAACTGGTGACCGCGGCGGCGGTCGTCGTCGACGTCGCGCCGGCGGTTGTCGAGGGTGCGCCGGCGGTCGTGCTCGTCGCCGTCGCCGTGCCCGTCGTGGTCGTAGGCGCGGCGGTGGTCGCACCGTCGTCGCCACAGCCGGCCACCACTGCGGCACCGAACCCACCGAGCAGGCCGAGCATGCGGCGGCGACTCGGGAGCTGGGGGTGTTCGTTGCTCATCGGATGTTCTCCTCGTGGAGCGCGAGCGTCGCTCGGCGTTGTGGGCAAAGCCTCGCCTCTCATGGTGAAAGTCCACGGCAAGTCTGGTGAGAATCTGGAGAGATCGGACGTCGGGGCCGAGACGGCCTCGAGTGCGAATGGCATCGAGAGTTGGTATCGGTCCACGTGTCGATTCGGTCGGGCGTGGGTACCATTCGATTTGCCGGCCACTGGCCGGCACCGTGCTTCTCCCCGGACCCTGGGCAGCGCAGGCCGATGTCAGTCGCTCGACCGTCAGGGGACGTCATGGATGCCACGCGAATCACCGCCGAACTCGTTCCGGTCGTCGAGACCCTGCTCGAGCGACACCTTGCGACGACGCACGAATGGTTCCCGCACGAATATGTGCCGTGGGGCCGAGGCAAATACTCCGATGGTGATCAGTCGTGGGGCGATGACCCATTGCTCGACCCGGCGGCACGCGTCGCGCTCACGGTCAACCTCTTGACCGAGGACAACTTGCCGTTGTACTTCGCCGAGCTCAACCGCCTCGGCAAGGACGACGCATGGGGCGAGTGGGCGCGCCGCTGGACCGCGGAAGAAGGCCGGCACTCGATCGTGATCCGTGACTACCTCATGGTCACGCGAGCACTGGACCCGGTCGCGCTCGAGCGCGCCCGAATGCGCCAAGTCACGTCGGGCTCGGTACCCGCGTTCGACGATGTGACCGACGCGCTCGTGTACACGACTCTTCAAGAACTGGCGACGCGCATCTCGCACCGCAATACGGGCAAGCTCCTGACCGACGCGGTCGGTGTCGCGGTCATGAACCGTGTCGCGAGCGACGAGAACCTGCACCATCTCTTCTACCGTGACCTCGCCTCGGCGGCCATCGACCTCGCGCCGTCGGACATGGTCAGGGCCATCGACCGGGTAGTGCGCAACTTCACCATGCCGGGCACCGACATCGACGACTTCGCCCGTCACGCCCGCACCATGGCGAAGGCCGGCGTCTACAGCCTCGCTATCCACCACGACCAGATACTCGTGCCGACCGTGTTGCAACGGTGGGGTCTCGAAGACATGTCAGGGCTCGACGACGACGCGGAGCGCGCGCGAGCGCGAACGCTGCGCTACATCACGCGACTCGGCAAGGTTTCACGCCGGGTCGAAGGGGGAACGCGAACTCGTGGCGAGAAGGAGTCGGTTTCGTCGTGAACGCCGGCTCGCGTCCTCTCCCCAACCGGAGACGTCATGGGTGAGCCCTATGTGATCGGTCAGGCCTGTATCGACGTCGTGGATCGCGCCTGCGTGCAGGAGTGCCCGGTGCAGTGCATCTACGAGCTCGTCGACGGGCAGTTGATCGGCAAAGACCGTGAAGGAGCCGTTGAGAACGTTCATCCGGCGCACCCAGAGCTGCAGTTTCTGTATGGCGACCAGATGCTCTACATCAACCCGGACGAATGCACGTCGTGCGACGCCTGCGTGCCGGTTTGTCCGGTGAATGCGATTTATCCGGCCGACCAGATGCCGAGCGACGAGACCGAGTTCATCGACGTCAACCGCTTCATCTTTGCCGATATCGGCACGTGATCCCTCGCCAGGTCCAATCACTAAACGACGACGAGCGCATGTTCGGCGCGCGCCATGAGTGTCCCGTTTGACGACACGGACGCGAACACACCTTCGCGGCGCGCCACGCGGACCGACGCGGCGACGGTGAGCGCGACGGCGGCCGCGGTCAAGGCCATCGCCATGAATGACTTGACGGCGATGAATGTCGAAACGGGCACGGTGAGCAGCAACAGCAATCCCAATCCGGCGATCACGAGGTTCACGCCGGCCCAGAGATGGGTGAGGCGGCGGTAGAGCTGCACGATTGCCGGCCGCGACTCGACGTCGGGCGCGATCGAACAGAAGTCATGTGCGAATCGTGCGACGAGTGGCGTCCCGGTCGCGATGGATGCCCAGAACACGAGACTCAACACGATCTTTCCGGCGACCGGCTGAAAGAAGTAGACGAACGTGCTGCCGCTCGCAAGAGCGAACAAGGTGCGCGCCGTGATGCCGATACACGCCAGCACGACGATCACCGGTACGGGTCGGCGTACGACCATCCTTCGCACGATCGCCAGATACGTCCACAGCAGCGCGACGACGTAGGCGGTGACCGTACCGCGGGTCACGAAGGCCACGTAGAACAGGAATGTGGGGATGACCGTCGCCTCGACGAGATGCGGCAGCAATCGTCGGCCGACCGCACCGAGCACGCGGGTCTTCGTCGGGCTGCAATAGACACTGTCGGGCAACGCGCCGCGGGCCGTACCGATCATTCTGAACGCTTTCTTGGCGTGGCCGAGCCGGTCAGGCGTGGCATATCGCCAAAGAAAGGTCACGCCCGTCGCTGCGCAGGATCAGGGCGTCGCTGCGCCCCAGGGTACCCGCAGATACCGGCCACGCGGCAGGCGAGCGGCAGGGTTCAGTGGTGGCGGGGCACCCGCAACTCGTCCATCGCCCCGTCGGGCAACGTGCCCGCGACGAGGTCTGCGGCCACGTTCGCGAGCAGGAGGTTGTGCGAACGGGCGTAGCGTCGGAGTCGTTCGAACGCCTCGTCGGTGGTCGTTGCGATGCGCTCCGCCAGTAGGCCTTTTGCCTGTTCGATCGCGATCCGCGAGTCCAGCGCCGTCTGCAGTTGCGTCGACAACAGCACCGAATCGTGCATGGCGCGATGGTGCAACAAGCCGATGGTGGCGACGTCGGCCAACGCCTGCGCGAGCTTGAGATCGTCCGCCTCCCACGGAGCCTGATCGGTGTTGAACAAGTTGAGCGCGCCGATGACATTGGCCCTGAGCCGCATCGGGACCGCGTAGATCGATCGGTAGCCCGCGTCGCGCACATGCGTGCCGAAACCGGGCCAATTGTTGCAAATCGCCGCGAGATCGTCGGCGCCCACGGCCTCGGCGGTGCGGTACGCGTCGAGGCACGGCCCTTCCGACGACTGCAACTCGAGAAGCTCGAGGGTGCGCATCTGTTCGCTCGAAGACGCCACCACGCGCAGATCGCCGAGCGGGTCGACGAGCATGAGACCACCATCGGTGGCACCCAACAACTCGACACAACGCTCGGTCAACAACGTCATGAAATCGACGACGTCGAAGTCGTCGACCAGCGTGTCGACCAACTCGACGAAGGCCTGTGAAAGTTTTTGCTCCCGAAACATCGCCCTCCGTTTCGCGTGAACGCGGCGGCTATCCAACGTCGCGTGGGTTCGCGTCCAGCGAATCACCCCATTCTGCCGCAAAATCGTGCGAGGTGAACGACAGAAACCTCACGGGTCGCCCATATTCTGTCGATTTCGTCACATCTTGGGACGTTCACCCGTCAGGGCGTGACCGACGCGCCGCTCCCAGCGGGGCTCGCCGGGCGCCGGGCGCGGCGCGTCGGTCTTGGTGACGGTCAGACGCCGATGAGGGGCTTGGTTGTTGCGGTCTTGTCCGTCGGCCGTTCAGGAGCGGCGAAGGTCTTGTCCTTCGGCGTCCTGAACGCGTGGATGAGGCCGGCAATCGACAGCAGTGCGAGCACCGCGGCCGCACCGTACGCGACGGATGCGGCTTGTTCGCCCTTCACTCCGAAGACGCTGAATCCGTATGACGTCAGCAGCAGACCGCGGAGGGTTTCACCCTTGAACTGCGTCTCGCGCTGGGCGGTGGTATCGGTCAGTTGCTTCTGCAGCGCCGGCAGCGTGGGTGAGTTGGCTGCGGTTGCGGCGGTGATCTGGGCTCGCAAGCCGGCCTGTACGTCGCCGAGTTCGGCGTAGGTCTTCGCATCGGGCGTCGCCCGGAGGTGCAGGCCGATGAAGTCATTGGCATAGCACTCGGCTTGCTTGCCCGTCAGCAGCGGTTGGCCCGCGTACTCGACGAGGCACGCCGATTCCTTCTCCGCGGCGGTGAGCGTGTCGGCCGTCTTGAAGTTGATCTTCTGCTCGCCCAGTTGCTCCGCCACGTAGGTCTTGGCAAAGTCCGCGTTGCTGGTCATGACCATTCCGAGCACCAACAGCAGCACGGCGATAGCCAGCCCACCGGCGCTGAAGAGGACATCGAGGGTTCTGCGTTTCATTAAGATTGCTCCTTGTAGTTGTGAAATTCGTAGTCGTGTGATTCGGGCGTGAACGTCATGCCCTTGTGAGGACGACCTTCAGCGCACCGGTGTCGGCGGCGCGGGCGAAGACGTCGTAGGCCTCTTCGAACTGGTCGAGCGTGAAGTGATGCGTGACGAAGCGACCAGCATCGACTTGGTTGCTGGTCACGAGACGCAACAGTGTCGGGGTCGTATACGTGTCGACGAGCCCGGTCGTGATGGTGACGTTGCGGCTCCACAACTGCTCGAGGTGCAGGGTCGCTGGTTCGCCGTGCACGCCGATGTTGGCGATGTGCCCGCCGGGCCGTGCGAGTTGGGTAGCGAGTTCGAAGGTCGCGGGCACACCGACCGCTTCTATCGACACATCGGCGCCCAAGCCGCCGGTGAGCCCGGCGACGATCGCGACAGCGTCTTCGCGCGAGTTGTTGACGACGATGTCGGCGCCGAACTGCTTCGCCGCTTCGAGGCGGGTGTCGGCCAAGTCGATGGCGACGACGTGGCTCGGGCTGAACAACCGCGCGCCCATGATGGCGCTGAGGCCGATGGGGCCGGCGCCGACGACCACGACGACATCGCCCGGTTGCACCTCGCCGTTGAGGACGCCGACCTCATAGCCCGTGGGCAAGATGTCCGCCAGCATCAGTATCTGTTCGTCGGACGCGCCGGCGGGTACTTGGTAGGTCGACGTGTCCGCGAAAGGGACACGCACGTATTCGGCTTGCGTGCCGTTGATCAGGTGACCGAGGATCCAACCGCCGCCGCCGAGGCATTGGCCGTAGTGACCATCACGGCAGAATCGGCACGCGCCGCATGCGGTGATGCATGACACGAGTACGCGGTCGCCGACCTTCACGTTCTTCACGCCGCTACCGACCGCGTCGACCGTGCCAACCGCTTCGTGGCCGAGAATTCGCCCATCGGTCACCGCGGGCACATCGCCTTTGAGGATGTGCAGATCGGTGCCACAGATGGTGGTGGCGTCGACGCGCACGATTGCATCGGTGTCATCGACGATCGTCGGCTTCGCTACCTCTTCCCATGCCTTGCGGCCAGGTCCGTGATACACGAGTGCCTTCATGGATGACCTCCTGGTTGTCCTGAGATCGACGATGAGGCGTGCGCGAGCACACGAGTAGAGGTCTCTCTACGGCTCATGGTGATCTCCTGGTTCGATCGAACAGATCGCGCTACCAGGGTCCGGAGCACCGCTCCCTCAGCCGGCAGATTGGCCGGCCCGACACGTCAGGGAATTTGTCGTGTTGATTGCACCCTACCCGGTGACTCAGCCGTTGCGGCTGGCCGCGGGCGGGCGGGGATACCGATGGCGGTGACGGCGGCCGCGAGATCGGTGACAACGACGGCCCCGGCGCCCACGGTGGCCCATGCGCCGATGGAGAGATTCTGGATAACCGTCGACCCAGCGCCCATCAGGGTGCCTTCTCCGATCGATACGTTGCCGCTCACGGTCACGCCGGGGCTGATGGTGACGTAGTCGGCGAGACGGCAGTCGTGGCTGACCGTTGCATTGACGTTGACGTGCGCGTGGCGCCCCAGGGTCACGTTGGTCGTGATGCGGACGCCCGCGGCGATCACTGCGCCCGCACCGAGCGTCACGCCCGCGCCGGTTGTCGTATCTGGATGGACGAGCACCGCGGGCTCGAAGCCCCATTCGGTGAGCTGTCGATCGATTGCGCGGCGCGTGTCTCCCGAGCCGATGCCGATCACATAGCGGGTGTTGCGGTCGCGCTCGCGCATTGTCGTGAGCGAGCCGATGATGCGCGCGCCGCGCGCGACGACGAGCGGTTCGTTGTCGCGTCGTTCATCGATGAAACCGATGAACTCGAAGCTCGGCGAACGCGCGTGGATCGCTTCGACGATGTCGAGCGTCTCTCGCCCGTGCCCGCCGGAGCCGATGATGACGAGTGGTGTCATTGCGACTCGGGCCCGTCGCTCGCGGACTCGTCGAAGCGCGGCATCGTGGCGTGACCCGCTTGGCGGACGCCGGCGCCGGCGAACACGCGCGGCACCGTCCGCACCACGATGCGCAAGTCCAGACCGAGTGACCAGTTGTCGACGTACCACACGTCGGTGGTCAGTCGTTCTTCCCACGTGGTGGCGTTGCGGCCGCTGACTTGGGCCAGCCCGGTGATGCCGGGGCGAACCTCGTGCCGGCGGGCCTGGCGCGGTGTGTAGTGCGACAGGTAGTCGGGCAGCAACGGCCGCGGGCCCACGATGCTCATGTCGCCCCGCAACACGTTGACCAACTCGGGGAGCTCGTCGAGGCTCGTCGCCCGCAACAAGCGGCCGAGTCGCGTGAGGCGCTGCTCGTCGGGCAACGGATGACCGTCGGCGGCGCACGCGTCGCGCATCGTGCGGAACTTGTACAGCCGGAACGGGACACCGTCGAGGCCGGGGCGTTGTTGCACGAACAACACGGGGCGGCCGTGGCGCAGCAACACGGCGAGCGCGACCACGCCCATCACCGGCGCTAGGACGATGAGCGCGGTGCCGGCGGTCGCGATGTCGAACGCGCGCTTGATGAACTGACGGGGGGTGCGCCGGCGACGCTTGCGCGAGCGATCCGCAGGTTGCCGCTCCGAAAGCGCACGCTCGTAGGTGTCGAGCACCGTCGTCACCACCGCGCGTTCATCGAACTCAATGCGCGCGCGACGTGCACTCGACGCGCCCATCGTGCGCCGTAATCCCGCGTCGTCCGCGAGTTGACGCAAGGCTTCGGCGAGGCGCACCGGGTCGCGCGGGGGTACGAGCAGGCCGTTGTCCCCGTGGGTGACGACCTGACGGCAGCCGCGAATATCCGTCGCGACGATCGGCAGTGCCATCGCCGCGGCCTCCATCGCGGCGCGAGGAAAACCTTCGCGATGCGACGGCAGCACGAACACGTCCAATGCCGCATAGAGGCGCTCGACGTCGCGATGCATGCCCATGAAGCGCACGCCGTCGGCGCGTGCGCGGTCGATGAGCGTGCGATCCAGCGCGTCGGCCTTTTCGGGGTCATCGGGCCCGGCGACGACCAGCACGCAACGAGGTCCGAGCGCGCGCATCGCCTCGAACAGCTCGGGGTAGCCCTTTTCTGCGACGAGCCGCCCGACGATGCCGATGACGACCTCGTCGTCATCGACACCGAGCTCGGCGCGCACGGACGCGCGAGTGCCCGGTGGCAGACGATTGCGATCGAAGCGAACGAGGTCGACGCCGTTGCCGAGATACGTGAGCTTGCGGCGCGGCACGATGCGGTAGCGGCGCAACAGATCGATGTCCTCGGGGCTCTGCACGAGCTCGGCGTGAGAGAAGCGTGCGGCCAACGCCTCGAGGCCGTACACCACGAGTCGCTTGGTGCGGCGGTCATCGGGGCTCGCGTAGAGACCGTGCACCGTGTTGACGACGAGGGGCACGCCGGCGAGTCGCCCCACGATGCGGCCATAGATGCCGGGCTTGGGGTTGTGGGTGTGCAAGACGTCGGGTCGTTCGCGCCGTAGGACGCGCCAGAGCTCGGCGGCCGATCTCACATCGGCGAGGACATTCATGCTGCGCGTCGACGATTCGAGCGCGATGTGGCGGATGCCCTCGGCCTCGAGTTCGGCGACATAGGGGCCGGGTGCACTCACGCCGATGGCTTCGCCGCCCGCGCCGATAACGGCAGTGAGCTGCGGCAACAACAAATAGCGGAGGCTCACGTCGACGGTGGTCAGGTGCGCGACGCGCAGGCCGCGGATCGCCGGCAGAAGACGAATGTCGGCGTCGGGGCGCGGGGGTGCGTTCCGCTCGACCATGCCCGAAGGGTACCGGGGGCCTCGCGCTTGTTTGCTCGATTCCGCGGCATGATCGACGAATGGCCGAACCGTGTCGCTCCGCGCGAGCCACTTGCGTGCTCGACACACTGCGCGATGCGGTCCGCGCCACCGAGTTCACGGCGGGCGCCCGCGCCGGTCTCGCCGCGCTGGCGGTCACTGCCGTAGTCGGACTCGCGTGGTGGCGGGTACGCCCAGGCGCATCGCCGTTGCCGATCGTGGGATTGGCGGCGACCGCAGCGTGCGCGTACGCGGTGCGAGATGCCGTGTTCCTGCCCGATCGCGTCGTGCTCGCGCTGGCGTTGTTGACGTTGGCCGGTCTGGTGGTCGATGTGTTCCGACTTTCGATGGTTTACGCGTTGTTCGCCGCGATCCCGGGCGCGTTCGTGCTCGATTCCGCCCCGACCCCCGTTGATGTGCGATGGGTACGGCTGCTCGTATTCGCCACGACAGTGCTCGGCGGCGTGGCGCTCGCGTCGTTCGATCGGCGCTGGGCCCGCCACGGGCTCGCCGCGCCACTCGTTGCGCTGTGGGCGGCAGGTGTCTACATGACGGTGCCCGACACCGAGATGGCGCTGGCGATGCTCGGCGCCAGTCTCGTTGTCGCCGCCGGCGCGTGGCCGCTGCGGCTCGGATGTTTCGGCGCGTGCGGGGCGCTGCCGATGGCCGGACTCATGGCCTGGACCGCGCGATTCGGAGGCACGGGCCGGCAGAGCTCGATCGTGGGCGCGTGCGCCTGCATCGGCCTGATCGCAGTCGAACCGGCGGCGCGTTTGTTGCGCCGCCACGGCGGCGGGCCGATCGACCTGTTCGCAACACCCGCGCGGGGCCGATGGTGGACGCTGCCCGTCGTGGTGCCGGTGCAGCTCGTGTTGGTTTTCGTCGCCGCCCGAGTCGCGGGGCTGGGTCAGAGCGTCGACCGAGCGGTCGCGATCGTCGTCGCGGGGGGGACCATCGCGCTGGCCGTGTCGTTGGTCGTCACCGCGAGATATGCGAAGCAGGGGGTATGAGCAGACTGCTTCCTCCGAAGGTCCTCGCGCGGCGGTGGTGGATCCTCGGTGGCGTCGCGGCCGGGATCTTCCTCGTCGATCTCCGTATCAGTCACGCGACGGCGTGGCATTACTTTGCCGACGCCAGTGATCTGCTGTTCGGTTGGACTCGTGAAGACCTGAGCGGCCCGGGCGGCTTACAAATCTTTGCGTCGCATCCCGAGTTCCAGTTCGGGCCGCCGGCAATTGTTGCTGCGACGCCGCTCGTGCGACTCGGGCCGACCATCGGTCCGGTTGCGGCGATGATCGCGATGTCGGTGCTTGGTCTCGTTGCGCTGAGGATGGTCGAACGCACAGCATTCGTGGCGACGCCCTCGACCGCTCGGGAAATACACACCACGACGCTCGTCGGTGGCGTGTTGGTCGTGTCGCTCTTCAGCACGGTGGCTTGTCGCACCGGGCACTTCGACGACGTACTCGCGCTGACCGCAACTGCGGTCGCGCTGTACGCGGTGGCGACGAATCGGCGCTGGATACCCGCGGTGGTCATCGGGCTCGCCGCTGCCACCAAGCCGTGGGCGATCGGGTTCGCGCCGCTCTGCGCGGTTCCCGGCCCCTACCGGTTGCGCCGACTCGTGGTATTCGGCGCGTGTGCCGCATTGCCGTGGCTCTCTTTCCTGCTCGCGGAACCGGACACGTTTCGCGCGCTCAGCGAGTTCAAGATCGCGAACGCGCCAGAGTCGGCGCTTCGTCGTCTCGGTGTCTCGTCGGAACACACTCCGAGCTGGGCCCGGATCGCGCAGATCACTCTGGGGACCCTGGGTGCCTCGTTCGCAGTGCACCGGCACAACTGGGCGGCGGTGCCGCTCGTCGCGATCGCGGTGCGATTGGCGCTCGATCCCGAAGTGCACCACTACTACACGGCCGGTCTGGTGCTTGCCGCCTTCGTCTGGGATTTGCACACTCGGCCGGGACGCATCCCGTACGCAACGATCGCCGCGGCAACACTCGAGGTCGTTCGACCGCCCCTTGTGTCTGATTCGATCTCGGGCGGTTGGCGACTCACGATCACGGTGGGTGCAGTCGTGTACGCATTTGCCGCGCGTCAGGCCCACCCGAACGCGAGTGCCGCGTGGGTGCGTGGCAGATGCTGATGTATGCGAATAATGAACAGATTGTCACGACATGAACTGTCATCGCGTAGACCACTGGCAACAAATGACTAGGCCTCCTTCCCTATGCGGGTTGCGTCTGTTAACGATGGTCCGCCATGCACGAACAGCGTCTCGTCGTCGTCGGTCAGGGCTATGTCGGCCTCCCACTCGCAATGCGCGCGGTCGACGCGGGCTTCGAGGTCGTCGGTTACGACGTTGACGCGCATCGCGTGAAACGGCTCATCGACGGCGAGTCGTACGTCGAGGACATCAGCGACGAGCAACTCGCGGCGGCAATCGCGACGGGCAGATACACGGCATCATCGGAGAGCCGTTCGTGTGCCGGTTTCGATGTCGCGGTCGTGACCGTGCCGACGCCGTTGCGCGAAGGTGTCCCCGATCTTTCGTACATCGAGGACGCGGCGCGCGCGTTGTCGCGATTCGTGCGGCCGGGTGCCACCGTCGTACTCGAATCGACCACGTATCCAGGTACGACCGAAGAGATGGTTGCGCCGCTGCTCGAAGAAGGCTCGGGGCTCATCGCCGGCACCGATTTCTTCGTCGGCTACAGCCCCGAACGAATCGACCCGGGCAACCCGACATGGACGTTGACGAACACGCCCAAGGTCGTCTCGGGCATCAACGCCGCATCGCTCGCCGCGGTGAAGGGCTTCTACGACCGCATCGTCGAACGCACGGTCCCGGTGTCGACACCCAAAGAGGCCGAACTCACGAAACTGCTCGAGAACACGTTCCGTCACGTCAACATCGCGCTCGTCAACGAGTTGGCGATGTTCGCCGGTGATCTCGGCATCGACGTGTGGGAGGCCATCGACGCCGCGTCGACGAAACCGTTCGGCTTCATGCCGTTTCGCCCCGGTCCCGGGGTCGGGGGCCATTGTCTTCCGATCGACCCGAGCTACCTCTCGTGGCGGGTGCGCCGCTCGTTGGGCTATAGCTTCCGCTTCGTCGAGCTCGCAAACGACGTCAACGAGCACATGCCCGACTACGTCGTTCGCCGTTTGACCAGCGCGCTCAACACGCGTCGCCTCGCGGTGAACGGCAGTCGCATCTTGTTGCTCGGCCTCGCGTACAAGAAGAACACCGGTGACGCGCGCGAATCGCCGGCGCGTGTCATCGCGGAACGACTGCTCGCCCTCGGCGCCCAGGTGCACGCCGTCGACCCGCACCTTGCGTTCGACACGGTCGACGGTCGGATCGCATTAGTCGGTGCCACGGTCGAAGAGGCGAAATCAGCCGACGCCGTGGTGGTGTTGGTCGATCACGATGCGTTCGATCTCGACACGATTGTCGCCGCCGCTCCCTATGTGCTCGACACACGTCATTGCGTTGCCGGGCCCAACGTCGAGTATCTGTGACGGAGCGTTCACCGTGAGCCGGCTGTTCCTCTCGCCGCCGCATCTCGGCGAGCTCGAGCGCAAGTTGCTGCTCGACGCCTTCGATTCGAATTGGGTTGCACCCCTTGGCCCTCACGTCGATGCCTTCGAGGCCGAGTTGGCCGCGCGCGCCGAGGTGCCGCACGCGGCTGTGTTGTCGAGCGGCACCGCCGCGTTGCACCTCGCGCTCCTCGTGCTCGGTGTCGGGCAGGGTGACGATGTGTTGGTGTCGAGCTTCACGTTCGCGGCATCCGCCAACGCCATCACCTATGTGGGCGCTCGCCCCGTCCTCGTCGACAGCGAGGCCGCCTCGTGGAACATCGATCCCGATCTCGTCGCCGACGAGCTCGAACGGCGGGCCGCATCGGGTCGTTTGCCCGCAGCCGTCATCGCCGTCGACCTCTACGGTCAGTGCGCCGACTACGACCGGCTCGCGCGCGCTTGCGCAAAGCACGAGGTTCCCCTCATCGAGGATGCCGCCGAGGCGCTCGGCGCCACCTACCGCGGGCGGCCTGCTGGTTGCTTCGGCGCGATCGGCGTGTTCTCGTTCAATGGCAACAAGATCATCACCTGTGGTGGTGGCGGCGCGTTGGTTGCGTACGACGAGGGGCTCGTCGCCCGTGTGCGGCATTTGGCAACGCAGGCGCGTGATCCCGCTCCGCATTATCAACATTCCGACATCGGCTACAACTACCGGCTGAGCAATCTTCTCGCCGCAGTGGGACGCGGGCAGTTGCAGAATCTCGGCGAGAAAGTGGCACGTCGACGAGCGATCAACCGCCGCTACCGCGAGCACCTCGAGGGCGTCGCCGGCATCGACTTCATGCCGGTCGCACCGCATGGCGAATCGACCAATTGGCTCACGTGTGTCACCGTCGAACCTTCGGTGTTCGGCGTCGATCGTGAGCACATCCGGCAGCATCTCGAGCAACTCGACATCGAGAGCCGGCCCACGTGGAAACCGATGCACATGCAGCCCGCGTTTGCGGAATGCCAGGTGATCGGTGGTGCCGTCTCGGCACGGGCGTTCGAACTGGGCCTCTGCTTGCCGAGCGGTTCGGCAATGTCCGATGCCGACGTCGACCGGGTCGCCACCGCGCTGCTCACCCTCGCGGTGTGACGTGAGGAGCGGCTGTCAAGGATGCCTGCGATCATGTCGATAACGTCAGAGCGATTCCCCATTCCTCGAGTGAGTCGCGAGAAGCACGTCGCATGCGTTGTCG
>DATLFA010000061.1:0-212500 GCA_035525225.1 Acidimicrobiales bacterium
CACCACCACCGAGCCGCCCATGACCCCAAGATCCGACTCGTCATGGAACCCGACGGCACCCTGCACATCACCCACCCCGACGGCACCACCGAAACCACCAAACCCCCAATCCGACAACCCGGCCTACCATGGAACTGATGAACCGACCTGCAAGACTCGCGTGCATGGCTCGCATCGGACGACTGAGCGTCGTGGCGCTCGATTGCCGTGACCCTCGCGCGCTGGCCACGTTCTACAGCGCCATCACCGGGTTGGAGATAGAGGACGGTGACGACGACTGGGTGCAGCTACGCAGCGACGGCGGTGCTGCGCTCGCCTTCCAGCTCGCCCCCGACCATGAGCCACCCGTGTGGCCGAGCAGCGAACACCCGCAACAGGCCCACCTCGACTTCGACGTCGACGATCTCGACGCAGCCGAGGTGCACGTGCTCGCACGGGGCGCCCGAAAAGCGGACGTCCAGCCGGGCTCGACGTTTCGCGTCTTCCTCGACCCTGCCGGTCACCCGTTCTGCCTCGTACTCGCTCCTGAACAACGAGACTGCTGAACCGACGAGCGACCGCGCCGTCAGGGCTTGGTGAATCCGTATTTCGCGAGGATCGTTTGGCCTTGCGCGTCGGTGACGAAACCGACGAACGCGGTCGCGGCCGCTGCTTTCTTCGACGCCTTGATGACGGCGATCGGATACTTCGCCACGACGTTCACGTCATCGGGTATCGCAACACCAACCGCCTTGTCGCCCGCCGCCTTCACGTCAGTGGCGTAGACGATGCCGGCGTCGGCCTCGCCGAGCGTGACCTTGTTGACCACTGCCTTGACGTCGGCTTCGAGGCTCTTGGCGGTGACGGTCACGTTCGCCTTGTCGAGCACTTGTTTTGCATAGGCGCCGATGGGTACTTCGGGCGCTGCCGTCACGTAGATCAACCCGGGCTTCGCGAGGTCGGCGATGCCGGTGATGTTCCTCGGATTGCCTTTGCCCACGATGATCTGCAGCTTGTTGGTAGCGAACGTCACCGGCGTGGATGCCGTGCCGGCGCCGCTCGACGCGGTGAGCTTGTCCATGTTGGCGGTGTCGGCCGACGCGAACACATCGACGGGGGCACCCTGGTTGATCTGAATAACCAGCGCCGACGACGAAGCGAAGCTGAACGTGACGCGCGAACCCGGGTACGCGATCTCGAAGGCGGCCCCGATCTCCTTGAACGAGTCGGTCAACGACGCGGCAGCCAACACGGTGACATCGCCGGTCGGCGCTGACCTCGAGGCGTCGTCGCCGCAGCCCGCGGCGAGCAGACCGAGCAAAGACAGGAACATCAGGAGATGTCGAGGTGGGTGCGCATGGGCGGCATCGTAGTCAGGTCTTGAGTAACTAATCATCAGGAGATGAGTTTGCGCTAGAGTGCCGGTCGTGGCAAGCGAATCTGCGTCAACGGCGGCGTCGCCACGGCGAGCGGAGAGCGCGCGGCGTCTCGGGTGCGGCGATCTGTCGCTAGGCGAGCGTGTCTGCCTCGCCTTGATCGACGAGGGCGTCGACCACGGATGGGCCATCGGCACCGAGCTGGCCCCTGACGGCGAGCTCGGTCGCGTCTGGACGCTTTCGCGCCCGCTGACCTATCGGGCCGTCGAGCAGCTCGAGAGCAAAGGCATCGTCCGCCGAAAGGGACCGCGCAGAGGCGGGCGAGAACGGACGTTGCTGTCGTGCACTGCGCACGGCCGGCGGGTCGCACGCGAATGGCTGGATGCGCCGGTCGAGCACCTGCGCGACGTTCGGACAGAGTTGCTGCTCAAGGTGTTGTTGCGCCGGCGGCGAGGATTGGCGACCGAGCCGCTGCTCCAAGCGCAACAGCAGGCGTTCGGCGACCATATCGACACGCTCACCACCGTCGGCGCGGCCGCCGATCCGGTCGACTTGTGGCGTCGTGAGAGCGCACGCGCGGTGCGCCGGTTCCTCGATGCCGCGCTTGCAGTGATGACCCAGCCCCAACGAACCGAGGAGCTACCGCTCATGCGTCTCAGCGCCCGCAATCAACTCCGCGCGCGCGTCACGTCGGTCGTGCACGGCGGCGTCATGTCGACGGTCAAGACCGTGTTGGCCGATGGTCAGACTGTCACCGCAGTGATCACCAGGGAGTCGGCGCAAGACCTCGACCTCGCGCCCGATGACGACGTGCTCGTGATCGTCAAGTCGACAGAGGTCATGCTGGCCAAGCCGTAGCGAGCGACGAGGACGACCGTGGCGATCATGGTCTTGTCGGGTTCAGACCGGTGGCGTTATCAGGTGCGCAGAGGAGCTCTTCCTCTCTGTATCGATCTCCATCGTCACGCAATGGTCGCAATGCAAGCGCGTCGTAGACACGCTCGTATGCAGCACACATGCTCGCGGCACCGAACGTGGCGGCATGGTGGCGACATTTGTCAGGGTCGATCTCGTGGAGTCGATCGACGGCGTCGACCATTTGATCGAGGTCGTCGCAGATGAAGCCGGTGACGCCATCGACGATGATCTCGGGTACCGAACCGCGCCGTAGCGCGATCACCGGCGTGCCGGCAGCCATCGATTCGATCATCACGAGACCGAACGGCTCGGGCCAGTCACTGGGGAAGAGTGTGGCTGCTGCACCGGCGTAGAAGTCGGGCTTGAGGTCTTCCGTGAGTTCGCCCATGAACCAGACGTCGTTGGCACGGAAAACGGGTTCGATCTCGTCGCGGTAGTAGTCCGCGTCGAGCGGATCGATTTTGGCCGCGACGTGCAGTGATCGTCCGGAGAGTCGGGCGATCTCGACGGCCATCGCGGGACCCTTCTCGGTATTGATCCGCCCGATGAACGCGAGATGGTCGCCGCGGCGCCGTGTCGAGGCGTGATATCGCCCGAGTTCGAGGCCGTTGTACACGGTGGCCGCCCAACGAAGTCCGAGACCGTCGAGCGCGAGGCGTTGGTGATTGCTGATCGACACGAGTGGGATGTTTGGATACAGCGGCAGTATGTGGCGCAGATGGTCGAGGTCGAGTCGTCCGTGCATGGTGAGGAGCGTCGGAGTTGTCGCGTAGTGCGCGAACGGGAGCGTCCAGACATCGACGTGGGAATGGATCACATCGAAGTCGTCCGCGCGTTCGTACACGTCCGCCAACATGCGTAGGTGAAGGTGGGGGGCGAGCTCGATCATCTCTCGGCGGCTCAAGCGCACGCGTAGCGGAGCATCTGCGGCGACCGATAGTCGCGCTCGAGTGGTCGATGTGTCCGCGGCGAAGAGGGTTACCTCGTGACCCAGGTCGACGAGTCCGTCGCAGAGGGCGGCAATGACCCGTTCGGTGCCCCCGTAACCGGCCGGCGGGACCGCCTCGTACAACGGCGCAATCTGCGCGATTCGCATCTCAGCTCACCCGAAGGGAACAGGAAGTACCGCTGACTCGGGCTCGGAAAGGGTGATCTCGTCGGAAAGGGTGATCTCGTCGGAAAGGATGATGTCGACGGACGCGGCCTCGGCAGGGTGAAAAGCGACCGGTATGAGGTAACCGAACCGGTGGAGGTACGTGCGCTGGCAGGGGGCGCAGGTGCTTGTGGCGCCCAGAGGATCGTTCGCCAACTCGCCGCCACACTCGGGGCAGCTCATCGCAAACAGGCCGGCCGTCATCAACATCCTCCTCCGCTCGAAGTGACTTCGTTACCCGGGGTGTCGATTCCCTAACGCATTGCCGCGGCAATTCTTCCACGACGGGAGAGACTTTGGTATATGCGTGATCCACTCGACGCCGTGTCCGACGCCGTTCCCTCGATCGGCCGGCGTCAACTCGTTCTCGTCGACGGTCGAACATTCGCGATCAGCGACGAGGCGGGCCAGATGACCACCGCCACGCACGGCTTGGTGCATGATGACCTACGACATCTTTCATTGTTCGCCGTTACCGTTGATGAAGGCGAGATGGAAGTCCTCGCATCGAGCGCGCCGACCCCGCTGTCGGCGGTGGTCGTGGCCCGATTGGGCAAAGGCGGGGATGCGTCGTCGCGAGCGGTCCTGACGCGGCGCCGATGGGTGGCCGGCGGGTTGCGTGAAGACGTGCATGTGCACAACACGTCGCCGCGGCGCCAACGATGGACGTTGCGCTTACGTCTGGCCGCCGATTTCGCCCACGTTTTCGATGTCAAGGCCGGTCACTCGGGGACCGATCGCGGCCTCGTCGCCGACGACGAAGGATGGACGATCGATTCTGCCGACGCGACGGCACGCACCTGCGTCCGCGCGGCGCCGCTGCCCGACGAGGTCGACCTGTCCTCTGGCACGTTGACGTGGCGGCTCGATGTAGACGGGCGCAGCGAAGCCATGATCAGCGTCACTGTCGAGCCGGTCGTCGACGACGAACCAGCGGGGTTGGCGTTTCCCTGTGGCAGCGTGCCCGGAGACGCCATCCCGATGCGCCGGTTGGCGTCGTGGCAGGCGTCGGTGCCGAGGGTCGTTTCGAAGGATCCGCGACTGTCGCTCGTCGTGGAGCAGGCGTTGGCCGATATCGCCGCGTTGCGCATCATCGACTCGGCCCACGTCGACCGACCGGTGATCGCGGCCGGCGCACCGTGGTTCATGACGCTGTTCGGGCGCGACTCTCTGATCACGTCGTGGATGACGCTGCCGTTCGACCCCGAGCTCGCGGTCGGTGTGCTGTCGACGCTCGCCGAACTTCAGGGTCGGGACCATGACCCGGTGGCCGAAGAGCAGCCGGGCAAGATCCTCCACGAGTTGCGCCGTCACGGGGGCGGAGGACCGTTCGGGAATCGGCGCCGCTATTACGGCACGGTCGACGCCACGCCGTTGTTCGTGATGCTCGCGGCGGAGACGAGACGGTGGGGGGCATTGCGCGACACCGAGATGAGAGAGCTGGCGCCCGCGGTAGACGCGGCACTGACGTGGATTCTCGGTCACGGCGATTCGAATTGCGACGGCCTCGTGGACTATCGACGCAGCGACGCGTCCGGTCTCTCCAACCAAGGCTGGAAGGATTCGTGGGACGGCGTGACATTCGCGGATGGCTCGCTGGCGAAAGGCCCGATCGCGCTCGCCGAAGTACAGGGCTATGTGTACGCGGCGCTGCTCGGCGCGGCGGAACTCGTGGGCCCGATGGGCATCGCGCGCGACTCCGGCGAGCTGCTCGAACGGGCTGCGCGCCTCAAGGTCGAGTTCAACGAATCGTTCTGGGACGAGCGCGGCTGGTTCGCGATGGGTCTCGACGGAGACGGTCACCGTATCGATTCGCTGACGACCAACCCAGGCCACGCATTGTGGACAGGGATCGCCGATGCCGATCACGCCAACGAGTACCTCGAGCAGCTGATGCAGCCGTCGATGTGGACGGGATGGGGGCTGCGCACGCTGGCCGACACTATGGCTGCCTATGACCCGCTCAGCTACCACAACGGATCGGTTTGGCCCCACGACACCGCGATCTGTGCCGCCGGCGCAGCCCGCTACGGTCGGTGGGACATCGTCGATCGCATCATCGACGGAGCGTTCGACGCCGCAAGCGAATTCGATGGCCGACCGCCCGAGCTCTTTGCGGGCATCGCCCGCGCCGAGGCACCGATGCCCGTCGCGTATCCGGCCTCGTGTTCTCCGCAGGCGTGGTCGTCCGCGTCGGTGTTGCTCTCGATGCGATCGATGCTCGACCTGGGGCCGTCGGCCGATGGAGCCAGTCTCTGCATCGGCCGTGAGGATCTTTCGCAAGTGCCGGACATGAGCATCGAACGAATCCGTTTCGCCGGCTCCACCGTCACCGTCACCGTCGACGGCGGGGTCGGCGAGGTCACCGGTAGTTGACGCCCGACTGGCGCGTTGCGACGAGCACGACCACGTCGTCTTCCGCGCTGTCGCCTATCGCCGTCGCAAGGGTCTCGGCGTCGAGGTTGTACTTGACTCGATCCGCGACCTCGACGAGTCGGTCGAGCGAGCGGTCGATGTGTTCGTCGCGGCGTTCGAGAGCCCGTCGGTGTAGAGAACGGCACTCTCGCCGCTGTCGAGGTGGACCACACCTTCGATGTGCTGCAGCGACAACAGCGTGGCCGGCGCGGCCAAGGCGGTGAGCCCCAAGCCGCTCACGGGAATTGCGGTCGACAACCCTCGTGACGTGACGACGGGGATGTCGAGCGCGATGCCCCAAGTACGACCGCCGATGGGCAGATCGTGGAGCGACCTGCCCTAAGGAAGTTGCGCCGTGCGAAACAGCTCGACGCCCTCGTCGACGATGCGCAATCGAGTGCCGGCGGGAAGGCCGGCGGCAATGGATTTTCCGACGTCTTCGCCGAGGTAGGTGATCGAGAGGAACCCGGTGACTTCGCCATCAGGGCGCTGCAATGGCTGGAAGATTTAGTACCCCGGGCGGGTCGACGGGGCCAAGGGGACGACTGGCGTCACCAGGGCCTTTCCCAGTTCGTACACGGGGCGGCGCGGCGCGTCTACGAATGTGCCGTCTGCTGCGCGATCGATGATTCGCAAGCCGAACTTCGCTTCGAACTGTGCGCGTTGCTCGTCGGGAACGATCGGCTCGTACGCCAGCGCACCGGCCATGCCCGGCGCCAACAGCACCTTTGCGAATGTGTCGAGGCGCTGGGCATCGACCGCGCCGGTCGCATCTACGAGGGCGTTCGCGGACGCCAGCACTGCCTCTGTCTGCGGTCGGGGACGACGAGCTGGGTTCGCTGGCCTCGCTGCGGCTGCAAGCGCCCGACGATAGCGCCCCGACCTGCTTCCATCGAAGGACTGCCCCGTGTAGCTGGTGTTGCTCCATCGGTGTTTCAGGCCGGTTCGTTCGGCTCGACCGCGTCGTCCTCCTCCTCGAACAGCGAGCGCCCAGGGGCGTCGGGATCCGCCGGTGGTGACCCACCCTCGTGATCGCCCTCATGCTCGGGTTCGGGCTCGGGCTCGGGCTCGTTTGCTGCACGCGTCATGGCGCTCCTTTTGTTTGCGCTCTGCTTTTTGTTTGCGCTCTGCTTTTTGCGCTCTGCGCTCCCGTTGGAGACACGTCGGTGCCCATTGGTACCCACCCCGCATTCACTCAACCGCGGACACGCTCGAACGCGTACAGGTTTGGGCCCGGTCCGGACGGGGGTAACGGCTGACCGGAGTAGGAGCGTGCTCGTGGAAACGTCACCTTCGCGACTTGAGTACGAGGGCCCGGCCCCACAGCTTTTCGAGCCGGGCGAGGTAGAGCATCCGTCGCGCCGGCTCAGCAAGGCCGAAGCACTGGTGTACGTGAGGACCATCCGGGCCCGGCTGCACCGCTCGGGCGAGTTCGGCCCCGAACCCGTCCATCACGAGCATCGCCGGGTCGCGTAACCGGCCACTCCTAAACCGAGGTCGGTGGACCCCCGCTGGGGCGGCGGGGGTTCGCCTCCCATCGTCTTTTCGCGCTGGCGGTCCGCGCTGATCTTGAGGATGACCCGCTCGCCGATCTTGTCGGGCGGGTAGGGTGGTCGACATAGCGCATGCTGAGCTCATCGATGTGCTGACGGGCAGCCTCGCCTCGAACGACGTCGACCACTCGGCCCCGCACTTCCGCGTAGCGGTAGGGATCGTTGCGGTCCCAGATGGTCACCGCCACGAGGGGGTTGCGCTCGACGTTGTGGAATTTTGCCCGGTGCGTCTCTGTGTTGATCAACAAGTGCTCGCCGTCGCAATCGACCCACATCACGTGCGTCATCGGTCGACCACTCGGCAGCATCGTGGTGAATGCGGCGAAGTTGGGTTCTCGGGCCATGCTGCGCGCCGGTTCATCGATCACGACGGCTCCTGTCTATGTGATGTGAGTATGCCTCTTCGCGAGCAGAAGGTCCCTCGTAGGATGCCCTCGTGTCAGTGTCACCCGGCGCATTGCGGACCGACGAGTTCCATCGCGATCCGTATCCGACATACAAGGTGTTGCGTGACGAACATCCAGTGTTCCACGACGTTGCGCGCGGCGCCTACGTATTGACTCGCTTCGCCGACGTGCGCGAGGCGGCGCGCGACCACGTGCGGTTCTCGTCGGCCGCGACCCGCTCCGAGGTATTCGACCGGATCACCCGCATGGATCCGCCCGAACACGACCTGTGGCGCGATTTGCTGTCGGCCCGTTTTCGTTCGCGTCGCATCGGCACGCTCGAGGCCGATGTCCGGTCGGTCGCCCGCGCGCTGTTGGCGGTTGGTAACGACGGCCGGGGGTTCGATGTCGTCGAGCAGTTCGCGGCACCCATCCCCAGCACGATGATCGGGGACTTGATCGGCCTGCCGCGCGAACAGCATCTGCGCTGCCACGTACTCTCCGAAATATCGATCGCGGGTGAGCCCGCAGAGGCGGCCGCGGCGAACGACGAGATCTATGCGATGTTCGAGCCGGTGCTCGCGGCGCGCCGCCGCGAGCCTGCCGATGACCTCGTGAGCGCGTTGCTGAGCGCCGCCGTCGACGGCCGGGCACTGTCGCACGAACAGCTTCTCGGCTACTGCCTACATCTCGTCGTCGCCGGCAATGACACGACGGCGAACCTGATCGGTACAGGAGCGCTGTTCCTCGCCCGTAATCCCAACCTGCGCGCCCGTCTCGTCGCGAACCCGTCGCTCATCGCGGACTTCGTTGAAGAGATGCTGCGTCATGACGGTCCGGTGCAGATGCTCTTGCGCACGACGGTGGTGCCCGTCGAATTGCACGATGTGATCATCCCCGCGGGAGCGCCCGTCGAGCTCTACTGGGGAGCGGCCAATCGCGACGAACGCCAATTCCGCGATCCCGATGTGTTCGTGTTGGGCCGTCCCGAGATGCAACACCTCGGGTTCGGCCACGGTGTGCACTTCTGCCTGGGCGCGCATCTCGCCCGTCTCGAGGCGCGTGTTGCGTTCGAGGAGTTACTGGCGGTCGCGCCCGACTATCGGTTGACCTCAGACCAGTCGCTCACGATCAAGCCCGGGTGGTCCATCCGGGGCTACCACTCGGTTTGCGTCGCGCTCTGATCGTCGGTGAGAAACGCCCGGAGCCGATCGGCGACGAGCATCGAATCGTCGATGAACATCAGGTGATTGGTTGATTCGACGACATCGATGCGTGCGTTCGGCAGTTTGTGCCGGAATCGTTGGGCCATAGCCGGTCCGTCGTGAAGCGTCTCGTCCTTTGGCACCAGGGTCAGCATCGGGATATCGAGCGCGGCGAGCGGCGTGATGTCGCACAGCTTCGGCCGAGCCTCGTTCGCGCGCGAACGGAACGTCGGGACGCCGACCGCGAACTGTTCGACGATGGGCTTCCACGGATCTTGGCGCAGTCGCACCTGTGTCGCGGGCATGACCATCGAATCCGCGAACGCTTCGAGCCCGTCTTTCGTGGGTCGAATCAGCACCTTCGTGACCATCCCCATGACCCACCGCAGGTGTTGCCGACTCACGACGCCCGCCGGGCACAGCATCGCCAGTCGTTCGACCCGCGCCGGGTGTTGCATGGTGAAGTGCACGGCCATCCATGAGCCGATCGACGCGCCCACGAACGCGCTGCGTTCGATCGACAGCGCGTCGAGTGTTTCGGTGAGCCATGCTCCGACGTGTGCCGGTTTGGACAGTGGTCGCGTGGCCACGCTGAGGTTGAGATCACCGACCGCGTCGACCAGATGCACGTGGTGCGAGGCGGCCAGTGTGGGCAGCAGCGGGATCCACATCGTCGAACTGAACGACTTCGCGTGCAACGCGACGAGAGGCGGCTTGGCGGGGTCACCGGCGGTCAGCACGTGGGTCGAGCCATAGGACGTGTCGATGTCGCGCTCGTCGAGCGCGACATCGGATTGCTCGACGGCCTGCCGATAGATACGCGCGTACTCGTCTCGTGCCGTAGCGGTTCGAAAAGCGGACGCTCGCATTCGGCAGACTCCTTCAGTCGGTTGGTCGAGGTTCGTTCAGGCGCACTTCGGATTCCACCACGATGAGCGGCCCGGTGGCGTCACTGAGCGTCACCGCGAAACCCCCGGCCTCGTGGACGATGCCCGTGAACGGCACGGCGAATGGCGCGATCTTGCGCTGCGCCACGATGACCATCGACGCCGCAGACCCGAGGTCTTGGCCCTGCTGGTCGGCGAGCGTCAGCCGCAGCGCGTGCGTCGAACCGATCTCGTCGTGATCGAACGCGATCAATCCGGCGAGGAATCCCTGGACCGTCGCCGGCATCCTGGATACCGAGTAGAACTCCCACCCACCACCGCGGATCATCAGCATCCCGTCGCCCCCGACCTCTGCATTGGTCGCGGGAAGCGACGTCGCGATGTGCACGGCGCCGATAGTAGGGCGTCAGAGTGGGAAGCGGCCCGAGCCGCCGTCAGAGCGGCTCGCGCCACACGAGCGCGTTGCCATCGAGCACGACCACGCCTTCGCCGTTGACGATCGTTGTGCGCAGGCGGCTGATCGGTTTGTCCGCCCGCATCTCGAGCACCTCGACCTCGGCCGTGATGGTTTCGCCGGGGCGCACCGGTTGACGGAAGCTCCAGTCGACATGGAGAAAGACGCTCCCCGGGCCGGGGAGGTCCTCTGCGACCACGGCGTTGAGCAAACCGCTCGTCACCCCGCCTTGCACGATGATGCCGCCGAAGCGCGACCGTTGCGCTACTTGCTCGTCGTAATGCAGCGGATTGCGGTCGCCGGTGATCTCGGTGAAGCGCTCGATGTCGGCGTGTTCCACGGTTCTGCTGCGGCTGGCCTTGTCGCCGACGTTCATGTCGTGGTCCTTTCGAGCGGCCCTACAGGGCGGGAAGCGGGCCCGAGCGGCCCTACAGAGCGGGAAGCGGGCCCGAGCGGCCCTACAGAGCGGGAAGCGCCGCGCGCAGGCGCGCCGCATCGAGGGGCTGACCCGCCGCGTCGAACATCGACACTGCCTCGCGACGCAGCGCAGCGGCGGCTACTTCGTCACCTTCGGCGCTGACCACGTGGGCCCGGGCTTCGAGCAGCGCGGCCTGCCACGAGGTGCCGTCCCAACGGGCGACCGAACGCCCCGCCGCCTCCAGGTGGCGGTGGGCGTGTTCGAGGTCGCCGACCTGCGCGCACGCAATCGTGGCGGGCACCGCGAGCATCACGTGGCAGAAGATGCACGCGTCGTCGGTACCGAGCGTCGACTCGGCGCGGTCGACCATCGCGCGAGCAGCAGCGGCGTCGGGCGCCGCGACGATCAACGTGCCGAAGATGCGTTGAAGAAGGTGCATCGAGATCATCGACCAGCGCGCGAGTGGGAGCGCGCGTTGCAGCAGCCTGGTGGCTTCGTCACGGTCGCCCTGTGCGAGACGCACTTCCGCTAGTCGCTGCAACGAATGAGCCTCACCGGCCGCGGCGCCGATGTCGTGATGGAGGTCGACCGCTTCCTGAAGCTCGCGCTGTGCGACTTCGAGGTCGCCTGCGAGCAACGCTGCCTCGCCGGCGAGCGCGCACGCGAATGCGACGGCGCGAAGAGCGCCGGCCCGGTGTGCAGTGTGGCGCAGGGAGCGGGCGAGCTCGATGACATCTGCGTAGGGCATGGGCCCGTAGAGGAGGTATTCGGCGGGGCACAGGTAACCATCGAAGATCGCGAGCGCAACCTCTGGATTCTGGCGCGTGCGCTGGAGCTCGACGCGCATCCGATCGAACCACTCTCCACGCGTATGCGCGAGCAGGCCCTGCAGCGCGACGAGCTCCAGCACCTGCCAGTTCTTGTCACCGGCGAGCACCTTGCGTTGTGCTTCTTCGCTGACCGACCAAGCCGTCTCGAGATCGTTGGAGAAGAACGCGAGGTTGCCCCGCGCGAGCAGTATCTCCGCGTCGGCGGGGCCGCCATCGAGCTCGACGCCGTCGAGCGCCGCCACCGCCGTAGCGAGATCGCCGACAGTGGTGCTCGCGCGCGCGAGGCGCGCCCGCAAGAGCGGCTGATCTACCTCCGCAGCGTGCTCGAGCGCGTGACGAAACGCCAGTGGCGCGTCGGGGTCGCCCAGCGCGAACAACAGATCGGCCCGGCGAGCGAGCGCGCGAGCACGGATGTCGCCGTCGGCGTGGCCGTGTATCTGCTCGATCAGGCTCAGTGCGTCGCGATACGCGCCGATCGCCGCCTCGCGTTCCGCCGCGCGCAGGAGAAAAGGTGCCGCGGCGCGAGGGTCGCCCGCCGCCACGAGATGGTGGCCGATGCGCAAGGGCGGCGCGCCTTCGCTCTCGAGCCGCGTCGCAGCGTCACGGTGGATACCCCGTAGACGGTGGGGCGCGATATCGGCGAGCAGCGCGTCACGGACGAGGCCGTGACGGAACCGGTAGTACGATCCTGTGTGCTCGAGGATGCGCGCGTCGATCGCCCGGTCGAGGTGCGAGAACGCCTCTTCGTCGGGTACCTCGGCCACCGCAACGAACTCGTCGGTGTCGAACGACGCGCCGAGAACCGCCACTCGTTGCAACACGTCGCGCGTTGCCGGCCCGATCGAGGCGAGGATCACACTCTCGATCGACGAGCCCCATGCGGGGGCGTCGGGGTCGCGCCGCGCGAGTTCGGCGAGTGCGAACGGGACACCTGCGCCCAACCCGACGATGCGAGCAACCTCGTCGGTGTCGAGATCGTCGTTCGTCGCGCGGACCAACTCGGCCGCGGCGTGGTCGTCGAGCGCCTCGAGTTGGATCGTGGTCGCTCCAGCCCGGCTGACGAGGCTCTGGCGCAACTGTTCGAAGGCCGCACCATCGGCGCCGGTACGAAACGCGATGACGACTGCGATGCGTTCGCCGGTCGCGCACCGGGCGATGTAGTGCAACAAACGCAGCGTTGCCTCGTCGGCCTCGTGGAGGTCGTCGAGCACGAGGATTGCACCGCGATCGGCCGACGCGAGGCGCAGCAGTTCGGCGACGGCGACGAACAGCCGCTGATGGCCACCCTCGCCCGTCCAGGCGAGATCGGTGCCGGCGAGCGCGCGATCGATCTCGTAGCGATAGATGTCGTCGAGGCCGTCGAGCAGCGCCGGTTGGCGACGGCAGAGATCGGCCAGTGCTTCGAGCACTGCGGCATAGGCCCAGTTGCCCTCGATGGCGGCGGCCGTTCCTGAGCCGGTGCGAAAGCCGAGCGAAGCCGCATGGTCGCGGACCCACGCGAGGAGCGCTGTCTTGCCGATACCCGCCACGCCGTCGCACAAGATCGTCTGGCCGCGACCCTGGGCTGCCGCGGCGACGGCCTCGACGAGCGCGTCGCACTCGCGCTCGCGGCCCAGCAGGTATTGGGCAGGGGCCGATGGACCGGTTCGAGTGGGGGCGGCGTGCACCTGCGCGAGCACCTGGTCGCGTAACGCGCGCGCGGCGGCGCCCGGCCCGACGCCCAACTCGGTGGCCAAGGCCTTGTCGAGCCGTTCGAACTGCCGCAGTGCTCCGTGGATGTCGCCCTCTGCGGCGAGGGACTGCATCAGCTGTAGATGCGCCTCTTCATCAGTGGCGTCGAGCGCGACGAGGTCTTCCCAACGCCCCAGTTGCCGCAGCACATCGGTCTGTTGCATGCGCAGATGTTGGCGGCGCGCATCGAGCCACTCGTCGTAGATGTCGATGGGCAGGAGATCGCCGGTGTAGGCCGCCGCGGCGTCGGCCAGGGTTTGGACATCGCCGGCGCGGAGCCCGGCCTCGGCGGCTCGTTCGAATGACACCGCGTCGACACGCACGTCGGCGTCAGGCAGGAGCGAGACGTTTTCGCCTCGCAGTACGACGGTGTTTGCACCGCCGAGTGCCCGACGGGCGAAGTGCGCAGCCTTGTGCAACCTGGGTGCCGCGTCTTCCACCGATTGATCGGGCCACAGTGCATCGATCACTTGCTCGCGGTGCAGACGGCGAGAAGGCGCGAGCGCGAGCAACTTGACGAGCGACGCGGCGTGGCGTCGCGACCACGCCGCGTCGCCGACTGGCTCACCGTCGCGGACGACAGCGAATCGCCCGAGCAGCATGATGTCGTAGTTCGATGGTCGCGAAAGGTTGCTCATCGTCGTTCTGCCGACGCGTATGTTAGCGAAGGTGCGTCGAGTTCAGAAAGAAACGTGACCTCGTCCGCCTGCGCGGCGGCGAGTGATCGCAGCAATTCCGGAATGGTGTCGAGATCCCAGGCGTACGACGCGATGGCGTCGGTTGTCGAGAACAGGTGGTGCGAGAGGCGGTTACGCACGACGCGATAGCCCTCGAGCGAACACTCGAGCGCGCGGATAGCCGAACGATCACCGAGCCCGGCGATGATCGCCCGCGCCAGCAGTTCGGCGTCGCGTAGCGCGTCGGAGATGCCGCGGGCACTGAGCGGATCGCGGTGGCACGCCGCGTCGCCGACGAGAGCCCACCCCGCGCCCCATGGCCGCCGCTGATACCCGGCGATGCCCGGGTAGCTGCGCAGCCGGGGCAGCACGACACCACCGCGGACCCGCGCCGCCAGCTCCGCAGAGACCTCCGGCAGCACCGTCGTGAAGGCTGTGTGGATGTCGTTGCGGTGCAGTTGCCGAAAGCGCGCGTCCGGCATACCGACGAACACGCACGAGACGTCGCCATTCGTCGGGATGACCCCGGCGGCGACGCCCGGGCTGTAGAACCACTCGTAGCCGCGATTGTCGAGACCGCCGACGTAGGCGTAGATGACGGCGCCCGCATGCGCGCCGGCCCGTTCGGTTGGTGCGTCGACCCATCGGCTGAATCGCGAGCCGAGACCGTCGGCGCCGACCGACAGGGGCGCTGAGACGGTGAAGGCGTCGCCGTTCACCGTATGGGCTCGCACACCCGACACTTTGCCGGCGTGGTCGCGCTCGACCCCCGTCACGGTGGTGTCGAAATGGACGTCCGCGCCGGCCTCTTGCGCGGCCTCGATGAGGATGCGGTCGAGCAGCGTGCGCCTCGGTGCGTAGAGCGCGTCGACGCCGGGGATCGGTCGGATCGTCACCACCGTCTCGTCGGTGCCGTAGCGGAACACGGTGCGTGTCACAGGGGGCACCCCAGCGCGGCGGATGTCGTCCGCCAGACCCCATCGGTGCAACTGCAGGACCCCGGTGCGCATCAGCGCGTGAGTCGACAGCGTGTCGGCGCCGGCGTGGCTACGGTCGAGCACCGTCACGCGCACACCGGCCCGGGCGAGCAACAATGCGGTGGCCGCGCCGGCGCAACGCGCGCCCACGATCACGACATCGGTCTGGGTATCGGGTGCACTCGTCATCATCGACGCCTTTCGAGGCGCTCGTCGGGTGGTGAGCGACTCTGCCGAGTAGACGGGACAGGGTTTCCTCGGACCTTCCCCCGCCGCCGCCCGGGGCGCGAGACCGGGAAGGTCGCGGGATCATTGCGGGGGCACCATCGGCTCCATGACCTCTGTACTTCGTTCATCAACGTCACTCGCCGGTGGAACTGCATCGGCGACTCCCACTTCGTCGCGCCCCGGTATGGGCGTCGAGGGATCACGGCTGGTCCTGATGGCGGGCGGCCGTCGCTTGCTCGACGACGTCTCGCTGTCGATCGGCGCGGGCGAGCTCGTCGCTGTGATCGGCGCCAGCGGAGCGGGCAAGACCACGCTGCTCGAGACGCTGGCCGGGCTTCGAAAACCGCACCGCGGCACCGTGCGCTTCGTCGACCACCGGTTGGGGGCGCGCCTCGATGGCGGGCCTGCCCCGGCGATCGGCTATGTGCCCCAAGACGACATCATCCACAGGGAACTTGCCCTCGACCGCACGCTCTTGCACGCCGCATTGCTCCGACTGCCCGCCTCCACGACCCGTGAGTCGGCAGTCCGCGACGTCGACCGGGTACTCGACGTGCTCGATCTGCGCTCGGTTGCGACCGTGCGTGTCGGCGCCCTCAGCGGGGGACAGCGAAAGCGCGCGTCGATCGCCGTCGAGTTGCTCGCGCAACCGGCGGTCTGTTTCCTCGACGAACCGACGTCAGGTCTCGACCCGGCGACCGCCAATGGGCTCACGCGCGTTCTACGGAATCTCGCCGATGGCGGCAGCACAGTGGTCTTCACGACGCACTCCGCAGCGGATATCGAACACTGTGATCGCGTGGTCGTCGTCGGGATCGGTGGCCGCTTGCTCTTCTGCGGAGCGGTGCGCGATGCGCTCGCGCATTTCGCGGTGTCGAGCGTCACCGAGATCTACGAGGTGATCAATGGCTGGGCCTCGCCGACGGTGGCGCCCACGAGCGCGCCGCTGGCGCGTGGCCACAAGGCGCGATCGCCGCTGGCACCACCGCGACCCTCGAGCGCGGCATCGCCTGTCCGGCAATGGTGGGTGCTGACGGTGCGCGCCGCCGAGACGCTCGTTCACAACCGCCTCACATTGGCGATCCTTCTCGGCTCGCCGGCGCTCGTCACCGCGATGTTCGCGCTGTTGTTTCGTCCTGGCGCATTCGATCCCAACGATGGTGACTCGACGGCCGAAGTGATGGTGACGTTTTGGATCGCGTTCGCGGCGTTCTTCTTCGGATTGACCTACGGGCTGTTGCAGATCTGCACCGAGGTGCCGATCCTGCGGCGCGAGCGCCACGCCGGCATCTCGATCTGGGCATACCTGTTCTCGAAGGTCGCGTTGCTCGTGCCCTTTCTCGCGGTCGTCGACGTCGTGATGCTGGCAGTGCTGCGGGCACTCGATCGGTTGCCCGCGGCTCCGTTCGACGTGTATCTGTCGCTTGCCATCACGTTCTTGCTCGACGCGGTCGCCGCGCTGTGCATCGGGCTGCTCGCCAGCGCTGCCGTCGGCTCCGCGGCGCAAGCTGCGTTGGCGCTGCCGATGGTGTGCTTCCCGGCGGTGTTGTTCGCCGGTGCAATGGTGCCGCTACAGGTGATGGCCGGCGGGGGCCGTGCCATTGCGGCGTTCATGGCGGATCGATGGGCTTTCGAAGCGCTCGCCCGCGATCTCGGTGTGGGTGAGTCGACTGCGTTGGGCACGCATCCGGCGAGTCATTACTGGCTGATCCTCGCCGGCTTTATCGTCGTACTCCTGTTGGCGGCGCGCGCGGCAGTCGCCCTGCGGGCCCGGCCGTCAGCGCGTTGATCGATGCCGAGGAAGAGTCACTGCCCGTGTTCGTCGAGAAACCGCTCGACTTCGAGTAGGAAACGGGTCCAGGCGGGTTCGTGCTCCAACAGCAGATGGTTGTTGCTGTCGAGCGGGACGAACTTGCTGTTGGGTATGAGTGCCGCGAGTTGACGACCTTGATCGATCGGAGGCAACTGATCGCCGCGTGCATGCAGGATCAGCGCAGGCACGCTGACCCGCTGCGCGTCTTCTGTGACATCGATGTGCGCGACTGCGTTGAGGAACTTCGCGGCGTTCTCGGGCGATGTCGTGCGCCTCTGCAGCTCGTTGAACGCGCGCCACTGCTCCGTGGTGCCGTCGGGCATGAACCGTGCCGTGAAGACCTGCCGAAACGACGGTTCGTCGGTGCCCCAACCGAGCTCGGCCAGTTGCGGCAACAACTCGGCTCGGCGCCGTTCTTCATCGGTGCGTCCTCGTTTGACCGGGCCGAAGACGAAACCGCCATAGAGCACGAGGCAGCTCACGCGCTCGGGATGGCGGGCCGCGAACTTGACCGCCACCGCGGCACCCTGCGAGACGCCAAGCAACGGGAACTTGTCGAGCCCCGCCGCGTCGACCACGGTTTCGAGATCTTCGACCCAATGCTCGAGCGAGAACGACTGGCTGTTCCAATCGGAAAGACCGCAGCCGCGCTCGTCGTAGCGCACGAGTCGATGCGTGCCGGCGAGCGCGCGGAGCCAATGACGCCACACGATGCTGTCCCAGTCGTAGTCGAGATGGCTCAGCCAGTTGGCTGCCTTGACGAGCGGTGGGCCGGCGCCGATCTCGGCGTACGCAAGCCGTGTTTTGTCCGCGGTGTAACAGAAGCGGATCTGTTGCGTGGTGTCGAACTCGACTAGCGATCGTCGGGCCGTCTCGACCAGAGGAGCGACCAAGGTCCGACGCAACAGCGCGGCCTCGGGCGACGGTGACGCGGCCAGCTCGTTGCGCAGCACTGACTCGAGTGCGTCGTACTGACGGATGGCGGCGGCGTGGTCACCGGCTGCGACAAAGGCTCGCATCCTGGCCAAATGCGCGCGTTCGTCGGTCGGCTCGATCGCGAGCACGTCGTCCCATCGATCGAGTCGCCGTAGCGCGTCGGCGTATAGGCGACGCAGTTGCCGCCGAGGCTCGTCGGTCCAGCTGTCGTAGAGGTCGGTCGGGAGGAGGTCGCCTCCACCGTGTTCCGCTACCGCTCGTGCGAGCAACGACGCGTCGTCGTTTCGCAACGCCAGCGTCACGCACCGTTCGAACTCGAGCGCGTCGACGGTGACTGTGGCGTCGGGGAGCAGAGCAACCGAGTCACCGCGCAAGACGATCGATGCCGGCCCTACGAGCGCGCGGCGCGCGAAATGCGCTGCTTTGTGCAGCTTTGGCGTGGCGTCGTCGACCATGTCGTCGGGCCACAACGCGTCGATGACTTGCTCCCGGTGCAATCGATGGCCCGGAGTGAGCGCGAGCAGTTTGACGAGCGATGCCGCGCTACGCCGAGACCAGCTCGTCGCGTCGACGGCCTGCCCGTTAACAGTTGCTTCGAAGCCGCCGAGCAGGCGGATATGGATGGTCGACGCGCTCATCTGCTGTCCTCGTCCGCTCTGATGGTCACCGTAGCGGTCTCCCACCGAGTCTGCAGGCGACGCAACGATCACGAGGCGACTGCGGCGAACGCGCGTGCGGTGGTGGGCCGCGGGACGCACAACAAATGCGACGCGATCTCTGCCGCGTCGAAGCGCGCGCCATCGATGAACGTCGACCGGCGACGCGTCTGGAACCGCATACCCATCGTGTAGCAGCCCGCGAGCGCGGTCACGCCACGACGTTGGGCGATCTCGCCACGGCGGTCGAACACCGGCAGGTGTAACCATGGATATGACCGCGTGAAGCCGGTGGCCCACACGATGCTGCGTACGCCCCGCGGACCGAGCTCGATTGCGTTGTCAGTGGGGCCTGCCGTGACCGCTTCGATGATCTCGCGGTCGCGTGCGGGGAGCAGATCGTGGGCCGCGATGTGGCTGTCGATTCGGCCCAGCAGGCGACGCATCCGTGCGTCGGCACCGGCCAGAGTCGAGCGCAGGTCGTCGCCGAAGCGCAGTCGATCACCCGTGATCGACTCGAACCGACCCGCGAGCCGCACCCCGATCGCTTGTAGCGTGCCAAGGTCGACCGCCTCGCCGTCTGACCTCCCCGACAGTTGCAGGGACGGCTCGTGTACCCGCGGATCGGCCGGTGCGTCGAGGCCTCGGTCGAGGTCGCCCATCCGCTCGAGCCAACCCAGGATGTCGACGCCGCGGTAGCTGCGGGGGACGCGAGTGTGGTTGCCCACGGCAATGACCACGTCGCGGCCGGCTCGCTGCAACTCGTCGGCGATCTGCACGCCCGACGCGGATGCACCGACGACGAGCACCGATCCATCGGGTACCTGCGCGGGATTGCGATACCGATCCGACGTGAGTTGCACGACGTGATGGGGGAGTGAGGCAGCCCCGTGGGGCACGCGCGGCTGATCGCACCAACCGGTGGCGATCACGATGTTGTCGCTGCGCAGCGTGTCGTGGTCGGTGACGACGCGGTAGCGAGAATCGGGCCGGGTGACGGATTCGACGGTGGTCCGTGTCTCGACCGGTAGCGCGAAGTCGGTGGCATAGTGCTCGAGGCGTTCTGCGAGCTCCGTCGCCGCCATGAAGCCGTTGGGATCACCGCCCTGGTATGACCGCCCGGGGAGACGGCTCATCCAGTTCGGCGTGAGGGTTCGCAGCGAATCCCAGCGCTGGTGGCGCCACCGATGGGCGATGTCGCCACGATCGACCACGACGTGGTCGTGGCCATTGGCCGTGAGATGCCACGACAACGCCAGGCCGGCTTGGCCGGCGCCGATGATGATCGTTCGTACGTCTCGCATTGTTCGCTCCTTTGCCGCGCGCGTGCCGGCCGCGGTCGCGCGGCCGGCACGCTGTAGCGGCGGTCAGGCGGTGGTCAGGCGGCGGTCACGTCGACCGCGACAGGCACCTGATTGGTGATGATGTCGAACACCGCCGAGCGCGCCTGCGACTGCGCGACGAGCTCGCGGATCTTGTCGGGGCTGGCGTCGGCGTCGATGCGGAAGCTCACACGGATCTGCTGGTAGCCGTTGCGTACCTCGCGCGACAGGCCGAAAATGCCCTGCAGGTCGATGTCGCCTTCGACGGTGGACTCAACCGAGTGCAGCGTCACGCCGCGGGCGGCGGCGATGTTGGCCAGCCCGGCAGTAAGGCAGCCGGCCAGGCCGACGAGCATGAACTCGACCGGTGCGGGTCCGTTGTCCTTGCCGGTGAGCACAACAGGATGGTCGGCGTCGAAGTCCCACGTGTTCATGTGGGCCATTTCTTGACCGGCGCCGTAGAAGCTGCTGATCGAGCTGCGGCTGTGGGTGCCGCTCATCCATGTATTCGTCGCGCGGAATTGGAACCGCGCGAGATCGCGCTGCTCACCCACTGCATTGATGGTGGCGAAGAGCGTGGCGGTGTCGACGCCATTGCGGACGGGGGATTCGGTGGTGGTCATGGTGGTCGTTGTCCTTTGTTCTCGGTCCATTCGGCCGGTGGGAGCAACGTACGAAGCGCGACTTCCCGCGACCTTCTCGTCAACCTTCCCCCTTGGCTGCGCGGGGGAAGAAACGTTCAGGATGTCGTGAAGACGGACTCCGCCCCGCCGCAAGTAGGGTGCAGCCAACGCGTAACTCGAGTCGAACCGGCTGAACCAAGGAGATCGAACATGGGCGCACCCACTGTCGCCGAGATTCTGCATCTGGCGAACGGAGTTGCACCCGATGAACGTGACCGCGTGACCTCCGTGTTGAGGCGTCTCGATGAGCGACTGCGCTCGTTTCCCGAAGGATCGGTGGAACTGCAACTGAGCGTGAAAGAACGCGACACTCCGAGCCAGCGGACCACTCTCGAAGGGTGGATCACGGCTGCCGGTCAACCGCGGCTTCGGCTCGTCGCTACGTCCAATCACAGTGAACTGGACGCGGCGCTGGCCGAGGTACGAGATGACCTCGTGCGTCAGATCACCGACGCCAAGAATCGCAGCGAGCCGCGTAACAACCGCGCTCGTCGCGAGACGTAAGCCGTCCTATGAACGACGCAACCGTCCGAACCGACGGATCCGACTCATTCGGGCGACACGAACTGGGTGAGCTCGCCGTGGTGGAGTCATTCCCGTGCGTTTCGCTGTATCTGCCGACGCACCGCGCCGGCGCTGACGTCGGGCAGGACCCTGTCCGACTGCGCAATCTCTTGGCGACTGCCGAACGAGAGCTGGCATCACTGGACACGGATCGCCGAGACGTCGACGAGCTGTTGATGCCCGCGCGCAATCTCTTGGACGATCCTGACTTCTGGCGCTTTCAGGCCGATGGCCTCGCGTTGTTCCTCGCGCCCGGTGTATTTCGCCTCTTCCGCGCTGTCCTCGCGTTCGACGAGTTGGCAGTGGTATCGACGCAATTCCATGTCCGCCCGCTGCTCCCACTCCTCAGTGGTGACGAAGCCTTTTGGTTGCTCGCGCTCAGCCAGAACGTGGTGCGGCTGTTTCACTGCAGCCGGCACACCATCACCCCGACCGACACCGGAGACACGCCGACGAGCATCGCGGAAGCGCTGGCTCACGAGGACCCCGAGAAGCAGCTCCAGGTTCGTTCGTCAGGAGCGACGGGCACCGGCCAATTCCACGGACACGGTGGGGGCGGCGAAGCGGACAAGGCCGAACTCGAGCGATACTTCCGGGCCGTTGACCGAGGCCTCGCCGGGATTCTCGACGCGGACGCACCGCTGATAGTCGCCAGCGTCGGATATTACGGCCCGATCTATCGCAGTGTGAGTGCCCATCCCCACATCGTCGAAGACGTCGTGGCTGGCAGCCCTGACGAACTGAGCGCGAACGAACTGCACGCAAGAGCGTGGCCGTTGATCGAGCGTGAGTTCGACGCGAGGCGCGAACGCCTGCAAGACCGCTATGCCCAGAACCGGGCGAACGATCGCACCGCGGAAGGGCTCGCCGATGTACGCGCGGCCGCCACCGAGGGTCGCATCGCGATGCTCCTCGTGCCGCGCGCCGAGCATCGATGGGCCACGACTGGTGACTACGCGGCGCCGCGCGAGCCGCGTCATCCGGGCGACTTGGATCTACTGAACGACATCGCTCTGCGCGTGCTCCGCACTGGCGGCGAAGTGGTGGTCGTTGCCGACGACGAGATGCCAGGCGGCGTCGTCATCGCGGCGATTCTGCGCTTTGCGCAGTCGGGGTAGTCGCCATCTGTGTGATAGATCCGGCGCTCAACGGCGGCTGGCGCTGAGGATGACGCATTCGTACGATCCGGACGGCACCTTCACCTCCACGCGTTCGCCGATGCGTCTGCTGAGCAGCGCGCGGCCCAGAGGCGATTCGGCGGAGATGCGTTGATCTTCGAATGCAGCCTCAGCTGCATGGACGACGATGTAGGCCTCTTCCGCACCGTCGTCGAGTCGGATCGTGACGGTGTCGCCGAGTTCGACCACATGAGGATCGTCGGGCCCATCCTCGACCGTGGTGGCCGACTGCAGCAGTGAACGGAGCCGACCTATCTCCTGCGCCGTGCGCTGGTAGTCGAGGACCATCTCCTCGGTCCGTTCCGGGTCTTCGACTGCGTCCTGAAGGTTGTCGATGGTGCTCTCCAGATTGCGGATGCGCTCTTCGAGGAGACGGCGGCCGTCCTCGGTGAGCTGGGCCTGGCCGGACGATTGGTCGTTTGTCATCGAAGCCCCTCTTGATTGTCAGCCGGAGCGGCGACGGCCGCACGGAAGTTGTCGGCGAATCGCAGCAGTTCGACGGGCACCGGGAAGATGAGCGTCGAGTTCCGCTCGGCCGCAACTTCGACCATCGTCGACAGCATGCGCAGATTCATCGCACCGGGACTGGCCGCCAACTCGTCGGCGGCCCGACGCAAAGAGGCGGAGGCTTCTTCTTCGCCGATGGCGTGGATCACCTTTGCTCGCCGATCGCGTTCGGCTTCGGCCTGGCGACCCATGGCGCGGCGCATGCCTTCGGGCAACTCGACGTCTTTGACCTCGACATTGGTGACCTTGACGCCCCACGGGTTGGTGAGGTCGTCGATGATCTGCTGCAGCCGCTGGTTGATCTCGTCGCGTTTGCCGAGGAGGTCATCGAGCTCGACTTGGCCGAGGATGCTGCGAAGGGTCGTCTGCGCGACCTGCGACGTGGCGTACTTGTAGTTCTGGATCGCGACGACAGCACGCACCGGGTCGACCACGTTGAAGTAGGTCACCGCGTTCACCCGCAAGGTGACGTTGTCCTTCGTGATCACGTCTTGGGGCGGGATGTCGGAGGTGACTGTCTGCAGGTTGACCTTCACCATACGGTCGATGATCGGCACGATGAAGAATAGCCCAGGGCCCTTTGCGCCGATGACGCGGCCGAGACGGAAGATGACACCCCGTTCGTACTCGGCGACGATCCGAATCGCGGTGACGAGAACGATCAGCGCCAGAACGATCACGGCGACTAGGCCGATGAGTAGTGCATTCATGAGGTTTCCTCATTTGGGTTGTGGATTTCGTTGTCTTCGGTCGTCGCGCGCTCGACTCGCTCGACGACGAGCTCCAGATCTTCGACCGCGCGAACTCGCACGATGTCGCCTTCGGCAAGTGCTCCCTCGGGCAACCGTGCCCGCCACCAGCTGCCCTCTATGAAGGCCTGCGGGTGACCGGTTGCGACGCGGATCGTCCCGGTTTGTCCGATCATTGCGCCGGCACCGGTGAGTGTGGATGGTTTGGCGCGCGTGCGCAGGGCGAGACGTCCCGCGAACGCGCACAACGCCGCGGTCGCGATGGCGATGGGGAGCACGGCGGCGAGACTGACTTCGAGTCCGGGTGCATCGTCGACGAGGAACACGCCACCGAGCGCAAACATGATGGCACCACCGGCCGCGGCGATACCCAACCCCGGGGAGAAGATTTCGGCGACGAAGAGCATGGCCCCGAGTACCACGAAGACGATGCCCACCGCGTTTATCGGCAACACCGCCAACCCGACGAACGCGAGCACGAAACCGGCCGCGGCGATGATGCCACCGGCGCCCAGCCCTGGCGTCGCCAACTCGTAGACGAGCCCCAGTGTTGCGAGCGACAGGAGCAAGAACGCCAGATTCGGATCCGCGAGGAACTGCTGGATCCGGCGGAACAGGCCCATGTCGAACGATTCGACTTCGGCGCCGGCTGTTTGCAGCACTACCGCGGCGGAGTCCGGTCCAATGCGCACGGTGCGACTGTCGATCTGCCTGAGGAGTTCGTCGGTGGTGCCCGCCAGCACGTCGACCGCGCCGATGCGTTGGGCTTCGTCGGCGGAGATGGATCGCGCGGTGCGCACCGCGTCGATCGCGAACTCGACGTTGCGACCGCGCAGCCGGGCCAGCGACTCGGCGTACGCGGCGGCGTCGTTGGTGGCTTTGGCTTCGAGATCGTCACCACTGCCGCTGATCGGCGTGGCGGCACCGATTGCGGTCCCCGGAGCCATGGCGGCAATGTGCGCGGCGAACGTGATGATGGCGCCTGCGGATGCAGCACGCGCTCCTGCCGGCGACACGTACGCGATGACGGGAACCTTCGAGTCGAGAATGTCTTGGACGATGTCGCGCATCGATGAGTCGAGGCCGCCAGGTGTATCGATTTCGAGGATCAGTGCCCCATAGTCCTCGCGCTCGGCGCGCGAAATGGCGTCGTCGATATGGGCAGCCATCACCGGGGTGATCGCGCCGTCGACCTTTGCGGTGAGCACTCGCGAGCCTGTTTGCGCCGCGGCGGGCGCCGATAGCACGATCGAGAACAACGAGGCCGCGATGAAGAATGCGGGTGCGAGCCGGGCGATCGTTCGTACGCGTCGTAGGAGCCGAACGGCAAGGTAATGGGGAACTTGGTGCGTCACGTGTCTGGTCGATTCTCATCCCGGACGCGGCCGGGGCACTTTTGCCGACCAGGCTTCCCGGCGCCCGATCGTCACCCTACTGCGTCGCCGAGGGAAGCCCCCCCCGGTTTCTTGTATCGCTCATCGGTCCACACCGAGTCGGTGACGTTGATCGCGACGAGCCCGCCGCGCTGGCGCAGTATCCACTCGCCTATCCGCAGTACTTCGGAGTTCGTCGTCACGACCCCGGCTAGCACTACTCGCCACGCGACACGGGCAGACGATGTTGCGCACGACCGTCAGCGTTTGACGAGCGCAGGAGTGGATCCCTAGTCTCGGCGAAATATTCAGCAGAAATTCGATATATCGGATCATGACCCCGCCCCGAATCGACTCGACCCAATACGCCAGCGAGCCGTTCGACGCCGGTCAGCCATGGTGAAACCCACGCCGGCCGTGGTGCGGGCGGGCCGTGTACTCGAACTCTTCGCCGCGAATCCCTCGCGCCCGTTCACGCTCAGCGAGATCTCCGAGCGGATCGACGTCAACCGATCGTCGCTGTTGGCCGTGCTCCATGCGCTGGTCGAAACCGGGCTGCTCGCCCGTCACGCCCGTCATCGCACCTATGAGCTGGGACCGGCGGCAGTCTCGCTAGGGCACGCGGCGTTCGCGCAGCACCCTGAAGTCGAGGCGGCGCGCACGCAGATGGCGGCTCTCGCAGAGGACCTCGGTGTCGAGGCCCTCGCCGCGGTGCCGATCGGTAACGAGGTGGTGATCGTCGCGACGGCGGGACGCCCGCGTGCCGACGGCCCGGTCGTACGGGTGGGACATCGGCTGCCCCTCGGCGCGCCGCTTGGCGCCGTGTTCGTCGCGTGGTCGCAAACAGAGACGATCGCTCGTTGGGCCGCCCGTTTCGACGCTGTCATGGCGAGCGAATGGGAGGGGCTCTTGGCGACGGTGCGCTCTCGCGGGTGGGCACTGACGCTCGACTCCGATCCGCGCCGGCTTCTCGGTGATGTACTCGAAGAGCGCAGCGCACACGGTGTGCTGCGATCCGATGTTGGCCTCGAGCTCGTGGTGGCGAAGCTGGGTGGTGTCGACTATCAACTCGGCGAGCTCGAGCGCTCGACGCGATATCAGGTCAGCACCACTGCGGCGCCGGTGTTCGACGCCGATGGGCAGGTGGTGCTCGCACTCGCGTTGCACGGTTTCGACAACCCGCTCGATGTCTCGACGATCGAGCGGGTCGCCTCGCGACTGATGTCATCGGCTCGTGCGGTGACTCGAGCAGTTCATGGCCGAGAACCGACGACTGGAGCACGGCATGGATGATCCGATCACCATCACTGACCGCGCTCGCCGGCAGGCGCAGCTCGCGCTGCGCCGGCAGAAGTGCCCTGTCGCGCCGACCGGGAGCGGCACCTGGTTTCTCGCGGATCGGTCGAGCGTCGAGAAGGCCTTGCGGGAAGTCGAGACCTTCGTCGGCAGCTTCGGCACGATCGAGGGCATTGCACAGGACGAGCAGATCTTGCAATGGATACCCGAGCCGAGGCATGGACGGCTGCGGCGCATCATCAATTCGGTGATGGCACCCCACCGAATCGCGGCTGCGTCGCCGTTCGTGACCGAGCTCGCCGGCCGCTTGGCGCGCGAGGCGGTTCGAGAAGGACGACTCGACATCGTGCCCGCCTTCGTCGACCCGATCCCGACGCAGGTCATCGCCCATGTGCTCGGAATCCCAACCGGCGATTGGGAGCTCTTCGGCCGCTACTCGGACGAGCTTTTGGAGCGCCAAGGTACTCACCGTGAGCCGCGTCCGATGTCGGAGATCCACCCTGAGTTCGCAACTTATGTCGAGGGACTCGTCGCCGATCGTCGCCGAGCTGTTGACCCACCCGACGACATGATCACGCGCTTCATCCGTGCGGAGATCGATGGGGAGGAGCTGAGCGATGCCGCGATTCGCACCCACGTGATGGTGCTCATCATCGCGGGTAACGAGACGACGCGGAACCTGCTCGGCAACGTCATCGCGACGATCGCGCGCGATCCCGCGCTCTATTCGCGTCTACGCAATGACGCGGCGGCGATTCCCGCGGTGATAGAGGAGTCGTTGCGAATCGATACGCCGGTGCAGTACTTGATGCGGACTTGCGCGCATGCTGCAGATTTCGCCGGGACGGTCGTGCCCGCCGGAGACCGCGTTGTGGTCGGCGTCGGTTCGGCGAACCTCGACGAAGGCGTCTTCGCCAACGCCGATATCTTCGATCGAAGCGCTCATTGCGGCCGCTGGAGCAATGTCGCTCATGGTCGAACGGCCAGTCATCTGGAACCCGGTGTTCTGGGCTCATGGCCCGCGTTCGTTGTGGGTCGAACTCTCCGAGTGAACCAGGGCTCCGAACTGGGCGGCCGAAGGCTGGGCGGCCGGGTTGGCCTGGTGCGAACCCGCCGGCGCGGCGCGGCTCACGGAATTGCGCCGGTAGTCTCCGGTGGCACAATACGTCAGCCGCCGAGGCTGCGATCACTACAATCGACAATGGCGAGCCGAGAAGTCTGGTCGGCACTCCAAGGAAGCTGACGTGACGACTGCCAAACGTGAACGCGCGCCGCGCAAGCCTCTCGCCGAGTTCATCCGCGACGAGACGACCGGCGGCATCGTCCTCGCGGTCGCGACCGTCGCCGCGCTGCTCTGGGCCAACTTGTCGCCGGGCACGTACGACGACCTGTGGTCGACCACTGTCGGCCCGAGTTCGCCGTTGCATCTCGATCTCACCCTGCACGCCTGGGTCAACGACGCGTTGATGGCCGTGTTCTTCTTCGTGGTCGGCCTCGAGATCAAACGTGAACTCGTGGTCGGAGAGCTCAAGAGTCCGCGCGACGCGGCGATGCCGGCGATCGCCGCGCTCGGAGGTATGGTCGTACCAGCGCTCATCTTCCTGGCGTTGAACACGTCCGGTTCGGGGCGCGAGGGTTGGGGCATTCCCATTGCGACCGATATCGCGTTCGTACTCGGTGCGCTGAGCTTGCTGGGGTCTCGTGCGCCGACAGGGCTGCGGCTGTTCTTGCTCGCGGTCGCGATCATCGACGACATCGGAGCGATCATCGTGATCGCCGTGTTCTATTCGACCGGAATCGATTTTGCCGCGCTCGCCGGTGGCGCGGGCGTCGTGGTCGTCGTGTTGGCGATGCGCAAGCTGCGTATCGCGTCGCCGATCGCGTACGTGATACCCGGAATCGTCTTGTGGTTCTTGCTGCACGAGTCAGGGGTGCACGCGACGATCGCCGGTGTAGCGCTCGGGCTGCTGACTCCGGCGCGTCCGATTGGTGATAGCGCAGTGCTCGACGAGCTCGAACATCGCCTGCATCCGATTTCGGCGTTGGCCATCGTCCCTCTCTTCGCGCTGGCCAACGCCGGCGTGACGCTGAGTAGCGATGCGTTGCGTGACGCAGCCAGCAGCAGGATCGCGTGGGGTGTGGTCCTCGGTCTCGTCGTCGGCAAGACCGTAGGCATCACGGGGGCCGCGTTGCTGGCGCGTCGTCTACGCGTCGGCTCGTTACCCAACGATGTCGAAACCCGTCATCTGATCGGCGGGGCCGCGTTGGCCGGCATCGGCTTCACCGTGGCGCTGTTCGTTGCCGATCTGACGTTCGGCGGGACCGAAAACCTCGCAGTCAGCAAGATCGCGATCCTCGTGGCGTCGATCGTCGCGGGCACGCTCGGCTCGGTCGTCCTCTCGTCGACCAAGACCGGCAAAGCCGATCGTGACGGATCGGTAGGGGTCGACCGTGACGGATCGGTCAGGCGGACGTGAGGTCTTTCGTGTTCTGGCGTGGCTGCGATGTGCGCAGCGACTGCCGCCGCAGGGCGGGCGGATGAAGCCATTTCGGCCGCGTGCACTATCGGTTCGTGATGGCACGGGTGCCGTCAGGCCGGCTGATCGGCACGGCGACCTTTGACCTGAAGGGCGAGGAGCCGCTCAAGTCGGCGGACCCGATGCCGATTGAGCCGAATGCATCGTTCGAACGCGCGCGCCGTCTTGGGAGCCAAGAGCCGACGCCAGCGTGGCGCGGTCCTGGTCGAGGCCGCGGCGACCGCCACGGTGTTTTTCACGCTGCTCTTCGGCGTGCTCGAAGCCGGATTCCTGATGTCGGACTACCTGGCAACCACGAGCGGAAGCCGCGCCGCCACCCGTGCCGCGACCACGAAGGGCAACGACGCTGACGCGGATTACGCGATCTTGCGTCAGCTCAAGAAAGAGACGTCCGCGTTGCCGGCGTCGAACATCGACAAGATCATCATCTACAAGGCAACGGGGCCGGGTGCCGCGGTGCCCGCGGCGTGCTTGACCGCGACGCTCCATCAGGGAGTGACGAACGCGGGTACCAACACGTACTGCAACGTGTACGACCGCACCTCTCTCACTGCCGCGAGTGCGAAGTTCGGATGCACCACGTCGTATCCGTCGTACTACGACTGTGGGTGGGATCCGAAGACGCGCAAGGTCGCAGTCAGCGCGGGAGTCACTCCTGATTACATCGGCGTGTACATGAAGGTGACGCATCCGGCGATCACCGGATTCTTCATGTCGAGCTACACGTTCTCGAGCACCGTCGTGTATCCGCTCGAACCGCGGGCGCTGGCGTGATGAGGCGCCGGCGTCATCCGCCGGATCCGCGGCGGGCGAGCAGAGGCCAACGGGCGGCGATCATGGTCGAAGCCGTGATCGTGTTTCCGCTGCTCGTGCTCCTCATGATGGGCAGCCTCGAGTTCGGCATGGCGTGGCGCGACTCGACCACCGTGTAGACCGCGTTGCGATCCAGTGCGCGTATGGTCGCGAGCCAGGGCAACGGCGGCGCGGCAGCCGTGGCTGCAACGTGTACACCGCGGCGTGTGCGTTCGCCGTCGACCTCGGCAGCTTCTACGCGCGCGCGTCGCGCAACGGCTTCACATCGGGTGTGACCGTGACACCGATCGCGGGTAACCCGTATCAGCTCCAGGTGACCATCGATCATTCGCAGGTGCCGCGTTTCTTCTCGACGATCTTGACCAAGAACAAGATGTCGATCACCCGCACCGATCCGGTTCGGGTTGCACACAATCGAACACCCAGTCGCAATACGGGCTACAAGTACGCGATCGACGTTCCCGCGGCCGCGGTGGGGCGCACGCGACCGTGGAGCTCTACGACGCCGGGCAAGTTCGTGATACCAAACAACACGAGCTCAGCGACGTACGAGAACACGTGGGCGACCTTGTGCACGATCGCCGTGACCAAGGCGGGCACGTATCACCTTCAAGTGAAGAGCAGCTCGATCGTCAACATGGCCGGCACATCACTGGCGGACTCGGCCAACGGTGGAACCACTTCTCGTTGAAGGCAAGCGTGTCGGGCACCGGGGTGACTCCGTCGCTCTACGGAGTGGGCGATCTCCGCTGGTGGAAGGTCTCCTACGAGTTCAACGGCGTCACGTCGGGCAACTCGCCCAACGACCGCACGGTGTGGAGTGCCGCACTCAGCGGCAACCCGATCCACCTCGTGCAGGTCCTGCGAGACCAGCAGTGCGCCGAACGCACCGCTACTCGGCGACGAGCCCGTCGATCGTGCGCACGCGGCGGGCGTTCGGCACGAACGCGAGCCCGACGACGATGGCACTGACCAGTCCCGCCAGAACCAGCAGGACGAGTTGAGCGACCGGCACGCTGATCGGCGGCCGGATGCCGAAGCGGTCGGTGAAGAAGCGCCAACCGATGCTCGCGCCGACGATCCCGACCGGCAGCGCGATCACGACCGCCAACGAGACCGTGGTGATCGCCTGCCACACGACGATCAGGCCCGTCTGCGAGCGTCGCATCCCGAGCGCCGACAGGATCGCGAGATCGCGCCGGCGGGCCCGCGTGGCGGTTGCGATACCGTGCGAGAGCGAGATGACGAGCAAGACGCCGAGCACGATCGCGAACGGTACCCACAGTGCGCCCAGCTTCGCGTAGCCGCTCAGGCGACCGGGGCGGGAGTCGGTCAGGAAGCACTCGCTGTCGGCGCAACCGAGTTCGGCGAAGTACTCGCGCAGTGAGTTCATGGCCTCGTCCCGATCGTTCGAGGGGTCGAGCCGTATGAAGATCCCGTTGTACTTGCCCTGACCGTCGCTCGGCGGCAGCACCGATGCCACCGTCGCGGCACCGTCGCCGAGCGACGTTTCCGACAGACTTGTCGCGCCGAGCGCGGGGAACGTGGCAACGCCGACGATCGTCATCGTCGTGACGCCGTCGTCGGTGCCGACCTCGATGCGGTCTCCGATCGACGCGTCGATGTCGTCCATCGTGAGTCGGCCGAGGACGATGTCATCCTCGCTTTGCGGTACCCGTCCCTCGATGAGCGTGGGGAACACGGTGCCGGTGATCTGATCGATGCCCACCGCCGCGACCGAGAGGCCACCGACGCGCAAGGAACCCTGTGAGAAGCCCGCCAATGCCCCGACCTCGGGCAGCGCAGTCACTTCATCGACCGCTTCGTCGGGGATCGAGCCGAAGTCGTTGACGGCCGCGACGTCCCAATCCCAGCCGTACTGGCGCGGCGTGTCGACGAGATGTTTCAGATCAGCGCTGAACGCCATGACGACGACGAGCACGGTGGTCGCGAGCACGACGCTGGCGAGCACGCTGCGCACCGGCGTGGCCGATCGACCGATGCCGGGCTGTAGCGCGAACCGGGCACCGGTGACCATCGTGGGCGGTAGTCCGGCGCGCGAGAACGCGCTCACCACTCGCGACGGTCGATCGCGGAGTGCCGCGTCGGCCGACGCGACGCCTCGGCTCGCCGCGCCACCGGCGAGCCGGCGCGCGGATGCATAGGAGGTGACGGCGAGGGCAAGCGCGATGAGGACCGAGCCGAACACCAGTGTCGTCGCGTCGAAGCGCAGGCCGGGTTCGGGCTCGAAGTCGTGCGTCGTGCCGAGGGGAGTGAACGCGCTCGACAACCAGGCCACGACGAGGGCGACGACGGCGGCGGCGGTCGAGACCGTCCAACCTTGGAGCACGCCGAGCCACCCGAGCTCGTGCGGGGTCATGCCGAGTGCCCGCAGGTCGCTCAAGTCGCGATTGTTGGCCACGATCTGGCGGCCTATCGCCTGCGCGGCGAGCAGGAGGCCGGCGATGAACAGCACGCCCGCCAGTAGCCACACCGCGACCAACTGCGGGCGCAGCGCGTCCTGCACTTCTGCGTATCCGTCGTGCATCGAGTCGAAGAGGAATTGCGAATCGGGGTAGGTGGCGGCGATCTCGCGGACGTCATCGCGAAACTCCGCCACCGCTGCCTTGCCGCCGTCGATCCTGATGTAGTTGCTGATGTAGTACGTCGAATCGGGGAACTGCACGGCGAATGCAGGGAAGAGATAGATCTGCGGGTATCGGGACGCTTCCTCGCCGAGCAGCTGGTGCGGGCGTTCTCCCACACCCACGATGGTCAGCGTGAGCGGCGTTCCCTTGGCGGGATCGGGATTGAGATCCTCGGTGAATTCGTCGAGTCGGAACACCCGCAGCGATGTGACGACCTCGCCGACCCTCCAGCCGGTCACGGACAACGTCTTCGGGGTGACCACGACCTCGTCGGCCCGATCCGGGGCGGGCATGCGTCCTTCGCGCAGATCCAGCTTTTCGACCGTGTCGACGGCGCGCTGGTCCGCCAGCTTGCCCAGCGCGGATGAGAAGTACAGCCGCTCGGCCAAGCTCCCGTCGTCGTTCACCTCGGCCAGGCTGACGCCATCGAGGCGAGCCGCCGATTCGACGCCGGGCAACGCGGCGACGGCGTCGAGGTAGGCCTCGCTGTCCTCCAATCCCATCGACGCCTGGTCGGCGTGCACCACGACGTCGGCGGCGTTGCCCTGATCTCGAGCGCGCGAAAGTGCCGAGCCGGCCCGGCGGGCATCGGCCGTCGCGGCCATCGAGAGGCTCAATGCGAGGCCTGACAACAGGGCCATCAGCGCCCAAGACCGCCAGTACCGCCGCACTCTGCAGCGGTAGCGGAACCCGACGGCTTTCACGAGGTTGCTCCCACGTGTTCACCGTATGTCGCAGGTCAACGAGCCGCTATGGCGCTAGCTCTCCCCGCGGCGGGGTGGTGGCACACTCAGACAGGCACGCGCACCGCGCGTGAGCGCCTCGACGCCATGAGGCCGTTGACACCGACGAGAAGGCACGCAGTCGCGGCGATCATCACCAGGTACGGCAACGCTCGCTCGCCGGAAGATCCCCGTGCACCTTCGGGCGCGATCCGCGCTGCGGCGATCACGTCGGGACCGAACCCTGCCGCAGTGACTTGTGGGCTAGTCGCAACGCCGTCACTGCCCACGCGAACCATCTGGCCCGCGGGCACGCGCTGGTCGCGGTCGTCGTTGATGCCGCGCACCGCGGCCTCGCGGTCGGTGACTTCGATGGTGGTGATCCCCGAAGTGTCGTCGTACGCCACGGTCATCTCGCTGTCGCGCACCGTCGCCGATGCACTCGCCGTCGCCACGGTCAGCGAACCGCGAACGCGCACCGTGCCGACCCCCAGGCCGAGCACATCGCCGCGAAGGAGATCGCCGATTCGTAGATACGTGTTCTGATACACCGTCACCTCGTGGGTGGCGTCGATCTGGACGATGACGGTCGTGTCGGCGCTCGTGTCCACGCCCACCACGGTGGCCCCCACCTCTTCGATCTCGGCCGGCCCGTTCATCGTGACGACCGTCGCGACCGACTGCGCGGACGCGCTCGGCAGGTGAACCGACAGCGCGATCACCGCGATCAGCAGGATCGATGCCCGACGTCGATGGTTCACCGCGTCCTCGTCGGTCGCGCGCCATCAGAATTGAGTGCTTGCTGTGCGCTCGGTGAGGCCCCTCGGACCCCGCCAACGGCGCGTTGCACGCGACGCCCGCAATGTTCACCACACTCGCTCGGTGCCGTGTCAAGGCGGCCCGCGTCGAAGTCGAAGGCGGTGCCGTCGAGCCGCCAGTGTCCTTCGTGCACCAACCGGTGGTGGACGTCGCACAACAGCAGCAGATTGTCAAGATCTGTCCGTCCACCATTGGCAATTGCCCACGTTGGTGAATCTCGCAGCGCTGGACACCACATTGTGAGGTCCAACGCTGCGAGATGCGCGGATTGAGGCGGGTCTGGTCAGTTGCCGCGCTGGCGCGTGCGCCGGGGGATCTCGAAGCGGGGCTCCGGTCGGTTCGCATCGACTCGATCGGCTCGTTCGAGGAGGTCGGCGAGACGCGTGAGCCGAGCGTCGTGCGCATCCAGCAGTGCGGCGATCGTGGCGCGGACTGCGCCGGCGTCGAACGAACTCGCTGCGGTCATCTCTTCGAGGTCGGCCCAATCGCGGGACCGGTCGAAGAACACTTTGAACACCGCGAGGTCGTCGCAGGCGAGGAAGGGCAGCGTGTCGTCCCGGAAGGGCTCAAAGCGCACACGACGACTGGCGCGCCGGTGGAAGCTGGTGGTGCTCAAGAACAAGTCGACGGGCGTCGTATCCCACCAGAGCCGCACCTGACCGTCGCGGCGCAAGCGATCGCGGTCGTCGTCGGCCCATCGCACTTCGCTCGGCAGCGCTCGCAACACGCGGCGAGCCTGTGCCGGTGGCGCAAAGATGTTGATGTCGATGTCGCTCGTGCCCCGGGGGCGGCGGGTGCACCACGCGAGCGCCAGCGCGCCGCCGAATGCATGGCCCACCCTGGCCGCCTCGAGCGCACGATGCAGCGCGACGATCTTGTCGGGTAGTGACGGCGATCGTGAGGTCATCGAGCCGCGACGGAGAGCGCCTCGGCCAATTCGAGCACGTCGGCGAGCTCGCGACCGCGGGCATCGTGGTCGAAGCGCTCGGCGGGACGGCCCAAGTGAGTCTCGACCCGAAAGCCGGCGGCCTCGACGATGCGGTTGAGCGTCTCGACCGTGGGGCACTTGGCGCCGGTCTCGTAGGCCGCGAGGGTCGAGTGCGAAGTGTGGGCGGCCGCGGCGAGTTGACGAAGGGTCAGGCCCGCCTGTAGGCGGGCACTTCGGAGCAACACTGCCGCGTCCATGCCTCTATGGTATCAGATCAGATACCAGAATGCAGCAGCCCGAGGAACTCCGCCCTCGAGGGGCCGGGCGGTAGGTCGGCGGGGCGCCCGATGAACGGGGCCAGCGCCCCCTCGACGCCGGGCCGGGTGAACACCTCGGCCGGCGACGCCAGCAGGTTGGCGAGATCGACCGCGCCGCGCAGCAATTCGGGGTGGTGACCTGCTCCGTTGGCGATGGCCTGTCCCATGATCCACGACTGGTCGTCGGTGACATACGGGTGACCGGCAATCTGTGCGTCGATCTGGGCCAAGCGATGCCGATCGAAGGACAAGGTGTCGCGTACGAACGGCGCGACGATCGTTGTGGTGAAGTCGGCCCATCGACGGGCGAAGGCCGCCGCGTCGTCGCGGTCACCCGCTCGATCGCCCTCGCGTTCGCGGAGCAGGTCGCGCAACGCCACCGCGTGGATCACGCCGATCGTGGCGCCGCGGCCCACCGACGGGTTGGTGCATGCCCAGGCGTCGCCCACCGCGACGATCCCGGTGACGACGGGAACGCCATCCACGACGTAGGTGCGGATGCGATCCTCGATCTTGGCCATCGCCGCGACCGATTGCATCGATGTGCCGTCGAGCCAGTGTGCGACGAGCGGGCACGAGCGCACGACACGCTCCCATGCGTCGTCGTGTGCCAACGCGCGCGTGGGAGCGTCGCCGGCGCTCGTGATCACACCGATACCCCACGTGCCGTTGTCGGCGGGCAGCGTGAGTGTCGAAAACGACTCGTAGTGCTGCAAGAGCGGACCGAAAGCGAACGGTGTCGAGCCATCGCCCGAGCGGAAGTAACGCCCGTAGTAGACGAACCCGCAATCCTCCATCTCTTCGATCGGCGCGTGGCAACCGATGGCGTCGAGCCACGCGGGCAACGCGGAGCGCCGTCCTCCTGCGTCGACCACGAGATCGGCTCGCACTTCTTCGCCCTTGTCGGTGACGACACCGTCGACATGTGGGATGGCGCCCGCGCGTGTGTCGACCAACAGCCCCCGCACTGCCGTACCCCGCCGAACGTTGATCTTCGGGTTGGCCGCGATGACGCGCGCGAATGCTGCCTCGACCATGGGTCGGCGGCCGGTGAGTGCCTCGAAGCGATCATCGTCGGGTCGCCAACCGCCCGACAGCGATTCGGGCAACGTCGTGAACGGGTTGACGCGCAACGCGCCGTCGGCGTCGAGTGCGGCCACGACGTCGGGCATCTCCTCGGTCACGATCTGGCGAAAGCGAGCGAGGAAGTAGTGCAGCAACCGAAACTGGTTCACGCCGCGCCGTTCCCAGTGATCCCACGCCTCGTCGGCCGAGGCAGGTGGGGGCGCGGCGTCGCGTTCGAACAGCGTCACCTCGTGCCCGTCGTTCGCCGCCAAGAGTGCGACCGACGAACCGACGATGCCGCCGCCGACGATGAGCACGCGAGCCATGATCTCTCCTGTGGATTCAGACAGTGGGGGTCGGCTTGAGCACGGCGCGGGTGCCAAGCTCGAAGTCGACGCGCATCCGTCGGTGCGTGATACGCCAACCGTCCGGCGTGCGCGCCAACTCGTCTTCGTAGCGGGCGAAGCACTCGTAGAACAGGCCGGCCTCGTCGCGGGTGCCGCAGTGATACGCGCGGAGCCGGCACCGACTGGTCGCCCGATCGCCGTCGATGGCGATGTCGTGGTTACCGAGGAGGTGTTGCGTCGGTCCACACCCGCCGAGATGGCTCTGGATCGACGCGATGATCGCGGCCCGATCGGCGCGCTGGTAACCGGGGCCGTAGTCGCTCGTCACGTCCGGAGTGAAGACGCGTTCGAAGAGCGCCCAGTCGCGCGTGTCGCAGGCGTCGGCGTAGCGGTTGAGGACTTCGATGATCGCGGCTCGGTCGTCCACCACTGACTGGCAGTGTGATCAGACGGTCGGAACAGCGGTCTGTTCGAGCAACTCGGGCGGCATGAACTCGGGCGAGAAGCGATAGAGGTCGACCGCGTTGTCCCACAGGATCTTGCGCTTGTCCTCTGCGTTGATGACGTCCATACCCAAGAAGTGGTCGACGGTGTGCGGGTACTTCGAGTCGGGATGGGGGAAGTCGCTCTCGTACACGATGTGGTCGTTGCCGAGCCAGCGCACTACGTCGGCCACGAACTTGTCTTCGCACTCCGACGAGATCCAACAATTGCGTTGGAAGTACTCGGTGGCGTTCATCGAGAGATTGGGAAACTCGAGCTCGGCGAGCTCGAGGTGCTCGTCGATGCGGTGCAACCACGAGGGCAGCCAACCGCAGCCGGCCTCCATGTATGCGACGCGCAGGCGAGGGAAGCGTTCGAACACGCCGTGCACGATCATCGACATGCAGGCGCCCATGCCCTCCATCTGATGCACTGCGGTGTGCCATTCGGTGAAGCTCGTGTAACGGTCGTGACCGTAGGAAACGCCTTTGAGGCCCATGAACTCGTGAGTGCCGAACGCGCAATCGAGGTCTTGGAGCACTTCCCAGATCGGGTCGTAGTAGGAGTCGCCGAGGTTGCGGCCGCGATAGGTGTTGGGGCGGGTCCAGAACGAGCGGGCGCCGAGGTTTTCGTACGCGTAGGTGATCTCGTCGACCGCACGTGACACGTCGAAGATCGGCACCGGCGAGGAGATGTGCACGTGATTGTTGGAGCTCTCGCGCATCTCTTGGCCCCAACGGTTGTAGGCGCGCGCCATCGCAGCCTGCATCTCGGGGTCGAGGAAGTCGCTCCACATGTCGAACTCGGGACCGTAGATCACGGCCATGTCGACGCCGTCGACGGTGAGGGCCTCGGTGACGCGATCGCCGGTGAAGCCCTTGGTCATCAAGTCGCCGTACTTGGCCACGATGTCGTCGGCCGTCCACGTGATGAACTTTTGGAACTGCCCGTAGAGCATCGTCGGGTGATGGGTGTGCCGTCCGTCGACGGTGGTCGGGTTGTAGTGGTTGAAGTCGTTGAACGGCTGCTTGCGCGCCACCCGATCGACGTACTTCTTGTCGAGGAATCGCGTCCAGAGGTCGTCGGGATACACGACGTGGGCGTCGGCGTCGAAGACCTTGTAGCCGTCTTTCATGGGGTCCCCCCTGGATCAGCGCATTGCGCGCCGTGGTGTGCGAGTCAGTGTAGGCCGGATCGGAAGTCGGGCTTGCGTCGCTCGAAGAAGGCCTGCGCCCCTTCGCGCATCTCGGATGAGTCGTACATCCATCCGGTCAACTCGAGGCCGTGCTGCATCGACGACCATTGCAAGTCGAACAGGCCCGACAGCGACAGCTTGGCGATGCGCAGGCTCTGCGGGCTCATGCCCAACAACTCGTCGCACCACTGCGCCACCTCGGTGTCGAGGTCGGCATCGGGCACCACGATGTTGGCAAGGCCCATGCGCACGGCGGCGTCCCCGCTGTAGGTGCGGCACAGGAACATGATCTCCTTCGCCCGTTTCATCCCGCACACGAGCGGCAGCATCTGGGTGCCCCCGACCACGGGCACGCTGCCGACCCGGGGGCCGGCCTGTCCGAAGCGGGCGCTTTCGCCAGCGACGGTCAGGTCGCACAGCAGGTTCATCTCGTTGCCGAGGCCGAGGCAGTGACCCCGCACCTTGGCGACAACGGGCTTGGGGCACTGACGGAACGCGTTCGCCCAGCGGATGAACTCGCCCGGCACGAAGCCGCCGGTCGAGTCCTCGGCGCCCGCGACCTGGCTCAGGTCACCACCCGCGCAGAAGGCGCGTTCGCCGGCGCCGGTGATGACCACCACACCTATGGCCGCGTCGTCGCTCGCGGCGGTCAGCGCGTCGGCCATCTCGCGCAGAGTGTTGGGTCGCATCGCGTTGTGACGATCCGGCCGGTTGATGGTGATCGTCGCGACCCCGCCCGCGGCCTCGTAGCGGAGGTCGATCAAGTTGTCCGCGCTCATGGTGCGATCACTTTAGGATCGGCCCGACTGCACCGCCCGAAACATGACGCTGCCCCCAAATCCGAAGCTGACTGATACATATCGAAACAGCGTGATGTGGTACCAATGGCACTGTGTTGGTATTGGCGCGCATCAGGGCTCGGGCAGCGCGCGTTCGGGCGCGCCGGCGCCGCCTGACGCTGGGTGTACTGATCATCGCGGTTTCGGTGTTCAACCTGGTCCAGTGGCGCGACGGGGTGACCGCCGAACCGTCCGTGGACATCGGCAGCGCGCTCACGGCACAACGTCCGTCGACCGCGGTCGATGCGTCGGCGCCGGTCGTGCCGTCGGTGCGGATCATCGCATCGGGCTGCGACGGCACGCTCTACGGCTCGGGCGTGGTGATCAATGGCGACCGGGTGCTCACGGCCCGCCACGTGGTCGCCGGTGCGCCGCGGATCGTGATCGAGACCGAGGACGGTCGCCAGCGGGTGGCCCGCAGCGTGCTCGTCGATCGACAAGGCCGTGATGCGGCGGTCGTTTCGGTCCCCGGCATCGGCGACGCCGGCACTCGCCGCATCCAGGTCGCGATGGCCGAGCCGGAACGCGGCGATTCGGTGGCGATCACGGGCCATCCGGAGGGAGGGCTTCTCCATATCGCCTACACGTCGGTCACGACCTATACGTCGCGCCTGCCGATGGCCGCCAACGGCACGCGCGTGATGATCGTCGATGACGACTTCGCCGAAGGGATGTCCGGTGGGCCCGTTACCGATGGCGATGGCCGGGTGGTCGGCATCGCGATCGGCATCGAGGTGAACAGCAAGGTGGGCATCGTGACACCGACGAGCGGGCTGGGTCCGCTGCTGGACGGCGACGGCGACACCCTCCCACCCAGTTGCTGAACGGTAGTAAGCAGGGAGGATGGCGGAGCTTGCGATCGTGGTGGCCGGTGGTGACGCGCCGCCGTCGGGTCGGGCGATCCCCGCCTACACATCGGTGATCGCGGCCGACGGTGGACTCGATCATGTCTACGCCCTCGGGCTGCCGGTCGATCTGCTGGTCGGTGATCTCGACTCGGTGAGTGCTTCGGCGCTGGCGCGGGCGCGCGCCGACGGCGTGGCGATCGATCATCACGCGGCGGCCAAGGACGAGACCGATCTCGCGCTCGCGCTCGACCATGTGTGCGCGCGGGGCATCACCCGGGCGCTGGTGCTCGGTGCCGGCGGCGGACGGCTCGATCACGCGCTCGGCAACCTGCTGTTGTTGGCGTCCGAGCGCTATGGCGAGATCGAACTCGACGCGTGGATCGGCGAATCGACCGTGTCGGTCGTGCGGCTGCGGCGTCGTTTTTCACTACGCAAGGGCGACGTGGTGAGCCTGTTCGCCGTGGGTGGCGCGGCGTTCGGCGTCGCCACCCATGGCCTCGAATATCCGCTGCGCCACGAGATGTTGACGCCCGGATCGTCGCGCGGCATCAGCAACGTGGTCGTCGATGGCCCGATCATGGTCGAGGTCGCGGACGGTGTGTTGCTGGCAGTGCAGTCGCCGGGGCCAGAATGACGGCGTGGCGATGACGCGGTGGAGGAGCCGATGGACGTGACCGCCGATCTCGACGCGCCGGTCGCACCTGCCGCGATGTACCGCTGGGTCGCGGACCTCGAGCGCTATCCGCAATGGCTCGAGATCGTCACGCGCGCCGTGGTGGCCGAGCCCGCTCCCGCCGACGCCGGGCCCGCGTGGTTCGTGCAATTGCGGGGGAAGATCGGGCCGCTGTCACGTTCGAAGCAATTGCGCATGGTGCGCACCGTGGACGATGCACCGCACGCGGTCACCTTCGTGCGTCGCGAGACCGATGGGCAGAACCATTCGCCGTGGGTCTTGCAGGCGACGATCGACCAGCGTGACGGCAGCTCGCATCTCGCGATGAGGCTGCACTATGGCGGCGGCCTGTTCGAGCCGATCGTCGAACGATTGCTGCGCAGCGAGATCGACGGGGCCCGCCGCCGCCTCGCCGCGCTCGTGTTGACCGACTGACAGGGGCGTGGGGGCAGGGGCGTGGGGGCAGGGGCGTGGGTGCAGGGGCGTGGGGCCGGGGCGTGCAGTCAGTGCGCTCAGTGCGAGCCGTTGGTCGCCGCGCCGGTCATGTGCGCGAGCCACGTCGCATAGAGCGCGGCGTAGCGACCGTTGCGGGCGACGAGGTCTGCGTGCGAGCCGAGCTCGACGACGTGGCCGTCCTCGACGACGGCGATGCGATCGCAGCGCATGGCGGTCGCGAGCCGGTGGGCGATGATGATGGCCGTGCGTCCTTCGAGCAGTGTGTCGAGGGCACGCTCGATCTTGGCCTCGGATGTGAGATCGAGATTCGAAGTGGCCTCGTCGAGCACCAACACCCGCGGCTTCGCCAGAAACGCGCGTGCCAGCGCCAGCAGCTGGCGTTCGCCGGCGGACAGCGACGCGCCGCGTTCGTGCACGGAAGCGTCGAGGCCGTCGGGTAGGCGTTCGATGACGTCGTCGAGGCCGACCGCGCGGCACGCTTCGAGAATCTCTTCGTCGGTCGCATCGGGGTTCGCGAACGCGACGTTGTTGCGGAACGTGCCGTGGAACAGGAACGGCTCTTGCGGCACGACGCCCAGCTGCCGGCGCAGCGAATCGATGGTGACGTCGCGCAGGTCGTGGCCGTCGATCGTCACCCTTCCGCCCTGCGGATCGTAGAAACGCACGACCAGCTTGGCGATCGTCGACTTGCCCGCGCCGGTCGAACCGACGACGGCCATGCTTTCTCCGGCGGCGATCGACAGCGACACGTCGTGCAGGATCGGCCGGTCGTCGCTGTAGCCGAACGTGACGTGGTCGAGCACGATCTCGCCCGCGATCGGCGGCAAAACGTGCGCGTCGTCGGCTTCGGCGACCTCGGGCTCGGTCAAGAACAGCTCGCGCAGCTTTAACACCGCGGCATTGCCCTGCTGGTAGGTGTTGTAGAGCTGCACCAACTGTTGGATCGGCGCGAAGAACGCGGTGAGGTACAGGAAGAACGCGGCGAGCTCGCCGACGGACAACTCACCCCGCAGCACCATGCGGCCGCCGATGAGCAGGATGAGCGCCTGGCCGAGCACGCCGATCGCTTCGCTTCCGGGTGCGTAGACGCCGTTGGCGCGGGCGGTGTCGAGGTTGGCGTCGAGGTGGCGGCCGACGACGTTGACGTGGTTGATGACGTTGTGCCGGCGGCGGTTGTATGCGGTGATGATGCGGATGCCGGCGAGGCTCTCGGACAAGTCCGACAACACGTCGGCGATGCGGTTGCGCACCCGCGAGTAGCCGTCGTCGGAGACCTTGCGGAACCACAGGCTCAGCACGATCATCGGGGGGATGACGGCGGTGAAGGTGATGATCGCCAGCTCGACGTTGAACACGAACAGCGCCACGGCGATGACCAGCAGGGTCAGCACCTGTACGGCGAAGTTGACGAGGCCCTCTTGGAACAAGACCGACAGCGCCTCGACGTCGCTCGTCATGCGCGTCATCAACACGCCGGCCTTCTCTTCGGTGAAGAACGACATCGACTGCCGCGACAGATGCGTGAAGACGCGGACGCGCAGCGTGTACATGAGCCGTTCGCCCAGGCGACCGGTGAAGGATATGCGAGAGTGTGTCGCCGCGCTGCTGACGATGATCGACGCGAAGTATGCGATGGTGGCCATGACGACGACCGAATAGTCGTTCTCGTTGATGCCGCTGTCGATGGCGATCTTGGTCACGAAAGGGCCGGCTTGCATCGCGACGGTCTCGACGAGCACCAGGAAGAAGGCGCCGACGAGTGCCATGCGTTGGGGCGCGAGGAACGTACGCAACCCGAACGGTCGCCGATCGAACTGCGAACGCGTGAACTCGATCGTGGGTTCTGGGTGCACGGGCTCTTGCGCGAGCACCTCGTCGACCTTTTGCGCCAGCGAGCCCGGTACGCCGGCATGGGGTAGTCCCGCGGCCGCGTTGGCCTGTTGGGACGAAGGACCGCCGCCGCCACCGAATTGCATCATGGCCGCGCTCCGGCCGACTCGTCGGGGGCGTGGGCCAAGACGTCGGAATAGCGCGGTTCGCGGGCCATCAATTCGGCGTGCGTACCCGAGGCCACGATGCGGCCGTCGTCGAGCAACAACACCCGCTCGGCGAGACTGATCGTCGACAGGCGGTGGGCGATGATGATCGTCGTACGGTTCTGCATAAGCGTGTGCAGCGCATCATGGATGGCGTCCTCGGTGGTGACGTCGATCGCGCTCGTCGCATCGTCGAGCACCAAGATCTTCGGATTGACGAGCAGCGTGCGAGCGATCGCGATGCGTTGTCGTTGCCCGCCCGACAGCGTGTAGCCGCGCTCGCCGACAACGGTCTCGTAGCCGCCGGGCAGTTCCATGATGAAGTCGTGCGCCTGGGCAGCGCGCGCGGCGGCCTCGATGTCGTCCATGGACGCGGCAGGGCGCCCGAAGGCGATGTTGTCTCGCAGCGAAACCGAGAACAAGAAGGCTTCGTCGAGCACAAGGCTCACGTGATGGCGGACGCTGACCAAGGTGAGGTCGCGCACATCGCTGCCGTCGATGAGGGCGGCACCTGATTCGACGTCGTAGAACCGCGGCAGCACGCGAGCGATCGTCGACTTGCCGCTGCCGGTGCGCCCCACGATCGCGACGCGCTCGCCGGGCTCTATGACGAACGACGCACCGTCGAGTACGGCCGGCAGCTTGGGTGCGTAGCGGAACACGACATCGCGGAACTCGACGCGGCCGAGCGGCGCGGTCAGATCACGAGCGTTGGGCGAGTCGACGATCTCGGGTTTCTCGTCGAGTACTTCGTAGACGCGCCGGGCCGAGGCTCCGGCGCGCTGCGACTGTATGAGCAAGAAGCCGAGCATGCGAAACGGTGTCTGCAAGACGATGACGTACGCGTTGAACGCGACGAGGGTGCCGACGGTGACCTGTCCGTCGATGGCGAGCTTGCCTCCGTAGAGCAGCACCAGCGCCGAACCGGCGCGGGGGAGTGCTTCGATGATGGGCGACCAACGGGCCCGGTTGACGGCGGTTTCGATGGACGCCCACCGCAGCCGTTGCGCGGCGCGCGCCAACAACTTGATCTGTGCTCGCTCCTGCGCGAACGACTGCACCACGCGCACGCCTTGGATGTTCTCGTCGACGACCGTTGCCATCTCGGCCATGCGCGCCTGCACGACCCATGACAGCGGGAACACCTTCTGACGCAGCTTGAGCCCCGACCAGTACACACCGGGCATCGTCGACAACGCGACGAGCGTGAGGCCGACGTGGATCGACATCATGTATGCGAACGCCAAGACGAACGTGAGGCCCGACATCAACACGAGCGGACCGAATGCCAGTAGCAACTGGATCGACCGGATGTCGGAGTTGGCGCGCGAGATCACCTGGCCCGACTGCGTGCGGTCGTAGAACGAGAACGAGAGCTTGGTGAGGTGTTGGTAGATGACCGCGCGCAGGTCGGTTTCGACGCGGTAGGCGGCGCGGAAGAGGAGGTACCGGTAGAAGCCGCCGAACACCAACCGCCCAACGGCTAAGCCGACGAGGGCCCATACGAATGGGGTCAGCGACGAAGATTGCTGATCGAGGGCCTGATCGATCCCGTCGCGGAGCACGGCCGGGACGGCGATCTGCATGACCAACGCCAGCAGCCCGAAGCCGATCGCGAGCGCAAAGGCGCCGATCCGGGCCCGCAGCAGCGGCCACAGCCGGCGCATCCACCCCAGTTCGGTCCTCGGGTCGATCTGGGCGGGGGGCGGCTCGTAATCGAGGGCCACGGCGATGGGCTCGAACGCTCTCGCGTCGTCTCCAAGCACACCAGCCGTCGTCAGCCCCACCACCGGCAGGCTACCCAGCGCCGCCGGTAGGCTGAGGGCTCCGCCCACGAGATATCTGGCTCACGAAGGACATCTCCCGATCGACATCGCACTTGGCCTGATGGCCTGCCTCGTGTTGATCGGCGCGAACGCGTTCTTCGTTGCCGGCGAGTTCTCGCTGGTCGCCTGTGACCGCGCCCGCGTCGAACGCGATGCCGAATCCGGTTCGTCGACCGCTCGTCGCGTCGTCTCACTTTCGCGCAACCTTTCGCTGTCGTTGGCGTCGACTCAGCTCGGCGTCACCGTCGCGTCGCTGTTGCTGGGCTACATCGCCGAGCCGTCCGCCCGCCGGGTGCTCGAACCGGTGATCGGCGAATCCCGGGGCGTGAGCGTCGTCGTCTCGTTGTTCCTCGCCGCGGTGTTCCAGACGGTGTTGGGTGAGGTCGTGCCCAAGGGCGTTGCCATCACGTTCGCCGATCGCACGGTGCGGACACTTGCGTATCCACTATGGATCTTCGCCGTCGTGACCCGTCCGGTCACAAAGGTCTTCAATGGCATTGCCAACAAGATCGTGCGCAGCTTCGGCGTCGAGCCGCACGACGCGCTGTCGTCGACCACGTCGACCGAAGAACTGCAGTTCCTGATCAAGACGTCGGGCGAAGCAGGTGCGCTCGATCCCGAAGATGTGCGGCTGTTGACGCGTACCATACGTTTCGCCGAGAAGACCGCCGCTGACGCGCTGGTGCCGCGGGTGCAGATCGAGGCCGTGCGCCACGACGTGTCGGTGGCCGATGTCGTCGCACGCGCTCTGGAGACGAAGTACTCGCGCCTGCCGGTCTTCGGCAGCGATCTCGATGACATCGTCGGTGTGGTGCACGTGAAGTCGGTGTTCACCGTGCCCGCCGCAGCCCGCGCAACGACCCCGGTGACGGCGATCATGAGCGAGGTCCTGGCCGTACCCGAGGGCCGGAACCTGGGCGACCTGTTCCGCGATTTCAGGGCAGGCCACATGTATCTCGCGGTCGTGGTCGACGAGCACGGCGGCACCGCCGGCCTCATCACACTCGAAGACGTCGTCGAAGAGCTCGTCGGTGAGATCGGCGACGAGTACGACGACGACGATGCCGACGCGGTGACCTTCACCCGTGGGCAAGAGCGGGGCACCTTCGTCATCCCCGGTTCGTTGCATCAGGATGAAGTGTTCGAGCGCTGCAGGTTCCACATGCCCGACGGCGAATTCGAGACGTTCGCCGGGTTCGTGCTCGATCAACTCGGCCATGTGCCCGAGCCGGGGGAGCGCTTCGAGTACAAGGGATGGCGTTTCGAAGTCGTCGCCATGGATCGCCGCCGCGTCGCCGCGGTGCGCGTCAAGGCGCGCGAGGATCTCGGATGAACGCCGGCGCGCTGATCCTCACGGTCGTGTTGCTCGCGATCAACGCCTACTTCGTCGTGATCGAAATCGCGCTCGTTGCCGGCCGCACGGCGCGGCTCGAGTCCTTGCTCGAGCTGGGCGACAGGCGGGCCGTTGCCGCGTTACGCGTCGTGCGCGACCTGCCTCGCGCCCTTGGCACGACGCAGCTGGGCATCACCATCGCGTCGCTCGCGCTCGGCTATATCTCAGAGCCGGCCGTTGCCCATCTCATCGAACCCATCATCGAGCGCATCGGGAACTCATCCGAGCGCGCGGTGCACGCGATCGCGTTCGTGATCGCGCTCGGCACGATCACGTTTTGCCATCACGTGTTGGCGGAGACAGTGCCCCGCAACTTCTCGTTGGCGTTTCCCGAACGCATCCTGCTGGCGCTGGCGCCACTGCATCGCGCGATCATGCGCCTGTTCTCGCCGATCGTGTGGATTCTCAACGGCTTGTCCAAACTGTTGCTGCGTCTGTTCCGGGTGCAAGTGGCCAACGAGTTCGTCACCGCGCACACTGCCGCCGAGTTGGCGACCATGCTCGCGGCGTCGCGCGACGAGGGGCTGATCGAAGACTTCGAGCACTCTTTGCTCGCGGGTGCGCTCGACTTCCGGGCTCGCCCCGCGGCGTCGGTGATGGTGCCCCGCGAGCGTGTCGACACCGTCACGCGCCGCATGACCGTGCGCGAAGTACAGGTCATCGCCAGCGAGTCGGGCCATTCCCGTCTACCGGTGATCGGCACGAGCCTCGACGACGTGCTCGGCTTCGTTCACGTGAAGGATCTGCTGCGCCTACCGCCAGAGGCCGACGAAGAGTCGCTGCCGCTCGAGATGCTGCGCCGCATGCTCATCGTGCGTCCGGAACGCCGTCTCGAAGACGTGTTGCGCACGATGCGCCGGTTGCGCAGCCACCTTGGCCTTGTCCGCGATCCCGGCGGCCGCTCGCTCGGCATCATCACGCTCGAGGACGTGCTCGAGGCGCTCGTCGGCGACATCTCAGACGAGACCGATCGCCCTGTCTGAGCGGCCTGCCTCAGCGGTCTGGCTCAGCTGGTCAACCGGCGGGCGAGGTCGAGGGCGGCGTCGTCGATCGGCTGGTCGGTCATCGCCGCCCACACGGCGTCGAGCAGTTGGGCTTCTTGGGGGCTGTCCGCTTCGACGAATTGGATGGCGTCGACCATCAGCATCGTGGTGGCCCACGTGGGGAGCCCGGTCCCGACCGCCCAGTTGACGAGCAGGCCGCGGGCGAGATCCGACAACGGATACGGCGGCACCGCGATGTTGCCGGGCGGCGTGACCGTGACCGATCCGTTGGTGGTCACGATGCGCACGCCCAGTTGCTCGAGGGCCTCGGGGGCCTCTTCCCCGCGTACGACTCGGCGTATCAAAGCGTGTGCGGTGGTCACGGGATAGACGTTGGCGCGGCGGCACCCACTGGGGCAAGTGCCGAGCGGCCCAGCGTCGGCACCGGCCGCGGTGACATCCTTGCGGTAACGCGTCGGCCCCACGGACCGATCGCGGCGCCGAATGTCGGCCTGACCCGCCCGTGGACAAAGTTCTCGTCATGAAATCGCAATGAGCGGGCCGGGTCGACTAACCTCGGCCCCCGTGCGGAGATGGGCCCTCATCGTCGTCCTGCTCGTTGTCGCTCTCTTCACGGCACCGGCGCAGGCTCAGGACGACCTTGCAACGGTGCGCCAGAAGGCCAAGACGGCCGCGACGCGGGTGGCCGATGCGCAGACCCGGGCCGACAAGGCCACCGCGGCCTACTTCGAGGCGGAGAGCAAGTACGAGTTGCTCAAGGTCGCCCTGGCCGAACAAGAGACCGCCCTCGCGGGCGCCGAGGCCGAGGTCGCCCGGCTCAAAATCGACCTGCGCGACTTCCTCGTCGACCAGTACACGGCACAGACCGACGAGTTCACCTTCTTCTCGATGTCGGACATCAACCAGGCGCTCGTGCAGCAGTCGTTGACCAGCGTGTTGGCCGACCGCAAGGGCACGGCCATCGAGGACTATCGGGCCGCCGTCAAAGACCTCAGCGTGTTGACCAACCAACTCGACTCGCAGCGCAACGAGCAGAAGAACCAGGTCGACTACCTCGCGTCGATCAAGACCCAATTCACCGCAGAGGTGGGCAAGCTCGCCACCGAGAAGGCCAACCTCGACTCGCTGCTGGTCAAGCTCGAAGCGGCCGAGGTACTACGCATCCGCGCCGAATTGGCGGCCAAGCAAGAAGCGGCGCGGCGCCGCGCCGACGAAGAAGCCCGGGCGCGCACGACCACGACGACCCGCCGGGCGACGGCCATCGCGACACCCGTGCCCACCGCACCGACCAGAGGCGCGTCGGCCGTCGCGCTCGTTCGTTGCCCGGTCTCGGGTGGCGCCAGCTATTCCGATACCTACGGCCAACCGCGCGGTGGCGGCCGGCTGCACATCGGTGTCGATCTCTCGGCGCCCGTAGGCACGCCCGTGGTCGCGCCGGTCGACGGCACCGTGTCGTTCAGCTCCGACGGCGCGGGCGGCCGAACGTTCACCATGACGGGTACCGACGGCAACTTCTATTACGGCGCGCACCTGAGCTTCCAGGGTCCCAATTCGGGGACCGTCAAAGCGGGCGCGGTCATTGGTCAGGTCGGCCAGACCGGCAACGCATCGGTGCCCCACTTGCATCTCGAGATCCATCTGGGTGGACGGGGTAGCGTCATAAACCCCTATCCGAGCGTCGCCCGCGTCTGCTGAGCGCCTCGCGCGCGCCGGTCAGCACCGTGTCGCGCAAGATCGCTCGCGCCTTGGTGCAGTCGAGCGCGAGGTTGCCCGGCCGGGGCGCCGCCATGGTGTCGCGGGGCCGCCCCCGCAGCACGCTCGCATCCGCGTCCATCGCGGTCGCCAGCAATTGCGCGAACGTGAAACGGTCGATCGCATCCGCGCCCGCGACGTGCAGCAGTCCGTGATGGCCGCCGGCGGCGAGCTCGAGGATCGCCGACGCCAGCACGTCGACCTCGATCGGATTGCGGATCTCGTCGGTGAAGAACCACACGTCGTCGCCGCCGAGAGCGCCGCGCACCATGCGCTCTTGGGGCCCTTCGTCCGCGCCGCCGTTGTCCGCGCGGCCGCGGTAGATGAGCGACGTACGGATGATCAGCGGCGCCCGGTGTGCGGCCATGACCAACTGCTCGGCGCGTCGCTTGGCCCGGCCGTAGTCGTGCACCGGCGCCGGATCGTCGTCCTCTCGGTAGGGGCGGTCACTGCGCCCGGGGAACACCACATCTGACGACAGGTGCACGAACCGCGCGCCCGCTCTCTGCGCGGCCGACGCGAGCATGCCGGGCGCGGTGGCGGTGATCGCCTCGACGTCGGGCCCTTGTTGCACGTACGCGCAGTTGATGACGACGCTCGGCGCCGCATCGGAGATGCACGCCTCGACTGCCGCACGGTCGCGCACATCGAGCGCCCGCACCTCGTCGCCGGGTCGGGGGTGCGAGTGAGGTTGGGGGAGCGAGTGATAGGTGGCAAGCACGCGGTAATGGGGGCGCGCCAGCAAGGCGACGCGGCGTCCGAGGTAGCCGCTCGCGCCGACGACGACGAGCGTGGGCCGCGTGTGGGCGCTCACGCACCCATGGCGTGGTAGCCGCCGTCGACGTGGATCATCTCGGCCGTTGTCGCCGGGAACCAATCCGACAACAGCGCGACACAACCACGCGCCACCGCCGACGACTCGTTGACATCCCAACCGAGAGGGGCCCGCCCGTCCCAGATGTCCTCGAAGAGCGCGAAGCCAGGGATCGACTTGGCCGCCATCGTCCTCGCGGGGCCGGCGGCGATCAGGTTGACACGAATCTTCTGCGGCCCGAGTGCTCGTGCAAGGTAACGCGAGCACGACTCCATCGCTGCCTTGGCCACGCCCATCCAGTTGTACGCGGGCCACGCGACCCGCGCGTCGAAGGTGAGCCCGACCACCGAGCCGCCGTCGGTCATGAGCGGCGCCACGATCTCGGCGATCGTCTTGAGCGAATACGCACTGATCTCGAGGGCGACTTTGACGTCGTCCCAACCAGCCGCCATGAAGTCGTCGCCCAGGCAGGTGGCCGGTGCGAAACCGATCGAATGCAGCGCGCCGTCGACGCGGCCCCACTTGTCGCGCAGCGCGCTCTGCACCGCGGCCACGTGGTCGGGCACGGTCACGTCGAGCTCGAGCACCGTCGCCTCGGCCGGCAACTTGCGCGCCGTGCGTTGCGTCAGCGACAAGCCACGGCCCGCGCCGGTCAGTACGACCTCTGCGCCTTCTTGTTGTGCCAGCTTGGCCACGCCGAAGGCCAAGGACGCATCGGTGAGCACGCCGGTGACGAGGATGCGTTTGCCGTCGAGAATTCCCATGACGCTGGACCCTAATGGGGATCGACCAGTTGATCGGGTGATTCACCGGCCCGCTCATTGTTGCCCTCGGTTGTTGCGCTGGCGGATGAGCTGTCCGTCCGGTGCGTAGGTGTACGTGGTGCCGTTGCGCCGTTCGAGGCGGTAGCCGTGGTTGGTCAACAAGTCGTGGCAGCCGTTGCAGGTGGGGCCGGCGTTGCCAATGTCGGTGAGTCCGCCGTCGGCCCAGGGGATGCAGTGGTGATAGTCGGCGTAGCGGATCGGTTTGTCGCGGTCAGCGAATAGGCATGACAGGTCACGTACCGCGGCAGCCTTCTTTTGTGCGCGGCCGAAGAAACGCCGACCACGGCCGACGTCGAGGACTTCGCCGTCGCCGTACATTTTCTCGTGGCTGATCACGACCACGATCTCGGGCTCGGCCCGCTGCGGCGCCTTGACGATCGGCGCCGGTGAATGTTCATCAGTCGGATCGGTGGTGGTGATGGTCATGCTGGTGGTGGCTTGCGGCGGCGAAGCGTTGGCCGTAGTGGGGTCGGTCGCCGTTCTCTTCCACGCGGTCAGGGTGCGCGGCGCGCCATTGACGGTCCATCACTGCTTCGAGGCCGTTCAACGCGATGGTGCCTTCGTGGCCGTCGAAACGGAACCGGAACCGCCCCCCGGTGGAAGAGACGCCGGTCGAGCACGCCTTGCCGGCGGCGAGGGCTTCGGCAACCCGCGGCAGGGATCCGTCGGCCAATGCGACGGCGATTTTGGTGCGCCGCTGTGCTCGCGGGGAGACACCTTGGAGCCGAACATCCCCTCGGGAAAGCCACCCCGGCGCACCACCTCGGCCAACAGCAATGCCTCTGCCGAGTCGAGCTGCGCCCGTGAGAGCTGGATCTCGTCGAGCCCGGCGCGCGCTTCGGGCATCGACCACGATTGCAGCCCTCCCGCCGCCACCGCAGCAGCACATCGCACATACGTTCGACTATACGGAAGGGGTATGACATATCGCGGGCCCACACGACGAGAGCCGCAAACGCCGAGGAAAGTATGGTTCGTCCACCGTGGGGTCGACTCAGAGGCCGATGCGACTGTTCGACACTGCCCGCGGCGCGGTGGTCGACTTCGCGCCCGGTCCGGTGGTGTCGCTCTATACGTGCGGCATCACGCCCTATGACGCCACGCATCTCGGCCACGCCGCGGTGTTCCTCACCTACGACGTGTTGCAGCGACGCCTGCGCGACCGCGGCCACGAGACCCACTGCGTGCGCAACATCACCGATGTCGACGACGACATCCTTCGCGCCGCTCGCATGCGCGACATGCACTACTTGGATCTCGGCACTGCAGAGATCCGCCGCTTCGACGACGACATGGCCGCGCTGGGGATGCTCGAAGTGTGGAGCGAGCCGCGCGCGACATCGGCCATCCCCGACATTCGCGGCTTCATCGGGATGGTGCTCGACCGCGAGCACGCGTACGTGGCCGACGGTGGCGTGTACTTCGACGTGTCGTCGTACCGAGATTTCGGCTCGCTCAGCGGGCTCGATCGCGATGCGATGCTCGAAGAAGGCCGCGCTCACGGTGAAGATCCCGATGATCCCTACAAACGCGACCCCCTCGACTTCGTGTTGTGGCGCCGCAGCTTGCCCGGCGAGCCCGAATGGGAATCGCTCTGGGGCTACGGCCGTCCCGGTTGGCACATCGAATGCTCTGCACTCGCTTTGCGCGAGCTCGGATGGACGATTGACCTACACGGTGGTGGCACGGACCTGATCTATCCGCATCACGAGTGCGAACGCGCGCAGTCCGAGTGCGCGACAGGCGAACCGTTCGCCCGCCATTGGATGCATCAAGCTATGGTGCAGCTCGACGGCGAAAAGATGTCGAAGTCGCGAGGCAACCTCGTCTTCGTCGGCGACTTACGCGAGCGCATCGACGCTCGTGCGATCCGATTGACGTTGCTCGCACATCACTACCGCATGTCGTGGACGTTCCACGAGCGCGAACTCGACGCCGCGCTCGACCGGCTGCATCTCTGGTGCAAGGTGGGGGAGGGTGCCGGCGCGCTCGACGACGTGCGTGCCGCGCTCGACGACGACCTCGACACCGCGTCGGCGGTTGCGGCGATCGACGCCTCCGCGAAACGAGGTGAAGGCGTCAGCCGCGCCGCCGCGCTGCTGGGTGTCGACACTCTCACGGCACCCTGAAACTGGCGGTGCGCAGTTCGAACAGCTTGCCACCGACGTTTCGGGTGTATCTGTGCGGCACCTCTGGTTTCACTTCGCGCCCAGTGTTGACGGCGGACGCGAAGCGAAACAGATGCGGCGCTGGTGCCCGCCGGCCTGTGGCCATCGACGCGCTCGCGATACACCGCCTGACAAATCGTGTCGGTGACTGCGGCTCGCGATCGTGTTCGCCGCGCCGTCGAGCTCGCGGGCGAAACAGACTGGACGCCGCTCGTCGAAACGTCGGGCTACGCCATCCTCGCGTTGCCGAGCGGAACGCAAACTGGGCTGTGGGGTCGACCCCCGAGTCGTTCGCCTGGTCAGCTACGAACCAGGGCTGATCCGGTGGGGCGTCGTCCGAGCCGAGCTTCAGGTGTTGGCCTTGCCCAAGTTCCGCAAGTGGCATTTCCGGTTGGACGGTGAGCCGGTCGCCACGTTCGCGACCGTGGCGATCTGGCGGCTGTCGGTCCGGCGCAAGGATTCACGACGACACAAACAGCTAATGGCGAGCGACCTCGCCCGACTCCCGGTCGCGCCGGTCGGAGTACAGCGACGCAAAGATGGATGCGGCGAGCACCGCGGCGATGACGCTCAACGAGATATAGGTCGGCAGGTGAACCTCGAATGGTTCACCGATGAGGAGCATCTTGATCCCGACGAAGGCGAGGATGACGCCGAGGCCGATGTTGAGGTAGCGGAACTTGCCTTGCATGCTGCCCAACAGGAAATACAACGAGCGCAAACCGAGGATGGCGAACGCGTTGGACGAGAACACGATGAACGGCTCACGGCTGATCGCGAGAATCGCAGGGACCGAGTCGACGGCGAAGACGACGTCGGTTGCCTCGATGAGCACGAGCACCGTGAACAAGGGCGTCGCAACCAGCTTCGTGTTCTGCCTCGTGAAGAGCTTTTGCCCGTCGAACTCGGACGTGGTGGGCACCAGTCGCCTGACGAGTCGCATCGCGATGTTGTTGTTGTAGTCGACCACTTCGGTGTCGTCGTGACGGGCGATCTTCACGGCCGTGTACAGAAGGAACGCACCGAAGATGTAGAGCACCCAGTCGAATCGTTCGATGAGCGACACACCCGCAATGATGAACGCGGCCCGCAGTGCCAGCGCGCCGAAGATGCCCCAGAAGAGCACTCGGAACTGGTACTCGCGTGGAACGCGGAAGAACGACAGGATCACTGCCCAGACGAAGACGTTGTCGACGGAAAGGCTCTTCTCGATCAGAAATCCCGCGTAGTACTCACCCCCGGCTTGGCCGCCTTGCCAGACGATCATCACCACGCCGAACAACAGTCCGATCGAGATCCAGATCGCCGACTCGATCGACGCCTCTTTGATCGAGATGACGTGCGCCGTGCGGTGCACCAGCAACAAATCAGCGACGAGCAAGCCCACGATCGCGCCGACCAACGCGACCCATGCCCACACCGGGACGTCGAAGCTGACGAACTTGTCGCCGGGTGAGCTGGTCGCCGCGAACAGGCGGCCAGCCGCGGCGATCACGTCAGGCTCCCGAGTCGCCGCACGCGACCGGTGTTGCGGAACATAAGGACTGTCTCCTCATTCAGGGCAATCGCGCGGGTAGCCCGCGGTGGTTCGAGACGCCTGGGAGGCTACCGGCGCAGGCACGCGAGACCGGTCCGCGGGACCCTGCATTCTCGGCGTCGCCCCATGCCGACGGGCACCGGGTACGTGGAGGACGGGGAGGCAATCACAGGCTGACCCGATCGTAGCCAACACCGCGAGCGCTCATCGATATCAGCGAGTGGTGCCGAAACCCCTCATCAGGCCTGCGTTCGCCGAAAGGTCACCCTTTGTCGAGCACGCAGGCGCGCTCTCGGCAGAGCCCCGCGAGCAGTGCGACGAGCGCCGCCGGCGATGCAACGCGCACGGTCGCGTCCGTGCAGGCGACCCCGATCGAGCACCTGCCGTCAGCTGATCGGAGCGAGGCCAGCGCGCGCTGGTCGTTACCCGCGTAGAAAACCGTCGCCGCGGTCGCCTGTCGCAACGCGTCGATGGCCCAGTCCTGCGCCACCGGCAGCACCGACACATCGAGCACTTGGCTCCGCGCTTGCGAATAGACGGGCAGGGGCATCGATCGCACAATGTCGAGCATCTGCTCTGTCGCGTGCCTACCGTCGATGGTCGCGGCGCCCCGCACGTTCAGCGCCACTCCGTAGGGCTTTGCGTCGATCGTCACGCCCGGATGGGCGTCGGCGATCAGCGCCGCCTCGCGCAATAACGTGCGCTGCGTCCGCCGGGCGGCCGCCGTCAGTCCGAGCGTCAAATGCGACGCCATCTCCATCCCGTCGCTGCCGATGAGCTCGATGCCGCGCTGCCTCGCGTCGTCCTGGTCTGTCGTACAGACCGCGCTGAGGCTCTCGAGCGATCGCCCGGAGATCACCGCGGCGCGCGTCCGCGGGAGCGAGCCGATCGTGGCCAGGACGTCAATCGCGCCCTCGACCGGGCGAGCGGTCGCCGGGTCGTTGACGAACTCGGCAATCCCGCCGTCGAACTCGCAGACCACGAGCAGCGAGGGCGCCCGAGCAACACGGGCCACCACCTCGGTGGGCGACCCGTTCATCATCCCAACGCATCGAGGAACGAAGACGCCCAATGATGGATGTCGTGGCGCAGCACAATTCGCTGAAGCGCCCGCATCCGTCGCTTCTGTTCGGCCCCGTCAGCCTTGACTGCGGTCTCGATGCCGGCACAGAGGCTGTCGAGGTCGTGAGGGTTCACGATGTAGGCGTCGCCCAGCTCGTTGGCCGCGCCGGCGAATTCGCTGAGCACGAGCGCGCCCGCTCGATCGACCCGCGAAGCGACGTACTCCTTCGCCACCAGGTTCATACCGTCACGGAACGGGGTGACGATCATGACGTCGGCCGCCCGGTAGAGCGCGATGAGCTCGTCGAAGGCCACCTTGCGATGGATGTTGTGCACGATGGGACGGCCGACCGTTGCGAATTCGCCGTTGATCTCGCCGACGAGCTGTTCGACCCGCTCGCGGGTGTCGGCATATTCACCGATGGCGCCGCGAGTCGGTATGGCGACTTGGATCATCACGCATTCACTCGGGTCGAGCACACCGCTGCGCAGGAGCTGCTGGAGCGCCAGAAGGCGTTGGTCGATTCCTTTCGAATAGTCGAGCCGATCGACGCCGAGGAGAAGAGTCTTCGGTCGGCCCACCTGGAGGCGCAGCTCGTTGGCACGGAGCTGGGTGGTCAGGCTCGTCGCCGTCTCGCGGATCGCTTGCGTGTCGATCGTGATCGGGAAGACGCCGACGTCGATGTGGCGGCCGCCGACCACGAGTCGCGTGCGCGAACCGCGGGCCCGTACGAAGCGGCGCGCCGCCGCGACGAAGTTCCGTGCGTCGTCGACTGTTTGAAAGCCGACGAGGTCGGCCCCGAGAAGGCCGCGCAGAAGTTCGTCGCGCCAGGGCAACTTGGCGAACAGCTCGACCGGCGGGAACGGGATGTGGTGGAAGTAGCCGATGCGCACGTCGGAGCGACGCTTGCGCACGAGCGCGGGAACGAGTTGCAGTTGATAGTCGTGGACCCAGACGCAACCGTTTTGTTCGGTGTGCGCGGCGACTCGTGCGGCGACCGATTCGTTGACCGACCGGTACGCGTGCCACGAGTCGGCGCAGTATTGCGGTGGCCTGATGTTGTCGTGGAACAGCGGCCAGATCGTCGAGTTGGCAAAGCCGTTGTAGAAGAGGTCGTAGACATCGTGATCGACGACGGCGGTGGTGACGGACAGCGAGCCGTGTTCACCATCGGCTCGATCATCGGTGGCGACGCCGACCCACCCCGCACTTGCGCCGCGCAACGCGGGAACCATCGCGTTCGCGAGGCCGCCGGTCGATGGTCGGAGAGGTTCGCCATCGACCGGCTGGGCCTGGAATGGGTGACAACACGCCGCAACGACGAGATCATGACGACGCGTCAGCGGCGGTAGCAGGGTGAGCGGCGGTCGGGGCAGTGCACGGGTGCGAGGAAGCGCATGCAGCGGGGCTGCGGTTCGCGTCAATGTGGCAACAGCGTGATCGTCGGGCACTGACCTAGCCTTTCGGTCGTCCACAACGCCCTCCGGCCCGGGGTCGGCGGGCCGTTGCCCGAGCCGGTGGCGCGATGCGGTGAGCAGATAGTCGCAGGGGCGGGCGCGGATCCTGCGCGGAAAATGTTGTGGTTTCGTTGAAACACCCGGCCCCGCGAGTGGTCACCCGCAGTCGGATGGCAAGCTTGCACCGGTGACCACCTGCGTTCTTCTCGTAGAGGACGACGACGCCGTACGTTCGATGCTGCGCCTGCTCCTCGAGGACGAGGGCTACCGCGTGGTCGAGGCGGCCGACGGCGAGCGGGCGATAGAACGGTTCCAGGCCGACCGGCCGGACCTCGTCGTCGTGGACCTGAAGCTGCCCAAGGCCAGCGGGTTCGACGTGTGCCGCCACATCCGTGCGAACACCGACGTGCCGATCATCGTGGTCACCGCGCAAGTCGACACGCCCGACGTCGTGGCTGCTCTCGAGCTCGGAGCCGACGACTATGTCACCAAACCGTTTGTGCCAAGGGAACTGTTGGCGCGCGTCAGGGCCCTTCTGCGCCGAGCCGGCAATTCGGCGAACGACACGGCGGTGGTACGTGTCGGCCCGGTGGAGATCCGGCGCTCGGAAGGTGTCGTGTTGAAGAACGGGCAGCCCCTCGACCTCACGAAGACCGAGTACCTACTGCTGGCCGATCTCGCACAGAACAGCGGACAGGTGATGTCGCGCGAGTCGCTGCTCAGCCGCGTATGGGGCTACGACCACATCGGGGACACCCGTCTCGTCGATTCGCACATGAGCCGGCTGCGCAACAAGGTCGAGGATGATCCGGCCGATCCCGTTTTCATCGTGACGGTGCGAGGGTTCGGCTACAAGCTCGTCGTGAAGTAGCGGGCGATGGTCGCGCGTCGCCAGAGGCTCGGATTGCGTGGCCGCTTCATCGCCGCGTTCGCGAGCGCCGGTCTGATGCTGACGGTGGTGCTGTCGTTGCTGACATACGAACTGACGCGTTCGTATCTCACCGGCCAGCGCGAGCGTTCGGCGACCCGTCAAGCATTCGCCAACGCCCGGCTGGCCACGTCGGTGCTCGGCGCCGACGACTCCGATCCTCGACGCCTGCTCGACTCTCTGCCCGCGGAATCCGATTCCTCCGTGCTGATCAACGTCGCCGGCACATGGTTCTCGTCCGACGTGGGATTGAGCGAGGCGTCGCTGCCGCCCGACTTCGTCGCGGTGGTCAACCAAGGCCGCGCCGCGAGCCAACGGTTCCATGTCGACGGCATCACTCAGCTCGTGATCGGCACTCCACTCGGAAATACCAATTCCAGTTACTTCGAGGTGTTCCCGCTGCGGGAGTTGAACCAGACGCTGCGGGCGCTCGCGACATCGCTGGCACTGGCCAGCCTGATAACGACGGCACTAGGTGCGGTCGCGGGATGGTACGCCAGCCGTCGCGTGCTCATTCCGCTGCAGCGAGTGTCGAGCGCCAGCGAGCGCATTGCCCGTGGCGCTCTCGGCACGCGGCTGCGGGCAGTCGGCGATGCCGATCTGGAGCCGCTGGTCGACTCGTTCAACGCGATGGCCGACGCGTTGCAGGGCCGCATCGAGAGAGAGGCCCGCTTCGCGTCCGATGTCAGCCACGAACTGCGCACCCCGCTCACCGCGCTCGCGACCGCGGTGCAGGTGTTGCAGTCGCGATCCGACGAGATGCCGGGACGAGTGCGCGCCGCGATCGATGTCCTCGAAAGCCAGATCCAGTACTTCGAACGGCTCGTGCTCGACCTGCTCGAGATCTCGCGCTACGACGCGGGCGTGAACGAGCTCGCGAACGAAGAAGTCGAACCGGTGGCATTCTTCCGCGAGGCGTTGGCACCTCTCGACCCTGCTCCGCTGCGGATCACCACGCCGATGCCGCCCGCGGTGTCGATCGACACCCGACGCGTCGAGCGCATCCTCGCCAACCTCGTGGAGAACGCGCAGGTGCATGCAGGGGGTGTCGATGCGGTCGAACTCGCCGCCGTCGACGGCAAGCTACGCATCTCCGTGCTCGACCAAGGCCCCGGTATCGCATCACAGGACCGGCCGTTCGTGTTCGAACGCTTCCGGCGCGGCACCACCAGCGCCACCAACGCGGTCAAAGGAACCGGCCTCGGCCTGGCCCTCGTGGCCGAGCACGTGCGGTTACACGGGGGCACGGTCGACATGCAGCCTCGGCATCCGACGGGCTGCCAATTCACCGTCTCGATACCGATCGGAGAGCCGACATGCGCATGATCATCGCGCTCTGCCTCGTTGTCGCGCTGGCCTCGTGTGGGGTCGGCGAGCAGAGCGGCGCCCGCGTCTTCGACGCATCCGAAGTGCCCTATGGGCTCATCGACACGACGCCACCACCGACCACTTCCATTGCGGCCCCCTTCGACACAGCGACGCCGACGACGGTCCCTTATGACCTTTACTTCATCCGGTCCGATGTTCTCGTGGCGGTCACCCGTCGGGCCGCGACGTTGCCGGCGCCCGCCGATCTGGTCACCACCCTCGTCGCAGGACCAACACGCGCAGAGGTCGCGGCCGGCCATCGAAGCGCCATCACCGGCCCGGAGATCGTGACCCGCACAAGTGAGACCGCGTCGATGGTCACGGTCGATCTCGCGAGGGCGTTCAACGAGATCCCCCGCAGCGACCGCATCTTCGCCCTCGGACAGATCACGCTCACCCTCACCGCGGGCACCGGTGTGGCGTTGGTGCAATACACGATCGCCGACGCGCCGATCGAGGTGCCCAAAGCGAACGGCGTCGTCACACGGGACCCGGTCACGCGAGGTGACTACACCAGTCTCTTGGAGGGCGCGACCTCGTCGCCGAGCACCGTGACATCGACAACGGTGGCACCCTCATCCACGAGCCCGACGACCCCTCCGACAACAGGCTGATCGGACGGCGGGGCTACTACGCTCCCGCCCGATGAATATCCTCTCCGGCATCACCGACGGTCCCTATCGGGTCGTCCTACTACTTCACATCCTGTGTGCCATCGTCGGCCTGGGCGGGGTCATGCTCAACGGCATCTATGCCGTCGCGAGTCGCAATGCGATCGGCAAGGGTGCGCTCCCGCTCGTGCGAACGCCAAGGCCACGAAGATCGCCGAGCTGTTCATCTATGCGGTGCCGATCCTGGGCTTCGCCCTCATCGGCATGGCAGATGATGCGTGGGGCTTCGACCAGACGTGGATCTGGCTGTCCATCGTCCTCTACGCGATCGCGCTGGCCATCGCGATCGGGCTGCTCATGCCGTCGGCCGCCAGTACGAGCGCATCGTCGCGGAGATCGAGACTGCGGGTGCCGCACCTTCGGCGCAGGTCGGGGCGACCCTCGACGCGATCCTCAAGAAGCAGGGCGCCTTGGGCGGCTCGTTGCACGTGCTCACCGTGGTGATTCTGTATCTGATGGTCTGGAAGCCCGGCGCGTAGTGCGCTGACCGGTCCTCTAACCGAGCGCTACCGCGCTCCTCACCTACGCGCATCGCGTGCAACATTCATTTCGATCTCGCCACGTTGGAGACGCGCCGCTTCGACGAGCGACTTGCCGTCGCCGGGCGCGCCCGAACTCGGAGGGACTATCGATGCGCGAAGGTCGGCGCCGACTACCGCAGCTCCCAACCGGACTCTCATAGTCCACGGGGCTTGGATGCTGCTGGCGCGAGTGGGCTATTCGTCTCTTGGCGTCGGTCCCGTCGTTTCGTACCGTTGGGACGGGAGCCGATCGAGAGGCTGGACGATGATCGCCGTAAGGAGGTGGGCCGGCGGGACTGCTGGCCGTGGTCTCGCCGACGGCCAGTATGTGGGACGCGACCGGCGGGAATCCTCTGGGGGCGGCTACAGAGCCTCTTCGAAGGCGACGTTCTTGTTGGCGCTGGCGGCGCTAGTGGGCGCGGCCGCTATTTTCGTGGTGGGAGGGGCCGCGCCGGCACGTTCGGGCGATGCCGCTGAGTCAGCCGCGGTCTGGGCCATCGCCTCCGCGATGACGGCTATCGCCTCGGCCGTGATGCTGATCAGCTTCGGGTGGTCTGGCCGAGCATCGCACGCTTGGTTGGTAGTGGCCTTCTCGCTGTACGCGATCTTTTCAGTCGCCGAAACCGCAGCGACGCTTGGCTACGTTCCCTCTCGCGCCTCATCGCATGCGCTCGGCGTGGCGGTGTGCTCGATCGGCTTTTTCGTCGCCCTCAGGGCTGTCTCCGGGCCGACGATTGAGACACGCGTCACGCCCGCCCGGGCGGCCTTGGCGGCCTTCCTCGGCGTTGCGTTTCTCACGCTCGTATTGAAGGGCGCCGCATTCCTGTTCGACTTCGACGCGGTGAGCGGCATGCGCACCGCTGATGCCAGGGCCGTCGTGGCGATCGGTATGGCTGCCGTGTTGTCGACGACCGTTCTCACGGTCTTGCTCGCGGGGTTGCGCCGGCGCCCCATCGCGTACGAGCATCTCTTCGTACTTTGTTGCTCGACGATGGCCGCGTGGTTGGCCGTCGTGACCGAGCAGGGCCGCCGCGCCTTGCCCTTGACGGCCACTCTGATCATCACACTGGGCGCCACCGTCACCGCAACGGACGGTCTCCAACGTCTGTCTCGACGTCTCGCGGAACAATCACGCACGATCCTCGATCTGCACGTGCGCACAGCCACCGTGACCGAGGCGGCTCGTATGGAGCGTTCGCGCCGAGACGAGCGCGACCACGATCTGCGATCGGGTTTGCTCGCGGTTGAGACCACGATCGAGGACATCAACGCACGTGTTCCCGCAGAGTCAGGTTTGCAACACCTCGCGACCGCAGCCTCGAGTGAGACGTCTCGGCTCAGACGATTGTTGTCGGCCGGCGAGCGGCCCGCAGCGGGAGATGTCATCGATCTGCGAAGCGTCCTCGCGCCCGTCCTGTTGCTCGAGCGAGCGCGGGGTGTCGACTTGCACACCAACTTCGCCGACGACCTACGCGTCGGAGTTCCCCCGGACCTGATCGTACGAGTGACGCGCATCCTGCTCGACAACGCGCGTCTTCATGCGCCGAAGAGCCGAGTCGACTTGACATCGCGGCGTTGCGGCAATCGCACAGAGATCACTGTTCGCGATCACGGCGCTGACATCGCTCAGATCGCCTCGGACACACAGACCCATCGCGAGCGCGGGGGTCTGGGGCTTCTCAGCGCAACCCGCCTGCTCGAGGTCTACGGCGGTTTTCTACGTGTCGACCGTGGCGAGAGCGGCGGCTTGATGGTAACGATCGACCTTCCTTCGTCACAAGAGCCGCAAGGCGAAGTGTTGCGTGCGACGACTTTCGTTGCCGGGCGTCGCCGTGCCGATCACCCCGCAAGTGAACGGGCTCTACGACTGTACCGGCGGCTTGCGCGAATTCGCGGAGCGTGACGATGTCGACTGTTCAAACCAGCGGGCTGGATAAAGCCGAAAATGGGTTGGTGCTCATCGTCGAGGACCACCGCATGCTGGCCGAAGGGCTCCGGGCCACGTTGAAAAGGGCGGGCATCGAAAACCGTGTTGTGTACCCGTCGAAGCGTGACGACGTGCTGCAAGCACAGCGGAAATACGAGCCGCGAGTGATCCTCCTCGACCTCGACCTCGGGTTGCGCGACGGTGGGGGAGCCTCGCTTGTTCGCCTCCTTGTCGATACGGGTGCGACCGTGATCCTGATCACGGGGTCGCGCGATCGCTATGAGCTCGGTCGCTGCCTCGAGGCAGGCGCCCAGGGCGTCATCGATAAAGCCTTGAGCCTGGACCAACTGATCGACACCGTCCGGTATGCCCTTCGGGGCGAACCGCTGCCGGGTCGAGCCGAGCGCGACGCGCTGATTGCGGAAGTGCGGCAAAAAGAGTTGCACGACTTGCGGCGTATGCAGCGATTCTTGCAGCTCTCTCCGCGAGAAGCACAGGTACTGCAGGCATTGGCCGACGGACGTTCGGTCGAGGATTTGGTCGCGGAGAACTTCGTCAGCGTGACGACTGTGCGCAGCCAGGTTCGAGCGATCCTCCAGAAGCTTGGCGTCCATTCACAACTGGCGGCCGTCGCTGCGGCCCGTCAATCCGGCTGGCTCGAGGCCCGGTCCCGCATGGGTTGACACACCGGCCAACCCGCCCGGGTCGAAGGACCGCCGCAACTCCGCCAGCCGGCCGGCTGTCAGCGTCTCGTCGTCGAGCAGGTCGACCGTTATCGCCTTCAGCAGATCGGGGGACGAGCGTAGCAGCGCACGAGCTTGCATAAGGGAATCCTCGAGCAGTTGGTTGATCGCATAGTGGAACTCCGCCGGCGGGCCGTCGGCAGCGTCGAGACCCACATGGGCGACGCCCATCTTGCCCATGGCGTAGCGGGCCACCATGTGGGTCGCCAGGATCCGGGCGCCTGCGTAGTCGTCGGACGAACCGCTGGTGTAGTCCCCGTCCAGCAGGATTTCTTCGGCGGCGCGACCGCCCATGGCCACCACGAGACGGGCAATGGCCTGGGACCGACTGAGCAACAGGTCCTCGCCCGTTCCCATCCAGGTGCTGCCCCCGGTGCTGTTGCGGGGGACGATGGTGACATGCACCGGGTCGTCCGCCGCGGGAGTGAGCAGCGCGCATACGGCGTGCCCGGCCTCGTGCCAGGCGATGACGCGCCGGTCGCGCTCGCTCACGACCGCCGAGCGGCGCTCCCGCCCGAGCACGTTCGTGGCAAGGGCGGATTCGAGGTGGCTGGACACGATCACCCCGACGCCGGATCGAGTGGCCTCGAGCGCCGCCTCGTTGACGAGGGCGCCGAGATCCGCCCCCGTCATACCCGGCGTCCGCCGAGCGAGGTCGACGAAGTCGACGTCGGCGCCGAAGCGATGGCGTTTCGCCGCGAGCTCGAGGATCTTCGTACGACCGCGGCGGTCGGGCTTGCCGACCGTGATCGTTCGATCGAAGCGTCCGGGGCGTAGCAGGGCAGGGTCGAGCAGATCGGCGCGGTTGGTGGCGGCGAGCACGATGACACCGGATTGGGTGAAGCCATCCATTTCGACCAGCAACTGGTTGAGCGTACGCTCGCGTTCGTCGGTGTCGCCGCCGCCGTGGGAGGCGCTGCGCGATTTCCCGACGGCGTCGATCTCGTCGATGAAGATGATCCCTCGTCCGCCCTTTCGGGCCAACTCGAAGACGCGCCGTATGCGGGCGGCACCGACGCCGACGAAGGTCTCGACGAAGTCCGAGCCCGATAGTGCATAGAACGGCACGCCGGCCTCGCCGGCGACGGCGCGGGCGAGCATGGTCTTCCCCGTTCCGGGTGGACCCGTGAGCAGCACGCCCCGCGGTGCCCTCGCTCCGGACGCGGTGAAACGCTCGGGATGGTTGAGGAAGTCGCCGATCTCTGCCAGTTCCGCCACCACTTCATCGACGCCCCCGACGTCTGCGAAACGGGCTTCCGGCACTTCAGCGACGAGTCGACGACCTTTGGCGAACGCGGAGGCGCCCGAGCGCACGCGCCGGCTGTAGATCAAGAAGATGGCGATGATGGCCACGAGGGGCAGGAGGGCGACTCCGAGCCGAACCCACACCGGCGTCCGTGCGGCGGGCTCGACGGTGACGTCCGAGCCGGCGTCGAGGAGCCGGCGGGCCAACTCGGCTCCGAGTGTTGTGGGGTATGCAGCTCGTGCTTGCGAGCCGTCGTAGCGCTCGATTCGGATGGTGCGGGCATCGTCATCGATGACCGCGCTCCGGACCTCACCTGCGTTGATGGCACCGTCTATGACGCTCAGGGTCACCTCGACAGGCCCGCCCCGTTCGGGCCAGGCGATCAGGATCAGCAGGCCCGCGACGGCCGCGACGCCATAGGCAATGAGAAACCCGCCCCGCACGCGCCCGCGGAAAAATCTGCGCCGCATCATCGAGCAACGCCCCAACGGTTCTCGTCCAGCGAGCGCGAATGCCCGGTCGTGGTCGTCACCCGGCAAGGACAGCGCACCCTGGCGGCGATTGCACCGTCAATTTTGATGAGACCGGTTTCCTCAAATTTGACGATGTGGCGATATCTCCTGTTTTGCCACCTTCGGGAATGCGAGTTCGCAACGGGCGAGCTAGCGAACCCAAGGAGTTTCAAACATGTCTCTGATCACTTTTCTGCAGGCCTGGATGGCCGCTCGCGTCAAGGACGAGCGCGGTGCGGCCATGGTCGAGTACGGCCTCTTGGTCGCCCTGATCGCCGTCATCGTCGCCGTTGGCGCTGGCCTCCTCGGGGCAGGCATTGACGCGCTCTTCGATGAAGTTACGGCTCTGCTGTAACCGACACCGCACTTGCCCCCAGGGCTATCCGTCCTGGGGGCTCCCGGTCATTTGCATTCACGAGCGCGCGACAAGAAAGAAACGAAACGAACATGTACCACCCTCACCAGCAGTTGGCGAAGTTCACCCACGAACGCGGCGCCTCCTCTGTTGAGTACGGCTTTCTCATTTCGTTGATCGCCGGCGTCGTGGCCGTAGCGCTCACAGTGTTCGGCCCTGCGGTGGCGGCGCTGTTCAGTAACGGACTGGATGCGCTGCTGTGACAAAGCATCCTGAGTCGTTCAGAACTCGAGAACGAGGCGCGGCCGCCGTCGAATTCGCCATCGTACTGCCACTCTTGCTGCTGCTGGTGTTCGGCATCATCGAGTTCGGTCGGGGCTACGAGGCCAAAGTTCAGCTCACCGGCAGCGTCCGGGAAGGGGCTCGGGCATTGGCGCTCGGGCGGACGGCGGCGCAAGCGCAACAAGCCGTAATCGACGCCGCCCCGGGGCTGAACCCGCCCCTCACCGCGGCGAATATTTCCACCACGCCCTGCCCGGCCGGCGGCGCAGATGGCAACGCGACCGTGACCGTTACCTACGATCTCCCGTCGCTCACCCCACTGGTCCCCGGCGGGTCGATCGGTATCAACGTGTCAGGAGTCATGCGATGCGGTCTTTGAAGAACAAACGAGCCGAGCGCGAGCGCGGCGCCATTGCGATCGTCGTCGCGGCGCTGCTCGTGGTCCTCATCGCCGCCGCGGCCCTCGCCATCGATATTTCATCGCTCTATCAGGAGAAGCGCACCCTGCAGAACGGCGCCGACGCCGCCGCGTTGGCCGTCGCCAAGGATTGCGCGTTGACCACCTGCAATACCGCCCTGGCCAATACCTATGCCGATCTCAACGCCGACGACGGCAACCACAACGTGGATGAGGTATGCGGGACAGGTCCGGGGCTCGCGGCGTGCGCCGACCCGCCTTCGGTCCCCGCCGGCACGGAGTACGTGAAAGTAACCACCAGCACCTTCGAAACGATCAGCGGCGACGATCAGATCAACTTCAACTTCGCGCCGGTGCTCGACCTCATCGCACCGGGCGACCACTCCGGTAAGACGATGCGGGCAAGCGCCGTGGCCGCCTGGGGATCGCCGGGCGGTGCGACCACCTTGCCGATCACCTTTTCACTGTGCGAGTACCAAGAATTCGTTCCGACGCCGGATTCCTTGCAGACCGGGCCGCCCTTCACGGGCGCGGCGTCCATAATTTACTTCCACGGATCCACCGCCGCTGGATCGTGCCCGGCCGGTCCGTCTGGATTCGACCTACCGGGCGGGTTCGGTTGGCTCGACACCGACGCCGACTGCCAGGCCGTGATCGAGGTCGGTGACTGGGTCAGCGACGAGACCGGCGTCGCCGTCCCCAACTGCGTCGACCTGACGTCGCTTCGTAATACCACCATCCTGCTGCCCATCTTCGACCAGACGAACGGCCTCACCGGCGCCAACGGCGAGTACCACATCGTCGGCTTCGCCGCGTTCTATCTGACCGGCTACCGCTTTCCCGGGGACCGGTGGCCCAATAATTTTTCATGTCCCGAGCAGCCGGGCAGCAGTGGCACCTGTTTACGCGGCTACTTCACCGGTTTCGTCACCACCGGGACCAGTTTCGGTGGGCCGGACATGGGCGTCAACATCATAAAGCTCGTCGGTTAGGAGACCAGAAAAAATGAAACGCAAGATCATTGGCATAGTGGGCGCCATCGCCCTCGCGACGCTGGGAACGGTGGCCTTGGTGGCCTACGTGCAATCGGCCCGCGCCGATGCGGTGGCCGGCGAGGAACTGGTCGACGTCTGGTTGGTGAAGTCAACCGTTTCCGAAGGCACGCCCGCAGAAGAAATGTTGGGCTCGGTCGAACACACCAAGGTGCCGGCCAAGCTCCGAGCCGCGGGCGGCGTCACCGACCTCACCGCGCTCAAAGGGCTCGTGACCACCACCGAACTCCTCGCCGGCGAACAGCTCATCGCCGCGCGATTCGTGACCCCGGCGTTGGCGCGGCAGGGCGATGTTCCCGCCGGATTTCTACAAGTCACCGTCGAGCTCGAGCCGCAGCGGGCGCTCGGGGGCCGAATTCGCGCCGGCGACACCGTGGCCGTCCTGTTGTCGTTCGAGCCCTTCGACCTCAAAGGATCGGTGCTGGAGAGCGACGGGGGCGTCGCCACAGTGCAGGGCAAGACGTCGAATACAACCCACCTCGAGTTCCACAAGGTGCTCGTGACGGCCGTCCAGATTGCGGAGGATGCTTCCGGAGTGCCCGCCGTGGCGGGCGAGGAGAAAGCCGACAAGTCCGATAAGAAAGCGGTGGCGACGGCGCCGACTCAAAATCTGCTGGTTACTCTCGCCGTCGACGCACGCGCGCTCGAGCAGGTTGTGTTCGCCGCCGAGTTCGGCACCGTATGGCTGGCCAACGAACCTGCTGATGCCGAGGAGATCGGCACTCGCATGGTCGATCGTGGCAACGTCTACGACACTGCGATCAAACCATGAGCGCCTTGGTGTTTCTGTCCCCGAACGCGCTCTTCGGCTTACGTCTCGACGCGATCTTCGGGCCCTCGGACCGGCCTCGGCAACGATGGCACGAGGAGTTGATCCGCATGGACCCCACGAAGGTGGTCGAGGTGTGCGGTGAGCCCGGGGTCGAGCTCGTATGCCTCGGCCCGGACCTGGATGCGGGGCTGGCGCTCGCATTGGCCGAAGCGTTCGACCGCGAGCGACCCGACCTCTGCGTCGTGGTGTTGGCCGAACCCGCCGCCGGTCTGTGGGCAGGGGCCCTTCGCGCCGGCGTACGGGACGTGATCTCGCCCAGTGCCGATGATCAGACCCTCGCAGGAGCTCTACGTCGCGCGCTCGACGTTGGCGAGCGACGCAGGGCCACATTGGCTGCCGCGACCGCTCCCCCGCATACGGTCGAGGCGGCGCGGGTAATCACGATTCTCTCGCCGAAGGGTGGAAGCGGCAAGACGACCTTGGCCACCAACTTGGCTGTCGGGCTGGCCCGCAGCCAACGAGGGCGAACTGTGCTTGTCGACCTCGACCTCCAGTTCGGCGATGTCGGCGCAGCGCTCGGACTGAGGCCCGAACAGACCATGGCCGATGTCACCCGGGCGCCCTCCAACCTGGACGCCACAATGCTGAAGGTCTTTCTGACGGCGCACGAATCGGGCATATTTGCGCTGTGCGCGCCCGAGACACCGATCGAGGCGGACGATATCTCGGCGGCACATTGCAGCGTTGTGATCGAGCTCCTCCGCTCCGAGTTTTCGTTCGTAGTCGTCGATACGCCCGCCGGCCTGGATGACTATACCCTCTGCGCCATCGAGCGCTCGACAGACCTGTTATTCGTCGGATCGATGGACGTCGCGAGCCTGCGGAGCCTTCGCAAGGAAATCGATGTGCTCGACCGGTTAGGCATGAACTCGGCCCGTCGGCACTTCGCGCTCAACCACGCCGATGCGAAGGTGGGAATGAAACCACGCGGTATCGAAGAGTTTCTCGGCATGACGATCGATGTCTCGATACCCAGCTCGCGCCTCATTCCACTGTCGACCAACGAAGGCGTTCCCGTCGTGAGTCGCGATGCCAAGGCTCCCGTATCGCGGTCACTGGAACAGCTCGTGGGTCGGTTCACCGACACGCCGCGACCGCAAGCCGCCTTCGGCGGATTCCTCCGCGCCCGCAAGGAGGCGTCATGAGTATCAGCGACCGGTTGAAGCTGACAGAACCGACCGGGGCCGCCGCCGTGTCCGCGCTACCGCCCCCTCCGCGGGCACCGATCGCCGCCACGCCTGAGCGTCAAGAACGCGTCGTCGTCGATCCCTTCGGTTTTTTGAAGCAGCGCACCCACGAGGCATTGTTCGCTCGTCTTGGCATGCGACTGTTCGACTCTTCGCTCGGTGAGGATCAGTTGCGGTCGTATGTCGTCCAGGAAATCGGCGACCTCATGGCCGGGGAGAGCGCACCCCTCTCGCCAACCGAACGTCAGCGCCTCGTAGCCGAGATCAGCGACGACGTCCTCGGCCATGGACCCATCGAGCGCTACTTGGCCGACGACACCGTAACCGAAATCATGGTGAACAGCGACAGCCCGATCTACGTAGAACGCAGCGGCAAGCTGGAACGAACGGAATCACGCTTCGTCTCCCAGGAGCATCTGCGCCGGGTCATCGAGCGCATCGTGAGCACGGTCGGTCGCCGCATCGACGAGTCATCGCCGATGGTCGACGCCCGCTTGCCTGACGGCTCACGCGTCAACGCGATCATCCCCCCGCTCGCGGTCGACGGACCTGTGCTCACCATTCGCAAGTTCGCCCGTGAGCCGCTACGCGTCGTCGACCTCATCGGGTTCGGTACCCTGACGCCCGATATCGCGGCGCTGCTGTCCGCCTGTGTGCTCGGGCGTCTCAATGTGCTGATAACGGGGGGCACCGGCACGGGCAAGACAACCATGCTGAACGTGCTCTCGGGTTTCATCCCCGACACCGAACGCGTGGTGACGATCGAGGACGCGGTGGAACTCCAACTCCACCAACACCATGTGGTTCGCTTGGAGAGCCGGCCGGCCAACATCGAAGGAAAAGGCGAGGTCGCCGTCCGCGAACTGGTGCGCAACGCGCTCCGTATGCGGCCGGACCGCATCATCGTCGGCGAGGTTCGCGGCGGCGAGGCTCTCGACATGTTGCAGGCGATGAACACTGGCCATGAGGGGTCGCTGTCCACCGTCCACGCCAACACCCCGCGCGACGCGCTCGCCCGCATCGAAACGATGGTGCTGATGGCCGGCTTCGATCTGCCCACCCGTGCCATTCGCGAGCAGGTGGCTTCCGCCGTCGATCTCATAGTCCACGTGACGAGGCTTCGCGACGGCAGCCGACGGGTCACCGATATTACCGAGGTCGACGGCATGGAGGGCGATGTGATCACCCTGCAAGACATCTACCGCTTCGACTACGGGGCCGGCATCGATGCCACAGGGCGATTCCTGGGTAATTGCGTCCCCACCGGACTCCGACCCCGATTCAGCGATCGCTTGGCCGATGTCGGCGTGTCCCTACCCCCCGGCCTGTTCGGCACAGTGGATGTCTTGGCCGAGCGCAGGGGCGGACGATGAAACGGGCAATGGCTGTCCTCGCGACAGCCGGGCTACTGGCCGTATGGGGGACGACGGCCCACGCGCAGAGCCCGGTCGTGGACCTCGGGCTCGCGCCAATCGACGCCACGCCGTATCCAACACTGTCCGCGGTCGTGACGGCGCCGCGGGAGCTCAACGGCCAGGAGCTGGGAGCGGGTGCGGTAACCGTGATCGAAAACGGGATCGCACAACCGACCACCCTCGTTCGCCTGCCGGGCAACCGGCTCGAGGTGGTGTTGGTCGTCGACACCTCTGGCAGCATGGGGGGTGCGGCGTTTGCCTCAGCCAAGTCTGCGGCGGGCATGTTCATCGCTCGATTGCCGAGCGATGCTCGTGTGGCCCTGGTCGCCTTCAGTAGCACGCCGATTCTGGCGAGCCCGTTGGTGCAGGATCGCAACGTCCTCCTTGGTGCGATCGACGCACTGCAGGCACGGGGTGAAACCGCGCTCTACGACGCCGTCAAGTTGGCGACTACCCAATTCTCGGGGGACCCCAACAGCAGACGTTCCATTGTCGTGCTCTCCGACGGTGGCGACACCGCGAGTGCCATTTCGCTCGGGGCGGCAACTTCGGCGGTCACTGCCGCCGATGTGCGTCTCGACGTCGTGCAGCTCGTCACCGCGGAGTCCGATCTCGTCGCGCTCGAGCAGCTGGCCTCCGCGGGTGCCGGCAGCGTAGCCCCGGCCGCGAACCCCGCCGCCCTCGCCGGGGTGTACGACAGTCTTGCCTCGTCGCTCGCGGACCAATACGCCATTAGTTGGCGTTCGACATCACACGGAACCACCCAAGTAACAGTGCGGCTCGAGCAAAGCGGCGTCGTAGCAGAAAGCAAGGTGACGCTCGAGTACCCGGCGCTGCCCGCGCCGCCCCCGTCGTCCATGCCGTCCGCGCCGACGGCGACCGACTCGAACGTCATCGTCGCGGTGCCTGAAGCCGTAGTCGAGCCCGTCGCCGTTGGCCGCTGGACGCTCGTGCTGGGCGCGGGCTGCGTCGCGTTGGCGCTATTCCTCCTCGGGCTTTACGCGTTCGCGCCCCGCACTCGACGTTTAGCTCGCGGGCGTCTCGGTACGCGCCACCCGACCCTCGCCGACACGAGCGCGCTCAGCGAGCTGGTCGGCCGCGCGACTGCGTCGGCCGACGCCGCCCTCGAGCGGCATGGCCAGCGCGGAGCGCTCAACGATCGGTTGGAGCAGGCCGGGCTTGCACTACGCGCCGGGGAGTACGTGGTCCTTACACTCGCGGGGTCTGCGATTGGATTCGCGGTAGGTCTCGTTCTCTCTGGGCTGCTGCTGGGTGTCCTTCTTGGCGCATTTGCCGGCGCTGCGGCCTACCTCGTGCCGACGGTGTTGCGCTCCCGGCGTCGCGCAGAGTTCTCGAACCAGCTGCCCGACACGCTGCAATTGATGGCCGGCAGCCTTCGTGCCGGCTACGGCTTGCTCCAGGCCGTCGACGCAGTCGGCCGTGAGGCTGCAGAGCCAACCAGCACCGAGTTCAGAAGGCTGGTGGTCGAGGCCCGGCTCGGCCGCGATGTCTCCGATTCGTTCCACTCGATGACAACTCGAATCGGATCCAACGATTTCGACTGGGTCGTGCAAGCGATCGACATCCACCGCGAGGTGGGCGGCGACCTTGCCGAGGTTCTCGACACGGTCGCCGCAACGATCAGAGAGCGCAACCAGACGATGCGGCAGGTCAAGACTTTGACCGCCGAGGGCCGCCTATCGGCCTACATCCTCACGGCACTCCCCATCGTGCTGGCGGCGGCGCTTCGGGTTGTGAACCCAAGTTATTTCAAGCTACTCACGTTCGGACCGGGGCTGTACATATCCGGCGTCGCCATCGCGTTGTTGGTGGTCGGCGCCGTGTGGTTCCGCAAGCAGTGTCAACTCGACTATTGAGGACCGACCCATGCCATTGATACCGCTGCTCGGCGCCGTCGCCGTAATCTCTGCGCTCCCGCTGTTGTGGTGGGCGGTTTCGGGAAGCCGCACATCTCCGGCGGCAGCGCGCAATCTGCAGGCCGGCCGCGCCGCGTTCACCGATTTCCACCAGGCCGTACTGTCGCATTCCGTACAGGAGCGCGCGGTAGGACCGGCGGTCGAGCGGTTGGCTCGGCGCGCACGTCGGCTCACGCCCAATGGCATGTTCGAGGGCCTGGAACGCCGAGTTCTGCTGGCGGGCGTGCCGGAGGCTTGGCCAATGGAGCGAGTGCTCGCCACCAAGTTGCTTTTGGGTGGCCTCGGAGCGGCGTTGAGCATATTTTGGTTCATCGACTCGCCGGGCTTCTCACGGCTGCTCATCGGGTCCGTCGGCACGGCGTTCGCCTGGTTCGTGCCCGACATCCTTCTCTACAACGCCGCCGAGAAGCGTCAGCTCGCGATCAAACGTGCGCTCCCCGACACCCTCGACCAGATGACCATCGCGGTGGAAGCCGGCCTTGCCTTCGAGGCCGCCATGGCGCGTGCCGGTCGCTCGGGGTCCGGTTGCCTCAACGAAGAACTGCAGCGCACCATGCAGGACGTGCAGGTCGGTCTATCGCGCTCTGAGGCACTCAGAAGTCTGATGGAGCGCACCGACGTCGAAGAGCTGCGTCACTTCGTGCTTGCCGTCATTCAGTCCGAGAGCTATGGCGTTCCCATCTCGCGCGTCCTTCGGATCCAAGCGTCCGAGCTGCGGATCAAGCGGCGCCAGCAGGCCGAGGAGAAGGCCATGAAGCTGCCGGTCAAGATCCTCTTTCCGTTGCTGTTCTGCATCTTCCCGACGATCTTCTTGGTGCTGCTCGGCCCCGCGGCGATCCGTCTCACAGAGACGCTCTCGCTATGATGAGCCCGCCAGTGCGCACTGCTGCCGATGACGGTTCGGCGATCGGCCGCTCCGCTCGGACCACGCTTGTCGACCTCCAGGCGACAGAGCTCGAGATCCCTCGTCCCACGCCTTTCGGCACCGGCTTCAGTCCTCTCGATGGCGTGCTGAACGGAGGGATCCGCGCCGGCGACTTGCTGCTGATCGGCGGCAAGCCGGGTCAGGGGAAGACGATCGCCGCGCTGCAATGGGCGCGGCACATGGCCCTCACCGGACACACCGCCGTCTTCGCGTGCTACGAGCACGACGAGATCACCGTGCTGATCAGGCTGCTGGCCTGTGAGCTCGGCGAAGTGATCGCGGAAGCGGGCGCAGTCGATGAGATCCGCCTCGATAGGTTGCGCGCTGGGTTGCGCGCCGTCTCGACGGGCACCGCCCGCGTGCGAGAGGTACTCGACTCCGACGTGATGCTGCTCGACGCCGAAGCGCGCCTCCGCGTCTACGCCGAAAAGCTCATCCTCCTGCGTGCGTCAGGCACCCGCACCGATTTGCCCGCGTTGGCCCGCCTCGTCGACGAGTGCGGCGGCGAGCGCACTGCGCTCTTTGTCGACTACCTGCAAAAGGTTCCAGTGCGACCCGAGCCGCCGGAGGAAGCAGAACGAGTGAAGCGCGTGGCCGAGGGACTCAAGGAGCTAGCACTGGGAGCGCGAATCGCTGTGGTAGCGGTGGCCGCCGCCGATCGCCTGGGTCTCACGTCCAAACGCCTCCGCCTTCACCACATGCGTGGGTCGACGGCGTTGGCCTATGAAGCCGACGCAGCCGTGGTCCTCAACGACAAGATTGCGGTGGTCGCCAAGGCACACCTCGCCTACGACACGACGCGCTCCGAAGAGTTCCGGCGGCGAGTCGTATTCAGCGTCGAGAAAAACCGCAACGGACCCTCGGACGTCGAGCTGGAGTTCGAAAAAGACTTCGCGAACTTTCGCTTCAATCCCGTCGGTCGGTGGGTGGCCGAGCGTCTTTGGCACGAGGGCGCTGTCGACGAATAGTGAAACGCTGATGGCCGACGAGGTCGCGAGTACGGTACCCACGGCGTCGATCAGAGTCGGGATGGGCATCCCCTCTGATCGTGGAGGGTCTTGTTCAGGCGGCCTCGGCCGCTGGGTGTGGAGTTTCTCGTAGGTGATGGTGATTTCAAGTTGCATTGTGAGTGGCGGCGGGCGCGGTTGTAGCGGTCGATCCAGGTGAGATCCGTTGGCCCGCGAATGCTTTGGTGGACGGTACGTCTTCATCGGGCGGGGCTCCGGTGCCGCTGGTAAGGATGGGCAAGGCCATCACGCCCTGAGCCGCTACGCCCTCATCGCCATTCGAAGTGGAACTGCGTGTCGCCTGACGCGGCTGCGTCGAAGAATGCCTGGATCGGCGGGTCCAGCCAGAGGAACTGCACGCAGTAGTGCGACATCGTGGCGTCGGAGGTGGATTCGATTCGCCGAACCGCCACGAGCCCGCGATCGGCGCCACGACCGATCGAGACGCGTGTCCCGCTCGTGATCTCCCCGTTGACCCGGGCGCGAACCAGCGCGCCGTTTGCGGAGACCTGCACGATCGTGGCCTGTTCCAGTGACCGGCGGCGGAATTGGGTCCGCGCCAAGTGCGGTTCCCACAAGATGACGTCGAGGTGCAGCTGCTCGTTCGCGCATTCGGAGCGACGGAGCGGCGATTGCAGCGTCATTGCGCCTCCGGGGCCGGCGGGGTAGGTGGAAAGGACGACACCCTCCTATCGCTGAGGACCGCCGTCGAATTACAGCGGATTCGCAGTGGTCTCGCCCTGGACCAGCGAGCGATGGGCTCGATTATTCGAGTCGCGACATCCTCGCACAGCTAAAGAAAAGGAACTCTGTACCCCGGAAGGATCGTTGCCAAACGTTCTTCGATCACCCCGTCGACGGGCAGTTTGCATTTAGGCGCCGCGGGTACAACTGCCATGCCGGTACGACCGGCAATCACCAAAGGAAGTGCTATGTACGTTGGCGGCGGACTCATCCTCCTCATCCTCATCATCATCGTGATCGTGTTGTTGCTGCGCTGACGCGCCTTGCAAAAGAAGCGAGGGCCCGGCACACCGAACGGGCTGCACCGGGCCCCCGGTCGTAATCGCCGGCTCCCGGCGTTTGTTACACCGTGGTGCGGGCCGAGCGCGAGATGATTTGTTCGGCACTATTCGCGTGGCTCATAAGTTTGGTCGCCAGAGTGCTGAGGTAGTGAGAGCGGACCTTGACCCAGGGGGCGGCGATGAGCATGACGGAAAGCGTCTGGCAGTACGAGCACTCCCTCGATGTGTCGACTGGCTTTGTCGGTTACGACGTCGAGGCAACCGACGGCAGCATCGGCAAGATCGATTCGGCTTCGGCCGAAGCGGGACGCACCTACGTGGTCGTCGACACCGGTATCGGGACCGTCCATCAGAAGCGATTGATTCCCGCCGGGTACGTGCGTCGCGTCGATCATGACAACGAGCGGGTTCACGTGGCGATGACCAAAGAACAGATCCGCGATGCGGAGTAAGTGTGTTGAACGAGGGTCCCGGATTGCGTGATGTCCCGGCCGTCTCGGCGACGGGCCTGTCCAAGTCGTTCAACGGAAATACGGTCGTGTCCAATGTGACGTTCTCGACGTGCCGAGTCTGGGTTCACCGATATGAATATGGACTTCGGTGGTGATGCTGCTATCTGCTTCCGTCGCCCTCGGAATGGTGGTCGCTCTCGTGTCCCGCACGGACAGTGAGGTCGTTCAATATGCGATGTTGGTGTTGCTCGCGTCCCTGTTCTTCGGCGGTTTCGTTCTCGACTTGGATCTCTTCACCACGGCAGGCCGAGTGATTTCATGGCTATTGCCGGTCACGTATGCGATCAAGATCCTGCAACAGGTCATGTTGCGTGGTCAGGAGGCTGAACTCCGCGACGTTGCCGCCTTGGCAACGCAAATCGTTGTCTACGGGTCGGTTGCGCTGTTGCTCTTCCGGCGAAGGCTGCGGGTGTCGTGAGAGACCACGTCAGGAGGGTGACCACCCCGACGGCGATCGCACGTGCGCTGGTCGTCGTTGCCGCCATCGGTGCACTGGTCGGCCTCGCCGGCATGATCGTCGCCTGGCGATTGGTCGGTCGGCTGCAGACAGGTGTCGACGAAAGCCTCGCGGTTGCCGAGGAATCACTGATGACCACTCAAGCGTCGATCGCCGTGATTGCACAGGTGCTCACCGACGTCGACGTGTTGATCGGGACCCTGGAAACGACCGTTGCCGACACCGCTGACACGGTCGAGACATCAGCGACTGCGATCGACAGTTTTGCCGCCGCCATTCCTTCGCTCACCAATGGGATCACTTCCCTGCGGGACAACATCGAGGGAATCGCGGACGTCGTCGAAATCTTGGAACGCGTGATCGGTGGGGTCGGACGTCTGCCCGGTGTGCCCAACTACAACCCCGACCAATCGTTGGCGGAAGCGCTACGACAATTGCGGCCGGACCTGGATCCGATCATCCAAGCCTTGTCGGGGGTCAACCAGAGCGTCGGGCAGCTCGATCGCGACGTACAGCCTCTGGTGCTCGACCTCCGCACCCTGCAAACGAATCTGGCGACGCTTCGCGTGAACGTCACGAACAGTCGAGCCCTGTTGTCCGACTACCAAGCCACCGCCGAGCGAGCGCGACGAGTGGCTTCGAACGTCCGGAGGGACCTGGGCAGCGACCTGACCGAAACGCGAATACTGATCATCGTCGCCGGGCTGTTGTTCATCGTGGGCCAGATCGTCCCGCTGGCCCTTAGCCGCCTGTTCTTCGAGCAGGTCGTGGTACACACGGCGTCCACGCAACCTGATGTGTCTGCTGGTGGCGAAGGGCTCGCGTAGGTCGATGTAACGGGGGCAACCTCCGCGTCGATTGCAGGGATGAGACAACGGCGCTGCTGACGTCTTTCCCCCTGACAAGGAGTTGCCCATGCCCCGCCGCCTTCCACGCCTCGTCGCCATCTCGACGACCAGTCTGCTGTTCTTCGGTGGCGTCGCCGCCGCGGCAACCGGCACGAACGCACTGTCGCCGCTGCTCGGCGCCGACGAAAACGCGGCGCTACCCACGACGACCACCACGACGACGCTGCCCACCTCCGACGCGTCGGCGGACACCGAGGGCGGCCAGGACGATGCGCTGACCTTCGAGGAGATCTGCGCGGCAGCGGCGAATCACGGTGAGGCGGTGTCGACGGTCGCGATGGACGATTCCACGGTGGGCGCCGAACATGGCGCCGCGGTGTCCGAGATGGCCCAGAGCGATTGCGGCAAGACCGACGACGAAGACGTGACCGAATTACAGTCCGAGGAACCAGAGTCTGAACCGGCCGACGACCACCTGACCTTCGAGGAGATCTGCGCGGCTGCGACGAATCACGGTGCCGCGGTCTCGGCGGTGGCGAAGGGCAAGAGCACGGTGGGGGCAGCGCACGGCGCCGCGGTGTCCGAGATGGCCGAGAGCGACTGCGGCAAGACCGACGACGCCTCAGATGATCACGACGACGAGGAACCCACCGGGCAACAAGCAGCGCGTCGGGCCGGCAAGTAGCACGCAAGCGACACCGACGGCCCCCAGGGCAACTGATCCCCCAGGGCGGGGGATCAGGCCTGTCGCGGTTCGAGTCAGCCAACCGGTTTGGTCTGCGCGAGGAGTAGGCAGACATCGTCGATGACGATGGCTTCGGGTAGGCACTGTTCGAGGATGTGGTCGGCGAGGGCTTCGATGTCTCCGCCCGGCCAGCTTCGGAGGCAATCTTCGAGGCGCTCGACCCCGGTCGTGATCGCCTCGTTGCGCCGTTCGATCAGGCCGTCGGTGCACAAGATCAACGTGTCGCCGGCGTGCAGTCGGTGTGTCGTCGCGACGAACTGATTCTCGGCGGCAACACCGAGGGGATAGCCGGTCGCGCCGGTGAGTCTCGAGACCGTTGCGTCGTGGTGGCGGATCATCGGGTAGGGGTGTCCGGCTCGCCCGATCTGTACTCCGCCGTCGGGATGAATCGTGGCGACGACCGCGGTGCTGGCGATGCCCCGCTGCCACGTCCGTGCCGCGCGGTCGAGCATGCCCAAGATCGCAATCGGGTTGGGGTCGACCGTCCCGAACGCGTGCGTCGCGATGCGCATCTTCGCCATTTCGTATGCCGCTTGGATGCCTCGTCCGACGACGTCGCCGACGGCGACAACGACGTTGTCATCGTCGACGGTTTGCGCATCCCACCAGTCGCCTCCGACATTTCCCGCGGCGGCGCGGTAGCGAACTGCGATCTCCACATGGGGCAGCGTGGGAGGCAACAGTGGCAGCACGGCGTTTTGCAGCACTTCTGCGGCGTCGCGTGCGGCGATGTAGCGAAGCGACCGGCTGAGCGCGCCGGCAACCAGGTCGGCGAGCGTCGCGAGATAGTCGCGATGGGAGCCGACGACCGAATGTCGATCTCGCCAGCCGATGTCGAGGACACCGATGACATCGTCGCCGTCGATGAGTGGCAACGTTGCCCACGTCATCGTTGCCGCGCCGGCATCCCGACGGTGATCTGCATCGAGGCGGGAGTCGGCAGCGCCGCTGGCGAACACGGGCCGTCGGCTGCGCACGGCACGGCCGGCCGCGGTGAGGGTGCTGAGATCGATCGTCGCGTAACGCGTGAGGGCGATCGGGTATCCGTGCGTTGCCTCGAGGCGAAGCTCGTTCCGAGGCTGGTCGACCACACTCAGAGCCAACGAGGTGGCGTCGAGCACAGGCAAGAGCTGTTCGATCAAGACGACAGCGATCTGCTTGGTGGGGAGCGTTCCGGCGAAGGCCGAAGCGATGTTGCGAAGCGCTACCGCGCGCGCTTCGAACTGCTCGGAGACATCGCGCGCCGATCGTTCGGCTGTCGAAAGGCGGCGTTGCTCGGTGAGGTCCTCGACGTAGAAGATCCATCGGAAGGGATCATCGCTGATCATTGCACCACCCAGGCGTACGGGTACGCGGTGGCCGTCTCGGTGGACATACTCCTTTTCCCACGGTGGCATCACGCCGGCCGTGCGGAAGGTGGCGGCTCGACGGGCATCCTCGTCACGCCACTCGGGTGGCGAGACGTCACCGATCCGCAAACGTCCGTCGGAGAGATCGGATTGCGTGTATCCGAGCATTGTGAGGAAGTAGTCGTTCGCTTGGGTGATCCGATCGGCGACCCCGGCCATGAAACCGATGATGTTTGCTTCGCCGAGCTTGGCGAGTGTCGCCTCGTCACGACGCCACTGGTTGTGGAGTCGGTTGATCCGATCGCGTTGGCGGACCAAGGCCACGATGATCCGCACAATTGCGAATGCAACGATCGCGAAACCGACGAGCGACAGCGTCTGGCGCATGTCGCTCGTGCGCCACGACCACTTGGGTGTCGTTGCGACGAGCCACACACCGAGCAAAGAGCAGAGCGCGGCAACGTATCCGGTCCGTTGCCCGCCCCAGATCGCCGCTGCGCCGACGACGAGTAAGTACCACGTCGAGGGTAGATACCCGCGCGGGTCTTCGGCCAGGCCCAGCAGTGCGGTGACGGCCAAGGGCCCCAGCACCGCGAAGGCCCATCGCTGTAGTCCCCTCCCTCGTGAGGGCACCGCGGCCACCTCCGCTCGAATTGTGGCCCGATTATCGCCCTTCGTCGCGTGCGCCGCCAGTTGGTGTTTTCTTCGTTGCCGAATCGGGTACGGGTGTGCATGGCCCGAATGGCGTCATATAGGAGGATTCAACATGAACCGAGTCGCTGGCATAGGAACGAGTCTGCTGCTCATCGCCGCGGGCGCGATAATGGCCTTTGCCGTGAGTGTCGAGACAGACGGCTTCAATCTCAACACGATCGGATGGATCCTCATGGCAGTGGGCGCTGTCGGCCTGATCGTGTCTCTGATCGTCGGCACCGCCGGTATGGCGCGGGCAAACACTTACGTCGATCGCGATACGACGATCGTCGAGCGTGAGCCAGTCCGCGAGCGCGTCATCGAGCGCGACCGCTTCTGACGCACCGAGCATCTACGACCGCCGGCCCGCATACGCGAGCCGGCGGTCGACGCTTGTTGTGGTTGCTGACACCCCGGCCCTGCGCACAACATGCGCGCGGCTCAACGGATGAGGGCGTTGCTCGTGGGCGGCAGGCTGATCATGTTCGCGTCGGGTGCCATCGTGAGTGTGCCACCGCCGCTGACCGAGACGCGGTACGAGATGAACTGCGCGTGGAGTTGGCCCCAGTCGCCGCCGCCGCTCAGCGAGAGCGGGTCGGCTTCGGGAGTGAAGAAGATCCCCTCGAGGCTGATGCCGGCACCGCCGTTGATCTGGAACTTGCTGCTCGCCAGCTCTGACCACAACGAGAGCAGGGCGAACGGTCCCTCGGTCGGCGCGGTCCAGTTCGGCGTCGCTGATGCCACCTTGAGATAGCCGCTGGATTGGTAGACAGTTACGCGTTGGAGGTTGATGGTGCCGCCGGTGACGTTCCAATCGCCGCTGCGGACGTAGATGAACGAGCCGTTCTCGCTGCTCTTGTCGAGGCAAGGTGTGATCACATTCGGTGGAACGCACGTGCTGGGAAAACTGGGTGCGCCATTGCCCGTGTTGACGTTGAGGACGCCTCCGGTCATGGACAGGCCATTGTCCATGACGATGTTGCCGTCGAGGAATGTGAGGGTCGTGCCGTTGCCGATGCTCAGCCCGCCCGGGCAATCAACCCACCAGTTGCCGGACACCGTTACGGTTCCCGGTGGGTTGCAGCTGTGGCTGGTCGACCATCGCTGGAATGTGGACGGGCTCGGGTTGCCGGACGTGCCGACCGCGGTGCGCAAGTTGTCGAGGTACTTCGGCGTAGCGTTCGGGCACGCTTCGATCGGGAGTCCGTGATAGTTGGGATACGACGTCTTGCAGTTGTACCTCCAGTCGACGGGAGCGCGGGTTGCGCGCTCGGTAGACCCCTGGGGTTGGGGAACGATGCGACCACCCGACACATCTGCGACGTCGCAGATCGGGGCCACGCACGACGTCGCTCCAGGCGGCAGACCGTACAGCGAGATGACACCCTTCGGAGTACCGGATGTGGGCACCGCTTTGATGAGCGTGTTGGTTCCCGTCGATGAAATTGTTTTTTGGTTGCTCGAGCAGGCGCTGCCGTCGGAGTCGAGTTTGATGATGCCGGCGACGACGGTCGGCGAGGTGAGGCCGACGACCACCTGGCTGCCGCCCGAAGCCGACAGCGCGGTGCAGCCGTAGGGATCCAGGAGCCACAGCGCCGGTATACGTTCGCGAGGGTCGGTCTTGGAGCGCAGCGTGGCGGTGCGAGTGACGGAGTGGCCCTTGGACCCCGCGACGCCTCCGAAGAAGGCCGGTTCACGCGTCGTCACCAAGAGTCGGATGCGCTGGCAGAGTTGCCCGTCGTTGAGCCCGTCGCCATAATGCGCGTTCCAGATCTCGCTCGCGGGCACGGGGAAGTGCACCTCGATCGTGTAGGCCCCAGCGGTCACTTTGGGCCGCGCCTGCGGGATGCCGGTCCCCAGACTGCACGTCGTCTTCGCGACGTCGTTGCCGGGCTGCGCGCAGAACGCGCCGGCGTCGATGGGAGGCATCGCCGATGCGTTGACGTTGAGCGTCGTGATAAGCGCCCCGCAAGCGCCGGTGTAGTCACCTTGTGACAACTTGTTACCGGCGGCGAGAACCGCGAGATCGGCTATCGACTGATTGCGGCGGGCGGACGCTCGCACGTAACCGACGTCGACGACGAGCGCGGCCACAGTGAGCAGCGCGAGTTGCAGCATTCCGAACAACACCATCGCCGCGCCGCGGTCGTTGCTGTGGTGGTTTTCGCCTCGAGCGCGTGAACGGAACGGCCTCATTATTCGAACCGCGCCGTCGCCTTGGACCCCAGATCGAGGTTCATCGTGAAGAGGACCGCCTCGAGCTTGTCTGACCGCGTCACGGCGACCTGCACCCGTTTGTCCGTGTCCGAACTGTTGTCGACGTAACAGGGGTTCAAGCCGCCTGCGGTGGTGTGGCCGCTCCCTACTGCGACAGGGGCCCAACCGGGGCCGGAGACGAGCGCAACGCAGACGTTGGCCTCGGCTACGGCGCCATTCGAACGCTGGACCGCCAGTGACCTGACCAGTTGCGCCCATGTGAACCCATCGCACTCCGATGTCGGTGTGCATTGTTGCTCGGCGACGGTTGCGCCGAACCGGGCAGCCTCGCGCGCCGCGTTGGTGATGTCCTGCTTGCGATCGAGCGCTATGCCCGCCGTGAGCATGCCCAAAGCCATCATGGACAGCAGCGGCAGAATCAGTGCGAACTCGACAATGGCCGCGGCCCTGTCGTTGCGGCAGATTCTCGGCCCGATGCGCATGCGCGGTTGCACTCCTCGGTCGGTGTCCCGGCCATACGACCTAGTTACTAAGTGAAGGTATCGTCGCGAGGGCTTGAGTCGTTACGGCTACGGCGTAGGTATTTCGACTCATCTTCAGGACCGCGCAAGAGGCTCAACATTTGCAGTCAAGAACTGCCATTCTGCGGACGATACGCGGAACGTGAGCCGTACTCTTGCCGTGTGTCCGACCTGTGCGTGGCCGATCCTCGCGGAGGTCGGGCAGTGCGTTCGTTGCCGCCCGTTCGTGAGTCCCGAATTGGCCGACGAAGCGACACTGAAAGTCGATGATGAGATCGGACGCAACGTCACGGGACAGATGCCGTCTATGGCGGTTTTCAGCGAAACGCAACAAGTCTCGGCGGCGGAGCGGCAAGCAGAGTTGGCGTGGCAGGAGGCGCGGCTTGCGGTTGCGCAGCGTCGCACCCGTACGTCGAGTGATCGTCTGCCGATCGTCATTGCGGTGCTGGTCGTGGGGGCCGTCATCGCAGCCTTTTTCGTGGTGCGCGGCGGTGGCAATGACGAGCCGAGCCTCACCACACCTTCGAACGACCTCCCGTGGCGCAGCGTCGCAATCGAGGGTGGCTCGTCGGTCGAATTGCCGGGCGTTCCGGTCACTTCCTCGACCACGAGCGAGATCGGTGGGGGCACGCGTATCGCAACCACTGTCCCCGGAGCGACAATCGCGTTGACCGTGTACCGTGCCGACTACGGTATGCGCGGCGCCGGCGCGACCGCGACTGACCTCTTGAGGGCGAGAGCCGCCGATCTCGGTGATGCGAACGCGGGCGGCCGAATCAAGCCGAACCGAGACCGATGGGGCGATGCTTACGATCTGAGTGTCATCACAAATGAGCCGATCGCTCGGCTGCGCGCCATCGTGGTCGGCCAGCGGCTCTTCCTGATCGAAGTAGTCGGGCCACAGACGACACGCACCACCCAGATCTTCAGTCGTGTCGTCAATACACTCGTGCCCAAGACCTGAGCGAGGCGGCTGAGCGGACGACCGATGTTCCGAGCGGAGTCGCACTCCGCCTGGGTCATTCGGCCCAGAGTTCCCGTAACGCGGCCGGTGACCCATCGTCCCCGTCGATCGGAACCACATCACCGACCGACCGGGACGACCTGTTCTCGCAAGTGTCGTTCTACGCTGCGCGTCTGACGATGGCGATTGCCCTGAGGCGCTTGCGTCGCACGTGTCACCCGCGTGCGGGTGTGGTGCGTCTGTCCATTCGTAGCCCGCGGCGCGGGACGGGAGGACAAGATGCCACCGGCAATCGAGATCGAGGGTTTGCGCAAGTCGTACCGTCGGCGCGGAGGGAGGACCGTCGCGATCGACGGACTCGATCTGACCGTGCCCGAGGGAGGCGTGTTTGGATTTCTCGGGCCGAACGGGTCGGGCAAGACAACGACGATCCGTTGCCTGCTCGGCCTCGTCCGACCGACTGCCGGGCGCGCCGCGATGCTCGGTGCTCCGGTGCCGGCGAGTCTGTCGAAGACGATGTCGCGCATCGGCGCGATCGTCGAGACGCCGGCATTGTTCCCGACGATGACCGGTCGCGAGAACCTTCGGCTACTCGCCGCGCTCGATGGCATCGGCAACCTACGAGTCGACCAGATGCTGGAGCGGGTCGGGCTCGCCGATCGGTCAGGCGACCTCGTAAAGAAGTACTCGCTCGGCATGCGACAGAAGCTGGCCCTCGCGGCGGTACTGCTCAAGGACCCGGCATTGTTGATTCTCGACGAGCCGGCCAACGGTCTCGATCCCGCGGGTATTCGTCAAGTGCGAACACTGCTGCGGTCATTGGCTGGCGAAGGCCGAACAGTATTCGTGTCGAGCCACGTTCTCGCAGAAGTGGAGCAAACCTGCGACGAGGTGGCGATTCTGCGCCGCGGTCGCTGCGTCGCTCAGGGCAAAGTCGCCGAAGTCGTCGCCCGTGCCGGACGCGACAACGCGATGCTGGTACGCGTTGCCGATCTCGATGCCGGCCAACACGTGTTGCGTCACGCTGGGCTCGAGGTCGAGCGGCGCAATGGCCATCTGCGAGTCGAGATCGAAGCGACCGAAGCCGCACGCATCACCCAGACGCTTGCCGCGCAGCGCGTCTGGGTCACCGAGTTGCGTGCCGAGGAGCGCAGTCTCGAAGACCTGTTCCTCGAACTGACTACTGAAATCGACACGACCCAGGAGGTCGCACCATGAACCTGCTAGTCGTCGAGATGCGCCGGGCGCTCCACCGTCGCGCCGTGCGGGTACTCATCTCGATCGCGCTCCTCGGATGTGTGCTCGCTGGTGTGATCGCGTTCGCCACGTCTGCCGGCAAGACTCTCGCCGAGCTACGCGGCGAAGAAACGCACCCGGCGGTGATGACCGAATGGTTGGTTGCCGGTTCGGGTGGCGACGGCATCCTCGGAGTCGGGTTCTTCTTCTTGCTCCTTGGTGGGCTCTTCGGTGGAGCGACGGTGGCGGGCGCCGAGTGGCGCTTCGGTACCGTCACGACAGTCCTCACGTGGGAGTCGCGGAGATTGCGGCTGCACGGCGCCCGCACCGCGTCGGCCGCGATTCTCGCGTTCGTGATCTCGTATGTGCTGCAGGTCTTGTTCCTGGCAGCGTTCCTGCCCGCGGTGTTCGCCAACGGCACGACACGCGGAACCGACGCCGACTGGTGGCTTGCGCTGGTCGGCGCTATGGCACGCGTCTCCCTGATGACGGCTGTGGCGGCGGTCCTGGCCGTCGCGCTCGCGACGATTGGACGCAACACCGCGTTCGCGCTCATCACCGTGTTCGCGTGGTTGGCCGTCGCTGAAAACCTCTTGCGGGGGTTGAAGCCATCGCTGCGACCATGGTTGTGGGGCGAGAACCTCGCCATCGTCTTCACTTGGGGGCAACTGGACGGCGAGGACTTCACCCGCTCGCCAACACTCGCGCTCCTCACGTTGCTCGCCTACAGCGGGATCGTGGCGGCAAGTGGCGCCGCCGCATTTCACCGGCGCGATATCGCCGCGGCAACCTGAGCAGGCGTGTGTCTGTTGAAGCCCCCTCAGCACCGGAGCAGGAGCACGATCACGATGATGATCAATATGAGCACTGCTCCGCCGCCGATGTAATGGTTCCCTCCTCAGATCACACGACACACCGCGGTGGCGACGTCGTTGTGGGTGACCCGTACCCAGGTGGGTGACCTCGCAAACCCGCGGACTGGTTTGGCTTTGGCAATCAGGGGTTACTGTGAGGGAAGTTTACTGTTGCGTTGCGGGGCGGATGGTGCGATTCGAAGTCGGTGCAACCGACGTGGCGTCGACGGTGCGACTCGCGCAGGACGCGACCACCGGGCGAGTGGTGGTGGTAGAGCGCGGTATTCGTAGCGAGCGATTGCGGCAGCTTCAGGCGCTGCCTCCTTGTGCGTCGGTTGCGCCGTTCGAACGCTCCCGCGACGACCATCGGCTACAGCTGGTCCACCCTGCGTCGCTGGAGTTGGCGAACCCCGTCGATGAGTTCGATGTCGTTCAGGCAATCGGCAGCATGCTCGACGGTCTGGCGTGGTTGCATGCGCATGGCGTCGCCCACGGCGCTGTCGACGCCATGGCGCTCACTTCGGGGCCGACGGGCGGGCGCCTTTCACTGGCCGGCGCGTTCGGCGTGGTGACAGCGACACCCGAAGACGACGTGTATGCAGCATCGGTGCTCGCGCGTCGCATGCTCGTCGACGGTGGCGCCGGCTCCGTGGTAAACGACGTCTGTCTCGAAAGGCACGCATCGCCCGCAGTTGCAGAGGCGGTACGGGCCGGTCTTCGTCCTGATGTCGCCCGGCGCCCCGGTGCCGCTCTTCTCGCGACGATGGTCCGCGGTGAGTTCTTGCCGCCGATCTCGCAGCCGGTTGTGCGCGAGCCATTGTTGGGGCGGCTACACGCAACGTTGACGCAGATGCTCCGCACATACGGCGGGATTGGCACTGCGGGAGTGAGCGCTGCGTTGGCGATTGTCGTCCTCATCGCGTCGTTCGCCTCGGCCGATCAACGCGATCTGGCGCCGACTGCGATGATCTCGCTCGCGGAGGAGCCGATGACGGCGAGTGTCCTTTCGGCGCGAGTTGAACGCGCGCCCGAGCCGTCGTCGACGACTGCACCCGCGTCTGTCGCCGTGACAGCGCCAGACGAGTCCGCGTCGACCGGCACGAGTCGAGAGGTTGCGCCGCCGGTCGTGGTGCTTGCCAGCGCCTCCGTGGAACCCGACGATCAGCTCCGCCCGACCACCACCGCCCCGCCGCCCCCTCCCACCACGACCGTCGATGCCAAGCCCGTCTCGACGACATCCTCGACGTCGACGACAACGGTCACGACGCGGAGCGCTTCGCCGACGACATCGACCACGACCGTGGCAAAGCCGGGGAAGGGCCAGGGTAAGGGTTCGAACAAATCCGACGATGACGATGCCGATGACGATGATGATGATGCCGATGATGATGATGACGATGACGATGACGATGACGATGACGATGACGATTAGATCTCATTGCGGCTCAGTCCAGTCGAGTCGGTCGCGTGCTCTTGGCCTTCGAGCACTTTGTTGAAGAGTTCGAGCATGGGGTCACGGCACTAGCGACGCCAACGGAGCCCTGACGGACGCGTGTTCAGTTCGGCAGGCGATGTCGCGGCTACCGAAGCGAAATGACGTCCTCGCAAACGGGACGCTCGCTTGCGCTGTCATGTCGCCACTCGTGGGACGAGGCAGTCGAGGCGGCGTCGTCGAACCGCTTTTTCAGATCCGGGTCGAGCCAGACGAACTGCACCCCGTAGTACGACATTGGCGGGTTCGCCGCGGTGTCGATGCGGCGGACCGTGACCAGGCCACGGTCGGGGCCGAGTGCGATCGAGATTCGGGCGCCTCGCCTGATGGCACGATTTGCGCGTGCCTTGACCAGCGCGCCGGTTGCCGAAACTTCGATGATTGTCGCCTGCTCCCAGGAGCCTCGACGAAACAGCCGCCGCGGCAACTCTGGCTCCCAGATAATGCGGTCGATGATCTTGTGACGGTGACCGATGCGGCGATCGAATGTCGGTCGGGGTTGGCGTGTCATGGGACCTCTTGCGTGCCGTTCACCAGTCGGGGAAGCGTGTTTGCGATATCGCCGGGCTGGCCCGCCCGGTTACAGCGATGTTGTTCGCACCACGCGTGCTTCGGAGCCGATCGTGTTGGGTGGCCGAGCTGGCGGCTCAAGCTTGGGCTCCGTCGGCCGAAAGAAGGGGATGCTGACGAGAGCTCGCTGAGTCGCGCCATGGCGATGGGCTCTGACTTCGACCGCGTGCTGGCCGAGGCGAAAGCCGGGTCATCCGTTGCCCTCGGCGCGCTCTATCGGGAGTTCAATCCTGCGCTGCGGCGGTTCCTCGTCGCCCGACTGCCGAGCGAGGGAGAGGACCTTGCCGCCGACGTGTGGGTCGCGGTCGCGCCGAAGATCCGAGAGTTCACCGGCGACGAACGCGGATTCCGGGCGTGGCTCTTCACGTTCGGTCGGCGACGCCTGATCGACCACTTTCGCAAGAGCGGTCGGCGGGGACCGGTAGTTGCGCTTCACGAGCAGCAAGACCAACCGGCACGCGACGATCCCGAAGCCGAAGCATTGGCGCACCTGTCCGCGTCCGAAGCGGCCGAGTTGTTGCAAACGCACCTCACCTCCGACCAGTGCGATGTGCTGATGCTCCGCATCTACGGTGGCCTAGAGGTGAACGAGGTTGCAGCCGCGATGGACCACACCGACACGTGGGTGCGCGTCACCCAGCACCGGGCCATCCAGCGACTCTCGAAGCGACTGGGTTCACAGATGGATGTAACGCGATGAGCAGGTTCGACGATTTCGATGATGTGATCGCAGCCGAGATTCCAGACGACCTCGTCGAGGAGTTGATCCGCGGCGCGTTCGAGCCGGAGTTGCCTGACGAGTTGGTGCTCGTCGGCCGGGTGCTTCGGGCCGCGCACGGCCCCATCCCAGGTGAGGATCGCGCCCGTGAAGCAGAGGTCGTCGAGGCGATGCTCGCGGCGATGACCGTGACACCGATCTCGGAGGCACGTTCCTCGGGTCGCCGGCGCCGGCATGTGCTCGTCGCCGTCACCGCGGCCATCAGTGTGCTCGGTGTCGGCGGTGTCGCCGCGGCAGCGGGGAGCCTGCCGTCGCCCGTCCAGTCAGTCGTGCACGACTCGCTTTCGCGCGTCGGCGTTTCGGTGCCGTCGACCGAGGACGAACCTGCACCACCCGAGCCGGAGGCGACCGACGACGCGGGTGTCGAGGCACCAGGCGATTCGGGGAACGCACCGGGTCAGTCGGGCGACACGCCCGGCCAATCCGGCGACACACCAGGCCAGTCGGGGAACGATCCGCCGGGGCAGTCGGGTGCCACACCGGGGCAGTCGGGGAACACGCCCGGCCAATCTGGCGACGCGCCCGCCCGATCAGGCGATGCGCCCAGCCAGTCAAAGAAATAGGCATACCGAGGCCCACGAGGCCGCGATAACTCGCCGAAGCCCGGCGCCGGCGCCGGTAGCCTGACCATTCGTTATGGCCGACATCCATGTCACCCTGCCCGACGGTTCCGCCCGCGACCTCCCAGAGGGCGCGACTGCGGCCGACCTCGCGGCGTCGATCGGCAGGCGGCTGGCCAAAGATGCGTTGGTCGCGGTCGTCGACGGACAAGAGCACGACCTGTCCACGCCCCTGCCCGACGGCGCCAAGGTCGAAATCGTCACGTCCGACAGCGACCGCGGACTCTTCGCGATCCGGCATTCGACGGCGCATGTGCTCGCACAGGCCGTCCTCGAGCTGTTCCCGGGCGCGACCTATGCGATCGGGCCGCCGATCGAACACGGCTTCTACTACGACTTCGAGTTGCCCGACGGGGCCACCTTCAGCCAAGACGACCTCATTCGTATCGACGCCAAGATGCGCGAGATCATCCGGGCCAATCAGCCGTTCGAGCGTCACCAGGTGTCGGCCGACGAAGGGCTCGCACTGTTTCGCGATCATCCGTACAAGCGCGAGATCATCGAACGGGTCGACGCGTCGGAAGTGTCCGGCGACGGCGCGGTGAGCTTCTACCGCAACAGCGAGACGTTCATCGATCTGTGCCGCGGCCCGCACGTACCGTCGACGGGTCGGCTCGGTCACTTCGCGCTGCAACGAGTCGCCGGCGCGTATTGGCGGGGCGATCACACGCGGCCGATGTTGCAACGCATCTACGGCACGGCGTGGGCCAGCGACAAGCAACTCGCGGAACATCTGCATCGCCTCGCAGAAGCAGAGAAGCGCGACCATCGCCGCCTCGCCGTCGAGCTCGACCTGGTGTCGTGGCCCGAAGAGCTGGGCCCCGGCCTCGCAGTGTGGCACCCGAAGGGCGCGCTCGTGCGCAAGCTGATGGAGGACTACTCCCGCGAGCGTCACCAAAACGGTGGCTATGACTTCGTGTTCTCCCCGCACATCGCCAAGTCGGTGCTGTGGGAGACGAGCGGCCATCTCGATTTCTACAAAGACAGCATGTATCCAGCGATGGACCTCGACGAGGGTGTGCGGTATTACCCCAAGCCGATGAATTGTCCGTTCCACGTGATGATCTATCGCTCGTCACAGCGCAGCTATCGCGATCTGCCGCTGCGGTTCTTCGAGCTCGGCATGGTCTATCGCTACGAGTTGTCCGGCGCCGTCCACGGTCTGCTGCGGTCGCGTGGCTTCACACAAGACGACTCGCATATCTTCTGCACCCTCGAGATGGTCGACGACGAGCTCGCATCGTTGTTGGACTTCGTGTTGTCGGTCTTGCGCGCGTTCGGCTTCCATGACTTCGAAGCCAAGCTGTCGACCAAGCCGGTGGAGAAGTTCGTCGGCGAGGATTCGTTGTGGCAGATGGCGACGGCGGGTCTGCGCCAGGCGTTGGATCGCTCCGGGTTGCCGTATTCGGTCGACGAAGGCGCGGGCGCGTTCTACGGGCCCAAGATCGACATCGACGTGCGCGACGCGATCGGCCGGTCGTGGCAGCTTTCGACACTGCAACTCGACTTCAATCTGCCCGAACGCTTCGGCCTCGAATACATCGGCCCCGACGGGCACGCGCACCGACCGGTCATGATCCACCGCGCGTTGTTCGGCTCGGTCGAACGGTTCTTCGGCGTGTTGGTCGAGCACTACGCCGGTGCGTTTCCTGTGTGGCTTTCACCGGTCCAAGCGCGCGTGTTGCCGGTGGCTGCTGCGCACGAGCCTTATGCGCAGTCGGTGATCGAGCGGCTGCGCGCTGCTGGTCTGCGCGCCGATCATGATGTCGCCGACGAACCACTCGGCAAGCGCATCCGCAAGGCCAAGCTCGACAAGATTCCCTACGTGTTGGTGGTGGGCGAGTCGGACGTGGCGGCGACGACCGTCGGTGTGAACGAACGCGGCACCAAGGATCCCGATCGCGATGTGCCGCTCGATGCGTTCCTGGCGCGGTTGACCGACGACGTCGCGAACATGCGATGAACGAACCCGCGCACGGCGCAAGTTCCGCGAACCTCGGGGACAACGCGTTGCGGGCCGAGGGATTCATGGCGCGGATGTGGTCGGGCTGGCGTCTGCCGTACATCACGCGCGACGACACGCGTGTCGGTGACGTTCCCAGCGACATGTCGATCTTCGAGGGCATCTTTCGCTCGGGCCTGCCCGACGAGTCGACCTACATCTTGTGGCGTGGTGACACGTGTTTCGCGCTGATGAATGCGTTCCCCTATACATCCGGTCATCTGATGGTGCTTCCACAGCGCGCGGTGGCCGACCTCGGTGGGCTCACCGACGAGGAGTACACCGAGCTCTGGCACGGCGTGCGCACGGCGGTGCACGCGCTGACAGCTGCCTTTCGACCGCACGGCGTCAATGTGGGCCTCAATCTCGGGGCCGCCGCAGGCGCCGGTTTTCCCGATCACCTGCACGTACATTGCCTCCCACGATGGAGCGGCGACACGAACTTCATGACCACGATCTCCGAGACGCGTGTGCTCCCGGAATCGCTCGCGGATTCGTGGCTCAGGTTGCGGGCGGCTTGGCCCACGGACTGACGGAGGCGGCGTGCGCCCGGTCGAGTCGGGCGAAATCGGCGACTGCGCGGCCGCACCCATCGCGCTGGCGGCTAGCCTCCGGGGTATGGGTTCGATCGGTGCACCAGAGTTGCTCATCATCCTGCTGGTCCTGCTTCTGCTCTTCGGCGGCGCGAAGCTGCCCAAGCTGGCCCGTTCGCTGGGTGAGGCCAAGAATGAGTTCGAGCGCGGGACCAAACACGACGGCGACGGCAAGCAGGTCGAGACGCGTGTGGTCGAGGTGCCAAAGGCCGAGCCGGTCGTGCCACCGTCGGACAGTGTCACCATGTCCAAGGCCGAACTCGAGAAGCTGATCGACGAGCGGGCCCGCCGGGTCGTGCAGCCCCCCGACGAGCCGCGCTAGGCCGTATTTCACCCCAAGGCGCTTCGCTCGGGGTGCCAGGCGCGACGGCGCAGGACTACGGTCGCGCGATCGTGGAACCCGTGGACTCCGAGGACTATCGCGACGAGTTACCGGCCGAACTCAACGCGGCCGAATTCGTCGGGCCGTACCTGTTCCCCAACAACAGCCGGCGGCGCATACCTGCGGTGCTCTACTCGATCATCGCGGCGATCTGCATCGTGGTCTGGGCGGTGCGCCGCGACCACGAACCCGTGCTGGTCAACGGGGGGGTGCTCATCGCCGGCATCGCGCTGCTGGTCTGGGCGCTGTATCACTGGCAAGGCGGATGGAACCTCGCAGTCGACGAGAACGACGCACTCGTCGCCGCGACCCGGGCCGTGGGCTTTCCCGTCGGGCACGCATCGGCGCAGATGGGGTGGCGGGGTATCCGCAGCAGACCGACGTGGCGCATCTTGTTGTATTCGAATGAGCCGCAGCCGGCGAAGCGGGGTCTGGTGCTCGTCGATGGCATCGACGCCACGGTCGTCGGCCAATTCGTCGAGCAAAATCCCGAGGATTTTTCCGAGTACCAGTAGCGCGGACAGTGCTTCAGCATTGCAAATTTCACTTTTACAAAAGGGTGACAATACGGGCCGGCATGTGGCGCTGGATACGCGGCGAAGGCGGTGGGGCTATGGTGTGACGTGTGGCGCTTTCTGGCGCCCACATTGAAAATGGGGAACCGAGGGGGTTCGGATGCAGATTCCGTTCAAGAGGGTGCGGCGTGTACTGCCGCTGGCACTCGCCGTGGCGTTGTTGGCCGCAAGTTGCGGCGACGACGGCGACGGCGCGTCGACCGACACGACCGTGCCCGGCGCGACCGCTGGTGGGCCGACGACGACCGTCGTCGAAACTCCTGTCGTCGGTGGTGAGGCAACCGCATTGCTGTTCAGTGAGATCGGCACGCTCGATCCCGTCAAGGGCACCGGTTCGGGTGGTTCCGACGGTCAGCGCATGTTCGCCATCTATGGCGCGCTGATGACGCTCGACGGCAACTCCGGCGAGATGAAGTACGTGCAAGCCGAGTCGTTCAAGCTGAAGAGCCCGACCGACGCGACGGCATGGCAGCTGAAGCTGCGCCCCGGCATGAAGTTCTCCGACGGCGTGGCGTTCGATGCAACCGCGGTCATGGTCAACTGGGATCGAGCCAAGGATCCGGCCAACGCCTGCAGCTGCCGTGGTGACGCGGCCACGATCAAGTCGATGGCCGTCGTCGACCCGCTGACACTCGATGTCACGCTCGTCGCGCCGAACCCGCACTTCGACAAGGCCGTCGAGCGTGTGGTGTTGAACTACATCGCGTCGCCGAAGGCGATAGCCGACAAGGTCGACATGACGTCCAAGCCGGTCGGCGCCGGCCCGTTCTTGCTCGAGCAGTGGATCCGTGACGACCGCATGGTCATGGTCCGCAACCCCGATTGGGTGGGCAAGCCGGGTCCGTATCTGGACAAGCTCACGTTCCGCACCGTCGGCGACGAAGGCCAGCGTGTCGACACGTTCGCCACCGGTTCGGCGGACCTCTTTTATACGTCGGTTCCGGGCTCGGTGAAGGCGGCGCAGGACAAGGTCAAAGATGCGTACTACGCGAGCGTGTCGGTGATCACCGGTCAGACCTTCCTCTTCAATACGCGGATTGCGCCGTTCGACGACCAGCGGGTGCGCCAAGCATTCGTGCAGGCCGTCGACTTCAAGATCTTGGCCCAGGAAATCCTGAACGACTCCGTTCCGGCCGAGTTCTTCACGCCACCGAGCAGCCCGTGGCACAACCCGGCTGCCGCGCTGCCGAAGTACGACCCGGTCAACGCCCAAAAGCTGATCGACGCGTACGTCGCGGAGAAGGGGCCGATCAAGTTCACATGGCTGGCCTTCGAGCAGGTGCTCGATCAGAACCGGGCCAAGTTCATGCAGACGTCGTTGAACCAGCTCAAGAACATCACCATGGACATCCAGGTGAACCCCAGCGCGGTCAACATCAACAAGGTGATCGTGGAGAAGAGCTTCCAAGCCAGTTCATGGGGGTTCCCGACGCTCGACCCCGAGCCGACGCTCTACGGCGCGGTCAAGACAGGTCACGCCCGCAACTACTCGGGGTACGTGAACGCCGAAGCCGACAAGGCCGTCGAGGATGCCCGCAACCCGGCGATCGCCACCGACATCGCGGCCCGCAAGAAGCTCTACGACATCGTGTTCGCAGCGCTCGCGCGTGACTTGCCGTACGTGCCCTACATCGTGACCACCAACGGGTTCGTGTGCGGACCGAAGCTTCGTGGGTGCACCACCTACGAAGACGGGATCTTGCGCTGGGATCTCATCTGGAAGCAAGCGTAACGACGACGGGGGGGTCCCAGGGAGCAACTCGGGTAAGGAGAGCGAACCAACGTGATGCGCCAAGTAGGGCTGAAGCTATTGCAGCTTGTGCCCGTTCTCTTCTTGGTGAGTGTCGCGACGTTCAGCATCACCGAGTTGCTCCCGGGCGACCCCGCCATCGCGATCCTGGGTGAAAACGCCACACCCGAAACCATCGCCGCGTTGCGCCAAGAGCTGCGCCTCGACGACCCGATCGTCACGCGGTATGTCGACTGGGCCGGCGACGCCTTGCGGGGTGACCTGGGCATCTCGACCCGTTCGAAGCAGCCGGTGACCGAGGCGTTTCGCGAGCGGCTACCGGTCACGCTGCAACTGGCGGTGAGCGCCATCATCATCGGGTTGTTGGTGGCCATTCCGTTGGGCGCATGGTCGGCCTTCAGGGCGGGGCGATTGTCCGATCGCCTCACGACGACGGCCTCGTTCGCGCTGGTCGGGCTGCCACCGTTCCTGATGGGCTTGCTACTCGTCTATGTCCTGGCGGTCTACAGAGAGTGGTTCCCGGTTACCGGCTGGGTGTATCTCACCGAGGACCTGGGCCAGAACTTCAGGCACGCCTTCCTACCGAGCATGACCCTTGCCCTGACGGAGATCTCGATCTTCACGCAGTTGCTGCGCGCCGACATGTTCGCCACGCTGCAACAAGACTTCGTGCTCGCGGCAAAGGCGCGAGGGCTGCCGACGCACCACATCCTGCTACGCGAGGCGCTGCGACCTTCGTCGTTTTCCTTGATCACACTCGCCGGTGTCAATCTCGGTCGTCTCCTCGGTGGCACGGTGATCATCGAGCATCTGTTCGCGGTGCCCGGTATCGGGCGTCTCGTGATCGCCGCGATCTTCACGAAGGACTACCCGGTCTTGCAAGGCTCGGTGCTCATGTTGGCCACCGCGTACCTGCTCCTCAGTACGTTGATCGACCTGAGCTATGCGTTCATAGACCCGAGGATTCGCCGTGGCCGCACCTGATCTCGATCGTGGCCCCACGATGATCGATATCGAGATGACCCAGCGGCTGCCGTCAGATACACCGGCGCGCGATCGGGCGGTCGGCATCGCGCTCGTGATCGGCGCGGCGCTGCTCCTGGTCGTTGCCATCTTCCTCATCAGCCCCGACACCCTTTGGCGCGCGGCGACGGCGATCGCCGCGCTCGCCATGCTCTGGGCGGGCGCACAGACGCTCGGGCGACTTCGCTTCGGGCGCAACTTCTCGCTCGGCGTCTGGTTCTCGGCGATCTGGGTCGGGCTCGTGATTTTCGCAGCCATTTTCGCCGACATCTTGCCCATCGAGTACTTCAAGAAGGCCGTGCTCCAAGACCGTGCGGCCCGGCCGGCTCTCGACTGGCCTCAACCGCTCGGTCGCGACGCCAACGGCACGAGCCTGCTCTCCGAGGTCGTGTACGGAGCGCGCATCTCACTGTCCATCATGGCCTTGGCCATCCTCCTCGGTCTCGTCGTCGGCTGCCTGCTCGGGCTGATCGCCGGCTATTTCGGCGGACCCCTCGATGCGGTCATCAACATCTTCGCCACCGCCACGCTGGCCTTCCCCGCGCTCATCCTCTTGTTCGCGATCGTCGCGGTCTTCAAAGCCAGCATCTGGTCGATCGGGATCGGCCTCGCAGTTCTCTCGGTACCGACCTACACCCGGCTGATGCGCGCACAGACGATCTCACTGCTACAGCGCGAGTTCGTGTTGTCCGCGCGAGCGATGGGTGCGTCGCGCCGGCGGGTCATCTTTCGTGAGATCTTCCCCAACGCGATCCTGCCGGTCGCGTCGTACAGCTTCATCAGCGCGGCCGTTGTCATCGTGGCCGAAGGATCGCTGGCCTACCTCGGGCTCGGCGTGCCGCCGCAAACGGGCCCGACTTGGGGCAGCATGATCGCCGACGGCCAACAAACGCTGAAGACAAATCCGCATTACGTATTCGTACCCGCAGTCGTCATGTTCTGCACCGTGCTGTCGCTCAACCGGCTGGGCGACTGGGCCCGCAAGAAGGTTCTCGGCGAGAACAAGCTCTAGAGCGGGTCAGCGGTCGCGTTTGAGTTTGTCGAGTAGCGCAGTGAGTTCGCGCAAGCGCTCGACGCCCTCGCGCGCGGACTCTTGCGCGAGCTCGAGCACGGTCATCTCGCCGGAGAGTCCCGACCCGCTCACGCGTGCCTTGCGGGCCCACGCTTCGGTGGGCAGATCATCGACGACCTGCGCGGCGTGGGCCGTGGCGGCGTCGAGCGCGGCCAACGCCGCGTCGATCGAGCCCCCGTCGCCCGGAGTCGCCGCGGCGATGGTGAGCGAAGGCTCATCGAGCACCGCCGCCTTGTGGATCGCGTCGGCGAGGGCCGACACGCCATTCGAGGCGGTGGTGATGATGGCGGCCGGTGATGGGCCCTCGCCCCCCCGAGCTACTGCGTCGAGGTCGATCGACGGGTCGTTGGCGAGCTCGGCTCGGTAGCGTCGCGACAGCGACCGCAGGGTGGCGACGATCGCTTCGGGGGAAAGACTGCGGTATCTGTCGGACGCCATGATGTATCTAACCCTTTCGGTGAGGTTCGATCCTTCGCAAGTGGGGTATTGCTCGGATATCCTCGACAGTAACTTCGCCTGCGACGGGCGGACATCCAGGAGCTCGAATGTTCGACGGCCATTGGCGGTCTCCGATCGAGCGGGGCTTGGCCCCGATCGGTGAGAGTCTGCGCAACGCCGGTATCACTGCCGATGTCATCACGATCATCGGCATCGCGATGGCAGGCGGCGCGGCCGTCGCCATCGGCACCGGCAATCTCCGACTCGGGCTCTTGCTGTTGATCCTCACGGGCGTCCCCGACGCGCTCGACGGCGCCGTGGCCAAGGCCTCGGGTCTGTCGTCCAAGCGCGGTGCCTTCTTCGACTCCGTCTCCGATCGGCTGACCGACTCCTTGCTCTTCGGCGGCGTCGCGTGGCACTTCGCGTCGACCCGTCCGGGTCACGTCGTCATGTTGCCGGTCGCGCTGATGGCCGTGGCCATGCTCATCTCCTACCAGCGAGCCAAAGCCGAATCACTCGGCTACGACGCCAAAGGCGGGCTCATGGAGCGCGCCGAGCGTTTCATCTTGCTCGGGTTCGGCTTGTTGTTCAGCGAGCTTCTCATCGGCGTCTTGTGGGTCATGCTCGCGCTCAGCGCGATCACCGCCGGACAACGCTTCGCCAAGGTGTGGCGCCAAGCCAGCCGCGAGCGCGTCGTGCCGATCACCGAGCGCCAGATGCAACGTCAACTCCAACGCACGCGGCGTCGCGAGCAGCGCGCCGCCCGCCGGCGTACGACACGTTTGCGGCCGACACTGCGCGAGCGCACCTCTGCGACGCGAGACCGCCCACCCACGACGAGCGATCGTGAACGTCCACCGCGCAAGCGGTGAAATGTTCACGCAAAGTCACCACCTATAAGGCCGCGGCTGCGTTGTGCCGCGTTGCACCTTCATCGGTGACGTCGCGCGTGGCATTGCCGCTCGGCGCAATCGCGGCGGCGTTGCAGCGCGAACCGCGCAAGATCGCCGAACGCAATCTGCGTCGCGTGTTGGGCGCGGGGCTGCACGGGCGCGAGCTGCGGCGGATGTCGCGCGACGTCTTCGTGTCGTATGCCCGTTACTACGTCGACAGCTTTCGCCTGCCGAGCCGCAGCGCCGACGAGATCGGGCGGGGCTTCACCGTAGATGGCTATCACCACGTCGAGAACGCGCTCGCCGGCGAAACCGGACCGATCCTCGCATTACCGCATCTCGGCGGATGGGAATGGGCTGCGTTCTGGCTGACGCGTATCAAGGGCGAACGGGTCAGCGCTGTCGTCGAAGAGCTGCGACCGCCCGATCTCTTCGAATGGTTCTCCGAGTTGCGCCGCGAGTTGGGCATGGACGTCATCCCGCTCGGCGCCGGCGCGGGTCCGGCGGTCGTCAAGGCCATCAAACAACGCCACGTCACCTGCTTGTTGACCGACCGCTATCTGAGCGGTGGTGGAGTGCCGGTCGAGTTCTTCGGCGAGCGCACGTTGCTACCGGCGGGGCCGGCCACCCTGGCCCTGCGCACCGGCGCTCCGTTGTTGCCGGCGGTGGTCTACTTCAGGGGCGAGGGCTGCCACGGGGTGGTGCGCCCGCCGGTCCCGGCACAGCGCGAAGGCAAGCTACGCGACGATGTCGCCCGCGTCACCCAGGCGATGGCACGCGAACTCGAGCAGTTGATCGCGGCCGCGCCCGAGCAATGGCATCTGTTGCAGCCGAACTGGCCCAGCGACTACGTCGCGCTCGGTCGCCCGGTGCCCGACTGGTTCGATGCCGCCGCGACCGGCGACACCATCGCCAGCGCCGAAGGCGCGACCAACGGTGCGGCAGGCTGAACAATGCGCATCGGCATCATCAGCCCCTACAGCTTGTCGCTGCCAGGAGGCGTGCAAGCGCAGGTCCTCGCGCTGGCACGCGCGCTGCGCGCCAAAGGTCATGACGCTCGCGTGCTCGGTCCGTGCGACGGTCCACCACCCGACTCGTCGGTGACGCCATTGGGCAACAGCATTCCCACTGCAGCCAACGGTTCGGTCGCGCCGATCGCGCCCGATCCGTCCGCGCAACTGCGCACCATCCGCGCGTTGCGCGACGAAGAGTTCGACGTCGTGCACCTGCACGAGCCCATGGCTCCGGGCCCGACGATGACCGCGATGGTGTTCAAGGAGTCGCCTCTCGTGGGCACGTTTCACGCGGCCGGCGCGTCGCAGGCCTACGTCTGGTTGAACCCCGTGGTGCGTTGGTTGGCGCGCCGTCTCGACGTGAAGACTGCGGTGTCCGAGGACGCTCGCGCGATGGCACGAGAAGCGCTCGGCGGCGAGTACATCGTGTTGTTCAACGGGATCGAGATCGAACGCATCGAGCGCACCGTGCCGATCGAAGCGGACGGGCCGACGATCTTCTTCGTCGGCCGTCACGAGCCGCGCAAAGGTCTAGAAGTGCTGTTGCACGCGATGGCGCTGCTGCCGGCCAACGTGCGGCTGTGGGTGGCGGGCGACGGGCCCGACACCGCGCGGCTGATGTCGACCGTGGCGGGCGATCCTCGCATCGACTGGCTGGGCCGCATCTCCGACGAAGAGAAGTTCGCGAGGTTGCGGGGCGCGACGGTCTTCTGCGCGCCGTCGTTGCGCGGCGAGTCGTTCGGCGTCGTGTTGCTCGAGGCGATGGCCGCCCACACGCCGATCGTCGCCAGCAACCTGCACGGCTATGCCAACGTGGCCAGGGCCGGTCAAGACGCGGTACTCGTCGCACCGGACGACAGCGCGGCGCTGGCGGGCGCCCTCTCCTCGGTGATCGGTGACGAAGACGTCGCATCGCGGCTGGTGGCGTCGGGAATCGAGCGAGCCGCCGGCTACTCGATGACGGCGCTCGCGGACGTGTATCTGGACCTCTACGAAGAGGCGATCGTGAAGTCGGGGGGCTGAGCGGCCCCTCGAGCGAAAGTCGGGCCGGGCCCTGGCGGCGGGGGGTACACGGAATCCGGCGCGCGCAGCGATACTCTCGTACACGGGCCAAGGCGTGGCGGAACGTCTCTTCGAGGAGTTGCCTTGATCGTTGTCATCGTCATCGTCGTGATCTTGGTGCTGGTGTTTCTGTACGTATTCGGCCAATACAACGGCCTGGTTCGCTTGCGCAATCGTGTCGAGGCCGCGTGGGCACAGATCGACGTGCAACTCAAGCGCCGGTGGGATCTCATCCCCAACCTCGTCGAGACGGTCAAGGGTTACGCGGCGCACGAACGTGAGACCTTCGAGCGTGTGATCGCGGCACGCAATGCAGCGACGACCGCGACCGGGCCGGCACAAGCAGCGCAGAGCGACAATCTGTTGACCGGCGCGTTGCGCCAGTTGTTTGCGCTCGCGGAGGCGTATCCCGACTTGAAGGCCAACACCAACTTCTTGCAGCTCCAAGAAGAGTTGACCGGTACCGAAGGCCGTATCGCCTACGCGCGGCAGTACTACAACGACTCCGTGCTGAAGTTCAACACGAAGGTCCAGACGGTACCGGCGTCGATCATCGCCAACATGTTCGGCTTCAAAGAGAGAGAATACTTCGAACCCGAACAAGAAGCGCGCGCCACACCGCACGTGCAGTTCTGATCATTCGTCGACTGACTGATCGTCGCGCGCATCATGGATTCATCGAGTGTCAAGTTGTTCGCACCGTTGGGTGTCGTGATTGGACTGATCGTGTTCGTTGTCACGTTCGCGGTCGGAGCACCGCTGGTCGCGGCCGCGGTCGCGGGCGTGGTGCTGGGCGTTACCATCGTCGTAGCGCTGTTCCATCAGGCCGATGCACTGGTCTTGAAAGGTTTGCGAGTGTACAACGCAGATTCCCGCACGCAGCCGCGCGTGCTCAACGTTCTCGACGGTCTGTGTGATTCACACGGTTTTCGCAAGCCCGCCGTCGTGATCATCGATGATCCTGCGCGCAACGCGTGCGCCTTCGGTCGCCGTTCGCATCACGGCACGCTGGCCTTGACCTCTGGTCTCCTCGAGAGTCTCGACCGCTTGCAACTCGAAGGTGTGCTGGCACGCGAGTTGACCGCGTTGAACGCCAAGTCTCGGCCCGCAGCAACCGCCGCAGTTTCGCTGCGCCGATTCATGCCGCAGCGCATGGGCGACGCCGTCGTGCAACGCGTGCAAGGCGACGAGCGCGCCGTGCGCGACGATTTCGAAGCAGTGCGCTACACGCGTTATCCGCCGGGCTTGGCCGCAGCGCTGGCCACCATCGACGCCGGTCCATCGGCCGTCGCCGGTGCCAACCGTGCGGCGGATCACTTGTGGATCGTCGACCCGACAGATGCGAGCAGCGACGAACGCGCCGCCGAAACCTGGCCAGTCAACTTGCGCGTCGACGCGCTGCGGGAGCTCTGAACAACACAATGCGTAGTCGGTCCTCACGCGCCGTGATCGGCCTGTTGATCCCGTTCGCGGTCGTCGCCTCTGCCTGCGGCAACAACAACGACGATGCGGCGCCGACGCCGTCGTCGACGTCGTCATCGACCACCACCGAATCCACGACGACCAGCACCGTCGCGCCGGGCCCGCCGGGTCCGCTCACCGGCCTGCCGGTGGCCGACGAGGCCACCGCCAAACGGCCCGCGCTCATCCTCAAGATCGACAACTCCGACGGTGGCAACTGCAATGGCACGGCGCGCCCACAGGTCGGGCTCAACCTTGCGGACATCGTCATCGAAGAACTCGTCGAAGGCATCACGCGGTTCATGGCGGTGTTCCAGTCCAACATCCCCGAGACCGTGGGCCCCATCCGCTCCGCGCGGTCGTCCGACCTCGATCTCCTCACCGCCTTCAAGAAGCCGATGTTCGGATGGAGCGGCAACAACACCACCGTGGGCGCGGAGCTCTTCCGCATCAAGAACAGCTTCGTGAACGTCGGCTACGACTCCACTTGGAGCAGCCGCTACTTCCGCGAGACCAAGGGCCGGTGCGCGCCGCACAACTTGTTCGTGAGCCCCAACCAACTCTACGAAGCCGCGGGTGACGCAGAGACCCCCGAACGCCCCTTCGCGTTTCGCGCCTCCGGCCAAGGCCTGCCGGCCGGCATGGGTCTGCCCACCACTGGCGTGTCGCTCAAGATGGGCTATCCGGTCGAGTTCAACTTGAACACCATCACCAAGCAATGGGAGCGCACGCAGAAGGGCTCGCCGCACCTCGACGCCGACGGCAAGGTGATGGCCGTCGACAACGTCGTGGTCTTGATGACCACCTACAAGATGAGCTCGACACCCGGGTCGTTGCAGGCGATCTCCGTAGGCAAGGGCCGGGCCATGGTGTACACCGACGGCAAAGTGGTCGAAGGCGAATGGACACGGCCGTTCCCCGAGTCCCCGTGGAGCATCACGACCGGCGACGATGCCAAGCCGGTCGAGCTCACGCCGGGTCGCTCGTGGGTATACCTGGGGTCGAAGGGCAGCACGCAAGACATGACGAATCCGATCGCCGGCTGAACCACTCGCCCATAGACTGGCGGCCATGACGACGGCTTCATCGAACAGCAGCTCACCCACACGCGACACGGGGTCCATGCTCGTCAAGCGGGGCTTGGCCGAGATGCTCAAGGGCGGCGTCATCATGGACGTCGTCACGCCCGACCACGCGAAGATCGCCGAGGACGCCGGCGCCAGCGCGGTCATGGCCCTCGAGCGGGTGCCCGCCGACATCCGTCGCGACGGTGGTGTCGCCCGCATGAGCGACCCCGAGATGATCGAAGGTATCAAGGCCGTCGTGTCGATCCCGGTGATGGCCAAGGCCCGCATCGGTCACTTCGCCGAGGCCCAGATCCTCGAGGCACTCGGCGTCGACTACGTCGACGAGTCCGAGGTGCTCACCCCCGCCGACGAAGCGCATCACATCGACAAGTGGAAGTTCACGGTGCCGTTCGTGTGCGGCGCGACCAACCTGGGCGAGGCATTGCGGCGCATCAGCGAAGGCGCGGCGATGATCCGCTCCAAGGGTGAGGCGGGCACCGGCAACATCGTCGAAGCCGTGCGTCACCTGCGCTCGATCATCGGCGACATGCGCAAGATCACGCAGGCCGATTCGGCCGAGCTGTTCGACTGGGCCAAGCGCCTGCAGTCACCGCTGCCGCTCGTACAGGAGATCGCCGAGACCGGATGGCTGCCGGTGCCCATGTTCTGTGCCGGTGGCATCTCTTCGCCGGCCGACGCGTCGCTCGTGATGCAACTGGGCGCCGAAGCGGTGTTCGTCGGGTCGGGCATCTTCAAGAGCGAGAACCCCCCGTTGTTCGCCAAGGCCATCGTCGAGGCCACGACCAACTTCCGCGATCCGCATATCCTGGCCAAGGTCTCACGGGGCCTCGGCAAGGCCATGAAGGGCCAGGAGATCGACAAGCTCGACGTCAAGCTGGCCGAGCGCGGTTGGTGAAAGTCGGAGTCCTGGCACTGCAGGGCGCGTTCGCGCGGCACGTCCGCGCGCTGACTGCGCTCGGGTGCGCGGCAATCGAGGTACGCACCGAGTCCGAGCTCGACTCGGTCGATGCCCTCGTCATGCCGGGCGGCGAATCGACCACCGTGTCCAAGTTGCTCGACACCAATGCGTTGTTCGACCCGATCGCAGAGCGCCTCGAACACGGTCTGGCGGTGTTCGGCACCTGCGCCGGCATGATCCTGCTCGCCCGTGTGGTGCTCGACGGCCGCCCCGACCAGCGCTCATTCTCGGCCATCGACATCGACGTGCGCCGCAACGCCTATGGGCGCCAGGTGGACTCGTTCGAGACCGATCTCACCGTCGACGGTTTCGACTCCCCGTTCCATGCGGTGTTCATCCGAGCGCCCAGGGTCGAGCGAGTTGGTGCCTCGGTCGACGTGCTGGCTCGTATCGGCGATGATCCGGTGTTGTGCCGGTCGGGTCGAGTGTGGGTGGCGGCGTTTCATCCCGAGCTGACCGACGACCTTCGCATCCATCAACGATTCATCGAGGAGCTCTGATGTCCGGTCATTCCAAGTGGGCGTCTATCAAGCACAAGAAGGGTGCGCTCGACAAGAAGCGGGGCAAGCTCTTCGCCAAGCTGATCAAGCAGGTCGAGGTGGCGGCCCGCCAGGGTGGTGGCGATCTGAGTGGCAACGCCACGTTGCGCACGATGGTGCAAAAAGCTCGAGACGCGTCGGTACCGAACGACACCATCGAGCGCGCCATCAAGCGCGGCACGGGCGAGCTCGAAGGCGTCCACTACGAGTCGATCACCTACGAGGGCTACGCGCCGCACGGTGTCGCGGTGTACATCGAAGTCCTCACCGACAATCGCAATCGCACGTCCGGTGAGATCCGGTCGATCTTCACCAAGAACGGCGGCGCGTTGAGCGAGCCCGGTGCGGTTGCGTGGCAGTTCGCCCGCACCGGTGTGCTCTACGTGCCCAAGTCGGTGAGCGAGGACGACCTCATGCTGGTCGCGCTCGACGCGGGAGCCGACGACATCGCCGACGACGACGAACTGTGGCGCGTCACCTCGCCCCCCGCGCTGTTGCCAGCGGTGCGCGATGCGCTCGACACGGCCGGCATCCCCGTCGAGTCGGCCGACGTCACCTTCTTGTCGTCGACGTCGATCGCGCTCGAGACCCCAGAGGCGGCCCGCGCCGTGCTGAAGCTGATCGACCTGCTCGACGACAACGACGACGTCGACGGGGTGTATTCCAACTTCGACATCACCGAGGAGTTGATGCAGTCCGTCGAGGCCTAGCTTTCTTGTGCGGCTCTGCCGCAACGGAGCTGCTACATCTCGGCGGCGGCCACGCCGAGCGCCACCTTGCCCGCGTGGAGCAAGGTCAGTTCGGGCGGCAGTGGGTGAAAGATGACTGCCTTCACATCGCGCAGCGCTTGTTCGAGACCGGCCCTGCGGAAATAGCCCGACCCGCCGGTGATCTCGAGCGCGGTGTCACAGGCCGAGACGGCCTCTTGCGCGATCGCCCGTTTGGCTTGCATGACGGCAACGACGTTCTGCATCGACGGCGCGGGGTCGTCGCCGACCTCGGTGAGCGCACCCACAAGGCTCCAACGAGCGACCCGCAGCTTGTAGTCCATCAGGCCGACGAGACGCTGGATCAGTGGATCGAGGGCCTTCTCGGTGCCGGAAGTCGTAGCGATCACCTGGTCGCGTGCGCCTTCGGCGACGCCCAGGTAGACGCCCGATATGACCGGAATCGCATGGGACATGATCGTCATCAACGGCGGGTCGAGCACGCCCCACGGCCGGCGCGACATCACCTGCGCGTCGCCGACGAAGACATCGGACATCATCACGTCGTGGCTGCCGGTGCCGCGCATGCCCATGGTGTCCCACGTGTCGAGGATCGACACTCCTTCGGCGCGCACCGGGATTGCCATCGACAGCACTTGGCGGCCCGCCTCCGGGTCGTCGTAGGTGAACATCGTCGAGAAGACGTCGCCCTGCGGCACCTGACTCGCGAACACCTTGCGCCCCGATACGCGAAAGCCGCCGTCGACCTTTGTCGCCTCGCCATTGGGTCGGGTGAAGTCGGCGCCGCCCGTCGAAACCAACACGATGCGTTCGTCGACGACGCGCCGCAGCATGTTTTCCGCGCCGGGCATGGTCCGCCGGAATCGCCACGCCCCGAACAACGTCACGTGCAGATGCATGGCGATCGCCAGCGCGGCCGACGCGTCGTGGCGCGCCATCTCCGCTTGCGCCATCGCCACCTGTCCGATCGTGGCGCCCATGCCGCCGAGCTCGGTCGGCACTGCCAACGCGAGGTAGCCGGAATCGCGCAGGACGGCAAAGGCCTCGTCGACGAACGTGCCGTCACGATCGTGGCGCGCGCTGTGTTCCGCGAACTGGCGGCCGAGTTCCGCGGCGAACGTCACGAACTGGTCGAGATCGCCAGAAGTCCTGTTCTCGGTCATCGTTGGCATGTCGTCCTCCCGGTAGGGGCTCGTAGGTCGAGAGCAACGTACGACGAGCCGAGGAGCGCGACTAGTACCAATCCTGTACCGCGGAGATCTGATAGCGCGTTGCCGCATCTCGGAAAAGGCCGCTCGGGCCATAGGCTCTCGGGATGAGCAAGCTGACGATCGGTGACATCGCCCCGGACTTCACAGTGGCGGGCACCGACGGCACGACCCATCGGCCCTACACGTTGTCCGACTACCGCGGGCAAGCGGTCGTGTTGGTGTTCTATCCGGCGGACAACTCGCCGGTGTGCACCGTCCAACTCGGCGACTACAACGACCACTTCGGCGAGTTGGCGGGCGCGGGCGCACAAGTGCTGGCACTGTCGCCACAGTCCATCGAGAGCCACGACAAGTTCCACAAGGGGCAGGGCCCTTTCGGGTTCCCGTTGCTGGCCGACGTCGACAAGGCGGTCGGCTCCACGTACGGCATCTTGGGCCCGCTCGGCTTCTATCGCCGGTCGATCTTCGTCGTCGGCCCCACGGGTGTGATCGGTTACGCGCACCGTTCGGTGACGTCGCTGTCGTTTCAACCGGCCGAAGCAATCATCGCGGCGGTCGAGAACACACGCTGATGTCCAAGCTGGTGGGACGGTCGATGTGATGCGCAAGAAGAACCGCCGCCCGCCAGTGAAGGAAGGCGGCATGGTGTCGATCGAGGCGATGCGCTTGTCGAACGAACCTTTTGACGCATCGGGGCTGTCGAGGGTCGAGTCCGCGATCGTGCCGATGACCGAGTACTTCACGGCCATCGAGGAGGCGTTGCGCAGCATGCAGGGTGCGTGTTTGTACGTGTTCGCCGAACGACACTTCATCGGACGCGTCGAAACCACCGCGCGGGGGCCTCTGTGGCTTTCTGCCTATTGGGACCGGGGCGGCCGCGCCGATCCCGTCCGGCAGTGGTACTTGCAGTACCTGCTCGATGACCCGAAGCAGTACATGCGAGACCTGCTGACGATGACGCATTGCATTCACCTCATCGAGCACCCGGACCGTGCCACCTTTTGCTCGATGTTCTACGGCACGTACTTCGACTCTGATGTCAACTTCGAAGTCGACCCGTCGCTCGTGCTCGCTGCCCTGAAGAAGGGCACGAAGAAGCTGATCGTCGCGCGACCAGCCGGATAGCCCGTTCTCGCAGCACAACCTTCTCCGCCACCTGGGCTAATGAGAGAAATGTGCTGCGAGAACGGTGTTGGCGACGCGGTGGCACGGTCAGTTCTCGTCGGCGACACCCAAGAGGCGGGCGCGGCGCACGTTGCGCATCCCGCGGCTCAAGCTGAATATGGCGATGAGCCACGCGATCGCGCCGATCATCAACGTCGCGCCCGCGGCACCGAACAGTGCGCCGGTCGATTGGCTGTAGGCGATCATGATGAGTGGCAGCGTGATGAGCCCCGACGCTTGATGGGCCGCGGCGGTGCTGCGCACTTTCGCCGACAGCCGCAGTACCAACGACAGTGCGAGCATGAGGAACGGCGGCACGACCCACAGCATCAGCAACCACCACTGCGGCGTCGGGAAGAACCATCCGCCGACCTCGGGGCCGACCACGAGGTTGATCAACAACGAGTAGGCGCCAAAGCCGACGAGCGTCGTGAAATAGCCGGGGATGAGCGACGCGATCAACTTGCCGAGATAGATCTCGCGGATGCCGGCGGGGGAGTGCGCGAGGAACTCTCCGGTGCCGCGTTCGCGCTCGCCCACGATGGTCGCGGCGCCAACGGCGGTCGAGATCGTGAGCGGTACGACGATCGCCATGGGTGCGAAGAGATAGACAGCGAGCGCATACGAGGTGCGGCCGGCGTCAGTCTTGCCCTTTATCTGCTCCTGCGCCTTCTGTGGCAGCACGTCGAGCGCCTGCGAGATTCGGCTCACCGCGTCGATGTCGCCGAACTGCGTGATCGTCAACAGCAACGTCGCCGGCACGAGGAGGAAGAAGAACGCGCCGAGGATGCCCATCGGGATCCAGAAGTCCTTGGCTTGTAGCAATTGCTTGAGGTCGGTGCGGGCGACAGTGCGCACACTCGACCAGTCGAGTCCGCGGCGCCGGGGCGGCGATTGCACTGTGGTTGCGGTCATGGGCGGGCGGCCTCTCTGCGGACGGCGAAATAGAGGTCTTCGAGCGTCGGCTCGTGCGGAGCGACGCGGGTGATGCGCACGCCGGCTTCGGTGAGTGTGCGCACGAGTTCGGGGATACGGGTCAGCGCGTCGAGTTGCACGCGCGCCGGGCCGTCGTCTCGGCCATAGTCGACGACGCCTTCGGCGCCGGCGATCAGATCGAGCCCGCTGCGGTCTTCGGCGTCGATCAACACTTCGTCGGTGGGCCAATAACGACGCGCGAGGTCTGCTGGTTTGCCCGAGATCAGATCGGTGCCGTCTTCGAGCATGACCACTTGGTCGGCGAGCCCTTCGGCTTCGACGAGGTGGTGCGTGCACATGACGACGGTCGAACCGTCGCGGGTCATGTCACGGATCAACTGCAACACGGCGTGCGCGGATTCGGGATCGAGACCCGAGGTCGGCTCGTCGAAGAGCAACAACTCTGGTTCGTGCAGCACGGCACGCGACAGCGCGAGCCGTGTCTTCATCCCGGTCGAATACCCGCCGACCTGTTTGTCGAGCGACTGGTCGATCCCGAAGCGAGCCGCTGCCTCCCGGATTCGCGCGTCGCAGCGGCGGCCGAGGCCGTAGAGCTCGGCCGAGTACACGAGGTTGTCGTAGCCCGATAAGCGGTCGTAGAGCGCGGGCTTGGCCGAGACGACACCGCAGCGGCGCCGCACTGATTCGCCGTCACGATCGGGGTCGGCACCGAACACGACCACGGTGCCCTCGTCGGCGGTCATCGCGCCGGTCATCATGCGGATCGCGGTGGTCTTACCGGCGCCGTTCGGCCCGAGCAGCACCGTGATGTTTCCCTTGGGCACCACGATCGTGAGATCGCGCAGAGCGGGCACGTCGGCGAAGCGCTTCCACACCTTGCGCATGCCGACCACCTCCACGATGGCGGTGGCCGTAGGAGAAGGTCCGGTGGGAGTCCCCGCGGGGACCTCGAGAGTCAAGGGGGACTTCATCCGTGCCTCATCGGCGGGGCGACCCCGATACCTGAGGGCTTCGAGCTCTTCGATGGTCGGGTCCACCGCGCCCGGCGACCCGGTCACTACACTCGTACGAGTGTTCGTGCTCGGCATCGATCCTGGACTGTCGCGCTGCGGTTACGGCGTCATCGAGCGCCGCGGACGCCGGCCCGTCGCCATCGCCGCGGGCGTGATCGTCACCGACCGCCAACGATCGGTCGCAGAACGGCTGGGGCATCTGCAGCGCGAGATACGCAGTCTGATCGCCGAGCACCGGCCCGCTGTCGTGGCCATCGAGCGGGTCCTGTTCCAGACCAACGTGCGCACCGCGATGTCGGTCGGCCAGGCGAGTGGTGTGGTGCTCGCCGAGGCGGCCAACGCGGGCTGCGAAGTTGCGGAATACTCGCCCAACGAAGTCAAAGAGACGGTTACGGGTTGGGGCGCCGCCCCCAAAGAACAGGTGGAGCGCATGGTGCGATCACTGCTCGGCATCGACCAGCGGCTCAAGCCGGTCGACGCGGCCGACGCGCTCGCGTTGGCACTGTGCCATCTCGCCCGTGTGCGCGGTGGCGGCGGTTTGCGCATGACCTTAGGAGTGAGGCCATGATCGGTTCCCTGCGCGGCGCGTTGCTCGACCGCAGCATCGACGGAGAGTTGCTCATGGAGGCGGGCGGTGTCGGCTATCGCGTCACGACGACACCCGACCTCGCGTCGACCATCGGTGCGATCGGCGACGAAGTGTTCGTCCACGTGCATCACCACGTGCGTGAGGATGCGCAGACGCTCTACGGTTTCCGCAACCGGGACGAGCGCGTGTGCTTCGAGGCGTTGCTGTCCGCGCACGGCGTCGGGCCGTCGCTGGCGCTGGCCATCATGGCCGTGCATCCGCCGCTGCAGTTGCATCGCGCACTCGCGGCCGATGACGTCGACGCGTTGTGCATGGTGCCGGGCATCGGCAAGAAGACGGCCACGCGCCTCATCGTCGAGCTCAAGTCCAAGCTGCACCTGCCGGTCGTCGACCTCGCCAATCTCGCCGACGCGTCGCCGACCGCCGAGCGCACGGTGCACGCCGATGTGCGCGACGCGCTGCTCGGTCTCGGCTACACGCAAGACGAGATCCGCCGCGTGCTCGCCGACCTGCCTCCCGTTGGTGATCCGGCGATGCTGGTGCGCCAAGCTCTACAGCTCATGGCGGCACGAGTATGAGCGATAGCGGCGTACCCACGCGCGACGTTGCTGACGCGGGCCGCCACGAGTTGCTCGACCCCCACGCCAGCTTTCCCGAAGTGATCGACGAGGCCGACGATCGCGTCGGGCTGCGCCCGCGTTCGCTCGGGGAGTTCGTGGGCCAGGCCGATCTCAAGGCTCGCCTGGCGGTCATTCTCGGCGCGGCACGCAAGCGGGGCCATCCGCCCGACCACATGCTCTTCGCCGGCCCACCCGGTCTGGGCAAGACGACGCTGGCCCACATCGTCGCCCACGAGATCGGCGCCGAGTTGCACATCACGTCGGGCCCCGCGCTCGAACGGCCCGGTGACCTCGCGTCGATCCTCGCCAACCTTCAACACGGTGACGTGTTGTTCATCGACGAGATCCACCGCCTGTCGCGCACCGTCGAAGAGGTCCTCTATCCTGCGATGGAAGATTTCCACGTCGATCTGGTGATGGGCAAAGGGCCCGCCGCCCGCACCCTGCGCATGAAGCTCGAGAGCTTCACGCTCGTCGGCGCGACGACGCGGACTGGCCTCATCACCGGCCCGCTGCGCGACCGATTCGGTCTCACCGAACGGCTCGACTTCTACGAGCCGGCCGACCTCGAGACCATCGTGATACGCGCCGCACAGATCCTCGACGTGATCGTCGACGAAGAGGGAGCAGACGAGATCGCGCGCCGTTCGCGGGGCACACCGCGTATCGCCAACCGCTTGCTGCGCCAGGTGCGCGACTTCTCCGAGATGCACGCCGACGGTGCCATCGACGCCGATGTCGCTCGCCGGGGGCTGGCCTTCTTCGGCGTCGACGAGTTGGGCCTCGACCGCCCGACGCGTGCGGTGCTCGAGCGCCTGTGCCTGTCCTTCGGCGGCGGTCCCGTCGGTCTGTCGACGCTGGCCACGAGCACCAGCGAGCCGCAAGAGACCGTCGAAGACGTCTACGAGCCGTTTCTCATACAGCAGGGCCTGCTCATCCGTACCCCGCGTGGTCGCGTGGCCATGCCGGCCGCGTGGAAGCACCTCGGTCTCGCGCCTCCGCCTACCGAAGAACGCCCGGTGTCGCTCTTCGAGTGAGCCATGGCCACGCGAGACGAGTTCGACTACGTATTGCCACCCGAGCGCATCGCGGCCCAGCCGCTGCCTGCGCGCGAGGCATCGCGCCTACTGGTGGATCACGGTGATCGCATCGAACACCGGCTGACCGCCGATCTCGCCGACTATGTGCGCGCCGGCGATGTGATCGTCATGAACGACACCAAGGTGCTGCCGTCGCGTGTTCGTTTTCGCCGAGCCACCGGCGGGGCCGCCGAAGTGCTGCTCCTCGAAGCGCGCGACGGTCGTCTCGTCTGGGACGCGTTGGTGCGCCCGAGTCGCAAGTTCGCGCCGGGCACACGCGTGGTGGTCGGTGACGATCTCGCGTTCGTGTTCGGTGGCGACCTCGCCAACGGGCGGCGCGTGATCACCGTCGAGTCGTCCGATCTGCACCGCGCGCTCGACGCGCACGGTGAGATGCCGTTGCCGCCCTACCTGCCCGGGCCCATCGCCGATCCCTCGCGCTACCAGACGGTGTACGCGTCGCGGCCGGCGTCGGCCGCGGCGCCGACGGCCGGGCTGCACCTGACGCAAACGACGCTCGACGCGTGTGAAGCCCGCGGCGCTCGCCTGGCCCGCGTCGAACTCGTCGTCGGCCTCGACACCTTCCGCCCCATCACCGTGGACGATCTCTCGCAGCACCAGATGCACAGCGAGTACTACCGGGTGCCCGCAGCCACGATGCAGGCCTGCCACGAAGCGCAGCGCGTGATCGCCATCGGCACGACCACCGTGCGCGCACTCGAATCAGCGGCGATACGGGGTGAGCTCGAGGGTCGCACCGACCTCTTCATCCGCCGGGGCTACGAGTTCGAGGTCGTCGACGTGTTGATGACCAACTTCCATCTGCCGTGCTCGACGTTGTTGGTGATGATCGACGCGTTCGTCGGCCCGCGGTGGCGCCACCTCTACGAGATCGCGTTGCGCGAGCAATACCGATTCTTGTCGTTCGGCGACGCGATGCTGCTACAACACGAGCAGTGAAGACGACGATCACCCTCGACGCGACCGACGGCGCGGCGCGCGCCGGCCGCGTGCATACCGCGCGCGGCAGCTTCGTCACGCCGTGCTTCATGCCGGTCGGCACGCGTGGCGCGGTGCGCCACCTGTCTGCGGGTGATCTCGAAGCGCTCGGCGCCGACGTGATGTTGGGCAACACGTATCACTTGATGTTGCGCCCCGGCGTCGACACCGTCGAGGCGCTCGGCGGCCTGCATGGCTTCACCGACTGGGACGGGCACATTTTCACCGACTCGGGCGGTTACCAGATCTTCTCGTTGGCGCCGAAGGTCGATGACGACGGTGCCATGTTCCGCTCCGTGTACGACGGCAGCGCGCATCGCCTCACACCCGAAGGCGCCGTCGATGTGCAGCGCCGGCTCGGTGCGGATGTGCAAATGGTCCTCGACGTGTGCCCGCCGGCCAAGTCTTCACCCGCGGTGATGCGCACCGCGGTCGACCGCACCGCACTCTGGGCGCAACGCGCGCGCCGGCAGTTCACCAGCAACGAGGCGGGTGTCGCGCGGCAGGCGCAGTTCGGCATCGTGCAGGGTGGTCTCGACCTCGCGCTGCGCACCGAGAGCGCGGCGCGCACGATCGAGATCGGCTTCGACGGCTATGCGGTTGGCGGGCTGTCGGTCGGGGAGAGCCGAGACGAGATGCTGCCCCCGCTGGCCACCGTGGCGGCGATGCTGCCCGGCGACCAGCCTCGCTATTTCATGGGGCTGGGCGACCCGATCGGTATGGTCGAGGTGGTCGCTCTGGGCGTCGATATGTTCGACTGCGTATTGCCCACTCGCCTGGCGCGCCATGGCACGCTGCTCACGTCCGCCGGCCGGCTCAACATCAAGCGAGCCGAGTTCGCCCGATCTGACGATCCGCTCGACGCCGCGCTGCCGGCCAGCCCCGTTGCCCGATATTCGCGGGGTTACCTGCGCCATCTGCTCAGCGTCGACGAGCCCACCGCAGGGCGCCTGCTGACGCTGCACAACTTGGCGTGGGTGTTCGATTTCGTCGCCCGGATGCGCCGGTCGATCGTCGACGGCCGCTTCGAGTCGTTCCGCCGGGATGTGCACGAGGTCTGGTCCGCGTCGTGATCAGGGCCCGGCCAGGGCTAACCTGGTGCGGCCCATAGGAGGCGCACGTGTCGCTCGTCATCTTTCTCGTCTTGTTGGTAGCCATGTACGCGGTGCTCATCGTGCCGCAGCAGCGGCGTGTCAAAGCACAACGAGCCATCCTCAATTCGCTCACCGAGGGCGATGTCGTCTTGACGAGCGCCGGCATCTACGGGGTCATCACCGAGATGGTCGACAACGACGTCTATCTCGAGGTTGCCGAGGGTATCGAGCTCAAGATCACCAAGGCGTCGATCGCGGGCAAGGTCCGCGGCGATGATGCAACCGACACTCCGGCCGTCACGCCCGAGACCGACACCAAGTCCGACACCGAATCGAGTTCCGGCCCGCCTAGCATCGCCAGGGGTTGGCGCAAAGGTCGCTAAGTTCGCCGCTCTGTCCGTCTCGAGGCCGTCTCTACCGTGCGCCGTCAACTCACTCCACTGATCTTCTTCGTCGCGATCGCATTGGGATCGTTGATCGTGACGTTCGCCGTCGGCAACCGGCCGCAATACGGCCTCGATCTCCAGGGCGGCATCTCGGTCGTGCTGCGTCCGACCACCGACGTGCCCAACGACGTGCTCGACCGGGCCGTACAGATCATCCGCCAACGCGTCGACAGCCTCGGTGTCGCGGAGCCCGAGATCGGCCGCCAGGGCAGCAATGTCTTGGTGCAGTTGCCCGGTGTCGAAGATCAACAGCGCGCCCTCGACCTCATCGGTACGACGGCCGAGTTGCGCTTCCGCCCGGTGCTGCGTGAGGGGATCCCGCCCGAGGATGCCACGCTCGAATCATTGGGCGTGACCACGACGACCACTGTCCCCGGCGCGACCACGACCACGGTTGCCGGCGCAACGACGACCGTCGCTCCCACGACCACCATCGCGCCGGCCACGACTGCCGCCGGTGACCCCTCGACGACGACGGTCTCGGCCGCGACGACGACCGGTCCGACCACCACACTCACCCCAGACGAAGAACGGGAGCAACTCGAAGAAGCGTTGGGCATCAACGTCAAGACGACGCCGCGGGAGGAGAACCTCGCCGAGTCGACGGTCGTGCTGCCCGAGATCGATTCCGCGACGAAGAAACAGACGCAGCGCTTCGAGCTCGGTGCTGCGGCCCTGAAGGGCGACGGCATCGAGGACGCCCGGGCTCTGCTCCAGCAGCTGTCGCCCGATGCAAGCGGCGGATGGTATGTCGCGCTCACGTTGAAGGGCGGCGAGAACGGCATCGACGCGCTCAACCGCGTCGCCGCCTCTTGCTTCTCGACGGCGCCCGAGTGCCCGACCGGCAAGCTCGGGATCGAGCTCGACGGACGTGTGGTCTTCGCCGGCGTCGTGCAGTCGGCCAACTTCGCCCGCGACGAGATCTCGTTGTCGGGCAACTACGGCAAGAGCGAGGCCAGCGACATCGCAACAGCACTGCGCTACGGCGCGCTGCCGATCACTCTCGAGCTGCAGACGACCCAGACGGTGTCGGCGACGCTCGGCTCCGATGCGCTGAAGGCCGGTGTCACCGCGGGCCTCATCGGCGTGTTCCTCGTGGGGATTCTCATGATCGGCTACTACCGGTGGTTCGGCGTGCTGGCGATGGCCGCGCTGGTGCTGTCCACGGCGTTGCTCTGGTCGATCGTCGCCTATCTGGGCGAGACACGGGGGCTCGCTCTCACGCTCGCCGGCGTGACTGGTCTCATCGTCTCGATCGGCGTGCAACTCGACTCGAGCATCGTTTACTTCGAACACATGAAAGAGCACATATGGAACGGGCGCACTCCCCGCTCGGCGGTTGACCGCGCATTCAACGGTGCCTGGGCCACGATCAAGAAGGCGAACTTCGCGGCGCTGCTCGGAGCGATCATCCTCTATTACCTCGCCGTCGGCGCGGTCAAGGGTTTCGCCCTCTTTCTGGGAATGGCATCCGTCATCGATTTGATCGCGACCTATTTCTTCGTCGCGCCCGGGGCACGCCTCATCGCTCGACTCAGCTCGCTCAATGAGCATCCGCAGCGCTTCGGTCTGCCGGCACCGGTCACGGACGTTCGCTGATGGGCTACCTCACGCGCATTCACCGGGGCGATACATCCATCGACTTCCCGAGGTTGTGGCGCCCGGCGATCATCGTTTCGGCGCTGCTCGTCGCGGTGGGCCTGCTGTCGTTCTTCACACGCGGCGTCAACTGGTCGATCGAGTTCGAGGGCGGCACGCTGTGGGAAGTGACTGCGCCCGGCACATCGGTGGCCGAAGCCCGCGACTTCTTACGACCCTTGGGGGAGGCCGACGCGAAGATCCAGATCGTCGACGGCGACACCTTGCGCATCCAGTCCCAGCTCAAGGACCCCACGCGCGCGAATGAGATCAGGCTCGAACTAGAGCAGCTCGGCTCCGTCGGCACCGTCAACTCGGTCGGCCCGACCTGGGGCAGTGAGATCACCAACAAAGCGGTGCGCGCACTCGTCATCTTTTCTGTCCTGGTAACGCTCTACTTGTGGTGGCGCCTCGAATGGCGCATGGCCGTCGGTGCGATGATCGCGATGTTGCACGACGTGGTGCTCAGCGTGGCCGTGTATTCCATTTTCCATCTACTCGTGTCACCGGCAACGGTCGTGGCATTTCTCACCATCCTCGGGTATTCGCTGTACGACACGGTGATCGTGTTCGACAAGTCACACGATCTCACCTCGCGACCGGCCGTGGTCACTCGCTACACGTATACCGACATCATGAATCTGTCACTCAATCAGGTGATAACCCGTTCGGTCGGCACGACGCTCGTCGCCGTGTTGCCGGTCTTCACGCTGTTCGTCGTCGGCTCGGTGGCGCTCGGCGCGAGCACACTTCAGGAGTTCTCTCTGGCGTTGCTCGTCGGCCTCATAGCCGGCTCTTACTCGTCGGTGTTCATCGCCGCGCCGATCGTGACCTATCTCAAAGAGCGCGAGCCGCGCCACCGCGACGTGCGCCTGCGCCTCGAGCAGCGGGGGGTCGTCGGCGGTGGCACCGGGATGCTCGACGCGAGAGAGGTTGCCGGCGTCGGCGCGACATCCCCGCCGAGACGCGGATCGAACGCGCCCGCGCCCGCCAAGGCGTCGGCGAAGGCAAAGGCGGCCGGCTCGTCGTCGACCGGCACCGTCACCGACACGTCGCCCGAGCGCGCCGCGCCGATCGGAGCGATCCCGCCGCGGCCTCGCAAGAAGAAGCGGCGCTAGTGGCCCGAGCGGCCCCCGGCGGAGCGGGGATCTAGTGGCCCGAGCGGCCCCCGGCCTGCGCGCCCTGGTCCGCGACATTGCTGACCATCCGCAGCCGGGCGTCGTCTTCCGGGACATCACTCCGCTGTTGGCCGACGCCGGTGCCTTTCGCGAGGCGATCGAGGGCCTGGCCGAGCCATTCGCCCGCTCCGCGGTCAGCCACGTGGTGGGCATCGAGGCCCGTGGGTTCATCGTGGCCGCGCCCGTCGCCCACCAGCTCGGGGCCGGGTTCGTGCCGGTGCGCAAGGAGGGCAAGCTGCCCTGGCGCACCGTCGCCCAGCAGTATTCGCTCGAGTACGGCACCGACACCCTCGAGCTGCACGTCGACGGCGTGGGCCCGGGCGATCGGGTGCTCATCGTCGACGACGTCCTGGCCACGGGAGGCACCGCCCACGCCGCGGCCGCCCTGGTCGCGGGTACCGGGGCGACGGTCGTCGGCCTCTGTTTCTTGATCGAGCTGGAATTCTTGGGTGGTCGATCTCGGTTGGTTGATCACAAGATCTCATCACTGCTGCGATACTGAACCAGTTCGATGCGACCGACGAGCAGCCGAACCGAGGAGGTGAGCGATGCCATCGAGCCGGGTCCTTCCCTGGCGTAGAGGCATCGCCGCGCCGGCCGTCGAGACCGCGCCGCTGATCGCAACGTTCCACTCGCGACATCCCAAGGCATCGACCGACCGCATTGTGCGGGCCTACGAGGTGGCGGCCCGCGCCCACGAGGGCCAGCAGCGCCGCTCGGGTGAGCCCTACGTTCAGCATCCGCTAGCGGTCGCCGAGATCGTCGCCAAGTTCGGCCTCGACGACACCACGATCTGCGCCGCCCTCCTGCACGACGCGGTCGAGGACACTGCGGTGACCCTCGATGAGATCGAACGCGACTTCGGTCTCGACGTCGCCCAGATCGTCGACGGCGTGACCAAGCTCCAGCGGGTCCACTTCGATTCCCAAGAGCAGCAGCAAGCCGCCACCATGCGCAAGATGATGGTGGCGATCGCCAACGACCTGCGCGTGCTGATCATCAAGCTCGCCGACCGTCTCCACAACATGTCGACGCTGGCCGTGCTGCCCGAGGCCAAGCAACAGCGCATTGCGCGTGAGACGCTTGACATCTACGCGCCGCTCGCGCATCGCCTCGGCATGCAAGACCTCAAGCAGCAACTCGAAGACCTGTCGTTCGCGTCGTTGCATCCAAAGCGCTATGCCGAGATCGACCAGATGGTGTCGGCGCGTGCTCCCGAGCGCGAGCCCTACCTGTCGCGTGTGGTCACCGAGGTCGAGTTGCGGTTGGCCGAGTTGTCGATCAAGGCCGACATCCAAGGCCGTCCCAAGCACTTGTGGTCGATCTACGAAAAGATGGTTGTCAAGGGTAAATCGTTCGACGAGATCTACGACCTCATCGGCGTGCGGGTCGTCGTCGACACCGTCAAGGACTGCTACGCCGCGCTCGGGTGCATCCACTCTGCGTGGAAGCCGATCCAGGGGCGATTCAAGGACTTCATCGCCATGCCCAAGTTCAACCTCTACCAGTCGTTGCACACGACGGTGGTGGGGCCCGAGGGCAAGGCACTCGAGGTGCAGATCCGCACGTGGGAGATGCACACCCGTGCCGAATACGGCGTGGCCGCCCACTGGGAATACAAAGAGAAGCAGCCATCCGACGAGATGGCCTGGCTGTCGCGCATCGTCGAGTGGCAACAGGAGACGATCGATCCTTCGCAGTTCATGGCCAACCTCAAGGTCGATCTGCAACACGACGAGGTATTCGTCTTCACGCCCAAGGGCAAGATCATCACCTTGCCCGTCGGCGCGACACCAATCGACTTCGCGTACGCGATCCACACCGAGGTCGGCCACAAGTGCATCGGCTCGCGGGTCAATGGCCGGCTGGTACCGCTCGAGACGCGGCTGCAAAGCGGCGACACGATCGAGATCTTCACCTCCAAGGTGCAGGGCGCGGGTCCGTCGCAAGACTGGTTGAAGTTTGTCGTCACCCACCGCGCGGCCAATCGCATCAAGCAGTGGCACAACCGTGAACGGCGTGAAGATCGCCTCGAAACCGGGCGCGACGACCTCATCAAGGCGCTTCGGCGCGACGCGTTGCCGGTGCAACGTCTCATCGGCAGCGAGACGTTCAACGAAGTTCTCGCGTCGATGGGCATGGCCGACGCGGATGCCCTCTACAGCGCCATCGCCGAAGGCCACGTATCACCCAAGACCGTCGCGGCACGTGTGCAACGCACGTTGCGCGACGGCGGCGAGCGCGAGGAGCAACTCCCGCGCACGGTGTTCGAGCCGCGGCGTCCCCGGCGATCGCGTGGTTCACCAGGCGTGCACGTCGAGGGCCTCGACGATGTGATGGTGCGGCTGTCGCGCTGTTGCACCCCGGTGCCATCCGACGAGATCATCGGCTTCATCACCCGGGGCCGTGGCGTGTCGGTCCATCGCAGTGACTGCGCCAACGCCGTATCGCTGTCGGGCGCGCAAGGCGAGCGGCTCATCGACGTCGAGTGGGACGAGGAGAGCCCCGCGTTCTTCATCGCCTCGATCGAAGTCAAGGCTCTCGACCGGCGATGGCTGTTGCGCGATGTCGCCGCGGTGGTGTCCGATCATCACGTCAACGTGCTGTCGTCGAGCACCGCGGTCGGCAGTGATCGCATCGCCAAGATGCGCTTCGAGTTCGAACTCTCCGACGTGTCGCATCTCGATTCGCTGCTCCGCGCCATCAAAGACGTCGACTCCGTCTACGACACGTACCGCGTGTTGCCCGGCGCGGGGTCCTAGGCGTTCCTGCCGCGTGCGGTCTGTTCCGGGCGAAGACCAAGCGGCCGATCAATGCACTCGTCCATGACCGATCGATGTCGTGGGCGAGAGAGTGTGCTGGAGGTTTTGTAAGGCGCGATGTTGGAGGGATTTGACGGCGCCGGTGGTGCGGCCGGTGATCTTCGCGACGGATTCGAGGGAGAGGTCGGCAACAAAGCGCAATATGACGACTTCCCGTTGCTCGAGGTTCAAAGTGGCGAGAGCTGCGGCTAGTTCAGGGTCGAAGGGGTCGGCGGGGTCGGGCACGAGGTGCGGTTCGGAGTGAAGGAGGGGCGACGTTGCCTTGGTTCGTCGGCTCATGCGGTGGGCGTCCATGACGCGGTTGTGGGCGATCGAGAAGATCCACCGACGCAACGCGGTGTCGTTGCCGCGGAACCGTCCTATGTCGCGAACGACTTGGACGAAGAGTTCGCCGAGGACGTCTTCGGGTTCGGGCGCGTGGAGCGCTCGTAGGTAGCTCAGCACCGCGGGAGCGAGTTCGCGGTACGCCTGGGCGACGCGTGCATGTTGGTCGGTAGAAGCGATCCCGCGTCGGGACGAGCGTTCTCCACGACTGAAGCGAGCAAGGGGCGAGGTTGCGACGCTCAACTCCTGCGATGAGGTGTGGGCGGCACTCAGTTCTTGTCTCCATCGTCGTGCGGTTCGGTCGAGCCAATCGGTTTCCCGCAGTTCGACGCTTTGGCTGCGTCCAGCATCTCGGGTCGGTTTTCCCGAACCCATTTCAAATACTGGCCGCGGTTCTTGGCGCCCTGCCCTGATGCCACTGGAATGCAATCTTCACCATAGTAGCGGACGGTTCCGTGAGTCACCGTGCCGCTGTTGATCTCCACACCGACGATGCCTGCCATTCCTCTGCCCGCGGCGCTGATGGGACCGGCATCGACCTTGGCGGCGGCGAGGCCGGTACTGAGGCCGATCATTGCGATGATGAACCCGGCCGCGACTCCCACGCGCCGACCGGTTCGTCGCCGGGGAAGCGGGGTAGTCGCCGCCATTGCCCTCAAGTGCGCGGACAGCACCGCTGGCGCAACGGGTCGCCTCCCGAAGGCATTGAGCCGGTCGACGACAGAGGAGATGTGATCGTGGGTCATGTCCTTGTCAGCGTCGTTCACCGTAGCGAGGATACGGGTGTCACAGGGGCGTGGGGAAAAAGGAGTCCCGGCCGAAGCCGGGACTCCTCACTGGGTGGATCACGCTTCGAGGTCATCGGGGTAGATGCTTTGCTGCGACAGCGTGCAGTTGTGAACGATGGGGTCGGTGAGGGCCAAGGCCGCGACGAGCACCCTTTGAACATGGACTTCGTTTTGTGCATCTATTTCCGTCGCGCTTAGAAGGGAGGCTCCCCTGATTCTGAGCAGGATGGCAGATGACCGATTGTCCAGTGCAGAGAACACTGTCGAAAGTGAAGATGGAGCCGTTCGATTCGGTGTGAGATAGCCCTTTCGAATGTGCCATCTCGACGTAAACATGGTCGTTTCTGACTACGACGAGCGCTCGTCGTCGTACCGCACAACAGGTCCTCGGCGTGCTCCTCGTCGCTGCCACCCCCCCGCTCATCCCCGCCGCCACCGCGTCGCTTGCGTGTCGGTCCTTCGGCGCGATCGTCATCACATCGGTCGGCATCAGCGTCGGGACCGGAATCGACGCCCTGTACATCTCTAACTACCACGACATCGCACGCGGACCGGCAATCCTCCTGACCGGCGCCGCTGTACTGCTCGTCCTCGCCGCTGCCATGGCCGATTTCGTTGCCGGGGCGATTCAGCTTTCGACCGGCACGTGGCCTTCGATCATCGACGACGGAATAACGATCGTCTTGGAACGGCCAACGGGGGAGGCAGCTGTCGCGGCTCAACCGGTTGCAGGCGCCTCGCGAGCTGTTCGACTCTCGGTGCGCGCCGCTAGTGACGGTAGTTGCCAGCGGGCCGCGCGCTTTGCGCAAGACGAATCGCGCCGCTGCGGTGACGATGTCAATATCGCCACCGGGCGGGAGTGTGAGGGTCTGGAGAGTAGGCGCAATAGGTGCCGGTGCGGATGGTACGTGTGAGATGCTCGCCGAGCTCGGGATGGCTTTCACCGATGCGGGCTATGGCGTGGCGGACCGCGCGGGTCACTGCAACTCGAGCGCGTTCTGACGCGGATACGGCTCGTCGACCGCGACCACCTAAGCCAAACGCGCTTGCGAGCCCTCGAACGAGGAAGTCGCGTTCGGCGTCGGCCTGCGCGGCACGCTCCGAGTCCCCAACTGCGCGGGCCTGCTCGATGTCGTCGTCGATCTCGGCGAGGCGGCGACGGTAGGAGTCCTTGGCTCGTGCGTCGAGGATCTCGCCGCCGTCGCCGAATGCCGAGCGCAGCGGCACGCCCGACTCGCTCCTGCTCCCCTGCCCAAAGGTCCCCGTCTCGATGGCGACGAGGTCGAGCACGTGGTACTCCCGGTCCGGATCGGCTAGTAGTCGGACGAGGTATCGCATACCCTTGAGATCGCGCACATGGGAGGTACGCCCCCCGAAGGTCACCGACCAGTACTCGCCGTCGCGGTGGAAAACATTCACGGTCCCACCACGCTGCTCGTCGAGTACGTCACGGTGATCGACGGGCACTGGCGGGGCGACCAACGGTGCGGATTGGATCCCTTCGAGGGTCGCGCTGGCAGCTTCGCGCTCCATGACGGCCCGGTGCTCGCTGCCGTTGGCGCGGTGAGCCTCGCTGAGGCCAATTCGTGAAATCGCCGCCTCGTACGGCGCGCCGACTTCGTTCCAGAGTCGCACCGCTTCGGAAAAAGACTGTTCTGCGCCCGCCGCATCGCCCTCGGCGAGCCGAACCCTTCCGCGCGCTCGGGCCGCGCTGGCCACGAGCGCTTTGCTCTCGAATCGCGCGGCCACGAGCTCCAGCTCGTCAGCGGCCAGTCGAGCACGCCCGATATCCCTGGCTGCGATCTCGATTTCGACCTGCGCCTCGAGCAGCGGTGCGCGCTGGAGCTGCGTGTTCGGTGGTCGCTCTTTCGAGGGAACTCGCAAGGGTCGCTCGAGGGCGTCTCGCATCGAAGCGGCAGCGGTGGCGATGTCGCCTTGGGCCAGGCGCACAAGCGCCAGGCCCGGTTGCGGATCCCACCCCGCGCGATGTGCCGCCAGGAGAGCTTCCTCGGCGCCGTCGATGTCGCCCTTGTGAAGTCGGATCAGTCCGAGTTCGTTCAGCGGCCAGCCGAGCTCGCGTCGCAAGTACGGCCGCAGTTCCTCACAAGCGACGAGCACCTGACTCTCCGCCTCGTTACACAGCCCGCGCAGTCTGAGGATCTCGGCGCGGTGCACTCGGCAACGCCCGTGGAGGCTCCCGATGGCATTCGTTTCGCACCACCGTTCCATCGCCTCGGTCCACTGCTCAGCTACGTCGTACTGCGCGAGGCCCTGCAGAGCGCACACAAGCTCGCAATACACGACCCCTGTCGAGAGCGGATCGAGGTCACCGGAGACCGTCGCCACCCCGGCCTCATCGAGCAGCGCCAGACCTTGCTCGATGTCGCCATCCAGGATGAGCAGCCGTGCCTCTGCTACGCGTCCGATGGCGCACGCGGCCGGGTCGCACTTCGAACCCACCTCGATGGCACGTCGGGCCCACTGCCGCGCGCCAGGCGTGTCGCCGGTCAGCATTCGCTCATAGGTGCGCACGACTGCGAACCACGCGTGAGCGGGCGTCTCTTGCGTACCTTCGAGGAGCCGCTCGGCTCGCGCCAACCAGCCGCGCACCGGTGCCATGAGTGCAGTGTCGAAGAGCAGGTGCATCGCCACGCGAACGGCTGCACCCGCGGCGGAGATGTGGTCACCGGCTTGCATACACGCCGTATGAGCGCGCTCCCACGCCTCGATAGTTACATCGAGATGGCCGGCCGCGTACGCGACCTCGCCGAGCACCGGTAGGTCGGTGGGTGCCAAGCGGCCGTTCGAGTCCTCCTCCCTGAGAAGGTCGAATGCGTGGTGCCAGTTCCCCTGGGCTGCGGCGTCACGGGCGCGCTCGACGATGCCAATACCCATGCCATCGGTCATCGCGCTCCTCCGAAACCGTCGCCGGAGCCCGGTGTCAAAGGGCGCCGATCGTAACCGTGAGAGTTACCGCCGTAACAGTCTTACTCACGCAACTCGGGAGGGCCACGAAACCCCAAACGACGCAAACCAAGGAGGACTCATGAAGAGCACAACCGCCGTCTCAACGGCACATCCGGTTTCGCCGAACACTGTGGATGTCCCGCGATCGGGAACCGCCCGCACGAACGGGCAGGACTTGTTCTATGAGGTTCACGGAGAGGGCCCTCCGCTCATGCTCCTGATGGGGATCGGATACGACTCGTCGCTGTGGACACTGCAACAAGTCCCCGTTCTCTCCACGCACTTCAGTGTCGTCCTCCTCGACAACCGCGATGCCGGCCGCAGCTCCCGGGCCGTTCACCCGTACAGCATTGCGGACATGGCTGACGACGTGGCCGGTGTCCTCGACGCGCTCGATATCCACCGCACCCATCTGCTGGGGTTGTCGATGGGAAGCATGATCGGGATGGAGTTCGCGCTGCGCCATGCGGATCGTCTGGATCGGCTGGTGCTCGCAGGTCCGGGTGCGGCGCCCGCACGAAGCGCTGCCGACCCGATCTCCATATGGAACTGGGTCAAGGCCAACAACCCCAGCGGAGAGGTCTTCGGGGGTCAGCAGTTGACCTGGCTGTTCTCCTCGGCCTTTCTTCGCAACCAGAAAGCGGTCCAGAAAACGATCGCCTTGCTGGCGAGCAACCCTAACCCGGTCGAGCCCGATGCCTATGATCGCCAAGCCCAGGCGTACCTGCACTTCGACGCCCTGGATCGGCTGGGCGGCATCAAGGCTCCCACTTTGGTCATCGTCGGTGAGCAGGATCTGCTGACGCCGCCGTGGGTTGCGCGAGAGGTGGCCGAAGGCATCCCCGGAGCCCGGTTCGAGATCGTGACAGGCGACGCTTCGTCACATGTGCTGCCGCTGGAGCGTCCTGACGACTTCAACCAGCTGGTTATGAGCTTCCTAGCCGAGTGAAACGAGTCGTCCGTCGCGTTCCGGTGCCTTGATTCATCCGAACGATGTCGCGAAGAGGTTGTCGTAGGCGAGTCCCCACGGCGGTCGCAGAAAGCCGAGTGCTCGCACATCCTCGAACCAGGACGCGAACGGCGAGCGGCGCGAGAACGTCCCGCCCCCGATGACGCGCCCCATGCGGCCGAGGGAGGCTTCGGCCAACTCGGCCACGGCCTCCTTCGCGCGAATAGCCGCATGCAACGATCGCGTGCGGTCACCGGATTCGACGGTGCGCAGCGACCCTTCGAGCGCTTGCACGGCGAGCCAGTGTTCGAGTTCGGCCCGCGACCACTCGACTTGCTCGTACGCCCGCATCGAATCGGCTTTCGGCCCGAGCTGGCGCTTGGCGGTCTCGATGGCTTCGTCCAAGACGCCGAGGATCGCCGCAGTGAACAGATTCGAGATCAGCGGACCGGCCGCGGCCGACACCTCTTGCAATGGTCCGTCCCAGGCGAAGCGGATCGCGGGACAGCGTTCGAGCTGCATCGCGTGGCTCTGCGTGGCGGCCATACCGACGCCGTCCCACGCCGCGGTGAGGCGCAGCCCGCTCGAACCGTCCCACGGGCGGTCGCGCACGTCGATGGCGAAGAGCCCGGGCGCGTCCTCGCCCTGGGGCACCGCCGTGGTGATCATGAACGAGGTCACGCCCGAGCCGCTGCCGAAGTGCTTGGCGCCGTCGACGCGGTACCGCTGTCCCGGCACGTCGCTCTCGCCGCGTTCGCCCTCGCTGTCGGGGAGCGCGATCGCTTTCGTGCGAAGGATGTCGCCCCCGCTGCCGGGTTCGGAGGTGATCGTGCCCCATTGATGGCCGGCGGCCGCCGAGGCACACACCGCGTCGCGCTGTGCGTTCCATGCCGCGCCGTCGTGGTTCGGTTGCGCGAGCCAGAACCCGAGCACCGACGGGTGCATGGCGCTCACCAAGGCAACCGAAGCATCCGCTGCCGCCAGTGTTCTCAGTACATCGCAGATGGGACGAGTGGTCTCGGCGACAGAGCGCCACAGCCCGCCCATGTCCTGCGGCACCGCGACGTGTAGGAAGCCGGCCTCCGCGAGCCGTGCGAAGTCGGCGGGATCGAGCTCGCGCCGCGCATGTCGCTCGGCACGGTCCGCTCGCCACTCGTCCGCGATGGCGGCGATGTCGCCGGTGAGATCCGACCACGAGACGGTCATGGTCGCAGCCTACGCTGTCCGCCGCCCTACGTTCGGCTGCGCCTCATCGCGACGGCCGATCCTGCGTAGGAGCCAGGTCGCTCGGGTCGGTTGTACCGCCCCACCATTCACCACCGTGCCGTCTGCGGTTGCGGTGCACCACGATCATCGTCCGATCGTCGATCGACTGTGGCGAGGAAAGAAGTCGGGGATTCGAGAAGTCGAAGGGTTCGAGCGGGGCGCACTACCCATACCGGTTCCGTTGCCGGGTCGCGCTTGCCGCGCGACGGCATAACCGAGGTGCCATCTGGAGTCACGAAAACATCGGCGATCGCTGTAGTTTGTCCGCCGCATGTCGGAAGAATCGCAGTCGACAGAGGCGTCACGCGACCGTCGTCGCCATCGTGGGACGGCAGCGCTGGCGCTCGGTGCGTTGGGCATCGTGTACGGCGATATCGGCACGAGCCCGCTGTATGCGTTCCGCGAAGCCTTCCAGGGCCATGACCTCGAAGTGACCGACGACGGCGTTCTCGGCGCGTGTTCGCTGACGTTTTGGGCGCTTGTGGTGGTGATCTCCATCAAGTACTTGGTGTTGGTCATGCGAGCGGACAACAAAGGCGAGGGCGGGATCTTGGCGCTCACTTCGTTGCTGCCTCGCTCACGAACAACCCGGGTGTCCGCACTGTTCGTCTCTCTCGGTATCTTCGGCACCGCCTTGCTGTACGGCGATGGAATGATCACCCCCGCCATCTCGGTTCTCAGCGCGGTCGAGGGCGTCGAAGTCGCCACCCACACGCTGGAAGATTGGATCATCCCGATCGCCGTCGCGATTCTTGCCGGTTTGTTCTTGATCCAGCGGCGCGGCACCGCAGGCATCGCGAAGGTCTTCGGGCCCATAATGTTGTTGTGGTTCACGGTGCTCGGCGTGCTGGGCGTCGCCCAGATCGCCCAGACGCCCGAGGTGCTCAAAGCAGTCAACCCGCTCTTCGCCGTGGACTTCTTCGCCGAGTACCACTGGAGCGGATTCTGGGCGCTCGGCTCAATTTTCTTGGTGGTGACCGGAGGCGAGGCGTTGTACGCCGACATGGGCCATTTCGGTCGACGGCCGATTCAACTCGGGTGGTTCAGTTTCGTGTTCCCCGCACTGGTATTGAACTACTTCGGGCAGGGCGCGCTCTTGTTGCGTCACCCCGAGCACATCAGTCAGCCGTTCTTCTTGCTGGGTCCTCGGTGGTCGATCTGGCCGTTGGTGATCTTGGCCACCTCGGCGACGATCATCGCGTCGCAGGCGTTGATCTCGGGCGCGTTCTCGTTGACGACGCAGGCAATGCAGCTCGACTACCTCCCGCGTGTCGCGGTCACGCACACTTCGGCTAGCCAGATCGGGCAGGTGTACGTGCCGATCGTCAACTGGATCTTGATGTTCTCGTGTATCGGCCTCGTCATCGGGTTTCAATCTTCGAGCAACCTCGCCGCCGCCTACGGCATCGCCGTGACGACGACCATGGCCATCACCACCATCTTGTTCATGGGGGTAGCGATGGGCAACTGGGGATGGTCCAAGGCGAAGACGTTCACGATCGGGGTCCCGCTCCTCATGGTGGATCTCGCGTTCTTCTTCGCCCAATTGGTCAAGATCCCCCATGGCGGCTGGTTTGCGCTCGGGGTCGGCGTTTCCCAGTTCACGCTGATGACGACGTGGCGTACCGGCCGGCGCATCCTCGCAGCGGCTATCCGGCGCGGTCAGACGCCGATCAACGACTTCGTCCGAGGGCTCCGCGGCCGAGATGTGCAACGCGTTCCCGGCACCGCAGTGTTCCTGTTCAAAGACGCCGGAGGCACGCCGCCCGCTCTACTCGTGAACCTCGAACACAACAAGGTGTTGCACAAGACGGTTCTGCTCGTGTCGATCCTGACCGAGGACGTGCCCAACGTTCCGCTCGACGAGCGCGCCGATGTGACCGAAATAGGTCCCAATATGTGGCAAGTCGTCTTGAGCTTCGGCTATCTCGATCAACCCAACGTGCCCGAAGCGCTCGCCGCCATCTCCGATCCCGCACTCACGATCGACATGACCGACCTGCGATACTTCCTCGGCCGCGAGACGGTCATCGTTGCCCCACTTCCGGGCATGGCGTCGTGGCGCGAGAAGCTCTTCGTCATGCAGATGCGCACCGCCGCCAGCGCCGCGCGCTTCTTCCACCTACCCGCAGACCGCGTCTTCGAGGTCGGCACCACCGTAGAGATCTAGGCGGGCCGGGCAGAATGGGGAGATGGCCTCACACCCTCGGCGGTCGGCTCGGATCGGGACCGCGGCGCTGTTGGCGATCGGGTTCGTGGTGGTCGCGGGGTGGGTGATGATCGCGGGATCGTTTCCGGGCGATCGTCGCGCGCTGGTCGAGATCCACGAGATCGTTGGGACATCGACGGACGAGCCGATGATCGCGATCGGCGACGCCACTGACGGGCTTCCCCTCATCGGCGTTGCCGTAGTCCTCGCCGCGGTGTTGCTGTGGGCGGGCCGTCCGAAGGACGCGCTGTTCCTGTTGTTGGGCCTCGGTGTCGCGATCGCGTTGAACCCCGTTTTCAAAGAACTCGTCGGGCGTTCGCGACCTGACCTGTGGGCGAGCCCGGAATCCACATCGCGGTACAGCTTCCCCAGCGGTCATGCTGCCGGCACGGCCGCATTGGTGGGAGGACTGGTCATGATGGTCAGAACTGAACGGCGTCGTCTGGCCCTGGCGGTTGGCGCAGTCTTTCTCGCCGTCGTCGGTTTCTCGCGCCTCGCGGTGGGTGTGCACTATCCGTCGGACTTGGTCGCGGGTTGGCTCTGGGTGGGGGCCTGGACAACGCTTCTCTGGTCGACGCAGGTTTCACGTTGCGCCGGCGGGCACCTCGCCGACCACGGTGCAGCGTCGTAGCTTGCGGTGTCGCGGGTAGTGGTCGGGGAGTGCGAGGTGCATCGTGCGGCGTTCGTCCCAGACGACGAGATCGTCTACGGCCCAACGCCACCGGCACTGGAACCGAGGCTGCGTCGCGTGCTCGTGAAGGAAGCGCAACAACGCGTCGCTCTCGTCGCGGTTCATGCCGACGATGTGGTCCATCCAATAGCCGGCCATGAACAGCGCGAGACGGTCGGAATCCGGGTTGCGGCGCACGAGCGGATGCTCGACACCGTGGGCGTAGGCGGCCTTGAACCGTTCACCCGACTCCGCGTCGACGAGGGCCGCGAGTCGCTGCATGGCGCCCGCCTCGATCTTGTAGTGCACCCGCAAACGGCGAAGGAGTTGCTGCATCGTCGGTGAGAGCGCGTCGTATGCCGCGGCGGTATCGACCCACATCGTGTCGCCGCCCGCGTCGGGCACGACCTTCGCGGAGAGCATGCCGAACTTGGGCGGGCGCGGCTCCCAGGGAATGTCGCTGTGCCAGCGGAACGCCTTGGGTGGGCTTGCCTCGTTGTCCTCGACCCATTCGAGGGGCACGTCCATCCCGGCGCAACGGAACGGTGCATACACCTGTAGCTCGCCCCACTGACGGGCCAACGCAAGTTGTTGATCGTCATCGATCTGCTGGTTGCGCATGACCACGACACCATGGCTCACGACCGCATCGTGGATCGCGGCGGCGGTCGCTGGTGTGATGCCGTGATCGATGTCGATACCACTGAGCACTGCGCCGAAGGTGGCGGTTATCGGCTCGGCATGAAGTCGCTGAATCGTCATGGCACCACGCTACGACGTGGCGGCGCGCCTGTCGCCGGTAGCCTGCTGCCATGTTTCCCATCGGGCTGCTCGTGGGAAGCGGATGGGCGTCGGGGCTCAACTTGTGGGCGGTCGTAGGCCTGCTCGGTATCGCCGGGCGCGCCGGGTGGGCCGACACCCCCGAGTTGCTGCACAACCCGTTGGTCATCGCGGGCGCAGTGGTGCTGTACGCCGTGGAGTTCGTGGTCGACAAGATCCCCTATGTCGACAGCATGTGGGATATCGCCAACACCGCGATCCGCCCCGCCGGGGCGGGGACGCTCGCGGTGTTGATGACCCCGGACGAAACGACCTCACACCAGGTCGTGGCAGTGGTGGGCGCAGCCTCTGCGGCCCTCACGAGCCACGCGGCCAAGGCGTCGCTGCGCGCGCTCATCAACGTATCGCCCGAGCCGGCGACGAACATACTGGCGAGCCTGACCGAGGACGGACTCGCCTTCTCGCTCGTCGCGTTCGCGTTCGCGCATCCCCGTACCGCGCTCGTCATCACCGTCGCCGCGATGATCGCGTGCATCGTGTTCGTCTGGTGGGCGATGCGTACCTTGCGCCGGGTGGGACGGCGGCTGTGGAGTCGCGGCCGGTCGAATTGGGGTTCAGTAGCGCAATGACTTGTCGACCACGTAGCGCAGCGGCACGCCACGCACGAACCGCTCTGCGTTCTCCACGATGATCGCTTGGCGTTCCGCGTCGGTGTCGCTGCCGAAACCCGCGACATGCGGAGTGATGAGCACATTGGGAGCACCCCACAAACGGTGATCACTGGGCAGGGGCTCGATTTCGGATACGTCGATGGCGGCGCCGGCGATGGCTCCGCGCTCGAGCGCGGTGGTGAGGTCGTCGAGGCGCACCGTCTCGCCTCGGCCGACGTTGATGAAATACGCAGACGGTTTCATCGCCTCGAAGCGCGAAGAGTGCATCATCCCTTCTGTCACGGGCGTGTGCGGCACGGTGAGCACGACCCAGTCCGCTGCGGGTAGCAGGCGGTCGAGTTCGTCGACGTCGTGCACCTCGTCGAGCTCGGCCCGCACGCGGTCGGGAAACGTGTCGACCCCGACGACCCGGATGCCGAATGCCCGAGCGCGCGCGGCGGTGGCCGCGCCGACCTCGCCCACACCGACGAGCAACATGGTCGTTGCCGCGAGATCGAGGATGCCGACATCGTCGAGGTCGCGATGCCACTCGGCACGCGCTTGGGCGGCCGCGTATCGAGGTAGGCCGCGGGCGAACGACAGCACGTACGCCATGATGTGGTTCGCGAGGTTGTCGCGATACACACCGCGCAGGTTGGTGACGATCACCGGGTGGTCGACGAGCTCTGGGAAGAAGAACTCCGGCGGTGGTGCAGCCGCCGGTGCCTGGAGCCAGCGCAGGCGCGGCGCCGCCGCGAGAAGTTCGGGCGTGAGCATGCCGAACGCCGCGGTGGCAGTCGCGAGCAGCGCGCGCGGGTCCTCGTCGGGCTCCGCGACGCGAACCGCCATCTTGGGCACGCCGGCGCCGACGGCGCGCGCCCACTCGTGCAGCGGCAGCATGAAGAACCCCTCGACGGGGAGGAATACCATCGTCTCGCCGGTCATTGCCCCAGCCACGCTTCGGCGACCCGATCAGTCGCAGGTGAATTCTGTACCTCGAGGACCACCGCCGGTAGGCCGAACGGCACCCCCGGCGAGTCTCCCCGGTTGCGGGCACAACACGCAATCCGCGGGTACAGCCTCATTCTTGGGGGTTGTCGCGCCGATGCGGAGTCTGATGAAAGGGCCTATCGGCGAGATCGCGGGGACGAACCCGGCCCCGGGCGGCCCCGTCGCGCCGGTTCGGCGCCGGACGGTGCCGTGGACGCGGCTAGCGGTGATGGCCGGCGGCGCGGTGTTGACGGTGTCGCTGTTTTGGGGATTGCAGGGCGTGGGGCGCGACGCGGTGACCCCGGTGGCGGGCGCGCTGGCGGTCGCCACCATCCTCGTCGGCACGCGGCTTCACCTCAAGGGCGAATCGATGCGGTCGTTGCGATCGTCGCCCTGGTGGCTACTCGCGGCGGGTGTCGCGGTGTTGGCGGCAACGAGTGCCGGGACCAGTGCCTCACTGTCCCACGGCGGGCTTGTCGCGTTGGCTTCGCTCGGCGCCTATCCGCTGTTGGCAATCGGGCTCTTGCGGTTGTTGTGTGTCCGGTTGCCGCACCGAAGCGCCGACGTGCTGGCACAGGCGGGCATGACGGCGACGGTGGTCGGGTTCGGCTGCGCCGCGGTCCTCGCCCCCGAATGGCACGACACGTTGTCGGCGCCGTACGCGCTCGCGATCCTCGCGCTGCCGGCACTCGACGCCGCGCTGCTCGTCATCGCGGTGCGCGTGCTCCTCCTGCCCGGTGATCGGCTCTTCGTCTCACGCGCGGTGGTACTCGCGGTGTCGTACCTGTTGGGTGCACACCTGGCGGCGGCGATGGGGACGTTCAGTGGATGGGCAGTGCCCGACGGTGTGGTGCGCGTGCTCCTCGTGTGCTCGTTCACGTTCTGGGCCGCCGGTGCGCTCGACCCGAGCATGCGGCGGCTTGCCGATCCGCTGGCCGAGGACCCACCGACGTTCAGCACCGTTCACTTCGTCCTGATCGAAGTCGGCATGTTGGCCACGCCGATCCTCGTGGTGCTCTGCGCGCAGAGAGGCACCGTGATCACCGTGGGCGCCGCGATCGCAGCAGGCATGGTCTCGGGGGTGTTGGCGGCGTACGTCGGCCACCTGTTGTGGCAGCGGGGTGCCCTCGAGCGCAGTGCACTGCATGATCCGCTCACCGGTCTCGCCAACCGCACGTTGTTCGCAGATCGCGTTGCTCGGGCGATCGCCCACGCTCGCCGGAACAATCTGCCGGTTGCGGTGTTGCTGGTCGACCTCGATCATTTCAAGAAGGTCAACGACAGCCTCGGTCATTCTGCGGGCGACGTGTTGTTGCGTGAGGTCGCGCGACGGCTACAAGCGAGCGTGCGCGAGGAGGACACCGTTGCGCGGCTCGGCGGCGACGAGTTCGCCGTGCTGCTGCCCCACGTCGCCGGTATCGAGGCAGCGGCGTTCGTGGGCGATCGGCTGCTCGGCGCATTCGCCACGCCCGTGTCGATCGCCGAACAACAGGTCATGGTGACGGCCAGCATCGGGCTGAGCCTGTATCCCGACGATGGCCCCGATCTCGAAGCACTCATCGAAGGTGCCGACGCGGCGATGTATCGCGCGAAGGAGCAGGGCCGGAACACCGTCGAGGTCTTCAGCCCCGCGCTGATGACGCAGGCCCATGAACGGCTCGCCCTCGAATCCGCACTGCGCCTCGCGGTCGAGAGCGACGAGCTCGTGTTGCACTACCAACCCAAGGTCGACCTGCGCACCGGCGCCATCTGCGGGGCAGAAGCACTCGTGCGCTGGAACCATCCGGAAAAGGGGCTGCTGTTCCCGGGACACTTCGTGCCCTTGGCCGAACAGAGCGGCTTGATGGTGGCAATGGGGGAGTACGTGATTGCCGCCGCCCTCGAACAGTTGCAGCAGTGGCGCGCCGGCGGGCTTGCGCCTCTCGTCATGTCGGTGAACATCTCGGCCCGCCAACTCTGCAGCGGGCTCGCCGACTACATCTCGAGAGCGCTGCGAATGACGGGCGTCGATCCACGGTCGTTGGAGCTCGAACTGACCGAAAGCGCGGCGGTCGAGAGCCTCGACCTGACCGCCAGCGAACTCAACGAGTTGCGGGCAATCGGGGTGCGTTGCAGCATCGATGACTTCGGCACGGGCTATTGCGGTCTGAGCTACCTGAGCCGTCTGCCCATCGACGTGCTCAAGATCGACAGGTCGTTCATCCACACCATGACCGCCGCTGACGCGTCGATCGTCACGGCCATCATTGCGCTAGGGCACAGTCTCGGGTTGCGCGTGGTCGCCGAAGGCGTCGAGACCCCCGAACAGCTGGCCTACCTCGCCCATCGGGGCTGCGACGAAGTGCAGGGGTACCTGTTCAGCAAACCGGTCCCCGCGCACGAATTCACACGGCTGCTGATCGAACACGCGCCGGGCGGACCTGGCCGACTGCCTGTGCGCACCATCGGCACCGCCGAAAACGGAGTGCGATTGATCGACGACCGCACCGCAGTCGTCTTGCCATAGCCGAAGGTGCGGCGCCCGCCAAGACGGCAGATCAATACCACTTGCCTCTCAGTACCACTTGCCTTTGGCGAAGCCGCCGAACGCAACGAGGCCGACCAGGGCCACGATGATACCGAGCAGAAGGCTCCAGAACAGAGCGATGACGATACCCGCGATGACGAGTGCGCCGCCGATACCGATGCCCGTGCTACGTGAAGATTCGGTTGCCACGATATGCCTCTCGTTTTGGTAGTTGATCGCCTCTACCCCCTACGGAGGCCCCCTAATCACCTCTCACCGAGGGTGAGATGTGAGGTGCCCAGACGGCGATCGAGCGACTCTAGCCGCTTTCCATCACTTCGACCGCGGAGCGGTCGATGAGAGTGGTGGATCTCGAGGTCCGTCAGATCCGGAAGCCAGGTAACCCGCAGTGCCGCACGCGATCGCCCGGCAAACTTCGATCTTGTTCATCGGGCTCAGCGATGAAGACGCTCTGCGATGCGAGGCGCTTCTCGACGAGGCGTCCCCGTCGGAGTTCGCTACGACATGGATGACCGTCGCCGAGGCGACGTCGCTCCTCGAAAGCGAGATGCCGGACTGCGCGGTGGTCGATCTCCCACTTGCAGACGCAGAAAGTGGTCTCGCGACCGTTGAAATGCTCGCCGCCCGCTCAGCCGTCGTAGCGCTCATCGTGTTGACCGATCGTGCCGACGCCGACTTCGGTATGGCCACGCTCGAGGCCGGCGCGGACTTCTACCTCTTCAAGACCAGATTGAAAGCCAACCTCTTCGTACGGTGCGTTCGCCAAGCCATCGTGCGCAAGCGAGTAGAAGCCTCGTTGGCGGAGGCGCAGAACATCGCCCGGGTCGGCAGTTGGGAGGTCGACCTCGCTACTTCGGCAGTGCGCTGGTCGCGCGAGCTGTACCGTGTCTTCGACATCAGCAACGACGTAAAGCCGACTTTCGGCGCGCTCTTGCACCGGATACACCACGACGACCGCGCGTCAGCGCTGAAGATGTTCCAGGCCACGCTCGACGAGCACAGTGCGTTCGCCATCGAGTTTCGCGTCCTTCACGACGACGGGTTGACTCGGTGGGTGCGCGCCAGCGGCAGAGTCGAGCACGATGCCCATGGTCGGCCGGGACGGTTGATCGGTACCACGCAGGACATCACCGAGCAAAGGGTGGCTCGCGACGCGGTGATCCACCAGGCGTTCCACGATCCCCTCACCGGCCTGCCGAACCGGCTACTGCTGCTCGACCGCATGACCCAAGCCTTGGCCCGCCTGGCCCGCCAGCCCTCGACCGTCGCGGTGATCTACCTCGACATCGATCGCTTCCGCATGATGAACGACAGCCTCGGCTACGCGGAGGGAGACGAACTGTTGAAGGCCGTTGCCGGCCGGCTCGCGGGTCTCGTGCGTCCCGAGGACACGCTGGCGCGCACGGGCGGCGACGAATTCGTCGTGTTGTGCGAAGGGCTCGACGGTGAAGGTGGCGCGGTCGATATCGCCGATCGCATCTGCACATGGATGCAAGAGCCGCTGGCGTGGCACGGCCGAGAATTGGTGATCACGATGAGCGCCGGCATCGCGCTCGCGACCTCCAACACACTCAGCCCGGAGATGTTGCTCAGAGATGCGGACGCCGCCATGTACACGTCGAAACGCGAACGGCGCACGCGCTGTGCGGTGTTCGTCGCGTCCATGCGCGACAAAGCCGCCGGCCTGCTCGACACCGAGATGTCGCTGCGCCGATCCATCGACGACGGCGATCTTCGGTTGCACTACCAACCGATCTTGTCCCTCGTCGACGCCCGAGTGCTCGGCCACGAGGCGTTGGTCAGATGGGCGCACCCGACCCGCGGACTGATCGCGCCCGATCAGTTCATCTCGATCGCCGAAGAGAGTGGGCTCATCGTTCCACTCGGTGCGTGGGTGCTCCGCGAAGCGTGCCTCCAGGCAAAGCGGTTCCAACAACGCGATCCGCGATGGTCGAGGCTCACGATGTCGGTGAACCTGTCGGGTCGCCAACTGGGTCAACCCGATCTGGCCGACGTGGTCAGAGCGGCGTTGAGCGACGCCGAATTGTCTCCGGGTGACCTACAGCTCGAGATGACCGAAAGCGTGTTGATGGATGATGCGGGACACGCCATCGCGATCCTGGAGACACTGAAACGCCTGGGTCTGCGTCTGGGGATCGACGACTTCGGTACCGGTTACTCGTCGTTGGCGTATCTGCGCCGCTTCCCCGTCGACGTACTCAAGATCGATCGGTCGTTCATCGACGGGCTGGGCCGAGATCTCGAAGATTCTGCAATCGTCGCCGCGCTCGTGAGTCTCGCCGACACGCTCGGGCTCACGACGATCGCCGAGGGCGTCGAGACCGAACTCCAGCGCGAGTCGCTCCTGGTTCTGGGGTGCACGCGCGCCCAGGGCTATCTATTCGGCCGCCCGGTCGGGGCGCCCGAGGCCGAGCAATTCCTCGACCGCGCCGCGGAGAATCTCGCCCGCATGGTCTGAACGCATCATCTTCGACCTGTTGCTGCCGATGTGAAGGTCGAGGCCCGGACGTCTACGCCCCTTCACCCGCGATTTCGCGACCTCAGAGGAGCTCCCATGTCCGACCTCGCGGTGGTATTTCCCGATCCCGCCGACTGCGTCGACGTGAAGGTCTTGCTGGGAGTGCTGGCGCAGGTCAAGGCCGGTGACTTCTCGGCCCGCATGCCCCTCGACTGGACGGGTGTCGCAGGCAAGGTCGCCGATGGCCTGAACGACGTCATCATCGCCAACAATGCCCTCGAGCAAGAGTTGGCGAGGGTCAGCCAAGTCGTCGGCAAGAACGGCTGGCTGTCGCAGCGACTGGTCTTGGGTGGATGGACGCAGAGTTGGTCGAGGGGTGTCGAGTCGGTCAACAACCTGATCGACGACCTGGTGCGCCCGACCCTCGAGATGCAGCGGGTGATCGGCGCTGTTGCCGGTGGCGACCTGAGCCAGAAGGTATCGGCCGATGTCCGCGGCGAGATGCTCGAACTCAAGAACACCATCAACGCGATGGTCGACCAACTGAACGGCTTCATCTCGGAAGTGACCCGGGTTGCCCGCGAGGTCGGGACCGAAGGCAAGTTGGGCCAGGCAGCCGCCGTCACCATCGAGGTCGGCGGCGTGTGGAAGGAGCTGACCGACAACGTCAACCTGATGGCAGGCAACTTGACGGGTCAGGTGCGCAACATCGCCGAGGTGACCACGGCGGTGGCGAACGGTGATCTGAGCAAGAAGATCACGATCGACGTCAAGGGCGAGTTCCTCGAGCTGAAGAACACGGTCAACGCCATGGTCGATCAGCTCAACGCATTCGCCGGAGAAGTGACGCGGGTTGCCCGCGAGGTGGGCGTCGAAGGCAGGCTCGGTGGCCAGGCGCAATCGAAGGAAGTCGCGGGCGTCTGGAAGGACTTGACCGACAACGTCAACCAACTCGCGGCCAACTTGACCAACCAGGTGCGGGCCATCGCGGAGGTGGCTACGGCGGTCACCGAAGGTGACCTCACCCGGCAGGTGCAGATGGAGGCGAGCGGAGAAGTCGCGGTGCTCAAGGACACGCTCAACGAGATGATCCGCAATCTTCGCGAGACGACGAGACAGAACGTCGAGCAGGACTGGTTGAGGACGAACCGGGAACGCTTCACCCGCATGTTGCAGGGCCAGCGGGATCTCGAGACGGTGTCGAACATGATCCTCTGTGAGCTCGCGCCGCTCGTGGCGGCCCAACACGGCGTCTTCTACTCGATGACGAGCCCGTCCGATGGCGGTGAGCCCGTGCTGCAGTTTCAGGCGGGCTACGGCTACGAAGAGCGACGACATCTCTCGACGACCTACAGGGTCGGCGAAGGCCTCGTCGGTCAATGTGCCAAGGAAAAAAAGCGAATCCTGCTCACCGAAGTACCCGGCGACTACGTGAAGATCAACTCCGGATTGGGCGCGTCGACGCCGCTCAACATCATCGTGATGCCCGTTCTCTTCGAAGGGTCGGTGCGGGCGGTGGTCGAGCTCGCGTCATTCTCCGCGTTCAGCGTCACGCATCAAGCATTCCTCGACCAACTTCCGGAGAGCATCGGTCTGGTCCTCAACACCATCGAGGCCGACACTGTCAGGGAGAACCTGCTCGAGCAGTCGCAGTCGCTCGCAGAAGAGTTGCGTGCGCAGCAAGAAGAGCTGCGCGAGTCGAACGAGGACCTCGGACGCCAGGCGCAGCTACTCGCCGAGCAGAACACCGAATCGGAGCAGAAGAACCAAGAGATCGCGGAGTCGAAGCGCCTCGTCGAGGAGAAGGCTGCGCAACTGGCGATCTCTTCGAAGTACAAGTCCGAGTTCATCGCCAACATGTCGCACGAGCTACGCACGCCGCTCAACAGTTTGTTGATTCTGGCGCAGCAACTCGAGGACAACATTGATCACAACATGACCGAGACTCAAGTCGAGTACGCGAGCGTCATCCACTCGTCGGGCAACGACTTGTTGAACTTACTCAACAGCATCCTCGAGTTGGCCAAGGTCGAGTCGGGCACCATCAGCGTCGAGACGATCGATGTCTCGATCGGGCAGTTGCGCACCGCATTGGTGCGCGAGTTCGAGCACGTCGCCGAAAAGCAGGGACTTGCCTTTTCGATGGCGGTGGCTGCCGACGTCCCCGCGGTGATCGTGACCGACCCACAACGTCTGCGTCAGATCATGAAGAACCTGCTCGCGAATGCGTTCAGGTTCACCGAGCGCGGCGAGGTACACGTCCGCGTGACCACTGCCCAGAAGGGCTGGAGCCCCGAGATCGAGACGCTCGTCGACGCCTCGTCGGTCGTGGCCTTTGCGGTCAGCGATACGGGCATAGGTATCGAGGCCGAGCACCAGCACCGGATCTTCGAGGCGTTCGCACAGGGCGACGGCTCGACTGCTCGCATCTACGGCGGCAGCGGCCTGGGCCTGTCCATCAGCCGCGAGTTGGTCGGCCTGCTGGGCGGCGAGATCACCGTGACCAGCACGCCCGGTCAAGGCAGCACGTTCACCGTCTACCTGCCGGTCGGCGAACCGGCGCTGTCTCCGAGTGGGCCGGCGGCTCCGCCGTTCTCTCTGATTGCGGCGGTGGCAAAGCGTTCGTTCCCGTCAGCAGAATCCTCCGATCGCACGCTCGAGGGCGTGAAGGTGCTCCTCGTGGACGACGACTTTCGCAACATCTTTGCGATGACCGCGCTTCTCGAACGAGCGCATGCCGTTGTCGTCGTTGCCGAGAGTGGTGCCCAAGCGATCGCTGCACTCGATCGGGCGCCCGACATCGCCCTCGTGCTCATGGACATCATGATGCCGATCATGGACGGCTACACGACTATTCGCGCCATTCGTGCGAGGGATCAATTCACGGCACTGCCGATCGTGGCCGTCACCGGCAAAATGGTCCCGGGCGAACGCGAGCGATGTCTCGAAGCGGGGGCCGACGAGTGCATCGCCAAGCCGATAGATACCGCGGCGTTCTTGGCGACACTGGCGCCGTGGTTGCCGGCGAGGATCGGATCCGGGCAGTGATGACCGCGGCGCCCGACCTCGTCGAGCAAGTACCGATCCTGGTGGTCGACGACAACTTCGCGAAGCGCCTCGCATTGAAGGCGGTGCTGGCACCGCTCGGCTATCGCGTCGTCGAGGCCGATTCGGGCGTCACGGCGTTGCGTTGTGTATTGGCGGAGAACTTCGCAGTCATCCTCCTCGACGTTGCGATGCCGGTCATGGATGGCTTCGAGACGGCGGCGCTCATCCGTCAACGCGAAGAGTCCGAGCTGACACCGATCATCTTCATAACGGCGTACAAGAGTGACGAGATCGTCACAGACGATCTCTATGCCGAGGGAGCGGTCGACTTCATATTCGCGCCCGTGCCTCCGGCCGAGCTCCGGGCGAAGGTGTCTGTCTTCGCGAATCTTTTCACCAGAGCCGCCTCGCTCGCTCGGCAAGCCCGCGAGTTGCAGGTAACGGCCGATCAGCTCCGGCTGCTCACGGACGCAGCCCCGATCGGCATCTTCCAAACCGACGCGCACCATCGATACGTGTACACGAACCCGCGCTGGAGCGAGATCACCGGGATGTCTGCGGAAGCCGCCCTCGGTCGCCGATGGGAATCGATCGTCGCCACGGAACTTCGCGAGGATCTCGTCGCGGCGTTGGCCGTCAGCGCGGCAGACCGTGGTGAGCTGAGTCGCCGGTTCGCGATGTCGAACCCGGCTTCGGGTCCGCGCATCGTGCTCGTGACCGCGAGGTCGATCGCCGATCGAAACGGCGCCGTCACCGGCTGGGTCGGCACCCTCGCTGATGTCACCGCCGACGTGGGCGTCGAGACCGCGTTGTCCGTTGCGCGCGATGCCGCTACCGAGGCATCTCGGCAAGCGTGATTACGCACAGACCGTTCGCAACTCGGGCGAAGCGCTGTTGACCATCATCAACGACATTCTCGACTTGACGAAGGTCGAAGCGGGGAAACTCGATATCGAGGACATCGATTCGACGTACGGGCCATTGTCGACGATGTCGTCGACCTTCTCGCCGGGTCCGCGCAAGCGAAGGGTCTCGAGTTGGTGGCAATCATCGACGGCGCGCTGACACCGGTGGTCAGTGGCGACCCCGGTCGGTTGCGCCAAGTGTTGACCAATCTGATCGGCAATGCGATCAAGTTCACGCAGAGCGGTGAGATCGTCGTGCGCGTTCTCGATCCCGAGATGAACGGCGCCGATGCGCGCATCCGTTTCGAGGTCTCCGACACCGGCGACGGGATCGCGCCCGACAAGCTCGCACTCGTCCTTCAGCCCTTCGTCCAAGGCCACCTGTCCACACCGCGCAAGTACGGAGGCACAGGTCTCGGCTTGGCCATCAGCGCGCAGTTGGTCGCGCTCATGGGGGGCGAGTGCGGCGTGATCAGCCGGCTGGCGCGGGGCAGGACGTTCTGGTTCACGATTCGCGTGCGAGTCGATGCCGCGTCCGTCGCGCCCGAACATCCGCCGCTCGATGCCGACATGGCGGGCGTGCGTGTGCTGATCGTCGACGACAGTGCGGCGCAGCGCGGCGTGTTGTCGTCCAAGCTGGCAGACACCACGAGAGCCTTCAATCGTGTTTGCGCATCGCGTTGGGGTTGCGGGGTGACGATGCGATTCCGGGGTTGATGCTCTCGGCGCGTGCGCGATCGCCCAAAGATGTCGGTCGCGTGCTGGTGGCCGAGGACAATCTGGTCAACCAGAAGGTCGCCATCGCGATTCTCACGAACGCCGGCTATCAGGTCGACACCGTTTCGAACGGCGCTGCGGCAGTGCGCGCGGTTGCCGCGCAGTCCTACGACACCATCTTGATGGACTGCCATATGCCGGAGATGAACGGCTACGAGGCCACCGCCGCGATTCGGGCGCAAGTCACGGGCGGGCATTACACACCCATCATTGCGATGACCGCAGGAGCGCGTGTGGAAGATCGCACCCGTTGTCTTGCCGTAGGGATGGACAGCTACCTCGCCAAACCGATCAGCAAGGATTCGTTGCTGGCCCTCGTCGCCCGGTTCGTGAAGAAGGGCAAGGCCACGCGTGGGCCATCGGCGCGCATCCTCCTCGTCGAGGACAATCCCGTCAACCAGAAGGTCGGGCAGGCCATGCTCGAGGTGCTCGGCTACCGGGTCGACGTCGTCGCCAACGGGTCTGCGGTCATCGACGCCGCAATGGCGACGGCGTATCACGCGATCCTGATGGACTGTCACATCCCGATCCTCGACGGCCTCGAGGCGACGAGGGAGATACGGCGCCTCCAGGGTTCGCGCCACACTCCGATCATGGCGGTCACTGCTTCGGCGATGGAGTCGGACCACGAACGCTGTCTCGACGCCGGCATGGACGGCTATCTCGCCAAGCCCCTGACGCTCAAGGCTCTGGCGGCAACGCTGATCCGCTGGGCGCCGGGCGGAGCGATTCCCCCCGCGCTGGTGGATCTCGACGACGACCCGCGGCCCGCTCTCGATCGTCAGATCGTCGACCGCCTCACGCAACTCGCCATGATCGCCGGTGAAGATCTCATGGAGAAATTGACGGCGCTCTTCGTGACGGAGGCCTACTCGCGGGTCGCGGAATTCCGCCGCGGGCTCGCGGCCGGTGACGCCGACGCGCTGTGGAGAGCGGCTCATGCGCTGAGTGGGTCGAGCGCCACCCTCGGCGCCACCGGCCTCGCCGGCTTGTGCTCCACCTTGGCGTCGGACAGCGCAGCACACAACCTGGCCGGCGTCGAGGCGCAACTCGATGCCATTGACGACGAGTTGGCGCGCGTGCTCACGGCCCTCGGACCGAACGGTGCGCCGTGAGGACCGACCAGACTCGGGGGATTCTCGGGAAACCCGCTCAAGGCCGCCGCCGGGGAGGTCGATGATCGACTATGTCGACTCTTCTAGAAATCTCGACCAAGCAACTCGCTCCGAGTCTCGGTTCGCTGCTCCACGCGCTCCGAACAGGGTCCGGTGAAACGGCAAAGACGGTGAGCCGTCGATGTTCACTCGGCGTCGTCGAGATTGCGCAGCTGGAGCTCGGACGCGCGGAGTTGAGCGCGGACCAATTGGCCGAAGCGATCGACGCCTACGCGGTGCCGCGCCGGCTCTTTCCACCCGGCCGCTGCGAAGTGCGGGTCGATCTCGGTGCCGGCTCGGTCTCGGTGCATGTTGCTGACGGGCAGGTCGAAGAGTCGCCGGCGGATCGAATCCTGCTCGCCTATTTCGAATTGATCTGCGCCGACAGTGCGGCTTCCCTGGCTGCCCCGATTCCATTCACTGCCATGGATCTCGGCGTGTTGCGCGTCGTCCTGGCGAGCCGCCGCGGTGAGGTGACCCAGTATCTCGAGCACCTTGTCGGTCCTTTCGAAGAACCAACGGCTCTTCCACCGGTCGCGACTCGTCGCACGGCGAGGAACGCAGCGCTGGTGCTTGCGGCCGCAGCTTCGACACTCGCCGGAGTCATCGGGGTGCAGAGGGCGGACTCGCGGAGCCCTTCACCGGTGGCACCGATCGAAGTACAGATCGTCGACGCAGTGGTGATCACGCGTTGAGAGAACCAAGCGAAGGACTCCGAATGACCTCAATCCCGTCCATCCCGGCGACGCGGTTCCGCCAGCCCCTCGACGTGATCGTGGCCGACGACGAGGCTGCGGACAACCTGCTACTCGCCCTCGCCGCACAGGATGCCGAGGTAGAGATGAACTTCACCTTTGCCGAGGACGGCGAGGAACTCATGCAGCTACTGACCGAGCGAGTCGCCGCGGGCAATGTTCCCGACGTTGTCGTCCTCGATATCCGCATGCCTCGCTGCACGGGACTCGAGGCGATGCAGTTGATCTCGTTGTCCGAGTCACTGCGCCGCATACCCGTGGTCATGTTCACGACCTCGCGCCGCACCGCCGATATGGAACTCGGTTTGAGCCTCGGCGTCACCCGTTTCGAGATCAAGCCCAGCTCATATCCCGAGCTGGTCGCGTTCGCCAACGATCTCGTGAGCGTGGCTCGCGGTTGACCGGCCCGGCCGCTCTCTGGAGTGGCCGCACGTTCAACGCGGAGTGCCGCCGAGGATCACTTCCTTCGGCCGACGCCCGGCTGACCATGAGGTCGCGCTCGAGATTCCGTCGTTCACAGCGCCATGCAGCGCGTGACGAAACCCTCGAGGGCATCGGGATTCGCGCGGATGTGCAGATTGTCGTCGTCATCTTTCGTGATGTCGAGTGACGGGCAGAACTCGCTGATTCCGCCGCAGACGAAATGGGGCGAGCCTTTGACACCGCGGCGCTGACCCTCGCGCCAGTCTGCGAGGACCGACTCGTGGTCGTTCGGTGTTGCGACACCGACGTCATGCGCGAGCGCGATCGATGCGAGCACCTGCGAATCGCCTATGTCGCGCCCCTCTTCGAAGATCGCATCACGCAACGCCAGGCTCACCTGCTCACCCGTGCGGGTGTCCCGCCGATACGCAGCAGCCGCGAGTGCAAGGGCGGGCAGCGAAGTGCGGGGGAATCGATGCTCCGCGAAACCGACGAACAAGCCGGCCGCCACTTGGTCCCTCAGAGCAGCGACTTCGTGCGCAACTTCATGCGGGTCGAGCGGCTTCGAGTTGACGAGCTCCAACGGCCACGCGCGTATCCACAGGTCTACGTCTTCACGACCGAGTTCGCGTCGACGCGCCACCAAGGCGCGGATACCGACATGTGCGAAGGGGCACCAGACATCGGCGAAGATCTCGATTGTGGACATGAGTCGAGCCTAATGAAAACCTAGGGGCTGCACCTGGCACGGGTGTACGTGTTGTACTTGTGTCGTGGCGATCACGGAGCCCTTCGACGACGAGCTGATCGAACGAGCCGAAGAGTTCGCGCGCGACATCAGCGTCCTCGCCACACGCGCGACGACCTGGGCGGATCGCGTTTGGCAACGACGCATCGCGCGCTTGCTCGATGACCCCGCGAGCCGATCGTTTCTGTTGGCGCTCACCGACGAAGTGGTGCGCATCCCCGATAGAAGGCGCGCGGCCGAGCGACTGCACGACATCGTCACCGGTCGCCCTGCGCCGGCGGTGGCAGGCCCGATCGACCGCCTATTGTTGCGTGTGGGGGCGAGCCTCGCGCCGCGGTTCCCGCGTCTGGTCATGCCACTCACGATGGTGCGGCTGCGGCGGGCGTTCACCGGCATCGTGCTGCCGGCCGAGCCGGCTCCTTTCGCCCGTCACGTTCGCCGACGTCGCTCACAAGGCATTCGCCTCAACCTGAACGTCCTCGGGGAAGCAGTACTCGGACACGACGAGGCGCTTCGACGCGAGCAGTCGATCCGGGAGCAACTGTCGTTCGGTCACGTCGACTACGTGTCGGTGAAGATCTCGGCACTGTGCGCGCAACTCGACGTCGCCGCGTTCGACCATTCCGTCGAACGCATCGTCGCCCGCCTCGAGCCGCTGTTGACCATGGCCGCCCAGCACCAGCCCCCGAAATTCGTCAACCTCGACATGGAGGAGTTCCACGACCTCGAATTGACGGTCGCGGCCTTCACGAGGTCGTTGTCGTCTGCGTCGCTCGAACACGTGGACGCTGGCATCGTGTTGCAGGCGTACCTGCCCGACTCCCACGCGGCATTGGAGGCGCTGTGCGCGTGGGCTCGTGATCGTCACCGCCGTGCCGGCGGCGCGATCAAAGTACGTCTCGTCAAGGGCGCCAACCTGGCGATGGAAAAGGTCGAAGCAGAGCTTCGGGGTTGGCCGCAGGCGCCGTTCCGAACCAAGGCAGAAGTCGACGCGAGCTACAAGCGACTGCTCGACATCGCGCTGCGGCCCGAGAACACCGGCGCCGTGCGCGTCGGCGTCGCCAGTCACAACTTGTTCGATGTCGGTTGGGCGCTTGCCCGCCGAGAGCAACTGACCGAGCCCCGGCGCATCGAGATCGAGATGCTCGAAGGCATGGCCAACCCGCAGGCCGTGGCCACCGGGCAAGTGGCCGGCGGGCTGTTGCTCTACGCGCCTGTTGTGCATCGCGACGACTTCGCTTCGGCAGTCGCCTATCTCGTGCGCCGGCTCGACGAGAACACCTCGCCGGAGAATTTCTTGCGTCACCTGTTCACCCTCATGCCAGGCAATGCGCAGTGGGAGATCGAACGGCAACGGTTCCGTGCCGCGGTGCGGGATCGCCACGACCTCGACACCCGGTCGCGGCGAGCATCGGTAGAGCACGTGGCGGCCCCCGACGAAGTTCGCTTCGTCAACGAACCCGACACAGACTTTGCGGTCAAGGTCGCGCGCGACGCGATCGTCGAGTCGCTGCGCGCGTTCGCGCGGCCTCGCGACGGTGTGCCGATCGTGATCGGAGGACAGCCGATCGCCGCGCCCGCCACGGGCTCCGCGCGTGATCCATCCGACCCCGCCGAGGTGCGGTACGAGTATGTCGAAGCAACGAGCGCGCATGTTGCCGCCGCGGTCGAGGTTGCGCGGCACGGGGCATCCGCGTGGGCCACTCGTTCCGGCGCCGAACGCCGCAAAGTCTTGCGCGCGATCGCAACGGTGATGGCCGCGCAGCGAGAAGGCACCATCGCGACGATGGCGCATGATGCGGGTCGCACCATTCGCGAAGCCGACGCTGAGGTGTCGGAAGCCATCGACTTCGCTCGCTACTACGGCGACAGCGCGTCAGATCTCGATCGAGTCGCGACGACGCGCGGCCTGCGCTTCGCACCATACGGCGTCGTGGTCGTGGCCTCGCCGTGGAACTTTCCGTACTCGATCCCCGCCGGCGGGGTGCTTGCGTCGCTTGCCGCAGGCAATGCAGTCATCCTCAAACCTGCGCCCGAGTCGGTACTCACGGCATACGTGCTCGCACAGCAATGCTGGCAGGCCGGCGTGCCCCCTGACGCGCTGCAGTTCGTGGCCACGGCGGACGACGACGTCGGCCGTTCGCTCATCACCCATGACGGCGTCGATGCGGTCATCCTCACCGGCTCGCTCGAGACGGCGCTCATGTTCCTCGACTGGAAGCCCGGCCTCGCGCTCCATGCGGAGACGAGCGGCAAGAATGCGATGGTCATCACCGCCGCTGCCGACATCGACGACGCGTTGCGCGATCTCGTGCGTTCTGCCTTCGGTCACGCGGGTCAGAAGTGCTCTGCCGCGAGCCTCGCGATCGTCGAGGGGCCGCTCTATGACAGCGCGTCGTTTCGGGCTCGGCTGGCCGATTGCGTTCGCACCCTGCGCGTCGGCGCCGCCTGGGACCCGGCGACGCAGGTGAACCCGCTGATCCGCCCGCCATCGGGGTCGCTCGAGCGGGCGCTCTCGGCGCTCGATGACGGTGAGACGTGGCTCGTCGAGCCACAGCAACAGGGGAGCCGGCAACTCTGGACGCCGGGCGTCAAGCTGGGCGTACGCCGAGGGAGTTTCTTTCATCGAACGGAGTGTTTCGGTCCGGTGCTCGGCGTGATGCGCGCCGACGATCTCGACCATGCGATCGCGCTGCAGAACGATGTCATGTTCGGTTTGACCGGCGGCATCTGCAGCCTCGATCCCGCCGAGATCGAGCGCTGGCTCGAGCGTGTCGAGGTCGGCAACGCCTACGTCAACCGTGGCATCACGGGTGCAATGGTCGGTCGCCAGCCCTTCGGTGGGTGGAAGGGATCGTCGATCGGGCCCGGGGCCAAAGCGGGCGGACCGAACTATGTGGGCTCGCTGGGGTGTTGGCGGGCGGTGGCTGCGGCCGATGTGGCGACTGTTGCCGGCGCGGCAGCGGCACGATGGCGCGAACTGGCTACCGGGGTCGACCCGACGGGTTTGCGAGCCGAGCAGAACCTGTTTCGGCTGCGCCGCCTCCCGGCCACGGTCGTGGTGCGCGTTGCCGAGGGTGTCGACGAGACCGATATCGCCGTCGCTAACGCGGTGGCCGCGGTCGCCGGCGTAGCAGTCCAGTGGTCTTCGAGCGATGAGGACGACGACGTGTTCGTGGTACGAATGGCACACGCGGCGCCCTCGAAGGTGCGACTGCTCGGTTCGCACGCGCCCGCGCTTCTACGGGCGTTGCATCGCGCGGGCGTGTTGGTCGATGCGACGCCGGTCGTCGCCGACGGTGAGCTCGAGTTGCTGCGGTGGACCCGGGAACAATCCGTAAGTCGCACGCTGCACCGCCACGGCAACGTCGTCGCCCGCGTGGAGTGATAGACCGCCGGCCATGCACTTTGGTCTCGATATCGCACAGCAGCGGGCGCCGTGGCCCGAGATCGCGGATCGCGCGCGCTTCGCCGATGCGCTCGGGTTCACCAGCATCTGGGGATTCGATCACTTCCAGCCAATGTACGGCCAAGGCCCCGGCGAGTGCTTCGAGGGCAATACGACCCTCGCCGCCTGGAGCGGCATCACGACGCGGGCGCGGCTCGGCCTGTTGGTCACCGGTATGACCTATCGCCATCCGTCGGTGTTCGCGGCCGAGGCCATCACCATCGACCACGCGTCGGGCGGACGCTACGAGTTGGCATATGGCGCGGCGTGGTTCGACAAGGAGCATCGCGAGCTCGGCATACCCTTCCCCCCGCTACGCGATCGCATCGACGCGTTCGAAGAAGCGGTGCAGATCGTGCGCGGCTTGCTGACGACCGATCGCTTCACTTTTGAAGGCCGTCATTACCAGGTGCGCGAGGCGACGTTGTTGCCTCGGCCGGTGCAGCAGCCGCATCCGCCGATTTGGATTGGCGCGTCGGGCGAGCGACGGATGATGCCGATCGCGGCTCGCTATGCCGACGTCTGGCATTGCTTCGGCGGGCCCGACGACCTCGCACCCAAGTCGGCCCGCCTCGATCGCATGGCCGAGGCGGCAGGGCGAGACCCGGCGAGCATCCGGCGCGCGGCCTCGTTGTCGCTCGATGGCGACGACGACGATGTGGCCCGCCGCGTCGACGAGTGGAGAGCGGTGGGTTTCGGCACGCTGATCTGCGGCTGGCCCGGCGCGGGGCGTCCGCGCATCGAGAAGTTCGCCGAGCGGTTCCTCACGTAAAGAGCGGGGTTCGCGCGGTGGCGACCCCTATCCTGGCTGGCCGTGGCTGAACCGAGCGTCGACTATTCGCGGCCCAAGGGCACGCGCGACATCCTGCCGCCCGAGTCGCAGCGCTGGCGCGGGCTCGTCGGTGTCTTCGCGGACGTCGTCGAAACCGCCGGCTACGGCCACGTCGTGCCCCCCATGTTCGAGCACGTCGAGGTCTTCCACCGCATCGGTGAGGCCACCGACGTCGTGGCCAAAGAGATGTACGAACTGACCGACCGCGGCGGGCGCCGACTCGCGCTGCGCCCCGAGCAGACGGCGTCGGTCGTGCGCATGTTCGTCGAGAACCGCCCGAACGTGCCGTGGAAGGTCTGGTACGCCGGGCCCAACTTCCGCGCCGAGAACGTACAAAAAGGTCGCTACCGGCAGTTCGATCAAGTGGGCATCGAGGTGTTGGGTGTCGACGATCCGTACCTCGATGTCGAGGTCATCGCGCTGGCGTGGCGGTTCTACGAGCGACTCGGGCTGACGCAGGTGCGTCTGGTGCTCAACTCGCTCGGCGCCGCCGGCGATCGCGGCCGCTATACCGAAGCGTTGCGCGAGTACTTCGGCCGTCACCTCGACGCGCTGTCGAGCGAGTCGCGCGAAACGCTGAACCGCAACCCGTTGCGCGTGCTCGATTCGAAGCGCGAAGTCGACCGCGAGATCGTCGTCGGCGCCCCGCGCCTTCGCGACTTCCTTTCACCCGACGCGGCTGCCGACTTCGAGACGGTGCAAGAGGGACTGCGGGCCCTCTCGATTCCATTCGACGTCGACGAACGCTTGGTGCGCGGGCTCGACTACTACCGCAAGACCACGTTCGAGTTTGGCGCCGGCGCGCTCGATGCCGCGCAAAACGCGGTCGGAGGTGGTGGCCGCTACGACGGGCTCGTCGAGGAGATGGGTGGTCCGCCGACCCCCGGCGTGGGCTTCGCAATCGGCGTCGATCGCACGTTGTTGGCATGCGACGCCGAAGGTGCCTTTGCTGCACCGGTGGCTGGTGTCGATGTCTTCGTCGTCGACACCACCGGCGGGCGGCACGCGTCCGCGCTCACCGACGAGCTCTGGCGCGCCGGCATCAGAGCCGACCGCGCGTACGAGAACCGTTCGATGAAGGCACAGATGAAGGTGGCCGATCGTTCCGGAGCCGCGGTCGCCTTGATCGTCGGCGGCGACGAAGCCGAAGCGGGCGTCGTCACGGTCCGGCCGTTGCGCCGCCGCGAAGGCGAAACTGCCGCACAACGCCAGATCGCGCGGGCCGAAGTCATAGTCGAACTGAAGAGGACACTGTGAAGAGGGCACTGTGATTAGGACATCCGTGAAGAGGACATCGTGAAGAGCTCTCGTATCACGCTTTCGCGCAGCACGTCGTTGCGAACCGACATGTGCGGTGAGCTGCGCGCTGCCGATGCGGGTCGCTCTGTCACCGTGTGCGGCTGGGTATATCGCCGCCGCGAGCACAGCGAGCATCTGGCATTCGTCGACGTACGCGACCACACCGGCATCGTGCAGTGCGTCGTCGATGGCGCACGTGAGCTCCGCGGCGAGTATGTCGTGCGCATCAGGGGCACGGTGGCCCTGCGTCCCGCCGAGAACATCAACGACAAACTGGCGACGGGGGAGATCGAGATCCACGATTGCACGGTCGAGGTGCTCTCCGCCGCAGAGACGCCACCGTTCACGATCGACGACCGCACCGACCAGGTCGATGAGAACGTCCGACTCCGTTATCGCTACCTCGACCTCCGACGCGACCGCATGCAGCGCAACCTGAGAATCCGGGCGGCCGTCAACAGCGCGATCCGGTCTGCGATGGAGCGGCAGGGCTTCGTCGAAGTCGAAACTCCCATGCTGATGCCATCGACCCCGGAGGGCGCTCGCGAGTTCCTCGTACCGTCGCGCAAGGAACCAGGCTCGTTCTACGCACTCCCACAGTCGCCGCAACTCTTCAAGCAATTGTTGATGGTCGGTGGATTCGATCGCTATTTCCAGATCGCGCGGTGCTTGCGCGACGAGGATCTGCGTGCCGACCGGCAGTACGAGTTCATGCAACTCGATGCCGAGATGAGCTTCGTCGATCAGGACGATGTGCTCGAAGCGATCAGCGAAGCAGTGCTCGACGCGGCCCAGGTGACCATCGGTGAGCGCCCCGACGTGATCCCGCGCATGACCTGGCACGACGCCATGGATCGATTCGGCGTCGACAAGCCCGACCTCCGCTTCGGGATGGAACTCGTCGAGCTCACCCCGATGTTCGCCGCGACGTCGTTCAAGGCGTTCGCCGGGGCGGCGGCGATCAAGGCCATCCGCCACGCCGGGGCATCGTCGACGACGTCACGCAACCAGCTCGACGCGCTCACCGATCGCGCGAAGAAGATCGGTGCCAAGGGTCTCGTATGGATGCGTGTCGGCGACGAACGGGTCCTCGATTCGCCGGTCGCCAAGTTCCTCTCCGACGACGAAAAGTCGGCGATCGTCGCGGCGACCGATGCGCAGCCGGGCGACATGTTGTATCTCGTCGCCGACGAATGGGCAATGACGTGTGACGTGCTCGGGCAACTGCGCAACGACCTGGGTCGCCCGCCCGTGCATCAAGGTCCGTACCGCTACGTGTGGATCGTCGACTTCCCGATGTTCGTCGGCGTCGATGCGGTGACCGGCATCCCCAAACCGGCACACCATCCGTTCACCCGCCCGCATCCCGATGACATCAACCGCCTCGAGAGCGATCCCATGTCCGTGCGATCACGGGCCTACGACTTGGTGCTCAACGGCTGGGAGTTGGGCTCGGGTTCGATCCGTATCCACGAGCCCGAGTTGCAACAACGCATCTTCAACCTGTTGGGCATCGCCCCCGACGAAGCGATGAAGCGATTCGGCTTCTTCCTCACGCCGTTCCGCTATGGCGCGCCGCCCCACGGCGGGTTCGCGTTCGGCATCGATCGCCTGGTGGCAATCCTCGCGGGTGAAGACAACATCCGTGAGGTCATCGCGTTCCCCAAGACGCAATCGGGCACCGATCCGATGACCAACTCGCCGACGCCGGTCGACCCCAAGCAGTTGGCCGAACTGGGCTTGCGCGTCATCCCTCGCGCGTAGCGGCGTTCGCTCGAGAGCGAACTACACAGGCACGACGTCGAATGCGACGACAACGCTGTTGGGCGGCGCGCTGCGGAACTCCGTACTCGCGACGCCGTCGACCAGCGCGCCGATGGTGTTGACTCGCAACTCGACCGCGAGGCGCCCCCGCTTCGCGATCGCGGCAGTGTCGCCGATCGGGGTGACCGTGAGTCCGATGCGTTCGAGTTCTTCGGTGAGATTCGTCATCACGACCAGTGCGGGCACCGACGTCGTGACGAAGTGCGCCCGCTGGCCGCGGTCGTATCGCATGTCGTGATCGGACAACGTGAGCGGCACCAATTCGCACGGCATCTCGATGCCGGCGATCACCTGGCCGACGGTCACCGGCGCGGCGGCCGCACGAGCGATGGTGGCCACGCTCGACGGCGCGGGGGACGAGGTGGGCGCGACCGCGATGGTCGGCGGTGCGGCGGCGGGGGTGCGAGTTGGTGCGGGCGGTGCCGGCGTCGGTGCAGCGGGTGCCGGTGCCGCCGCGACCGCGATGGCGTCGTCGATCACCTCGGCGGCCTCGACCTCGGCGGCCTCGACCTCTGCGGCCTCGGTGGCGGCAGTGGCAGCAGCCGCGGCGCTGTCGTGGAGCGCGACGCGCATCGCCTCGCGACGGATCCGACGCTCACGCCGCCGCCGGATGGACCGGCGCACGAGGATGACCACCGATGCGAGAAACCACATCCAGAACAGGATCGCGATGACGACCATGGCAATCCCATCGGCATCCAAACGGACCCGATCAAGTATTTCCTCCGCCCGATTTCACCCCCGCCTCCGGTTCTTGTGTTATTCGATGTGTGTCGATGCTCGTCGAATAACACGAGAACGGGCGGGGAGGTAGGTTCGCGGAGATGACGTCCTTCCTGGCCACGATGGCGGCCCACGGCGCCGCCGCCTCCGGCGACGACCTCCCCGACTTGGGCATCTGCACGTCGACGCTGCGCGCCGACCCGTTTACGTGCACGCCCGACGATCTGCAGTCGATCATCACCGCCTCGGGCCTCGCCGGGTTTCACACGGCCTCGTTGTGGCGCATGCACTATGAGATGGCCAAGGCCGGCGGCCTGCGTGACGGCGACTTGCTGCAGTGGCTCGCCGAGGCCGAGGTGTCGGTGCTCGTCGTCGAAGCCGGCGTCGAGTGGGCCAACGGCGTGAGCGAGGCGCTCACCGACGAGGCCGACGCGCTGTTCGCGCTCGCGCACCTCGTCGGCGCGACGCATCTGCTCGCGGTGACGATGAACGAAGGCGAACTCGACCTCGCGGCCGGCCGCGCCGGGCTGGCGGCATTCGCCGACCGCGCCGCCGATGCCGGGCTCTCGTTGTCGATCGAGTGGTTGCCCTGGACTGTGTTGCCGACGTTGTCCTCTGCATGGCAGCTGATCGAATCGGTCGACCGGGCCAACGTGGGTTTGGTCTTCGACAACTGGCACTGGCTGCGTCAACCCGGCGGACCGCAGCCCGATGTGTTGCGCACGATTCCCGGCGAACGGTTGCACTTGCTGCAATTGTGCGATGCACCCGCGGTCGCTGACGGTCCCATGCTCGAGGAGACGATGACGCGCCGGCTGTTGCCGGGTGAAGGTGCGACCGACTGGGCCGAACTGGCGCAAGTGTTCGGCGAGATCGGCGCTCGCCCGATCATCGCGCCCGAGCCGTTCAACACGGCGCGTGCCGCGCAGGGCCCCACGGTCTACGCGCACGCCATCGCCGAAGCCACTCGGCGACTGCTCGTAGGTTGACCGGCGAGTCCTCGTGGCCGACAATCTCTTTGCATCGGCTGCGCGCGACGAACTGAGCCGACGCGCACCGCTTGCGGCGCGTATGCGACCGACAACGCTCGACGAGATCGTCGGACAAGACCATCTGTTGGGTCCCGGCAAGCCGCTGCGGGTGTTGATCGAGCGCGATCGCCTGTCGTCGGCGATCGTGTGGGGTCCGGCCGGTACCGGCAAGACGACGTTGGCCAACGTCATCGCGCGCGCCACGGCAAAGGCGTTCGTGGCGCTGTCGGCGGTCACCGCGACGGTGAAAGACGTGCGCGAAACAGTGGCCGTTGCGCAGGACCGCCTTGGCCAGCACGGTCAGGGGACGATCTTGTTCCTCGACGAGGTGCATCGATTCAACAAGGCGCAACAAGATGCGCTGTTGCCCGCGGTCGAGTCGGGCGTCCTCGTACTGATCGGCGCCACGACGGAGAATCCCTTCTTCGAAGTGAACCCGCCGCTGCTGTCTCGCTCGACGCTGTTCCGGCTCGAACCTCTCGACGACGATGCCATCGCCGAATTGTTGCGGCGCGGCCTGGCACTCGAGCGCGCGACGGTCACCGAGGAGGCCCTCGCCCATCTGATCACCATCGCGAATGGCGACGGACGGCACGCGCTCACGACACTCGAAGTGGCCATCGTGCTCGCGTCGTCGCGCCCGTCGACCGCGGCGCGTGCGGAGACTGCGGCTACCGTGGTCGAATTGGTCGATGCCGAGGCCGCGGCGGGTGCCAAGTCGCTGCGCTATGGCGAAGACGAGCACTACGACGTGATCAGCGCGTTCATCAAGAGCATTCGCGGCTCTGATGCCGACGCGGGGCTCTACTGGTTGGCGCGCATGCTGGAAGCCGGTGAGGACGCCCGCTTCATTGCTCGCCGCCTTGTGATCCTGGCCTCAGAAGACATCGGCATGGCCGACCCGACGAGCTTGTTGATTGCGAATGCAGCAGCGCATGCGATCGAGTTCGTCGGGTTGCCCGAGGCGCAACTCAACCTGTCCCAGGCGGTGGTGCATCTCGCGACCGCGCCGAAGTCGAATCGGTCGTACCTCGCGCTGTCCCGCGCCCAAGAAGCAGCGAAGCGAACGCGCGGTGCCGGCTTGGTGCCCGGCCATCTCCGCGATGCGCATTACAAGGGAGCGGCCAAGCTCGGACACGGCAAGGGCTACGTCTATCCGCACGACGATCCGACAGGTTGGGTCGCGCAGAACTATCGTCCCGCCGAAGTGGCAGACGACGTGTACTACGAACCGTCCGACCACGGGCACGAATCAGTGATCGCGGAGCGCCTCGGTGCTCGGCCACCACGCAACAGCGGTGAGGGGATCAGCGATGAGCGCCATTGACGTTGCGGCGGTCGTCGCGATCGTGTTGTGCCTTGCCGGCGCGGCCTTATTCGCGATCATGGTCCGCCGCATGGTCCGGGCATTGCGCGACCTCGACGCACTCGCCGAGAGCCTGCGCGTCGAGGCGGTGCCGCTCGTGAGCAACCTCCGGGCCACGGTCCGTCAAGCAGGCGACGATCTGGATCGAGTCGAGGCGGTGCTCGGCAAGGCCGAGACCATCGCGACCACCGTCGATGCCGCGTCGCGGCTGACCTACCGGGCGTTGCGGCCGCCGCTGGTGAAGACGATGGCGTTCATGTCGGGGGCCGGTCGCGCCACCCGGCGGCTGCGGGGCCTGGAAGCCAAGGCGATCGAGGCCAAGGCGATCGACGCGAAAGCCATCGGCGCGAAGGCCGGCGACAGCACTCGGCGTGAGCAGAACCCACCGCGCCGAACCCGCCGCCGGCGCCGTGGGCGGCGATAGGCGTCTTTCCCCTGCCAATGTGACCAGCGGCGGATTATCGCCGCCAATGTGACCAGCGGCGGATTATCGCCGCCAATGTGACTAGCCTGGTCGGATGCCCAAGAGAGCGTTCTGGACCGTTGTCGGGTACGGCGCGGGTATCGCTTCCACGGTCATGGTCAAGCGCCGGGTGCGGCGCACGGTCAATCGTTATGCGCCGTCGGAGGTGCGCAGCGCCGTTACTGCAAGAGGTACCGACGTCGTCGACCGCGCCAAGCGAGTCACCACCGAGATCCGCGCCGCAGCCGACGAAGGACTGCGGGCAATGCGGATTCGACGGCAGGAACTCGATGACGAATTCGTGCTGCCGAGCGAGATCCAGACGAGTGATCTCCGCCAGCCCGGTCGAATAGGCAATCGATAGCTCCACCGAGCGCCCTACAATCTGCGGTCGTGAACGCGAACGAGTTGCGCCGCGCTTTCGTCGATTTCTTCGTGAGCAGGGAGCACCACCACGAGGCTTCGGCGAGTCTCATCCCGCATGACCCGACATTGCTCTTCACCGTCGCGGGTATGGTTCCGTTCAAGCCGTACTTCCTGGGCGACGAGGTCGCGCCATGGCCACGGGCGGTCACGGTGCAGAAGTGCGTCCGCGCCGGCGGCAAGCACAACGACCTCGACGAGATCGGCCACACGTCGCGCCACCTGACGTTCTTCGAGATGCTGGGCAACTTCAGCTTCGGCGACTACTTCAAAGAGCGGGCCATTCCGTACGCGTGGGAGTTCGTCACTCGGACCCTCGGTCTCGACCCTCACCGACTCTGGGTCACGGTGCATGTCAGCGACGACGACGCAGCCGAGATCTGGCGCGACGTGGTGGGCGTGCCCGCCGAGCGCATCCAACGTCTCGATGAGGACAATTACTGGCGCATGGCCGACACCGGTCCGTGTGGGCCATGCTCGGAGATCTTCTGGGACAAGGGCCCGGCCTACGGCGCCGATGGTGGCCCGGCGCACGGGGGCGCCGAGCGGTTCGTCGAGATCTGGAACCTCGTGTTCATGCAGTTCGATCAACGCGCCGACGGCACGTTGGTCCCATTGCCCCGGCCGAGCATCGATACCGGGGCCGGCCTCGAGCGCATCTTGGCGGTATTGCAGGACGTCGATTCGGTGTGGGACACCGAGGAGTTCCAGCAACTGCTGGCGGTCGCGTCGCGTCTCGCCGGCCGGCGCTATGGGTCCGAACCCCGCTCTGACGTGTCGCTGCGCATTCTCGCGGACCACGCGCGCTCGACGGCGTTCTTGGTGAACGACGGCGTGTTCCCTTCGAACAACGATCGCGGCTACGTGCTGCGGCGAATCATGCGGCGCGCGATCCGTCACGCCTACATCGTGGGGATCGAAGAGCTGGTGTTGCCCGCGATGATCGACTCGGTCGTCGACATCATGGGCGCCGACTATCCGGAGCTGGCGAAGAATCACGATTTCATCCGTGAGGTCGCGCAGCGCGAAGAAGAGCGGTTCCGCCAGACTTTGAAGACCGGCTCGGGCATCCTCGATGTCGAGCTCGATCAACTCGCGGCCGCGGGTGGGACCACGTTGTCCGGTGCTGTCGCGTTCCTCCTCCACGACACCTACGGGTTCCCGCTCGAGGTCACGCAAGAAATCGTCGCTGAACGCAATCTGACCGTCGACAACGACGGCTTCGCGAGTGCGATGCAACAGCAACGCAAGCGTGCAAAAGATGCGCGCAAGGTCGAAGGGGGCACCGTCGACCTCGAGCCCTATCTCGACGTGCTCGCCACGTTCGGGCCGACAGAGTTCGTCGGCCGCGATCACTACGAGATCGAAAGTCGTGTGCTGCATGTCGACGACACCTCGATCGTGCTCGATCGCACTCCGTTCTACGCAGAGTCCGGCGGTCAGGTCGGCGATACGGGCACCATCACCGGTCCCTCGGGTGTCGTCCGCGTCATCGACACGCAGTCGATTGCGGGCGCCTTGAGCCGTCACATCGTCGAACCCGTCGACGGCCACATCGAAGTCGGCCAGACCGTGATGGCTTCGATCGACGCCGAGCGGCGCGATGCCATCCGCCGTCACCACACCGGTACCCACATCTTGCATTGGGCGTTGCGCACCGTGCTGGGCGAACACGTGAAGCAGCAGGGTTCGTACGTGGGTCCCGACCGCTTGCGCTTCGATTTCTCGCACTACCAAGGTCTGACCGACGTCGAGATCCGCGCCATCGAAGACCTCGCCAATCACGAAGTGTTGGCCAATGCGCGCGTGCGCCACTACGAAACCACCAAGGACAACGCCGAGCAGCTGGGCGCCATCGCATTCTTCGGCGACAAGTACGGCGATATCGTGCGCGTGCTCGAAGCGGGGGAACGGTCGCTCGAGCTGTGTGGCGGCACGCATGTGCGCGCACTGGGCGACATCGGTCCGATGAAGATCGTGTCCGAGGGTTCGATCGGCTCCAACATCCGCCGCCTCGAGGCGATTGCCGGATTCGGACCCATCGATCGCCTGCGCGACGAAGAAGCGACGCTCGCGCGTGCGGCCGAGCTCGTCGGTGTGCCTGCGGGCGAGCTGGTCCAGGGCATCGAGAAGCGTCTCGCGGAGAACAAAGAGCTCGCGGCTGAATTGCGGCAACTGCGCCAGCAACTCGCGTCGGCCGGTGCCGGCGAACTCGCGGCGCAGGCGATCGACGGCATCGTCGTGGCCCGTCACGACGGCGTCGATCGCGACGCACTGCGCGACCTCGCGTTCGCGGTGCGCGACCAACCGGGTGTGCGTGCAGTGATCTTGGGTGGAGCGCCCGAGGGCGGCGGCGCGGCGCTGGTCTCGGCCGTGGCCAAAGGCTCGGGACTTCACGCCGGCGAACTGATTGCCGACGCGGCCAAGCTCATCAAGGGCGGAGGCGGCAAGGGCGCCGACTTCGCGGTTGCCGGTGGCAAAGACGCCGCGGGCATCGACGCGGCGTTGGCGGCCGCGCGCGCCGCGACAGGGCTGTGACGGGCCCGAGCGGGCAGACCGGTGGCCGGGCCATCGGTCTCGACCTCGGCGCCAAGAGAATCGGCGTCGCGGTCAGCGACTCCGATCGCACGGTGGCCACGCCCATCGAGGTGGTCACCCGAAGCCGCGATATGGCCCGTGACCGCCTGCGCATCGGTGAGATCGTGCAGGAGTGGGAGGCAACGACGGTGGTCGTCGGTCTCCCGCTGTCACTGTCGGGCCAGGTCGGACCAGCCGCAAAGGCCGCCCTGGCCGAGGTCGAGGCCCTTCGTGCCACCCTCCGCGTGCAGGTCGAGACCTACGATGAGCGGCTGAGCACGCTCACCGCCGAACGGAGCCTGATGGAGCAATCGCTACGCGCGCCGGCGCGCCGCCGTGTCGTCGACAAGGTGGCTGCGGCCGTGATGCTCCAGGCATGGCTCGATCGGGGCCGGTCGAGATCATGAGCGACGACGACGGTTCCCGCAATCCTCGGCCCGCACCTCGCGGCGACACCGACACCGACATCGACACCGACACGGGCACGCCGCTCCAGAGCGAACCCGCGCCCAAGGCCAAGCCCACGCGGCAGCGGGCCACGCGCACGGTGGTGGACGCGGGCTCGAGCGGCCCTTCAGAGCGGAAAGCGGGCCCGAGCGACCCTTCGGAGCGGGCCAGAACGCGCCCGCAGCACAGCGCGCCGACGGCAGAAGGGACCACGGTCGCGGACGCCCGCCTGGCCGACGTGGCCATCGACTACGCCGAAGATGGCTGGGTCGTGTTGCCGCGGCGCAGTTCCCGACAGCGCCGCATCCTCACCGCCGTGGCGTGCACGGCGATCATCGGCCTCGTCGGCGCTGGCCTCGTGTGGCGGTGGGTGCAACAGCAGGTCCACCCGCCCGGTCCCGAAGGCGCGCCGATCGAGTTCACGATTCAATCAGGCTCGTCGACGAGTGAGATCGCCGCCGACCTCGCGCGTGAGGACATCATCGGGAATCCGACGATCTTCCGGATGTGGCTGAGCCGCAATGGAGGCGGGGTTTTCCAGGCGGGCATCTACGACATGCGCAAGAACATGGACTTCGCCGACGCGGTCGCGGTGCTGCGCGGCCCGGCGCGCGCGGTCACCGAGTTCCGGGTCACGGTGCCTCCTGGTCTCACCATCAATCAGATAAAAGGCAAGCTGCTGGCGCAGTTGCAGCAATTCAACGGCACAGAGCTCGACGCGGCCTTGGCCAGTCCTGACGTGGCACTGAAGTGGGCGCCACCGACCGCGACGAATCGTGAGGGGATCTTCTTCCCCGATACGTACAACCTCGACGAGCGCACGGCGTCCGACGAGCTCGGCCTGCTGGTGCGCATGCGCGACGAGACCGAAAGGGTAGCCACCGAACTCGACATCGAGGGCCGTTCCGCGGCGCTCGGCGTGACGCCATGGCAGGTGCTCATCGTCGCCTCCTTGATCGAGCGCGAAGCAAAGGTCGACCCCGACCGGGCGAAGATCGCGCGCGTCATCTACAACCGCTTGTATCTCGATACCGAGCTGCAGATCGATGCCACCGTGCTGTACGCGGTCAACAAGGATCGAGGGCTGACGCTCAACGATCTCACCGTCGACAGCCCCTACAACACCTACAAGGTCAAAGGGCTGCCACCAACGCCGATCGCGGCGCCCAGTCGCAAGTCGATCGAGGCCGCGTTGAATCCCGCCGACGGCCGGTGGTTTTGGTACGTGCTCACCGACGAGGGCGGTGCTCACACCTTTGCCGAGACCGAAAGGGCGTTCCTCGCGGCCAAAGAGATCTGCGAACGCAAAGGGCTCTGTGGATGACCGCAGAGCAGCCGAAGCCGGGCCGGCCGATCACGGGCCATACCCAGCTGGCGGCGGTCATCGGTGCGCCGGTGAGGCATTCGATCTCGCCGGCCATCCACAATGCGGCGTTCGCCGCAGTCGATCTGGATTGGGTCTACTTGGCCTTCGACGTACGCGAGGGCGAGGCCAAGACCGCGCTCGACGCCGTGCGCGCGCTGGGGATCCGCGGCCTCTCGGTGACCATGCCGCACAAGTCGGCGGTGGCCGATGCGGTCGACGAGCTCAGCGACGCGGCTCGCGAATTGCGCGCCGTCAACTGCGTCGTCAACCGCGACGGCTGGTTGTTCGGTGACAACACCGATGGTGCCGGGTTCGTCGATGCGTTCCGTCACGACAGCGGTGGTGACGTGGCGGGCCGGCGGTGTGGCGTCATCGGCGGTGGCGGCGCGGCGCGGGCAGTCGTGCGTGCGTTGGCCGGCGCGGGTGCGTCCGAAGTGATCGTGGTCAATCGCAGTGCGGGTGCTGCCGCCGGCGCCGCGGCGCTGGCGGGCACGTGCGGTCGGGTCGGCGCCCTCGATGATCTGTCCGGTTGCGCCGTCGTCGTCAACGCCACGCCCCTCGGGATGGCGGGGCCACTCGAGGCAGCAGTACCCGTGCCCCTCCACCTGCTGCGGCCGGGGCAGGTGCTCGTCGACCTCGTCTACAACCCTCTCGAGACCCCGTGGCTGGCGGCGGCGCGCGAGCGCGGCATCGAGGCCCACAACGGGCTGAGCATGCTCGTGTTCCAGGCGGCCCGTGCGTTCGGCCACTGGACCGGTGTGGCGGCGCCGGTCGACGCGATGCTCGCGGCGGCGCGCCAGAAGGTGCTCGAGGCACCCGGCAATTCGCCCATACCAGCAACTTTCCCGGCGGATCACTGAACTTCGGCGGCCAGATGCCGACAAAAGACTCAAGTTAGGACCGCACGCCGGAGGTCAAGAACCGTGGCCCTTCAAGGAACACTGGACACATTCGCACTGCCTGATGTGCTCCGGCTATTGGCGACGACCCGCAAGACGGGACGTTTGCGCGTCAACGGTGACCGCGGGTCGGGCAGCCTGTGGGTCGAGGAAGGTCAGCTGGCCGCGAGCGAATTGATCGTGCCGGGTGCCACCGACGACAGCCTCATCAACACGTTGTTCCACTTGCTGCGCTTCAAGCGCGGCTCGTTCATCTTCGAAACGGGCGCGATGGCGCCGGCGGGGATGGTCGCGAGCGAGATCGAGCCGATGCTCGACGAGGCCGAGGCGATGCTCGTCGAATGGCGCTCGATCGAAGCCGTCGTACCGTCGGTCGATGCGTGGTTGACGTTGCGCCCCGAATTGGCCGGCTCGATGGTCAAGATCGACAACGAGCGCTGGCGCATCATCGCCGCGATCGGTGGCGGTCGCAGCGTCGGTGGTGTCGGCGAGGCGCTAGGTCTCGACGAGTTGCCCGCGCTGCGTGGCGTCAAGGAAATCGTCGAACTGGGTCTCGTCACGGTGGGCACCCGTGCCCCGGATGATGCCGAAGGCGATCGCTCCGCGAGCCTTGTCGACGAAGCGCTCTCTTCGTCGGTTGCCGACGCCGTGCCCCCGATCGGGGAACCGGCAGACTTGCGCACGCAGTGGGAGGGCCCGGGCGATACGAACGGCCAGTCCACCACCCAACCGGGGTTCCAGGGCTGGGACGAGCCGACGAGCGAATGGGAAGAGTCCGCGCCGGGCTACTATCAGCCCCACGACATGGCCGGTCCGAGTTCGTCGGAGATGAGTGGTCTCGGCGATGCCGGCCTGAGCGACGAACCGCACTACGACGCCGACTCGTATCCCGAGCCGGCGCGTGGTCGATCGTTCGAATCCGAACTCGACGACCCTGCCGAGATCGCCCGCCAATTGGCGAACTTGAGCCCGCGGGCGGCGAAGGCCGTGGCCGCGGCCGCGAAGGCACAGACTCCCGAGGAGCGCGAGGCCGCGCTGGCCGCAATCGAAGCAGAAGACGACACCGTCAACCGTGGATTGCTGTTGAAGTTCCTCGGTTCCGTCGACTCCTGATCGTCGGTCAGGGATACTCGAACCGATGAGCGAAGCGAAGCGGGCCCGAGCGGCCCCTTTCAGAGCGGGACGCAAGTGAGCAAGCAGCTCTTGGTGGGTCTGTCGATCCCCCTGGGGCTCGTCATCGGCAGCCTGCTCACGATGGTCATCGACCGCGTGCCCGAGCGGTGGCCGGTGTTCCGGCCGGGCCCGCGTTGCCCGCACTGCGAAGCGCCGATCGCGCCGCGCCACCTCGTGCCCGTTGTGTCGTGGTTCATGTTGCGGGGGCGCTGCGCTTCGTGCAACGAACGCATCACCGTCGCGTATCCGATCGTCGAGGTCGTCACCGCGTTCGCGTTCGCCGCGGCCGCGGTGCGCTTCGGGCCCCTCTGGACCGTGGTCGCCTACTGGCTGTTCTTCGCGACGCTCATCGCGGTGTCGGTCGTCGACCTCTTCAATTACATGATTCCCGACCGCATCGTGTTCCCCTCGCTCGGTGCGTCGCTCGTGTTGATCGTGGCGATCTCGCTGTACTACGACGAACCAAAGGCGATCGCGGGAGCGCTCATCGGCATGCTCGCCTACGCGGTGATGCTCGGTCTCCCGTTCGTCATCCGGCCGAACGCGCTCGGCTTCGGCGACGTGAAGCTGGCCCTCGTGATGGGTCTGTTCCTCGGATGGACCGACGATTATCTGAACTCTGTCCGTTTGGTGTTGATCTCGCTTGTGATCGGTTGTCTCGTCGGTCTCGGCATCGGCGCCGCGTTGTTCCTCGCCCGCAAGGTGACGGGCCGCGAGTTGCTGATCGATCCGTTGGTCGAGGCGGGCGAGCTCGCCCCCCAGACCGGGCTGTTCGGGACGACGTTCCCCTTCGGCCCCGCGCTCGCCATCGGGGCCTCGGTCGGCGTGCTCTTCGCGCCCCAACTGCTGGGCTGATTCCCCGCCGCCCGAACGGCGGATTATCGCCGTCAATGTGCCGAACGGCGGATTATCGCCGTCAATGTGAAAGGCTCGCTGCCGACTCAGGGGGTCTTATGGGACGGCTCGACGGCAAGATCGCGCTCATAACGGGGGCCGCGCGCGGACAAGGCGAATGTGAAGCGCGCCTGTTCGCCGCCGAAGGCGCCAAGGTGTTGCTCACCGATGTGTTGGACGAAGGCGCGGCCGTAGCCGAATCGATCGGAGCAGCGGCGGGCTACGCGCATCTCGACGTCACGTCGGCCACCGACTGGCACAGTGCGGTTGCTCTGTGTACCGAGCGCTTCGGTGCGCCCAACGTGCTCGTCAACAACGCCGGCATCATGGTGCCCGGCACGTTGCTCGAATGTGACGAGGCGACGTTCCGCAAGACTCTCGACATCAACCTCATCGGCGCGTTCCTCGGCATCCAGACGGTTGCGAAGGCGATGATCGACGGAGGCGGCGGCGGCTCGATCGTCAACATCTCGTCGGTGGCGGCGCTGGTGGCCCGCCCTGGCTACACCGCCTACGGCACGAGCAAATGGGGCCTTCGGGGGCTCACGAAGTACGCTGCGATGGAGCTCGGCCACCACGGGATCCGGGTCAACTCGATCCATCCCGGGGCCGTGGCGACCCCGATGACGCTGCCGGATCTGTCGCCCGCTGCGGTGGCCGAGCGCAACTCCGTGCTGGCCCATCTACCGATTCCGCGCTGGGCCCAACCCGAGGAAATCGCGAACCTCGCGTTGTTCCTCGCGTCCGACGAGTCTTCGTTCTCGACCGGAAGCGAATTCGTCGCCGACGGTGGCCGCAGCGCCGGATCGGCCTGAACTGCCTACCGCGCGATGAGCGCTTGCGCGAAGAGCCGGAGGGTAGCCTGACCCCGTGGCGCCCCTGCAACCCCATCTCGTGCTCATCGGGATGATGGGCGCGGGCAAGACCAGTGTGGGTCGTCGCCTCGCGCGCCGTCTCGGTTGGCGCCACGTCGACGCCGACAAGCGCATCGAGCGAACGACCGGTCGTACGATTGCCGAGATCTTCGCCGAAGACGGGGAGGCAGGGTTTCGGGCGATCGAACACGACGTGCTCGAAACGTTGCTTCGCCTTCCCGGGCGCACCGTCGTTTCGACCGGTGGGGGAGCCGTGCTGTCGCCTGACAACTGCGCGCTGATGCGCGAGCGGGGCTCGGTGGTGTGGCTGCGCGCCCGACCCGAGACACTGCTCGCCCGCGTCGGCGGTGGCAGCGGTCGGCCGCTGCTCGGCGACGATCCCGAGGCGGCGCTGCGGCGCATCGTGGTCGAACGCCAGAGCGCCTACACGAGTGCCGCGCACTTCGTCGTCGACGTCGACGGATGCACCGCCGATCAGGTGGCCGATGCAGTGCTCGCCGCGATCAAGAGCCACGAGCGCGCATCGTGATCGTCGTCCCCGTCTCGTTGGGCGATCGCAGCTACGACGTCATCGTCGGCGCCGGCGCAGGCGAGCAGCTCGCCACGTTGCTACCGCGCAGCGTGGCCCGCGCCGCGATCGTGACCCAGCGCGGCATCCCGCACGACGTCGATCCCGGCATCGAACACCGCGTCTTCTTCGTCGACGATGGCGAAGAGGCCAAGTCGCTGTCGACGATCGAAACGCTGTGCCGCGGTTTCGCGCAGTGGGGTCTCACGCGAGCCGACGTCGTCATCGGCGTCGGCGGAGGCGTGGTCACCGATATCGCGGGCTTCGCCGCAGCGAGCTACCACCGCGGTGTGCCCGTCATCCACGTCGCGACGACACTGCTCGCACAGATCGACGCCGCCATCGGAGGCAAGACGGGCGTCAATCTGCCCGAAGGCAAGAACCTGGTGGGCGCGTACTGGCAACCCCACGGCGTCATCTGTGACACCGCGATGCTCACGACGCTGCCGCCGCGCGAGATGCGATGCGGTCTCGGAGAGATGGCCAAGTATCACTTTCTGGGCGGTGGCCACCTCGACTCGCTGCCGCTCGACGAGCGCGTCGCGGCGTGCGTCCGCATCAAGGCCGATGTCGTGTCGAGCGACGAGCGCGAGGGCGGTCGTCGCGCCATCTTGAACTACGGGCACACGCTTGCGCATGCACTCGAGACCGCGGGGCAGTACGACTTGCATCACGGCGAGGCGGTCGCCATCGGGCTGATCTACGCAGCCGAGGTTGCCCGCCAACTCGACCGCATCGACGACGAGCGCGTTGCCGAGCACCGTAGCGTGGTAGGGGGATACGACTTGCCGTTACGACCACCAGCAGGCACACGCGCGGATGTGGTGCTCCCGCTGTTCGCGCGCGACAAGAAGGCCTTGGCGGGCATCACGTTGGTGCTCGACGGACCACACGGGGTCGAGCCAGTGACTGGTATCGACGACGAAGTTCTCGTCGAGGCATTCGAGAGGCTCATGTCGTGAGTTCAGCGCCGATCATCCTTCTCTTGTCAGGGCCCAACTTGAATCTGTTGGGTCAACGCGAGCCGAGCGTCTACGGCACCGACTCACTCGACGACCATGTCGAGCGCGCACGCGGTGCGGCCACCGCCCTCGGTTTCGCGCTCGAGCATGTCCAGTCGAACCACGAAGGTGTGCTCGTCGATGCCATCCACTCGGCGCGCAATCGATGCGCGGCCGTCGTCATCAATCCCGGCGCGTTCACGCACTACGCGTGGGCCATCCACGACGCTTTGGCGACATTCGACGGGCCGGTCGTCGAGTTGCACTTGTCCAACCCCAATGCGCGTGAGCAGTGGCGCCACACGTCGGTGGTGGCGCCGGTGGCCACCGGCAGCATCGTCGGGTTCGGCGGGCACGGTTACGTCATGGCGATCGACGCGGTCGGCCGGCTGCTCGGAGCCGTCTCGTGACGAGGCTTCCACCTACTGCGTTGCCAACTCTTGACATCGGCCCGCGTATCGATCGATTACGCGCGGCGCTCGATACCGCTGGTTGCGACGCGCTCATCGTCACCAACCCCACCAACGTGCGTTACCTGACGGGCTTCACCGGTTCGGCCGGTCTGGTGGTCGTCACTGCCGACGACGCGGTGTTGGTCACCGACGGTCGCTACGAGACGCAGGTGGTCGAGCAGGTCACCGCCAGTGGCGCCCCCGTGAGTGTCGAGATCACGACCAACGCGCAGCGAGAGGTCACGATCAGCGCCGTCGGCTCGTCGGCCCGCGTCGGTCTCGAGTCGCACTCGGTGACCTGGGCGCAACAACGCAGCTATCAAGAGTGGTTCGAGCAGCGCGAGTTGCTCGCTACCGATCTCCTCGTCGAAGGGTTACGCGTCACTAAGGACGCGGGCGAACTCGCGCGCATCGAAGCCGCGGCGGCGATCGCCGACGCGGCACTCGGCGGGGTCCGCCGACGCTTGCTCGACGGCCCCACCGAAGCCGAGTTCGGGCTCGAGCTCGACACCGCGATGCGGCGACTCGGCGCGAGCGGCAGCGCGTTCGAGACGATCATCGCCAGCGGTCCCAACTCGGCCAAGGCGCACCACCGGCCGTCGCCCCGGCAAGTCCGGGAAGGTGACTTCGTGATCATCGACTTCGGCGCCATCGTCGACGGCTATCGCTCGGACATGACCCGCACCGTTGTCGTCGGCGAGCCGTCCGCGCAGCAGCAGCGCGTCTACGACGCGGTGGCCGGCGCGCAGGCCGCCGGTGTCGCCGCGGTCATCGACGGTACGCCGGCCAAAGAGGTCGATCGGGCCTGCCGCGACTACATCACCGAGCGGGGCTGGGGCGAGCGATTCGTGCACGGCACCGGCCACGGCGTGGGCCTCGACATCCATGAGGCACCGTGGGTGAACACCCGAACGACTGCTACGCTGCAGGCCGGCCACGTGGTCACGGTGGAGCCCGGTGTGTACCTTCCCGACTTCGGCGGGGTGCGCGTCGAGGACACGGTGATCGTGACGCCTTCCGGGTGTCGGCCACTGACACACACGGCCAAAGATCCCGTCGTGGCCTGAACCGAAATCACCTCACCGAAAGCTCGCGCATGCCCGCCATCACCACCAACGACATCAAGACCGGGATGACCCTCGAGATCGACTCGGGTCTGTTCCAGATCGTCGATTTCCAACACGTCAAGCCGGGCAAAGGGCACGCCTTCGTGCGCACCACACTGAAGAACGTGCGCACCGGTGCGGTCATCGACCGTACGTTCCGCGCGGCCGAACGCGTCGAGCGGGCCATCGTCGACAAGCGCGAGATGCAGTTCCTCTACCGCGACGGTGACGACTACGTGTTCATGGACAACACCACGTACGACCAGATGCAGGTCGCGCCGTCCACATTGGGTGATGCGTCGAATTACCTGATCGAAAACGCCACGGCCATCCTCAACATGTACGGCGACGAGGTGGTCGGTGTCGATCTCCCGGCATCGGTCGAGCTCACGATCGCCTCTACCGAGCCGGGCGTGCAGGGCGACCGGGTCTCGGGTGCCCGCAAGCCGGCGACCCTCGAGACGGGGCTCGTGGTGCAGGTGCCCCTCTTCGTCAACCCCGGCGAGCGCGTCAAGGTCGATACCCGCAGCGGCGAATACCTCACCCGTGCGTGACCTGTCGATCGTCGCTCGGCCGTGACCGACCCCGACGATCCTCGCGCGGAGGCGGCCGCCGACCGTCGCGATGATGCCTATCGCCCCGCACGGTCCGACGCAGTCCCACTGGCGTTCCCGCTGCACCTGTTGCCGGTCGAGGCCGACGAAGACTCCGAAGTCGTCCTCGAAGAGGTGATCTCGCCGGCCGATGACGGCAAGCCGTTGCGGCCGCGGCGTGAGGCCCGCGAGACAGCGCTCGTCCTGTTGTACGAAGCCGAGGCGCGCGGCGTCGACCCGCTCGAGGTGCTCGACGCTCAGATCGTCACTCCGCTCGACTACACGGTCGCGCTATTGAGGGGCGTCAGCGAACACCTCGCCGACAGCGACGCCCTCATCACCCAATTCGCCCGCGAATGGCGACTCGAGCGCATGCCGTCGATCGATCGCTGCCTCATGCGTATCGCCGTCTACGAGTTGGGTTACCGCAGCGACGTGCCCACCGGGGTCGTGCTCGCGGAGGCCGTCGAATTGGCCAGCCGCTATTCGACCGCGGACTCGTCGCGCTTCGTCAACGGGATCTTGGCCCGCGTGGCCGAGCACGTCCGCCGATCACCGCAACGCGCCGGTGAGCCCCCGGCCGAAGACACTGATCCTCTCGGAAGAGACACTGGTCTTCTCGGAAGAGAAACTGGTCCCGACACGTCCAAGGACCGTGGGATTGGCAACAACCACCGGTGAATCGCGCTCGGTAGCGCTGGTGTTGCGCGCCCAGTCGGGCGACCGCGACGCGTTCGGTTCTCTGATTCGCCAGCACGATGTCTCGATGCGCCGGCTCGCGTTCGGCCTCGTCGGTGACCGCGGAGGGATGGACGACGCGCTGCAGGAGGCCTACCTCCGGGCCTATCGCGGGCTGCCGTCGTTCCACGGCGACTCGGCGTTCGGCACTTGGCTCTACCGCATCGTGTACCGCACGTGCCTCGACGAACTGCGCCGGCGCCGCCCGGTCAGCGCCCTCGACGAGGCCGCGGAGGTTCCCGACACGCGGGCCAGCCCCGAACTGCAGGCATCGTCGCGCCGCGACATCGATGCCGCGATGGCGCAGCTCTCGAACGAGATGCGCGCCGCGGTGTGGTTGATCGACGGCGAAGGCCTGTCCTACGAGGAGGCGGCCTCAGTGCTGGGCGTCCCCGCGGGGACCATCGCGTCGAGGGTCAGCCGGGCTCGGGTGCAGTTGCGCCGCGCGTTGAGCCCGAACAGGGGAGCCGAGGCGCCATGACAGACCAGCCGCGCGATCCTCGGAAGCCGGGCGATCCCGAGTCTGGCCCGCCCGACCTTCGTGAACTGTTGTCGGCCGTCGAACCGCCGGCGCACCGCCCCGAGTTCTGGCGAGCGCTCGATGCGCGGATCGATCTCGTCACCGTGCTGCGCGACGCGGAGACGCCCCAACATCACGAAGGCTTCTGGCCGTCGTTCGATGCCGCGCTGCGGGCCGAGCCCGAACGCCAATTCGAAACGGCCGAAGTCGTCACGCTGCGCACCACGGTGTTCGACGACGCGCTGCCTCCGACCAAGAGGGCGCGCCGCAATCGCCCGCGCCAACCGTGGTCTCGCCGGCGCCTCGAAACGCTCGTGCAGCTGTCCGCCGCAGCCGCGGTGCTGGCCCTCTTGGCCGGGGCGTTGGCGTGGTGGGGCACCCGTGAACCGGGCGACACCATCGCTGCCACCGGGCCGGAGAACACGCGGCCGACCACGACCACCGTCGCCGGCCCGCCGACGAGCATCCTCGCGCCACCCTTGTACACCGACAGCAGCCGTATCGACGACGTCCAGACCGCGCCGCTGGCTCGCGGCTCGGTGCCCGTGGGCGCGTCGCCCGACGGCAAGTTCCTCTACATGGCGGCCCCCGCGCAGTCGAACGAGCGCTGTACGTTCAGCCCGAACAGCGCGCTGTCGACGGCGGCGATGTGGTTGTACGCCCAGCCCGTCGACGGGTCCTCGCCGGGGCGCCGCATCCTCACCGACCGCGTCTTCGCCGACCCGAAGATGGTGGCCGGACCGAGCGAGAAAGTGGTCGTTTCCGATTCGTGCAACGGCGCGACCACCCACCTGATCGCCAGCGCCGAACAGAACGGGGCACTCAGCACCGATCGCGTGGTCGCATCGCCACCGGCTACGCCCCTGGCCGTCGATGGCGCGGCGTGGTCGGCCAGCGGCACCGGGCTCTACTTGCGGGCCGAGGGCGCCGCCGGTTGGTTCCGCTACGACCTGGCCAGTGGGGGCGAACCGAGCCCCGTGCCCGAGATCTCGCCCGCCGCCCAGGTGGTCGAGCAGTTGGTCAACGAGCAGCTCGTCTCGGTCACCCGGCGATCCGGCGCCGCGACCTGGGCCGTGTCGGTGGGGAACAGCGAGGTCGTCGCCATCGGCGCGCCGAGCCACAACGATTTCGCCCGGGCCGTGCGCGTCGACACCGGTCACGGGCAGTTGGCCATCGCGGGCAAGGACACGTTGCTGGTGCTCACCGCCCGCGCCGCGGGCGTCGTCGACGTGAGTACGTTCAAATACGCCGCAGAGGCCGTGACGTGGGCTGCCGACGGCAACGGGCTCGTGGCCGCGCCGGTTACCGGCGGGCTCGATTACCTGACCTTCGTCCCGAGCGCCGCCAACCAGCTCACCACGGTGTCGCTCGGCTACTCGGGCGTCGCCTACAGCGTGCTCTCGGTGCCGACCTCGTCGTCGCTGGTCATCCGCCAGGCCGTGGCCGAAGGCGACAATCGCGTCGCCGGCGAGGCCTACCTCCTCAAGCTCACCTCCTAACGGAGAGAAAAAGTAGGTGCGAGACGGGCGGGGGCGGCGCTAACGTTCGAGCTTGACCGTGAAGCGGGTCCAGTGAGGCCCGCACGGAAAGAGGTAGCCAGTGGCTGAAAGAGAACGTCGTCTCGCGCCCCCGTATGGGGGCGCTTTCGTTGCCCGCAAGCAGGTGATGTCGTCCGCCGACGTCCAGCGGGCCACCAAACGCATGGCGCACGAGATCCTCGAGCGCAACAAGGGTCTCGACGGAGTGATCATCGTCGGGTTGCAGACCGGTGGTGTGCCGATCGCCGAACGCATCGCCGATGCGCTCGAACAGATCGAAGGGCACCGGCCGCCCGTCGGCATGGTCGATGTCGCCTTGCACCGCGACGACATCGGGTTGCGCCCGGTGCTGCCGCAAGCGCCGTCGCACATCCCCGAAGACGTCAACGGCGCCATCGTCGTGCTCGTCGACGACGTGCTCTTCACCGGGCGCACTGTTCGCGCCGCGCTCGACGCGGTGCACAGCTACGGCCGTCCTCGCGCCGTGCAACTTGCGGTGATGGTCGACCGCGGCCATCGCGAGTTGCCGATCCGCCCCGACTACGTGGGCAAGAACCTTCCCACCCGCCGGGACGAAGTAGTCAATGTCTACGACGACGGCGTCGATATCGGGGAGATGCAGAAGTGAAGCACCTCTTGTCGATCGAAGACCTCGGCGGCGACGGCATCACCGCCCTGCTCGAATTGACCGACCGATTCGTCGAAGTCAGCGAGCGGCGCATCCCCAAGGTGCCCGCGCTGCTCGGTAAGACCGTCGTGTCGCTCTTCTATGAAGACTCCACCCGCACCCGCCTGTCCTTCGAGACTGCGGCCAAGCGCCTCTCCGCCGACACGATGAACTTCAGCGTCGGTACCTCTTCGGTGAACAAGGGCGAGTCGTTGCGCGACACCGTCGAGACGATCGAAGCGATGGGCGTCGACGCGATCGTCGTGCGCCATGGCTCGGCCGGCGTGCCGTGGCAGATCACCGGCTGGGTCGACTGCTCGGTGATCAACGCCGGCGACGGAGGCCACGAGCATCCGACGCAAGCGCTGCTCGACAGCTACACCATCCGCCAGCATTGCGGAACGCTCTCCGGCCGTCACATCGCCATCGTGGGCGACATCAAGCACAGCCGGGTCGCTCGTAGCGATCTGCTGGCGTTCGTCGCGCTCGGCGCCGAAGTCACCCTCGTCGCACCGCAGACATTGCTGCCGGCGCGGCTCGACGGATGGCCGGTAAAGGTGAGCCACGATCTCGACGCGGTGCTGCCCTCGGCCGACGTGGTGTACCTGTTACGCATGCAGCGGGAGCGCATGAACGAGATGTTGATCCCGTCATTGCGCGAGTACACGACGTGTTACGGCATGACCATCGAACGCGCGGCTCGGCTACCGAAGAACGCCCTCATCATGCATCCCGGCCCGATGAACCGCGGCGTCGAGATCTCGGCCCAGGTGGCCGGCCTGCCCAACGCGGTCATCATCGACCAGGTCAAGAACGGTGTCGCGGTGCGCATGGCGGTGCTGTTCTTGCTCCTCGGCAGCGGCTACGGGCTCGCGAGCGCGCCTGACGACATCAATTCGAACGGAGACCACAAGTGAACCGCAGCGCAACGTTGGCGATACGCGGGGGGACCGTGGTCGACGCCGGTGGGTCGCGCCGTGCCGATGTGCTCGTCGGTGCCGATGGCGTCATCCTCGACGTCGGTCGAGATCTCGACGGCGATCGCACGCTCGATGCCACGGGATGCTTCGTGGGCCCGGGTCTGGTCGACTTGCACACGCATCTGCGCGAGCCGGGCAAGGAAGAAGCCGAGACGATCGAATCCGGCGCGCGGGGCGCGGCGCTGGGTGGCTTCACCGCAGTGGTGGCGATGCCCAACACCGATCCGACGATGGACAGCGCGTCGGTGGTGCGCGATGTCCTCGCGCTCGCGCGCGGTGTCTGTTGCGAAGTGTTCCCGTCTGCCGCGATCACCGTCGGTCGTCGCGGCGAGTCGTTGTCGCCGATGGCCGAGCTCGTCGGGCTCGGCGTGCGGATGTTCACCGATGACGGCACCGGCGTGCAGGACACGCGCTTGATGCGCCGGGCCTTCGAATACGCGAGCGGCCTGGCGCCGTTTGCCGGTGGCGCCTCGATCACCATGGCGCAACACTGCGAGGTGACGGCGCTCGCCGAGGGCGGCCACATGAACGAAGGACTGTGGTCGGTCAAGCTCGGCATCCCCGGCCAGCCGGCCGAGTCCGAAGAGCTCATGGTGATGCGCGACCTCGCGTTGGCCCGTCTGACCGGCGGCCGTGTGCACTTCCAGCACTTGTCCACGGCCGGTTCGGTGGCCATGGTGCGCGCGGCCAAAGATGGCGGCTTGCGCGTGACCGCCGAGGCAACGCCGCATCACTTCACGCTGACCGACGAGTGTTGTGCGACCTACGACGCGGTCTTCAAGGTCAATCCGCCGCTGCGTACCGACAGTGACGTTGCGGCAGTTCGTGCCGGTCTCGCGGACGGCACCATCGACGCGATTGCCACCGACCACGCTCCACACGCGGCGCACGACAAAGAGTTGCCATTCGACCAGGCGCCGCCCGGCATGCTCGGCCTCGAGACCGCGCTCTCGCTCGCCCACGGCGAGTTGGGGCTCACCGTCGAGCGTCTGTTCGCGCTGATGTCACGGCAGCCGGCGGCGATTGCCGGTATCACTGATCTTCACGGCGGGCCCGTCGTCGCCGGACGCATCGCGAACCTGTGTGTCTTCGACCCGAGCGTCGAATGGACCGTGCGGGGCGAGACGATGGCTTCCAAGTCTCGTAACACGCCGTTCGAGGGCCGCGCGATGCGAGGCAGAGTGCGCCACACGATCTTTCACGGACAACCTGTTGTCGAAGATGGAGTAGCCCAACGATGACCACCACTATCCGCGAAGGACTGTTGGTGCTCGCCGACGGCACGACCTTCGAGGGCGAGATGATCGGCGCCACGGCGGGCAGTGCCATCGCCACCGGCGAGGTCGTGTTCAACACCGTGCTGTCGGGCTATCAAGAGGTCATCACCGATCCGTCCTACGCGGGGCAGATCATCACGTTCACCTACCCCCATATCGGCAACTACGGAGTGAACGACTTCGACGACGAGAGCGCCCGGCCATTTTGCCGTGGCGTCATCGTGCGCGATCTGGCGCGTCGGCGCAGCAACTGGCGGTCGACCGGCGACCTCGACGAGTTCCTCCGCACGCATGGTGTGGCGGGCATCGCCGGGATCGACACGCGACGCCTCACGCGGCATCTGCGCGACTTCGGTGCCATCCCCGGCGCGTTCGGGTTCGTCGGTGACGGCGGCGTCAGCGAGACCGCGCTCAAAGCGGCGGCGTTGGCCGAGCCCGGTACCGATGGCGTCGATCTCGTCGCCGAAGTCACGTGCCCCCGCCCGTATTCCGTCGGCAGCGGCCCGCGGCGCATCGTCGCCTACGACTTCGGGATGAAACGGTCGATCCTTCGCCAGCTCGGCGGGTTCGCCACCGTCGACGTGGTGCCCGCGTGGTTGCCGGCGTCGGAGATCATTGCGCATCGACCAGACGGCGTGTTCTTGTCGAACGGCCCCGGCGATCCGGCGATGGTCGAGCACGCCATCGACAACATCCACGCGGTCATCGATGCCGGCATCCCGTTGTTCGGCATCTGCCTCGGACACCAGCTGTTGTCACGGGCGCTCGGCGGCACCACCTTCAAGCTGCCGTTCGGTCATCACGGCGGCAATCATCCCGTGCGCAATCTCGCGACCGGACACATCGAGATCACGAGCCAGAATCACAACTTCTGCGTCGACATGGATTCCTTGGCGGGCGTGGCCGAGCTTACCCATGTCAATCTCAACGACCAGACGGTCGAGGGCATGCACGTCGTCGGCGCCCGTGCCTTCAGCGTGCAGTATCACCCCGAGGCGGGCCCCGGTCCGCACGACGCGCGTTACCTGTTCGACGAATTCAGCGCACTCATCGAAGGGAAGAAATGAGAGTCAGGGAAGGTACCGACCGCGGCAACCCGCCCGGCGACCGACGCTGCGTGAGGGATGGCATCGACCAACCGTACGCGCCTGGCGACGTGCATGGTGTGACCACGCGCCTTCAAACGCGGCGAGCTGGGCAGGCTAGCCATGCCGCGTAGAACCGATCTCGAGTCGATCCTCGTGATCGGGTCGGGTCCCATCGTCATCGGACAAGCGTGCGAGTTCGACTATTCGGGTACGCAGGCGTGTCGCGTGTTGCGTGCCGAGGGCTACCGCGTCGTTCTCGCCAATTCGAATCCCGCGACGATCATGACCGACCCCGAATTCGCCGACGCGACCTATGTCGAGCCATTGCACGTCGACGTCATCTCGCGCATCATCGAGCGTGAACGACCCGACGCGGTGCTGCCCACGCTCGGCGGCCAGACGGCGCTCAATCTCGCAATGGAACTGCATCGCAGTGGCGTGCTCGACACATATGGCGTCGAGATGATCGGTGCCAAAGCCGAGGCGATCGAGACGGCAGAGGATCGCGAGCAGTTCAAGCAGGCCATGATCGAAGTCGGCCTCGCGGTGCCGGCCTCGGGCTCGGCGCACACGCTCGACGAGGCGATGGGCGTGATCGAACGTATCGGCCTGCCCGTGATCATCCGGCCGGCCTACATCCTCGGTGGCAAAGGCACCGGCATCGCGTCGACCATGACCGAGTTCCGGGCGCTCGCATCGCTCGGGTTGGATGCGAGTCCGATCTCGGAGATCCTCATCGAGAAGTCGATCGCCGGTTGGAAGGAGTTCGAGCTCGAGGTCATGCGCGATCGAGCCGACAATTGCGTCGTGATCTGTTCGATCGAGAACTTCGATCCGATGGGCGTGCATACCGGCGACTCGATCACCGTTGCGCCCGCGCAGACCCTCTCCGATGTCGAATACCAACTCATGCGCGACGCGGCCTTCACCTGCATCCGTCGAGTCGGCGTCGAGACCGGTGGGTCCAACGTGCAGTTCGCGGTCAACCCCCGCAACGGCGATCAAGTGATCATCGAGATGAACCCGCACGTGTCGCGCAGCTCCGCGCTCGCGTCCAAGGCGACCGGTTTCCCCATCGCGAAGATGGCCGCGAAGTTGGCAGTGGGGTACACCCTCGACGAGATCCCCAACGACATCACGAAGAAGACACCCGCATCGTTCGAACCGACCATCGACTACGTCGTCACCAAGGTCCCGCGTTGGGCGTTCGAGAAGTTCGCCGGCACCTCGGGGGTGCTCGGCACGTCGATGCAGTCCGTCGGCGAGGCGATGGCCATCGGGCGCACGTTCCCCGAGTCGTTCCAAAAGGCTTTTCGCTCGCTCGAGCTCGGACGCTCGGGGCTCAACTGCGACGCGGCCGAGCGCAAGCTCGACACACTGCCCGATGACGAGCTCAAGGCCAAGGCGGCGGTGGCAACACCGGATCGGGCGTTCCAGGTCGAGGCGCTGCTGCGTCGCGGTTGCAGCGTCGAGGAAGTGGCCGAGCTCACCATGATCGATCCGTGGTTCATCGATCAGATCTCGGTGATCACCGATGAGCGTGCCCACCTCGCGACGAAGTCGGCCACGACGATGAGCGTGCGCGAATGGCGCAGGGCCAAGCAACTCGGCTTCGCCGACGCGCAGCTCGCGTACCTCTGGACGCAGAGCGAGGCCGAGGTTCGCGCGGCGCGTCTCGCCGCCGGTGTGCACCCGACGTTCAAGACCGTCGACACCTGTGGTGCCGAGTTCGCGGCGGAGACCCCTTATCACTATTCGACGTGGGAAGACGAAGACGAAGTGCGTCCGTCGACGCGGCAGAAGGTGATGATCCTCGGCTCGGGCCCGAATCGCATCGGCCAGGGGATCGAGTTCGACTACTGCTGCGTGCACGCGTCGTTCGCACTGCGCGACGCCGGCTTCGAGACCATCATGGTCAATTGCAACCCCGAAACGGTGTCGACCGACTACGACACCAGTGATCGGCTCTACTTCGAGCCGATCACCTACGAGGATGTCGCCAACATCATCGAGGCCGAGCAACCGATGGGCATCATCGTCGGTCTCGGTGGGCAGACTCCGCTCAAGCTGGCCGGTCTACTGCCTCCCGAGTTGGTCAAGGGCACGAGCGCGGCGTCGATCGATCTCGCCGAAGACCGCGAGCGGTGGAACGCGCTGTGCGCGCGGCTCGAGATCCCGCAGCCCGCGGGCGGCACCGCGCAGTCGTTCGCCGACGCTGCCGTCATCGTCGAACGTGTCGGATATCCAGTGTTGGTACGTCCTTCCTACGTGCTCGGCGGCCGGGCCATGGAGATCGTCTATGACGACGCGGCGCTCGAACGCACGATGCACGAGCTCTCGCGCTTCGGCAGTTTGGGCATCGAAGGCGGGCTGTCGGCCGAGCGGCCGGTGCTCGTCGACCGCTTTCTCGAAGACGCCACCGAAGTCGACGTCGACGCGGTCCGCGATCACACGGGCGAGGTGCTCGTCGGCGCGGTGATGGAACACGTCGAAGAAGCAGGCGTGCACTCAGGCGACTCGGCGTGTGTCATACCCCCGCCCCATCTGTCGCTCGACACCATCACCGTGATCGAGGACTACACGCGCCGCATCGCGGAGGCCCTCGACGTACGCGGCTTGGTCAACGTGCAGTATGCCGTCAAGGGAAGTCAGGTCTTCGTCATCGAGGCCAATCCCCGAGCGTCGCGGACCGTGCCGTTCGTCGCGAAAGCGACTGGCGTACCACTGGTGAAGATCGCGGCGCGCGTGATGCTCGGCGCGACCCTCGACGAGTTGCGTGAGGCCGGATTGCTCGCGCCGCCGGTGGTCGGCGATCACGTTGCGGTCAAAGAGGCAGTGCTGCCATTCAACCGATTCCCCGAGGCCGACGCGGTGCTCGGGCCCGAGATGCGCTCGACCGGCGAGGTCATGGGCATCGACCTCACCACCGGTCTCGCGTTCATGAAGAGCCAGATCGCGGCCGGTGGTCCGTTGCCGGAAAAGGGCACCGTGTTCCTCTCGCTGGCCGACCGCGACAAGGTGCTCGGTTGTGAAGCGGGCGAACTGTTCCACCAACTCGGCTTCTCGCTCGTCGCGACGACGGGCACCGCGGCCGCGCTGCGCGCCGCCGGCATCCCCGTGGCCAAACTCGTGGCCAAGCTCGACGAAGAGGGCGAGGACGGCGTCGACTTGATCAACCGTGGTGAAATCCATCTCGTGATCAACAGCCCGCGCGGTCGCGGACCGAGAGCCGACGGTGCGCATATCCGCGCGGCCGCGCAACGCAACAACGTGCCGTTGCTCACCACCGCTTCGGCGGGGTTGGCCGCCGCGCTCGGCATGCTCGATTGGTCACGTCACCGGTTGCAGGTGCGCACGCTGCAGGAGTACCACCGCGGCGTGTGGCGAGCCGAGCAATTCGGCTGGGACGACTGATGCGGCGTCCGCGCCACGAGAAGGCCGGCGAGCCCGTCGACCTCACGGTGCGCGTCGGGTCCCTCACGTTGCCCAACCCGATCATGTCGGCATCCGGCACGGCGGGGCACGGCGCAGAGTTGTCCCGCTACTTCGACCTTTCCTCGCTCGGTGCGATCGTCGTCAAGTCGCTGTCTCCGCTGCCGTGGGCGGGCAACCCGCCACCGCGTGTGCACGAGACGGCAGCGGGGATGATCAACAGCGTCGGCCTCCAGGGTCCGGGCGTCGAAGCATGGCTCGAGCACGAACTGCCTGCGCTCGAACGCACCGGCGCTCGGGTCGTCGCCAGCATCTGGGGCCGCACCGTGAACGAATTCGAGCGTGCCTCGGCGCTACTGGCCGATGCACCGCCGTCGGTTGTCGCGGTCGAGGTCAACGTGTCGTGTCCAAATCTCGAAGATCGCAGCAAGATGTTCGCGCATTCGGCGTCGGCGACTTTCGACGTCATCGCCGCGTCGGGAGCGTGCCGCCGGCCCCGCTGGGCAAAATTGAGCCCGAATACCTATGAGCTCGTCGACATCGCCGGCGCCGCGCGCGCGGCGGGCGCCGAGGCGGTCACGCTCGTCAACACCGTCCTCGGGATGGTCATCGACATCGACGAGCGGCGTCCGTTGCTGGGTGCGGCGCGCGGTGGATTGTCCGGTCGCGCCATCCATCCGGTTGCGGTGCGATCGGTGTTCGACTGCCGGGAAGCGCATCGGGATCTGCCGATTGTCGGAGTCGGCGGTGTAGCGTCCGCAGGCGATGCCATCGAGCTCATCATGGCCGGCGCAAACGCGGTACAAATCGGTACTGCTACTTTTGCCGACCCTCGAGCGATGGTGCGAATACTCGACGGCGTGCGCGAGTGGTGCCGACAACACGGTGTGAACACGCTCGACGAGATCCGTGATGTCGCGCACGCACACGCGCAGCCACAAGACCAAGCAATCAGGAGTGGAGCAAATCATGGGTGACGTCCCGGCAGATATTCGTGAGCGCCTTGCCATCGCGCTCGATGTCGACGACCTCGTATTGGCGCTGCGATTCGCGCGGCAGCTGCGTCCGTATTTCGGCGTGGCCAAGATCGGTCTCGAGCTCTACACCGCGGCGGGCCCCGAGGCGGTCGGCGCTTTGGCCAGCCTCGGCTATCTGACCTTTCTCGATCTCAAGATGCACGACATTCCGACGACCGTCGGCCGAGCCGGACGTGTGCTCGGCGCGTTGGGCGTGAACATGGTGACGATGCACGCGCATGGTGGCGTCGCGATGCTGCAAGCAGGCGTCGAGGGCTTGCGCGAAGGCTCGTCGCGCGCCGGCGCCGATGAACCGTGGTCGCTCGCGATCACTGTCCTGACGAGCGACGCCGATGCGCCGCCGCACATCATGCCCAAGCGCGTGTTGCTCGCGACCGAAGCCGGATGCACCGGCATCGTGTGCGCGGCGGCCGATCTCAAAGACGCGCACGCATATGCACCGCGGCTCAAACGCGTCGTGCCCGGCATCCGTATGGCAGGCACCGACACGCACGATCAGGCCCGCGCCGCGACACCGGCTGCCGCGTTGTCGAACGGGGCCGATCTGCTCGTGATAGGGCGTGCGGTGACCCAAGCCGAGGACCCGGTCGCGGCCGCAGAAGCGCTGGTCGGCGAGCTTGTCGGCGTCTGAACATCTATCGAAAATGGCGTCAAGCCGGCGGACACTTTTCACATGACGCGACAATCGGCTTTGGGCCCGGTAGGGTCAGCGCCATGGCGGAACCACCAAAGCTCACTGACGAACAACGAGCAGCAGCCCTCGAAAAAGCTGCTCAAGCGCGACGTGTTCGCGCGGAGGTCAAAGAGCAACTCAAAACCGGTTCCTTGTCGCTCCCAGGTCTCTTCGCGCGTGCCGAACGCGACGAAATGGTTGGCAAGCTCAAGGTGCTGGCACTGCTCGAAGCGATGCCCGGCGTCGGCAAGGTCAAGGCACGGCGCACGATGGACGAGATCGGCATTGCCGAAACGCGTCGCGTGCAAGGACTCGGTGCGCAACAGCGCGCCAAGTTGCTCGAGCTCTTCAACGCCGGCGCTCCGAGCTAACACGCGCTCGTATAGTCGGCGCTCGAGCAACCTGCGGTTGGTCGACCCGGTCTCGACACCACCGTCATGAACCGACGGCCGCTGACGATCGTCTTGTCGGGCGCCGGCGGTGCGGGCAAAGGCACGATCGCGCGTCGCCTCGCCGAGCTCGATCACACGTTGTGGCTGTCGCGTTCGTGGACGACGCGTTCGCCTCGCGTCGACGATGCTCCGCTCGCGTATCGCTACGCCACCCGAGAAGAGTTCGAGCGCCATCGCGAACGTGGGGGGTTCCTCGAGTGGAACCAATTCCACGACAACCTGTACGGCACCCCGGTGCCCGACCCGCCGGCCGGACACGACATCCTGCTCGAGATCGACGTCAACGGCGGGCGGCAAGTGCGCCGGCATCATCGCGACGCTCTGTTGATCTTCGTCGAGGCACCGTCGGTGGAAGAACAGCGCCGGCGGCTGTTACGCCGGGGCGATTCGCCCGTGCAGGCCCAGGCCCGCATCCGCGAGGGCGACCGCGAGCGGCGCGACGCGAGAACGCTCGGCTACCGCTTCGTCGTCAACGACGACCTCGACAGGGCGGTCGCAGAGATCCGTCAGGCCATCGAGGAACGCCGCCCGCCGCGCAAAGCGGGCGAGCCGGGGCCAACAGTGAGACAGTGAGGGCCAACAGTGAGGGCCAACAGTGAGGGACTCGGCCCCTGATCTGATAGCGTTCAACGGGCCGATTTCGGCAGTTGCCGCGCGTCTCGCGCTGTGAACAGGAGTGTTGATGGCCGAGCGCACTGACATGATGACCCAGCCCCCGATCGAGGAATTGCTCGATCGCGCCCAGTCGAAGTTTCGCTTGGTGACGCTTTCGGCAAAGCGGGCCCGCCAGATCAACGCCTACTACGGGCAGTTGGGCGAGGGCCTGGGGTCCTCCATCCCTCCGCAGGTCACCTCCACGGCACGCACATCGCTCTCGCTGGCGTTCCAAGAGATCGCGGCCGACAAGATCGTCGCAATCGAGCCGGCCGAAGTAACCGAAGAGGTCGCGGCCGAGGAGCAAGGCGACGCCTGACGTCGCCCCCGCTCGGTTCTAGGAAGCTGCCGTGACGCTCGCTGGCCGGCGCATCGTGCTCGGGGTCTCGGGCGGTATCTCGGCGTACAAAGCCGTCGACGTGTGCCGGCGATTGATCGATGCCGGTGCGATCGTGGCGCCCGTGCTCACCCGCGGCGCGTTGCGGTTCGTGGGCGAGACGACGTTTTCCGCACTGGCGAGTGAACGCGTGCGCACCTCGCTGTGGGACGAAGCCGAGCCGATCCCGCACACGCGGCTGGGGCAGGGGGCCGATCTCGTCGTTGTCTGTCCGGCGACGGCGCGCATCTTGAGCGACTACCGCACTGGTCGTTCCGCCGATCTGCTCACCGCGACACTCATCGCCACCCGTGCGCCCGTGGTGGTCTGCCCGGCGATGCACACCGAGATGTGGGAGCACTCGGCCGTACAGGACAACATGGCGGTCCTTGCCGCCCGGGGCGTGCACATCGTCGGTCCCGAGTCGGGCCGTCTCGCCGGCGGCGATTTCGGCGCCGGCCGTCTCGCGGCACCCGAGACCGTCCTCGCCGCCATCGAGCGCGTGCTCGGTCCCCGTGACCTCGACGGCGTCGCAGTGCTCATCACCGCCGGCGGCACGCGCGAAACAATCGATCCGGTGCGGGTGATCACCAATCGTTCGTCGGGCAAGCAGGGCTACGCGCTGGCCGAGGCCGCGATTGCGCGAGGTGCGCGGGTCACGCTCGTCACCACCGTCGATCGGGCCGCCCCTCCCGGCGTCGCCGCGGTGGTCGCGGTCGAGTCCGCCGCTGACATGCAGGCGGCCGTCATGCCCCGGGCGGCAGCCCACGACGTGGTCATCATGGCCGCGGCGGTGGCCGACTTTCGCCCCAAAGAGGTGGCCGACCACAAGCTCAAGAAGGGCGATTCCGTGGTCGGCGCTTCGCTCGTGCCCGAGTTGATCCTCGAGCCGACGCACGACTTCCTCGTCGATCTCGGGCACGCGAAGCGGGCCGATCAGATCATTGTGGGTTTCGCCGCCGAGACCGACAATGTCATCGACAACGCGCGAACCAAGCTCGCGCGCAAGAATCTCGATCTCATCGTCGCCAACGACGTCTCCGCGCCCAACGTCGGTTTTGCGCACGAGACCAACGAGGTCACGATTCTGCCTGCCCACGGCGAACCCCTAAAGGTGTCATTGACGAGCAAGCGAGCAATCGCCGACCGCATCCTCGATGCGATCGTCCGAGAACGAAGCCGGCAGTAGCCAACCAACCGCACCAGAACCACAACTAGGAGCATCACCCAGTGAGCAACTACATGTTCACCTCCGAGTCGGTGACCGAAGGTCATCCCGACAAGATGGCCGATCAGATCTCGGATTCGATCCTCGATGCGTTGATCGCGCAAGACCCGATGAGCCGCGTCGCATGCGAGACGATGGTGACGACCGGACTCGCGATCGTCGCCGGTGAGATCACCACCAACGCCTATGTCGACATCCCCGGCATCGTGCGCGACACGATCCGTGGCATCGGCTACGACCGCGAGTCCTTCGGCTATGACGGCAGCACCTGCGGTGTGATGATCGCCATCGACGAGCAATCGCAGGACATCTCACAGGGCGTCAACGACTCCGAAGAAGTGCGCTCGGGGAAGGCGGGCGAGAGCGACCAACTCGACAAGCAGGGCGCCGGCGATCAGGGCCTCATGTTCGGCTACGCCTGCGATGAGACCGACGCACTCATGCCGTTGCCTATTCACATCGCGCACCGGCTCGCCGAGCGCATGGCCGAGGTGCGCAAGGCCGGCACCATCCCGTACCTGCGGCCCGACGGCAAGACCCAGGTCACCTTCGAATACAAAAAAGGCCGGCCGGTGCGGTTGGCCACGGTGCTCATCTCCACGCAGCACAACGACGGAATCGACCGCGATTCGATGATCCGGCCCGACCTCATCGAGCACGTGATCCGGCCGGTGATCCCGGCGCAGTACGCCGACGACAACTACGCGGTCTACGTGAACCCGACGGGGCGCTTCGTCATCGGCGGCCCGGTCGGCGACGCGGGGCTGACCGGTCGCAAGATCATCGTCGACACTTACGGCGGCATGGCCCGTCACGGTGGCGGTGCGTTCAGCGGCAAAGACCCGTCCAAGGTCGATCGGTCCGCAACGTACGCGGCGCGCTGGGTGGCGAAGAACGTCGTTGCCGCCGGCGCGGCGCAGCGCTGCGAGATCCAGGTCGCGTACGCCATCGGCATGGCCCGGCCCATCTCCGTGCTCGTCGAGACGTTCGGTACCGAGACTGTCGATGCGGAAAAGATCAACCGGGTGGTGCAAGAGATCTTCGACCTCCGTCCCGCCGCCATCATTCGCGACCTCGACCTGCGCAAGCCCAAGTACAAGGTGACCGCTGCCTACGGGCATTTCGGGCGTACCGGTGACAGCTTCACGTGGGAGTTCGTCAACCGCGTCGACGAACTGAAGTCCGCGCTGGGCTTGTAAGCGCGGGGGAGTGGCAGCCGGGGCCGGCAGCAGACGCCCGCAACAATCCACGCGCGCGCCGCACTTCACCCGCATCGTTCGCGTCCTGCCCGATGTCGCGGCCATCGGCCGTGAGTTCGACTACGGAGTCCCCGACGAATGGCTCGCCGACGGGCGGGCGTCACTCGTGCGCGTCGGCTCGATGGTTCGCATCGATCTCAACGGGCGCCGCGTCGGTGGCTGGATCGTCGACGACGACGTCGAGGCTCCCGCGGGTGTCACCGTCCGGGCTCTCGCCAAGATCTCGGGGCTGGGGCCCGACACGACGGTCGTCGACCTGGCCCGGTGGACCGCGTGGCGTTGGGCCGGGCGCGTCGCCGCGGCACTGACCGCGGCCTCTCCCGGCCATGTCGTGGCGGGGTTGCCCGCCGCAGCCGCACTACCGATCGTGCCGGTGGGCGCGACGACCGTCGATGCGTACGCGGACCGCGCGTTCCGGGCCGAGCGCGCCGTGATGCGTGTGCCCGCATCGATCGGTGACCGCCCGCTCGTGTTGGCCGCAGTTCGCGCCGCATTCGCGCGTGGTGGCTGGGCGCTGGTGTTGTCCCCGTCGGTCGACCGTGCCCGATCGATCGCGGCCGAACTGCGCCGGGCCAACATCGCCGTCGCGCTGTATCCGCGCGATTGGGCGCAAGCCGCCGCTGGCGCCACGGTCGTCGGGGCGCGGGCCGCCGCATTCGCGACCACTGCGAAATTGGGTGCCGTGCTGGTGCTCGACGAACACGATGAGTCGTACAAAGAGGAGCGGGCGCCGGCGTGGCACGCCCGCGATGTCGCCATCGAAAGGGCGCGACGAGCCGGGGTCCCGTGCGTGCTCAGCGCACCGTCGCCGACGCTCGACGCGTCGTGGCGCGACGGGCGTCCGTGGGGCGAACTGATCACACTGTCGCGCTACGAAGAGCGCGCGGCGTGGCCGATCGTCGACGTGATCGACGTGCGCCGCGAAGAGCCCGGTGGTGCCCGTCTCAGTGCGCGATTGGTTCCGGCCCTGCGCGGCCCCGGACCAGTCGTGTGCGTGCTCAACCGCACCGGCCGGGCACGTTTGTTGGCGTGCGCGGCGTGTGGCGAGCTGGTGCGTTGTGAAACCCACCGTGTTCCCTTGATGCAAGACGATGCCGGCTTGTTGGTCTGCCCTCGCGACGACGAGGCGCGCCCCGCAGTGTGCGCGCACTGCGGTTCGACGAGCCTGCGCAACCTCCGCCAAGGCGTGGCGAGGGTGCGTGAAGAGCTCGAAGCGTTGGCGAATCGACCGGTGATCGAGGTGACCGCGGCGCACGCGCTGAAAGACGCGCGGGCCGACGTCTACATCGGCACGGAATCGGTGCTGCATCAACTCGATCACGCCAAGGCCGTGGTGTTCCTCGACTTCGACCAAGAGTTGCTGGCGCCGCGCACGCGGGCGAGCGAGCAGGCGATGACGTTGTTGACGCGAGCGGCTCGATTGGTCGGCCCGAGGGCGGACGGCGGCCGCATCCTCGTGCAGACGCGCTGGCCTCGCCATGACGTGCTCGAGGCCGCGCAGCGCGCCGACCCGGGCCGTTTCGCCGAGCGTGAACGCATTCGCCGCCTCGAACTCGCGATGCCGCCGTTCTGCGCAGAGGCCCTCGTGTCCGGCTCGGCCGCGGCCGAGTACATCGACCGCCTCGGTCACCCGCTCGGGATCACCGTGCGGGGGCCTTCCAACGGGCAATGGCTGGTGACGGCGGCCGAGCACAAACCGCTGTGCGACGCGCTGGCCGCAGTCGAACGCCCCCCGGGCCGCCTCCGCGTGGAAGTCGACCCCCTCCGCATCTGACCCGCGGGCCAACCCCATTCCCAACCTTCTGGGTGGGCTGGTCTCGGGGCGGCACTACCAGCGTTGGCGGCGCAGCTCGTAGAGGGCGATCGCGGTCGCGGTAGCGACGTTGAGGGAGCCGACCTTGCCGAGCATCGGCAGATACGCGACGGCGTCGCAGGCGTCGAGTGTCGACGGGCCGAGGCCGCGATCCTCGTGGCCGATCACGAGGCACACATCGCCGGCGACGGTGAGCTCGTGCAACGGGGTCGCTCCGTCGGCGAGCTCGAGGCCCACCGTCGTGAATGCGGCGGCCCGCGCCCCGCCGAGCGCGTCGGCGATGGTGGCGCAGCGTTGCCACGTCAGGTAGCGATCGCAGCCGAGCGCGGTCTTGCGCACCTTGGCATCGTCGAGTTCGGGCGTCGTACCGACGAGCCATGCGTGTTCGACGCGGTACGAGGCAGCCGTTCGCACGATCGCGCCGACGTTGAATGGCGACTGCACGTTGTCGAGCACGAGCGCGAGCCGGCCGTCACTGCGATGACGCCACTCGCGGTGCAGTCGCTTCAAGCCCGTGCCGTCGAGCGGCTTCATCGTCGGACCTCGAGGATGCGATAGGCGCGGCGGGACACGAGTCTTTTCATGGTCCATCCCTCGTCGCCGAGCCAGCGGGCGAGCGAGTCGGCGCCGAGGTGCTTTTGCACGACGAGATACGCGACGCCGTCGGGCACGAGGCGCCCGAGCCAATGGGCCAGGAGATCGTGCAGTGCCGCCTTGCCGATGCGGATGGGCGGATTGCTGTAGATCACATCGAACTCGACATCGCCGGCCACGTCGTCGGGACCGCACACGTGCACCCGATCGGCCACCTGCGCGCGGGCAGCATTGTCGACGCACAACGCGCGGGCACGCTCGTTGCTGTCGACGGCCCAGACCTCGCAGTGGGGGGCCAGGCGAGCCAGCGCAACCGCGATCGGGCCGTATCCGCAACCGAGATCGAGCGCACGCAGTTGCGCCGGTCGGGGCGAGGGCGCTTCGAGCAGCAACAATTTGGTACCCGGGTCGATGCCATCGACGGCAAAGACGCCTCTGTCGGTGGTCAGCCGCAGCGAGACACCCGGCAGGGTCAGGTCGACCTCACGCGGTTGCGAACGCGCCGTGGGCTCGGCCTCGAAGTAGTGACCGCTCGTAGGTTCAGCCATCGCGTGCTGACGGTAGCCTGCAATCCCATGGCGCCCTACGAGATACGGATCATCGGCGACCCTGTCCTCCGCCAGCGCGCGGCCGAGGTCACGCAGGTCGACGGGGCATTGGCCCGTCTCTGCGACGACATGTTGCACACGATGTACGAAGCGCCCGGCATCGGCCTGGCGGCCCCTCAGGTCGGAGTGCAAAAGCGTCTGTTCGTCTACGACGTGGGTGAAGGTCCGGGTGTGCTCGTCAATCCGGTGATCGTCGAGTCTCGCGGCACGTGGATGTACGAGGAAGGCTGCCTCTCGGTACCCGGTCTGTCGTGGGAGATCGAGCGGCCCAACGAGATCCACATACGGGGCTACGACCTCGACGGCAACGAGGTCGACATCGAGGCCGACGAGTTGCTCGGGCGCCTCTTCCAGCACGAGTTCGATCATCTCGACGGCATCTTGCTCGTGGAGCGACTCGACGACGACCTGCGCCGGGCTGCGCTCAAGACGATCCGTGAGATGGTGCAAAACGGCACTCTGACGCACGAGAATCGCGCCCGCCTTCGCGAGGAGGCAATGGGCCCGAGCGGCCCTTCAGAGCGGGGACCGGGCCCGAGCGGTCAGACGTCGAGCGGTCTCTCGTTGCCGTGACGCAACAACCGCCGCGCCATCCCCGGCGCTTGGTGTACCTGGGTACTCCCGAACTCGCGGTCCCTCCGCTGCTCGCGTTGCACGAGGCCGGATTCGAGATCCCACTGGTCGTGTCGCGTGCCGACAAGCGACGTATGCGCGGCAGTGCGCTCGCACCTTCACCGGTCAAGGCCGCGGCGCTCGAACTCGGCTTGCCGGTGACCGATCAAGTCGACGACGTGCTGTCGGTCGATGCCGATCTCGGAGTCGTCGTGGCGTTCGGTCGTCTGATCAAGCCACACGTGCTCGACCGGTTGGCAATGGTCAACATGCATTTCTCGTTGCTGCCGCGTTGGCGCGGCGCGGCGCCCGTCGAGCGGGCGATACTGGCCGGCGATCGTGAGACCGGCGTCGACATCATGGCCGTCGAGGAAGGGCTCGACACGGGAGGTATCTACTCCGAGACGCGGGTCGCGATCGACGACGACGTCACGCTGCTCGAGCTTCGCGGGCTGCTGGTCGAGCGGGGGACGAACCTGTTGTTGGATGTCTTGCGCGACGGTATTGCCGAGCCCCGGGCACAGGTCGGTGAGCCGACGTACGCGGCCAAGATCGAGGCCCATGAACATGAGCTCGATTGGAGACAACCGGCAGTTCAGCTGGCGCGCGTAGTACGCCTCGGCGAGGCGTGGACCACGTTCCGAGGACGCCGGCTCAAAGTGCATCGCGCGCACGCCGTCGAGCGTTCGTCACCCGCGCCCGGCGTGCTCGACGGTGCGTTCGTCGGCACCGCGTCGGGCGCGCTCGAGCTCGTGACCGTGCAGCCCGAGGGCAAGGCGCCCATGCCGTTCACGTCATGGCGCAATGGTGCTCGGCCGACAATCGGCGAAGTGCTCGGCGCGGCAGCGCCATGACCAACACCGGCGCGGCAGCGCCATGACCAATAAGGCCGCCGACACGCGCCGGCTTGCCATCGACGCGCTGGTCCGTATCGATGCCGACGGTGCCTATGCGAACATCGTGTTGCCGCACATGTTGCAGCGAAGTCGCCTCGACTCGCGAGACCGCGCGTTCGCGACAGAGCTGGTCTATGGAACCACGCGGATGCGCCGCGCTTGTGACTGGCTCGTCGACCGGTACTTGATCGCACCGGTCGAGCCCGTGGTACGCGCCGCGTTGCGGCTGGGTGCGTATCAACTCGTGTTCGTCGAGGTCCCCGCTCATGCCGCGGTCAACACCACGGTGAGCGCGTCACCCGCCAGGGCGCGCCGTCTTGTCAACGCGGTACTGCGCAAGGTCAGTGCGGAGACCGATCGCGCGTGGCCCGACGATGCCACCCGCCTCAGCTATCCGGAGTGGATCGTCGAGCGGCTGCGCGCCGATCTGGGCACGACCGATGCCGATGACGCTCTTGCCGCGATGAACGTCGGCGCGCCATCGACCGTGCGCGCCGATGGTTACGTGCAAGACGAATCGTCACAACTGGTCGGTGCGGCTGTCGACGCCGCGCCGGATGAACGCATCGCCGACACCTGTGCCGCGCCGGGCGGCAAAGCGACCGCATTGGCCGCGTCCGGAGCGCTCGTCGTGGCGAGCGACTTGCGCGCGAGCCGCGTGTCGTTGATCGCGGCCAATCGCGAGCAGCTGGATGCGCACTCGTTGCTCGTCTCCGTCGCCGACGGTACCCGCCTGCCGTATCGCGACGCGTCGTTCGATCGTGTGCTCGTCGACGCGCCGTGTTCGGGGCTCGGCGCACTGCGCCATCGTCCCGATGCGCGTTGGCGCATCGACGAGGCTGCGCCCGATCGTTTGGCGGCGCTGCAGTTCGATTTGCTGCGCGAGGCCGAGCGCATCGTCGCGCCCGGGGGAGTTGTGCTCTACAGCGTGTGCACGCTCACCGACGCCGAAACCGTCGCCGTCGACGCACGGGTCGAGCGCGAGTTGCCGAGCTTGGTGCCGGCTTCGCTGCCCGCGCCGTGGGAGGAGAGAGGCCGCGGCGGGCAGATCCTGCCGCAGTTGCTCGGCACCGACGGCATGTTCGCAGTTCGTTACGACAAGCGCTGACCGGCGTTGGGACTGCGTCCAGAAAACGCCTCGATAGCCTCCTGTCAATAGTGAGAAGGGCGAGGGAGCACATGTCCGATCGAGATCCCGCCGGTATCGACGCCAAGGTCTTGACCGTCTCCGATGGCGTCATCCATGGCACGCGCGAAGACAAGTCGGGGGTGGCCGTCGCGGAGTGCCTCACTCGTCACGGATTCGCAGTGGTCGACCGTCGAGTGGTGGCCGACGGTGTCGAGTCGGTCGCGGAGGCGCTTCGATCGATGGCCAAGGGTTTCGCCGGCGTGATCGTCACGACCGGCGGCACGGGCTTCGGTCCGCGCGATCTGACCCCGGAGGGGACCAAGACCGTCATCGATCGCGAGGCACCCGGCCTGGCCGAGGCAATGCGGCTGGTGAACCCACTCGGCCGGCTCTCGCGGGGCATCGCCGGCACCGTCGATCACGCACTGGTGCTCAACACGCCGGGTTCGCCCAAGGGTACGGTCGAATGTCTCGAGGCCGTGATCGACATCGTGCCCCACGCGGTGCGCTTGCTGGTCGACGCGCCGACGCAGCACTGACGCAACACTGACGTAGCACTCGTGACCGACGGAGCCGCCGACGAACGATTCATGCGCCTCGCGATGGCGAACGCCAGCACGGTGCGCCTGACGACGCGCCCGAATCCGTGGGTCGGTTGCGTGGTGGTAACCGGCGACGGCGACGTGTTCCAAGGTGCGACGAGCGAACCCGGCGGACCGCACGCCGAGATCCGGGCGTTGCTGGTCGCCGGCGACAAGGCAAATGGCGCCACGTTGTACGCAACGCTCGAGCCCTGCGCGCACACCGGACGCACTGGCCCCTGTGTCGACGCCATCATCGAGTCGGGCGTGCGCCGCGTCGTCCTCGGCATCGAGGACCCTGACGCGCTGGTGGCCGGGCGCGGTGTCGCGCGCTTACGCGACGCCGGCATTCACGTCACGGGCGGTGTGCTCGCCGAGGAAGTCACGCGTCAACTCGCACCGTATCTGACGCACCGACGCACCGGCCGCCCGCACGTCGTGTTGAAGTTGGCGCTGACGCTCGACGGCTACATCGCGGCGCCCGACGGTTCGAGCACGTGGATCACCGGCGCCGCGGCGCGCGCGGATGCACATCGGCTGCGAGCGGAGAGCGATGCGGTAGTGGTGGGCGCGGGCACGGTGCGCGCCGACGACCCGATGCTCACCGTGCGCAATTTCACCCCTGCGAACGCAGTGCCCACGGCAGGTCTCGATCCGTTGCGCGTCGTGCTCGGACGCGTGCCCGCGGGCGCTCGTGTCGCTCCCGCGCTCGAGCATCAAGGCGACATCGCCGCGTTGCTCGATGATCTCGGCAAGCGCGGCGTGCTGCAGTTGATGGTCGAAGGAGGTGCCGATGTGGCGGGACAGTTCCATCGTGCCGGCCTCGTGGACGAGTATGTGTTGTACCTCGCGCCGGCGTTCATGGGCGGCGATCGAGGGCGGCGAGTGTTCGCTGGTGAAGGCGCGCCGACGATGGCCGAGTTGACGCGAGGACGCTTCGTCGCGGTCGATCGTCTAGGTGACGATCTACGGATCGTGGTAGTAGTGGAGCGATGACCACCGTCGAACTCGTCGCCGAAGCGTTGCTGCCGACCGGTTCGGGGCAATTCATGGCACGTGCCTACCGCTCTGCAGACGGCACCGAACACGTCGCGCTGGTGCGCGGACAACTCGACGAGGTCGACGCGGTCTTGGTGCGTGTGCACAGTGAATGCCTGACCGGTGATGTATTCGGCAGTCTTCGCTGCGATTGCGGGCCGCAGCTCGAGCAAGCGCTCGAGATCGTCGCGGCGCGCGGCGTCGGGATCATCGTGTATCTCCGCGGTCACGAAGGCCGCGGCATCGGTATCGGGCAAAAGCTGGCGGCGTATCGGCTGCAAGAGCGCGGCGCCGATACGGTCGATGCCAATACGGCGCTCGGGTTGCCCGTGGACGATCGGGCCTACGACGTCGCGGCAGCGATTCTGTTCGACTTGCGCGTCAAACGGGTGCTGTTGCTCACCAACAACCCGGCGAAACAGCGCGGGCTCGAAGCGGCCGGTATCGAGGTCATCGAGCGGGTGCCGTTGGTCGTTGCCTCCAACCCCCTGAACGCCCGCTATCTGCGCACCAAACGTGACCGGCTCGGCCACGTGCTCGACGAACTCGACTGACGAAATCGACAACGGCCCTCTGAGCGGGAACCGATAGCATGTCGGCGTGTTGAAGCTGGTGTTGCCGAAGGGCTCGTTGGAGAAAGCCACCCTCGAGCTCTTCGAGCTTGCCGATCTGGGGGTGCGCCGCCACTCGGGCGTCGACTACAAAGCCACCGTCGACGATCCGCGCATCGACGAGGTGCGCATCCTGCGGCCGCAAGAGATCCCGCGCTACGTGGCGCAAGGCCTCTTCGACATCGGCATCACCGGCCGTGACTGGGTCGAAGAGACGGCCAGCGATGTCAATTCGCTCGGCGAACTCAAGTACTCCAAGGCCACCGATCTCCCGATACGGGTGGTGCTGGCCGTGCCCGGCGATTCACCGTGGAACTCCGTCACCGACCTGCCGCAGGGCGTCAAGGTCTCGAGCGAGTATCCGGAAATGACCAGGCGCTACTTCGAGAAGCACGGCGTCGCGGCCGATATCCAACTCTCCTACGGAGCCACCGAGGCCAAAGTGCCCGACATCGTCGACGTGGTCGTCGACATCACCGAGACCGGTCGGGCGCTCAAGGCCGCGGGCCTCAAGATCATCGACACCATCCTCACGTCGTACACCGAGCTCATCGCCAACCCCATCTCCTATGGCGATGCCGACAAGCGCCATGCAATGGAGCAGATCCAGACTTTGCTGAGTGGCGTGCTCGATGCGCGAGGCAAGGTGCTCGTCAAGATGAACGTGCCGACCGCGGCGCTCGGCGCGGTGATCGCGATCCTGCCGTCGATGAAGTCACCGACGGTCAACGAGCTCTTCGGTGAGCAGGGCTACGCGATCGAGACGGTGGTCGAGAAGCGAGAGATCAACGTGTTGATCCCCGCGCTCAAAGACGCGGGCGCGAGCGACATCCTCGAATTGCCCTTGTCGAAGATCGTGCGCTGAAGGTTCACGCCGGCGGCTCTGACGGAGCGGCCGCGGCCGCAGCACGGTCGCGGAGCATGACGAACGCCATGCGCAGCTGAGCCAACGACTCGCGCAGCGTCGCCTCGTCGTCGCCCAAGCGGCCCGGGAGACGGTCGATGAGCGCCGCCATGGCGTCGATGGCGATGGTGGCCTCGCTGAAGCTCGGGGGGTCTTGGCTGAGGTGGATCGCCCCGAGCTCGTAGAGGCCCATGGCGTGGTTCGCTACCACGGTCGCGGCGGGGACCTGCGCCAGGCGGTCGCGCACGGCGGCCATCTCGGCAGCCAGCGACTCGGCCCGCTCCCGTTCGTCTTCGTCCATCGGAGCCCCGTCGAGGCCCAGGTGGTCGACGGTGTCGTCGGCGTCGGAGTTCTCGTCGTCAAAGGGGTCGAAATCCGGGTCGGCGCGGTTCGTCGTCATCGCTGGTACTCTACGCACCACAATTGACAAGGGAAGTGGGTTGTCCGGGCGATCTCGTCTCGATGATCCCACCTGGCCACCTCTTCGGTGCGCCCAGGTTCGCCGGCTGCCGATGGCGGCTCACGGGCACATCGCTGCCCGTGGGTTTCGCGCTTCGGTGGACGACGGCTTTCCGCCGTCCGGCCGGCCCTTCGGCTCGGATGGTGTCATACCCGAGAGAAGGAGCCTGCCTTTGACGAGCAGTGATCGGCGATAGCCACGGTGAGCGCCACCATCGAGCCGCGGGTGAACGAGCGCATACGCGCCCGTGAAGTCCGTTTGATCAGCCCCACAGGAGAACAGCTCGGTATTCGTCCCTTGCCCGAAGCACTGGCATTGGCGAAAGAGCAGGACCTCGACCTCGTCGAGGTGGCAGACAAGGCCAACCCGCCCGTCTGCCGCATCATGAACTACAGCAAGTACAAGTACGAGCAGGGGCAAAAGGCCAAGGAATCACGCCGCAAGTCGTCCAACACCTCCGTCAAGGAGATGAAGTACCGACCAAAGATCGGTCAGGGCGATTTCGACACCAAGACCCGCAAGGTCGAGGAGTTCTTGTCCGAAGGTCACAAGGTCAAGGTGACGATCATGTTCCGGGGCCGCGAGATGCAGCATCCCGAACTCGGTCGCCACATCCTCGACCGGGTCATCGAGACGGTTTCGCACGTGGCGCTGGTCGAGGCCTATCCAAAGCAAGATGGCCGCAACATGGTGATGGTGCTCGGTCCCGACAAGAAGGCGCAAGCAGTGAAGAAGCCCTCGAGGTCGAGAACCGATTCCGCATCAACGGGCGAACATCCAGTCGTGGAAGAACCAGCGGTCGCAGCTCCGGCTGCCCCTCCGCCGGTTGTTGGCTGACCGTCTCGCCGCTGTATCGACAAAAGAAGCGATCACCAACGCGCTGATCGCCGCAACAGATTCGACTGGACCGCCCCCACGTTTCGCGCGGTCCGAAAAACACACGCTGTCGAAGATGGCCGATGACAACGCGGTCGAAGATGGCCGATGACAAAGGTAAAGATCCATGCCCAAGATGAAAACGCACAGTGGCGCGAAGAAGCGCTTCAAGGTGACCGGCAGCGGCAAGCTGCGCCGCCAACAGGCCGGCTTGAACCACATACTCGAGCACAAGTCGCCCGGCCGTAAGCGTCGGCTGTCCGCCGATGCCGACTTGGCGCCAGGCGACGCCGTGCGGGTCAAGCGTTTGTTGGGCCGGGGCTGAGGAGGACCGAAAATGGCAAGAGTAAAGAGAGCCGTCAGCGCAAAGAAGCGGCACAAGTCCGTCCTCGACAAGGCCAAGGGCTACTACGGCCACCGCAGCCGTAACTACAAGACCGCCAACGAAGCGGTCATGCACGCGCTGCGCTACGCGTACGCCGATCGGCGCGCCCGCAAGGGCGACTTCCGCCGCTTGTGGATCAGCCGCATCAACGCCGCCTGCCGTCAAAACGACATGAGCTACAGCGTGTTCATCAACGGTCTCAAGCTCGCCGGTGTCGATGTCGACCGCAAGATCCTCGCCGATATCGCTGTTGCCGACGCCGCCGCGTTCAGCGAGTTGGTGTCCGTCGCTCGCGCCGCAGTGAGCGCCAAGGCGGCCTGAAAGCCAAGCCGCGTCGTGATCGAAGTCGCCGCGGCCAACAGCAACGTCACTCGGCTGCGGCGCCTTCAGCGACGCCGAATCGCGCGCGAGAACGAGTGCTCCATCGTGGTCGAGGGTGTGAAGGGCGTCTCCGATGCCCTGAAGGCGCAGCGGGTCGAGTCGATCTTCCTGCGCGCCGACGACGGCGCTGCGGTGCTGGCACTTCTCGGCGATGTCGACGCGTCGATCCCTGTCTACGCGCTCGACACGAAGACCTTCGCCGCCGTCGCGAGCACCGTCGCCCCGCAGGCGGCAATGGCGATCGTGGCGTGGCGTCCGGCCGCGATCGACGACATCGACTTCGAACGCGGCGCTGCGATCGTCCTCGATGGTGTCGCCGACCCCGGCAACGTCGGCACGATCGTGCGCATCGCCGATGCGGCCGGTGCGTGTGCGGTCTTCGCCGGCCCGCGAACGGTCGACGTCACCTCCGCGAAGGTCGTGCGGTCCGCTGCAGGCTCATTGCTACGCGTACCGGTCGTGACGTCGCCGACGACAGTCGAGGCGATCACCGAGTTGCGCGCGCGATCGGTTCGCTGCGTTGGCGCGGTCGCGCACGGCGGGCTCGCGTACGACGCGTTCGATTGGTCCCTGCCGGTCGCGCTCGTGATGGGTAACGAAGCCCACGGCATCGACGACGCCGTTGCTGCCGCCCTCGACGGCGAGGTGTACGTCGACATGGCGCCCGGCGCCGAATCGCTCAACGTCGCGATGGCGTGCGCGGTGCTCGCGTTCGAGATTCGTCGCCAGCGCATGAAGGGGAGCGCAGCGTGAATCCGCCTGGGCCAATGCCCGACCGGCCCCCCGCAGAGCGCACTGAGGAGCGCGGTTCTGATGCGGTGAGCGCGATGGAGATCGTCGCCGCGGTCAGCCACGAGCTGCGGTCGCCCTTGACGTCGGTCAAGGGATTCAGCCGCTTGCTGCTCGATCGTTGGGATCGACTGAGCGAGACCGACAAGCTCGATCTCGTCGCTCAGATCAATCGTGATGCCGACCGCGTCACTCGCCTCGTCACCGAGTTGCTCGACATCAGCCGTATCGAGATCGGGCGCCTCGGCCTGCGTATGGAAGGCATCGACCTCGCCGCGCTCGTCCGTGACATCGTTGCCCGTGTCGAGCTCTCGCACCCCGCGATCGTCTGCGTGGTGGAGATCGATGAGCTGCCCCTCGTCACCGCGGATCGCGATCGGGTCGAGCAGATCCTGACCAACCTCATCGAGAACGGCGCCAAGTACGCTACGGTGGACCGTCTGCGCGTCGACGCATACGCAGATGGCTCGTCGGCGTTCGTCGCGGTGTCCGACGAAGGGCCCGGCATCCCCAAGGACGAGCTCGAATCCGTGTTCACGAGGTTCTACCGGCGCGAAGTCGCGCAGCCCTCGGGCACCGGTCTCGGTCTGTGGATCAGCCGCAATCTCGCCTTGGCCCACGGCGGCGCGCTTGTCGCGTCGCGCAACGAACGGGGCGGTACGACCTTCACGCTGCGGCTCCCGCTCCCGTGACAACCCTCAAAACGATTGGACGGAGACCTGTGCAACGGGCAGGTTGTAGCCGCTCATGAACCTCGACATCGACGATCTTCGGCGCCGCGCGACCGATGGGATTGCCGCGGCGGCCACCCTCGACGAACTCCAGGCGTTGCGCGCCGAACTGTTGGGCAAGGGTTCGGCGCTGGCCGAGGCCAAGCGGGCCCTCGGCGGCCTGCCGCCCGACGAGCGCAAGCAATGGGGTCAGCGCATCAACGAGGCACTGCGTGAGGTCGAAGCGGCCCTCGACGCCCGGCGCGCGACCCTGGCGAGCGTGGCCCGCGATGCGCGGCTCGACGCCGAACGGCTCGATCTCACCGAACGCATCGGCCGGCGCCGGCGGGGTCACCTCCACCTCGTGTCACAGACGTGGGAGTTGCTCGAAGACGTGTTCGTCGGGCTCGGCTTCCGGGTGGCCGAGGGCCCCGAGATCGAAACCGACTGGCACAACTTCGAGGCGCTCAACATGCCGCCGGGCCATCCGGCACGAGGCATGTGGGACACGCTCTACGTCGAATGGGGCCCGCCCGGCAGCACTGTGCTGCGCACGCACACCTCGCCGGTGCAAGCGCGCGTCATGCTCGAACAGCCCCCACCGATCTACGTCGTCGCGCCGGGCCGAGTCTTTCGTCGCGACACGGCCGACGCGACTCATATGCCGGTGTTCCATCAGATCGAAGGTCTCGTCATCGACAAGGGCATAACCTTTGGCGATCTCGCGGGCACCATCCAGTCCTTCACGCGCGCGTACTTCGGCGGCAACTTCGATTCGCGTCTGCGTCCGTCGTATTTCCCCTTCACGGAGCCATCGGCCGAATTCGACATCCAACGGCCCGATGGCTCGTGGCTCGAACTGGGCGGGTGCGGCATGGTGCATCCCAACGTCTTGCGCGCGTGCAACATCGACCCCGACGAATGGTCGGGCTTCGCGTTCGGGTTCGGCATCGACCGGTTGGCGCTGATGCGCTACGGGGTCGACGATCTGCGCGAGTTCTTCACCAATGACATTCGATTCCTAGAGCAGTTCTGATGAAGGTCTTACTTTCCTGGCTTCGCGAGTTCGCGCCGTTCGACGGCGATCCGGTCGCGCTCGGTGACATCATGTCGGGCCTCGGCATGGCGGTCGAAGAACTCGTGCACATCGGCGCCAACCTCGACGGCATCGTCGTGGCCCGCGTGCTCGAGGTGCGGCCGCATCCGAGCGCGGATCGAATTCAACTCGTCGACGTCGACGCCGGCGACGGCAACGCGTTGCAGATCTGTTGTGGCGCGTTCAACATGGGCGCAGGCGACCTCGTGCCGCTGGCGACGCTCGGCACGACGATGGCCGACGGGCGCACGATCGAGCGGCGCAAGCTGCGGGGCCAGTGGTCCAACGGCATGTTGTGTTCGGCCCGCGAGCTCGACATGTCCGACGACGCCGACGGCATCATGATCCTCGACCCGCGCTTCGTACCCGGCACGGCGCTGGTCGACGCGCTCGGTATCGAACCCGATGTCCTCTACGACCTCGACCTCACCGGCAACCGCCCCGACGCACTCTCGGTCGTCGGCGTCGCCCGAGATCTCGCGGCCAAGCTCGGCCTGCCGTTCGCCATCCCCGATCCGATCGTGGTCGAGCAGGGCGCGCCGATCAGTGGGCGCGCCAGCGTGACGATCCTCGATGCCGATGTCTGCGGCCGGTTTGTTGCACGGATTCTCGACAACGTGCGCATCGAGCCCTCGCCGCCGCACATCGCCAATCGGCTGACATTGTGCGGTATGCGTCCGATCAACAACGTCGTCGACGCATCGAACTACGTGATGCTGGAATTCGGTCGGCCGAACCACACATTCGATCTCGGCAAGCTCGCCAACGGTTCCGCGACGCCGGGCATTCGTGTGCGTCGCGCTCGCGACGGTGAGCGCATCGTCACCCTCGACGACGTCGAGCGCGAGTTGATCGGTGACGACCTGTTGATCTGTGATCAAGACGATCGACCGGTTGGCATCGCCGGCGTGATGGGCGGGGCGAACACCGAGATCGACGATGCAACGACGTCGGTATTGCTCGAAATGGCCTGGTTCGCTCCGGACGCCATCGCGGCGACGGCGCGCCGGCTCGGCCTGCGCAGCGAAGCCTCCCTTCGCTTCGAACGAGGGACCGACTACGCGCATCTCGAACTGTGCGCGCGCCGCTTCGCCCTGCTTCTCGCACCTGCCGGCTTCACGCTGGCGCCGGGCATCGTCGACGCCCGTGGCGAGTTGCCTTCGCGGAAACCGGTGCGGGTGCGGCCGGCCAAGGTCAACGCACTGTTGGGAACCACGCTCCCTGGCGCCGAGATGCGCGCTCTGATCGAGCCGATCGGCTTCGAGTGCCGCGACGCCGCCGCCCCAGTCGAAGCAGTCGATGCTTTCGATGCCGTCGTACCGACTTTTCGGCCCGACACCACGACGGAGACCGACATTGCCGAGGAGATCGCCCGACACTACGGCTATGACCGCATCGTCGCGACGGTCCCCAGCGCGTCGCGGTCCGGTGCGCTCACCGATCGCCAGCTTCGACGGCGCCGGGTGCGGCATCTGTTGGCCGATCTCGGTGGCGCCGAGGCGATGCCGATGCCGTTCCTCGCGCCCGGCGATCTCGAACGGGCCGGCCTCGATGGCGGGGGACTGGTCATCACCAACCCGCTCGCCGCCGAAGAGTCGGTGCTACGCACATCGTTGCGCCCCGGGTTGCTGCGTTCTATCGCTCACAACGAGTCGCATCGCTTACGCGGGGTGACGCTCTTCGAGATCGGCCGTGTCTACGCGCCCGGTACAGCGGATGCACCTTTGCCCTACGAACACGAGCGGATCTCGGTGATTCTCGGGGGCCGCGACGCGCCGGCCGCGGTCGACATACTGGCCGAGTTGTGCAGCTGGATGGGTACCGCCTTCGCACTGAGGCCGTCACCGCTCGCGGGTCTGCATCCGACCCGCAGCGCCGCGGTTCAGGTCGACGGGGTGTTGCTGGGCGAGGTCGGCGAGATCCATCCGGAGGTGCTCGATGCCTATGGCATCTCCGAGCGCACCTCGTGGCTCGATCTCGACCTCGACGCCCTCCTCGATCGTGCGGCATCGGTTGCCGCCGCCCACCCGTACACACCGGTGAGCCGATTCCCCTCGAGCGACATCGACCTCGCCTTCGAGGTCGACGACACGGTCACCGTCGATGAGGTCGAGTCGGCGATGCGCCGGGCCGCCGGTTCGTTGCTCGTCGACCTCTGGCTCTTCGACGTGTTCCGCGGCGCGCCGGTCGCGAAGGGCCGTCGCAGCATGGCGTTCACTTTGCGTTTACAAGCGTCCGACCGCACCCTCACCGACGACGACGTTGCCGTCGTGCGGGCCCGCGTCATCGACGCGGTGCAGACAGAGTTACCCGCGCGATTGCGCGGCTGATAACCCCACATCGCCGCAAAGTCGTATGCTTGGCAGGTGGCGGCCGTACGGACACCCACCGCGAACGTACTACGCGCCGTTGTCTTTGCCACGGCGGTGATGGTTCTTGCCACGGGTTGTGGGGGCGCGAGCAGCCACTACGTCGTGAACAAACCGGCCGAGACCTACTTCAAGGTCCCCAAGGATTGGGATGTCACCCAGATCCAGGGGGACGCCTTCGCGACGCGCGAGTTCCTCGTCAGCAATGCCTGGGCCGTCTTCTTCGCCCCCGAAGGGCTCGAGCCTGGCGCCTTGACCGATCTCGTCCAGGCTCCGGCGCCCGTCGGCGTCGCGTTGATCGGCACCATCGAACAAGGCGACTACGACACCTTCGACAACCTGTCGTTGCGGGCGATCCCCTATACCGACGAGACCGGTACCCCGGGCTATCTCGATCCGATCGAGGTGGTCAGGAGCCAAGACGACGACATCGTGCGTATGTACGGGTTGGAGCCCATCCACCGCGACGGGTTACGGGGCTACCGGATGCGCTACCAGATCGGCACCGGCGCCGACACCCCGCCGATCGTGTACGACCAGACGAAGATGATCCACGACGCGACGCACACGTTCTATCTATTCCGTGTCACGTGCCAGGTCGCGTGCTTTTCGCAGTACAGCGGCGACATCGACACGATCTTCGATTCCCTACGTGTACGAAGGGACCAAAAATGACCCTCGATACCAGCCCGGTGCCCCCGATATCGCAGGTCGCGCCGATGTCGATCAACGCGCCAGTGGCGCCTCCACCGGACTCGCGCGAGCTGTTGACCCGGCGCAAGATGTTGTTCTGGGATCGCATCAAGATCACCGTGATCCTCCTCGTTTTCCTCGGCTTCGCCATCGCCAAGCAGCACAGCGATATCCCGATCATGTCGTGGGGCGACGCGGCCCGCGAACAGCTCGAGGCGAAGCGCATCATCTTCTTGTTCATCGCGTTCGAGCTCACGCGCCAACTGCACTACCTCATCAGCGAACGGGTGGTCGGTTACCACCAGTGGTGGATCAAGAACGTGTGGGGTCGCCGCGAGGCGTTCGCGGCGCGCCGGCATCCGTGGACTCGCTTTCGTTTCGAGCGGATGACCAAGCGGGTCTTTCTCTTCGTCGTCGCCGCGTTCGCCTTCGGTTGGCTCTGGGGCCTCACGCCGCTGCAGGCCGTGATCGAGGCCCCGACTCGCCTGTCGGATACCCTGTTCGGCCCGATGCAGGGCATCCCGTTGTTGCCCTACATGCTATTCATCGTCGGCTTGGGGATCATGCAGTTCGTCGGCATCTTCTGGTACATGTCGCGGGGCGGTATGGAGACCTACATGCCGTATGAGGTCAACACGCGCTTTGCCGACGTGTGGGGCCAAGACCACGTGCTCGATCGGGTCAAAGAAAACATGATCTTCCTCGAGACCCCCGAAGAGCTCGAGACCAAGGGCGGCCATGTCCCGGGTGGCATCTTGCTCTGGGGGCCGCCGGGCACCGGCAAGACGTTGATGGCCGAAGCGGTCGCGGGCGAGACGGGCAAGCCCTACGTGTTCGTCGACCCCGGCGCGTTCAGGGCGATGTTCCTCGGTGTCGGCATCATGAAGGTCAAGGCGCTCTTCAAGAAGTTGCGCAAGCTGGCGCTGCGCTACGGCGGGGTCATCGTCTTCTTCGACGAGGCCGATGTGCTCGGCAACCGCGGCGGCGCGGTGTCGCAGAACATGCGACCGTCCGACGAAGACCTCACGTTCGGTCCCAACGCGTGCGGTGGTGTGCGCTATTTGTCGTCGCGCACGCAGTCGTTCCTCTTCGAGCAGCAGATGCGTCCGTCGCAGGTCGACGAACAAACCCGACGGGCGACTCCCATCCACAAGATCATCATGGGCGGTATGGCCGGCGGTGGCGGTATGGGCGAACTGCAGGCACTGCTCACCGAACTGTCGGGCCTCAAGAAACCGCGTGGCATCTTCTGGCGACGCATACGAGCCTTTCTCTGCATCCCGCAGCGCCAGGTTCCTCGCTACCGCATCCTGGTGATGATGGCGACCAACATGCCCTCGTCGCTCGACCCGGCGTTGTTGCGGCCCGGCCGACTCGATCGCATCTACAAGGTCGGCTACCCGTCGAAGGCGGGTCGCAAGAAGACCTATGAGGGCTATTTCGGGCGCATCAAGCACAGCGTCACTCCGTCGCAACTCGATCGCCTCGCGACGATCACGCCCTACGCCACCGGCGCGTCCATCAAAGATCTGGTGAACGAGTCACTCATCGTTGCGCTACGCAACGGGCGCGACTTCGTCACGTGGCCCGACGTCGTGTCGGCGCGCAAGATGAAGATGGTGGGCCCGGGCGAGAACGTCGACTACATCGAGCGCGAGCGCCACGCCATCGCGCTGCACGAGGCCAGCCACGCGGTCATGGCCTACCGGGTGCAAAAAGGTCATGACATCGACCTCGCCACCATCGAGAAAGGCAGCGACTTCCTCGGCTTCGTGACTCCGATCCCGATGGAAGAGATGTTCACCGACTGGCGATCGACCTACGAGGCCGACATCCTCGTGAGTCTGGCGTCGTTGGCCGGCGAACGTATCTTCTTCGACAACGACAACTCGTCGGGTGTCACCGGCGATCTCCAGAACGCCACGTCGTTGGCGATCGCCATGGAAGCGTTCTGGGGCATGGGTCAGACCGTGGGCTCGCACCTCGCGACCAAGGTCACGAGGCGGGGCGCGGCCGCCGAGTACGAAGACGGCACCGACCGCAACGTGCTCGAAACCGAGCTCGGCCGCCGGGTCGAGGCTCGCCTGCAGAAGTTGTTGCAGCAGGCGACGAATGTGATCCAGGAGAACCGCTTCGAGGTGCTCGCGGTCGCGCACGCGCTCGAAGCCCACAAGACGATCACCGGCGAGGACATCGACGCGATCATCAACGGCTATCCGGGCCCGCTCGTCGACGGCCGTCCGTACCACCAGGCGAAGTTCATCGAGGTCGCGGAGGCCTACCACCAGCGAGTCATCTCGGCCCACCGCGAGCAGGGACGCGTCGACATGGCACTGCCCGTGTTCGCCGGCGACAGCGCGACTGCAGCCGCGTACAACTATCGCAGCGATGAGATGACGCCGCCGCCGCCGTCACCTCCGTCATTCAGCTGAGCGATAATCCGTCGCTCTCCACACATTGACGGCGATAATCCGCCGCTCTCCACACATTGACGGCGATAATCCGCCGCTCTACTAACGTCGGTCGCCATGCGTGCATGGCGAGCCCATCATCTCGGTGAACCCTTTGACGTCTTGCGTCTCGAGGAAGTCGACGAACCCGTCGCAGGGCCGGGCGAGCTCCTCGTCGACATCGACGCCACTGGCTTGGCGTACCCCGAAGTCTTGATGTGCCAAGGCAAGTACCAAGGAGCCACCCCGATTCCGTACACGCCCGGCGGCGAAGTCGCGGGGCGTGTCGCGGCCGTCGGCGACGGTGTGACCACGCACCGAATCGGTGACCGCGTCGTGACGATGGGCGGCAAGGGTCTGGCCGAGCGCAGCACGGTGCGCGCGGCGCTGTCCTTCGCCGTCCCCGAGGCGGTGCCGTCCGCGAAAGCGGCGGCGGTGATCGTCAACTACGGCACGTCATGGTTCGCACTCCACGAGCGCGCGGCGTTGCAGCCGGGCGAGTGGTTGCTCGTACACGGCGGCGCCGGCGGTGTCGGCTCTTCGGCAGTGCAACTCGGCCTCGCAGCGGGCGCGCGCGTCATCGCGACCGCCGGTGGCACCGAAAAGGTCGATCTGTGTCGCTCGCTCGGCGCGCACCACGTGATCGACTATCGATCCACGCCCGACTTCGTCGACGAGGTGCGCGAGGTCACCGGCGGGCATGGCGTCGACGTCTGCTACGACCCGGTGGGCGGCGACGTCTTCCGCAAGTCCCAGCGTTGCATGGCGTGGGACGGCCGGCTGCTCATCATCGGCTTCGTCGGTGGTATCGCCGATGCGCCCACCAATCACATCCTGTTGAAGAACTACTCGGTCGTCGGCGTGCACTGGGGAGCGTCGCTCGCCCGCGATCCCACCCGGCTGCCGCGTGCCGCCGAGCGCCTGTTGGCCATGACGGCGGCGGGCGAGATCGATCCCTTGCTCTACCCGCCCTACCCGATGGAAGAGGGGTCCCGGGCGCTCCAAGACCTGGCCGACCGCCGCACCTGGGGCAAACCCATCGTCGAACCCCGAGTCTGACCTACTGCCGGGACCCCGCCGCACCTGCCCGTTCCGGCAGCACATCGTCGGACACCGTCCGACGTTGTGCTGCGAGTTCGCCCATCGGGGGATATTCTCCTCGCATAGTCATACGTTGTGATGTATAGTCGTCGGGTGCTACGGATCGGGATCATCGGAGCATCCGGCTTTACGGGTGCGGAGCTCTTGCGGATCGTCGCTCGGCACCCCGAGCTGACCCTCGAGTTGGCCACGGCCGACTCACAGACAGGGCAACGCATCGCGGACCTGTACCCGAGTCTGGCCGCGGCCTACGGGCAGCGGCGCTTCGATCCGACCGCCGCGGCATCGGCCGACGGGCTCGATGTGGTGTTCCTCGGCCTGCCGCACGGCGAATCGCAAAAGCTCGTGCCGCAACTGCGGGGCAAGGTCAAGCACATCGTCGATCTCGCGGCCGACTTCCGGCTGAAAGATGCCGGCTTGTACCCCCAGTGGTACGGCGAGGCGCACCACGCGCCGGAGTTGCTCGACGAGTTCGTCTACGGCTTGCCCGAGTTGTTCCGCTCGACGCTGGCCGGTGCGGCCGCGGTGGCGGTCCCCGGCTGTTACGTCACCGCGGCATCGCTGGCGCTCGCGCCGTTGGTGCGCAACGGGGTCATCGCGCCGACGGGCCTCGTCGTCGACGCCGCGAGTGGGGTGTCGGGTGCAGGGCGAACGATGAAGGCATCCACGATGTTCTGTGCCGCCGATGAAGACTTCACCGCATACGGATTGCTCGATCATCGTCACACGCCGGAGATCGAACAGAACCTGTCCTACGCGGCCGACGGCACTGCGCTCGCCAACCGCGCACAGGTGCTTTTCACGCCGCACCTGGCGCCGATGAATCGCGGCATCCTCGCCACGTGCTACGCGCGGCCGGTCGGCGCCGGCCCTGATACCGCGCAGCTACTCGATCTGTTCCGCGACACGTATCGGGGCGAGCCGTTCGTCGTCGTCGATGAGCGGTCTCCCTCGACCAAGGCGACGCTCGGATCGAACTCCACGCACCTCACGGTTCGCTACGACGAGCGCACCGGATGGATCATGGCGATCGCGGCGCTCGACAACCTCACCAAAGGGGCGTCGGGTCAAGCAGTGCAATGCGCGAACATCGCCGCGGGTTTGCCCGAGGTGCTCGGGCTCGACGCGGCAGGTCTGTATCCATGAGCGCGCCGGAACTACTTGCCGACGTCTTGATCGAGGCGTTGCCGTATATCCAACGTTTTCGGGACAAGATCGTCGTGGTCAAATACGGCGGCAACGCGATGATCGACGACAAGCTCGCCAAGATGTTCGCGCAGGACATCGTGTTGATGCGTTCTGTCGGCATGCGCCCGGTGGTCGTCCACGGCGGCGGGCCCCAGATCGGCGACCTGCTGAAGCGGTTGGGGCTCAAGTCCGAGTTTCGCGATGGCCTGCGGGTGACCGATGCGGTGACGCTCGAGGTTGCCCGCATGGTCCTCGAGGGCAAGGTCAACAGCGAGATCGTGTCGTCGATGAACATCTATGGCCCTCACGCCATCGGTGTGTCGGGCGGCGCCGCGGGGCTCATCCGGGCCAAGGCGCGCGATCCCGAACTCGGTTTCGTCGGCGACGTGACCGCGGTGAATCCGCACATCGTCGAGAAGTTGTTGGCCGAAGATCTCATTCCGGTGATCTCCACCATCGGTGAAGACGACTCGGGCCAGGCCTACAACATCAACGCCGACACGGTTGCCGCGGCCATCGCCGAATCACTCCACGCCGAGAAGCTGGTGTATCTCACCGATGTCGACGGACTGCTCGCCGATGTCAATGATCCGAGCAGCCTCATCCGGCGGGCCAGCGTGAGCGAAGCTCGCAGTCTCATCGCCGACGGCACGATCAGCGGGGGGATGATCCCCAAGATCGAAGCGTGCATCGCGTCGGTGCAAAACGGCGTGCGTTCGGTCCACATGCTCAACGGCACGGTGCCGCACGTCGTGTTGATCGAGCTCTTCACCGACGCCGGCATCGGCACGATGGTCACTTCGGATGCCAATGCCGCCATGATCGCCCGCGCGCAGAGCGCGGGACAACACTGAGGGGATTTCGCCATGAGCGATCATCGTCATTCCATGGGGGCACCGGACACGCTCGAGCGGTGTCCGGTCATGCCCAACTACGGCCCGCCGCCGGTCATGTTCGTGCGCGGCACTGGGACCGAGCTGTGGGATCGCGACGGCAAGCGCTATCTCGATTTCTTGTGCGGCTTGGCGGTGACGAGCCTCGGCCACGCGCATCCTGCCGTGGCCGACGCCATCGCCGAACAAGCGCGCACGCTGTCGCACGTGTCCAATCTGTTCGGCACCGAACCTCAAGTCGAAGTCGCCACGGTGATCGACCGATTGCTCGGCGGTGGCGGGCAAGTGTTCTTCTGCAACTCGGGCGCCGAGGCCAACGAAGCCGCGATCAAGCTCGCGCGCAAGTACCAGGGCCGTGGGCGCCACGTCGTGGTGTCCGCGTATCGCAGCTTTCACGGTCGCACATTGGCGACGCTGCACGCGACGGGTCAACCCGAAAAGCACGAGCCGTTCCAACCGATGCCCGAGGGCTTCCGCCATGTGGAGTACAACAGCGTCGAAGCGCTCGAATCGGTGCTCGACCCGAGTGTCGGGGCGGTGCTGCTCGAGCCTCTGCAGGGCGAGGGCGGGGTGTTTCCTGCTGATGCCGACTACGTGCGGGGCGTGCGGCGGCTGTGCGACGAACGCGGCATCTTGTTGATCTTCGACGAAGTGCAAACTGGCTTCGGTCGCACCGGAAAGTGGTTCGGATTCGAGCACTTCGGTATCCGCCCCGACATCGTCACCATGGCCAAGGCGTTGGGCAACGGCATGCCCATCGGTGCGTGTTGGGCGCGCGCGGACGTCAGCTCCGCGTTCAAGCCAGGCGACCACGGCACCACGTTCGGTGGGCAACCGTTGGCCGCGTCGGCGGCCCGCGCGGTGCTGCGGGTGATGCACGACATCGATGCTCCCGCGTTGTCCGCCGAAAAGGGCGCACGGTTGGCGCACGCGCTGCGCGCCTTGCCGGGCGTGGCGACCGTGCGCGGTCTCGGCTTGTTGTTGGGCGCCGAACTGTCGGCCGACGTGCTCGACGGTCGCGCGGCGAAGGACGTGGCCAACGCCTGCCTCGATGCCGGCCTCGTCGTCAATGGCGTCACGAGCACCGCGATCCGCTTCGCTCCACCGCTCAACATCAGCGACGCTCACTTGCAAGAAGGCGTCGACATCTTCGCCGGAGTGCTGAGGAGTATGACGTGATGCGCCACGTTCTCGAAGTCGACGACCTCTCGGTCGACGAGCTCGCGAGCGTGCTCGACCTGTCCGAGAGCGCGACATGGTCGCGTCCTCTCGACGGCAAAGGCGTGGCACTGGTCTTCGAGAAGCCGTCCGCTCGCACTCGCAACGCCACAGAGGTCGCAGTCGTGCAGCTGGGTGGTCATCCGCTCACGATGCGAGGCGACGAGGTGGGATTCGACGTGCGCGAATCGGTCGAAGACATCGCTCGGACCCTGTCGTGTTATCACTCGGCCATCGCGGCTCGCGTCTTCGACCACGCCCACGTACAACGCCTGGCCACTGCATCGTCGGTTCCGGTGATCAACCTGCTGTCGGACCGGTCGCACCCAATGCAGGCGCTCGCCGATCTGTTGACGATGCGCCAAGAATTCGGCCAACTCGACGGGCGCACGTTGGCCTACGTCGGCGATGCGAACAACGTCTGCCGCTCCTTGTTGTTGGGCGCCACGATGCTCGGCATGAAGGTTCGTGTCGCCAGCCCCGAGGGCTACGGACTGAGTGCCGTCGACATCGATCACCTGCGTCACGTGGGCACCGATCCCGCACTGACCACGCGGCCGCTCGAGGCGGTCGGTGGTGCCGATGTCGTGTACACCGATGTGTGGGTTTCGATGGGGCAAGAGGGCGAGCGCGACATACGGCTGCGCCAGTTCAAGGGGTTCGGCGTCGAGGAGCAGTTGATGAGCAACGCCGCCAGCACCGCGATTTTCATGCATTGCCTGCCGGCCAAGCGGGGCTATGAAGTCTCCGACGAAGTCGTCGATGGCCCGCAGTCGAGGGTCTGGCAGCAAGCCGCCAACCGCATGCACACCGCTCGCGGCCTCTTACTGTGGCTTTTCCAGGAGACGAACCAATGAGACGCGCGCTGACGGACAAGCGGAGGCCGACGTGCCGTTCACACCACCGATTCGCGAACGCGACGAGGCCGACCAGCAAGCACAGGCGAGCGGGTGAGCAATGAGCAAGGCTCGGCGGCAGCACCGCATCACCAAGTTGCTCGAGTCGCATGGCGTGACGAGCCAGACGCAGCTCGTCGAGTTGTTGGCCGAAGAAGGCATCAACGCCACGCAGGCCACGGTGTCGCGTGATCTCGACGATCTGGGCGCGATCAAGGTACGGGTGCCGGGCGGCGAGAGCGTCTACGCGATCCCCGAGCTACCGAGCGAGCAGATCGCGCCCGAAGACCATTTGCGGCGCGTGCTGGGGGAGTGGGTCGCCGACGTCGTCGTGTCGGCCAACCTCGTCGTCATCCGCACGCCGCCGGGTTCCGCGCATGTCGTGGCATCGGCCATCGACCGGGCGGGGCTCAGCGAGATCGTCGGCACTGTCGCCGGCGACGACACGATCATCGCCGTCGCCGCCGAGCACATCGGCGGCACGAAAGCGGCGCATTTGCTGCGTGAACTGGCAGGCTTGTAGATGTCGACGCTCTGGCACGGCCGCTTCGGAAGCGGCCCCGCTGATGAACTTCTCGCGTACACGGTGAGCCTGCCGTTCGATCGACGGCTCGCGCGCGACGACATCGCGGGTTCGCGGGCACATGTGCGCATGCTGGGCCAGGTCGGGCTGCTCGATGCCGGCGAGGTGAAGGCAGTGATCGATGCGCTCGATGTCGCCGAAGGTGAGTTGGCCGAGGGATCGTTCGTGTTCGCTGCGGGCGACGAAGACATCCATACCGCGGTCGAGCGTCGTGTCACCGAGCTGGCGGGCGCCGCGGGGGCCAAGCTCCATACAGGTCGCAGCCGCAACGATCAGGTCGCGACCGATCTGCGGCTCTACGCCAAGCGCGAGCTGTCGGTTGTCGCCGAGCGGGTGTTGGTTCTCCAGGCGACGCTGTTGCAGCTTGCCCAAAACGCCGGCGATCAGTACCTACCGGGCTACACGCACTTGCAACGTGCGCAACCCGTATTGCTCGCTCACCATTTTCTTGCCCACGGATGGGCGTTCTCGCGTGATGTCGATCGCCTACTCGACGCCCGCCGACGGCTCGACGTCTCACCGCTCGGGGCGGGCGCGCTGGCAGGCTCGTCGTTGCCCCTCGACCCTGATTTCACTGCGCGTGAGCTGGGGTTCGCGGCGCGCTTCGAGAACTCGCTCGACGCCGTCAGCGATCGCGATTTCGTGGCCGAAGCGCTCTTCGCGCTGACCCTGTTGGCGGTGCATCTGTCGCGCATCGGCGAAGAGTTCGTGTTGTGGTCGAGCGACGAGTTCGGATTCGTGCGTCTCGACGATGCGTACAGCACCGGCAGCTCGATGCTGCCGCAGAAGAAGAACCCCGACATCGCCGAGCTCGCCCGGGGCAAGGCCGGCCGGCTCATCGGCAACCTCACGGGGCTGCTGGCGACGCTCAAGGGACTGCCTCTGGCCTACAACCGCGATCTGCAAGAAGACAAAGAGCCGTTCTTCGACGCGCTCGACCATATCACCCTCGGTCTCTCGGCGATCACCGGGATGCTGGCCAGCAGTACGTATCGCGGCGACCGCATGACTGCCGCGGCCGACAGCCCCTACAGCGCGGCGGTCGATCTCGCCGAGTTCCTCGTCGCGAAGGGCGTGCCGTTTCGCGACGCGCACGCGGTGGTCGGCGCGTTGGTGCGTGAGTCGATCGACGACGGTGCGGACCTTGTGGCGTTGGTCGAGAAGCACGACGCGCTCGGCCCCGATGCCGCGGCGCTGCTGGTCGCCGGCGTCGCGGTGACGCGACGCAGTACCCCCGGTGGCGCGGGGCCCCTCACGATCGGCCGGCAACTCGAACGTTTCGCGGCTCGGCTCGAATCCGATCGCGAGCGCGTCGCCGGGTGACCGGCCGCGCACGGTTGGTGCCGCGTTCGTTCTACACGCGGGCTCCCGACGTCGTGGCGCGCGAGCTACTGAACAAGGTGTTGATCGGTCCCAACGGATCGGGACGCATCGTCGAGGTCGAGGCGTACGACGGCCCGCGTGATCCGGCCAGCCACGCGTTTCGCGGATTGACGCCGCGCAACGCGGTGATGTTCGGCCCGCCGGGACACCTCTATGTGTATTTCACCTACGGTATGCACTGGTGTGCCAACGCTGTGTGTCGCGTGGATGGTGAAGCGGCGGCGGTGCTGTTGCGCGCGCTCGCACCGATCGAAGGCCTCGAGGTCATGCGTTCGGCGCGACTACGCGCTCGTCGCGATCGCGATCTGTGCAGCGGGCCGGCCAAGCTGTGCCAGGCACTCGGCATCGGTCCGGCGCACAACGGTATCGATCTCACTCGACGAGCGTCGCCGGTGCGTATCGTCGACGACGGCACTGCGCCACCACCATCGCCCGTGTTCACCACTCGCGTAGGATTGACGCTCGGCGTCGACCAGCCCTGGCGGTGGTACGTGGTCGGCGACGACAACGTCTCTCGAAAGTGACTGGAATGCGCTACCGGATGCTCGATGCCGACGATCCGCTGCTGCAGTCGGATGACGCGTTGAGCACCGCCGTGACGTCACTGCGAGGGCTCGACGCTCCCGAGCGCGACGAGTTCTTGCGATTCACCGACGAGCACGCCGACGCCTTGTTGCGTAGTTGTGTGGTCGGCCATCTCACCGGCTCCGCGCTCGTCGTCGACCCGGTGAGCGAGCGCATGCTCCTGCTGCATCACCGCAAGTTGCAGAAGTGGTTGCAGCCCGGCGGTCACGCCGACGGCGATGGCAATCTCGCAGCTGTGGCGTTGCGCGAAGCGACCGAGGAGACCGGCATCGACGGTCTGCGCGTCGTCGTCCCCGCCATCCACCTCGACATCCACCTCGTCGAACCGCCGCACGAAGCGCCCCACCTGCACTACGACGTGCGGTATCTGGTGCTGGCGCCCGAAGGGGCGAAGGCGATCGGTAACCTCGAGTCGACTGCGTTGCGTTGGGTCACGCTCGACGAGCTCGATCTACTGAGCGATGAACCCGGGCTACGGCTATTGGCTCGGCGCGGGTTGGACGTCGCGCGTTCGTTGGCGAAATTCCCGCGCTGACGCGCGCATCAGACGTCGGTGGGTACCTCGCAGCTCGGCATCCGGTTGCGACCCGCGAACGCGTCGATGGCCTTGGTGATGTGCGAACCGTCGCGGGCCGTCACAAGGAGCTCGGCGGACGGATCCGCCCGCAATCGATTGGAGAAGTCGTCGCGGTCGACGACGTACTGGCGCCAGTCTGCGAGCCACAACCCGATCAAGTCCGTGTCGTGCGGTGTGCCGGTCGGGAGCAACGAGATGGTCGCCAGCATGTCGCGCAACTCTTGATTGGCGCGATCGATGACGTCGGCGCGTTCGGTCGCCGACTTCGCAGTGTTCGCTTTTGGCAACGCGTCGATCACCGTGCGAGCCTGCGCGCAGCGTGTCTCTGACGCGGATGCGAATGCCGGATCGTCGAGGATGTCGGGGCTGCCTTTGGGAGCGAGCACGAGGGCATAGAACCAGAAGCCGGCCACGAGCAACAGCCACGCCGCGATGGCGATGCGTCCGCGCGACCATCGCCATCGTGGTGGCTCGGTATGACCGTTCGTCGTGTGCGGGGGGAATTGCGTCGTCGAAGCCATGGGCGGTCGCTAGTCTTGCCCACTTGTGACGTCTCCACCGCCTCGCGCGGCGATCCTCGACGACCTTGCCGCCCGTGGTCTCATCCATGACTCCACCGACCGCGCCGAGCTTGCGGCATTGCTCGAGTCCGGGCCCGTCGCGCTGTACTACGGGTGCGATCCGACCGCGGACAGCCTGCACGCCGGCAACCTGATCGGGTTGTTGATCCTGCGGCGGTTTCAGCTCGCGGGGCACACGCCGATCGCACTTGCGGGCGGCGCCACCGGCATGATCGGCGATCCGAGCGGGCGGAGTGACGAACGCAACTTGCTCGACGCGGCGACGCTGGCGCACAACGTCGAAAAGATCTCCGAGCAACTCGGCCGCTTCATCGACTTCGAGGGCGGCGACGCGCCGGCCGAGATCGTCGACAACGCCACGTGGACCGCGGAGGTCTCGTTGATCGACTTCCTGCGCGATGTAGGCAAGCACTTCACCGTCAACCAGATGGTGGCCAAGGAGTCGGTCCGTTCGCGCATGGACAGCGACAACGGCATCTCCTTCACCGAGTTCAGTTACATGTTGTTGCAGGCCAATGATTTCGCGTGGTTGCACGAGCACCGCGGTTGCTTACTGCAGATCGGTGGGTCCGATCAGTGGGGCAACATCACGGCCGGCATCGACTTGATACGGCGTCGTTTCGCGCGACCGGCGCATGGCTTGACGTGGCCGTTGATGACGCGCGCCGACGGTACGAAGTTCGGCAAGTCGGCGGGCGAAAACGTGTGGCTCGGCGCGCATCGGACGCCGCCGTATCGCTTCTATCAGTACTGGATGCAGAGCGATGACCGCGACGTCGAGAAGTTCTTGCTGCAGCTGACGATGTTGACCGTCGACAAAGTGCGCGAGATCGTGGCGACGCACGCCGCCGCCCCCGAGCGCCGCGAAGCACAGCGCGTGCTGGCCCGAGAGGTGACCGAACTCGTACACGGTGGCGCCGCGGTGGCTGCCGCCGAAGAAGCGACGGCGATCGTGTTCGGCGGCACCGACGAACCGTCCGAGGCCGCCCTCGAGTCGCTCATCGACGAGATCCCGACGGTCCGGTTGACCCACGGTGCCTTCGAGGCCGGCGTGCCGGTCGTCGATCTCCTCGTCGAGGCCGCGGTGGTGTCCTCGAAGGGCGAAGCGCGGCGTCTCCTGGGTCAGGGAGGGGCGACGGTGGGTGGGGTGCGGCCCGACGGGTCGGCGACGATCGGCATCGGCGACTTGCGCTTCGGGCGGTTCCTGCTGGTCCGCAAAGGTAAGCGCCAGGTGCACCTCGTCGTCGCAGAATAATTTTCGCGATCGAGGTTGACGCCTGGGGGCAACACGGGTAGCGTTGCCCTTCGCCTCCGAGCGCCTGTGGTCCGAATGTACTACTGGTTCCTTGGCGCAGAGGCCAGCGGCTTCAAGCCGCCAAATCCACCACAATGGGTCTGGCTTCTTGACGTC
>DATLFA010000077.1:0-220737 GCA_035525225.1 Acidimicrobiales bacterium
CTCCAACACGGCCAGCATGCCAGTGGAAATTACGACGCCACCGTGTCGGCCGGTCTGCGCAAACGCGACCGGTTCCACTGTATCGATGATCTGGACGTCGGCCGGGTTTGAACCTCGCTGAAGACGCCACAACCGCACAACCCCGATCCCGCGCGCTGTCGACCACACCGCGACACCGAGGGCCGACAAACCGATCCACGGTGACAAGCGGTGGTGCACACCGAATGTGCCACCACACCACGCGAACAGACGGCTGGTGAGAGGCTCGTGAACCAGGAACCCAAGGCCCACCGCCCAGACGCTGATCAAACCGGCGAGGAAGACCGACACCAGCGACGCGGTGGTCAACACGACACCATCGCGGGGCCGCAGTCGGCGACCAACCACTGCAACCAAAATGGCGGCGAGCGTCGCGAGCGTCAAAGGGAAGAAAAGGTGGGTCACGAGTGTCCGTCGCGCTCACCCAGCAAACGACGCAACTGTCGGACGTCACGCCGCGACAAAGAGCCGACAAAGCGGGCGAGTACCGAGGCGCGGTCGGTGGAGGATTCGAGTGCTTGGGTCATCTTCTTCGTGGTGAGCTCGCTCTCCGAGAACACCGCCGTGTATGCGTACCCCCGACCTTGCGGCACCCGCTCGGCAAGGCCCTTCTTCCACAGGCGCGCCAAGATCGTCATGATGGTCGTGTAGGCGAGCTCACCGCCGAGTTCGTCATTCACCTCACCTGGGGTGAGAGGCTCGTCCGCGGCCCACAGAACACCCAGCACTTCGGCTTCCAACTCGCCATCGGCTCGCCGAGCACTCACCTCTTCCTCCAATTCACGGATACTAGTTGTCGACGCTACCTCAGCGATCGGGTCGCAACAGGTCAATCGCAGCAGCGCGCGGAGCGCCGCGCCGGCGAAGTTACCTACCGTTGGCGTTTGGTCGGAAGCGACGGCCACGGTCGCTCGAGCGTCGGAGTAGTTGAAGACTCGCCGGTCATGTTCCGCCAATCGATCGCCAACCGTCGGCGCGGGCGTCGCCTGCGCGTCGGCCGTGCGCACGAACGCAAGCGCAGCACCATCTTTCCCTTCGGGCGCAGCGACGACTGGCCACACCCCGGACGACGGCTGCACGATCACATCCACCCGCTCACCCATCCCGAGCACGACCGCGTCGGTGACGCCGGTTCGATAGGGAAGCCGTCCAAGTGCGTAACCGTCATCGACTGACCCCCGATCGCGACGCGGTACAAGGTGTCGGATCCGGCGTTGATGAACCGTACGCGCATGCGTCCCGATGGAGCGACACGCAGCGTCGGCGGATCGGCAGACGGCCGGCCGTTGAGCAGATGCAGCGGATAGTCGACATCACCTTGGTCGCTCATCGAACCCATCCCGCCGCTCATCATCGAGCCCATGCCGCCCATGTCGTGGCTCATCCCACCCGCCGCCCGCAGCGCGGCGTACGTGCTCTCCGGTGATGCACCGTCGATGCCGTCGAGCCAATCGTCGAGTACGACAACCGCGTCGGCGTCGTAGCGTGCCACCTCGGCGGGATCCTCCACGATGATCGGCGCGTACAACCCGCGATCGAGATCCAAACCCATATGCGGATGGAACCAATGAGTACCCGGGTCGGGCACTACGAATCGATAGGTGTACGACTCCCCCGCTTTGATCGGCGCCTGCGTCATGGTCGGGACGCCGTCCATGTCGTTGCGAATTGCCAGCCCGTGCCAATGAATGGTCGTCGCCGTCTTCAGCTCGTTGCGCAATCGGACCTCCAACTCATCGCCGGCGCGGACCCTGATCTCGGGCCCCGGCACCGCCGCGCCGTACGCATAGGTCTGCACCACTCGACCAGCGAGATCCAAGGCATAGGGCCCGCAACGAGATCGACGACCGTACGGCCGGCGCCCGCTTCGCGACGACGTTCCTCGCGCGCCGCGACCGAGGGATCCGACGCAGTGACTGGCCGAGTATCACCTCCCGACCCACACCCGGGTAGCCACACGACCAACGCTCCAGCACCAGCGACGCCCAAGAAGCGGCGACGACTCCACGAACTCTCGAATGACATGCGCTCCACGTCCCCACCGTCTGCCGACAACGCGCGGTTAACTACATATCGTAGTAGCGGTGGACCAGGTGACGAGCGCACCTACCGGAGTCGGTCGACATGCAGCTGCTGGTTGACTTCTAGCACCGCCATTGCGACGAGGACGACCGCGACCATCAGGCGACGATGGGCGATGCGCATCTCGAGCCAGCGGCCACTCGTCACGCCGTAGGCGCTGCGGCTGAGCATCACAAGCGACGCAACCACTACGAGTGGGCTGGCCGGATTGAACCACCATGCCTCCGCGAGGTCACCGCGCGCGACTGCGGCGACTCCTCTCGTCATGCCACAGAAGGGATCCATGATACCGACGAAATGTGGAGGGGCATGTATGCTCACCGGCGGCACGCCGAACGCGGCCAACAGCGTCGCCGCGACGACACCCACCAAAGCGGCCGCGCTGAGGACCGGCACACGGTCGCGCTCAGCCCAGCGAAACAACGCGTGCTCGTGCGAGGGCTCGGGCGTTCGAGTTTGCCACACGTGCAGCAGCATTCCAGGCTTCACCTCTATCGGCAACGCGGCCACGCGTGACAGCGCGACGAAACCCCGACTACAGATGGGTGACCGCGGCGGACGAGCCGGCGGCGATGAGCTTCCAAGCGGCTCGGTCGTTAGCACCTCATTCACCGATGCGATCTGCGCGTGTACCCCCGAGCCGTTCAACGGCCTGGGTTAACCCCGGGTTAACCCCGCATGTACACGGGAAACATCACGCTCAACTGTGGCGGGTGATCGCCCAGTTCCTCGGCCCGGCCACGGCGTGCCCCGTCCGAATCGAATACGAAGCCACAACTGCCACACATGGTCAACCGACACGAACCGATCGGCCAATCGAGCGCAGCCGCGCAATTGGTCACACAAGATGCTGTTGTTCGTCGGAATCGACGAGAGACGGAGCAGCTCAGTGGTGTCAGCTCCCGTCAGACCGGGCAACAACGCTGGTGGGTCTGTCGCCTCCAGGTGGATGGGACCACACGTCCACAACGCACGCCTCGCGCTACGCGCCGCGCTCTGAGAAGCACCAGATCGTCACGACGGCACGGCGGAACGGCCCACGCGTCGCTCTCACATCTCGATGCCCATTTCGATCTCCCGGTCGCGCGCACGGGCGGGCGCGAGCTCTCTCACGTCGTGATCGAGCTGGCGGTATTGGTCGGCACGGGTCATATCGCCATAGCCCGGGCGCGGGCCGAGCGCGTCGCGGGTGTCGACGCCGTAGGCGGCGCGGTACTGCTCGATTCCGCCGACGGTCGTGCGCCAGAGTTTGTCGTGGTTCTCGTCGCGTCGAATTTCGCGCAGATATGCCGGTGGTTCTCGCTCCACACGGTCGATTCGCAGCGACGCATCGGCGTCGAGGACAGAACGGATCTCACGGGTGCGGTCGACGAGCCCCGGCCGCATGGCGTCGCGTCGCGCAACAGCACGGTCACACTCACCGGTCAACACTGTGATCTCGGGGCGTAGTGCGGCGGCGCGTATCTCGTATTCGGTCACCCAGCCGGCGGCGCGGTCGATGTCGCCGTGAAGTGTGTCGACGGTGTCGCGGTTGCGGAACCTTGACCACCCGCTGTCGAAGCTATCGAGGCGGCCTTGCGCGCTGTCGACGCGTTGGCGTGAATCGTCGAGGCGTTTGAGCGTGTCGGTGAGGTCGCCTTGCTTCGTGGAGAGGGTGCGTTCCACGCGATCGACCGCTTGCGTGAGGTCGTAGCGTTGTCTGTCGGAGGGCGCGTTGTTCGTCCCAGAGGTCGCGCAGCGCCTGCGGCGACAACATCGCCGGAAGTGGCGGGGCAGGGCGCTGGAACTCTTTCAAGACGTCGAGCGTGGGACGGTCGATCCAGTCGCGGCTCAACCCCGCCGCCAACACGTCACGCGCCGTCTGGCCGGGCTCGACGGCGACGTAGGCGGTGTTGTTGTCGCGTCCGCGGGTCATCGGGACGTAAATCGCGCGGGCATCGACCGGCCCGTCGATCAACGTGAGGGACCGGGCGACGGTGCGGCCCTGCGCGCCGTGCGCGGTTTGCGCATAGCCCAACTCGACATCGGTGGCGACGTACTCGGCCGGCAGCCGGAGGCGTCCGTGCGATCCGGACACAGTGACCGAGCGGTCGCGGTGCAACCGCTCGATGACCCAGTGGTCGCGGTTGTGCACTGGATGACCGCGGTCGGTGGTCAGGTCCCGGTCGTTGCGCCGGGTGACGATCTCGTCACCGACATGGAGCCGATACCCACCCGCCTCGAACGAGCGTTTCGTGTCGAGCTCACCGCTGCGCAGGCGCATGTCTTGGGCGGCGCGGTTGAGGGCGAGGACGGAGTCGTTGGTGGGTGCGGTCCATCGAGTGCGCAGAGGGCGCGCGTGAGACTGCGGCGATAGATGCGCACAAGAAGGACATGCGTGCACGATGACGTGAACGCGAGACGTTGGGAGTTCAATCCGAAACATAGGGACGCGCATGAGCGTCAGAAATATTCGGACACCGCACCGCACGCCACCACCGTCCGAAGAATGCGGACAAGTGACCCGTGAGACGCCTCGGTAGCAAACCGGTAGCAAAATAGCCCATAGCAGGCGGCTCCTTACGCTACGACCTGGTGAGACACGATGCCGGCGGCCTAACCTGACACTACCGCCCGACCAGCCGCACCCCGGGAGACGCCCATGCCCACGACCGACTACGACTTGGTGATCACCAACGCGACCCTCGTCGACGGCAGCGGTGGCGACACGCGCGAGGCCGACATCGCGGTGCGCGATGGATTCATCGCGCGCGTCGACGCCAAGGGCGCGCTGCGCAACGCCAAAGCCGACGAGGTCATCGACGCCGCCGGCCACCTCGTGACGCCGGGCTTCGTCGACATCCACACGCATTACGACGGTCAGGTCACCTGGGACCCTTACCTGTCGCCCTCGTGCTGGCACGGCGTCACAACGGTGGTCATGGGCAACTGCGGGGTGGGGTTCGCACCAGTGCGGCCAAGCGAACGCGAGTGGCTCGTCGAATTGATGGAGGGCGTCGAAGACATCCCCGGCGCTGCGCTCAAACAAGGCATGCGATGGGGATGGGAGAGCTTCCCCGAATACCTCGACTTCCTCGATCAGACGCCGCGGCTGTTCGATGTCGGTACGCAAGTACCGCACGGCCCGGTGCGCGCGTATGTGATGGGCGAGCGCGGTGCCCGCAACGAGCCGGCGTCGTCGGATGACATCGCGCAGATGAAGGCCATCGTGCGCGACGCCATCGCCGCCGGCGCGCTCGGCTTTTCGACCTCGCGCACCATGTTGCACAAGGCGCTCGACGGCGAACCGGTGCCCGGCACCTATGCCACCGAAGCCGAGCTCATCGGCATCGGCCGGGCGTTGTCCGAGCTCGGCGCCGGGGTCTTCGAATGCTCACCGTCGGGTGTCGCCGGGGAGAACGATGCGGCCTTCCCCGGCGAGCTGACGTTGTTGCGCAACGTCGCCGCGGCCATCGGCCGTCCCGTCGCCTTCAACCTCACGCAGAGCAACAGCGCGCCCGAGCTGTATCGCGAACTGCTCGCGCGTGCCGCCGACGCCGCGCGCGAAGGGGTTCGTTTGGCTCCGCAGGTCGCGGGACGCGCGTCGGGGCTGTTGTTCGGCTTCGACACCACCTATCACCCCTTTGCCGGCCGTCCGACCTTCGCCGCGTTGGTCGCGTTGCCACGGGCGGAGAAGATGGCACGGTTGCGCGATCCACTCGTTCGGGCGGCAATCCTCGCCGAGACCGACGGAGCCGCGATGTCGATGCTCGAGCGATTCCCCGACCGCATCTGGCGCCTCGACGACCGTGTCGACTACGAGCCCTCGGTCGACACCAGCCTCGGTCGCGTGGCCGCATCGATGGGCTGTTCGCCGGCCGAGCTCCTCTATGACTGGACAGTCGGTGGCGACGGCAGTGAGTTGTTCAACGTCCCGATGCTCAACTACGCGAGCAATACCTTCGACGCGCTGCGCGAGATGCTCGTGCACCCGACGTCGGTCCTCGGGCTTTCCGATGGTGGCGCGCATTGCGCGATCATCTGCGACGCCAGCATTCCCACATCGATGCTCACGCACTGGACCCGTGACCGCGTGCGCGGCGAACGCCTGCCTCTCGAGTTCGTCGTGCACAAGCAGACCCGCCAGACGGCCGAGCTCTACGGGATGTACGACCGTGGTCTCGTCGCTCCCGGCTACAAGGGCGACTTCAACATCATCGACTACGACGCGCTGCGACTGCACAAGCCCGAGACCGCCCACGATCTGCCGGGCGGCGCCCGGCGGCTGGTTCAGCGAGCCGACGGCTATCTCGCGACGATCGTCGCCGGGAAGGTCATCGCCCGTGACGGCGAACTCACCGACGAGCTACCCGGCCGCATCGTGCGCGGCGCCCAGCAGCCCAGGCGCTGACCCCTGCCATTCGGCCCACATACGCGCTAAGGCGCGCTCGCAATCCTGCCGACAACTACGCACGGGTGCCACGGGGAGCTTCACATGCGTAGTCGTAACTGTGCGTTTGCACTCACGATGTTGTTCATCATCGCCGCGGCTTGTGGTGGGGGCGATGGCACGGCAACGAACACATCATTGGTCGAGGCGGGCCGCAACGACCCGACCACGACCACGGTGACCACGGCGACGCCCAGCACGAGTACGTCCACGTCGACGACGCTCGCCGTGACCACCACCGACCAAGCCCTGGCTCCGCCGCCTACTGCGGCACCGACGACGGTGCCAGTCCAAGCGCCGCCGCCCCCGCCACCACCTCCGCCCAACACGATCGGGCCGGGATCGACGATCGCGGGTTGCCCTGTCTTCCCCAGTGACAACTACTGGCACGCGGACGTGTCTGGCCTCCCCCGCCACCCGAACTCCGACGCGTACGTCGCGAGCATCGGTGCCTCCGCCGGGTTGAAAGCCGACTTCGGCAGCGGGCTGTGGGATGGCGGACCAATCGGCATCCCGTTCGTCACCGTCGGCGCCGGGCAGCCGAAGGTGATCGTGGGGTTCGAGTACGACGACGAGAGCGACGTCGGGCCGTATCCGATTCCGCCCAACCCACCGATCGAAGGTGGCGCGCAATCCAACGGCGATCGCCACATCCTCGTCGTCGACACCAGCACGTGCCACCTCTACGAGTTGTTCTCTGCCTACCCCGCGAACAACGGCGCCTGGACTGCGGGTTCCGGCGCCATCTTCGACCTTCGCTCGAATGCGATGCGACCCGCCGGTTGGACGTCGGCCGACGCAGCCGGATTGCCGATCCTGCCCGGACTCGTGCACTACGACGAGGTTGCCCAAGGTGCGATCAACCACGCGATCCGTATCACCGTGCCCCGCACGCAAAGGGCCTACGTCTGGCCGGCGCGGCACTTCGCCAGCTCGCGCACCGACACCAACTTGCCCCCGATGGGCCTGTGGCTACGTCTGCGCGCCGACTTCGACGTGTCGGGATATCCGCGCGACGGGCAGATCATTCTGCAGGCCTTGAAAAAGCACGGTGCCATCGTCGCCGACAGCGGCTCGCCTTGGTACATGTCAGGCGTCCCCGACGAGCGCTGGAACAACGACGTGCTGCAGGCGCTGCGCCGCGTGCCGGGCAGCGCCTTCGAAGCCGTCGACAGCACGAGCCTCATCAGCGACCCGAACTCGGGTCGCGTTCGAGGGCTCTGACACCGGAATCGCGTAGAGCGCGTACTATCGGCGAATGGGCCCAGGACAAGACCGAAGCGACATCGACATCCTCGACGGCAATTTCTATGTGAGCGATCCGTACTCGACGTACGCATGGTTGCGCGAGCACGATCCCGTGCATTGGGATTCGACCAACCAGCTGTGGTGCATCTCGCGCTATGACGACATCGTCGAGATCGAGCGGAACAAGGATCTCTGGATCAGCTCGGGCCAGACCCAAGGCGGGTATCGGCCCAACATTCCTGCCGACGACTCGCTCATCGGCCTCGATGATCCCCTACACAACAAGCGGCGCAACCTCGTCTCGCGTCGGTTCACCCCTCGCGCGGTCTCCGCGTGGCAAGACGAGGTACGCGACAAGGTCGTCGCCCTCATCGATCCCGTTGTCGCCAACGGGGGTGGCGACATCGTACGCGATCTCGCCGCACCGTTGCCCGCGATGATGATCGGCAAGCTCCTCGGCTTCCCCGACGATGCCTGGCCCAAACTGCGCGACTGGTCAGAGCGAACGATCGCGCTGGGCGGCGGCCCGCGCTACTTCAACGAAGACGGCATGAATGCGGCCATCGAGTTCGGCATGACGTCGGTCGCGCTCTACGAAGAGAAGAAGGCCTGTCCCGCCGACGACGTCATGTCCGTGTGGACACGCGCGCAGATCAACGGCCAGCCGCTCACCCCGGAGGTGGTCGGCTCGGACTGTCTCCTGATCCTCGATGGCGGCGCCGAGACCACGCGCACCGTCATCGCCCGCATGGTCATCGACCTCGACCGACGCCCCGCGCAGTGGAAGGCGCTGCAGGCGGCGAGCGACTTCACCACAGCGACCGAGGAGTTCATCCGGTTCGTGACGCCGATCCACAACATGTGTCGCACCGCGTCGCGCGATACCGAACTGCGCGGCAAATCGATTCGGGCCGGGCAGCAAGTGGTGTTGATGTACTCGTCGGCCAACCGCGACCCCGCGCATTTCGCCGACCCCGAGAGCCTCGACGTGACGCGCCACCCCAACAATCACCTGTCGTTCGGCTTCGGCACGCACTTCTGTCTCGGCGCGGCGCTGGCTCGCCTCGAGATCCGAACGTTCTTCGAAGAATGGGTCAAGCGCGTCGCCTCGTTCCGAGTCGTGCCCGACAGCATCGTCGAGATGCCCAACGCATTCGTCTTCGGCGTTCGCGCGGGAACGATCGAGGTCCAAGGCCACGCGTGAGTCAGGCCAGCACGCCGCGAAGCACGCTCTTGCCGGAATGCGTGGGCACGCCATCAACGGGTTCGACCGACAAGTCGACGATCGGGAAGGCGTCGGTCCCGACGCCGGAGGGAATGATGTAGCGGCCGCTGCCGCGCACCGGGCCCATCGAGACCATCCCCTTGACTTGCGGGTCGATCAGCCACAGCTCGTAGAACCCGCCGTCGATCTCGGGCAGGTTCCTCACGACGAGATCGATGGCACGCGAGCCGTCTGAGAGCTCCACCAGACGGACGCTGCCCGTGCTCGCTCCACCGGAAGGGTCGAGACCCTCGTTCGACAACGCGATCTCGTCGATGGTGCGCACGTCGTCTCCCGCGCGTGCGAAGGCGAACGCGAGCAGAGCAACCGCCGCCGCGCCCACCATTGCCGCACCCAGGTACAAGCGGCGCCGGCGCGGCCGACGATCGGCGAACGCCACCACCGGTGCCGAGCGATCGTCCTCGTCGAGGGCTACTTCGGCTTCGATCTTTGCCCACAAGTTGGCGGGCGGAGCGAACTGCTGGCGATCGTCGGGCGTGAGGGTGCGGCCCAGTTGCACCAGATCGTCGTATCCCTCGTAGTCGGGAATATCAGCCATGGTCATGCTCCATGTGGCGCCGCAAGCGAGCCAGACCGCGACGGATGTCGCTCTTCACAGTACCGAGCGGTAGCGCGCAACGCTCGGCTATCTCTGCATGCGTCAGATGCTCGAAGAACGCGAGCTCGATGAGTCGCTTGGACGACTGCGGCAATCGGTCGAGCGCATCGGCCAACAACACTCGGTCGAGGATCTCGTCGACGCCGGACGTCCCAGTCGGCCCCGCAAGGTCGATCTCCCCCACGACCGGTTGCCGTTGTTGTGCTCGAAACACGTCGGCGATGCGATGCTTTGCGATGCCGGCGAGCCATCCGCCGAGGCTGCCACGGCGCATGTCGAACTGCGTTCGGGCTCTCCATGCAGAGACGAACACTTCCTGCGTGGCGTCAGCGGCGAGATCGGTGCCGAGTGCGCGCCTGCACATCGTGTACACCATCGACCGTAGGCCTCATACGCCTGCTCGAGCGCGCCGACGCCGCCTTCGGCGAAGGCGGCGTCGACGGCGTCGACTTCTCGCAGCGGGGTGATATCGGCAGAAGACACGCGCCGGCTCTGGTCATTGATCTCGATTGATCGGCTCAACCTAGTCCCGGTGACCATCGAATGTGTCCGCGCTGCATCCTCGGCCCGTCCCACTCACATCGCGGGTGGCAGGAGGACCTTGTCGATCACGTGGATGACACCATTCGACGCCATCACATCGGCCTGCGCGACCTTCGTGTCACCGTTGAGGTAGACGTCGCTGCCCTTGAGCGTGATCTTCACCGCGGCGCCGTTGACGGTCTTGGCTTCTTTGCCGTCGAGCTTCACGACTTCCGACGCCGGCACCTTGCCCGCGACGACGTGGTAGGTCAGGATCGACGACAGCATCGCCTTGTCCGCGAACAGTTGATCCTTGGTCACGTTGAGCGACTGCAGCGCCGCCGCGAACGCAGCGTCGGTCGGGGCGAACACCGTGAACGGCCCCGCGCCCTTCAGCGTCGTCACCAGGTCAGCCTTGGTCAACGCCTCGGCCAACACGGTGAACTGACCCGCACCGACTGCCGTATCGACGATGTCCTTTGTCGCCGCCGCCGATGACACGGTGGTGGGCGTGGCCGCCGCCGGCGCATTATCACTGTCGTCGCCGCAGGCAGCGGCTACGAGGCCGACCGCCAACGCCAGACCGAGGAATTTGAATCTTTTTCTTGACACGTTTGTGCTCCCATTTTTCGATGTTTCCCTGCACTACGCCGAGCGAGCGGCAATTGGATGCAAGAAAATCTGGGAGCGGAGAACGTGTGCCCGAACCGCTAGGGCTCGAGTGCGTTGACGTCCTTCGGCATCTCGTCGTCGACATCGACGTCGCGGTCGTGTCGCATGGGCAACTGGCCAAGCGCGTTGCGGATGCGGTCGATGGTCACATCGTCGAGATTCGCGTAGACGAGCTGTGCGCCCGAGAAGCGGCTCGCTTCCTCCACCAATGCATTGTGGTCGAGATCGGCCACCAACAGCGCGACGGTTGCTCGTCCCGGTTCCGCAGCCTGTCGGAACCACGTCACCCATTCGTCGGGGATACCGAGGTCGACGACCTTGGCTGCGACGGCACCGGCTCCGGCACCGACGGCTGCGCCGGCCAACCAACCCGCGGGGCCACCGACGAGCAAGCCGATCAAGCCGGTCCACACCGCGCCCGACAATGCCGAGCGTGCGGGCTGTGGGTCCATGGTCTCGCGCACGTTGACTTGACCGTCGAGTGACTTCGTCACGACCACTGCGTCTTTGAGGATCAGTTTCTCTTGCGATGCCAACCGTGTCGCCGCCGTAAGGAACTCTTGCGCGCGAAAGCTGTCGTCGAACGAAATCCCGACCAGTGTCTCCGGACCATCGTCGTCTTTGTTGTGTCGTGCCATGCGACTCTCCTGTACGGGATGTCAGCCGATCTGGCCGCGGTGTGGTCGGGCATTCGTCAGACCGAGACCACCGTCGACGACGATCACTTGACCAGTTGTGAACGCGGCAAGATTTGACGCGAGTGAGAGCACGATACCGGCGATGTCTCTCGGTTGGCCCGCGCGCGCCAGCGGGATCGCACGTACCGACGCCTCCTTGCGCTCCGCGGACATCTCGACTTCGGCGGCCGGGGTCAACACGAAGGAGGGTGCGACCACGTTCACCCGGATGCCCCGCGGCGCGAGTTCCAGCGCCATCGACTTCGACAGCTGGATCAGCCCGGCCTTCGCCGCACCGTAGGGCGTCATGAACGGCGAGGCGTTGGTGCCCTGGAACGACGAGATGTTGACGATCGACCCGCCCTGTGCCCGCCCGGTCATGCGGCGCGCCGCGATCTGACACCCGAACAGGGCGGCCGTGAGGTTGAGCTCGAAGATGCGGTCCCATACCTCACGCTCGAGGTCGACCAGGCCCGTCACCGCGCCCGGGAACACTCCCCCGGCGTTGTTGACCCACACATCGATCGGACCCAGGTCGGCTTCGACGCGGTCGGCCGCTTGTTCGAGCGCGTCACGGTCGCGGACATCGCACTGCACCGCGACGGCCGACGGCAGCGAACGGGCAACCGCTTCGGCCGTGTCGCCGTCGAGATCGACGACTCCGACCGACGCGCCGACCCCGGCGAAATGCAGGGCGATGGCGCGGCCGATGCCTCGCCCGGCACCGGTGACCAACGCGGTCTTTCCCCGCAGTCCCAAGAGGCCCCCGGCGTCGGGCAATTCTGAGTTCACATCAGCTCCTGTGATAGGTCTTGTGCATGACGCAACCAACAGCCACCGAAGCCATCGGGTCCGCGATCTCTCAGTTGCGCTGGCATGTCGAGCCGGACCAAGAGCGAGAGTTCAACCGGTGGTACGACCAAGAGCATCTTGCCGACCTGCTCGAGCAGCCCGGTGTCTTGAGCGGTCGCCGCTTCGTCAGGGCACAGACCGCCTTTTCGGCGCCCAGCCCCTTGAACTACATCACCATCTATCAACTCGCCGACACGGGCGCGCTCGAGACGCCGTCGTACCGTTCGATGGCCACTGCGCCGAGCGAATGGACCAAGCGTGTGGCGATGTCGCTGCCGATGCGCCGTGATGTCGCGACGCAGATCTACCCCACGGCTCGCACCGCCAGTCAACCCGTCGGCGATGCGATCATGCACGTCTTCACCCACGCCGACGCGTCGATCGTCGACGACTTCCACCGCTGGTACGAAGAAGAGCACATCCCCGCGCTCGTCGCGTGCGACGGCGTCTTCGGTGCCCGCCGCTTCGCGTGTACGGCACCCGAGGCCGACGGCTACGAGTTCATCGCCATCTACCAACTCGCCGACGTGTCGGTGCTCGAAAGCGGCACCCTGTTCGATGCCGGCAAGCCGACGCCATGGCGCGAACGGCTGGGCGACAAGATGCGCGCTCACTTCCAGGTGTACCAAGCGCTGCACGGACCTATCGCAGGCTGATGGTCTGGTGCTTGACGATGCCGAGGTGTAGGTGACCGGCGCGCTGCGGCTCGCCCACCAACTGCAGTTGCGGCAAGACTGGTAACAACGCTCGCAACTGCGCGCGCAGCTCCCAGCGAGCCAGGTTTGCGCCGAGGCAGAAGTGTGCGCCATGACCGAAGGCTTGGTGATAGTTGGGCGAACGGCTGATGTCGAAGCGGTAGGGATCGTCGAACGCGCGCTCGTCGCGATTCGCCGACGGATAGAAGATGCCGACCGTGTCGCCGCTGCGAATGCGTTGGCCGCCGAGCACGACGTCGTCGGTTGCCGTTCGGGCGAACTGGATCACCGGCGATACCCACCGCAAGATCTCTTCGGTTGCCGTGTCGACCAGCTCGGGATTCTCGCAGAGCAGCGCCAGTTGGTCGGGGTGTTGCAACAACGCCACGACACCACCGGCGATGGCGTTGCGCGTCGTCTCGTTGCCCGCGCCGATCAACAGCACCAAATAGCCGTGAAGCTGCTGCGCGGTCAGCGGCTTGCCGTCCACCTCACCGGTGGCGACCCGAGCGGTGAGTGATCCGTCCTGCGCCGCCTTTGCGCGGGTCGCGGTCGCCGCGCAGTACTCGTAGAACTCCATCGAGAGACGGAATCGCAGGTCGTCCAACGTCTCGTCATCGAGCGCGAGCCGCATCACCTCAGCTTCACTCTGGAAGAACGCACCGGTCCACGTGTGGATACACGACCAATCGTCGACCGGGAGACCCATGATGTCGCAGATCGTCGCCAATGGAAGCTTGACCGCGAAGTCTTCGACCAGATCGGCCTCGCCGTTCTTGTCGAGCAGATCGACGAACTCGGCGAGGAATCGCGCCGCGTACAACTCCAGGTGCGCCTCGAGGGCGCGCATCGCACGTGGTGTGAACGAGCGAGCCGCGAGATTGCGGAACTCGGTGTGACGCGGCTTGTCCATATAGACGAGGTCGGGCACCTCGTCCGGATCCCACCCTCGCATCTCGGCGCGGCGCCGGGACCGTTGGGCGAACTCGCGATCGTCGCTGGCCGAAGCCAACCGCAAGCGCCCTCCGCCATTGACGAACAGGCGGTCGTTGGAACCGACGAAGTGCACGTCGTCGTAGCGAGTGACAGCCCAGAACGGCTCGATGTCGTCTCGCTCGTACCAATGCACCGGAGCGTCGCGGCGCAACAGGTCCCACGCTTCCCACGGGTAGCCCTGCTCTTGCAGCCGCGAGGTCGAGTGGATGTCGATGGTCTCGAGGGTGATCCCCATGCGCGGAGACTAGCCCTCCGCTCTGAAGGGCCGCTCGGGCCCGTCACCGAGGCGACTAGCCCCCCGCCCTGAAGGGCCGCTCGGGCCCGTCACCGAGGCGGCGCAACGGATTGCCCTGACGGAACGCCACGATGTCCTCGACCGCTTGGCTGTAGTACTCGCCGTAGGTCTCGACGGTGGCGTAACCGATGTGCGGCGTCAGCAGCGCGTTGGGCATGGTGCGCAGCGGGTGATCGACGGCGAGCGGTTCCCGGTCGTACACGTCGAGCGCGGCGCCCGCGATGCGCCGCGACCGCAGCGCATCGAGCAGCGCTGCCTCGTCGACGACCGGGCCGCGCGACGTGTTGATGAGAAAGGCGGTCGGCTTCATCAGGTCGAACTGGGCACGCCCGATATATCGGTGCGACCGCGGGCCCAACTTGACGTGCACGCTGATGACATCGCTCGCCGCGAAGAACTCGTCATGATCGAGGCGTTCGACGCCGACCTCGGCTGCCCGTTGGTCGGTGAGGTGGACACTCCAGGCGACGGTGCGCATGCCGATCGCGATGGCGACCGGGGGCAGAAGGGATCCCAGATTGCCGAGGCCGACGATGCCGAGTGTCTTGCCTTCGAGAAGCGTGCCCAGGCCGACCTGCCAGCCACCAGTGCCGATGGCCGCATGTTCAGTCGCGATGCCACGCGCGAGTGCGAGGATCAAACCCCACGTGAGCTCGATCGTCGCCGTCGCGCCGCGCCAACTCTGTGTGCCACACACCGTGATGCCCAACTCGGTCGCCGTCTCGAAGTCGATCGTCGAGTGGTGCATGCCCGTAGCCACGAGAAGGCGAAGGGCGGGAAGCGCGCGGAGGACGTCGCCCGGGAAGGGTGTTCGCTCACGCATGGCGACGACGACGTCGTAGGGCGCCAAACGGTTGACGAGCTGCCGGGCGTCGTCGATGTGGTCGTGGAAGAAGGTCACGGCCACCTCGTCGCCCAGCAGCGACCAATCGGCGCAATCCTGGGCAACCCGTTGGTAGTCATCGAGAACGGCCACCCGGGACAACGCGTGCATGGTGGGACGTTCTATCGTGCGGGCGATGTCAGTGCTCATCGTCGGCGGCGGAATTGGTGGCCTCTGCCTTGCCGCGGCGTTGGCTCGACGCGGCATCGCCTGCGAGATCGTCGAGCGAGAGCCGGCTTGGACGACGGTCGGCGCGGGGATTTCCTTCTATCCCAACGGTGTCCGAGCGCTGAACCGTCTCGGGCTCGGGGAGGCCGTCGTTTCCGCCGGCGCGAAGATCGAGCAGGTACGCACGTGCAGCCGCGACGGCGTCGTCGTCAGCGAGTTCCCCGGCGAATGCTGGGAGGGCATCGGCCAGACCTTCGCCATACACCGGGCCGCGCTGCAACAGGTGCTACTCGACGCCATCGGCGGCGTACCCGTGCACATGGACGCAACCGTCGCGTCCCTGCTCGATCGAGGCGATGCGGTCGACGTCACACTGACCAACGGCTCCTCGGTCACCGCAGCGTTGGTAGTGGGGGCCGACGGCATCCGGTCGCGGGTGCGCGACCTCTGCATCGGACGCTTGCAACCTCGCTACGTCGGCCAGATGTATTGGCGCGGTGCGGTCGAGCACGATCTCGTCGACACTGCGACCATGTTGTTCGACAAGGATCGGTTCGTGGCGCTGTTGCCCCTCGGGTCCGGCACGACGTACGTCGCATTACAGCAGCACAGCCCGCAACCCTTCGTCGACGCGTCGCTCGACCGATTCGCCGATTTCGGTGGGCCCACGCCCCCCGCGATCGAGATGTTGCGCGCCGACCCCAACCTGCACTTCGGGCCGGCCGAAGAGGTCGAGCGCGACGAATGGCGATCCGGGCGCGTGCTGCTCATCGGCGACGCTGCCCACGCCTGCTCGCCCACCCTTGCGCAGGGAGGCAGCCTGGCGATCGAAGACGCTGTCGTGCTCGCCGAGTTGCTGGCGAGCCCGTTGTCGATCGACGGCGCGCTCGACGAGTTCGTGGCGCGTCGCCAGCCGAGGGCGCAGTGGGTGCGTGCCCGGACCCACCACCAGATCGAGCTTCTCAATGCCGGCGCACCGCACGAACATCTCGCGCGTGGAATGCGCGAGACGTACGCGCGGCTTGCCGAAGAGATTTGAAAGGGCTCAGGTCGCGCTGATCGAAGCGCCGACGGTGTCGAACTTGCTCGATGCCGACTTCCCGAGCGTGGTGACAGCCGCGATGCATACGACTGCGATCAACGCCACGAGCAACGCGTACTCGACGAGCGAAGCTGCCCGCTCGCTCGCGATGTGCGCGCGAATCCAAGTGCTGAGGAATTCATACGATACGGTCACTTCGTGCCTCCGTGCTGGGCGCTCGACCGCTTTGGTCGATTCGGCTAGTCAGGTGTTCGGCCAAATACCGCCGCAACCTTCATGGGCCGAATGGACTATTTTTCGAAAACGTAAATGCAATGGGGGATCCACATGGGGGACGAGCTCGAGTTGCTACTCGCCGAACGCGCGATCCTGCGGGCGCTGCACGAGTACGCGCACGCCATGGACTACGGCCACGAGGACGAGTGGGTCGCCATGTTCACCGACGACGCGGTGTTCGACGTCGTCGAAATCGTGGGCGGCCGACGGGTACATCGTGAGGACGGCAGGGGCGATCTCGCGCAGTACGTCGCGAACTATCCAAAGCCGCCCCACTTTCGCAAGCACATCGTGGTCGATCCGATCATCGACGTCACCGGCGACACCGCCAAGGTGGCCGCCTACTGGTTGTTGTTGCAGCGCGAAGACGACGGTGGCCGGCCCGTCGTGGTCGCGTTCGGGCACTATGACGATCAGTGGGTCAAGCGCGACGGCCGGTGGCGTATCGCCCACCGCTATGCCGAGGTCGAAGCCACGACCTACTGATCGGCTGCGGGGCGCCGTTCACCCGCCGGTGAGGCGCTCGATCAGCAATCGGCGTTGCACCTGAAGCGTCGCCGGTGTGCGGGGCAGAACGTCGACGACCTCCACTCGCCGCGGCCGCTTGAACCGGGCCAAGGTGGCTGCCGTGAACTCGCCGAGTGTCGCCACCGTTGGCGCCTCGGCGCCGTCCTTCACCACGACGACCGCGCAGACGATCTCACCCCACTGCGCGTCGGGTATACCGACGACCGCGACATCGGCGATCGCGGGGTGGAGTCGCACCGCGTCTTCGACCTCGGACGGCGAGACGGTCTCGCCACCGGTGCGGATCACATCCTTGGCCCGTCCGACGATCGAGAGGAATCCCTCGTCGTCGAGCGCCGCGAGATCACCGGTGCGAAAGAAACGGTCATCGGTGAACGCAGCCGCGGTCGCTTCTGGATTGTCGAAGTACCCGTCGAAGATCACGGCGCTGCGCACGAGCATCTCGCCGGTGTCGTCCGCGATCGCGACCTCGACGGAATGCTGCGGCACGCCACACGAACCGGGCTTGCGCTCCATGTCTTCGTGACGCAACAGCGTGACGGCGCCCGATTCGGTCGCGCCGTAGAACACCCGCAGCGTGGCCTGTGGCACCGCTCGTTTGATGGCGGACAACAACTCGGGGGGCGTGGCCGACGTGCCCGAGTCGGCGATGCGAAGCGTGGACAGCGGTGAGTAGTCACCCGCCTGCTCGAGATGATCGAGAACGCGCCGCCACACCGCGGGTATCGCATTGAAATGCGTCGGCTTCCATTCGGCGGCAGCCGCGACCAACGACGCCGCATCAGCCGAAGAGAAGACGATCGCGGTCTGCGTCTGCCACGCCTGCAACGCGAGCGTCCAGGCGCCCATGTGGAAGAGCGGATACATGCACAACATGACGCCGCGGGGCTCGAGTTGCGAGCCGGGATGCGTGCGCAGATAGTTGGTGCGATGCGAGAGCATCACGCCCTTCGACTTGCCCGTCGACCCGCTGGTGAAGAAGAGGACGTGCAGATCCGTCTCACGCAACGCGGGCTCACGGACGTCGTCGTCGGGCGCAGCCGCCGCGGCCTCGGGCAATGAGATGCCCACGCCGGCGCCGGGGTGCATGCAAACCAGCGGCACCCCCAGCTTCTGGGCGACAATCTCGCCGCTCTCCGCGTGCGCACCATCGACGATCAACAGCGAGGGCCGGGCCAACGCCACCATCTCCACCGCCTCGTCGATGCCGAGCAGTGCGTTCGCGGGCGCGAAGACCGCCCCGAGCTTCGCCGTCGCGGCGAAGACGGGGATGGCATCGAGGGTGGTGTTGCTCCACATCACGACGCGGTCTCGATGGCCGACACCGAGGTCGCGCAACACGTGCGCGACCCGATTCGACTGCTGTCCGAGCTCGCGGTAGGTGATGCGTCGTTCGCCCATCGCCGCGGCAACACGGTCGGGCACCGACCGCGCGCCCGTGCGAAACACATCTCCGATCAACAGATCCATTGGTCGCCACCCCCGTCCGCGATGCTAACCGTCGGCCCGGCGCAGGAACGCCGACCAGCGTGGCCACAGCTCTTCGAAGTAGTGCGGCTGCAGTTCGTGGGACATCCCTTCGATGATCACGAGCTCGGCGCTCGGGTACAACTCCGCCAGCGCATAGCCGTGCACCACGGGCAAGACGCTGTCGGTCGTGCCGTGCGCAATGAACATCGGTACGTCGATCGGCGTGGAGTTCTGCCACACGCGTTCGTCGTCGGTGCGCTTGTTGGCGGCGCGCATGAGCCGGCGCATCTCGTGGAGATGCCAGCCGCGCTTCACTGCTTCTCGCGCTCGGTCGAGGGCTCGCGACGAGTCGAACCGCGTGTCGCTCAGCACTGCGAGTTCGCGGACGATGTAGTCCTCACGCTCCTCGACGCTGGGTCCGGGCGGGTTGGACGCAACTGCGTGGAACTCGGGTGTCCCGATGGGCAACTTCATGTCTCCGGGGCTCGTGCTGAGCATCGTCAACGATCGGGCGATGGCGGGCCGTGAGAGGACCATCCAGCGCGCCAGCACGCCACCCATCGACGTGCCGACGATGTGCGCAGGGCCGAGTTCGAGCGTGTCGATCACGCCCAGCGCGTCGTTCACCAGGTGGATGAACTCATAGCGGTCGGGCACCCCGGGCTCGGAGTAGCCGAACCCGCGGTAGTCGTGCCCGATAACGCGGTATCCGGCACCGACGAGCGCCTCGAGTAGCGAAGGCTCCCATTCGAACGTCTGGGCACCCATCCGCTGACACAGGAAAAGCGGTACCCCGTCGGCGTCGCCCCATTCCTCGATCCAGATGTTGAGCCCGCCGGCGTCGACGTGGCGGCTGCGATGGCTCTGCATCCGTCAGCCGATGAACTCGGCGGCGAATGCCTCCATCGACGCCCGTTTCGAGGACAGCGTCGCGGCAGATGGATCACCCAGCAGCCAGCCGGTACACACCGTCGACATCACGCCTTTGTCCTCGAGGGAGCGGTAGAGGTCGCGGGTCGGCACGGCGTTCGGGATCACGAGGGTCTCGAAGGGTGCACTGGCGTCTCCGCCGGAGTCGAGGTAGCGAGCCCGTTCGGCGCGGAGCTTGGGCAGCAGCACGTCGATCTCGTCGAGGTCGTAGTTCATGCCAACCCAGCCGTCATTGCGGGCCGCGCGGCGCAGCGCGGCGTCGCTCTTGCCGCCGACCCAGATCGGGATGGGACGATCGGGCGCGGGGAACATGCTCGTGGGGCCGAAGTCGTAGAAGTCGCCGTGGAACTCGGTGATGCCCCCGTTCCAGAAGCCGCGGATGATCTCGATCATCTCGTCCATGCGCTTGCCCCGCCGCCCCGGCTCGTGGTCGAGCAGCACGATCTCTTCTCGCAACCAGCCCGCGCCGACACCGAGCACGAAGCGATAGTCGGACAGCATCGCGACCGTGCCCGCTTGCTTCGCGATCGAGAAGGGATCGCGCATCGGGAGGATGTATACGTACGGCATGAATCGCAGCCGCGTCGTGACTGTTGCCATCGCGGCGATCGTCGTGAGCGGGTCGGGAAAGTTGGTCGTGTGATGGAACGGATTGGCCCCGGAAGGATGCACCGACGTGAACCCGTGCGGCACGGCGATGTGATCAGCCACCGCGATACCGGCGAAGCCGAGCTCTTCGGCCGTGCGCGCGATGTCGAGCAACTGGGAGTTGTCCTCGAACATCACCGCAAGCCAGAAGTCCATGGTCTCAGCCTTTCGCCGGTGGAGCGGCCTTGGCCAGCATCACGTCTCGACCGAATGCCGGTTCGATGAACGCGGAGAAGTCGGGGCCTCGACGCAGCGAGTGGCCACCGTCGACATTGATGATCTGACCGGTGACCCACCGCGACTCGGGGCTGATCAGGAATCGCGCGAGCGCGGCGACGTCTTCGGGCTCGCCCACGTCTTGCATCGGAGTGTTCTCGATGTAACTGTCGTACACGGGGCTGTTGCGGGGAATGCCTTCCATGATCTCGGTCGATATGAAACCTGGTCGAATGGCGTTGAAGCGCACCTTGACCGGTCCGTACTCGTCTGCCGCGTTGCGCATCATCTGCTCGATGCCGGCCTTCGAAACCGTGTACGCACCGAAATACGGATGCGTCTGATGACCGGCGATCGATGACATACCGACGAACGAACCACCACCGGCGGCCACCATGTGCGGAAGTGTGTGCTTCACGAAGAACAACGTTCCCAACACGTTGAGGTGCAGCACGCGAATGAACTCCGCGGTGTTCTGTAGGTGGTAGGGGCCCATCCCGCCTCCGCCTCCCGCATTGGCGACACACCCGTCGAGTGCACCTGTAGGCGCAAGTGCGAAGTCGACGACTTTCCTCACTTCGTCTTCGTCGGTCACGTCAGCGACGATGTGCTGCACGCGGCCACCGCTGCCCGACTGCTCGATGACCGATTTGATCTGGTCGACCGAATCGGCGAGCAGGTTTTCGCGCCGTCCGCAGATCGTGACGGCCGCGCCGTCGCGCGCGAGCCGCGCCGCGCACGCTCGACCGATGCCGGTGCCTCCTCCGGTGACGATTACCGCGAGCCCTTCGAGGCCGCCGATCGGGATTGCTCGTTCGGTCATGACCGCTCCTTGGTTGTCGAGAACTCGCCTATGGTCTGGGCCCGAGCGGCCCCGGCAGAGCCGGGAAACTAGCCGCCCCAGACGCCCCATGAAGGAGCCCACACATGCAGAATCCACTCGACGCCTACAACCTCGCCGGCAAGGTCGCCGTCGTGACCGGCGCGGCGAGTGGCATCGGTGAATCCGCAGCCGAGGTGTACGCCGCGTGTGGGGCCTCAGTCGTGTGTGCCGATCTCAACTCAGCGGGCGCCGGCGCGACCGCGCAACGGATCTCCGATGGCGGCGGAAGCGCCTTGGCCATGGCCTGCAACGTCACGTCACGCGATCACGTGCGCACGCTCGTCGACAAGGCAGTGGCAGAGTTCGGTCACGTCGACATCATGTGCAACGTCGCCGGAGCGATGTTCCCCGCACTCATCGAGGACCTCACCGACGAAGTACTCGACGCCGGCATCGCGCTCAACCTCAAAGGAGTCATCTACGGCACCCAGTACGCAATCAAGGCGATGCGCGACAGCGGCCGTGGCGGGTCCATCATCAACGTCTCGTCGGGCGCCATCGACCTGCCATACGAAGGCATCGGGCTCTACGCATTCACGAAGGCGGCGGTGGCCATGCTGTCGATGACCGCGGCGAAGGAGGTCGGCCGCTACGGGATCCGTGTCAATGCCATCGCCCCCGGCTCGACGATGACCGCCTTCACGACGTGGCGCCTGCAGAACCCTGATGGCAGCACCAACCAAGAGGCCTTCGACACGTTCATCGAGCAGATGAAGGGCATGTCCCCGCTCGGCACGGTGGGCGAAGCGATCGACCAGGCGCAGTTGATGCTGTACCTCGGCTCCGACGCCGGGCGGTGGGCGACGGGCAACATTTTCCGCGTCAACGGTGGCATGACGACGCAGTGGTAGTGCTCAGCGCGGCGCGCGAGGCATGCCCAAGCCGACCATGGCGATGATCTCGCGCTGCACTTCGTTCACTCCGCCGCCGAAAGTGCCCACGGGGGCGGCGCGATAGGCGTGCTCTAGCTCACCTTCGATGATCGCGGCCGGCGAATACTTGGCGACGTATGAGCCCTGCCCGAGGACTTCCATCAGCGAACGAAACGCTTCGACCTTGAGTTCGGTGCCGAAGACCTTCATCGCCGATGCATCGGCCGGGCTGAGCGCTGCTGATTCGAGCGCCGACGCGACCTTCCAGTTGTAGAGCTTGAGCGCATCGTTGCGCGCCCAGACCCGCGCCAGCGCGAGTCGCACCCACTGGTGATTGATCACGCGGCGGCCGTCGGTGCCGTTGGTCTCCTTCGCCCACGCGGTGACGCGGCGCAGAGGACCGTCGATGTTGCCCGACGGTGCAAGGCCGACGCGTTCGTGATTGAGCTGCGCCGTGATCAGTCGCCAGCCGCCATTCACCTCGCCCACGATCGCGCTGTGCGGCACCCGCACACCGTCGTAGAACGTCGCGTTGGTGTGGCCGCCGCCGAGCAACCAGATCGGCGTGTGCGCGAAGCCCGGTGTTGCCGTGGGCACGGTGAAGATCGTGATGCCCTTGTGGCGAGGCGCGTCTTGGTCGGTCCGCGCGGCCAGCCACACGTAATCGGCGTCGTGGCCACCGGTGGTGAAGATCTTCTGGCCGTTGATGATCCATTCGTCGCCGTCGCGATCGGCGCGCGTCGAGAGGTTGGCCAGATCGGTGCCCGCGCTGGGTTCGCTGTAGCCGATCGCGAAGTGCAACTCGCCGGCGAGGATCTTGGGGAGGAAGAACTGCTTTTGTTCTTGTGACCCGTAGACCTGCAGCGCCGGGCCCACGGTGTTGAGGGTGACGAAGGGCAGCGGCACGTTGGCCGCCATCGCCTCCTCGAAGAAGATGAGCTGCTCCATGGGCGTGTAACCCTTGCCGCCCCACTCCTTCTTCCAGCCCGTGCCCAACCAGCCGTCGGTGCCGAGCCTGCGCACGATCGCGCGGTAGTTGACGCCGCCCGCATGTTCACCTTTGCCTAGGGAACGCCCGAGGTCCGACATCATCAACGCAGAGAAATACGAGCGCAGTTCGTCACGCAGCGCGTTCTGCTCTTCGGTGAGGGCAAGGTGCATCCGCGTCACCTTAGTTTCCTGTTCCGCCCCGGGGCCCCGCCGAGTACCACTGCCGGTGGGAAAGGTTCGCCCGCGGGCGCGCTGTTGCCACTGCGCGTGACTTCGCTACCCCGCAATTTGGCTGTCTCACCCCTTCTCTATGCTGCAAGCGCGAGCGCTTGTGAGCCTGCGTCATGGCCACTTCGGACAAGCCATCCCACCGATCGGTGGGCTGTCGTTGGAGTGGTCATGTCAGTTGCAGTGTTGTCGTCTGGTTCGTCGTTGCGCACAGCGGTAGTCGACGCGGTTCGGCGGTTCTCGTTGGACATGTCGGGCTTCATCTCCTTGTTGGTCGACTTCGACCTCTCCGGTGAGTGGGCCTTCGACAACGTCTCGAGTTGTGCACATTGGGTCGCGGAGCGCACCGACACCGAGGTGTGCACCGTGCGCGAGTGGCTGCGGGTCGGCCACGCCCTGTCCGTTCTCGACGAGATCGCGCGCCGTTTCGACGACGGGCGCTTGTCCTACAGCAAGGTGCGTGCGCTGACCCGGGTCGCGAACGCCGACAACCAACACGAGCTGTGCGCCATCGCGGCGCGGGTGCCCGCCGCTGATCTCGCTGCCGCGTTGGCGCGGTGGCTCACCGACAACGAGAACGCCGACGACCTCGCGGAGCGACACCGCGCGGCGACCAGGCTCAGCTGGCACCTCGATGCCGACGGCATGGTCGTCGGGTCGTTCCGCTACCCGCCCGAGGTGGCCGCCGTGTTGAAAACCGCTATCAACGCGCAACTCCTGCGCGCGCAACGTGGCAAACGCGCGTCCGCGGGCGATCGCAGCTCACGCAGCGTGACCAAGTGGCCGTCGCTGGGCCAGCAGCGAGCCGACGCGCTCATCGGGCTGATCCTCGGCGGCGGCACCAAGGTCGTCACCGAAGTCGTCATCCACATCCGCGGCGATGGCTGCGCCTTCGACGATGGCACCCCCGTCGCGAACAGCCTGGCGGCAAGGATCGCGTCAGAGGCGTTCCTGCGGGTGCTGATCCACGACGCCAACGGTCGACCTATCAACGCCTCGCGCCGTCAGCGTCGCCCGACGACGAGACAAAAGCGGGTCGTGCGCGAGCGCGACCGCGCCTGCGTCGACTGCGGATCGACCGATCTCATCCAGTACGACCACAATCCCGCCTGGGACGAAACGCATCACACCGTCGTCGACGAACTAGAGGCGCGTTGCGCACCATGCCACCACAAGCGCCACGCCGCCGAAGGCGGCTAGAGCCAGGCCGGGCGGGTGCCGATGACCTTGTCTTCGCGCAACGCGTCGATTTCGTCGTCGCGGAGACCGAGCATGCCCGACAACACCTCGTGGTTGTGCTCTCCGAGCATCGGAGCCGGGCGCGCGAATGGCAGGAAGTCTCCGTTCCAGCGGAAGGGGAAACTCATGTACGGCGTCCAACCGGCAACGGCGTGTTGCATCCACTGATGGAACTGGCGCACTTGATGATGGGGCGTGTTGCCGACGAAGTACGCGTTGTTCAACGGCGCGGCCGGCACCTTGGCCGCGATGAGCGTCTCGGCCGCGAGATCGCGCGGCTGATTTGCGAACCACGGCCGCATATTCTCGTCGATCTCGTCGTGATGGGCATGACGTCCGGCGGCCGTGGCAAAGCGCGAGTCGCGCGCCCACTCTGGGTCGCCGAGGACCTCGCGGAGACGGGCCCATTCGTCGTCGGTCTCGATCGACAACGCAACCCACCAATCGGGCTCGAGAGCAGGATACACACCCTGCGGCGCGGCATACGGTGAACGATTGCCGTGCCGTTCGAGCAACACGCCGTTGGCCGACCATTCGATCACCTGCTCGGCCGCAATATTGAGCGCGGGCTCGACGAGCGCGACCTCGATCAGTTGCGCCTCGCCGGTGCGTTCACGGTGTTCGAGAGCGAGCATCATCGCGAACGCGGCGTGCATGCCTCCGACCGGGTCACACACCCCGCGCGGCACCATCGGTGGCCCACCGGCGTGACCGGTCATCCACGCCAGACCGGATGCCTGCTCGATGGTCATGGCGAAACCGGTACGGTTGCGCCAGGGGCCCGACAACCCGAAGGCCGGCATGCGGCACATGATCGCGTTGGGATTGATCTCGTGGACTTCGTCCCAGCCCAGATGAAATTGCTCCATCACCCTTGGCGCGTAGTTCTCGACGACGAGGTCGGCCCACTCGATCATTCGGCGCGCGAGAGCGTGACCCTTGGGGTTGGCGAAGTCCAGGGTGACCGCCCGCTTGCCCACATTGACCGAATGAGTGACCGGTGAGTATTCCCACACGTTGTCGGGGCGCCGGATGCCACCGGCAAATCGCATGCCGTCGGGTCGTTGGATCGACTCGATCTTGATCACCTCGGCGCCCAGGACACCGAGGATGTTCACCGCAACCGGACCCGCCCAAAAGGCGGAGAAGTCCGCGACCTTGATCCCCTCGAGCGGCAGCTTGCGCTTGTCCCGTCGCGCCCGCGGCAACGAGGCGCGGCGCCGGCGTACACGTTCGGTGTCTTCGCCGAGCTTCGGCGCGCAACCGAAAGGCCCCGGCTCGACCTTGCCGAGCAGGTACGGCACGCGGGGCTGCTTGAAGCCGGCCGGATTGTCGACGAACACCTCACGTTCGACGAACTGATCCATCTCGAGCACGGTGCGGCCGTCGCCGATGGGACTCACGGGTATCCGCATCGCGCTCGCGAGCTCGACGATCTCGTCGACGCTGCGTTCCTGTGTGAATGCGCGGATCTTTGCCCAGATGCGCTCGCGGTTCGCCATGCGCGCCTCGGCGAACATCATCTCGGGGACTGCCAGTTCGGGCGCACCGATGAGATGGCAGAAGTCGGTGAATTGTTGGGCGGTGATCGTGCAAAAACCGACCCAACCGTCCCTCGCCGGTTCGATCGACGGGATCTCGAAGCTGCGACCCAACCACCGGCCCGGGTCGTACACCGCGGTCACCTGCCGGAAGACCTGAAACGACAGCATCATCGACTCGTGCTGCGAGAGGTCGACATGCACGCCCACGCCCGATGCGCGCGCTTGGCGCACCGCAGCCAAGGCCGCGGGCGCAGCGAACGACGCCAACACGTACTCGCCCAGCCGTCCGGCTGCCGCCACCGGCTCGTTGCCCGGGATACCGCGGTAGTCGGTCGAGCCCACCTGTGCCTGCAGGGTGAACTCGTTGGCCGTTCGATTGCTCCAAGGCCCGCCTCGGCCGAATCGCGAGAGCGACACCAAAGACACCCTCTTGTTGACCCCGTGAAGGTCGGACAACGCCGTGCCGAGGTCTTCGATGACACCCGGCGCGAAATCTTCGACGACGAGCTCGGCCTTCGCCGCCAGTTCGAGCACGAACTCGCGCCCTTCGAGCGTGGACAGATCCGCGATCACACTCCTCTTCGACGCGTTGAGGTAAGCGAACATCGGGCTGACCTCGCCGTCGGCAAAGGTCGCGCCCGATGCCGACCAGTGCCGCATCCGGTCGCCGGCCGGCGGCTCGACCTTGATGACCTCCGCGCCGGCATCGACGAACAGCTTGGTGCAGTACGGCCCGGCGATGCCGGACGTGAGATCGATGATCCGCAGGCCATCGAGAATTGGTCGACCACTCACCGGTGCCCCCTTGTGGTGTGCGGGGATCGTAGTTGCGTCAGCCGAGGGCCGATTGCCGCGGATACTCGTCGTCGGGGTCGGTGATGACGTTGAGCAGATACGGCACTCCCGACGCGAGCGCACGGGCCAGAGCGGGCGCCAGCTGTCTCGCCTCGGTGATGGTTTCGCCCGCTCCACCCAGCGCCTCGACGACGCGGTCGTAGCGGGTCTCGGGCCGCAGTTCAGCGGCCACGTGATACCCGTAGAGCTTGGTCATCGGGAACTTCTCGAGCGCCCAGCATCCGTTGTTGCCCACGATCACGACCACCGCCAGACCGTGGCGGACGAGCGAGTCGACGTCGAGCAAAGAGAATCCCGCGGCGCCGTCGCCCATCATCACGACCACTTGCCGGTCGGGGCGAGCGATGCGCGCCGCCATCGCATAACCCATGCCGGTGCCCAGGCAGCCATACGGGCCGGGGTCGAGCCAGCAGCCCGGCTCGTAGGAATCGATGTACTTCCCGGCATAGGACACAAAATCGCCGCCGTCGCACACGACGACCGCGTCGCGATCGAGCACCTTGCGTAGCTCGCCGTAGACCCGCGTGGGTTTGATGGGGTCACTGTCGGCGCCGAGCAACAGCTTGTCGTGGGCATCGAGGGTGCGCTCGACGTCGCGCAGGTGCGCGATCCACGCATCGTGATCCTCCCGAGGCCCACGATGGTCGGCAAAGGCCTGCAGTATCACAGCGAGATCTCCCGCCACAGACACCGCCGGCGACACGTGGGTCGCGATGCGGTCAGGGTGATCGACGACGTGCAGGACCTGGGCATCGCCAAAACTTCCGAAACCCACCCGAAAGTCGAGCGGCGTGCCGATGACGACGACGACATCGGCTTCGCGCTTGAGCATCGAACGAGAACTGCTGAAGGCCAGTTCGTGATCGGCGGCGAGACAACCGCGGCCGAGCCCGTTCATGAACACGGGCACCCGCAACGATTCGGCGGCGGCGCGCAGTGCTCCCCACGCACTGTCGAAATACACGTCGGATCCTGCGATGATCGCCGGACGGTGCGCGGTCGCGATCAACGCGGCGGCGCGTGCGACGGCGTCGACATCTGCGTCGGGCCGGCGCGGCGGCGCTCGATCGGGCAGCGTGACGGTGGCGCGGTCATAGATGACATCGATCGGGATGTCGACGAAAACCGGTCCGCGATGGGCGGTGGCGGCGGTCTCGGCCGCCGTGTGCATCACGTCGGCGATCGCGTTCGTCTCGCCGATCGTCGTCGCGAGCTTGGTGATCGATGCCATCACGGGCACATGGTCGAACTCTTGCAGGGCCCCCCGACCCCAACCCCGGTTGCCGGCGCGCCCGCCGATCACGACGAGCGGCGAACCGTTGAACCAGGCGGTCGTCGTGGCGCTCACGCCGTTGGTCACCCCCGGCCCGGCGGTCAACGCCACCACGCCCGGGCGCCGAGTCAGCTTGGCCATCGCTTCGGCCGCGAACGTGGCGGTCTGCTCGTGACGCATGTCGATCAACCGCACGCCGCTGCTGACCGCCGCGTCGTACAGCGGGAAGATGTGGCCGCCCGACAGCGTGAAGAGTTCCTCCACGCCGAAGCGGCGCAAGGCCGCCAGAGCCAACTCTCCCCCATGCCCCGTGATCTCCATGGACCCGCACCCTAGGTTCCCGCTCTCGACGCCGCTCGGGCGTGATTCCCCTCCTGTTCACCCGGGATCTGCCCACCGCGCGCAGAGGGCGCTAACGTGTGCCGCCGATGCAGAGCGACGTGAGCGCATCGAGCGACGTGGTCGCCGCACGAACCACCACCGAGAGCGCGACGGTCCCGACGTTGCGGTTGCGGTGGTGGTGCGAAGTTGCCATCGTCGCCAGCTTCTACGGCGTCTACTCCGCGGTCCGCAATCTCTTCGGCTCGGCATCGGTGAGCCCCGAGGAAGCCCTCGCGAACGCCCGGCAGATCATCAGCGTCGAGCGTGCCATCGGGACGTTCCACGAGGAGACGGTGCAACACTGGTTTCTCGGCTGGTCGTGGTTCATGTGGTTCTGGAACGTGTTCTACGGCACGTTCCACTTCATCGTGCCGATCGGAGTGCTGCTCTACCTGTTCCATCGGGTTCCCGATCGATATCGACAATGGCGCAACACCATCGCCGCCACCACTGCCCTGGCCTTGGTCGGCTTCAGCATCTACCCGCTGATGCCTCCCCGTTTGCTGAGCGTGTGCGGCGAATACGGCGGGTGCACGAACTCGAACTTCGTCGACACGCTGCAGCGATTCGGGGGCCTGTGGTCGTTCGACTCCGGCACCATGCAGTCGATCTCCAACCAGTACGCCGCCATGCCGAGCCTTCACTTTGCGTGGGCAGTCTGGTGCTGGCTCGCGGTTCGCCCGGTCGTACAACGTCGCTCGGTGCGCCTCGCGCTCGCGGCGTACCCCTGGCTCACCCTCTTCGCCATCGTCGTCACCGCCAACCACTTCTGGGTCGACGCCGCGGGCGGGGCACTCGTCCTGGCGGTGGGGTACATGTTCGGATCGATGATCACTCGTGCCGCGGCCCGATGGCGCCTTGCCGGCGCTCTGTCGATCCGGGCGGTTCCCGGGCCCCAGCGACCGCGGAGCGGTCCCCCCTGGGGTTAGCCTGGACCCGATGCAGCTGCTCGAGTCGATCCGCGAACCCGCCGACCTGAAGCGCCTCACGAACGACGAACTCCTCGTACTGGCCGACGAACTGCGCCAGGCGATCGTCGGCACCGTCTCGTCCACTGGTGGTCACCTGGGGTCCAACCTCGGTGTCGTCGAGTTGACGCTGGCGCTGCACCGTGTGTTCTCTTCGCCGCGCGATGTCATCTTGTGGGACACCGGCCATCAGGCCTACGTGCACAAGTTGGTCACCGGGCGATACTGCGACTTCGCATCGCTGCGCCAGGACGGCGGTATGTCGGGCTATCCCTCGAGGTCGGAGTCCGAACACGACTGGATCGAGAACAGTCACGCCTCGACCGTGCTCGGCTATGCCCACGGCCTTGCCACCGCGCTGCGGGCGCAAGGACACGCGGAGCGCCACGTCGTCGCAGTGATCGGCGACGGATCGATGACCGGTGGCATGGCGTTCGAGGGGCTCAACAACCTGGGCCATTCAGAGTGCAACGTCACGATCGTGCTCAACGACAACGGCCGCTCCTACGCGCCGACGATCTCCAAGCTGTCCGAGAGCCTCGTGCGCATCCGGTCCAATCCCGTCTACATGCGCCGGCAAGAACGCATCGAGGCATTGGCGAAGAAGTTTCCGTGGCTCGGCGAGAAACTCGACCGCAGCATCAACGCCACCAAACTCGCGATCCGCGCCATGTGGGAGCCGCCCGCGTTCTTCGAAAACCTGGGCATCCGCTACATGGGACCGTTCGACGGCCACGACGTTGCCGCGCTCGAAAAGGCCTTGCACAACGCGTCGAAGTTCGAAGGTCCCGTCGTCGTGCACGTGCTCACGCAAAAGGGTCGGGGGTACGGCCCCGCGGAAAACGACCCGATCAAGAACATGCACGACACGTCCGAGCTCAAGCCGGGCAGCTACACCGCCGCGTTCGGCGAAGCGATCGTGAAGCTGGGCGAAGAACGTCCCGAGCTCGTCGCCATCACCGCCGCCATGCCCGACTCGACGGGTCTGCTGCCGTTCATGGAGCGCTTCCCGAACCGCTGCTTCGACGTCGGTATCGCCGAGCAACACGCGGTCACCGCGGCGGCGGGCATGGCCATGGGCGGCTTGCGGCCGGTCGTCGCCGTCTACTCGACGTTCATGACGCGCGCCGTCGACCAAGTGATGTACGACGTCGGCCTGCACAAGTTGCCGGTCGTCTTTTGTCTCGACCGCGCCGGCGTCACCGGTGACGACGGGCCATCGCACCATGGTGTGCTCGACATGGTGTTGTTCACCAAGGTGCCCGGCATGACGGTGTTCGCCCCGTCGTCCTACCAAGAGTTGCAGGTGATGCTGGCCGACGCGATCGAACTCGACGGGCCCGCGGTCATTCGTTGGCCCAAGACCGCGGCGCGCACGGCCCACGAATGGGAAGTCGGTCACGGGCTCAAGGCGCGGCGCCTGCGCAAGGGCAGCGAGATCTGCATCGTGTCGGTGGGCAAGATGCTCGATGCGGCCGAGCAGGCCGCCACCATCCTCGAAGAAGGGGGCGTCTCGGTCACGCTGTGGGACGCACGGGTCGTCGCCCCGCTCGACCAATCGATGATCGACGACGCGGCCACCCACCGAGCGGTTATCACCGTCGAGGACGGCCTGCGCGCCGGCGGGGCCGGCGAGGCGATGCGCGACGCAATCGACGGGCGCCACACTGCATCGGCCGTGACCGTGATGGGCATCCCCACGATGTTCATCGCGCAGGGCAAGCCCGACGTGATCCTCGCCAACTTGGGCCTCGATGGCACCGGTATCGCAGCAACTGCACGCGAGATGCTCGCGCGCTGACCCGGATCAGCTGTAGAAGGGGTTCTCGCCTTGCGCGTGGTTGGTCGCGTCGACGACCTCACGCACCTCGGGTATCGCCTCGAGGATCATCTTCTTGATGCCCTCGGACAACGTGAGCGCGCTCATCGAGCAACCCTGGCAGCCGCCGCCCATCGTGACGTAGACAGCGTCGCCATCGACGCCCACCAACGTGGCGAACCCACCGTGGGCGCTCAGCGCCGGATTGATGCGTTGCTCGAGGAGTTGGCCGACCTGCTCGGCGACATCGCCGGTGAGTTCGAGTGGCCCGGCACCCGCCAGCGGATCGGGACGGTTCGGGTTGCGGATGACGAGGCCACCCTGACGCGGGTTGGTCGGCACGTCGAGCGTCGAGCCCCGAAGGGCGTCGACCGACCCTGCCGGGATCATCACCTCGAGACCATTGACCTCGTAGACGAAATCGTTGGGGTCCGCTTCGGCGATGGTCTCGAACGACAGGTCATACGCGTACTCGACGCCCTGGTTGCCGGTGACCTCGATGCGCAGACCGAGGGTCTCGGGTTCTTCTTCTTCACTCAGGATCTCGAGGATCTTGGCGTGTGCGGCATCGCTCACCTGCACGATGAGATCGGTGTCGAGGTTGGTTGACTCGGTCGCCATGGCGTTCAGGTTACTCTCCGCCCGCTCGATTACTCACTCGATGGCTTCCAGGTCGGTTGCGACCTCGAGCCACTGCTCTTCGAGTCCGTGTAGTCGCTGCACGACGTCGGCGAACGCAGATGCCGCAGCCTGTCGCTCACGGTGATCACTGTCACCCATACGGGCCTCGAGATCGGCCCGTTGGGTGAGGAGTGGCTGCATCTCTCGATCGATTTGCCGCAATCGATGACGTAGCGTCGACGCGCTGACCGTCTGGGTCCGTGCCCCCGCCGTCTTGTCGACGCGATCGACCTTGGCTTCACGCGGACGCGCCGTGCCCACACGCCGGTTGCGCTGCCGCTCCCGCACCCAGGCCTCGGCCCCGCCGGGATATCGCGCCGGGCGCCGTCCCGGCTCGAAGACAATGACGTCGTCGCACGTGCGGTCGAGCAGTGCTCGGTCGTGCGACACGATGACCGCGGCGCCGGGCCAGTCGTCGAGGAAGTCTTCGAGCGCCCGCAATGTGTCGAGATCCAAGTCGTTGGTGGGCTCGTCGAGCAGCAACACGTTGGGCCGCTCGAGCAGCGTCAACAGCAATTGCAGCCGCCGCCTCTCACCACCGGACAACAACGAGATGGGCGCGCGCTGCGCGTCGTCGTCGAACCAGAATCGCTCCATCAACTTGCGGTCGCGCCAATCGACCTCGCCCTTGTCACCGATGAGCGCGGCGCGCACCGTGATCGAGGTATCGAGGGCACGTGAGCGTTGGTCGTAGTACCCGACGCGCACGGTCGGGCCGCGCACGACGCGACCCTCGGTCGGCTCGAGTCGGCCCGCGATGATCTCGAGCGCGGTGCTCTTGCCGCTGCCGTTGGGGCCGACGATGCCCAGACGTTCGCGACGATCGAGCGCGAGGTCGAGGCCGGCGAATATCGGAGGCGAATCGAACCGGTGCCCGACCCCTTCCAACTCGACCACGAGATCACCGAGGCGCGGCGTCGCCGAGTCGACTTCGGACAGGTGCAGATCGAGTGCGGCTCGGCCCTCCGCTCGATTGTGCGTGCTGTCGATGAGCGCGGTCGCGCGCTCGACACGCGCCCGCTGCTTGGTCGATCGCGCGGGCGCGCCTCGGCGAAGCCATGCCAACTCGCGGCGCGCCAGGTTGCGCCGCGTGGCTTCTTGCGATGCCTCTTGATCGGCCCGTTGCTGGCGCGCTTCGAGGTACCCCCCATAGCCCGTCTGATAGACGAACAACTGACCCTGATCGATCTCTGCGATCCGCGTGGTGACGCGATCGAGCACGAATCGGTCGTGCGTGATCAGCACCAGCCCGCCGCGAAACGAGGCCAGGTGTTCCTCGAGCCACGCGATGGCGTCGATGTCGAGATGGTTGGTGGGTTCGTCGAGTACCAGCAGATCGCTTTCGTGCGCCAGCGCCGACGCGAGGGCAACTCGTTTCGCCTCACCGCCGGAGAGCGAGGCGACATCGGCATCGAACAGCGACGCGATGCCCAGCCGGTCGGCGATCGCTTCGCCTTGCCACGCGTCGACACCGTCGCCCGACACCACGCTGCGCACGGTGCCCGGCGGGAGCGGCGACGCCTGATCGAGCATCGTGACCCGCACATCACGGCCGCGACGGACGACCCCTGACTCCGGCAGTACCGCGCCCACGAGCACGCGCGCCAGGGTCGACTTGCCACTGCCGTTGAGCCCCACGATCGCGAGGCGGTCGCCGCTGCTGATCGTCAGCGACACGTTGTCGAACAGCGATCGCTCGGGTCGGCTCATGCTCACGCCGGAGGCATCGACGAGGATCATTGCCACGAGGCTAGGGCGAAGACCCTTCGGAGCGCCCCCCGGCGCAGGGCGAGACTAGGGTCGCGCCGGATGAGCGACCAACCGATCACTTCTTCGCGCGATGGCGACGTCGCCATCGTTCGCATGGACGACGGCAAGGCCAATGCGCTGTCGCACGCCTCCATCGACGCGTTCAACGCGGCCCTCGACACGGCAGAACGCGACGCGGGCGCGGTGGTGGTCGTCGGGCGACCGGGTCGATTCTGCGCCGGTTTCGACCTGTCCGTCATCAATGCCGGGCCGACAGAGACGCAGGAGCTGGTGCGGCGGGGCGGCGAACTCGCGCTGCGTCTGTTCATGTTTCCCCGTCCGGTCGTCGCGGCTTGCACCGGCCACGCGTTGGCGGCGGGCGCGATCATCTTGATGGCCGCTGATCACCGCGTCGGTGCACAGGGCGCGTTCAAGATCGGCCTGAACGAGGTGTCGATCGGTTTGCCGCTACCCATCTTCTTGACCGAGCTCGCGCAGCAGAGATTGTCACGGCGTCACCTGACGGCGGCGACGATGCTCGCCCATATCTTCGATCCCGACACCGCGCGCGACGCCGGCTTCCTCGACGAAGTCCTCGACCCCGACGAGGTCGAAGCCAGGGCTGTCGACCGAGCGCGGGACTTCGCGTCCACATTGAATTTGCGAGCGTTTGCCGCGTCGCGAGAGCCACTTCGAGGCCCTGCAGCCGAGCGCATCGCGGCGACCATGACCAGCGACATCGCCAGGTTCTTCGTCGACCGCTAGCGGTTCACACACCCGCGCGCGGCATCGCCGTGGCATCGAGAAAAGGTCGGCCAACAGCTACCCTCATGCTCATGCGCGACGGCATGCCGGGACCAGGCTGGTGGATCGCCAGCGATGGCCGCTGGTATCCGCCCGAGCTGCATCCCGACATGCGCGCCCCGGCCACCGTGGTCGTCGACGAACCACCCGGGCTCACCCTTTCAGGTGAGCAATCTTCAACGTCATTCGACACAGCTTGTGATGTCTCCAATGGCGCGGCGGCGAGCGTAGCGAAGTTCGGTTCGACCAATGGCACGCCCATGAAGGCGCGCGACAGCAACGGTGCGACGGCAACCACGGACTCAGCCAAGGCGCGCGAGCCCATCGAGGCGATCGCAACCACCGGCGAAGCTTCGCGGCCGAGTCGCCGGCGACTTGCAATCGGTCTCGCGCTGGCGTTGGGCACGTTGGCACTGATGATCTATTTCGCGCGCGGACACGACGAACGCCCGTCGCTCGAGAGCCGCTCTGCGACCAACGCCAACTCGACAACGGTGGCGAGCACAGCCGTACCCTCGGTATCACCCACAGTTGCACCGGGAGCGACCGCGTCGACGAGCACTGCGCAGGCGGGCGCCGCGCCGCCGACGGTGACATCGGCAACGCCGGCAACCTCAGTGCCATCCGTATCGTCGGTGACTACGGTGACAACGGTGACAACGGTGCCGTCCGGCGGCAAGATCACGCCAAAGGTCGTGTCGGTATTCGACTTGGTGAAGGGCGACTGCCTGGACGGCGCCAGCCTCAGCGACGGCCTCGTCACGACTATCCGCGTCGTCGACTGCACCGACGTGCACACCCACGAGGTCTACTACTCCGTTCGCTATCCCGAAACAGTCTTCGATGCCACGAAGATCGGCAGTTACGCCAACGACAGGTGCCTTGCTCAGTTCGCACCCTACGTAGGGATCGACTACACACGATCGCGGTACCAGTACCTTCACATCGTGCCGACACAGGATTCGTGGACACGTGACAACGACCGCGATGTCGTCTGCGTGGCCTTCGACGAGGACGCAACCATGGTCGGCTCGATCGCGGGGCGGGCGCAATGACCGAAGAGTCCACCGCACTATTGGGCACTTGTTGGGCATCGATACGTGAGCTCGGGGCGTCGCTCTCGCCGGCCGAATGGGATATGGCAACCGACTGCCCTGGTTGGTCGGTGCGCGACAACGTGAGCCACCTCATCGCCATCGAACGCAGATTGCTCGGCCTTCCGGCCGATCCCTCGCTGACGGAATACCCGGCCTATGTGCAAAACGACATCGGGCGGTTCAACGAAGACGCCGTCGCGTTGCGGCGACACCGCTCCGGTGCCGAAGTGCTGGCGGAGTTCAACGCTGTCACCGCGCAGCGAGAACACGCGCTCGCCGCGATGTCGACCGAAGACTTCGACAAGGTCGGTTGGAGTCCGGTCGGCGAAGTTCCGTACCGCCGGTTCATGACCGTGCGCCTCTTCGACTGCTGGGCACACGAGCAGGACATACGGCGCGCAGTAGTGCGCCCGGGCCATCTCGAAGGTCCTGTGGTGGATGCCGCCATGGCCCTGCATGCAGGGAGCTTGGGTTTCGTCGTGGGCAAGAGGGCAGGCGCTCCCGACGGCTCGATCGTGGCATTTTCGGTGACGGGCCCGACCGCCGCGCACTACCTCGTCGAGGTCCAAGGTCGCCGCGCCGGGGTGGTCGATCGCGCTTCGGCGACACCGACCGCCACCCTCACCTGCGACACCGAAACCTTCAACGCGCTGCTCTGCGGCCGCTGGTCTGCGGATGACGCGCTCGGGCAACGACGGTTGCAACTCGACGGCGACATCGCGCTGGCCACCGCGGTTGCGGGCGCGATGGGCTACGTGTTCTGACGTATCCCGGTCTTCTATCCTGCACCGAGGTCGGACGCCAGCGTTTCGAAACGCTCGGTCAGCGCTGCGAGTCGTGCGTTGACTTCGGCAATCTGCGCTTCGAGCGCGTCGACCCGTTCGAGCACCTCCGCGCCACCGGTTCGTGCACTGCGATCGACCGACGCTCGGCGGGTCCCACCGGTGCCGCTTTCGTCGTACGCCCGATCCTGCGCCGCGACTTCTCCGACGAGGTGGATCCAACGCGCTTCACGCTCTCCGGCGCGCCGCGGCAGCAGCTGTGCGAACGGAGGATCGCGCTCGGCCAGCCGCCGCAGGATCGCGTCCACGTCGTCGCTGGAACCGACGCCGGCATATCGCTCGGTCCGAGCGCGCAACTCGGCCACGGTCTGCGCGCCGCGCAACATCAGCACGGACATCACGCCGAGCGAGCCGCCCTGCAACGACCATGCCTCGTCGAGCACATGGCGATGCTTGTGGACGCGCTGACCATCGCCGCGAACGGTGCGGGCCAATCCCCGGTCGCGAAGGCTCAACATCGTGGCATCGATGGTCCGTTCGGTGTAGTCGACGATCGGGTCCCGGCTGGTGCTCTGGTTGCACGCGGCCATCAGTGCGTTGGAGCTCAGGGGATAGTTGTCCGGTGTCGTCGCCTGTTTCTCGACCAAGCAGCCGAGCACACGAATCTCTTCGGCGGTCAGGTCGAGCGCCATCGTTCGTTCGCCACTGTTCATGGCGTCGTTCTATCGCGTCCCGCCTAGCATCACCGTGGTGTTCGATGCACTGCTGATCGTCTCCTTCGGCGGCCCCGAAGGCCCCGACGATGTCGTCCCGTTCCTCGAGAACGTCACACGGGGACGCAACATCCCGCCCGAGCGCCTGCAAGAAGTCGCCCACCATTACCTCCGCTTCGGCGGCGTCTCACCGATCAACGCGCAGTGTCGCGAGCTGATCGAGAGACTGACCGTCGAGTTCACCGCGCACGATCTCTCGCTGCCGATCTACTGGGGTAACCGCAACTGGCATCCACTGCTGACCGATGTGATCAACCAGATGCGAGACGACGGGATCCGGCACGCCCTGGCGTTCATCACGTCGCCGTACAGCTCGTACTCCTCGTGTCGCCAGTATCTCGACGAGATCGCGCGCGCTCGTGGCATCGTCGGCCCGGGCGCTCCCGAGGTCCAACGGCTGCGCCACTATTTCGACCACCCTGGTTTCATCGAGCCCGTGTCTCGCAACGTCCGCGCCGCGCTCGCCGCGGCCTCCGACGATAGTGATGCCGGCGAAACCGCGCTGCTGTTCACCGCGCACAGCATCCCCCTCACGATGGCACAGGCCAGCGACTACGAGGCGCAGCTACGCGAGGTAGCCCGGCTGGTGACCGAGCGCAGCGCGCCCGGCCACCAATGGTCGCTCGTCTGGCAGAGCCGCAGCGGCCCGCCCACGATGCCCTGGCTCGAGCCCGACATCGGCGACGCGCTCACCGAGCTCGCCGCCGCGGGCACGCGCTCTGTCGTGGTGGCGCCCGTCGGGTTCATCTCCGATCACATGGAGGTCGTCTTCGACCTCGACGTGCAGGCTGCCGAGCGGGCCGCCGCGCTGGGACTGCGTTTGGTCAGAGCAGCCACCGTGGGTGCCGCGCCCGAGTTCGTGGCCATGATCCGTGAGCTCGTAGAGGAGCGCCTCGACCCGGCCGTGACCCGCCGGTCCTTGGGGCGGCTCGGCGTGCGCCACGAATGCGCCGCCCTCTGTTGCCCGCCCCGTTGACCCGTGACCATCCACCCTCCACCTCGACGTTTTCTCTAGCGTTCTGCTCGACGGAAACAGGGGCGTTGCCGTGGCATTCGATCGAGGCAACACGTGAACGACAGTTGCTCGGCGTGAACCACACGGCGCTCGCCCGCGAAGCGCTGCGCTTCCGACTCGCCAGCGTGCATCGGGCGCTCGACCCGTCCCGTTTCGATCTCGACGGTGCCGCCGCCTTCGCCGTCTCGTGCGGTGACCCCGTTGTCGACTCGGCAATCCGCCGCGTCGGCACCGCATGGCTGCGGGCGGGCCTCGACCCCGAGTCGATCGTCGCACCGTGGACCGAGGCCAACGGCAATCGACTGCTCGAGTACGGCGGTTTCGATGTGATCGACGCCCTCGACGACATCGTGCGCACCATCAAGACCTACGCCGTGTTCACCTCGGCCGAGCTCACCGAAAGCCCTTCGCGCGCAACTTCCGACACGCAGTCGCGTCGCGAACCACTCGCTTCCTGATCGCACAGAGTTTCAGCGCCCGCTGAGCGCGGCAGATGCGCCAAGCAGCGCAGCAACCGGCGCGGGCACGAGGTCCGCGACCGCGTCGACACCGTCTCGACGAATTCGCTCGCGGATCATTCGCGAAGAGATGTGCGCTGTCGCTGCGCTCGGCGCGAAGAACAGAGTGCCCAGACCGGGGAGGTTTGTGTTGGTCGCGGCCATTTGCAGTTCGAATTGCGGCTCCTTGCCCATGCCGCGAACCAGCACGTCGACGTCGAGCTGTTTCGCGAGGTCGACGAGAAGTCCCTGATGTGTCGACACGACGACGAACAGTCGGTCGAGGCACATCCCTGCCGCCTCGATCAAATCGACATGGCCTCGGTGGATCGGATCGAAAGAGCCGGCATAGAGCCCGACAGCCATGGCGACAGTCTGCCCGAGCCGGTCAGCCGACCAAGGCCAAAGCCATCGACGGTCTCGTCAACGATCGAGTGCAGCCTGACGGTTGCGATCGGAGCGGAACGTCGGGTCGGTGTCGAACTTGGGGATCACCGTCTCACCGAAGAGGCGGCAGCTCTCGACCGTGACGTCGTAGGGCAACGTGGTGGTCATCGGCGAGATGACGACCTGGTCGGCGCCGGCGTCTTGATATTGCTTCATCACGCCCGCGCAGTCGTCGGGATCGCCCACTGCGATGATGCCCATCTCGACCATGGCCTTGAGCTCGTCGAGGGTCGGCTCGGGCATGACTGCCGGCCAATCGGGAACCATGTCGGGTTTGGGGAACGTGTCGAGCCAGCGATACACGAGGCTCTGGTAATAGAACATCTTCGCGTCGGTGTTGAGGCGCAGCGCTTCGTTGCGGTCCGGAAGGCAGCACATGTGCGTGACGCACATGACGTTGTCGTTGACGAACCCGCCGACCGGGTCGGTGCACTTGGACACCGCATCTTTGTAGACGTCGATGAGCTTCTTGAGCTCGCTCGGCGCGCCGATGGTGAAGCACAACACGCCGAGGCCCATCTTGCCCGCCTTCTCGAACGTGCCTGGATTGCCGCAGGCAACCCAAAGGGGCGGATGCGGCTTGGTCACGACGTGCGGAAAGATGTCGCGCTCGGGCACCGAGAACGTCTCGCCGGTGTACGAGTACGGATGATCCATCCACATGCGCGGGATCTCGCGGATCGATTCGTCCCACATGACCTTGGAATAGTCCATGTCGGGGATGCCGAAGCCGTACATCTCGGTCGACGACGATCCGCGACCGGTACCGAGCTCGAAGCGACCGTTCGAGAGGTTGTCGAGCATGGCGCCCCGCTCTGCGGTACGCACGGGGTGATTCACCTTGGCCGTGATGTTGAAGATGGCCGACGCGACGTGGATGCGTTTGGTGCGGGCGGCGACCATCGCGAGGAAGACTTCGGGCGCCGACATGTGCGAGTACTGATGCAAGAAGTGGTGCTCGGACGCCCATACGTACTTGAAGCCGAACTCTTCGCACTTGACCGACAGCTCGAGGTTCTGCTGCAGCCGCTGCTGCTCATAGCCGGGGTCCTTGTCCCAATACTCCTGCGGCACGAAGACCTGAGCGAAGTACCCGAACTCCATCGACATCGAACCAGCCCCCCGAATTGGAACGCACGCCGGTGGCGTGCTGCGGGCAGGTTAGTCGGTCGGGTCAGAACCAGCTGTGGAACTCGGGTGGATCGACATACTGCCGGTGCGTGCTGTGGATGCTCGGCGTGCGCCCGACCCCTATGGCTGCTTGGTAGCGCGCGATGCCGATCGTCGAGCCGCCTTCGCACGTCCAGTCGCCGCAAGGCCACCCATCGGCCTGGTCGATATCGCCGGTCCAATACAACACGACCTTGACCGGCGGGCGGGCACAGCCCTCGACCGCGTGGTCGACGACGGGATCGTCGATGACGTAGCCGACGATCGTGCCAAAGGTCTCGCCGCGGCAGTACAGCTTGGCCGCGAACGCCGCGCCGTTGGAGAACCCGTAGACGATCACGCGTCCGCACCCGCCCGCGGCGACATCGTTGGCCACGATGTTGCGCGTGGTCTGATAGTTCGACTCGGGGTAGTACAGCCAATGCCGCCCGCCCCACGCATCTTCGTTGCCGGCGGGGAAGCTGTGGCGCACCCCGTCGCTGCCGGTCCACTCGCGCTGGCCGCCGCCGCCCTTGCCGTGCAGCGACACGATGCACGGCTTGCCCGATGCCGCGGGCGTTGGCGGCGGCGCGACCAGCGCGGTCGCGGGCTCGGACGCGGGGGCAGTTGTGACCGGCGCGCCCGGCGGGGTCGCCGTAGCGGGCGTGGTGGTGGACGCGATAGCGGGAACCTCTGTCGCGGTGCCCGGCGCGAGCGTCGCGGTGCCCGGCGCGAGCGTCACGGTGCTCGACGAGAGCGGTTCCGATTCCGCCCCGGCCCCCGCTGCCGCACTGGGCCCACCGCTGGGCGATGAATCGGCGCTGCCGCATCCGGCGAGGGCAATGGCGAGGGCTAGAACAATCGCAATCGTACGAAAATTCATATGAAGGGCTATCCAGGCACGACACCGACTGAAACAGATCGGCTGAGCACGGAAGTCGAGCACCCGACCGATTGTACGCCCGCGGGGCCACCCGCGACCAGCACCACGAAACAATCGGGCCCTTCGGCCAGCGGGATGCCGCGAGCACGATCGATCCCCAGCTCCTCGAGACGACTCAACGTGCCCGATCGCTTGTACGGGGCGATCCATTCCAGGGGGATGCGTAGGGTTTCGAACAGTGCCTGTTGCAGCAGAGCGACCTCCGCGAAACGGGTCGCGACCAACTGCGCGACAGGAGGGCTCAACACCAGTACCTGTTCCGACGGCTCGGGCAAGATGGGCAACGCGCAGTGACCCGGGCTGATCATGCCGTGCAGGACATGGTGCACCACATCGTCTGGAGACGCGCTCGGATCGCTGATCTGCCAGAGCCCGGTGACGGGAAACGCAGACACCGTGCCCCCCGGCGGAGCGACCCCGCGACGAGAGGCGAGCGAGGGCCAGGGCGACGCTTCTTCGTTCTCGCCTAGACACATCGAGATCTTGGCCGGCGAGCCGAGCGTCGCGGGATCTGCATCACCGGGCCGTCCACCGCCGATCAACTGCATCGCGAGCCGCACCGCGCGCCCGATCGCGACGTTGGCTCCTGCCGCGGGCCCGAGACAACCCGCACCCGACGCGACCCCCGCGACGGCGCGAGCCGCACCGTTGACAACGATCAACGGAGCCGCGGGGCTTGTCGAGGACTGCACGCTGGCCACTCGGAACTCTGGTGCGAGCACGGCCGTGGTCGCGGCGACAACGGTAGGAAATGCGTCGGGAGCGCATCCTGCCATCACTGCGACAACTGCGAGCTTCTCGATCGTGACGTCGACCCACAGCGGCGGCATCGCACCGATGCAGTGCGCCGGCGCGCTGCCGCTCGCCGCAACCATCGCATCGACCAACTCGCTCGTCGGCGGCACAACCGGCAAACCATCGGTCCATTCGTTGTCGTGCATCCAGCGCAACACTTCGCTGTAGGTGCCATCGAGCTCGACGCGGCGCAGCACGGCCCGGTCAGCCCCGCCCGCGCAACAGCGCGGATTCGACCTCGCCGAGTCGTTCGTCGACGAGACTGCGAATCGCGCCGATCTCGTAGTCGTTGAAGTCGGCCGGAAGGACGACGATCGGCAGCTTGCTCAACCCGCGCGCGATCGCCGAAGAACGAGCCACACGCTCGAAGGGCTCGGTCACGAGGACGACCGTCGCGACATCATGAGCTTCGAGCTCAGCAGAAGCGTGGACACTCCACGCCGCACACGCGCCTCAATTGCCGAGGCCGACGACGACCACGTCGACGGTCTGGGCAAAGCGCACCAGTGCGAGGCGCTGTGCGGGGAAGTCGGCATGGAGATGATCGAATGGCGTGACGCCGGCCGTCGTCGCACCCTTCGCGCCGCCATGCGCGGCGAGTGCATCGATGACCGTCTTCATCGATCGCCATAACCCGTTGTCGACGAACCCGATCGATGCGCCGCGAAGTGATTGCACCCCCGCGGCGAGGGGCCTTTCGGGCGGGGCCTCGGCGTCGACAGGCAACAGGATCGTGATCTTTTCCGGCACCGCGTCAGGGTAGCGTGCATGAGCGGGCACTCTCGGAGGACGAATGGATCTCGCAACAACCCGGCGATCGTGGCGCCGCCGCGCCGCGGTGGCGGGTGCTGCGACCGTGTTGTTCCTCGGCATCGGCTGTTCGTCGGATTCGACGACGGGCGCGCCGCCGGCGTCGACCTCGTTGTACGCCGACTCTGCGACCACTTCTTCGAACGCACCGACCACGACGCTCCCCCCGACCACCACGCGCACGATCACACCCGTCGCGGGGGCACCCGGTGTCGGTGACGTCGCATTTCCCGGCCTGGGCAACGGTGGGTACGACGTCGCCAGCTACACGATCGCCATCGATGCCCGACCCGAAGATCCGGCGATCCGTGCGTCCACCCGCATCGATGCCGTTGCGACCAGCGACCTCTTGTCGTTCAATCTCGACTTGCACGGCTTCGTAGTGCGATCCGTCAGCGTCGACGACGCCGCCGCCGCATTCGCCCGCGATGGTGCGGAACTCGTCGTCACGCCGAGCACGCCGATCCCCTTCCGCGCGAAGTTCTCGGTCGAGGTCGCGTACGACGGGGTGCCGGAGCCGCTCAGCGATCCCGATATCGGACGTGTCGGATGGATCGACGTCGGCCCCACATCCTACGTCGTGGGTGAGCCTCACGGCGCGCACACGTGGTTCCCCGGCAACGACCATCCGAGTGACAAAGCGGTCTTCGAGATCCGCATCACCGTACCGGTGGGTGTGACTGCCGTGGCGAACGGCGTGTTGCGCGAGAAACTCGACACCGCCGAATCGACCACGTGGATCTGGGATCAGCGCGAGCCGATGGCGACCTATCTCGCCATGGTCGCCATCGGCGACTTCGCGATTCACACCGGCGTAGGGCCCCGTGACTTGCCCTTGCGCCACGTGTTCGCAACGCGCCTCGCTCCCGCGGCCGCGGACGCCACCGTCCGCACGGCGGAGATGATCGAGGTGCTCGAGTCATGGTTCGGGGCGTACCCGTTCGCCACCTACGGCGCGCTCGTGGTGGACGACGCGTTCGGATTCGCACTCGAGACACAGACCTTGTCGTTGTTCCCCCGCTCGATCGCGGTTCGCTCACCGCGGAGTGAACGGATACAGGTGCACGAACTGGCCCACCAATGGTTCGGCAATTCGGTGACGCTGTCCCGATGGCAGGACATCTGGCTCAACGAAGGCTTCGCGACGTACGCCGAATCGCTGTGGCTCGAACGCACACAACTCGGCTACAACATCGATCGCGAGATGCAGACGTACGCGGACAAACGGTATGGACCCATCACCCAACCCACGGCGGACACCCTCTTCGCCAGGGCCCACTACGAGCGGGGCGCGCTGGTACTGCACGCGCTTCGGCGCACAGTGGGCGACCAGATATTCTCGGCCATCCTCCTCGACTATGCGTCGAGCTTTCGCCACAGCAGCGTCGATACCGCGGCATTCGTCGCGTTGGTCAGTCGTCACGCCGGCCAACCGATGAACGACTTCTTCGACCAGTGGCTCAACGCACCGACCACCCCGCCACTGCCCGGCTGACCTGAGGCCCGCACCTCCGCGGAACTGTCACAGGCCCTGGCTAACATCGAACGAACGTTCCGCCTCCTGATCCGGAGCCACCCGCCCATGCCTGAGCAAACCTCTTTGTTTCCCTTCGCGCGAGATGTCGTCGACATCGCTGTCGAAGACGAGATGAGCGAGTCGTTCCTGCAGTACTCGCTGTCGGTCATCACTTCGCGCGCCATCCCCGACGTACGCGATGGCCTCAAGCCGGTGCAGCGGCGCATCTTGTACGGCATGCGCGACATGGGGTTGCGGCCCGACCGCCCTCGCGTCAAGAGCGCCAAGGTCGTGGGCGAGGTCATGGGTAGCTATCACCCGCACGGTGACATGGCGATCTACGAGACGCTCGTGCGCATGGCCCAGCCCTTCGCCCGCAACGTGACGCTGGTCGACCCGCAAGGCAACTTCGGCACGCTCGACGATCCACCGGCGGCGCACCGCTACACCGAGTGCCGGTTGAGCGCGGCGGCGATGGACATGGTCAACGAGCTCGACGAAGAGACCGTCGAGTTCCGGCCGAGCTACGACGGCGCCAAGACCGAGCCCGCGTGCTTGCCTGCGATGTTGCCCAATTTGCTGGTCAACGGCACCACCGGCATCGCCGTCGGTATGGCGACCAACATGCCGACGCACAACCTGCGCGAGGTCTACGAAGCGATCAAGCTGGTGCTGACCAAGCGCCGGCCCCGGCCCACCCTCGACGACCTTTTGGCCGTTCTGCCTGGGCCCGACTTCCCCAACGGGGGCATCGTGATCGACGAGGGCATCCGCGAGGCCTACGAGACCGGCCGCGGCGCAATCCGCGCGCGGGCCAAGGCCGAAGTGGTCGATCTCCAACGCGGGCGCCGCCAGGGCATCGTCGTCACCGAGTTGCCGTTCATGGTCGGCGCCGAGCGGGTCATCAGCCGCATCAAGGAACTGGTGATCGACAACAAGATCGGTGGTATCGACGACGTCGTCAACCTCAGCGATCGCGAACACGGGCTGCGCATCCAGATCACGTGCAAGCCATCGGTCAACCCGCATGCAGTGTTGACCGACCTCTACCGGCAAACGCCGATGGAGGACACGTTCGGCATCAACAACGTGGTCCTGGTCGACGGCGTGCCCACCACGCTCGGTCTCTACGACCTGTGTTGTCACTACATCGACCACCGACTCGATGTCATCGTCAAACGCACACAGTTTCGCTTGCGCAAGGCCAACGATCGCATTCACATCGTCGAGGGGTTGCTCAAGGCCCTCGATGCCATCGATGCCGTCATCAAGATCATTCGCGGGTCCAAGGACAGCGACGAAGCGCGCTCCAGATTGATGGCCCAGCTCGAGTTGAGCGAGATCCAGGCGACGACCATCCTCGACATGCAATTGCGCCGTCTCACCCAGCTCGAAAAGCTCAAGCTCCAACAAGAGCGTGACGAGCTGCGGCGCACGATCGCCGACCTCGACGACATGTTGCGCTCCGAGAATCGGCAACGCAAGACGGTGCTCACCGAGCTCGGCGAGCTCGTCGAGCCCTATGGCGGCAAACGGCGCACCCGCATCGTCTCGGCCGAGGATGTGCCGGTCTACGAGGCTCCGCCCGTCGCGCCGAGCGCGGCACTCGCCGACGAACCGTGCATCGTCACGCTCTCGACGAGCGGCACCGCCGGGCGCGCACCGATCGACGGCGCCAAGCGCGCGACTCCGGGGCGGCACGACGTGATTGCCACTCAGTCCGTGACCTCGACGCAGAGCATGGTGTTCGCGATCAGCTCCGAAGGGCGTGCGCTCAGCGCGACGGCGATCGACGTCGCCGACGCGTCGACGCGAGCGCGGGGCGCTCCCGCCGCGCAGATCTTCGGCGCGAACAAGGGCGAGCAACTCCTCGCGCTCGTCGCACCCGGTGACGAGCACCTGGTCCTCGTCACTGCGTCAGGCGTGGTCAAGCGAGTCGCGCCCGACGAGCTCGCGGACACCAAAGGCGGCCGCCCTGTCATCAACCTCAAACCGGGCGATCGTGTTGCGGCTGCGTTCACCAGCCCCGAATCCGTCGACATCGTCATCGTGTCGAGCGACGGCCAATGCCTGCGCACCGCGGTCGACGGCATCTCCGTGCAGGGTCGCGGCGCCGGCGGTGTGGCCGGCATCAGCCTGCGCGGCGACGCGGTCGTCGTCGGGGCGGGCGCTGTTATCGGCGAGACCTCCATCGTCAGCGTCACCGACAAGGGATGGGCCAAGGCCACCGATGCCGCCGACATCCCCGCCAAGGGCCGTGGCGCCGGCGGCGTCCGGCTGGCGCGGTTCCCCGACAACCAGCGCATCGCCCTCGTCTACGTCGGCGCGCCGTCGGGCCTGCATGCGTTGATGGCCGCCGATGACAATCCCAACCAAACCGACCCCAACCCCGTGCAGTTTCCTCTCGAGCCGACCAAACGCGACCTCGTTTCGGTGCAGACTGAACGGCGCATCCACGCAGTCGGCCCACTGCGCTGGTGACGGAGACCAACTGATGGCAACGAAGAAAACGGAGTCGAAGGCCAAGGGCCCGAGCGGCCCTTCGAGCGGGGGGGCCAAGGGCCCGCGCGGGGCCCCGACGCGCAAAGGTTCGGGCTACGACGCCGACGCGATCCAGACGCTCGAAGGCCTCGAGGCGGTGCGCAAACGACCCGGCATGTACATCGGCGGCACCGGTTCGGGCGGGCTCACCCACCTCGTCTGGGAGCTGATCGACAACGCGGTCGACGAGGCCGCTGCCGGCTACGGCAACCGCATCGAAGTCGTGTTGTATCGCGACAAGTCGGTAGAGGTGATCGACAACGGCCGTGGTATCCCCATCGACCGTCATCCAAAGCGCAAGGTCTCGGCCCTCGAGGTCGTGCTCACCGAACTGCACGCGGGTGGCAAATTCGGCGGCGGCGCCTACGGCGCGTCGGGTGGACTCCACGGCGTCGGGGCATCGGTCGTCAATGCGCTGTCGACGCAACTCGTCGCCGAAGTCGACCGCGACGGTTACACCTGGCAGCTCTCGTTCCTCGATCGCGTCGCCGGCCATTTCGACAAGAGCGATCGTTTCGCCCCCTCCCACGAATTGGCCCAGATCAAGAAGATCGCGCCCAGAAAGACCGGCACGCGCGTGCGCTTCTGGCCCGACTGGGACATCTTCGATGCCGATGCGTCCATCGACATCGAGCAAGTTCGCGACCGCGTCGCCACGATGTGCTTCCTCGTGCCCGGGCTCAAGGTCGTGCTCGTCGACAAGCGCTCCGGCGGCAACAGCGAGCCCGAAGAGTTCGTGTCGCGAGGCGGGCTGGCCGACTACGTCGACTACCTCTGTGTCGGCGAGAACGTCACCGAGGTCATCACCCTCACCGGCTCGGGCACCTTCGAAGAAAAGGTTCCGGTCGACGCCAAGATGCAACTCGTCACGCGCGAGTGCAAGGTCGAGGCCGCACTGCGATGGATCAAGGGTTACGACAGCACGCTCTTGTCGTTCGTGAACACCATCCCGACCGCACAGGGCGGTACCCACGTCGCCGGCTTCGAGCGTGCGCTCGGCTACGTCATCAACGACGTGTTGCTGTCGGGTACCCGCAAGCTTGCCGTGCTGGCCAAGAAGGGCGAAGACCGCGCGAAGAAAGAAGACGTCCAAGAGGGTCTCGTCGCGGTGGTCAAGGTCACCTTCCCCGAACCCCAGTTCCGCGGCCAGACCAAACAAGAGCTCGGCACACCGGCGGCGCAATCGATCGTCTACGACGTCGTCAAACAAGGCCTCACCGACTGGATCAACCCCGGTGGAGGTCCGCGCACCCACGTCAACGCCTTGCGCGAAAAGATCGCGTCGGCGGTCGTCAACCGCGTGACGTCGAAATATGCGCTCGAGGCCAAGCGCAAGGCGTCGAGCCTCGGCTCGACCGGCATGCCCGACAAGCTCGCGGACTGCCGCACCCACGGTGAAAACAGCGAACTCATCATCGTCGAAGGCGATTCGGCCGCGGGCCCGGCAAAGGCCGGGCGCAATGCCGACTACATGGCGATCCTTCCGCTGCGGGGCAAGGTCGTCAACGCCGGCAAGGCCACCATGAAACAGGTGCTCGACAACGCCGAGGCCCACGCGCTGTTCACCGCCATCGGTGCCGGATCGGGCAAGGACTTCAACCTCGCCGATGCTCGCTACGGACGCGTCGTGATCCTCTGCGACGCCGACGTCGACGGCAGCCATATCCGCTGCCTGTTGTTGACCCTCTTCTACCACTACATGCGACCCATGCTCGAGGCTGGGCGCGTGTTTGCCGCGCAGCCTCCGCTGTTCACCGCGCGGGTCGGTGACAAGCTCTACCGGGCGTTCAGCGATGCCGATCGGGACAAGATCGTCAAAGAGCTCACCAAGGGCAACCGCAAGGCCGAGAACATCTCCTGGCAACGCTTCAAGGGCCTTGGCGAGATGAACGTCCAAGAGCTCGCGGAGTGCGCGCTCGACCCGGCCACGCGCATCCTTCGCCGCATCACGATGGCCGACGCGAAGGCCGCCAAACAGGCGGCAGAGATGTTCGAGATCCTGATGGGTAACGACGTCGCATCGCGCAAGGACTATCTCGTCAAGAACAGCGCACTGTTCGACCGCGCCGCCCTCGACATCTGACGTCTCGCCCGGTCCTCCCGACCCCGGTCACCACCCGTCCCGTCGACCCCGGTCCCCCGCCCGGCTTCCCGGAGACTGTCACAGCCCTGGTGTAGAACTACAAGAGTGCAACTCTTCGACGATGGTCCGTTCTTCGATCCCGACGCCCCCGGCGCGGCCGATGCCGACGCCGTCGTCGAGGACGTGGCCCTGTCGACGATTGCGCTCGGCCCACCGCCGTACCTCTCGCCGTCGAGCGCGTCGCTCTACCAGCAATGCCCCCGCCGCTGGCGCTACCGCTACATCGACCGTCTACCCGACCCGCCCGGAGAGGCCGCACTGACCGGCACGTTCGCCCACCGGGTCCTCGAGCTCTTGTTCCAAGAGCCCGCCACTGCTCGCACCCTCGAGCGGGCGCGCCAACTCGCTCGCGACGTGTGGCCCGAGACCGAAGACCATCCCTCGTATCAGGCGCTCGAGCTCGACGAGGCCGCGGCACGTGGCTTCCGATGGCGGGGGTGGCTTGCCATCGAGGGTTTGTGGACGGTCGAAGACCCGGCTCTCGTGCAGGTCAAGGCCACCGAGCGCATGGTCGACACGGTTGTCGGCGACGTGCCGTTCCGCGGTGTCGTCGATCGCCTCGACTACGGCCACGACGGTCACGGTCTCGTCATCACCGACTACAAGTCGGGTCGGGCGCCGACGGCGCGCTACGCCGACAGCCGGCTGGCACAAGTCCTGTTGTATACGGCGGCCATCGAGGCCAGCGACGGTGAGCGACCCTCGATGGCCCGGCTCGTCTATCTCGGCCAGCGAGTGATCGACGTGGTCGCGACCGACGTTGTGATGCGCCCCGTGGTCGATCAGCTCCACGCCACATGGCAAGCCATCAACCTCGAGCGCGAGAGCGACGAGTACACCCCGAAGCCCGGTCCCCTGTGCGCGTGGTGCCCCTACGCGGCGCGCTGCGACGAAGGCCGGGCCGAGATCCTGCGCCGCGCCGAGCTGGGTCTGCTACCTCCGACCGCGCCCGCAGTGCAGGCGCTCGGTCTTCCCCTCGCGAGCTGACCGACTGGTTCACACGTGCGCGAAAACGATGCGGAAAAACAACGCTCTTCACGACGCGGCGGGCAACTACGTGACAACCAACCGTGACAATTCACGCGCGATCGACACCGAGTGACAAACAACGGGTCGAACTGCTCACGATCCACATGACATACACCGATATATTCGCCGCCTGTGATGAACGCGCCGCGCAGTGGACTAGGACGAGGGTTGGCCGCGCTGATCCCCACTGCCGAAACCGCCGAGCACGCGGATCTCAGCACCGACGATCAGCTCTTCTACAACTTGGTCCAAGGTGGTCTCGACCAGATCGACGGCCACGCCAAGGCCGATCTGCTTGCGTACGTGCACCAACCCCACCACGACGAGCCCAGCCTCTTCTTGCGCCGCCCCGGCCTCGATGTGTTGTCGGCCGCCAAGGCCTACCGGTTGTTCAACCGGTTCGACCGAGCCGTGCGCAGCGGAGCCAACGAAGGCACGTTCACCTTCGACGACATGGTGGTCATCTTCTTACGCACGGTCGGCGTTCACTCCGACGGGTACCACTTCGTCGGCCGCGCCGCGGGCATCATCGATCCGCGCACCCTTGGAGTGGTCCGGGCCAGCACCCACTCGTTCGCGACCATCTGCAACCAGTTCGTCAGCGGCACCCCCGAGGGCCTGCCGGTGGCGAATCTCATCGTCGAGCTCGACGGCACGGGCACGTCGGTGGTCGTCACCCTCGAGACCGGCACCGAACAGCCGGCGACGGCGCGGGCGTCGGCCAACGATGCGGCCGAGGCGGTCGTGCGCGCGGTCTTGGCCGCGACGGGCAGCACCCTCGATTTCCGTGAGACTCGCGAGACACCGATCAACGGCACCCGTGCGGTGCTCGTCGTGTTGAGCGACGAGCGGGGCGTACCCCGACCGGGCTTCGTGGTTTCCGAGGAAGATCTGTTGCAGGTCACGGCCACGGCCACGCTGCGGGCGATCTACCGCAGCTGACCCCTCTACGCTTCGGGTACATGCCGGAGCTGCCCGAGGTCGAGACCATACGGCGCCAGATCGCCCCCGCGCTCGCCAGCAAGCGCATCGTCGACGCATGGCACGCTCCGAACCCCAAGTTCGTCTCCGCGAGCGTTGTGGTCGGCCGCACCGTGCAGTCGGTGAGCCGCCGAGGCAAGTATCTGCTGTTCGCACTGGACGATGACCGAGAGTTGATCGTGCATCTCGGCATGACCGGTGTCGTGCGACTGCGCGCACACGCGACGATCGACCCGTATGTGCGGGCCTCGTGGACCTTCGCCGACGGCACGATCCTCGAACTGCGTGACGTGCGACAATTCGGACGCGTCGCGGCCGTGGCGGCGGGCGACTACCGGACGTTGCCGACGCTGCACGCGCTCGGTCCCGATCCGTTCGATCCTTCGTTCACCTCGCGCGAGTTCTACACCGCGCTGCGAAAGAGCAGGCAACGGGTCAAGACGCAGTTGCTGTCGCAGCGCCCGATCGCCGGCGTCGGGAACATCTATGCCGACGAAGCGCTGTGGCGGGCCCGTGTGCACGCTGCGACCAGGCGAGTCAGCGAGCCGCGGGCGCGCGAGCTGCTTGCCGCGCTGCGCGCCGTGCTCGCGCAAGGAATCGACAACGGCGGCACGACCTTGCGCGACTACCGCAGCTTCACCGGCGAGACCGGCAGCAATCAACATTCACTCGATTGCTACGGACGTCACGGACAACCGTGCAGTCGTTGTGGCGCAGTGCTGGTACGGCGTGTCTACGACGGCCGGGGGACCACCTTCTGCTCGATTTGTCAGCGCGTGTAACGTCGCTCGCACGCAGGGCCCGCGAGGCCCTTCAGTCCGGTCATTCAGGCAGATAACCAAGGGGGACGCGTGGACGACGCCGCGAAGGCCGAGTTCTACAAGAGGCTTCGATCACCGGTAGGGGCGACGGGCACACCGAACCGCGCCCGAGACGCGGTCAACCAGCCGATGATTCGCCATTGGTGCGACGCAATGGACGACGCCAACCCGAACTACACGGACCCCGCGGCGGCCGCCGCCGGTCCGCACGGAGAGATCGTCGCCCCGCCGACGATGCTCAACGCGTGGACGATGCTCGGCAACATCCCCCGGCCCGTCGACCCGAACGACCCGCAGGGCACCGTCGGTCACCAACTCGACAGCGCGGGCTATGTCGGGGTCGTCGCCACCAATTGTGAGCACATCTACACGCGCTACCCGCGGCTCGGCGATCATCTCACGGGGACCCTGAAGCTCGTCGACGTATCCGAAGAAAAGCAGACCGGGCTCGGCATCGGGCATTTCGTCACGACCGAGACCGAATACCACGACCAGGACGGCGAACACGTCGGGTCGATGTTCTTCCGCATCCTCAAGTTCAAACCGGGTACAGGCCGCGCACCGAGCGGCCCGGCCTCTGCCGGTGAACGACCGCGGCGGCCGCGCCCCGGCATGAACCAGGACACTGCGTTCTTCTGGGAGGGACTGCGGGCGGGCGAACTCCGCATTCAGCGCTGCAACAACTGCGGCGCGCTCGAGCACCCGCCGACGGTTCGCTGCCTCACGTGCGGGTCGACCGACCGCGGCTACCTCGTCGCGTCAGGCCGTGCGCACCTCTACAGCTTCGTGGTCGCGCATCATCCTCAAGTCCCGTCGTTCGACTATCCCCTCAACATCGGGTTGGTCGAACTCGGAGAGGGCATCCGGCTCGTCACCAACATCGTCGCGTGCAGTGCCGAGCAACTCGAGGTCGGCATGCCGCTCGAACTGTGCTTCATAGACAGCCACGACGACATCACGTTGCACCAATTCCGCCCGGCGCGACCCGAGCGACGAACGACGACGCTCACCTTCGACGAGGTCGACGTGGGCGACAAGTTGCCATTGTGCCCTATACCGATCACCCCGACACTGATCGTCTCCACGGCCATCGCGTCGCGCGACTACCAAGATGTGCACCACGATCGCGATCAGGCGCAGCGCAAGGGGTCGAAGGACATCTTCATGAACATCCTCACGTCAAGCGGGCTGTCGGGTCGTTACGTCACCGATTGGGCCGGCCCCGACGCCATCCTCAAGAACCTGAAGATTCGCCTCGGCGCACCCAACTATCCGTCTGACACGATGACGATGTCGGGTTCGGTTGCCAAGAAAGAAGAAGTCGACGGACAAGGTGTCGTGCAGGTCGCCTTCCAAGGGCGCAACTCGTTCGGTGCGCACGTGACCGGCACGATCGACCTCGCGCTTCCGAAGGCAGGCTCACGATCATGATGAACTACTCCGGAACCACCGCCATCGCCGGCATCGGCGCGACCGAGTTCTCGAAGGACTCGGGGCGTACCCCGCTGGCCCTCGCCGTCGAAGCGTGCCAAGCCGCGCTCGACGACGCAGGAGTCGGCGCCGAGCAAGTGAACGGCATCGTCACGTTCTCGGCCGAGATGAACACCGAGATCGAAGTGGCCCGCAACCTGGGCATCGCCAATCTGACCCACTTCTCGATGATTCACCACGGCGGCGGCGCCGCGTGCGGCACCATCGCGCAGGCGGCGATGGCCGTTGCGTCGGGACAAGCCGACTACGTGCTCGTGTACCGCGCCTTCAACGAACGGTCCTGGGCGCGCTTCGGTGCCGGTGTGCAAGACCGCCCGGCCGGGGCCGAGGTGTCCGAGGTCAGCTTCTCGTGGTCGTCGCCGTTCGGTCTGTTGACACCGGCGTCGTGGGTCGCGATGTTCGCCACGCGCTACATGCACGAGTACGGCGCAACCAGCGAAGACTTCGGTCGCGTCGCAGTCGCCGACCGCCGGCACGCGGCGACCAATCCCAAGGCGCACTTCTACCAGCGGCCGATCACTCTCGAAGACCACCAGAGCAGCCGCTGGATCATGTATCCGCTCCATCTGCTCGACTGCTGTCAAGAGAGCGACGGCGGTCAAGCGTTGCTCGTCACCACGATGGAACGGGCCCGCGATCTACAACAGAAGCCGGCCAAGATCGCGGCCGCGGCACAAGGGTCGGCGACCGGCCAGCAGATGATGCGCAGCTACTACCGCCCGTCGATCACCGGCATCCCCGAGATGGCGTTGTGCGCGCAACAGCTCTACGAGAACTCCGGCATCGGTCCCGCCGATATCCAGACCGCGATCTTCTACGACCACTTCACGCCGTTGGTGCTGCCGCAACTCGAAGAGTTCGGCTTCTGCGGTCGAGGCGAGGCCAAGGACTTCATCCGCGACGGCGCCCTCGAGATCGGCGGCCGCCTCCCCATCAACACCAACGGTGGGCAACTCGGCGAGGCGTACATCCACGGCATGAACGGCATCGCCGAAGCGGTACGACAAGTGCGCGGCAGCGCTGTCAACCAAATCGACGGCGTCGAAAACGTCCTCGTCACCGCGGGCACCGCGGTCCCGACGAGCGCCCTGATCGTCTCGCAGCCGTAGGGCCCGCTGCAACACAACGCGTACGCCGTTTGTCTTCCGGGACTCGAGATGCTCGTCGAGCGCGAACTCGACGCGCTCGGCGTCGGCTACTGCCGGGCGCGGCGCGGTGGCGTGGAGTTCCGCGCGACCACACGCCAGCTCTACGCCGCCAATGTGTGGTCGCGCACCGCCACTCGCATCATCACCCGCGTTCACAAGTTCCGTGCCCGAAGCTTCGAAGAGCTCGAAGCGGGTGCGGCAGAAACGCCGTGGTTCGACTTCGCGGCGCCCGACCGCGCAGTTCGCTTTGCGGTCACGTCGCATCATTCGCGGCTGTATCACACCGACGCGATCGCGGAACGGTTCGCTCGGATATTCGGCCGTGATCTCGGCGGCGACACCGACGACGCGCAACTCTTCGTCATCCGCTTCGATCGCGACGACTGCACGGTCAGCGCCGACAGCTCAGGGCGGCCGCTGCATCAGCGGGGCTGGCGCCTGGCTACGGCCAAGGCACCCCTGCGACCGACCCTCGCTGCGGCAGTGTTGCTCACATGCGGCTGGCCCGAGCGGCCGTCAGAGCGGGGAGCAGGGCCCGAGCGGCCGTCAGAGCGGGGAGCAGAGCGGGCGTTGCTCGATCCGATGTGTGGGTCGGGCACGATCGCCATCGAAGCCGCGCTCATCGCCACGCAGCGCGCGCCGGGAGCGGGGCGCGAGTTCTCTTTCCAACAGTGGCCGTCGTTCGAGCCGGGTACGTGGGCGAGCGTGCGGGCGTCGCTCCGCGCGACGCGTGACGATCTGCCGGTTGCTCCGACGATCGTCGCCTGCGACCGCGACGCCGGCGCGGTCGGGACCACGATCGAGAATGCCGAACGCGCCGGCGTCGCCGACCTGATCCACACCCACGTCACCGCGCTCACGGCATCCAGCAAGCTCGACGAAGTACGCGACGCACCGTCAGGCATCGTCGTGACCAATCCTCCGTACGGCGTTCGCGTGACGTCGAACAAGGGGCTGCGAGATCTCTACGCGTCGTTGGGGAATCTGGTGAAAGGCCCACTCGCGCCGTGGGATCTGGCGTTCTTGGCCGCCGAAGACACGCTTGCGCGCGCCACCGGGCTGGCGCTCGACGCGGTGCTGCGCACGAAGAACGGCGGCATCGATGTCACGCTCTGGCGGCGCCGACTCTCAGCCGCGCGATGAGCGCTTGCGCGAAGAGCCGAGGACTCAGCGGCCCTCTGAGCGGGATCAGTGGACGAATCGCATCTGACGACTCTGCGCGAGCAGGACACCTGACGCGCTCCAGATGTTCACGTCTTCGTCGACGAATCCTCCGATCGAACCGGCAGAGCGAAGATCGACGAAGACCGCACTGGCGGGAGCGAGATCCGCACGCGGCAGCCGTGCGCGGAAATGGGTGGTGATGTCCACCGACACGGCGGGAGACGGCTCGGTCCAGCGGTGATACGCCGCGGGAATCCAGAGGTCGGCGACGACCGGTAGCAACAAGTGGTCGATCGGGCCGTGATCGCGCTGCACCACCCATCCGCCTACGTGCGCATCGCCACCGCCACGAGCGAACGTGCCGATGCGGGGAAACATGTCGAAGTGTTCGTGAGTCGGGACGCCGAGCGGAGTGACGACGGGAGCTTCGCCCGGCTGGATCGGCGCGTCGTCCGGCGGGGCCAGGGAGCGGAACTCGTTGAACTCGCGCCACGTGCCGAAGCTGGCGAGGGCCAGGCCGGCGAGCTTGCCCCCCGAATACAGACGCGCGCTGACATTGGACATGTTGCGACCCGTGCGCTCGACCTTCGTCTCTGCCCGGAACAGACCGTCGAGGAATGGGCGCATGAAATGCATGGTCATCGACTGCGGCAGTTGCTCGGCGTTGCGCAAGGCCCGCGTCATCGCCACCAATGCCAGCGACTGCGCATAGCCGCCGAAGAGTGCGCCGTGGCCCCACCAGGTCTTGTCGCAGATCCGCTCGAAGACACCGTCCACCCGTTCTGAGAGCGTGCAGTGCTCGTGGAGCAATCCCTGCATCATTGACCCTCGAACTCGGCTTGTTCCTTGCGCGCTTTGGCCGCGAACCCTTTGTAGACGTCCTCAGACGTCCACAGCACCGACGACGCCAGCGACTCGAAATTCGATGCTTCGTCGAAACCGCGGTAGGCCACGTGGTTGACGGCTCGCTTGACGCCCTGCACCGCAAGGGGCGCGTTGGCCGCGATCTCGCGAGCGAGATCGAGCGCCGTGGAGAGCAACGCGTCGGGCTCGACGACGAGTTGCACCAGACCCCACTGTTCGGCCTCGATCGGGCCGAATCGCCGGCCGGTCATCGCCAACCACTTCGTGCGCGCCGCGCCGAGCTCGCTCACCATGCGTAGATCGGCACCCCCGACGACCTGTGTGCCCAGGGTGACCTGGGGCAGCGCGAAGATCGCGTCGGTGGCCGCGATGCGTATGTCGGCCAGCATCGCGATCTCGAGACCGGCGCCGAGGCAATACCCGTGGATCGCCGCGATCACCGGTTGAGGCAGCTGGTCGACGACCTTCCACCGTTCGAAGAGATACTTGGCCCGCTCGTACGAGATCAGGGTGCGCTCGGCCGCGCTGCGGCCCGGGTGGCGCTCGACCACGTCGTCGGTCTCGGGCTTGAGGTCCTCGCCCGCGCAAAAGGCGCGCCCCTCGCCGCGCATGACCACAGAGCGAACGGAAGCGTCGAAGCGCAACTCGTCGGCGATCGCGCAGAGATCGTCGGTAGGACCCCACGCCCATGCGTTGAGCTTCTCCGGCCGATCGAATGAGACGACCGCGACCGGCCCCTGTCGTTCGAGCTTGACCGTGGGCTTGCGTGCGGTGTTTGTCATGGGTGGGCAGCGTAAACCGATGCCCTGCCGCCGAGCGACCCGCTCGGTAGCGGCCTCGCCGACAGCCGGGCCGGTTACCCTCTAGACAGGAGCACCTGTGGAGCGCATCGATTTCGCTGACCTCGTGGCCAAGAACCGGCGCTGGACATGGGTGCTGCTCGGGGCCAGTTTCTTGCTGTTGGCCGTGGTCAGCCTCACGGTGTCGATCTACCTCGGTGGGGGCGTCGTCGGCGTGATCGCCGGTATTGCCGTCGCGATGGCATTGACATTTGTCGGCTACGCGGGCTCCGACAGGATCGCCCTCGCGGCGACGCATGCTCGCGAGGCCGATCCCACTCACTTCGCTCAGTTGCATAACCTCGTCGAGCAGATGGCGATCGCAGCGGGTATCCCCAAACCGAAGGTGTACGTGGTCCACGACCCCGCGCCAAACGCGTTCGCAACGGGCCGAAATCCGCGTTCTGCGGCCGTCGCCGTGACGACAGGGCTACTCGAGAAGTTGGACCGCGACGAACTCGAAGGCGTGTTGGCTCACGAGCTCGCGCACATCCGCAACTACGACACACGGGTCATGACAGTGGCGGTCGCGACCGCCGGTTCGGTCGCCGTCATCACCGACGTTTTCTGGCGACTCATGTACTTCGGCGCACTCGGAGGTCGGAGGCGGGGCAACGACCGTGGCGGCAACCCCTTGGCGCTCATCGCGCTCGTCGTGGTGGCGATCTTCGCGCCGATCGCGGCCGCACTCTTGAAGGCCGCGATCAGCCGCAAGCGCGAGGCGCTCGCCGACGCGAGCGCGGTCGCCTTCACCCGCTACCCGACGGGGCTGCGTCGTGCGCTCGAGAAGCTCGACGCCGATTCGACCGTCATTCAGCGTGTCTCGCATGCCACTTCACATCTGTGGATCGAGTCGCCCGACGATCGGGCGGCCGACAAAAAGACCGCGAAGTTGAACGAAATGTTCAACACCCATCCGCCGCTACGCGAACGCATCAACATCTTGCGGGCGATGGAGGGCCTGCCCGAGTATCTCGCGCCCGAAGCCGACATCCTCGCCGATCTCGATCGGCGGCAACAACAGCGCATGACGGATCCGCGCCCCGCCGCGGCGGGCGCCGTCGTCACGGCGGCGCGCCCGACCGACACCGCGCCGACTGCGGCATCGACGATGAACCTGGAGCAGATAGGACACCACGATCCCACCGCGTTCCAACCCGTGGGATCGACCGGCGCGTTGGCGGGCGCGCCCGCCGGCTGGTACCTCGACCCTTCGGGACAACCGCACACGCTGCGCTATTGGGACGGGGACGGGTGGACCAAACACACCGCGCGGCGATGAACGGTCAACCGCGGCGCCGCCGACGCGCGATTGCGCCTGTCGCGATCATCCTCGCTCTGCTCATCGCATCGTGCGGCAGCTACGACCGCAATCCCCAGTCCGCCCGGGCATCGACGACCACGCGCCGGTTCACGACGCCTTCGGTAACGAGCACCACGACGACGACGTTGGCCCTCGGCGCGACCACGAGCAGCACGCGACCGACAACGTCGACGACGACCCGACCGAACGCGTCGACGAGCACCGGTTCGACGACGCGACCGGCGCTCAACCCGGCGGCTGCACTGCCTCCGCTTCCCGGCCGCTTGGCGATCATCGACGCGCAGGGTCGGCTGGTCGTGAGCAGAGCGAACGGCTCGGCAGTCGTGCCGGTTGCAAACGCCAGCCAGGGAGAGATCGCGAACCCGACGTGGTCGCCCGACGGTGCACGGCTGGTGTGGAGCGCCACCTCGCCGGTCGGCGCGCAGGTCTCGTCCAGCGCCGTCGGCTCGACCGCAGGGGCAGTCGCGCTGACGCTCGCCGAACCTGCCCCCACCTATTTCTCGTGGCGACCACCACTGGCCCGCTCGGTGCTCGGCCTGCCGACGACGACCGCGCCGCCGGCGAGCGTCGCCCGCGTGGCCTGGGCGCGCACCATCGCCGACACGACCGAAGACGGTCCGGACAACAGCGCCCGCAACACCGCCGATTTCGGCGTCGTCGATCTCGCAGCGGCCGCCACACTGCGCACATTGATGAGTGGGTCGACGGTGTACTTCTGGCTGTCACCTGACGGCACCCGAGCCATCGTGCACCGAGGCGACGCCGACTTGTTCGTGGTCGATCTCGATACCGGCGTGTCGAACCCGTTGCAGGTCACCGCTGCCGGGTTCGAAACGCCCGTGTGGCTCGAAGGCAACTCGGTGTTGCTCGCGGTGGAAGACGGGCCGAATCGCTTCCTGTCGATCATCGACGTCACCACCGGGCGCCGGCAGGACCTGCTGCGCTACGAGGGGACGATCCAGTTCGTGGTCGACCAGAGTGGGCAGCGCATCGCATATCAAGTCAACAGCGGCGGTGGTGGCGGCAACAACCCCGCCATGTTCCAGCAAGCCCCGACCACCACCATTCCCACCGCGACCATCGGCCGGTTGAGCTTGTACGAACGGCGCAACAACAGCACGCGCTCGATCCTCGACTCGGCCGCGCTGGCCTTCACCTGGAGCCCCGCCAGTGATCGGCTCGCGTTCCTGGCCCAGGCGGGCGGGGGCGCCGTGCAGTGGCGCTTCTGGACTGACCGCACCATCGAATCGTCGGTGCTCTTCCAACCGTCACCCGCGGCGCAGCAGCATCTCGCCGCGTTCACCCAGTACGACCAGAGCACCCGCTGGTTCTCGCCCGATGGCAAGGCGTTCGTCTTTTCCGGTCGTGTCGCCGATCTCGACGGCGTGTGGGTACAGGTACTCGACGGATTCGGCCCTCCTGCACGCGTCAGTGGCGGCGCGTTCGCGGTGTGGTCACCACAGTGACCCTCGCGGCATCATCGCCGGCGCCGCCGTCCGAGCGCCTGCGGCGCCCCCTCGGGGTCCTCGCCGGAGCCGCCCTGATCGCGCCGACTCTGCTGCGGCCAGGGGCGCACGGGCCGGTGTTGTGCCCGATGCGGCTCATCACCGGTGTGTGGTGCCCGACGTGCGGGATGACCCGCGCAGTCGGATGGCTGGCCCATGGCAATCTCCACGAGTCGCTGCGCTATCACCCGCTCGCGGCCCTTCTCGTGCTCGAAGGCGCCGTCGTGGCCGCGATCTTTGTGTACCGCCACCGAACGCGTCGGGACGACCCGTCGTCGCTGCCGTTCGGCGCGGTGAGGTTATTGCGTCCCGCGCTCGTGGCGAACGCCCTGTTGGTGCTCGTCGTCTGGGCCGTCCGGCTCAAATTCGGGTCTTTCGACGACTTGGGCTGATCCCCGCGCGCCGGCCGGCGAACTACCCTTACCACCCTGATGCCTGCCGGCCGCGCCCCGTTCTTCGTTCTTTGCTTTCTCGTCGTCGCGTGCGCCGTCGTTCCTCTGGGGGGCCAGGCCGCGCTCGCCCAGGACAGGGCGACCGAGAGAGAACAGCTCGAACGGCGACTGGTCGAGTTGGACAACGAGATCGCCGCGCTCGACCGCGCAAACACCGAACTCGAACCCACCATCGCGGCGCGCACCGTCGATGTCCGCCGGGCGACCGCACAACTCGAAGTCATCGGCGATGAGTTCACTCGCGCCGTCGAGGCCCGCAAAGTGCCCGTCCGCGCCCGGCTACTCATCGCCATCGACGCCTACGAGCGGGGCGATCCCAGCGTCACCAACCTGCTTGCCGAGCTGTTGTTGACGAGCACCGACAGCGACCGCGTCAGCGAGCTCGCGACACAGAGCGAGATCTACAACGCAGTCGTGCAAGACGCCGATCGCAAGATCATCGCCATCGACAATCAGTTGCGCGACCTCGCCACCCGAGTCTCCTCGCAACAAGGCGCGATCAAAGGCGTGCAAGACCAACTCGGCGCGCTCCTCGCCAAGAAGCAGCAGAACGACGACAGCCGCCTGCAAAAGGCCAACGAGCGGGCGGACGCGCAGCGCCGCCTCGATGCGATCATCGCGTCTGCGACCACCGGGCTGCTCACGGGTCTGGCGAGCTTCGAAGACCGCAGCCGGCCGGCGATCGTCGTCAAGATCGACAACGTCGAAAACGCCCGACCGCCCGTCGGCATCAACCGCGCCGACGTGGTGTTCGAGGAGCTGGTCGAAGGCGGTCTCACTCGCCTTGCCGCCGTGTTCCACTCGCGCGGCTCCGATCCCGTCGGTCCCGTCCGGTCCGCGCGATCCACCGACGTGCACCTGTTACCGATGCTCAACCGACCGCTTTTCGCGAACTCGGGCGGTAACAGCGGTGTGCGCTACGAGATGTCACAGTCGACCTTGGTCGACGTGGGCAACTCCGTCGTGCCGTCGGCCTATTACCGCGACGACAACCGGTTTGTCCCGCACAATCTCTTCACCAGCACCACCGAGCTCTGGAATGCCACTCAGGGCCAGGGCGGCACGCCTCCGGCGCTGTTCTCCTTCCGCTCCCCCAACGCGGCACTGCCCGCGTCGGCACAACCCATCCAAGGGGTGACCATCCGGTTCCCCACGCGTGTCGACTTCGACTGGAACGGCGCGGGGTGGGTGCGCATGCAGAACGGCCGGCGCCATGTCGACTCCGACGGCGTGCAGATCGCGCCGGCCAACGTCATCGTCCAGTTCGTCACGTACAAGGAGAGTGCGTCCGATTCGCGCTCTCCTGAGGCCGTCGTCATCGGTTCCGGCGATGCGTGGGTGCTGACCGCGGGCAAGATGATCCTCGGCACATGGAGTCGCGCCGACGACCAGTCGGTCTCTGTCTTCACCGACAGCGAAGGCAAGCTCATCACGCTGACCCCGGGAACGACCTGGGTCGAGCTACCCCGGCCGGGTACGGCAGAACCCCGCTGAACCGTGGCGTCGCCTCGCGTCACACTCGCGGTCGACGACGGCGCATTGCTGGCTTCGTTCGCAGCGATCCGGGCCGAACTGCAGATCCCGGCGGGCTTCGACGAAGAGACCCGAGCGGAGGCCGATGTGGCCGCCCGGCGGGGGCCGGTGGTGCCCCCGTCATCCACCGCACGCGATGTCGTGGATCGTCGCGACATCGCGTTCGTGACGATCGACCCCGAGGGCAGTCGGGACCTCGACCAGGCCTACGCGGCGCAACGCTCTGCTCGTGGGTACCGCGTCTGGTACGCCATCGCGGACGTCGCATCGTTCATCGCTCCTGACAGCGCGCTCGATCGCACGGCGCGGGCCCGTGGCGCGACGATGTTCGCACCCGACGAACGCGCGTCGTTGCACCCGGTCGTCCTCAACGAAGGCGCGACCAGCTTGCTCGCCGGTCTCGATCGTCGAGCAGCGCTGTGGACGATCGATGTCGACGACGATGGTTCGGTTCTCGAGGCGAGAGTCGAGCGCGCCCTCGTCCGTAGCCGCCGGCAGCTGTCGTATGCAGAGGCGCAGCGAGCCATCGACGACGGCGCGGCCGACGAGTCGCTCGCTCTGCTACCGCGTATCGGAGCGGCGCGCATCGATCAAGAACGTGCTCGCGGCGCAGTGAGCCTCGACATTCCCACCCAGAACGTCATCCGCTCCGACGGACGCTTCGAGTTGGAATACGAAAAGTCCTTGCCGATCGAGAAATGGAACGCGCAGATCTCGCTCATGACCGGGATGGCCGCCGCACAGTTGATGATCGAAGCCGGGATCGGACTGTTGCGCACGATGCCTGCACCGCGACGGGCCGACATCGCGAAGCTGCGCCAGATAGCCGCGGCCCTCGCCATCGAATGGCCGACGGCGATGGGCTATCCGGATCGAATTCGCACGCTCGACGCGAACTCGCCGCGCGCGGCGGCATTCATGACGCAGGCCGCCCGCCTGCTCCGCGGCGCGGGCTACCTCGCCTTTCGCGGCGCCCCGCCGGCCGAGCACGAACACGGTGCGCTGGCGGCACCCTACGCCCACGTGACTGCACCGTTGCGCCGCGTCGCCGATCGCTTCGCGAACGAGATCGTCCTGTCCCACTGCGCCGGCACCACCGTGCCCGAATGGGCAGCGGCCGCTCTCGACGGGCTCCCTCGGGTCATGAACCGCGCGCAGCAGCGCCAGGCGGAACTCGATCGGGCGGTCCACGACCTGCTCGAAGCAGTGACACTCGCACCCTCCGTCGGATCGCTCTTCGAGGCGCGCGTGACCGATATCAGCGATGGGGACGCCCGAGTGCAACTCTGCGAAGCTGCGGTCGTGGCGGACGTTCCGGTGGCGCAAGCCGACCACACACGGGTTGGTGACGTGGTGCAACTCGAACTGATCGCGGCCGACCCCGCGCATCGCGCCGTTCGATTCGCCTTCGCGCAACGCGTCGAGCCATGACCAGCCGTGTCGTCATCGTCGGCGGCGGTCTGACAGGCGCATTGGCGGCGGTGCGCCTGCACGAGGTCGGCCATGACGTGTCGTTGCACGAACGACGCGACGACCTGCGGCGCACGACCGAGCATCAGGGACGGTCGATCAACCTCGCGTTGTCGACGCGGGGCCTCGACGCCCTGGGTCGCGTCGGCCTCTCCGGTGCACTGCGGGAGCAGGGCATCCCGATGCGGGGTCGCATGCTTCACGGCCAGGATCGATCGGTGACCTTCCAGCCCTACAGCGCAGACCCCGACAACGTGTTGCTGTCGGTCAGCCGCGACGGCCTCAACGCGACATTGCTCGACGCGGTCGACCAACGGCAGATACCGACGAAGTTCGGCCAGCGCCTCGTCGACATCGAGTTGCGATCGTCCCACGCGCTGTTCGACACCGGCGAAGCTCAGGTCCGCGAACCGTTCGACGTCATGATCGGGGCGGACGGTGCCTACTCGGCGGTGCGCAACCGCTTACAGCGCACCGACCGATTCAGCTACGAGCAGAACTACCTCGAGCACGGGTACAAAGAGCTCACCATCCCGGCGCGCGCCGATGGCAGCTTTGCGATCGAGCCCCACGCGCTGCACATCTGGCCCCGGGGGGGCCACATGATGATCGCGCTGCCCAACACCGACGGTTCGTTCACCTGCACGCTCTTCTGGCCATATGGCGGGGTCGTCGGCTTCGAGCATGTCGATACCGAACGCGAGGTCAACGACACCTTTCGCGACCAGTTCCCCGATGCGATCGAACTGATTCCGCAACTGGCCGACGAGTACCTTCGCAACTCGACGAGCTCATTGGTCACGATCCGTTGCGGCCCGTGGTTCTACGACGACCGAATCGTGTTGCTCGGCGACGCGGCCCATGCCGTGGTGCCCTTCTACGGGCAAGGCGCCAACGCCGCTCTCGAAGACGTCACCATCTTCATGGAACTGCTCGACGCACACGACGGCACCTGGGGACCGACCATGGCCGCCTTCTATGCGCAACGCAAGCCCGACACCGACGCGCTGGCCGATCTCGCGCTCGACAACTTCGTCGAGATGCGCGATCGGGTCGCATCGCCGTTGTTCCGGCTGAGAGCGCGCGCCGAACAACGGGTTCACCGATGGGCCCCACGATGGATCACTCCGCTCTACGAGATGGTCACCTTTTCTCGGACCCCGTACGTCGAGGCCGTCGCCCGTGCGAAACGCCAGACGGCACTCGTCGAACGCCTGTTGATCGCGCTCGTCGCGGTCATATTTCTCGTCATCGCGGCGGCGATCATCCTCACCGCCAGCTAGAAGGGCAGCCATGGCAGAACTCACGTACGCGAGCTACCTCCACCTCGACGAGTTGCTGAGTTTGCAACAGGCACGGTCCAGCCCCGCCGAGCACGACGAGTTGCTGTTCATCGTCATCCACCAATCCACGGAGCTTTGGTTGAAGGAACTGCTGCACGAGCTCGACAAGGTCAAGACCGACTTCTCGTCGGGGCTCGTGTCGGGTGCAACGGCAACGTTGACCCGGGCGCGCCGGATCTTTCGCGTGCTCATACAGCAGATCGATGTCCTCGAGACGATGACGCCGTTGTCGTTCTCACTGTTTCGCCATCGCCTCGAGCACGCATCGGGATTCCAGTCGATGCAGTTCCGCGAGCTCGAGTTCTCGCTCGGCATCAAGCGCCCAGGCGCGCTCGACCACTACCCCGCCGACCTGACCGGTATCGAGGCCGCTCGCCGGCGTCTCGGTGAGCGAACGGTCGTCGATCATCTCTACCTCTTGCTCGAGCGAAAGGGCGTCAGGGTGCCGCGTGAGCTCATCACGCGCGACATCACCGAGTCGACGACGCCGAATCGGGCTGTCCAAGACGGCATCTTGATGCTCTACATGACCGACGGCGAGATGCGCGTGCTCTTCGAGCTATTGACCGACCTCGACGAGTGCCTCCAAGAGTGGCGTTACCGCCACGTCAAGATGGTCGAGCGCACGATCGGCAACAAGGAGGGCACCGGTGGCTCGCTCGGCGTCGAGTTCTTGAAGAAGACGCTGTTCGTCCAAGCATTTCCCGACCTGTGGGCAATCCGTCACCGGCTGTGACGCTTCTCCGGGAGCGCGGCGGCCGACCACGAAGTTCGGAACGGCGCATCCTTGTCGACGCGAGGCTCGGCCGGTAGTCCGAGTGCACGTTCGCCGATCATGTTGCGATGCACCTCACTGGTGCCACCGCCGACCGTTCCCCAATAGCGATTGAGCATCTGCGTCTGCCAATAGCCGTTCTTGGGAGCATGGGTCCCTGCGAGCGTGCCTGCCGCGCCGAGCAGGTCGACGGCCACCTCGTCGCGGTAGGCGCGTGTCTCGCTCCAGTACACCTTCAACAACGAGGCATCGATCGGCGCTGACGAGCCGGTGCGAACCGCCGAGAGCACGCGATCGCTCATGTAGCCGAGGATACGTTCTTCGGTCACGACGCGGGCGAGGCGTTGGCGGACACGGGGGTCGCCTGCGCAACCGAACTCACGCGCCAAGGCGATCACCGCCGACGCGTTGCCCGACGTCGTGGTGCTGCCGATCATCGTCGCCTCGCTCGAGAGCACGGTGCGGGTCGGTCCCCAACCGCCGTCGACGGAACCGACGACGTGCGCTGCGGGGATGCGCACGTCGGTCAAGAACACTTCGGTGAAATGCGTGTGGCCGGTGATCTGGCGCAGCGGCCGGGGTTCGATACCGGCCGTGTGCATATCGACGATGAAGAACGTGATGCCCCGGTGCTTGGGCGCGTCGAAGTTGGTACGGGCGATGAGGATGCCCCAATCGCAGAGATGCGCGTTGGAGTTCCACACTTTCTGACCGTTGACGATGAAGTCGTCGCCGTCGCGCTCGGCGCGTGCGCTCAAGTTGGCAAGATCGCTGCCCGCACCCGGCTCGCTGAAGAGCTGGCACCAGGCATCGTCGCCACGCAGCAACCGACGGAGGTGCCGAGCGCGCTGCTCGTCACTGCCGTGGGCGATGAGCAGTGCACCGACCATGCCGATGGTCGCGGCCAAGAAGCCCGACGTGACGTCGAAACGGGCCATCTCCTGGTTGAAGATGATCTCTTGCCACGCGGTGGCACCGCGACCACCAACGGATGCCGGCCAGGTGATGCCGGCCCATCCGTGATCGAAGCGGGTCTGCTGCCACGCGCGACAACGGTCGAAGTAGTCACGCTCGGCCGCCGGGCTGTGGTCGCTCGGTCCGTTCGACCAGTCGTCCTCGCCTCGGCGCAACGCTGCGTGTGCTTCGAGCCACGTGCGCACCTCTGCCCGGAACGCGGGGTCGTCGTCCGACTCCTCGAAGTGCATCGCGCGCTGCTGCCCGCTGCTCAAACTCGCGCGACGAGGGTGCCGGTGAGCGACGACCATGTCAGGCCGTCGTCACGGTTGTCGAAGTAGCGAGTGCGAAACACGTCAGGGGGCACCGACGCGACCTCGCAGTACGGCAGTTCACGCACCCGCTCGACGAGCTCGTGCGGCCGATAGAAGTTGATCCACGGCTCCCCTTGCCGGGCCACCCCCTGCGCGCCGACCCGGCGCAACGCGAGATCGTCGGCAGTGACTTCGTCGTCGTGGATCGTGAAGTTCATGACGATCGTCGTTCCCGCCGCACCGCTGCTGACGAATCCGAGTGTGTTCATCACCGCGTCGTCGGTCAGGTACATGGCGACACCGAGCCACGACCAGAAGGTGGGCGCGCCGGCATCCCAGCCCGCCTGTGTCAGTCGAGCCTGCAGCACATCGTGCTCGAAGTCGACCGCGACAAATGCGACGTTGGCCGGCCATTCACCCGGACGCAACGCGGCTCGCTTCGCGGCTTGCGTATCGGGATGATCGACCTCGAAGACCGCGACGCCGGCCAGGTCGTGCGCCAGGCGCGCGGGGGACGAGTCGTAGCCGGCTCCGAGCAACACATACTGACGGCACCCCTCCGCGACGGCGCGGAGCAGCTCGTTCTCGGTGAACGCGCTGCGCCCGAGAATGTGGGCTCGGCTGGCCCGTACGTGCAGTGCTTGAAGCACCTCGTCGTGGGAGGCGACACGCGCCCGTTGCCGATCATCGAGGAACCGCGCCGCGAAGTCGTCGATCAGGATCTTCGGTTCACCGTCGATCACGAGGTGGGCGACGCGCTGCATCGCGGCGCCGGCAGCGGTCGAGCTCGCGGTCCCCTGTTGCATGCGATCTCACTTCACGGTTTTGGCGGGAAGGCCCGCGAGATGCGCGGCGTCGTTGTAGCGCCGCAACCGCGGGCGCGCGCCTTTTTCGGCGACCACGAACTCGGTGAGCGACGTGTTGAGCGTCCACAGGTCGAAGGTGTCGGAGATGCCGATCGAGAGGTAGTGGCGGAATGCCGCGTCGATCACGCCCCCATGGCACACCGCGACCACCGTCGAACCACCATGGTCGGCCTCGATACGGCGCAAGCGGGCGATGACCCGCTCGTGGAACTCACGCAGCGTCTCGCCGCCGGGCGCGAACGGGCGATCAGGTTCGGCCCGGAAGTCGAACAGACCGAAGCGATCGGCGAAGTCGACGAACGGGCAGCCGTCGGCTTCGCCCGGCCGGTGCTCTTCGAGATCGGGCACGAACTCGATCGGGCGCCCCAGCACCGGGGCGATGATCTCGGCGGTCTCGCGGGCCCGCGGCAACGGGCTCGACAGCAGAGAGTCGACGGCGGCCCCCTCGTCGCGCAGCCGGTCGCGCAGACGCTGCGCCTGCCGGATGCCCAACTCGGACAAGCCGGTGCACGTGAGCTCACCGCCCACGATCTGACTGACCGTGACGTTGGATTCTGCATGCCGGACGAGGATGATCTTCGTGGCGCCGGGCATGGTCTCCCACGCTAACGCTCCGCTCTAGGGGGCCGCTCGGGCCACGGGCTTGCACGCTTCGTGACCGACGGCACGGGCGCACTACACTCCCGCGGCAAACGTGCGCCCTGGGGGGCGGCGAGAGGAACTCGGTGGTGGACGACAGCAACGGGCAGATGTCGGGCAGCGCGAAGATCATGGCCCGCGGCGTCGAGCGCTACTTCGGTGACGGCAAGGCCAAAGACCGATTGCATGCGCTGGGCCCGCTCGACCTCGACATCGGCGACGGCGAGTTCGTATGCCTCGTCGGCCCCTCGGGCTGCGGCAAATCGACCTTCTTGCGCATGGCCGCGGGGCTCATCAACCCGAGCGAAGGCAGCATCGACATGCGCGTGCGCAAACTAGAGCAGCCGACGGCGATGGTGTTCCAGGAGTATTCGATCTACCCCTGGAAGAGGGTGTTGGCCAACGCCCGTTTCGGGCTCGACGTCGCCAAGGTGCCCAAGAAAGAGGGCAACGAGCGGGCCATGAAGTATCTCGAACGTCTCGGCCTGGCCGATCGCGCGCGGGCATTCCCGGCGCAGCTGTCGGGCGGCATGAAACAACGCGTCGCGATCGCACGCGCGCTCGCGGTCGAGCCCGAGATCTTGTTGATGGACGAGCCGTTCGCCGCACTCGACGCCCAGATGCGCCAGATCTTGCAAGAAGAGTTGCTGGCGCTGTGGCAGGCCGATCGACGCACGGTCTTGTTCGTGACGCACTCGCTCGAAGAAGCCATCCTGCTCGGTGACCGGGTGCTCGTGATGTCGGCTCGGCCCGGCGTGATCATCGCGTCGAAAACAGTACCGTTCGAACGGCCCCGTACCGCGGCCATCCGTGCAACCAAAGAGTTCCGCGAACTCGAAGCCGAGCTGTGGGCGCTGTTACGCCAAGAAGTTCGACAAGCCGAAGGTGAGGAGTAGCACCATGGCCATGGATATGGATTCAGGCGTCATCGAGAGCGAGCAGTACAAGGCATTGCGTCGCGAGGCCACGCGAGCCGACCGCGACCCGGCGAGCTTCTCCCGTCGCCGCCGCATCATCGAGCTCTCCTTCGCGACCTTGTTTCCCGTCGCAATCTTCACCGTTTGGCAGATCGGGTCGGTCAACGGCTGGTGGCGGCGCGTGTTCTACCCCGCACCGACCGATCTGTGGCACAAGGCGATCGAGCGCTTCGACAAGTTCGGCCTGTGGGGCGATATCTGGGCCACCCTCTACCGCGTGATGTGGGGCTACTTCTGGGGAGTGCTGTTCGGCCTCGCGTTCGCCTTCATCCTCGGTCGGGTGCGCTTCTTGCGCAAGATGACCGAGCCCACGCTCAACGCGCTGTACACCGTCCCCAAGATCACGCTCGTCTCCCCGTTCCTGATCATCTTCGGGTTCAAGGACAAGCCACTCATCATCCTCATCGCCGTCACCGTCTTCTTCTTCGTGTGGGTCCCGGTACAGCACGCAGTGATGACGGTGCCGGCGAGCCAGCGCGAAGCGGCCGACTCGTTCGGCGCCAACTCGTGGCAAGAGTTCCGCCATGTCACCCTGCCGTCGACGCTGCCCCAGATCTTCGTGCAACTCCGCGTTGCGGCCAGCGTGGCGTTGCTGGCGGTCTTCGGCTTCGAGGCCATCTACGCCCCGAGGAGCGAGGGCCTGGGGTACATGATCAACGACACGAGGGCGTCGATCGACATGGAGAGTGCCTTCGCCGGCGTCATCATCGCCGCCTTGATGGGGGTCATCGCCTCGTCGCTCATCGACGTGATCGGGCGCGCCGCGACCCCATGGGCCCGTGAAGAACGCGGCAGCGGTCGGGCATGAGCCAAGGGCCACTGTATGATCTCAAAGTCCAATCCTGGAGGGGAATTTCATGACATCAAGAAAACATTGGCGAGCCCTGCTCGTGCCGTTGCTCGGCTTTGCGCTCATCGCGTCGGCGTGCGGCGACGACGACGACGACACGACCACACCCGGTGTGACAACCACCCTGTCGACCGCCACGACATCACCGGTCACGACCGGCACGGCCAACGTCGCCACCGTCGCCGGTTGCGAAGAGAGAGGCTACTCCGCCCCGTCCGATCTCTCCGACAACCGCCAAGTGGCGCGCTGCGATGTCGGCGCACCGGCGCCGAAACCACTGGCCAAGAAGGCCGACGGGACCAACGAGAAGGTCGTGCTCGCCTCGGCGTTCAAGCTCGAGTTCAACTCGCCCATCGGCGTCGGCATGGCCCTCGGTGAGTTCGCCAAAGAGAACCTCGACATCGACTTCCAGAACCTGAGCTTCGCGAACGCGGTGCCACAGATGTCAAACGGCCAGGTCGACGTGGCGGTCGGTGGCTTCGAGACCGGGCTGTTCGCCGCCGGCGACAAGAACTTGCCGGTCAAGGTCGTGCTGGGCAACTACTTCCCACCGAAGGCCAGCGACTACACCGTGCCGCAGACGGGCCTGTGGTGCCGCCGCGAGATCTTCACCACGCCGCAAACGCCCAACCTGAAAGAGCTCGAGAACAAGATCTGGGCAACGTCGGTCGGGCGCGGCTCCTCCGCCATGTACTACAGCGTCGCCGAGCTCTTGAAGAAGGTCCCGACGTTCAACTACAAGGGCGTCGATGTGCGGCAGATTCCGTCCAACAGCATCCTCGACGCGGTCAAGAGCAAGAACATCGACTGCGGTATCTTGCTCGACCCGATCTGGGTACAGGTCAAAGACGATCCGGCATTCGTGCAGGTCGCGACCCAGACGCCGGGCGAGCCGCTCGGACAGATGTCATTCGGCAAGCGGCTGCTGGAAGACCGCAAGGACATTGGCGACGCGTTCGCTCGCGCCTACATCCGCACCGTCAATACCTACTACCAAGGCGACTACCACAAAGACGCCAAGGTGATGGCCGAGATCCAGAAGTTCACCGGCCAGAGCGACGCCGTGTTCGGCCCGCTGGCCTCACTCGACTCGTTGACGATGGACTGGGAGATCCGCAAGGACACGACCACCCGCATCCAGCAGTTGTTCATCGATCTCGGGGTTATCACCGACTTCACGACGCCGGTGGCCGAGGACAAGCTCGTCGACCGTAGCTTCTACGAACGAGCGGTCGGCGCGATCAAGTAGCAAACCACTCGCCAAAGTGTGTGAAGGGGCCCGCCAACCGGCGGGCCCCTTCACTTTTTGGAAGGATGCAAGTGGAAGGATGTCGCCCGTGGTCAACCAACCCGATATCCGTCGACGCACCTATGGCCAGTGGTGGGATTCGACCGAGCCGTTCGTCCAGGTCTCGATCAGCGAGATCGATGCACTTTGTCGCGCCGCGTATCTCTCGGTCGGCACCGCGCCCGACGATGCTGACTACCTCGTCGCGACCAACCTCGACAAGGCCATCCAAGGTGATCACGCGCGCGGTGTGGGGCGCGTGGCGGGCCTGATCGCCGCGATCAGCGCCGGCAAGCTCGATGTGACCGCGCCGATACGTGTCGTGCACGAGAAAGGCGCGACCGCGGTCGTCGACGGCGGCGAACGCGCATCGGGTCGATTGGCGGCCCGCAACGCGATGTTGCTGGCCATCGACAAGGCACGTGAGTTCGGCGTCGGCTTCGTCGGCGCGCGGGGCACCGCCGAGATCTTGACGCCGTTGGTCAAGCTGGCGGTCGACCACGGCATGGTCGGAATGGCGATGGTGCAGAGTGTCCCCACCGTCGCTCCCCTCGGCGGCTATCAACCTCTGCTCGGAAACGCGCCCATGGCGTGGGGCGTGCCGGCGCGCAACCGCGACCCGGTCATCCTCGACATGGCCTTCACGCAGAGCTCGGCCAGCCCGGTGATGATGGCCGCCGAACAAGGCCAACAGATCGAACCGGGCCTCTTGCTCGACGAGCGCGGCAACCCGACGACCGATGCCTCCGAGTTCCCCGACTGGGAGCTGACCAACAAGACCGGCAACACCGGCGTCGCCGTCAAAGGATCGTTGGTGCCCCTCGGCGACAGTCACAAGGGCTTCGCGATGGTGTTCCTCATCGGCCTACTGTCGTCGATCCTCACCGGCACCAGCCCGCCCTGGGAGCTCTACCACCATCTGCCCCAACGGGGCCGCTACGGCACGTTGTGCATGGCGATCGACCCGTCCGCGCTCGATCCCACCGGTGCGGCCGCCGACCGCGTCGATGCCTTCCTCGACCGCATCACCGGCGCCCCCCGCAAGGATGGAGTCGACGCGATCCTGTATCCGGGTCTGCGATCGCAACAGATCAAGCGAGAACGGCGCGCCGCCGACACCTTCGCGATCCCCCGCAGCCACTTCGAGTCGCTCACCCAACTCGCGCGCGACATCGACCACCCGCAGCCGAAGCTGGTCGACGCATGATCTCGTCGGATTCGCACATCATCGAGCCGCCTGATCTGTGGACCAGTCGCATCGACCACGAGTTCCGCGATCGCGCGCCACATGTCGTCGAGGACGCGGATACCCACGAACAATGGTGGGTCGTCGGTACGAACCGCACGTTGTCCTTCGCCGGCGGCGCGCAGACCGGTGATCGCTTCACGAACCCGATCGAACTGCGCACGGGCGCGCGCTTCGCGCAGGTGCGACCGGGGGGCTACGACCCGGCGGAGCACCTGCGCGACAACGCCACCGACGGGGTGGTCGGGTCGGTGCTCTACCCGACCGAAGGTCTGCTCCTGTACACGCAAGCCGATTCGGCGCTGCTCTCGGCCAGCTGCCGCGCGTACAACGACTTCCTCGCCGAGTTCTGCTCCCATGCGCCCGATCGGCTCAAGGGCGTCGCCATGCTCAATACCGACGATGTCGACGACGCGGTGCGCGAGATGCACCGTGCCCGCGCCCTCGGCCTGTCCGGGGCGCTCATTCCTACCGCCGCTCCGTCAGAGCGGCTGTACGACTCGCCCGACTACGAGCCCCTGTGGGCGGCGGCGGTCGACCTCGAGATGCCCCTGTCGTTGCACCTGGGCGCCAACCGTGTCGGCACCGGCGGTGTCGACCCCAACCTCGCGCGGATCAGGCCGACCTACTTCGCCGTCTGTGAGCACTGGGTCAAGCTGTCGCTCGCCGACATGATCTTTTCGGGCGTGTTCGATCGTCATCCCGCGCTCAGGGTCGGTGCCATCGAACACGAACTCGGGTGGATCCCGTTCTTCCTCGAACGCATGGACAACACCTATACGCAACGGCAGGGCAACGCGCGGTACTACCGTTTTTCTACCGCTCGACTACCGAGCGACTTCTTCCGCCGCAATGTGTACTGCAGCTTCCAAGACGACGCGTTCGGTGTGCGAGAGCGTCACTACATCGGTATCGAAGGTCTGTGTTGGGGCAACGACTACCCCCACACCGAATCGACGTTCCCGCGGTCGCAGCAGATCATGGACGACCGGCTCCACGACGTGCCCGCCGACGAGCGCGACAAGATCTTGGAGGGCAATGTGTCTCGCATCTACGGATTCGAGCTGGAGAACGGTTAGCGCACCGGCTCGACGGTGGCCGCCGTGAACACGTCGGCCGGCGCCCGTCCGTCACTGGCGATCGTGAGCACTTCGCAACCGTCATCGGTGATGAGGAGCGTGTGCTCGAACTGAGCGCTGCGCCGGCCGTCGAGGGTGACGGCGGTCCAGTCATCATCCCAGACGCCGAGATCGGCGTGACCGAGGGTCAGCATCGGCTCGACGGTGAAGGTCATGCCCGGCTGCATGATGGTGCGGACGCGCGCGTCGAAATAATGCGGGATCTGCATCGAACCGTGGAACTCGGGACCGATGCCATGGCCGATGAACTCTCGCACGACACCGAGGTTGAACTTGCGGGCATGCGTCTCGATCGCGAGCCCGATCACGTTGAGCGGCAGGCCCGGCTTGATCGCCTCGATCGCCTTGTCGAGCGACACTTTGGTCTCGCGCACCAACACTTGCGACCACTCGTCGGTTTCGCCGACGATGAACGTCATCGACGTGTCGCCGTGCACACCATCGATGTAAATGGTCACGTCGACATTGACGATGTCGCCGTTGATCAGCGGACGACTGTCGGGTATGCCGTGGCAGATCACTTCGTTGATCGACGTGCACACCGATTTGGGGAATCCGCGATAGCCGAGCGGGCTCGGATAACCGCCGAGCTCGATGGTCTTGTCGTGCACGATCATGTCGAGTCGGTCGGTGGTCACGCCCGGCTGAACGAACGGGCCGACGTGCATCAAGATGTCCGCGGCCGCCCGGTTCGCGTGGCGCATGGCGTCGATTTCGGCGGGGGTGCGGATGGGGCTCATCGTCGAGCGGCCGGGCTCACCGCCGTTGCGGAGGTACGGCGGGCGCACGATGTGCGGCGGCACGGGACGCCCCGGAGACACGAGGCCTTGGCGGATCGGCGGCAGCGATGCAGGTGCCGCCGGACGTCGATTTGGTTTGCGTTTGGCCATGTTCGTCCTGCTCGACTTTCGTGACAGGTTATCGGGAGCGTCGGCGCCACGACGCATTGCCACGGATCGCCCTTTCGTGTTTCCGGTCGACCCTCCAGTAGACTGCCCGACCTGAGGTGCCGCCGATGAACATTCGAAATCGCCGCCCTGCCTCGAGCCGAGAACTACCGCGGCACACGACGTTGCGCTTGCTCATACACGTGTCGACCTATGCAGCGCTGACGGCCATCGGCTTTGTCCTGGATCGCTGGCCGATTTGGGTGGTCATCTGGTGCCTTCAGGTCGTGCTCCTCGTCGGCTGCGCCAGCGTCGCTCACTACGCGAGCCACGGCACCCTCTATGAGACCCGGCTCGCCAACCGGCTCGTCGGGATGTTCTTCTACGCGCCCCTGTTGATCAACTACTCATGCGATCAGGCGTACCACCGCCAACACCATGCCCACACACGAGTCGAAGGCGATACCGAGCCATATTTCGAGGCATATTCGTTCCACATGTACTTCCTCGGCCTCGTGTTCGGTGGCGCATCCTTCGTATTGGAGAATTGGCTCAACACGATCCGCACACTTGTCGGGCGTCCACCGAAGTTCGTGCGCTCGTCAGCGCGGCGAAAGAAGGTAGCGCTTGACGCACTCTTCGTATTCGCGCTGGTCACGTTGCTGGTTTTGCTGACCATTCAGTGGCCAGGCGCGATGTTGCGGATCTGGCTCGCACCATTTCTCCTCACAATCCTTGGCGGCAGCTACCTGATCGTGTTGCCGGAACACTTCCGCTGCCCGCGGTCGACTGACACCATGCGCAACACGCGGACGGTCCGCTCGAATGCGGTCATGCGCTATTTCTTGTTCAACGGACCCATGCATACCGCGCATCATGCCGAGCCGATCGTGCCGTTCGATCGGCTACCCGCCCTCAGCCGCTCGCTGGAGCCAGCTATCGAGCACGTCTCGCCTTCCTATACTCGGTTTCACCTCGACGTGGTCCGTGCCTTGGCCCATGGCGACCGCGGTGCGATCAGTGTGCAGCACAAGTCGGCGGTCACCGCGTAGCAGTCTCACGACCCTGTTGACTTCGATTCGTCCACCCAAGAGCGCCAGACGAATCTCTCCATTGCCCACCCGAATGCTTCGTCGGGCAACAGCCGCTTTGCCAGCAACTCGAGACGGGCATCACGACCGATGACGACGCGAAAGCGCGTCCACTTGTCGACGACGTCCGCGATCTTGCGAGCCACCTTCTCGGGGTCGCCGCCATGCCGTCGAGCGTGTTCGAAAAACAACGATTCGACTCTTCGTAGCTGCATCGCGGCCGCTGAAATCGCGGCCCCTTGCGTCTCGGCGGGCGACTCCGTATACATCGGGGTGCGAAACGTCCCCGGCTCGACCAGGCACACCCTCAGGCCGGTGCCGGCGAGTTCGTACCGCAGGCACTCACTCCAACCCTCGAGCGCGAACTTCGACGCCGAATAGGCACTGAGAAACGGAACCGCCGAACGACCGGCGATGGACGACACGTTGACGATCGTGCCCGAGCCATTCGATCGCATCGTCTCCACCACGGCGCGGGTGCAGCGCATTGCGCCGAGAAGATTCGTCTCGAGGTGCGAGCGGACCTCGTCATCCGAGAGGTCGTACGCAAACCCGACCGAGCCTGCGCCGGCGTTGTTCACGAGTGCGTCGATGCGCCCGTGGGTGGCCACCAATTCGCCAACGACCGCCTCGATAGACGCGGTGTCCGTCACATCCAGCCGTCGCTGTTGCACGTCGACGTTGTTCGATCGACATGCCTCGTCGAGCAAGGTGCCTTTCGCCGGATCACGCATCGTCGCGTACACGAGGTGCCCTCGCTTCGCGACCTCGACGGCCGTCAGCAAGCCGAACCCACTCGACGCACCGGTGATGACGACCACCTTCGGAGTAACGCCATTCGAACTCATCGCATGTAGCGGGTCACGTTCTCGACGACGCAGGCCGGCTTGTCTGAATCGGCCAACTCCACGGTGATCCGGATGATGCACTGAACGCCGCCGCTAACCTCCTCGACGGACGCGATCTCGGCCCCACCCCGGATGCGTGACCCCACCCTCACCGGCGTCGGGAACCGCACCTTGTTGACCCCGTAGTTGATGCCCATTGAAATTTGCTCGACGACGATCAGTTGCGGCAAGAACAGGTTGGTCATCGACAGCGTCAGGTACCCGTGCGCAATCGTGGCGCCGAATGGTCCGGCCTTGGCCTTGGCCTCATCGACATGGATCCATTGCTGGTCGCCGGTGGCATCGGCAAAGAGGTTGATCCGCGACTGATCGATGGTCACCCACTCGCTGAAGCCGAGGTGAGTGCCTGTCGCGTCGAGGAGCGCGTCGACGTTGGAGAATACGGTTGGCATCGAATGTCCTGGTGGGAGGAGTTTGGCGATTGATCGGAAGGGGAGAGTACCGTAGAAGCGCCGCCCCGATCGGCGCTTGACCATGACCATCGACCTCACGGCAGATGCCGACAGCGACAACCCGAACGCAGCCGCGCGCGACTTCTTTCAGGCGTGGCGCCAATCTGACATGACGCGCATCGCCCCGCTTTTGGCCCCTGACTGCGAGTGGTACCGCGACGGCGAAGCCATTGCGCTGACCGACGGGGCAGTCTTTCGTCAACCGGACATCACCATCGGGGAACCCGGTGTCACCGCAGAGGTGGTCAACGTCGATCATCACGGCGCTTCCGCGCTCCTTGTCAGTGAGGGGAAAGGGTCGAGCAGGACGCGCCGCCCCGTCGGGTTCATCAACCTGCGCTTCGATGCCGACGGCATCGGCAAGGTGAGCGAAGTCCGGCTCTCGAGGCCGACCGGACGGCAATCCAGCGCAGGGCCAGCAAGCCCGAGTGTCAGGGTCGTCAGAGCGGGGGCGAAGCTGCTCCTGCTGGTCCTGTATTTCTTCATCGACGAACTCGTGTTTTCGATACCGGTGTTCGCGGTCGCCGCGTTGTGGGATCCGTGGCGCGCGTTTGTGCTGCTCACACCCCTTTACTTTGCCTTTGCGATGATCCTGGGAGTGGCGATTTCCCGAATCCGCCAGCGCCGCGGAGCAGTCAGCGAGTCGGCGCTACAGCGTTGGCTCGACGCGAAGACCGCTCGGCGAGAAACAGACTGGGAGCGCCGCGCACTCATCGGGTTCGGCTTTGTCGGAGCCGGAATCGTGACCATCGTTCTCGGCCCGCTTCTCACCCCTTGGCTGGCACATCGCCTCGGTCTTCACCGCCGCAATCGCACCCTCGTCGTGGGTAGCGTCTTCTGGTCGATCTGCCTGGTCGGGACCTATTCGGGGCTCATGGCGCTAATTCTTTGAACACCACGTCGCTGAGCGGCCCCAAAGGCTCAAGATCAGGGCCCACGGCGCCGACGGAAGGTTGTGTTCCAACAACCGTGGCGTCAGTATCTGGTCGCTACCGCGACGCTCCTGGCCATTGCGTCATTCGCTGGGGAAGACGCGCTCGGAGGCGCCTACGTCGTCATCTCCATCGCCTCGATCGTCGCGCTTCGTAAAGGCGCCAAGCGGTGGCAGCCCGCTGACCCCCTACCGCTCAACCTCTTCGCCTTCTCGATCGCCACCTTCCTCGTTGCCGGAATCACTCGAGTCGTCCTCGAGGAATTTGGGATCGTCAACTCTCCCAACCTGGCAGATCTGCTGGATGCCATCGGATTTGCGCTCATGATCACCGCCGCGGCGCGGCTGGTCCGGCGGCGCGTCCACGGCAAGGACCCGACAAACCTGCTGGACAGCGTGATCGCAGTGGCCGGCTTGGCCTCGCTCGCCTGGGTCTATGTCATCCTCCCCTATCTCGGCGACGAGACTCTGGGCATCGGCGACCGGTTGGTGGAGCTGGCCTTCACTCTCGAGGCCCTCGTGTTGTTCGCGATGATCTTGAGGCTTGCCATAGGACCGGGTCTCAAGAACGTTTCGTTCTATCTTTTCTCTGCGTGCATGGCCTCGATCGTCGCCGGCGAATTGGTGATCGGCATTCAGCTCGGTAGCGGCTCCTCGTCGTCGGCGGCGGGTACGTTGATACCGACTGCCCTAGGCGGACTGGCAATGATCACCGGCGGGGGAGCCGGGCTCCATCCGTCCATCGCACAGTTGACCGAGCGGGCGACTGACCCCGTGGCTCAGATGAATTGGCAACGGGTCGCGCTGATGAGCGTGGCCAGCGCCATCCCTCCCGCGATCTTCGTCTTCGATCCACCTACTCGAGGTTTCGAGAGTGCGGTGATCAGTCTGTGCTGGCTCGTCATCACGACACTGGTCGTGGTCCGCCTCGCCGGTTTGGCGCGGGCATGGCAATACGCTCGCGATGTCGAGCGAATTCTCAGCCGAGGCGCGGCACGGCTCGCCAGCTCAACCGAGCCGTCGCAGATGGCCGACGCGGCGTTCGACGCCGCGAAGCAGCTGGGTGGGCACGCGAACCTGCGTGTCAGCTATGTCTCGCATGGCGACGACACGTGGCTCATCGAACGATCCGAGGGATGGCGGGCCGAGCAGATCGGCACGACGGTCGATCTCACCCAGCCCGACCTCGCGGCCGCGCTCGCGGAGGCACGCTCGACCGGACTGCTTCATTCGGAGCCGCCCGACTCGCCGGGTGACGAGGCCTGGTGGACCGCGGCACCGATGACGTCACGGGGATCGGTCCTCGGAATACTCGTTGCCGCTGCAACCGATCCTCTCGGCCCGTCGTTTCCCGACGCGTTGGCCAACCTCGCGAACGACTTCGCGTCGGCGCTCGATACCGCCATGCTCGCCGAGCAGATGCACCGCGCACGCGTCGAGCGCCGCTTCCGCGCGTTGATCGAACAATCCGACGACATCGTGATCGTCGTGAGCGCCGCGGGCACGGCATCGTTCTCGAGCCCGGCCGCCTCACGATTGCTCGGCCTGAGCGACGACGATCTGCGTTCGACACCCGTCGTCGAACTGGCGGTTCCGGACGAGCGCAGACAGTTCAGCGATCTGATCGCGGCCGCGGCTTCGCGGCCTGCCCCGCGCGAGATCCGGCTCGAATCGACCGACGGCACGACCTACTGGTTCGAGGTCCTCGTCGCCGACTTGCGCAGCGATCCCGAGATCGACGGCATCGTGGTCACGGCCCGTCAGATCGAAGACCGAAAGGCGGCCGAACTCCAACTGGCGGCCAGCGAGGCTCGGTTCCGCGGTCTGGTCCAACATGGGTCCGATGTCGTCGCGGTGGTCGACCACCACGGCTTCGTCAACTACATCAGTGCATCGGTGACGCGGGTGCTCGGACACGAACCGCACGAACTGGTCGGCAACGAGCTGTCGAGCCTCATGCACCCCGACGACCGCCTCGCCTTGACCGCGTTGTTGTTCCGCCTGTCGACCGACCCGTCGGTGCCGCATCGGGCCGAGTTGCGCATGGCTGGTCTCCGCGGCGAGTGGCGCACGCTCGACCTCACCATGACCGATCTCACCACCGATCCTGCGGTCAACGGCGTTGTTGTCAACGCGCACGACGTAACCGAGCGAAAAGCACTCGAGCAGGATCTTCGTCACCAAGCACTGCACGACGCGCTCACGGGTCTTCCGAATCGCGTCCTCTTCCGCGATCGTGTGCAGCAGGCGCTCGATCGTCGCGGCACAGGGTCCGTCGTGGTGATGATGATCGACCTGGACGACTTCAAGACCATCAACGACGCCGTCGGCCACGCCATCGGCGACAACGTCCTTCACGTGTTGGGCGTCCGCTTGGAACAGCATCTCCGGGCGGGCGACACCTTGGCCCGACTCGGTGGCGACGAGTTCTCGATCACGGTGGAAGACGGCAGCAACCGCGAGACGGTCGCCATGGTGGCTCGACGCATCCTCGAGGAGATCCGCATTCCGATCAACTACGACGAGCATGAGTTCGTGCTCGACGCCAGCATCGGCATCGTGTACTCGGAGGACTGCGACCGACCCGATCCCGAGATCATGCTGCGCAACGCGGACATGGCGCTTCACGCGGCGAAGAGCCGGGGCAAGGGTCGCTTCGTCGTGTACGACGGCGCGATGCACAGCGGCGTACTCGAGCGTCTCGAACTCAAGGGCGATCTCGTGCGCGCGGTCGAGAACAACGAGTTGTTGCTCTACTACCAGCCCATCGTTTCGTTGCGTACCCGCCGCATCACCGGTTTCGAGGCGCTGATGCGCTGGCGCCATCCCGAGCGCGGCATGGTGAGCCCCGGCTCGTTCATCTCTCTCGCAGAGGAGACCGGGTTGATCATCCCCATGGGTTGCTGGTTGCTCGATGCGGCGTTCTCGCAGCTCGCGAAGTGGCGTACCACGAGCGAGGTCACGATGAGCGTGAACCTGTCGCCGCGCCAGCTCGATGCTGCCAGCATCGTCGACGACATCTCGACCCGGTTGGTGACCCATGGAATCGACCCCTCGTGGGTGACCATCGAACTGACCGAGTCGAGCGTGGTCGATGGCGGCAGCATCAACCACTCCCGCCTCGAAGCCATTCGGGCGCTCGGTGTCAAGGTCGCGGCAGACGACTTCGGCTCGGGCTATGCGTCATACGCTGCCCTCGGCCAGTTGCCCTACACCGGCGTCAAGATCGACATGTCGCTCGTACAAGCCCTCGAAGGACCGGGCAGTGAGAAGGCGCAGGCGCAAGTGCGGTCACTGTGCGAGATGGCGAAGGCCTTGGGCCTCACCGTCGTCGCCGAAGGCGTCGAAGCCGGCGAGCAGGCTTCGTTGCTGATCGCGCTCGGATGCGACTTCGCGCAGGGCTATTACTTCTCGCCCCCGGTGCCCGCCGAGGATGCAGACCACCTGGTGGAACACGGCCTTAAGGCACTGAAACGCCGATAGGCGCGGAGAAACCCCCACGTAACGTGAACACGTAACCGCACTGAGTGGACTTTCGCCGCCGGCCCTTCTAGGGTCCGGGGTGCCGGGCGGAGCCGACAAGCAAGGCGGTTCGTTGCGCGCGCACGACACTTCCTCAGACCGCTATGGCTGCGATGACCTCGTCAGTCTGTTGAGCCGTCACGTCGCTTCGGATGAACGCGCGCGGTTTGGCTTCTACCGACGGGGCGAGAATCGAATCGACTACATGAGCCACGCCCTGCTCGTGGCGAGGTCGTTCGATTTCGCGACACGCCTCATCGACCGGGGTGTCCGCCCCAGCGAGCCGGTACTGGTCGCCGCGGGTGAGCCCGAGCCCGTCATCACGGCGTATCTCGGCACCGTCTTGGCCGGCGGCCTGCCCGTGATCCACCCGATCCGTCGAGCCTTCGACAAGCGCGCGCTAATCGTGGGCAGCATCGAGACCGCGATGCGAGCGCTCGGTCCGCACGGTCATCTTGTGATGGAAGCCGGCGACTCGCTGATGGATGACCTCCACGTCACTGCGCCTGTCGTTCAATTCGACCTCGCGGTGCTGGAAGCGATCAAATCGCCGCCGACATGTCTGACGAACGCTTCGCAGCGAGATATGGCACTGCATCTCCAGGGCACGAGCGGCACGACCGGCACGAGCAAGCTCGCGGTCATCACTCACGGCAATGCCATTGCGAACTGCCTCGGTCTGGCCGCGAGAATGCAGATGACCGAACGCGACGTCACCGTGTCGTGGCTGCCGCTGTACCACGACATGGGTCTCATCATGTCGGTGGTCCTTCCGCTCGTGACCGGATCAGACGCGGTGCTACTGAGCCCCTTCGATTTCCTCACGGACCCGGCGACCTATCTGCGCCTCATTTCGACCGACGGCGGGACCATATCGACGATGCCGAACTTCGGCTACGAATTGGCAACCCGTCGCTCGCGACCGGATCGCCTCGACGGCGTCGATCTCTCGGCGTGGCGCCAGGCGAACTGCGGCGCCGAACCCATCGATGTGCGCGTGATGGAGCGTTTCGTCGATCGATTCGCGTCGTACGGTTTCAGTCGAGAGGCGATCAAACCCGGCTACGGGCTTGCCGAATCGACCTTGGCCGTAACCCTGACCGGCGCGGGAGAGCCGGCCCACTACGTACGCACTCGCATCTCGTCCGTCGCCAGCCTGGCAACGGTCGAAGTGAGCGATATGGCATCGTTTGTCGATCCGCTGCCTCCGGGCGGACCAGACGAAACCGACGTGATATCAGTAGGCAGCGTCTTGCGGGGCCTTGATTTCTGGTTGGTCGATGAGCACGACCGGATCATCGAGGATGACGACGTCTGCGGCGAGATCAAGGTCGCGGGGACGAGCGTCTCTCCCGGCTATTGGCGCAGCGATGGCCCGCTGGACGCGATCACTCAATCAGGGCTGCGAACGGGCGACATCGGATTCACCCACAAAGGAGAGCTGTTCGTCGTAGAGCGGATAAAGAACATCATCATCCGCCACGGCGAGAATCACAGCGCGTTGCTTCTCGAGCGCGAGATCGCCGATGCGCTGGACCGGCCGCGCAACGAGACATTGGTCATCGACAGTGACGTTCGACCGGGGCTCGGCCGAGTCACGGCGATTCTCGGTGTCGACCAGAAGGATGATCTTGCCGCGCTCGAGGCGGGCGTCAGAGAAGCGCAAGATGGCCTACCACTGGCGTTGGAGGATCTCGTGTTCGTGCCTCGCGGCGCGTTGCCTCGTACCACGAGCGGCAAGAAACAGCATGCGAAGATTCGCTCGATGCTGGCCGAGGGATCGATAACGACTTTCGCTCGTGTCGCGCTCACGCCGATGCCTCCGGAACCTCAGAATGTCGTGCTCGATCTCGTGGCGATCGATGCCGTGGGAACGACCCGTGACATCGTCGCGCGTATGGCGCGGCGCCACGGCATGACGTCCGCCATCGACGACACCATGCACCTCGCGCACGATCTCGGCTTCGACTCGCTCGCACGACTGGAACTCGCCGCGACCATCGAAGAGAAGACTGGGTTGGGGATCACCGAAGTTCGGTTGGGCGCGATCCAAGCGGTCGGCGACCTTCTCCGCACCGTCGAAGAGCTACAGGACCTGCCGGCCGGTGAGGGCGGACAGATGAGTGTGACCGCGCTGATCACGCACCTCACAAACCAGATTCCCCAGACGAACCTCGTCGTCGAACGCCAGGTCGGACGGCGCCTCCTCGTCGACGGCCGGTGGATCACCGACTTCGGTTCGCTCAACTACCTCGGGCTCGACTTGAACCCCGATGTCATCGCCAGCGTCGACCCGATGCTGAAGAAGTGGGGCACGCACCCGAGTTGGACCCGCGCGGTCGCATCACCTGCTCCGTATGTCCAGCTCGAGCACGAGTTGGCGCAACTCGTCGGTGCACCCGAGGTGTTGGTGTTTCCTACGATCACCTTGTTGCATCTCGGCGTGCTGCCCCTGCTCGCCGGCAGCGAAGGCACCATCCTCGTCGACGACGGATCACACAAGTCCATGCGAGAGGCGGCCGAGCTGGCGACCGCCCGTGGCGCCAGGATCGTGACCGTACGACGCAACGACGTCGACGATCTCGAGCGGCAGCTGCGGCGTTGCGACCCTCACAGCCCCCGCATCATCACACTGAATGGCGTGTATTCCATGCCAGGCACGTTGCCCGACATCCCGGGCTATGCCGAGCTCGCTCGACGCTATGACGCGACGCTGTACGTCGACGACGCGCACGGCATCGGCGTACTGGGCGAGCATCCTGGCCCGAGCATGCCCTACGGCTCGGGCGGCGGCGGCGTCGTGCGCTACTTCGGCCTCGACTACGACAACATCGTCTATGTCGCGGGCCTCTCGAAGGCCTTTTCATCGCTCGGTGCATTCGTCACCTGCAGGTCACCGGCCGAGCGGAGTCTGTTTCTCACCGCATCCACGATGATCTTCTCGGGTCCGATACCGGTCGCGAGCTTGGCCACCGCGCTTGCCGGCTTGCGAGTGAACCGCGAGGAGGGTGACCGGCTGCGCCGGCATGTCCATCGACTCACGATGCGGATCATCCGCGGCGCGCACGATGCGGGACTCGTCGTCGAGAACGAGATCGGCTTCCCCGCGCTCACCGTCGTGATCGGCGCAGTCGAGCAGGTCGTCGAGGCCTGCGAGGTCGCGTGGGAGCACGGGATCTTGTTCACGCCGGCGGTGTTCCCCGCGATGCCGCTCGAGCGGGGCGGCCTTCGCCTCAGCGTTACCGCAGCCAACACCGACGAAGATGTCGACCGCGTGCTCGACGCGCTCGAAGACATCGCGGCACGAGTAATGACAAGAGCCGCGCTTTCGGTTCGAGGGTGACCATCGCCGCGACGCTGACGACGGCACCGACAATCGTTCGCCCGTCTCTCCCGTAGTCGAGCCGCGAGGTGACTGCGGCGCTATCCGTCTCGCCTCTGCCGCGGTGGCCGTCACCACGTGCACACACCTCCGTCGGTCACGGTCTCGACGCATTGATCCCTGCCCGGACCGTAGCCCGATTACCCTCACGCGTTGGTTGCGTCGAAGGGAGCCAACATGTATATCGAGCCCGACATCTTTCGTGCTGCGGAGGCCTAACGGGTGCTTCCCGACGCCGACCGAGCGGCGAACATCGCCGCCCTCGACTGCGTGAGCCAGCTCGTGCAGGCCGAGCACCGGCGCGACCTCATCCGCTATCGCGCTCGCCTGCACAACGACATCGTCATCCGGTCCGGCGACGCAGTGATCGTGCAGGGCGCCGACGAAGCAGCAATCCTCGCCGTGCGTGAATGGGCACTGGCCCCCGAATCGAAATCGGTCGTCGACGACATCGGGGTCGTCTCCGGCATGGTGACCACGAGCTACCGGGTCTTCGCCGGGGTGTTACCGGGCGGCGATGGCCAACCGCGCGATCTCGCCGGCTACTCGGTATTCGAAGTGCAAGACGACAAGGTGATCCGCATCTGGCATCACTTGCGCGCCATCCTCGACTGAGAGCCCGGCGTCATCGTCAACGCGACGGGCACCATCAACACACTGCACGCAAAGACGATCCAGAACATCCGATCGAAGGCACGTGCGGGGCCGACGCTGGCGACGAACATGATGGCGATGGCGTTGCCCACCACCGCACCGATCCGCTGCACCGTGTGGTTGACACCCGACGCGATGGCATAGCGATCGGCGGGCATACCGACCACGGTGCCGCCTTGCACCGACGGGAACACGCAGCCCGTGCCTATGGCGATCAGGATGATGCCGGGCATCCATCGGGCGACCGACGGCGTGTCGGACACGACGTAGATGAACCAGAGCGCTCCGAGCCCGAAAGAGATCGCTCCTGCGATCAGCATCGGCCGGTAGCCGACACGGTCCGCGACGCGCCCACCGATGGGTGCCAGCACACCCGCGCCGAACGGCACGGGCGAAACCAGCAAGCCGGCCTTCAGCAGGTCGAAGTCCCATGCGTTACGCAGGAATTGCGTGAAGGCGAAGAACATACCGAACCACGCCACCGCGAAACCGCACGAGGTTGCGTTCATGAGCGCGAAGTTGCGATAACGGAACAACCGCACGTCGATGAAGGGCGAGCGATGTCGCAGCGACCGCAAGACCATCGACACCAGCAGCACCACGCCGAGAACGAGTGCGCCAAGAGTGCGACGGTCGCCCCACCCCCACGCCGGTGACTGCACCACTGCCAGGATCGCGCTCGTGAGGCCGATCATCAACATCGCGGCCCCGACCAGATCAGGAATGTCACGCGTCCTCTCGTCGCGCGATTCGGTGAGCACCATGGGCCCGGTCACCAACGTGACGAGCGCCAATGGCACGTTGAAGAAGAACGCCCAGCGCCACCCGCCGAGCTCGATGATGAATGCGCCGAGCGACGGGCCGGCCGCCGCCGATACACCACCGAACGACGCCAACACCCCGAACGCCATCGCGCTCTTGTACGCCGGAAACGCCAGCAGCACGAGCGACGTCGACGCCGGGATGATCAGCGAGGCGGCCAATGCGAGAATCACCCGCCCGACCAACAGGATGTTCGCGCTGGGTGCCGATCCACACACGAGCATCGAGACCAGCGACAGAGCGGAACCGACCAGCAGCGCTCGTTTGCGTCCGGTCCGGTCGGTCAGCACACCTCCGAGCACGAGCGTTGCCGCCGCCACGATCGTGTAGCCGTTGAGGATCCAGGACAGCGCGCCGGCGCTCGTGCCGCTGAACTCGCGCTGTATCTCGGGATACACCACGTACATGATCGACAGGTTGATCGACGGGATCATCTGCGCGATGCCCGCGACGAACAGAACGCGCCACGCGTTCGAAAGGTCTTCTCCTGTGTTCAGGATTTGGCAGCGCGGAATCCCGCGGACAGATCAGCGAGAATGTCGTCGATCGACTCGAGGCCGACGGAAAGCCGCACGAGACCCGGGTGCACACCGGTCGAGACCTGTTCTTCGGCCGAGAGCTGGCTGTGGGTGGTCGATGCCGGGTGAATGACGAGGCTGCGTACATCGCCGATGGTGGCGAGCCCGTGGTAGCTCGGGTCGGGTTCGGTGAAGCCGGGGAACCGGCCCGACGCCGCGTAGTCGAAGTTGCCGCCGTCGCATACCGCGCCACCGATCGACGTGCCGTGCCCGCCCAGGAACTTGGTCGTCGAATGCACGACGATGTGGGCGCCCCATTCGAAAGGTCGAATGAGATACGGTGTCGGCACGGTGTTGTCGACCATGAGGGGGATGCCCGCATCGACACCCACCTTCGAGATGCCTTCGAGGTCGAGCACATCGTTCTTCGGATTGGCGAGGGTCTCGCCGAAGAACAGCTTGGTGTTCGGCCGGATGGTTCGCTTCCAGTGATCCAGATCGTCAGGGTCGTCGACGAAGCTGACCTCGACGCCGAGCTTGGGCAGCGTGTAGTGGAAGAGGTTGTAGGTGCCGCCGTAGAGCGACGGCGACGACACCATGTGATCCCCGGCGCCCATGAGGTTGAGGATGGCCAACGTCTCGGCCGCCTGGCCCGAGGCGACGGCGAGCGCGCCGGGGATGCCGATCGCCGTATCGGGCGCGCCCTCGAGCGCGGCGATGCGCGCCTCGAGCACCGCCTGAGTCGGGTTCATGATGCGGGTGTAGACGTTGCCGGCCTCGGCCAGCGCGAACAGATTGGCGGCATGCTGGCTGTCGCGGAACTGATACGACGTGGTCTGGTAGATCGGCACGGCGCGGGCACCCGTGGTCGGGTCGGGCACCTGGCCGGAATGGATCTGCTTGGTCTCGAAACCCCAATTGTCCGACACGATGTCGCTCCTCGTCGTCCTCCTCGTCGCTGAATGACGCGGAGCGTATTCTTCTCCGGCGAGAGGGGCAATCAGCCGCCGGAGACCTCGGACACCTTCTGCTTGCCGGCCGAGATCCACGGCATCATCGAGCGCAGTTCGGCACCGGTCCTTTCGATCGGATGCACTTTGCCCTGCTCGCGCAGCGCGGTGAAGTTCTTGCGACCGGATTCGCTCTCGGCGACCCACTCGTCGGCGAAGCGGCCCGACACGATCTCGTCGAGGATGCGCTTCATCTCGGCCTTGGTGCTTTCGGTGATGATGCGCGGACCGCGCGTGACGTCACCGTACTCCGCGGTGTCGGAGATCGAATAGCGCATCCCCGCGATGCCCTCTTCGTACATGAGATCAACGATGAGCTTGACCTCGTGCAAGCACTCGAAATACGCCATCTCGGGCTGGTAACCGGCATCGACGAGCGTTTCGAAGCCGGCCTGCACGAGCGAAGTGAGCCCGCCACACAACACAACCTGCTCACCAAAGAGATCGGTCTCGGTCTCCTCCGCGAACGTCGTTTCGATGACTCCGGCGCGGCTGCCGCCGATCGCGTCCGCGTAGGACAGCGCGAGGTCGCGGGCCTTGCCCGTGGCGTCTTGCGCGATTGCGATGAGACAGGGAACGCCACCGCCCTCGGTGTAGGTACGGCGCACGAGATGGCCGGGGCCCTTGGGCGCGATCATGATCACGTCGACGCCCTCCGGTGGTGCGATGCGACCGAAGCGCACGTTGAAGCCGTGTGCGAACGCGAGGGCCTTGCCCGGCGTCATGTGCTTTTGGATGTCGGCCTCATACACGCGCTTTTGTTCGGTGTCGGGCAACAGGATCATGATGACGTCGGCTTCTTCGGCCGCTTGGTCGACCGACACGACGCGCAGCCCGGCCGCCTCGGCCTTGGCCATCGACGGCGAACCGCGACGAATGCCGACGCGCACGTCGATGCCCGAGTCCTTGAGGTTGAGCGCATGCGCGTGACCCTGCGAGCCGTACCCGATGATCGCCACTTTGCGCTGGCGAATGAGGGACGGGTCGGCATCCTTCTCGTAGTAGACAGTGGCCACGGTGGGCTCCTTGGGGTTGAAAGTGAGGGTAGAGAGTGTTGGGTTGAGTTCTCGGTCGAAATTCGGACTAGGAGGTCTTGGACAGCCGGGGCAGAGCGATACGGCCGCTGCGCTGGAGCTCCACGATCCCATAGGGTCGCAGAAGATCCTCGAAGTCATCCAACCGGCTCGGCGCCCCCGACAGCGACAGCATCATCTTGTCGCCACCGACGTTGAGCACGCGTGCCTCGAAGATGCGCACCAGATCCATGATCTGGCCCCGTTCGTGGGGCTGGCCGTTGACGATCACCATCATCAGCTCGCGCTCGACGGACTCCGACGGGTCGAGGTCGCGGATCTCGACGACGTTGATGAGCTTGTCGAGTTGCTTGACCACTTGCTCGAGCGGCGCCGACTCCGCGTCGACCATGATCGTGATCCGCGAGAAGCGCGGGTCGTCGGTGCGGGCGACGGCCAGTGAGTCGATGTTGAAACCCCGGCGGGCGAACAGCCCGGCCACCCGGGTCAGCACGCCGGGCTTGTTCTCGACGAGCACCACGAGGGTGTGAAAGCGCCGGGCGACCGCCGTTGCGGTGGTCAAATCGTCGTTCATCGCCGGCCCCGCTCGCGGTCGAACTGCGTTTGCTGGCTCGGATCGACGACGATGTCGGTATTGGATGCTCCGGCAGGGACCATCGGGAACACCTTCTCGGCCCAATCGGTGCGGAAGTCGATGACCACCGGTCGATCATCGATCGAATTGGCCTTCTCGATGGCGGGCAACACTTCGTCGGGGTCTTCGACGCGCATGCCCACACACCCCATCGCCTCTGCCCACATCTTATAGTCGGGCAGATCGGGCGACAGGTAGACCTCGGAGTAACGCTCTTCGTAGAACATCTCCTGCCATTGACGAACCATGCCGAGGTAGGCGTTGTTCAAGATCGCGATCTTCACCGGGATGCGCTCGGCGGCCGCGGTCACCAACTCTTGCGCGGTCATCTGGAAGCAGCCGTCGCCGTCGACGGCCCACACCATTCGGTCGGGCCGGCCGACCTTGGCGCCGATCGCCGCGGGCACCGCGAAACCCATCGTGCCCAGCCCGCCACTGTTGACCCATGTGTACGGGTACTTGAACTTCCAGTACTGGCTGGTCCACATCTGATGCTGACCGACGCCCGAGACGACGATGGTGTCGTCGGGGGTGTTGTCACGCAGCGTCTCGAGGACGTACTGCGGCTTCAATTGGTCGCCGGGTCTGCTCGGCTCGTAGGTGAGCGGGAAGTTCTCCCTCCAGCCCGAGATACGGGCTTTCCATTCCGAGCGATCGGGCTGCTCTGCCGCTCCCCCCAACTCGCGGATGGCCTGGATCAACCGTTCGATGGTGATGCGGCAATCACCCTGGATGCCGACATCGGCTCGGCGCACCTTGCCCAACTCGGCGGGGTCGATATCGACGTGGATGATCTTGGCGTCGGGCGCGAACGACGGCACTTTGCCGGTGACGCGATCGTCGAATCGCGAACCGAGCGCGATGAGCAGATCGCTCTCTTGCATCGACGTCACTGCGGTGTAATTGCCGTGCATCCCCGGCATGCCCAACGCCAGTGGATGGTCGTCGGGGAACGCGCTGCGGGCCATCAACGTGGTCACCACGTGCACGTCGATCAACTCGGCCAACTCGCGCAACGCCTCGGCGGCACGCGCCTTGAGGATGCCGCCGCCGGCGTAGATGACCGGGCGTGTCGAGCGCATGATGAGCTCGGCGGCGGCGCGCACCTTGTCGAGGTCGGGCTCGGTCTGCGGCTTGTAGCCCGGCAAGTCCACGTCGGTGGGCCAGTACCACTCCATCGCGGAAGCCGGGTTACGCGGATCGACGATGTCCTTCGGGATGTCGACGAGCACCGGCCCCGGGCGGCCGGTCGTCGCGATGTAGAACGCCTCGCGAATGGTCTGTGGTATGTCCTGCGCAGAAGTCAGGAGGAAGTTGTGCTTGGTGACCGCCATGGTGATCCCGGTCGTGTCGCATTCTTGGAAGGCGTCGGTACCGATCGCGGACGTCGGCACTTGACCCGTGATGACCACCATGGGGATCGAATCCATCATCGCGTCGCACAGCGGCGTGACGATATTGGTCGCCGCCGGTCCGCTCGTCACCATCGCCACGCCCGGGCGCCCCGTTGCGTGGGCGAAGCCTTCGGCCATGTGGCCGGCCCCCTGCTCGTGGCGCACGAGGATGTGGCGGATCGGCGAGTCGAGGATCGGGTCGTAGACGGGGAGGATGGCGCCACCCGGCAACCCGAAGATGACCTCGACACCCTCGAGTTCGAGGGATTTGATCAGTGCTTGTCCTCCGTTGAGCAACATGTTCGACTCGCTTGGTAATGGTTGGTTGGTGGACGCAAGAAGGGACAAAAACGAGAACGACCCCCCATCTGGGAGGTCGTGGCACCCGGGCGCGTAAGGTCCCGAGTGCTAGACGAGTACTACTACGAGAGTGGTCGGTCGGGCCATAAGTGGAGCAAGTATGCCCCGGGATCGCATTGATTACCAACCGAGAAACGGAGTCGCTCAAAAAGTGAGGATGGCCCGGCCGGTGATCTCGCCCCGGTCGAGTGCTGCGGCCGCGGCCGCGATGTCGTCGAGTGCAACACGCTGCGTGACGATCTCGTCGAGCTTGAGCCGCCCCGAACGCACCCAGTCGCAGAAGATGGGAAAGTCTCGGGCGGGCACCGACGAGCCACCGATGCAGCCCACCAATCGCTTCTCGTTCATGATCAGGTCGGCCGGGTTCACCTCGAGGACCGCCAAGGTGACGATGCCGACCATGACCGCGGTGCCGCGCTCGGTGGTCGCCATGGGTTGGCTTCGACACGACGGCAACAGCTGGGTCACCACTTTGTCGCCGCCGATGCAGTCGAAGGCGTAGTGCGCGCCCGATACGGGCAGACCCATGATGTTCGACTGTGTCGGATCAGCCGTCAGCTCGTGGATTGCTCGCACCGCGTCGACGCGCGCCGCGTTGACCGTATGTGTCGCGCCTTGACGTAGCGCCCACTCGAGCTTCGCGTCGTCGAGATCGACCGCGATGATCGGGCTCGCGCCGCGCGCTGACGCGGCGACGATGGCCGAGATGCCGACACCGCCGACGCCGAAGACGGCGACGCTTTGTCCCCGCTGCACATCCGCCGTGTTGAGTACCGCACCCGCGCCCGTCATCACCGCGCAGCCGACGATCGACGCGAGATCGGTGGGCATGTCCGCGGGGAGCGGCACCACGAACTGTTCGTCGCAGATCGTGTGATCCGCCCATGTGAAAACGTTGTGACACGTCGTCGTCGAACCGTCCGCGCGTGTGAGTATCGGTGAGTCGGGCCGACGGCCCAACGGACCACCATCGCGCGGCAGCCACGTGACGAACACGCGATCACCGACGACCGTGGTCGTCACGCTCGACCCCACGGCGACGATCTCGCCCGTCGCTTCGTGGCCGAGCGTCATCGGTGAGTTCGTCGCCTGCGAGTACTTCATGTCGGTGAGTTGGCTGTGGCAGATACCGCTGGCGAACAGGCGGACCACCACCTGATACGGCGCGGGATCGGGCAGGACCAGGTCTTCGACGACCAACGTCCCATCGGCCGGCGTCACCGCGGCTCGTGCGTGTACTCCCATGAGGCCCCCTCGAAGCGCGGTCGCGCACGCTAATGATTCTGAACGGTGCTAGCCAAGAGACGCCGCTTCATTGACGTCCTGCGGTGTTCGTCCCGTACCTTCCTGTGGGGGTGTTGTGTCGGCTGAGGACGGAGACGGCGTAGTGCATGTCGAGTTCGGGTCACGGTGGTGTCACACCAGATGCGTCGGATCGTCTCCGCGCTCAACATGGCGCCGCCTTCGAGATAGTCCCGGCGGCGCGTCGCGCACCAACGGTGGCGCATCGGTGTCGTCGGGTTGCGCGTCGCTGCAGCGGCAGGGGCAGTTGGGGCGGTGGGCGACGGGGTCGGGGTCGGGGTCGACGACCGTGTCGTCGGCGAGCAGCTGTTCGGGGGTGGTGTCGGGGCTGTGGTCGCCGCGTTCGGCGTTGATCTGCTTCCGCCAGCTGCAACGCGTGGGTCAGCAGCCGGCCGTCGTCGGGGTCAACCGGACGTTGGTGGTGTACAGGACGTTGTCGTAGTCGAAGCCGGTTTGTAGTGACCGGCCGGCGAGTTGCGCGGCGGCGAAGCCGTGGTCCCAGATCTTGTCCGCTCGGGCGGTGGCGGCGACGAGGCGGTCGAGTTGTTGCGCGGTCGACGCCCGGGCGATATCGACCAGCGCCGCTTCGTTGTGGGGCCCTCGGCGATGGTCGGCAACGACGCCAGGGCGTGGCCCACGCGGAGTTTCTCCCGGGCGGCGTGGATGCCGACACCGCATTTCCATGACAGCCAATGCGCGGCGGAGCGGCAACCCCACCCGGCCCACGCCTGACGGTCGTCGAACTCCGCGATCATCAACACCAGCCGGGCGCCGGCGGCGGAGATCTGACCGAACAGTTCACAGATGTCGGCCTCCAACCGCTCCGTCACGACCCCTTCGAATCCGGTCCTGGGCAACGCCGCCACCGCCATGACCACCCTCCGCATCTCTTTCGAATCCGTCCCCGAGATCATACCGCACGAAGTCGAACAAATGTTCGTATTCGGGAAGTTTCTTGCAGAGGTCGAGGGCGGATTAGTGCGCGTTCACGCGCGCAAAAGCGTCCCCTCGGGGACGCTTTTCGTGCCCCACCCAGACCGCGGTTTGGTGACAGTGGCCAACTTCGTCAACAGTGGACACGAACGCAAAGAGAGACACCACACCGACACCGCCCCGACATCCGCGATTACCGCGTGTCATCGATGCGCGATCGACGGTGCACGCGCACCTCGTTCGCGCTTGTAGGCGTTCGCCGTAGCGCCAAGGCCTAACTGATGTTGGCGCCGAGCAGACTGCCCACCACCGACGTGAAGGCGCACGCCACCGCGGCAACGAGCACTTGCCGTAGCGCGGTACGGACTCTGGACCGCTCGGTGAAGATGGCGATCACCGCACCGACGACGGCGGCAGCGACCGCACCGATGATGATCGACGCGATCACTGCGGCGGCACCGCCACCGAACAACCAAGGAATGAGCGGAAGAAATGCTCCGACCGCGAACGCACCGAGCGAAGCGCCCGACGCGACGACCGGCTTTGCGAGGTCGGCCGGATCGACACCGAGCTCTTCGCGTGTGTGCACGTCGAGCGCGACATCGGGATCGGCGTGTACGGCAGTGGCCAATCGCCGGGCCTGATCGGGGCCGAGTCCTCGCTTCTCGTAGATGTTGGCGAGCTCCATCGTCTCGCGGAACGGCTCGTCGATGAGCGACTGACGCTCGCGATCTATCTCTCGCACGACCAACTCATTTTGTGCCGTGATCGAGATGTATTCACCGGCCGCCATCGACACAGCGCCGGCCAGCAGACCGGCCACACCCGCAACGCGGACGAGCGCGGCGTCGGTGGACGCACCCGCGAACCCGAGAATGAGCGCAACATTGGATACGAGCCCATCGCTGACACCGAATACCGCAGCCCGCGCCCATCCGCCCTGCACGTTGCGGTGTTGGTGGACCATGCCGGCCTTGAACGCCATATTTGCAATCTAACCAGGCATTCTTGCAATGAGTAGAGAGTTGCCGATGATCAAGGTGGCCTTACAACGCAGCGTCGTGCTCCTTACTTTCGGGCGACCGTCGCCGCGGTGCGCCCGCCCTCGACCAAGAACTCGCTGCCGGTGCAGTAGCTGGACTCGTCGGTGGCGAGAAACAGCACCAGCGACGCGACCTCCTCTGCGGTGCCGACGCGCTCGAGGGGCGTGTCCGCGATCAGTGCTTGCAACACACCGAGATTCGTCTTCAGCATGTCCGCGATCATGGGTGTGTCGATCGGACCCGGATGCACCGAGTTGACGCGGATCATCGGCCCCAACTCGGACGCCGCCACCTTGGTCAGCCCGCGGACCGCCCACTTCGACGCGGCGTAGTTGCTCTGCCCCGGCGACGGGCGAATCGCTTGCGCGGACGAGATGTTGACGATCGACGCGGTCAATCGCGGGTTGCCGGCGTAGAGCGGAGCGATCGACGATCGCAAGAGTGGTATTGCAGTTTTCATACCGAGGAATACACCGGTCAGGTTGACGTTCAGCAATCCGTTCCACGCGTCGAGCGTCATGTCTTCGATGTCGCACAACCCGCCGTAGCGTTCGTTCGTGATACCTGCGTTGTTGATGAGGATGTGAAGACCACCGAACTCGCGCGCTGCCAACGAGACCGCATTCGCCCATTCATCCGGACGTGTCACGTCGAGTACCACTGCTCGCGCCGACCCGGGATGTGTCGCGTTGATCGAGTCAGCGATGGCGTGAACTTCATCGTCGATCACATCGCCGAGAACGACCTTCGCCCCTTCCTCGACGAACATGCGCGCTTCCACTGCGCCCTGCCCGCGGGCCGCCCCCGAGATGAGCGCGACGCGCTCGGTCAATCTTCCTGTCATCGGTCCATACTTCCACGAACGATCCCCGGTGCTGCCCTACGAGCAAGAGTGACCGGTAGATTCCCCGTCGTGACTTCGTCGCGGGTGGCCAATACCGACGAAGGCGCGATCCCACCTGCCGCGCCGCGATGGGGACTGTGGTTGATCGGCGCGGCGGTCGTGCTGCCAGCGCTCATCGCGATCGTTCGAGTGGCGGGACAACGCTGGTATCCCGCGGGCGACTGGGCGATGATCGAGTTACGCACCCGCGACGCCGGCACCCGGCACACACCGCTCGTCGGACCGTACTCACGCTACGGATGGAACCATCCCGGGCCGCTGCTGTTCTGGTACTACGCCATCCCCTATCGATTGTCAGGCGGGCAATCGTGGTCGTTGCTCGCTGCGGCCGCGTTGGCGAACGCGGTGGCGATGGCGGGCATGCTCACGTTCGCTTGGCGCCGCGGCCAGGCCGTGCTGACGGCGATCGTCGGCCTCGGACTGGCGATTCTCGGTGCGCATCTGAAGGTGGACTTCCTCTGGGATCCGTGGAACCCGTGGATCACCGTCTTGCCGTTCGGCTTGTTGATCTTGTCCGCGTGGGCGGCGTCCATCGGCGATCGGTGGGGTCTGCCGGTGGCCGTCCTCACCGCAGCCTTCCTGGTGCAGTCGCACATAGGTTTCGTGCTGTTGGCCGGCGGGCTCCTCGCGTGGGCCGCCGCGGCGGCATGGCGAAACGGCACCGACCGGCGAACGTGGACGCTCGCGATCGGAGTCGGCGCGGCCACCTGCGTACCGATGGTGCTCGACCAGATCTTCGGCCAGGGAAACCTCGGCGAAGTCCTGCGCTATTTCACCAGTAGCGACGCGCGCCCGGCGGGCTTTCGCCGAGCACTCGGCGTCGTCGCTCGCGAACTCGGGGGCAGAGGCGCTTGGTTCGGCGAGCCGGAACCGGTCAATCCCATCGGCGGCGCCGTGCGCGGCGACAGTGCCGGGCGTCTGCTGGTGCCGATGGTCGCGTTCGCCGGCGCCGGCATCGCCGCCTGGAGCTGTCGCGCGACGCGGGCCGTTCGGCTGCAGATCACCGTTGCGGTCGCGGCCGTGATGGGCTTCATATCGGTCTCGCGCATCTCCGATGGTGTCTTCGGCTATCTCGTGCGTTGGTGGTGGATGCTGGCGATGCTCTGGTGGGCATCGATCGTCTGGTCGGTTTGGTCCTTTGTCGCACATCACATCCGCGTGTCGGCCCGCAGCGAGCTGAAGATCACTATCGGTGCCGCCGCGCTGATCCTGTGGATCGCAGTCGCTACCGCCGTCGCACCGAATACGACGAACGCGCCCGCAGAAGAGTTCGGCACCGCGATGCGCGCGGTCACGCCGACAACACTTGCGAACCTGCCGGCGAAGGGCGGCATCTATCTCCAGGGCACGGGGCCCAACGTCGGATGGCTCACCGACGCGCTCGCGCTGCAGCTCGACCGCTCCGGGCATGCCGTGCTGCTCGATGATGGACAGCGGTTCAAGGCCGGTGAATTCCGCACGATCGGCGACCGTACCCCCGCGGTTCGTATGACCGTCGTCACGGGCATCGTCATCGAGGATGCGGGTAATTCGGCACTCGGGCGTGAAGTCGTTCGCTGGGATCCGCTCCCGGACGAGCAACGCGCCGATCGCAGGCGCGTCACGCTCGAGTTGCGCGACCAACTAGAGCAAGCGGGCAGGCCCGATCTGGTCAAGGCGCTCGACAACGGCGAGGGCATCTGGGAGGCAACGACATTGAGCGGAGTGGACCGAACTCTCGTCGACGCGAGAGATGGCTACCGCCTCGTCGGTGACCCGGTTGCGGTGTACCTCGCGGATTGGCCAGGGGGCGCGCCCGAACCCGCAGATCGCTGAGCTAGGTTTCGCACGGAATGTGTCCTTCGTTTTCCGAGACCGCGGTTGCCCCGCCGCGGTCCGTCAGTGCGCTCGTTGCAGGTCTGAGGCCTCGTCAGTGGCTCAAGAACCTGCTGGTCTTTGCCGCGCCCGCCGCGGCCGGCATTCTCGGCGACCCGGCACAGGTACGCCGGGCAGGCATCGTCTTTCTCGGGCTGTGCGCGGTGTCCAGCGCGCTCTATTTGATCAATGACATCGGCGACGTGGAGGCCGACCGCCTGCACCCTGTGAAGCGGGCGCGCCCGATCGCGTCCGGCGCGCTCAGCATTCCCGCGGCGCTGGTTGCCGCTTCGGTGCTCATGGTTGGTGGGCTCGCGCTCGTGGCCAGTGTGCGCCTCGCCGCGTTGGCACTGGTCGTGCTCTATGTCGCGACCGCGTCGGCGTACACGTTCGCGTTCAAGCACGTCGCGGTGCTCGAGCTCTTCATCGTCGCTGCGGGCTTCGTGATCCGTGCCGGTGTCGGCGGCGTCGCGACGAACATACCGGTAACCGCGTGGTTTCTCACCGTTGCGTCGTTCGGTTCGTTCGCGATCGTCGTGGGCAAGCGCTCTTGTGAACGAAACCGATCAGATCTCGATCCCGCGGCGACGCGCTCGGTGCTGGCGCGTTACACGCCCCAGTTCCTTTCGAAACTGCAAATCGTTTCGATCGCGGGCACCTTGTTGTCGTACGCGATGTGGGCGTACGAGCGCAGTTCCACCATCGGACGCAACGGTTGGTTCCTCGAAGTCTCCTTCGCGCCGTTCGCCATCGCGGTGTTGCGTTACCTACGGCTGATCCAACGGGGAGAGGCCGAAGTGCCCGAAGAAGCCATCTTCGCCGATCCGACCATCGCGCTGCTCGGCGCGCTGTGGCTCGGTTGCTTTGTCATGGCGATCCACTCGTTGTGAGCGAATGCCCGTGAATGCGTCCGTGTGGACGGGATGGGGCGGTACACCCCGATCCGTCGGCCACGCTGCGCCCTTTGCCTCTACCGCCGACGCGAACGCGGTGTTGGCCGCCGCCGGCCCGCGTGGTGTCATCGGACGCGGGCTCGGACGTTCCTATGGCGACGCCGCGCAGAATGCCGGTGGCGCGGTGGCCGAATGCGCCACCGCCGACGCCATCGCGAATTGGAACCCCAAGAGCGGCGCCGTCACTCTCGGTGCCGGCGTGACGATCGACCAACTCATGCGGTGGGCACTTCCCCGCGGCTATTTCGTACCGGTCATACCGGGCACGCGGCATATCACCGTCGGAGGCGCGATCGCGGCCGACATCCACGGCAAGAACCATCATCAAGACGGCACGTTCGGACGCCACGTCGAGTCGATGGTGCTCTGCGCGCCGACCGCCACACATCGATTGACTCCGTCGATGCCGCTGTTCGGCGCGACGACCGGCGGTATGGGTCTAACCGGGCTGATTGCGGAGGCGACGGTTCGGCTGCACCCTGTCGAAACCGCGTATGTCACCGTCGATACCGAACGGGCACCAAACCTCGATGCCCTGCTCGCCAGCATGACCGACCACGACGAGCAGTATCGGTACAGCGTGGCGTGGGTCGACTTGCTCGCGTCGGGCCGCTCGCTCGGACGTGGTGTGTTGACGAGCGGCGACCACGCCACCCGAGACGCGCTCCCGCCGCGGCTACAGCGCCGGCCGTTGCATTTCGCGCCTGCTGTCCGCGCGGGCGTGCCGGCGCTGCCCGTGTGCGTCTTGGTCCCTCCGGTCATCGCCGCGTTCAACGAGTTCTGGTATCGCAAGGCACCTGCTCGACGTCACGGCGAGGTGCAGAGCATCACCGAGTTCTTCCACCCCCTCGATCAACTCGCCGGATGGAATCACCTCTACGGCCGTCGCGGGTTCCTGCAGTACCAGTTCGTCGTCCCGCACAATGAGACGGCGTGTCTCGAAAAGATCGTCACGCAATTGGCCGACACCGGCGCGCCGAGTTTCCTCGCGGTGCTGAAGCGCTTCGGCCCGCAGAACGACGCGCCACTGTCGTTCCCAATCGCCGGATGGACATTGACCGTCGATGTGCCTGCACATCCCGAGCTCGCGCCGGTACTACGTCGCCTCGACCATCTCGTCGCGGGCGCCGGTGGCCGCGTGTACCTCGCAAAGGACAGCCGCTTGGACCCCTCGGTGCTGGCGACCATGTACCCGCGGCTCGCCGAGTGGCGCGCGCTACGCAACGAAGCCGACCCTGCGGCCATCATGACCAGTGATCTCGATCGCCGCCTGAACCTGAGCGGTCGCCACGGAGCCCTTCACATGAACGCTGTGTCATGAAGGCTGTGCCATGAACGACGCGTTCGGCACCCCACAGACAGTGCTCGTCCTCGGTGGCGGTAGCGACATCGCGCGCGCGATCGTCTGCCGCCTGGCACCGCGCGGTGTGGAGCGGCTGATTCTCGCCACACCCAACGCCGACACGTTGCGCGCCCGGCTGGTGCTCGATCCGCTGCCGGTCGAAAGCGTGACGGTCGAAACATGGGATGCCCGCGACGCGGCGAGCCACGAACAATTCATCAAGGCAGTCGCGGCGGCACACGGCGATCTCGACGTGGTCATCTGCGCAGCGGGTCTGCTCGGACACCACAGCGGAATCACGACCTCGTCGAGTGCGGTCGACGACTCCATCCGTGTGAACTTCTCCGGCCCCGCGGCCGCGCTCGTCGCGGTGGCCCGCCGGATGGTCGAACAAGGCCACGGAACGATTGTGGTGCTGTCCTCCGTCGCGGGCGAACGTCCCCGGCGTTCGAATTTCGTATACGGCAGCGCGAAGGCCGGTCTCGATGCATTCGCGCAAGGCCTCACCGACGCTGTGGTCGGCACCGGCGTCACCATCCACGTCATACGGCCCGGTTTCGTCCGGTCGAAGATGACCGAAGGACTACCGGAAGCACCGTTCACGACTGACGCCGACGTCGTCGCGACGACGGTCGTCGACGCGCTGACCTCCGGTCGATCGTCGACGCGCTGGGTCCCCGCGAAACTCCGGATCGTGTTCTTCGGTATTCGCCATCTGCCCCGACCGCTGTGGCGACGCATCGCCGGCGATCGCTAGACCTCCCTGCTCACACGCCCTTGGGTCGGGTGCCGATCACACCGCCCAACTCGAGCTGATCGCACTCGGCCGAGGTCTTGCCGAGCACCCGCATCAACACGTCACGTGTGTCCTGACCGAGTGTCGGCGACGCGCGATCCGTCCACCGGTCGACGCCTGAATACTTGAACGGCAACGTCGGCACCGGATGCACGCCGATAGAGGGATGCACGAGATCCTCGTAGAACCCTCGCGCGACCATCTGCGGATGCTTGCTCTGGATCCGCGGGTCCCAGCACCGCGCTGCGGGTACGCCCTCGGCCACCAGTAGCGCAACGGCTTTGTCGAGATCGCGCGACGCGGCCCACGCGTCCAGAGCCTCGTCGATCGCATCATGTCGGTCGTGGCGGCCGGCGAGCGTCGACAGTGCAGGGTCGTTCGCCCACGCAGGATCGCCCAGAGCGCGCCGCAGGCCGTCCCACTGCTCGTCGGTCTCCACCGAGACCGCGAGCCACTGCTCGAACCCAGGGCATGCGTAGACGCCTTGCGGCGCGGCCTGAGGTGAGCGATTGCCCGATCGCTGCATCACGTTGCCGTACGCCGTGTACTCGATGATCTGTTCCGCCGCGCAGTTGAGCGCAGCCTCCACCATCGTCGACTCGATGAACACGCCCTCACCGGTGTGTTCACGCTCCCAGAGCGCGACCATCAATGCGGTTGCTCCGTGCAACCCTGCGATTGGATCACAAGGACCGCGCATGATGCGCGGCTGGTCCGCCAGATGTCCGGTGATCCACGCCATGCCCGTCAGCTGTTCCATCGTCTGGGCGAATCCGGGCCGCTCGCGCCACGGCCCCGACAGACCGAATGCGGGCATGCGCAGATAGATGGCGCGCCGGTTGAGTTGGTGGATGTGCTCCCAATCCAACCCCCACTTCTCGATCACCCGGGGTACGAAGTTCTCGGCGACGACATCGCACTCACGGATGAGATCATCGATCAGCTTCTTGCCCGCGGGTTCGTCTATGTTGATCGACACGCCCAGCTTGTTCGTGTTGGCACCGACGAACATGTGGCCCCACTCCCACCAATCGGGGCGCCCGAACATGTAGCCCGTCGTGCGCATGCCGTCGATGTGCGTGATCGACTCGACGTGCCACACCTCGGCGCCGAGCATTGCGTAGAAGTGCGTCGACGAAGGGCCGGCCCACCACGAAGTGATGTCGAGGATGCGCATTCCGGCGAATGGCAGATTGCTCTTGTCGTTGGTGACCCGCTCACCGGTGACCACATTCGACCGGGGACGCGCTTCGATGGCGCCCGTGTGCTCGCCGAGCCTGGGCGCCGCGGCGAACGGCCGTGGCGGCGCCCCACCGATGAGATACGGAGGACGCGGCTGCTTGAATCCGTCAGGGTTGTCGACGAAGACGCCTCGCTCGCGAAGATGCTCGTTCTTGAAGATCGTCCGGCCGTCGTAGACCTGCGTGCACGGCACACGCAGTTCGGCGGCGAGCGTCATGATCTCCTCGCAGTCGTGCTGCGTGGTCCACGTGTGCAAGATCTCCTCCCACTCGGCGCGACGCTTGGTGCGGCCTCCGAACGACGCGAGATCTGCGTCGTCGAAAAGGTCGGCCCGTTCGATCATCAACAACAGACCCTGGAACATGTGCGCGGCGTTGGTGTTGAAGCCGATCCACCCGTCTCTCGCCGGCTCGATCGAGGGCGTCTCGAGATTGCGGCACACCGTCGTCAGCGGTGGCCGGCCCGCCATGTGGTGTGCGAGGTCGCTGAACGTCGACGCCGCAATGGCGTTCACCTCGGCGATGGAGAAATCGAGGTCGTCACCGATACCCGTGCGCTTGGCGCGCCAGACCGCGCCGAGCGCCCCCGGCGCCGCGTAGCAGGCCGCAGTCCAATCGCTGATACGACCGCCGCCCTGGATCGGCGGTTGATCGGGTCGTCCGCGATAGAGGATCGAGCCCGACTCGGCCTGGACCGTGAACTCCGTCGCCGGCCGTTCGGCCAGCGGACCCGTCAATCCGAACGGCGTGATCGACAAGACGACGAGATGCGGCCGCCCCGCGCGCAGCGACGATCGGTCGCAGTCATTGCTCGCACCGAAGTCTTCGACCACCAGATCGGCATCGTCGATGAGAGCCTGTACCGCGGCATCGCCCTCGCCGCCCACGACCGAACGCTTCGACGAGTGGAGAAATCGGAAGATCGCGCTGTCGGCGCCACCGAGGTCGGCACCGGTCGCCGACCAGCGGCGCAGCGGATCGCCTTCGGGTGATTCCACCTTGATGACGTCGGCTCCGCCATCGGCCAGCAACTTGGTGCAATACGCGCCGCAATAGCCCGTCGAGAAGTCGATGACCCGTACGCCGGAAAGCCCCTGCATCATTCCCCCTCTGAGCGCAGTCGGCGCCAGATAGATTCTCGCAGATGAAACAGTGGCAACGTGCGCTGGTGACCGGTGCATCGTCGGGTATCGGCGAGGAGTTCACGCGACAGCTGGCGTCCGCCGGTGCCGACTTGATCCTCGTCGGGCGCAACAGCGACAAGCTCGAGGCGATTGCTCGTGAACTACGTGCTGCGGTCGATGTCGAAGTCGTCGTCGCAGACCTCTCGCGGCGCGAGGACATCGGCCGCGCCGCCCGGGTACTCACCGATACCGATCCGCCGGTCGACTTGCTAATAAACTGCGCCGGTCTGTCGATCTGGGGCCCCTTTGCCGACCACCCGATAGAGGAACACGAGGCACTGGTGAACGTGTGCGCAGTGGCACCGATGGTGCTCACCCACGCGGCACTGTCATCGATGAAGGCGGCGGGTCGCGGAACGATCGTGAATGTTTCGTCCGTCTGCGGGAATGGTCCGGTACGCCTGCTCGCAAGTTATGCCGCGGCGAAGGCGTTTCTCAACAGCCTGAGTCAGACGGTGAGCGCGGAGATGGCTGCGTCGGGTGTGACCATCACGACCGTGGTTCCCGGACCGACGCGAACCCCCATCAATGAAAAGGCGGGGCAGGACACCGACACCAGCGGACCCGAGTGGATGGAGCCTTCGCGCGTGGTGAGTGCCGCGCTGCGCGCGGCCGCCGCGGGGAAGCGCCATGTCATACCCGGCGCAGCAAATTGGCTCCGGACCATGGTCACGCCGAGGTATACCGCCGGCCCCGCTTCGATTCCGATGCGGGCCGCCGGGGCCGCCGCTGACCGACTCATCTACTACGGCTACCGGGTGATGCCCCGTCGGCGGCGCTGAGCCGACTGCTCAGATGATGCCGGCGCGGCGCAGCTCGTCGAGTTGCGCGGCGTCGTATCCCAAGAACTCTGCATAGACCTCGTCGTTGAACGCGCCGATGGGCGGACCGGTGAAACGGATCTCGCCCGGCGTCGCGTCGAGCAGGGGCGATGCCGGCACCATGTTGAGCGGGCCCATCGTCGGATCGGTGACCTGCACGATGCTGCCGCGCGCGACGATCTGCGCATCACGCAAGAGCGCGGGCACATCGTTGACCGGCGCAGCAGGGATTCGGTTGTCGTTCATCACTGCGAGCACATCGTCGAGAGGATGCGCGGCAATCCAGCTCGCGACGAGCGCATCGAGCTCATCGGCATGCGCGATGCGGTCGGCGCTGCGCGCGAACTTCGCCTTGGCCTCAGGCGTATCGGCACCGATGAGCACCAGTATGCGGGCAACCTGACGATCGGTCGTACCCGACAGCACCAGCCAACGGTCGTCGCTCGTGCGATAGACGTTGCGGGGAACCCCAGTGGGTATGCGTGAGCCCGTTCGTGCCGGCACTGTGGCGCTGTCCGCCGGGTCGTACGCGATGATGGTCGATTGCATCAACGTGAGCACCGGTTCGTAGAAGCTGACATCGACGTGCTGGCCCCCGCCGCCGTTGACCTTCTTGTGGTAACACGCGACGAGCACGCCGAGTGCACCCGACACCGCGCTCAAGGTGTCGCCGAGCGGGATCGACGGCAACATCGGCGGGCCGTCCGCTTCGCCCGTCATCTGCGTGAGACCGCCGAACGCCTCGGCCAACGTTCCGGCGCCCGAACGACCGGCCATCGGACCCGTGCTGCCGTAGCACGACACACTGACCACGACGAGGCCCGGATTCAGCGCGGAGAGGTCTTCGTAAGAGAGACCCCACCGCGCCAACTGTTCGGCCGGATAGTTCTCCACCATCACGTCGACTCGTTGCACCAGCTCGCGGAGGATGTCGCGACCGCGCTCGTCGTCGAGCTTCAAGGTGATCGTGCGCTTGTTGCGCGATGCCAGCGCCCACATCAGCGACTGTCCGTTGCGCTGCGCGCCGATGGTGCGCGAGGCCTCTCCCTCCGGAGGCTCGACCTTCACCACGTCGGCGCCGAAGTCACCCAAGATCGCGCTTATCTGCGGTGCCGCGAAGAACGTCGAGATGTCGAGCACTCGCATTCCTGCCAGGGCACGGGTCGGCACATCAGCCATGGAGTCCTCCGGATCGGCGTCGGGCGCAACGATACGATGCGCGCGAGTCCAAGGAGACGACATGACCGCACAGATCATCGGCGGGGGCTCTCCCGAGACCGACATCTACGACAATCGCCAATACGGCGACGGTGTGCCGCACGAGAAACTCGCCCGCTTGCGCCGCGAAGCCCCGGTGTTGTGGCACGAACTGCCCGACGGGGGTGGTTGCTGGTATCTACTGAAGCACGCCGATGTCGCGGCAGCGTCGAAGGATCCGGCGACGTTCTCGGCCGCGCGCGGTGGGATCGTCATCGAAGAGCAGACGCCCGAAGCGCTGGCTCGGGTGAAGACGCAGCTCTTGTCGATGGATCCCCCGAACACAGAGAGATGCGCAACGTGGTGCTCACGGCGTTCACCCCGAAGGCCATCGACGCCATGGCGTCGTGGCTGCGCGACCGCAGCCGCGAGATCATGGAGCGCGCCGCCGCGGCGGGCTCGTGTGACTTCGTGATGGACGTGGCCGGTGAGCTGCCCATGCAGACCATCAACCAGATGATGGGGGTGCCCGAAGTGCACCGCAAGGTCATCGTCGAGCTCGCCGACGCCGTCATTGCCGGCGGCGGCGGCCGCGATCGCGCGTCGGCCGAAGATCCCGGCGCGCAACTCGGCGCCCTCGGCTACGAAATGGCCAGCGCGCGCAAGGGCATGAACGGCACCGATCTGATCTCGCTCATGTTGAAGGCCACGTATCAAGGTCATCCGCTCGACGAGGTGGAGTTCGCCGGATTGTTCGTACAGATCGCGGTCGCCGCCAACGAGACCACCCGCTCGTTGCTGTCGGGCGCGCTGCTCGCGCTGATCGAGAATCCGCACGCATGGCGGTTGCTTGCCGACGATCCATCCAAGATCCCGACAGCCGTCGAGGAGATGCTGCGCTGGGTCACCCCTGTTCCACTATTTCCGCCGCACGGCGACGCGCGATGTCGAGGTGCGGGGCCAGACGATCCGAGAAGGTGACCGCGTCGTGCTGCACTACACGAGCGCCAATTTCGACGAGGATGTTTTCGACGATCCGTTCCGCTTCGACGTCACGCGCGATCCAAACCCGCAGTTGGCCTTCGGCTGGGGTGAGCACTTCTGCCTGGGAGCGCGGCTCGCCCGCCTCGAAACGCGCATCTTCTTCGAAGAGCTCCTCGACCACTTCGCCGGGGCCGATATCGTCGGGCCGGTGAAGCGGCTCGAGTCGAACCTGACCAACACGACCAAGCAGATCCCCGTGCGCTTGTACGCGAAGTGACATTGCGAACAGCCGGTCTCCACCCAGCCCCGTGACCTCTTCCGACCACGCGATCGTGCTCGCGACCGACGCCCGCTTTCTCGCACCCATCTCCTGTGTGTTGGCGATGATCGAGGAACACAGTGCTGACGCGCCCGTGGTCATCATGCACGATGCCGTGCCCGAGCCTGACCGTCGTCGCGCCACCAGTCACGTCCCCACTCTCGACGTGACATGGACCGACGTCTCGTCATTGCTCGGTCAGCAACTCCAGACGCCACAACACTTCACGCGGATGAGCTACGCGCGCCTTCTCATCGCGAGAGCGCTTCCTTCTGTCGATCGAGCCGTCTACCTCGACGGCGACATCCTGATACGACGTTCGATCGACCCGCTGTTCGCTGTCGACCTCCACGGACTTCCGATAGGGGCGTGCCGCGATCTCAACGCGATGACGATCGCGCAAGGCTTTCCGAACTTCGCCGACTGGCAACTCGACGGTGACGCGCCTTACTTCAACGGTGGAGTGCTCGTTCTCGATCTGAGGCTCTGGCGGGAACAAAGATTGACCGACGAAGCCGTGGCGATCGCGGAGGAGTCGAGCGCTTCGCTCGGATGGGCCGACCAGGACGTGATCAACATCGTCGTCGGGAATCAATGCCGGCGCCTCGATGCGACGTGGAACCTTCTCCACGGCGGCTGGGGTCGTCGAGCCCATCGCAGCCGCATCGGCGGCGCACTCCCGGCTGCCGAGATCGGGGCGGCCCTGCGCGATCCGGCCATCGTCCACTTCGCCGGGTCGATCAAGCCGTGGCATCCCCGCTTCGGCGGCCGATTGAGCACACCGAGATACCGCGAATGGCGACGGTTCGCATCGCGCAGTCCGTATGCACGCGAATTGCTCGGCGGACCGCGACGCGCGATCGAACGAACGATCTGGTCTCCGCTCGTGCGCCCCGCCGACGCACTGTTGCGCTGGCGCGAACGACACAGTTGATTCACTGCTGCGAAAAACGCACCCAGTCGATCAGCATCTCCGAAGGGAACACGGTCGTCTCGTCGGGTGGACCGGGCCACGAGCCACCGAGCGCGAACGTGATCAACAGGTACATCTTCGACTGATGCGTCGTGCTGACACCGTCGGTTATCGACGCGACTTCTCGGTCGTCGAGGAGCCAAGCGATTCGATTTGCGTCCCACACGACCGAGTACACGTGCCAGTCGGTGACATCGGTGTCGACTTTCACAGGGCCGAGTTGCCGCTTGGACGAGCCGATCTTGTAGTGGAAGTTCGCATAGTAACCCCCGTGATTGCTGATCGACTCGTGGATGTCGATCTCCGGCAGAAACCCTTGCGCGGCGCCCGCGGTCGGCAACAACCACAACGCCGGCCAGAACCCCTGACCCACCGGCATCTTTGCCCGGATGTCGACGCGTCCGTACTGCAACGAGAACCTCGTCGAGACCTGCGCAGTGGTGAACTGGCGGCCGCCCATCGCTCGTCGCTGCGCGCGCAACACCAGATTTCCGTCGCGCACCGAGACGTCATCGCGCGAGTAGAACGACATCTCTCCCATGTTGGTCGCGGCCCGGTTCTCTATTGTCCATGCCCCACCATCGATGGTCTTCAGGTCGAAGCCATCTTGGAAAACAACGTTCCACCCGGTGGGCGGAGGCGGCACGGTCGACCGGCCCCCTTCCGCCGCGTTGGCCGCCGCGGCGTCGATCGACCCGATACTGGCGTGGGTATCCACTGTCGACTTGGCGCCGGACTCGGATTCGGGTGCCGACGACTTGCGCTCTGCCGCGCCACACGCAGCCAACGAGCCGAGTAGGGCGACGGCGAGGCAGGTCAGCCTAGGTTTCTGCCACTTTCCCGTTGCCATCGCAATCCATCACTGCCGCCGGCGACTCGCCCATCGACTCGATGCTCATAATGGCAGACGAATGGCTCGTTATTGCTGCAGCACCCGGATGTAATCGATCTGCATCTCCGACGGGAACGGTGTTGTTGCATCGGGCGAACCAGGCCAACTGCCGCCCACCGCAAGTGTGAGGTTGATGAAAAGTTTGCTCTGGTGCGTGGTCCACACGCCGTCGGTCGCGACCGCGACCTGCTGGCCGTCGAGGAACCACGTGATCTGCGTCGGCGACCACTCGAGGGCGTAGGTGTGCCACTGGCTCGTGTCGGTTGCGACAGGGAGCGGGCCGAGTTGCTTGCGACCAGCGCCTGCGTTCCAGTGCCAGTTCGCAAAGTAACGGCCGGGGTCGATCGACTCGTAGATATCGATCTCGGGAAGCCAGCCCGTCGCGTGCCCGTTGCTCGGCAACATCCATATGGCCGGCCAGAAGCCCTTGCCCGTCGGCATCTTGGCCCGAGCTTCGACGCGGCCGTACTGGAACGAAAAATTGGATCCCATGTTGGCCGATGTGTAGCTGCGACCGTTGACGTCGCGCTTCTGCGCCCGCAAGACGAGAGCGCCGTCACGCACGAATGCATCTTCAGGTGAGTACCACGAGAGCTCGCCCCAGTTGGACGCCGCCTTGTTGTCCACCCACCACTTCGAAGTGTCGAGGCTGCCGCCGTTGAACTCGTCGGCGAACACGGTGCGCCATCCGGCGGGTGAAGGCGCCGGCTGCGGCGCGACGGGTTGTGGTGCAGCAGTCGGCGGCGGCGCGACGGTGGTCGTCGTCGTCGGAGCCGCAGCCGTCGTCGGCGCGACGGTGGTCGTCGTCGGAGCCGCCGTCGTCGTCGGCGCGACGGTGGTCGTCGGCGCGACGGTGGTGGTGGTAGGGGGGAGGGTGGTCGGCGGCGCAAGCGTGGTCGAGGTCTGCGCCATCGCCGCGGCACCCACCACGAGCCCTTGTTTCGGTCCGGCGCGACGCACCCACTTGGAGCTCCGTGGCGCAGCGGTGGCCGCGGTCATCCCGACCAAGGCAACGACGAGGAGACACAGCGTCCCGAGAAGCCACGGGTGACGCCTCGAGCTCTTCCCGCGGAACGGGGTGATCATGACGAAACTCCTACATTCATTGCGATTGCGTTGCGGAAGCTGCGGGATCGTAACACTCCCTTCGTGTTGTGTCGGCAACTCGACGCACGAGATTGAGGACAAATCCCCGGACGGCGCTGAAATTGCAGGTCACAGGGTCATCATTTCGTTGCCGTGACGAAAGTGCGTGCTCTATAAGAGAAATTACTGTCGATGTAGAGAACTAATGGAGACCACTCGTGACCCTATGTCAGGGCATAGAAATCCACCGGAACACCACCGCGTCGTCCCACGACTGCACCAGCTCGAACGACGGCAATTCCGCCACGCCCGCAACCAATGCCTGAATGCGATCCTTGGTGGCCATGCGGTAGTGGTCCGCCGAGTTCTCCTGGCTACGCGACCACACCAAATAGATGTCGCCATCGACCTGCGGATCGAGTCGGATCATCTGGTCCTGCACCGTCGCGAGCGCTTGCTCTGGGGTGGGGGCATTGCGCACGTCGGGCAACAACAACAGCGGCGGCAGCCCGGCGCCATTGATCGCGCCATAGCGGGGAGTGACTCGAGCAGGGAAGCCGGTCGCGAAGGCCACGATCGATGAACCGGGTTTCCCTGTCCTTTCGATGAGCGTCGCGGCTGCGACCTCGTCATCGAAGAACCCATACGTCTTTTCGCGGCCGAAGCCGACGAAGGGCCACAGCAACGCCAATCCAACACACAGCACGAGTGCTGCGACACGCGTAGTGCGCAGCCGGTAGGCATTGACACGAGGCAACAGTGTGCAACCGAGCAAGTACGCGAGAGCCGGTAATCCGTAGAGGAACGCTCGATACAGACCTTCGCCGTCGTAGCCCTGGAACAGAACGACTACGGGTGGACATCCTGCGATCAACGCGGCCTCGAGCTCGCTGAATCCGCTGCGGAGTCGGCGATAGAGACCGACCATTGCCCCGAAGACGAAGACCAAGAGGAGCAACAACGTCAACCGGCTCACGATCAGACCGTCGCCCTGCTCCTTCAAGTCGAAGAACAGTGCTCCCCCACCCCTTTTCGAAGCGGGGCTGAGTTCGAACGCCAACAGGTTGATACCCGACCGTTCGAGGAACGGATAGGCCAGCGCGAGCGTGCCGATCAGTGTGAGATACGCCGCAGGCAGCAACCAGAAGGCGCGGACCCTGCGCAAGATCACCAAGGTGCTCAACATCAAGACCGCAACGTAGGGCGTCAACTGATGCGAGAACGCCAGAGCAACAAACGTGACGATGGCAACCGCGTAGCCGGCGAACGTCTCTCGTCTCGTAGCCCTCGCACCCTCACGGAACGCCCAGTCGGGGCGAATCGAAGAGCTACGAGCGAGCGGTTCGAGCAAGCGGCGGCGCAGTACGCCGACTGGTCCCGAATCACGATACGTAGAGAGCGAACGCACCACGACCGAGAGCAATGCCAGGAGCAAGAAGAAACCGACAGCTTGCGGCGAGAAGTATTCCTGCCCAGTCCATTGACCGACAACGAAGAGAAACAGCGTCAAAAGCTGCAACCGTCTGTCGTGAGTGAAGGCCTCGATGAGTGAGTGCAGCGCAATCACACACATCAACATGATCACCAAGTGAGACCAGCGCGCGTAGTAGAGAGGGTTTGCGGCTGAGACCGACGAGAAGAGACTGTTGGCGCTGAAGAACGCTGGCCAGTTGTGGTAGATGTCGATATTGCGATTCAAGCTGCCGGTCTGTGTGATGTAGTCGACAACTGCGGTATGTCTCGTTGTCCAGAAGAACCGGGGCAGGCGCGTCGCAAAGGGCATGATCGCGTGGTAGTAGCTCGTCACGAGCACGACGGCCGCGATTGCGGTCTTCGACGCAATGCGTTCGCGAAAAGTGGCGCCGACGAATAACGCTGCAGTGCAGACCAAGCCGATCCAATAGATGCGCGGTAACGCTGCTGCCAATCCGATGTCGCCCGCTTTGGTACGGTCGATCGTCGCCTGGGTGTAGATCAGCCCCGCGAGCGCACCGGCGAGCAACACGCCACCGGGCAAGAGCGTGCGCCACGACCGCGGCGTTTCGGAGCCCTCGACCCGCCGGCGAACCCCCACGACCAGACCGAGCTCGCGACGACGGATCAACCCGTCGATCGTGGCCAACGCGGGTGTGGCGATGACCGCGACAAAGATCATTCGCGGTTGCCACAGGTCGACGAGGAGCGCAGCCTCGGAGAGAACCAACCACGCGGACACGCTCACCGTCATCACGACGACAGCCTGGAAGGACGGAGACGCGTGGCTGAAGAAGCTACGCAATGCGAAGCCCGGCCACACCAGCATCGCCAGCATCTCGACCACGGCAAGCGCGGGGTGATGGACCTCAGTGGCGGCCGCGACGACCGCGACCGCGGCGACGACGAGAGAGAACGCGGTCACGATGACCGCGGGCCACGTCAACGGCTTGAGTTCACGCCGTATCGGGCGCAGTGGCTCAGGCTCAGCAAGACCGATCTCGGCGTCGGCGCTGCGATCGACCTTGAGCACCGTGCGGTTGAGGTAGTGGAGGCCGATGATCCCGACGAGAACCTCACCCGCAAGGCTGGAGTAGCCGAATCCGGTGATGCCGTGAGCGGGCACGACCCAGAGTGCTCCGGAGAATACGAAGATGGTGTGTATCGCGACGATGACGATCGCGATCAAGGGCTGCCGGCGCAGCCGTGCCTGCAGCGTAGCGATGGCAGATATGGCGGCGAACGGAGCGCCGACGAACATCACACGAAGGAACTGCGCGCCGCTCTCGTAGCGCTCGGCGAACAGCGACAACAAGGGACCCGCGGCGATGAAGGTCACCACGCACATCGGTATGCCGATGGCCATGATCAGTTGAAGACTCGTGATCACCGGCCGAGCCGTGTCATTCGGGTCCCGCGAAGCGCGCGCGACAAAGGCGGTCGTGACGGCCGCCAATCCCTCGTGCGCCGCAAGCGTCAGCGCATAGACCGCGATGAAGACCGCCGCTGACGAATCCGACACCCTTGCCGCCACGATCGCCGGTATCAGTCCCTTTTGGGCGCTCACCAGAGCCATCATCGAAAAATCGGCGGTCCAGGTCCGCACTTCGGCACGTCGCGTGAAGACCGGCGACACGCCCGCCGGTTGCCATTTTCGGATCCGGCGCAATAGGACCAAGTTGCCGATGAGGACGATCAGCGGCAGCGGCGCGAGGTAGACGACGAGGAGCGAATACGGATGATCGCCGGCACCTATCGGCAACAACAACGCGATCCCGAGCAGCCCGAAGACGAGGCTCTCGACCGGCAACAAATGCGCTCGATCGAGCGCGACGAGCCCGGTGTCCTGCACGATGATGAGGCCCCACGCCGCCGCGCCGAATACGACGAGCAGCGGTACCCATGCGGGCGCATCCGGGGCGATGAACGAGAACAGACCGCGCCCGAACAATAGGTACGCCGCAGCGATCACGAGCGACGAGCTCGCCACCACGCCGTACAGGCGCAACAAGAACCGGCCGGGTCGCTCCATCGTCGGCAGCCGGCGCAGCGCCGAGTCGATGAGGCCGGCCTGCAAGAGCGGCCCAACCGACCGAATGAACGCGATGATCGTGAAGTTGCGCTTGATGGCAGTGTCGCCCAGCCGGCGCGAGGCCAAGGCAAGGAAGATGAACCCGAGAACACCCTGGATACCGGTGTTGCCCAGTAGAGCCACGAAGGTGCGGACGATGCCAGACGCCGGACCGCGGCCGGACTTCGTTACTCGGCGGACGTCGCTCGACGGCTCGTTCGCGACCGAGTCACGTTTCGTCAGCATGGACGTATCGCCTCGCGACCCCTTGTCCGTAGCCCAGGCACGTGGTCAGCAACCCGGCGACAATGGCCATGCCCTCATTGAAGCCGTTGAGGTCGCCGGACAGTACGCGACGGGCGCTACGCAGCAGCGCGGTCGGCAAGATCCGGGCTACGTACGGGCGCTCGCTCTCGAGCGCCATGTCCGAGCCCGCGTGCCGCGCGACGATCGCCTTGGATCGCCCTTCGTAGTAGCAGCGTCGCAAGAAGTAGGACCAACGGCCGCGATCAGCGGGCACCGCATGCGAGATGCTCGCTTCCGGATCGAACAAGAACCGCCCGCCCGCCTGGCGCTGCACCCGAATGCAGAACTCGGTTTCCTCGCAGCCGGTGGGCTTGTCGCCGACCCGACCGAGCGTCGTACTGAAGCCACCGGCTTCGAGCGCGACGGCGCGGCGCACGACCATGGCCCCGCCGAAGGGATTGCGCACGGTGGCCGTCTTTTCGGGGAGGCCGCGGTAGGAGCAGCCGACGACCCAGAGGAACTCGGGCGGGAACCACGCCGGAGCCGCACCCGCCCAGGCAGGATGGACGGCGCTGCCGGCGCCGAGGACATCGTCGTCGGCCTCGACGTGAGCGACGAGGCGTTCGAGCCACATCCGGTCGGCGACGGCGTCGTCGTCGAGGAAAGCCACGAGATCGGTCTGAGCGATCTCGAGACCGGTGTTCTTGCCCCCGGCGAGTCCCTTTTGGTGCTGGTTGAGCACGACGCGGACGCCCGTCAACTCGTTGGCCGCGAGTTCGAAGAGCGCATCGTTGTAGTCGATGACGAGCAAGACCTCGTCGGCGGGCCGGCTCTGGGCGAGCACGGATTCGACCGCGGCGCGCGTGACCGGCCATCGCGGCAGGGAGAACGCGCAGATCACGACCGATGTGGTGAGACGGCGTGATGGCTCACCCGAGCGTGGGGCCGCCGCATCGGAAAAATGGGCGAGCGTCGTCACCGGCTCGGGTGCCACAGCTCAGGGCCGGAGCCACTCGGCGATGATGGTCCGCACGATGCGAATCCCATCTCGGCGAGCCGAAAGCTTGCTCGTGCCGTGCAAGCGCGGTGTCTCGAAGCTGGGCACCTCGACGACACGGATGTTGGCCCGCAACGCACGCACCGCGATCAGTGCCTCGACCTCGAAGCCGTCGCAGTCGATGCTGAGATCGGGCAGGCAGCGACGCCAAAACGCAAAGTAGCCGTAGCAGAGGTCGGTGAACTTCGCGCCGAACAACACATTGACGAGGCGAGCGAGGCCCTTGTTGCCCACACTTCGGATCCAGGTGATGTCGGCGCTGCCGCCCCCCACCATGAACCGGGTGCCCTTGGCGAAATCGCCACCGGTGCGCAATGCGGTGACGAAACGCGGGATCTCGGCGGGATCGGTTGAGCCGTCGGCGTCGAGCAGCACCACGATGTCGCCCGTCGCGGCTCGGCAGCCGGCGGAGATCGCGTCACCCTTGCCGCGGCCCTCTTGATAGACGATGACGACGTCGGGCCGCGCTTCTTTGGCAGTGGCGACCGTGTTGTCGCTCGAATGGCCGTCGACGATGATCGTTTCTTCGACCCAATGAGGAATGCGGCGCAGGACGTACGCGATGTTTTCGGCTTCGTCGAGCGTCGGGATCACGACGCTCACCGAAGGCGTTGTCGAGTCGTGCGACCGGAAGCGTGCCGATTGGCCAGGGCCGAGTCGATGGGGTCGGCGCCGCCGGCGCGAAAAGCCCGGCACGACGTTGCGCGCGTGTTTGCCAGCTTCTGTGGGAAAGCCTGCGATCTCGCCGCTTGGCCTCGATACGGTCACGACCGTGTTCACCTCGTGCTTTTTGTTCGAAATTGCTTGATTGCGGTCCGCTTCGAGCAGTATCCGAGGGAGTCTAGACGTCATCCCGGGCCCCGCCCATGGGTCAGTTCGCTCGCCCACACGCCCACATTCTGGCTAGTTCGTCTGGGTCTATCGGGGATACCCCGGGCACATTTTCTAGAATCCCGGTCAGTCTCGCACCGCGGCAAACGGGCTCGATCTTGCCTCCGCCACGAAACTCGAGACCTCGCGCCGCTGCCTCCTCGAAAGCCGTCGCAGCCTATCCCACTCGGTCATCCGAGCGAACAGCGCGGGGGTGAAGCGGCTCAACGCCTCGTACAACGCGTACTGCGGCCGCCGGGTGCGGCGTAACAGGCCGCGGGGCCGGTCCTTCGTAGGGATCACAACGGTCAAGGGGTCGAACTCGACGTCAGGGATCTCTGCCTCGAATTGCCGCCCCATGGCGGTCATCCCCTCAACACCGCGACAACACCACGAGACTCGTCGAGCACCTGACGATACGCTCGGGCAGGCTACTTTCCCGCAAAGTCCCCGGTCTATGCGACCGAAGACCTATCTCCGCTATCCGTCTTCGCCGCGAACCCGCCGGCCCCAACCCCTCGAGGCTCCGCTCATGCCCCGTGTCACGATCGCGATTCCGCTCTTCAACAAAGAGCGGTACATCGGCGAGACGCTCGAGTCTGCCCTTCACCAGACCTTCCGAGACATCGAGGTGCTCGTTCTCGACAACTGCAGCACCGACCGTAGCTTCGACATCGTCAGCGAGCATCCCGACAGCCGCATCCGGGCGATCCGCCAGCCAACGAACATTGGGATGACCGGCAACTTCAATTCCGCACTCGAACTCGCTCGCGGCGAGTACGTGAAGCTCCTGTGCGCCGACGACCTCCTCGCCCCGGAGAGTATCGCCAAACAGGTCGAGGCACTCGATGCGGTGGGACCGAAAGCCGCGATCGCGGTATCGCAGCACGACCTCATCAGCGCCCGGGGTCGCCGCCTGATCAAGAGCACCGGCGTGCCCGGCATGAGCGGCTACTACACCGGCCCCGAGGCGGTCCGATCGATCCGCGACGCGGCCGGCAACATCTTCGGCACCGAGGCACAAGTGCTGTTCCGCAAGAGCGCCTTGACGGACATCGAGTGGTATCGCGAGGGCTTCACCGAAATCGACTTCTACCTCCGGCTCCTCACCGCCGGCGGCGCCGTTGTCATACCCGAGTCCTTGAGCTCCGTGCGTTTGAGCAAGGCGTCGGCCAGCTTCAGGGTGGCAAAGACCTACGCCGAGACATTCAACTCGTCGCTCGAAAGAGCTATCGAATCCGGTCGCTTCGGTGCGATCCCTCCGCCGTCTCGCACGAAGCGGTTGCGCACGGCGAAACATGTTGCGATCTTCCGCGCGGTGCAATTCGTGGGCGCGCGGATCTGATCGCGCGGATCTGACAGCGCGTACCTAGCGCCTCGCGAAGTACAGCCTCTCGTCGTCTTCCGACGTCGGAAGCCGGTCCACCCTCGCGAACTCCTCACGCAGCAACTTCAACACGTTGTCCTCGTCGACCACATGGGCGTGCACCTCGATCACCAGCGAGTCGACCATCGACAACAAGCCGCGGACGCTGGTCAACACCCGTTCTTCCGCTCCTTCGATGTCGAGCTTCAGCAACGAGATCCGGGTAGCCGGCAGTAACTCCGCCATCAATGCGTCGAGGCGCCGGGCCGGCACCGTCGAACGGCCCGGCGAGTTGCCGTCGCCGGCCACCGCACTGTTCGCGCTGGCGGTCGTGTCATCGGCGAAATCGACCGTGCCGTCGTGGTCCCACAGCGCACAGTTGTACGTCGACCAACCAGCCCATCCCGACCGGCGGACATTGTCGGCCAACAGGCCATGGGTGGCCCGGCTCGCCTCGACCGAGACCACGAGGGCCGACGGGAACTCCGATTTCATGAGCAGGGCGAAGGCTCCCACGTTGGCGCCGGCATCGACGACCACGAGCTGGTCGTCCTCGGTCCGGCCCATTTCGCGCATCAGCGCCAACAACCCGTCGTACTCGCGGAGCACGAAGACCGAGATCACGCTGCCGTGCACATCGATCGGCCGGGCCCGGAAGGGTCGGCCCCGCCACGAGAACTTCAGGGGTCGGTCTCGGACCCATGGCAACCGGCGGCCGAACACCGCCGCCGCCCTGACCACGGGATTGACCCGGATGACGCGCAAGTCGCGCAATGTTGCGAGCGTCGAAGCGACGGTTCGGGCCATATGACGAATCTACGACGATCCACAGGCCAGTTTGCGCGTGCGGTGTCGCGTAGCGCCCGAAACACCACCAAAGTCTCGGTGGACCCCTGTGGTTCATGAGTTGAGGGGGTGAACTTCGTAACACAATTGAATCATTCCGCTCAAGCATGTCGCGAGCCGCGTCGATGCCTCCCACGTGTGCAGCCTCCGATCCTTCCTCGTGGCCATCGTCAGCCTCGCGGCATTTGCCGGGCTGGCCCGGCCCGTAGGCTCAGCGGATCAGCGGGCGATCGGCATCGACGCGCTCCACGGCGCCGCGACTCGCGAATCTTCGGCAATCGAGGCGGCGCGTATGGCCGTGGGCGACGGCCTGTCCAAGAAAGTGACCAACGCCGGGCCGCAAAAGAGCACGCCCGGTCTCGGTCTCGCGTACGGGCAGGTCGACGCCACCATACCCCCGCCCCGGTCGCCCCAGGCCCCGCCGACGACGTCCGTTCCCACCACGAAGGCGGCCGGTAGCGCCAACACCACCACCACGAAGGGCGCCGCCGCGGTCCCCAACACAACGGCGAAGGGGGCCACCTCGACCGCTGCTCCCCCGACCACCGCTCCCCCGACCACCACTCCCCCGACCACCACTCCCCCGACCACCGCTCCCCCGACCACGGCTCCCCCGACCACGGCAGCACCGGCACCGACCACCACCCGCGCCGCGGCTGCGCCCTCTGGCTGGCAGACGATCTTCCTCGACAACTTCGACGGCAGCACCGTGGATAGTTCGAAGTGGACCGTCGAGAACCGACCGGCGACGAACATGGGCGAGTTGTCGTTCTACGCCGCGGACGACGTATTCATCCGCGACGGATCGATGATCGTGCGCGCACAGAATCGCCCCATGGGCGGGCGCAACTACACGTCGGGCCAAGCGGTGGCCAAGTTCGACTTCCAGTACGGCCGTGTCGAGATACGGGCGAAGATGCCCAAGGGCCAAGGGTTCTGGCCGGCACTGTGGATGCTGCCCTCCGCCGGCACCACCAGTGGATGGCTCCCCGAGATCGACATCTTCGAGTCGATCAACAACGAGAACCGCTACTTCGGCAATCATCACTTCCCCACCGGGTCGGGCCAGCGCCAACTCGGTCCCATCCCGGTGTATACCGACACCACGGCATGGCACGTCTACGGCTTCGACTGGACACCGCAGAGCCTGACGTGGACCCTCGATGGTCAGCCGGTTGTGACAACCACCAACGTCGCCGCAACCAATCAGCACCGCATGTTCCTCTTGATCACCTTCGCCCTCGGCGGATCGTGGCCGGGCCCGCCCAACGCGTCCACGCCGTGGCCTTCGGAGATGCAGATCGACTACGTGAAAGTGATGCAACAAGTCTGAGCCTGGCGAGAAACGCAACCAATACACTCGACTGCTTGGTCTTTCGTAGCGACGAAACAAATCGAGGGTATTCCACGGCGACCTCGACGAATGTCGCGTACCGCCTGGGGCTCATCGCTCGCCAGGGTGTGCTCGAAGGGCGTTGGCTCGACTGCGGCTCGGCCGAAGGCGGCTTTGCCGCGGCGCTCCCCTCCTTCGGCGCAACGGGCGTCGTCGCCGTCGACATCGAACATCCACGCGTCGCCCTTGGCTCGACGAGGCCCGACGGCGCGTCGGTCAGCTTTTCGTGCGCCGCGTCCGAAGCGCTACCTCTGCGCGACGAGACCTTCGACGGCGTGTTGCTCAACGAGGTCCTCGAGCACGTCGGCGACGAGCAGGCAACGTTGCGCGAGATCCATCGTGTGCTGCGCCCGGGTGGTCACCTGGCGCTCTTGAGCCCGAACCGTTTGTTTCCGTTCGAGGGGCACGGCCTCGCGCTGCGCCGCCGGGAGCTCAACTGGCCCGTACCACTCGTTCCGTGGCTGCCGCAGCGTCTTTTCCGGCGCAGCCTCAGAGCTCGCAACTACTGGCCGTCGCAACTCGTCTCGCTCGTAGAGGAGGCCGGCCTCGAGGTGCGTCACACCCAGACGGTCTTCCCCATGTTCGATCGGTTTCGATGGTTGCCGCCGACGATGATCGAGTGGATCCGCCGGTCACCCGAGACGTTCGCGCGCGTGCCGATACTGCGCCGCATGGGGGTGTCGACCTTGGTGATCGCCCAACGCCGTCGTTCGCTCAGCTGAAAGTTCGCCGGCGCGATCGCCCGAGCGGCCGTGACGAGTCGTTCACCGCCACTACGATCAAGGACACGCGCTCGAAATGTCTCCAGAGGGATCCAGGACATCGACAACGGCCGACCCACCACCCCGATCACCGTGGTGGTCCCTACCCACGATCGGCCCGCTCTCGCCGCTCGCGCGGTGCGACTCGCCCTCGCCCAGCGCGGTGTCGAACCCCATGTGGTCGTTGTCGACAACGGATCGACACCGGCCAACGCCGCTCGCGTCGCCGCGCTGGCCTCCCCCGACGTCGAGGTCATCACCGACGAACGGCCGCTCGGACCCAATGGGGCCCGCAACGTCGGTGTGCGCGCGGCGCGTACTCCGTGGGTCGCCTTCCTCGACGATGACGACGTCTGGGCCCCCGACAAGCTGCGCCGTCAACTCGACCTTCTCGGAGCGAATCCGGGCGCGCAGTGGTGCGGCAGCGCGGCCGTCTTCTTCGATCGAGACGGGACGATCGTGCACTACCAACCCGCACCCTCGAGCGATGATCTGCTGCGTACCCTCCTCGCCGCCAACCGCATCTCGGGCGGGGGCTCGGTGGTCGTCGCGAGCCGTGAGCTGTTGCTCGATGCCGGCGGTTTCGACGAGACGCTCGTCTTCGGCGAGGAGTGGGAGTGCTGGATCAGGCTCGCGCTGCGGGCACCCGCAGTATTCGTGCCGCTGCCACTGGTCGGCTACTTCCTCCACGACGACGGCGGCTCGGTGGTCGCCGAATGGCGAGTCCCGGATCTGGTCACGATCGAAGAGCGCTATTCGACGCAGCGTGCAGCATTGGGCGTCGAATTCGACTGGAACACGCACATCTTCGCGACCGCGAGCCGGCTGATGTTCGCCGGGCAGCGCGTCGCCGCGGCACGAATGTTCGCAACGTCGGTCAAACGGGCGCCGTCGCTCGAAGCCGCGGCTGGTCTGGCCGGGTCGCTCATCGCTCCGGGTGTCACGTCGCGCGCCGCCAAGTGGTGGACGCGCCGCAAGATTCCGCGCGATGTGTTGACCGCCGTGCAGGGCTGGCTGCCACCCGCGATCGCGACCTGAGCGCCCAACGACCCGCGGAACTCAGTTGTCGGCGAATGAACGGAACCAATCCACGGTGATCCGCACTGCATCGGCGAGGGCAACCGGCTCTATGTCGGGAAAGAGGGCGCGCAACAGCGTGGCATCAGCCTGCGAATGAGCCACATCGCCCGCGCGTGATTCGACGTGCACACGAGGCAGTCGACATCCCAAGATCGACTCGATCTCGGCGATGAGCTCGAGCAGTGTCGTGCGCGAACCGAAGGCCAGATTGACTGGTTCGGGGTGCGCAAGGCGGCTCGTGACCGCCCGCTCGATCACTGCGGTGACCGAGTCGACGAACGTGAAGTCCCGCGACTGCGTGCCGTCGCCGTGCACGATGAGCGGTCGACCATGCAGCGCCGCGTCGACGAATGCCGGTACGACCGCCGCATACGCATGGTTTGCCGCCTGCAGCGGGCCGAACACATTGAAGAAACGAAACGCCAACGTGGGCAAGCCGAAGCTGTGACCGTAGGCCAGCGCGTATGCCTCGGTGGCGAGCTTGCTCGCGGCATACGGGCTGACCGGTCGCGATGCGAGGTCTTCGCGTTTCGGCAAGGTCGGGTTGGCTCCGTAGACGCTCGACGACGAGGCCACGATCACTTGCGGCAGACCCGACAGCCGCGCCGCCTCGAGCACGGTCATCGTGCCGGTGGCGTTGGCAAGGTGACTGGCCATCGGATCCTGGATCGAACGGGGAACCGACGGGCGGGCGGCCAGATGAACAACCGAATCGGCCCGCTCGACAAGGCCGTGCACCACATCCATGTCGAGAACGCTCCCGACGACCAACTCGACATCGACGCCGTCGAGGTTGGCGGCGGCGCCCGTCGACAGATCGTCGAGGACCGCGACGTGATCGACCTGCGGTGTTGTCACCAGCCTGCGGCAGAGATTGGCACCGATGAAACCGGCACCGCCGGTTACGAGGATTCGCACGACCCGAGGGTACCGACGGGCTCTTCAGTTCTGACTCGTCATCCGGTCGCGATCCAGCGATCCGCCTCTCGCAACCTCTTCTCCAACTGCGCGACGGTTGCTTCCGCGATCGATCGGATACCTGCCCGTCGATTCAGCTCACCATTGATCTTCGCGTGATCCCATCCGGTGAGCCGAGCCAATTCGGTGACGCGCACAGTGTTGAAATCGCGCAGATAGCGCTTCTCCGATTCGCGCGTGCGCATGTCGGACAACGCGCTGAGGGGATCGGGCTGGCGACCGGGCAACGGCGGAGGCGGTGGCAGCACCACGTCGAAGCCGGCGAACGCGTCGACGCCCACCTCGAGATCCTCGGAAGGGTCGATGCCGTCAGCCGGCGCCGACGACGACCCGTCGGACGACGCGCCGCCGACGACGGTCGACGACCGGGCCTCGAACAGCGAAAGCTGTTCCTCGGGGCGAGGATCGGACGATTGTTTGTCGAACCCCGCTTCTTCCGCGGCACGCCGCCGCGCTTCGATCGAGTGTCGACGCTCCTGCGCGAGCGTCAACGCGTGGCCTCGCATACGGGGATCATCGGGCAGGAAGAAGTAGGCCTTCTGCGAACGCAGACCCGGCGTCCATCGTGCGATTCGTCCGACCGCCTGACGGAAGAACAGCGCAGTCGCGGTCGTCGTGGCCAATACGCCGACACGAAGACGCGGGATGTCGACACCTTCGCTGATCATGCGTACCGCGACGATCCAGGGGTCGTCACTCTGCGCGAACTTTGCGATCACCGCGGACGCTTTCGGGTCGTCCGACAATGCAACTCGCACGGTGATCTTGTGATCGCGCTTGAGGACCTTGACGACCGCGCGTGCGTGCTCCTGGTCGATCGCGATCACCAAGCCCCCCGCACCTGTGTGGGTGCGACGGATGTCGACGAGCCGTTCGTGGGCCTTCGCCAATACCGCCGGCAACCAGTCGCCCTCGGGGCTGAGTGCCGTGCGCAAGCGCGCGCCCCACTGGTCGCGCCGGAGGTCTTCGTCGAAGGAGGCCGCCAGTTCTTCACCGTCGCTCGAGCGCCATTCCATGTGCCCGTCGAAACGAGGGAAGAACACCGGGCGCACGACACCGCCCTCCGCGAGCGCGTCGCCATACCCGTAGGAGTAGTCCGCGATGGCATCGCCGTAGTCGCCGAAGGAATAGGTCACGAACGGGATCGGATTGTCGTCCGTACGAAAGGGCGTACCCGACAGCAACAGTCGGCTCTCCGCGTCGCCCACCGCCGAACGCACGCCATCGCCCCAACTCCGTTCGCTCGCGGCGTGGTGTACCTCGTCGAGCACCGCGATGCCGCCACGCGCGAGCCGAGCCAGCGATTTGGCCGAGGTGGCTGCCTGGCTGTACGTGACGATCACGCCGTGCATGTCGGCGGGCAATCCCATACGCCATTGCCAGTCGGCTTCGAGATGCAGGCCGAAGCGCGCCGCCGCCTGCGCCCACTGGTGTTTGAGATGTTGTGTCGGTACGACCACGACGACCGGCCGGCGCTCGGTCTGCAGGTCCTGCCGCAATGCCGCGAGCGCGAACGTCGTCTTACCTGCGCCCGGACACGCAACCGCGAGGAAGTCGGGTGACCGACGAGCGCGGAAAACCTCGAGTGCATCGCGTTGCCAGGGTCGCAGTGTGATCGCTCGCACGAGGGTCGGGGTATAGCGTCGTTCGCACTCACTATGACAACACCAACATCCCGCTCTGCCGGGGGCCGCTCGGGCCCAACATCTCTCGTCATCGGTGGCACCGGCCCGACCGGGCCCTTCATCGTCAACGGCCTGCGTGAACTCGGGTATCGGACGACGATCCTGCACACTGGACGCCATGAGGTCGCCGAGATCCCTCCCGACGTCGAGCACATCCACGCCTCCCCCCACGATGGCGACGCGTTCGCGGCGGCGATCGGCTCACGGGATTTCGACGTGACACTGGCGATGTACGGACGGCTGCGCGCGATCGCGGAGATCATGGTCGACAGGACAGGCCAGTTCATCTCGATCGGCGGCGTGCCCGCATACCGCGGTTACATGGATCCCGACCTGTGGAACCCACCCGGCCTACCGCTGCCGACGCGCGAAGACGCGCTGCTCGCCGACGAGAGTGCCGACGGCAAGAGCTACCGCGTCGCGCGCACCGAAGCGATCGTATTCGAGCACCATCCGCAGGCCACGCACTACCGATACCCGATGGTGTACGGGCCGCGCCAACCCGCGCCGCGAGAATGGTCGATCGTGCGAAGGGTCCTCGATCGACGGCCACACATCGTCGTCGCCGACGGCGGGTTGACGTTGCTGTCCTACGGCTACGTCGAGAACCTCGCGCACGCGGTGCTGCTGGCCGTCGGTCATCCCGCGGCCGCAGGGCAATGCTTCAACGCGGCGGACGACGAGTGCCTGACGCTCGGTCAAGTGATCGAGATCGTCGCGCGCGAACTCGATCACCAAATCGAGATCGTCTCCATGCCGTGGGAGATCGCCCTGCCCGCTCGCCCGCTCATCCAGCAACACCGGCCGACGCATCGTGTGCTCGACACCTCGTCACTGCGCCAGCGTCTCGGCTATCGCGATGTCGTTCCGGCGCGAGTCGCCATCGCGCGCACCGCTCGATGGTTGGCGCAGAATCGACCCGAGCCCGGAGGCGTCGAAGAGATGGTGCTCGACGACCCCTTCGACTACGAGGCCGAAGACCAACTGATCGGTGCGTGGAAGAGCGCGCTCTCTGCGCTACCGTCGATCGAGTGGCGCCACACACCGGGATTCGGCCTCACATACAGCGGGCCTGGCGCGTCGAGGGTTCGCTCCGACACACGGATCTGAGCCACGACGCGTGACGGCACCGACCGAGAACAGTCGCCGTAGGTCGGTCGACGCGGCCGTGACCGCGTGGATGAGCCAACTTGTCGATCTCGGTGCGTCCAACCGGCTGCTCTACTACCGCACCCTCCGCGTCGGCACGCTCGACCTCGACAATGCGGCCCAGCCCGCGATCGAGTCGCTGCGCCAAGGCGCGCGGGTTCGGCTCGGCGACCTGTTCCGCGACGACGAACTGCGCGCCGACGCGGCGCGCCGGATGCGCGCGATCAACGCTAAGGCCGTCGAGAACCTCGAAGAGCGGGGCTTGCGCACGCTCTATCTCGCGTGGGGTATGGCGACATGGACACCGCTCGGCACCGCAGCCACACCGGCCGCGCCCGTGCTGCTGTTTCCGCTACGGGCTGCACGCAAGGGAACCGCCGGCGAAGATTTCGAGCTCACGGTTACGGGCGAGGCGCAGCTCAATCCCACCCTCATCCAGTTGTTGCAGAGCCGTCACGGCCTCACGGTCGCGGCCGACGACATCGTCGACCAGGCAACGCCCGACCACGCGATCGAGCCCGACGCGATGCTGATCTTCAACGAGATGACGCACATCTGCGCGCCGCTCGCCGGTTTCGCGATCACCGCTCGCAACGTCATAGGCAATTTCAGCTTCGCCAAGTTGCCTATGGTCAACGACCTCAACGCCAGCCGCGCCGAGGGCGCGGACCACGACTTGATCGCCTCCATCGCCGGCGATGCCGGCGCCCGTAAGGCTCTGGCGGCTCGGGCGGCGGCGGTCGTGCCCGACGACCTACCCGACAGCATTGCGCCCGCCGACGAACATCTCGTGTTACCCGCGGATGCCTCACAGAGCCACGTCATCAACCGCGTCCTCAACGGCGAGAGCATCACGATTCAGGGCCCGCCCGGCACCGGTAAGTCGCAGACGATCGCGAACATGATCGCCTCGCTCGTGGCACAGGGCAAGCGCGTGTTGTTCGTCGCCGAAAAGCGCGCTGCCATCGACGCAGTCGTCAAGCGGCTACATCAGGTCGGTCTCGACGACATCGTGCTCGACCTGCACTCGGTGTCGACGACGAAGGCCGCGTTCGCCCGCGCCATTGCCCAATCCCTGCAGTCGCCAGAACCCGTCGACACCAGCGATCGGTCGGCCCCTCGGCAATTGATAGAGGCGCGCCAGGCGCTTCACGACTACGCGCAAACTATGCACGTGATCCGTGAGCCGTTCGGGCTCAGTCTCTACGACCTGCAAGCCGAGATGTTCGCATTCCCCGCCGTGGTACACAATCCCCACGTGTTGCCGCGCAGCACGACAGACCGTTTCGGGCGCGAGGACTACCACACCATCGCCGCAGGGGTCCGCGAGTACGCGGCCCTCGCGATGTCCGGAAGCGAGCAATCACCGTGGGCGCGCGCGACGCTCTCGTCCAACGACGAAGCCAGTGTTGCCCTCGACCACGCGCACGCTCTGCGCGACGACGAATGCGCCTCCGTCGACCAAGCCCTACGCAGTCTCGCCGCGACCCTCGGCATCACCGCGCCCACCTCATTTTCCGGCTGGCAACCGGTGCTCGCGTTGATCAGCGAAGTTCAGCGGGTGTTGGCCGCATTCAATCCGACCATTTTCGACGAGGCCGATCTCGAGTCGCTGTGCGCCACGCTCGCGAAAGCAGAGAAACAAGGCGGCATGGCGTCGCTGTCGCGCAGCCTCTCGGGCGGTTACCGAGGCGCCCGTCGGAGGGCGCGGGCCCTGCAGCGCGAAGGCATCACGCTCGACGACGTCCAGCTGTACCGCGGGCTCGCCACAGCACGCGACGCACGAACCCAATGGCTCGCGAGGGCGAAGCCGGGCCATCCCCCGCGTCCGGTTGCGGGCTACGAACAGCTCACCGCCGCGTACCAGACGTTGTTGGTGCGGCTCTCGGCCCTCGACAGCGTCCTGCCCGACCAGCACTTGGCGTCGTTGGGTACGGCCGAAATTCGAGCCATCGCGGCCGCGCTCGCCGAAGATGCCGTCGGTGTGTACCGGCAACCGCGCTTACGCGCCCTCGAGCGACAGATCGAGCAGTATCAGCTCGCGCCGGTACTCGAACATGCCAAACAGCAGAAACTCGACGCCGAACAGCTCGTGGACACCATCCGGTTCACGTGGCTGCGTTCCGTCTACAGCATGCTGGCTCCAGAGCTCGCGTCCTTCGACGGTGCGCTGCACGATCGGCGACGAGACGACTACTGCAGGCTCGACGCGCAACACATGGCCGGCGCCGCGGCGCGGGTGCGCAAGTCGGTACAGCACAACATCTCGCTGCTGCGTCAGAGCTTCCCCGAGCAGGTACAGCTCGTCGAAGCACAGGCCGCGCGCACTCGCGGTCACTTGCCGTCGCGCGAGCTGATCGCGTGCGCGCCTGACGTCGTCACCCGCGCACGCCCGTGCTGGACCATGAGTCCACTGCTCGTCGCGCAGCTGTTGCCGCCCCGGTGCTTCGATGTCGTTGTCTTCGACGAGGCGAGCCAGATCCTCCCCGCGGACGCAGTGCCTACTTTGCTGCGAGCGCATCAGGTCGTCATCGCCGGCGACAGCGAACAGTTGCCCCCCACCACATTCTTCGCGACCGACACAGATGCCGACATCTCGCCAAACGAGTCCGCAAGCGACGAACCACCCAACGCGAGCGCGCTCACGAGTGGCCTCGAGAGCATCCTCGATGTGGCTACTGCATTGCTCGCCCCGGGCTTCCTCCGATGGCACTACCGCAGCCTCGACGAACGCCTGGTCGGTTTCTCCAACTCCCGGTTCTACGAGAACACCCTGACGACGTTCCCGAATCCGATGGTGCTGGGTGCGCCGACGACGCAACCGCCGTGTCTGACGCACATCGTGGTCGACAGCGACCACGATGCCGCCGGGAGCGCGACCGACGAGGTCGGCCGAGTGGTCCAGTTGGTGCTCGAGCATGCGCGTACTCGGCCCGATGAGACACTCGGCGTGATCGCGATGGGCATCGTCCACGCCGAACGAATCACCGAAGCACTGCGCAGAGCCCGCGCCGCGGCGCCCGACGACGACGACGAACTCGAATCGTTCTTCGACGACGACGCCGAAGAACGATTCTTCATAAAGAACCTCGAGAGGGTTCAGGGCGACGAACGTGACGCCATCGTGTTGTCGATCGGCTACGAAAAGAGCGCCAACGGTCAGCTGTCGCACAACTTCGGCCCGCTCAATCAAGGTGGGGGCGAGCGGCGCGTGAATGTCGCCATCACGCGAGCCCGCCGTCGCATGACGTTGGTGAGCTCGTTCGAATCGACCGCTATCGATCTGAATCGCACCAATGCACGCGGCGTCGCGCTGCTGAGGGACTACATGGTCTACGCAGGGTCGGGTGGCGGCGCCGCAGCCCGCGGAGCGAGCGGCATCGCACTCGACCCGTTCCTCGAGCACGTTCGCGGGTGGTTGGCCGCGCTGAGCCTCCCCGTGACACCCATGGTCGGGCAATCGAGCTACCGCGTCGACTTCGCACTCGCGCATCCCACCGACGGCGCTCGCGGGATTGCTGTCGAATGCGACGCGCAGACCTACAGCGAGGCCCGAACGACGCGAGACCGAGATCGCCTCCGACCCGAGGCGTTGCAGCGGCTTGGTTGGGATGTACATCGCGTGTGGTCGGCCCAGTGGTATCGCGACCCACAATCCGAAGCAGAGCGAATCCGCGACGCCTGGCGTACCATGACCGGTCAATGACCGCGCTGCGCGCACTGGTGATCTGCCACAGTGTTCATGAAGGTGCAGGGCGCGTCGGGCAACGTTTGCGAGAGCGGCGATACGAGGTCGACCCGTTCATCGTCGTCTCCGATCCGGCAAAGCCCGTTTCCCACGACCCCTTTCCCGACTTCACCGACTACGACCTCATCGCCACGATGGGAGCGCCATGGTCGGTCTACGACTCCGACTCGATCGGCACGTGGATCGAGCGCGAGTTGACGTTGCTGCGCGACGCACATACGCAGGGCGTTCCCATCCTCGGAGTGTGCTTCGGCGCGCAAGCACTCTCGGCGGCGCTCGGCGGCACGGTGTCGCGCGCTCCTCGGCCGGAGATCGGCTGGCACTCCGTCGAGACCGAGACATCGTGGATCAGCCCCGGCCCTTGGTTCCAATGGCACAGCGACCGGTTCACGGTTCCCGAGGGCGCGACCGAGCTCGCACGGTCAGCGGTGGCGCCGCAGGCATTCCGTTACGGGCGATCACTCGGCGTGCAGTTCCATCCCGAAGTCGATGGCGCCATCGTGCGCGACTGGCTCGAAGGCCGACATCGCAGCGATGACGAATTCGCAGCCGCGGGCGCCGACCCCGTGGAGATCGCCGCGAATGCGCCGGCAATGGTGGAGTCGTCGTTGCCCGCCGCCGACCGACTCGTCGACGGTTTCCTCGATTTCGTCGCATCCGGCTGACGAGGGGCCCGAGCGGCCCCGAGAGCGAACAGCCAGGGCCCGAGCGGCCCCGAGAGCGAACAGCCAGGGCCCGAGCGGCCCCGAGAGCGAACAGCCAGGGCCCGAGCGGCCCTCAGAGCGAACAGCCAGGGCCCGAGCGGCCCTCAGAGCGAACAGCCAGGGCCCGAGCGGCCCCGAGAGCGGGCAGTTAGGTCTTTTGGCTGCTCAAGCAACTCGCATAGAGGCCGATCTTAAGGATCGAGCCGTTCTCGACGGCAAAGTCGGGTCTGAGTTGATGGCAACCTCATCCTTGTCGGCGATCGCGGGGCGAACGGACACGCCCGCGCGCACGGCGAGCACCTACCGGACGAGCGCCATCATCCTGTGCGTCGGGGTACTGGCTGCCGGGTTCTTTCCGTTCTTCCAAGGGAACCATCGCGTCTTCGTCGCGACGATCGGTGCGATCGAGTTGACCGCCGCGCTCAGTGCGCGTCTGCCCTTGCGCACGCTCCGCGAACTGACCGCGCCCGGTTGGCTGCTCCTGGTGGGCGCAGCTGCCGTGTTCGCTTCGGTCGCCGCGACCGGCGACATCGAACAGCGCGCCCTGGGCGCGGTAGTCGGCGCGGTGCTGATCTGCGGGGCGACCGCGCGTATGACGCGAGATCGCTTGCGCCGCCTCGGCGGCGAGATCATCAGTGAGGCGTTCCTCGTCGCAGCATCGATCACGTTGGCCGCGTGGGGATTGTGGGTGCTCCCCAAGCTGGAACAATCGAACACCGTCGCCGTCTGTGGCGTCACCGTCCTCGGGTTGACCGGGGCGATGTTGCTGGCCGCCCTTCGCCTGCGACTGCTCGACCCACTTGTCCGCGGCCCGTCGTTCGTGTTCCTCATTCTGGCGTTGGCCGCGCACGCCGCGCTCGGCCCGCTGTTGATCTGGTTCGGCTTCTCGAACTCTGCGAATGCCGACGCCTATGACGCATGGTTGGCGCTGGTCGTCGGCACCGTCACTGCGGCGGCCGCGGCGTGCCCCGCGTTCGAGCCACTGCGCAGCGCGGCCACGAACAATGGCACGTCACGGATCGTGATCCGGGCGTTGGTGCCCATCTCTGCCACCCTCGTCGGCCCGGCATTGTTCGTCGTCGGCACGGCGACCACGATCGAGGTCGACGTCACCTACGCGACGATCACTTCGCTGATCCTCTCGTCGGGTGCCGCGATCTACATGTTCTGTTTGTTGGTTCGCTCGGGAACACTCGAGCACGAGGTCTACCACGACGAACTGACGGGTCTGCCCAACCGAACCATGTTCCTCGAGCGTCTCGGTATGGCACTCGAGCAAGCCGATCGAGGTTCATGGGGTACCGCCGTCATGTTCCTCGACGTCGACCGGTTCAAAGCGGTCAACGACAGCCTCGGCCATGCCGCCGGCAACCAGGTACTCGCGGCAGTGGCGAAGCGACTGCTCGGGTGCGCCGACGATGACATGACCGTCGCCCGCTTGGGTGGCGACGAGTTCGCATTGCTGCTGCCGAGAGTCAACGGATCGGCCCCCGCCCGAACCGTCGCCAAGAAGCTGCTCGAACGATTCACCGAACCGATCGCGGTCGCGCGTCGCAAGGTCTATGTGTCACCCAGCATCGGCATCGCGCACTATCCCGCCGACGGTGTCGACGCGCACGGGCTGCTCGAACGGGCCGACGCCGCGATGTATCGAGCGAAGGAGCGGGGCCGCAACAACTTCCAGCTCTACACCGCCGAGACACGGTTGCGCGCACTCGATCGACTTGATCTCGAGTCGGCGTTGCACAGGGCGATCGTCGACGATCAACTGAAGCTCTTCTACCAACCAAAGGTCAGCTTGAGCAGCGGCCTCATCGTCGGTTGCGAAGCCCTCGTGCGTTGGAACCATCCGCGTGTCGGGCTCGTGACGGCCGACCAGTTCATCCCGATCGCGGAAGAGACCGGCATGATCTGTGAGATCGGCGAATGGGTGCTCATCGAGGCGTGCACGCAAGCTCGGCGTTGGGAAGAGGCGGGCACACCGCTCACCGTGGCCGTGAACCTTTCGGCTCGCCAGTTCCAGCAGCAAGCCATCAGTGAACTGGTGCGTAGTGTCCTGCGCTTCACTCGCTGCACACCCGAGCTCCTCGAACTCGAGCTCACCGAGAGCCTCGCCGTCGGCGACCCCGACCAAGTCCAGCGGATACTCGACGATTTCCGTGCACTCGGCGCCCGCGTCTCGATGGACGATTTCGGCATGGGCTACAGCGGCATGGGCTATCTCGACAAGTTCCGCTTCGACGTGCTCAAGATCGATCGCACCTTCGTTCGCGGCATCACTTCGAAGGGATCGCCGATCGTCACCGCGGTCATCGCGATGGCTCGCGGTCTCGACCTCGAGGTCGTCGCCGAAGGTGTCGAGACGTTGCCCCAGCTCGCGTACCTCCACAAGCAGGGTTGCGATCTCGTGCAGGGCTACCTGACGGGTAAGCCCGTGCCGGCCGAGCAGTTCCAGAGCATCATGGCCCTCGACCTTCACGCGCTGGTCGGCAACCGCCCGGTCGGCGCCCGCATCGCGTAGTTCATGGCTCTTCTCGCGAGCGCTCATCGCTCGGGCGAACGGTAGGTCCGCAGCGCGTCCTATGCTGCCGCTCTGGCGAATCGAGAGGGAGCGTATTCATGAGCCTCATGGGCACCCGGGTCGTCCGTACCGAAGACCCCAAGCTGTTGACCCAGGGCGGCACGTACGTCGGCGACATAGACCTGCCGGGATCCGCCGCGTTGGTGTTCGTCCGGTCGTCGATGGCGCACGCGCGCGTGCTCGGCATCGACACGTCGGCGGCGGCCGCCATGCCGGGGGTCATCAAGGTGATCACCGCGGCCGACATCGCGCACCTGCCCAAACTGCCGTCTCCGTTCCCCGGCATCGTTCCCGATCCGTACCTGCGGCCGATGCTCGCGACCGACCTCGTGCGCTTCGTCGGCGAACCGGTAGCGGCGGTCATCGCCGAGAACGCATACCTCGCCACCGACGCCGCCGAGCAAGTCGTCGTCGACTACGAACCGCTGACCGTCGTGGTCGATCTCGAAGAGTCGGCGACCGACAAGTTGTTGTTCTTCGAAGGCACCGAGACCAACACGTCGATGCAGATCCCTGCGTTCATGACCGCCAACTTCGACGACTGTGAGGTCGTCGTCGAGCAACGCATCCTCAATCCGCGCATGGCGATCGGCGCGATCGAACCACGATGCGCCGCCGCGTCGTGGGACGACGATCACCTGACGGTCTACGCCAGCAGTCAAGGCGTGCACCAGCAACAGGGCCAGTACCTGCTGATCTACGGTCTCGAGCCTTCACAGGTCCGCGTCGTCACCCCCGACGTGGGTGGCGGTTTCGGTGGCAAGGGCTTCCCCCTGCCCGAAGAGTTGCTCGTCGCCGAGTTCTCCCGCCAGGTCGGTCGCCCCGTCACGTGGACCGAGACGCGTACCGAGAACATGTTGGCGTGGGTGCACGGCCGCGGCCAGGTGCAGAACATCAAGATCGGCGGGCAGCGCGACGGCACCATCTCCGCGTACAGCCTCGACATCCTCCAAGACGCGGGGGGCTACCCGCACATCGGCTCCGCGCTGATCGGCGCGGGCATGATGATGTTGACGGGCACCTACGGATGGACCAACGTCGGTTTCCGCGGACGTTCGGTCGCGACCAATACCGCGCCGACGGGCGCCTTCCGCGGCGCCGGACGACCTGAGGCAACTGCGGCGATCGAACGCGCCGTCGACCTCTTCGCGGCCGAGATCGGCATGGATCCCGCCGACGTTCGCCGTAAGAACCTGCTGCCGGCATTCGACACGACGTACACGACGCCCACGGGAACCAAGTACGACAGCGGTCGCTACGGCGATGCACTCGAGTTGGTCCTCTCATCGGTTGGCTACCGCGACTTGCGCGACGAACAAGCGCACCGCCGGATCAACGGCGACCGCATGCAACTCGGCATCGGGCTGTCGTGCTACGTCGAGATCACCGGTATGGCCGGCCCCGATGGCGCCAAGGAGTACGGCTCCGTCGAGTTGAAGCCCGACGGCACGGTGCTCGCCGTCACCGGGTCATCACCGCATGGGCAAGGCCACTACACGACATGGGGCATGCTCATCAGCGACGAGCTCGGCATCCCGATGGACAAGATCACGTTCATCCATGGCGACACCGACGTGGTGCCGTGGTCGAACGTGACGGGCGGTTCGCGCTCCGCGCAGATCGCCGGCTCCTCGATGATCGACGCGTCGACCCGGCTGGCCGCACAAGCCACCGACAAAGCAGCCGATCTGCTCGAAGCCAAAGCCGATGACGTCGTGCTCGACAAGAGCAAAGGCGTGTTCCACGTCAAGGGCACGCCGGCAAAGTCGGTGTCATGGGCTGACATCGCGGACGCAACATCGAACAACGGCACCGCGCTGGTCGGTATCTCGCAGTTCGTGCAGGCGGCGGCGAGCTTCCCGTTCGGCGCGCACTGCGCGGTCGTCGAAGTCGACCTCGATACCGGGCGCGTCGAGCTCTTGCGCCACGTTGCCGTCGACGATTGCGGCACGCTGCTCAACCCGCTGTTGTGCGACGGCCAGGTGCACGGCGGCCTCGCCAGCGGCGCGGCGCAGGCCTTGATCGAAGAGATCCGCTATGACACCGACGGCAATCCACAGACGAGCAACTTCGCCGACTACGGCATCATCTCGGCGGCCGAGCTGCCGAGCTTCGAGCGTGTCGAGATGGTGACGAAGTCGCCGCTCAACCCCCTCGGGGCGAAGGGCATCGGCGAAGCAGGTACGGTCGGATCGACGCCGGCGGTGCAAAACGCGGTGATCGACGCGGTCGCGCACCTGGGCATCCGCCACATCGACATGCCGTGTACTCCCGAGCGCGTGTGGCGGGCGATCAACGAGGCGCGGTAGCAGCTGCGGGCTCGAGGAACTCGACGGGCAGGCCGTCGGGATCGTGCACGTAGAAACTGCGGATGCCGAGGCCCATGATGTCGACGATCGGCGTCGGGTCGAGCCCACCGCGGGCAGTGGCGTCGCGATGTTTGGCATCGACGTCGTCGACGTTGACACAAAGGTGCGGGTTACCGACGTTGTTGTGCGCCAGCGGCAACGTCGCGCCACCCGCCGCGAGGTATTGCACCAACTGCAACGTGAGCCCGTCCATACGCAACATGGCAACGTCGATGTCGGCGCCCGAGTTGTGGGTGAGCGTGTCGAACCAATCGCCTTGCATACGCCGCCGGCTGAAGACCTCCATGCCGACGACGTCGCGGTAAAAGACAATCGATGCCTCTACATCACGAACGGTGACGCCCATGTGGTTGAGCGAGGGCATGTTGGGCCTCCTTGGCTTCGATCTCCGCTCTGCCGAGGGCCGCTCGGGCCCTCTAGGCGCCGATCGCGGCTTCGAGACGCGCGACGGCATCGGTTTCTTCGACAGTCGGATATTGGGTCGGTAGCACGCGGTAAGTGCGGGCCAGACGGGCGATGAAGTCGATGTCGTGCAGCGGATCGTGGGGTCTCGCCACCGATTGGCCACGCTGGTGCAGGTCGGCGACGAAGGTGTCGACGACGTTGTCGAGATCGAGGTCGTCGGTGTGCTCGTCGGCTACCTGACGCGCCACGTCGTCGCCGTAGACCTCCGCGCTCCACGACAGCGCGATGCGCACCCGCGCCGAGTCGTAGCAGGCGAGCACCCGGTCGCCCTCCCGTATCTGCCACGTGCGGGCATCGCTACCAATCGGCTCGCACACGCAGTCGAGGGTCAGTCCCTCGGGTGCCTGCTCGTCGGAAGACGCGAAGCCGTCGCCGCGATGGAACATCGTGTCGTTCTCGCCCACCACTGCGGTGTTGCTGAACGGGTGCGTCGTTTGTCGAGGGGCAGACCGCGGACCGTCGGGCCAGTACGTATACGTGCCACCCGGCCCGTCGTAGAACCAACACACCGCCGTGGCAACGGGCACGCGCCAGTGCTCGAACAATTCGGATCGCCGCATGGTCGTCAGGAGCCAGACCGGATACTCGCGCCGCTCCATGCCCCTGAACTTCGGAATATCGACGTGCGCCGACCCGAACCGAGTGCGCTGCGGCACTTGTACGTTGACGTAGATCTCATCGGGACGCACGACGATGTGGTCGTCGGCAAAGAGGCGGCGGGCCGCCTCGAAGAAGGGTTCGTAGTCGAGGAGCCAAGCGGCGTCGTCGCGCAGAGGCTTGCCGCGGCGGGCCCAGAAGCTGCGATACGACGCACTGATCGCGATGCTCTTGGTGCCGCCCGCTCGGGTTTCGGCGATCATCTCGTCGCTGACCCATTCGCTCGTGATCGCCGCGCTCTCGACGGCGCTCTGCATCACTCGTTGTTGCAGCGACGGAAACGGCCCGTTGGTGCGCACGAGACGCGCGAAATCGTCAGGAGCGTCGAACACCGGTGCGAGGACGAGTGGCCGCCGAGGTTTCATGTCGTGTCGCCTACTTCCTCTGCGCCAGGGAGCCAAGCATGGAACTCGTCGTGCGACCAGTATGCAGGGTCGGCGCGGTCACGCGTGCCTCGACGATGAGACGGCGGCGCTTCGAAGAATGTCGATGCGTCGTCGATGCGGACCCATTCGAGCGGACAGATGCGTCGGGCGATCCGCCATTCGCCGTCGCGCCGTTCGAAGTCGTCGACATAGCGAAATCCCGAGATCAGATTGTGCTCGGGGCGCCCGCCGGGACGGTGATGGCGGGACTGCCCGTAGGACTCGCTCTTGGCGCGGCCATTGACGAGGTCGAGTTGCTCGATGAGCACGTTGCCGATGAAATGCTGGCTCCACGAATAGCGAGGCAGTAGCCGGTCGAATACCCATGTGATGTATTCGTCGCGCGTGCCCGAGAAACTGCCGTGCTCGTCGGTGGCCTCGGGCCAATAGCAGTCGCGCACCACCTCGCGATCGAAGCGATCGATGCCGCGGCAGTATCGGTAGACGACCTCGGTGATGGCCTGCTTGGCGATCAACGTTTCGACTGCCGGCTCCATGTGGGCGCCCTCTCTTCCGCTCTGAAGGCCGCTGGGCCTGCTTTCCGCTCTGAAGGCCGCTCGGGCCTGCTTTCCGCTCTGAAGGCCGCTCGGGCCTAGGTTACGGGAACGAAGTACGGCAGCGTGATGTCGTCGTTCAACTTGTGGAACGCGACTTTGGCCCGCATGCCGACCGTTATCGCGTCGGGATCGCAGTCGATCATGTTGGACAAGAAGTCGTAGCCCTCGTCCATGCGCATGATGACGGCCGCATAGGGCACGGTGAACTCAGGTGTCTGCGGTCGCCAGACAACGGTCCAGCTGTAGACTTCGCCCTCACCTTTGGACTGCTGCCACGTCAGGTCGAGCGAATGGCAGTGGCAACACATGAGCGCGGGGCTCCATGTGGCGCCCCCACAGTTGTAGCAATGCTGGAAGAGCAACTCGCCGCGCTTGCAGCCATCCCAGAATGGCCGTGAAACCATGGTGGGTTGCGGCAGCGGGATGGCGCCGGTCTGAGGGTGCAGGGTCGTCACTGGCGGAACCTCCTATGCGAGCTCGGAGCCGAGCAGCATCACATCGGTGAACAGCGCGCCCGCTCCGCCGCCCGAGCACATCGCAACTTTGGCGTCGGGTACCTGATTGGTGACGCATTCGCCGCGCAACTGTTCGACGCCGCGCAGCACGCGCTGCAGCAACTGCACCGTCGCGCCGCCGTGGCTGAACGACATCAACCCACCGTCGGTGGTGATCGGGTACCGACCACCGGGCCCGATGGTGCCGTTCATGATGAATTCGCCACCCTCGCCGTCGGCACAGAAGCCGAAGCTCTCGAACTGACGGATGATCTCGAGCGAGAATGGGTCGTAGAACTCGCAGACGTCGACGTCGTCCGGGCCGAGGCCCGACATCGCGAACGAGTCACGCGCGGCCTTGCGCCCGGCCCGACCGTTGACGAGGTCGGCGCCCGTGCGCCCGCCCAGGTCGAACGACGGTGGGTGCTGATACGACGGACCGTAATGATCGCTGTTGCCGCCCAAGATGTAGATCGGCTTGGTCGGCAGATCTTTGGCGATTTCCGCGCGCGTCATCACGAGCGCACACCCGCCCTCTGAAGTCATGGCACAGTCGAGCAGGTGGTAAGGGTCGGCCACCATGCGCGAGTCGAGAATGTCCTGCGGCGTGAATGGTCCGCGTCCGCTGTAGACCGCGTCGGGGTGGATGTGGCCGTTGTTGCGGATCGTCGCCGCGACCGTGGCGATCTGCTCCGGTGTGGTGCCGTAGAGATGCATGTGACGGCGGGCGATGAGTGCAAACTCTGCGGCCGTGAACATGCCGTACGCGACGACGAACTCGTTGGCCGGGCGGGTCCACGGGGCGGTCGAGGTGCGCTCGGTGTAGATGCCGGCAGAGCCCGCTGCGATGAGCACCGTATTCGCCATGCCCGTAGCGATGGCGGCCGCTCCTTCGAGGACTGCGGGAATGCCGAGCTGCGAGATCGAGCGAAAGCAGGGCCCGATGCGCAGGTAGTAGATGAGTTCGCTGGCGATCGAGCCGATGACGCCGTCGACATCGTTCGGGCCGAGACCGGCGTTGGCCAGCGCGCCGAGCGCGGCCGCCGCCGTGATCGTACGACTGTCGTGACCTTCGAGTACCCGCGCCTGTTTCGTGTTGTGTATACCCACGATGGCGACATCATGGAATGGGTGCTTGGCCACCACTCCCCCTTCGACCGACGGCAAAGGGGACCGTAGCCCAGCTCGAATATCACCGCACACCCGTGACGACTACCGTGATTGGGTTGGAGGGGACGCATGCAACGAGGGCTCTCGCACTTGCGAGTCGTCGATTTCACGAGCGGCATCGCCGGCGGGTACTGCACGAAGCTGTTGGCCGATGCCGGCGCTGACGTGATCAAGGTCGAGCCGGTTGGTGGCGACCCGATGCGCCGCTGGACGAGCAGCCATACGGAGTTGCACGGCGACGACGGCGCGCTCTGGCGCTTCCTTTCACACGGCAAGCGTTCGGTGATCGGTAGCCCCGACGATGCACGCATCGTCGAACTCGTGGCCTCGGCCGATGTCGTCGTCGAGGCGTGGACGACCGCCGAAGCCGAACGCTACGACTACGCCCGTCGCTTTCCCGGTCTCGTCGTGTTGGCCGTCACTCCCTACGGCCGGGGCGGGCCGTTGTCCGATCGACCCACGACCGAGTTCATCGTGCAGGCCGAATCAGGTGGCCTGGTCGGTAGGGGCGGGCCCGATCAGGTGCCCATCCAAGCCGGCGGCCGTATCAGCGAGTGGGTCGGCGCCACCTTTGCCGCAGTTGCCGTCAGCGCGGCGGCGTGGCGCGCCACGCACACCGGTCACGGCGAGTACATCGATTTCTCGACTGCGGCGACGATGACGATCGCCGGCGGCAACTACGCCAACCTCGCGCACAGCCTGGCCGGCAAGCCGCCGATCACGACCGTTCATCGTACGTTCGAGACGCCGTCGGTCGAACCGACGCTCGACGGCTACGTGGGCGTGTGCACCAACTCGCGCCAGCAATTCGACGACTTCCTGGTGTTGATCGAACGGCCCGACCTATTGGGCGACGAAGAGCTCGCACGGGCGCCGGGCCGGCAAAAGCACTGGGACCGTTGGAATCAAATCGTCCACGAATGGACGCCGAAGTTCACCACGGCCGAGATCGTGCGTCGCGCGTCCGAGCTGCGCATCCCGGTCGCCCCCGTGCATTCCGGCGCAAACGTCATGGACTGCGAGCAATTCGTCGCGCGCGGTGTCTACATCGACGACCCGACCGGTTCGTTCAAGATGCCGAGACGCCCCTGGAGCATCGACAACGAGGATCCACCCGCTCCGCTCCCGGCCCCCCGTCTCGGCGAACACAGTGACCAGATCGAGGCGCGTGAGCCAGCACGGCCTGAGCAGCCCACCGGCTCGAAGGCGCTGCCGCTCGATGGCGTGCGCGTGCTCGATCTCACCGCGTGGTGGGCCGGGCCGATCTCGGCGGGGATGATCGCCGCGCTCGGCGCGGATGTCATTCATGTCGAGTCGACATCGCGACCCGACGGCATGCGCATGACCGGCGCGCTCTACGGCATGGAGGGCCCGTGGTGGGAACGCAGCGGGCACTTTCTCGCGTCGAACACCAACAAGCGCGGCCTCACGCTCGACCTGACGAAACCGCGCGGCCTCGAGTTGTTGAAGGAGCTCATCGCCGAGTCCGACGTGATCATCGAGAACTTCACGCCGCGCGTGATGGGCAACTTCGGGCTCGATTGGCCCACGATCCAGGCGATCAACCCGCGCTGCATCCTGGTGCGCATGCCGGCCTTCGGCCTTTCGGGGCCGTGGCGCGACAACACGGGCTTCGCGCAGACGATGGAGCAGGTGACCGGCTTGGCCTGGGTCACCGGCCATCCATGGGATCAACCGCGCATCCAACGCGGCCCGAGTGACCCGAACGCGGGCATGCACGCCGCATTCGCAATGATCGTCGGTCTCGCCGAGCGCGATGTCACGGGTCGAGGCCACTTCTTCGAAGTCACGATGGTCGAAGGCGCGCTCAACGCCGCGGTCGAGATCGCATTGGAGTACTCCGCCTACGGCGCGATGCTCGAACGCGACGGCAACCACTCCCCCAACGCCGCACCGCAGGGCCTCTACGCGTGCACGGGTTGGGAGAACTGGTTGGCAATTTCGATCGAGACCGACGAACAATGGCACGCGCTGCGTCGCGCGCTCGACGACCCGCAATGGGCGCGCGACCCCGCCCTTTCGTCCATCGAGGGCCGCCGCGCCGCGCAAGACCGCCTCGACGAACACCTGGCCGAGTGGGCCCGCGATCGAGATGTCACCGACGCCGCACGGATACTCATCGATCATGGTGTGCCTGCCGCGGTCGGCGTCGATCCTCGACTCACCGAAGATCATCCGCAGCTCATCGCCCGCAAGTTCTACGAATCGGTCGATCACTCGGTCGTCGGTCCCCAACCTTTGCCGAGTGTTCCGTTTCGTTTCGCCAGTGTCGACCGCTGGTTGCGCGCCCCCGCGCCATTGCTCGGTGAACACAACGAGGCGATCCTCTGCGGTCTCCTGGGGCTGTCGCTCGATGAGCTCGATCAACTCGTCGTCGACGGCATCATCGGTGACCGACCGAAAGGACTGTGATGAGACGCCCTCTGCGCGCTGTCGTCGTCGGTACATCGTTCGGCGGTCGGGTTCATGTCCCCGCATTGCAAGCCGCGGGGTTCGAGGTCGTCGCGGTCGTCGGCCGCGATCCCGATCGCACTCGGACGCGCGCCAACGACCTCGGTGTCGCCCACGCTTTCACCTCGATCGACGAAGCGTTGTCCTTGCCCGACATCGACGCTGTGACGGTCTCGACGCCGCCTGATGCGCACACCGCGCCGATATTGACGGCAATCGCGCAGGGCAAGCACGTATTGTGCGAGAAGCCCTTCGCACTCAACGCCGCCGACGGCCAGGCAATGTACGACGCCGCGGTGGCTGCGGGCGTCGTCCACATGTGTGCATTCGAGTTTCGGTGGCGTCCCGAGGAGTCGGTCGCGAAGAGAGCGATCGACGGTGGGTTCGTCGGTTCGGTCGAGTTCGCGACCTGCGTCCAGATCACGGCACTCGTTGCCGGCGGTGTGCACAAGGCGTTCAACGAAGAATGGTGGTTCGACCGCGATCGGGGCGGAGGCATCCTCAATGCCAGCGGCTCGCACTACATCGATCGCTTCCGGATGTGGTTCGGTGAGGTCGAAGCCGTCAGCGCTCGCTTGCAGATCGTCGGTGATCACAGCGCTGACGACGCCGAGGACACGTACACGATGACGCTGCGCATGTCGTCGGGCGCGACCGCGTTGATCCAACAGTGCTCGGCCTCGTGGGGCGAGTCGTTCCGCACCATCCGCGCGGTCGGCGACCGGGGCAGCGTGTGGTTGGGCCGCGATTCGGCGTTCCTTGCGACGAGTGATGGCACCCGTGAACTCGAGGTGCCCGACGATCTACTGGTCCCGCCAGAGCCGCCCCGTCGTCTCGACGACCCCAAGCACGCGTTCACGTTCATGGAGCTGCCGCCATTCATCCGGCTGGCCGAACGATTCCGCGATGCCATCCACGCCGACGACCCCCATTTCACTCCCCACGTCGGCGCACCGCCCAGCCCGACCTTCCGCGACGCGTTGATGGTGCAGCGCGCGATCGACGCCGCCCGCGAGTCGAGTGAGCGCGACGGTGAGTGGGTCGAACTCGAGCAACTTCCCCACAATGAGTAAGACACGGCTGGGGCCAAACGACTCGACACTGTGCACGGGCACGATCGCAGGGGTGGCGCTGAGCGCCAAGGTCCGCGCTGCGGCAGCTGCGGGCTTCCGGGCACTTTCGGTGCGACCGCGCGAATACGAAGCCTGGCTCGGCGAGGGATGGCACCCGACAGATGTCCGGACGTTCTTCGACGATCACGGCGTCGCGGTTGCCGAACTCGATCCGGTTATGGCGTGGTTACCCGGCTCCGCCCCCGATCCCCGCAACGCACATTCGATCGACGAGATCCTGCGGATTGCGGAGGTGCTGCAACCGCACTGTCTCAGCGTGCTCGTCGATCCCAGCTATCGCGGGACGATCGACGAAGCGATAGCGCCGTTCGCCGAGTTGTGCGCCCGCGCCGCGCACTACGGCTACCAATGCGCGCTCGAGTTCTTCGCGTGGTCTCCGTTGCGGACAGTCCACGACGCGTGGCGCATGGTCGACCAAGCCGGCCATCCCAACGGCGCTATGATCTTCGACAATTGGCACCACTACCGGGCCGGGGGCCAGGTCCGCGATCTCGACCAGGTCGACGTCCGCCGCATCGTCGGGGTACAGCTCAGCGACGCGCCGGCGGCCCCTGCCATCGCCGACGTCGCCAGGGAGTGCATGACCGGTCGGCTCTGGCCCGGCGAGGGGGACACCGAGGTCGCCGCCACCGTGCGCCACCTGCGGGCGAGGGGATGTACGGCGCCGCTCGGGGTCGAGGTCTTCGGCCCGGGCGACCCGACCGAACGGGCCTATCGTGCTGCAGCGGCGTTGGCCGGGCTCAGCGGGTAGCGTTATGGGTTCGGGGAGGGCCGATGACACCCAACGAACGAACGCCGTATATCGGACGAGTCGGTGGTGGGCTCCGCGCTCCGCGCCCCGCTGACGACGAGACCACCGTCGCGCCGGCACCGCCAACCGCCGCCGACCCCACGCTACGCGAGCCGGCGCCATCCGGGGGCGGCATCGAGCCGCCGCAACCCGACATCGGCTCGGTCGCCTTCTGGCGCCGCATCGTGGCCTTCGCGCTCGATGCTCTCGTCGTCTTCTGGCTGCAGTTCGCCCTCACGGTCCTCGGCGTGTTCTGGTACATCGACAGCTCGACCGACATCGTCAACGGCGAGACCATACGCAACGTGGCGCACCGAGGGCCCGAGCCATGGGGCGACGACTTCGCGCCGCTCATCACGTTCATCGTGTTGGCCTTCATCTACGAGGTCGCGTTCATCGCGGCGCGGGGTCAAACCCCCGCCAAGGAACGGCTCAAGATCCGCGTCACTCGCGTCGCCGACGGCAAGAACCCGACGATCGTTCAGGCAATGCTGCGATCGTCGGTGGTCGCGGTGTTCCGTCTGGTTCCCGGCGCGTTGCTGCTCGCGGGCAACCTCGCGGCGTTCGCGACAGGCGTGACCGCACCGTTCAACATGCGCCGCCGGGCGCTGCACGACTATCTCGCCGGCACGATGGTGGTTCGCTACGACGCCGATCTCCATGAGGGCAACATCAGCCTGGCAAAGCGGCCGGGCCTGTTCCTCAACATGCGCATCGGAGAGGTCACCGGCCGCAAGGAAGATTTGCGCCCCTGATCCAACTGGCCCGAAGAGGCCGTTTCAGCGCCGGCCCAGCGCGTCGAACGGCCCCGCGAGGTAACCGCCGTCGATGACGAACTCCGCGCCGGTGCAATAGCTGCTCGCGGCCGAGGCCAGCCACACGACCAACTCCGCGACCTCCTCGGGCTGGCCGATTCGGCCGAGCGGCATCTTCGACGCCAGCACCGGTCGCATGTCGAAGCCACCCCACGACTGCGGCTGCACCATGGCGGTGTCGATGGGGCCGGGATGAATCGAATTCACGCGGATGCCCGATCGACCGAGCTCGAGCGCCGCCGTCTTGGTCAACCCACGGATGCCGAACTTGGCCGTCACATAGCCCGCGATGCCCGGTGCGCCGACGACGCCATTGACCGAGGAAACGTTGACGATCGATCCGCCACCGGCATTCGCGATCTCGGGCGCGGCGTATTTGATACCGGTGTACATCGAGATCAGGTTGACCTCGAGCACGCGTCGATAGTCGGCAACCGGGACGTCGACGATGGGCATCGGCGGCAGTGAGATGCCCGCGTTGTTGACCAGAATGTCGAGTCGGCCGAACTCGCCCATCGCAACTGCGACGACGCTCTGCCATGCGGCTTCGTCGGTGACGTCATGATGCTGGTAGCGAGCCGCCGCGCCGATCCGCGCGGCGACCGCCTGACCGTCGTCGTCGAGGACGTCGGTCATCACCACGGATGCGCCTTCGGCCGCGAAGGCCACCGCTTCGGCCGCGCCCTGCCCCCGAGCCGCCCCGGTGATCAACGCGACCTTGCCGTCCAACCGACCCATACGCACCCCCGCGAGAAGTCGTGCGCACAGTAGTGCCCGATCTACCGATCGTCGTCTTCGAGTTCGCGCAAGCGCGTCTCGATCCTCTCGACTGCATCGGTGAGCCGGTCGGTGGTCTCACGAAGGTCGGACAGCGTCACGATATCGGAGAGCGACATCCTGACCGACGCCAATTCGCGTGCCAAGTATTCGGTGTCGGCCTGTGTACGCGTCGTCACCTCACGGTCGCGCTCCGATTCGGAACGGTCACGGTCGGCTTGACGGTTTTGCGCGAGAAGGATCAAGGGTGCGGCATAGGCAGCCTGGGTTGAGAACGCCAGATTGAGCAAGATGAATGGATAGGGATCCCAGCCTCCCTTGCGAACGTTCCCGACGTTGAAACCCCAAACGACGTTGATGCCGATCCAGATCGCGACGAGGACTGACTGGATGACCAGGAAGCGAGCGGTGCCCAGGAAGCGAGCAATGGCTTCAGAGAAGTCTCCGAAGGCTTCAGGGTCGTAGTGCACGCCAAAGCTGAGGCGGCCCCGGCGGGGACGCGAGAGGTCTTCTCGACGACGCATAACTCACTCTCCTTCCCCATCACGCGCTCACACCACGCCGTGCCCGCCGCCACGTAGAGGGCAGCATGTGATCGATCACGTCATCGACAGTCACCGCGCCGATGAGCCGCTGTGCCTCGTCGCACACCGCGATGGCAACGAGGTCGTACGCCGCAAGCCGCGCCGACACTTCGTCGTCGGGCGCGTCGGGGCGCAAGTATTCGGGCTCGTCGTCGACACACGCGTCGAGGCGCATCCACGGCGCCTCGCGCAGCAGCCGTTGAAAGCCGACCGCGCCGACGAAACGGCCCGTCGGGGTCGACGTCGGTGGCTCGACGACGAAGACTTGCGCCGCGAGCGCGACTTCGAGCTCGTCGTCGCGCATGACGGCCAGTGCATCGGCAACGGTCGCGTAGCCGGGCAAGATCAACGGGTCGGATGTCATGAGACCACCGGCCGATTTCTGCCCGTAGGACAGCAGCCGTCGGACCGGGGTTGCATCTTCGTCGTCCATTGCCGCGAGCAATTGCATGCGCTCGTCTTCGGGCATCTCGGCCAGCAAGTCGGCCGCGTCGTCGGGATCGAGATGCTCGATGACCGCCACCGAGCGCTCGAGGCCGAGCCCCTCGATGATGCCGACCTGCTCTTCATCGGGGAGCTCGGCGAGAACGTCGGCCAAGTGCTCGTCGTCCATCGCGGCGACGATCTGCTTGAGCCGCAAGTACGGCATCGACCGCACACGGTCGGCGGCGTCGGACGGATGGAGTTCGCGCAGCTCGGCGACTTCGGCCGCCAGCGGACCGGTGTCGAAGAGGTACCAGGTGTCGCGCCACGACACGACCTTCGGATTGCGCCGGCCGCGCAGGCGCGACCTTCGACCGAGCGCGACGCTCACCAGCTGCCAGGCGAACAGCTGGCCCGGTACAGGCTCGATCGCGATATCGACCACGAAGGCATCGCCCGCGCGCCGGCCGAAGAGCTCTCGCGCCCGCAACTCGCCACCGCGTTGCTCGAAATGACGAACGTCGATGTTGCCGCTGCGCATACGCACCCCGTCACCCGCGATCTCGCCGACGCGCGCCGCGTTGACGAAGATGCGCCGGCGCTGCACGAGCGCGACGAACCCGACGACTCTCGGCGGGCCGTCACCACCGGGCACGAAGACGACGTCGTCGATGCGGCCGATGGTGGCTCCGTCGGCCGCCAAGAGGGCCAAGCGGAGCAGCCGCGACGCATACACGATCGTTGCGGTCATGGATGCCAGGCTACCCGCTGGGCCATGATCGCCTGGCCACTTTGTGAACTACAGTCCGGTGCCGGGGGTTGGACATGAACGTCGTGATCGAGGGTAGTTGCGACGCTCGGTTTGCCGCGCTGCGAGAAGCATTCGCCGGCAATTTCGAGCACGATCTCGAGATAGGTGCCGCATTGTCGGTCAGCGTCGAGGGCCGCAACGTCGTGGACATCTGGGGCGGTTACCTCGACGAGGCACAGACCCGCCTGTGGCAACGCGACAGCCTCGCATGCATCTTCTCGTGCACCAAGGGCGTGGTGGCCGTACTCGCGCTGATGCTGGCCGATCAGGGGCGTATCGATCTCGACGCGCCGGTCGCCGACTACTGGCCCGAGTTCGCGCAGAACGGCAAGGCCGAGATCCCCGTACGGTGGCTGCTCACGCATCAAGCGGCAGTCTCGGCGATCGATGCGCCGATGGCATTCGGCTCGCTGAGTGATTGGGACGTCATGATCGACGCGCTGGCCGCGCAGGCACCCTCGTGGACGCCGGGCGACGGTCACGGCTATCACGGCGTCACCTACGGGCATCTGGTCGGCGAAGTGATCCGCCGCGTCACCGGCACATCGTGCGGCACCGCAATGCGTGACCTGTTGTGCGAGCCGCTGGGGCTCGACATCCACATGCCGCTTCCCGAACACGAAGAGTCGCGAACCGCCGACATGGTGCTGGGCAGTCCCACCGCGGCTCATCCATCGAAGACCTTCTTCGACCACTGGCAGGCCGACGACCTCGGCCCCCGGTCGTTTCGGAACCCGCCCGATTGCAGCAACGTGCCCTACACCAACACACGGGCGTTCCGCGCGGCCGAGATCCCTGCGGCCAACGGGCACGGCACGGCTCGATCCCTCGATCGCCTCTACGCCGCGCTGGCATGCGGGGGCACGCTCGACGGCGTGCGTGTGCTGTCTACGGCGCTCGTCGAGCAAGCCGGTCGCGAATGGGTGCGCGGCATCGACCGCGTCATGGCGCTCCCCTCGGCCTTCGGTCTCGGCTTCGAGCGCACGATCCCCGAGTGGCGCTTCGGGCCGAACCCCAATACGTACGGGCACAACGGCTCGGGAGGTTCGCTCGGCATGGTCGATCCCGACACCGGAGTCTCGCTCGGCTACGTGATGAATCGCATGGTGTGGGGTCCGACGCGCGACGATCCGCGTTGGCCCGCCTTGTTCGACGCGCTCTACGGATGCCTGTGAGATCGCGGTGAAGCTGTCGGTGTTGTTCCCCGAGACTCGCAGTGTCGACAACGTCGTCGCACTCGCGCAACAGAGCGAGCAACTCGGTTTTCACGGCATGTTCCTTGGCACCGCGTTCGGCATCGATCCGATCATGGCGCTGGCCTACGCGGGTACGAAGACGTCGCGCATCAGCCTCGGCGTCGCGGTCGTCCCGACATGGCCCCGCCACCCGCAGATACTCGCCCAACAAGCAGCTACGGCCAACGCGATGTGCAACGGACGATTCCGTCTCGGCGTCGGTCCGTCGCACGCACCGGTCATGGCCCGCCTCGGCATCGCGTTCGACCGGCCGATCTCGCACGTGCGCGAGTACCTGACGATCGTGCGCACACTGCTCGCCGAGCACAAGATCGACCACAAAGGCGAACGTTTCCAAGTGCAGGGCATGCTCGATGTCGAAAGCGGCGGCGCTCCTCCCGTCATGCTCGCCGCGATGCGCGAACAGATGTGCCGCCTCGCCGGTAGCCACAGCGATGGCGCGCTGCCGTGGCTCCCGCCCGCCGACTACGTCGCATCGACGATCGTGCCCAACGTCCGCGCCGGCGCCGACGCCGCCGGTCGGGCTGCGCCGCCGGTGATCGCCGAGGTGCCGGTGGCCTTGACCCGCGACCTCGATGCGCTGCGGGCGATGGCCGCGCGCGACCTCTTCATCTACCCCATGATGCCGTTCTATCGCGCGCAGTGGGAGTCGGCGGGTGTGCCTCTGGGTGATCGCGCGACCGCCGGGGGATGGAGCGACGCCATGATCGAGACCAGCTTGCTCTATGGCGACGAAGCCGGGCTCGCTCGCAAGATCGAGGCCTACTTCGATGCGGGTGCCGACGAGGTCGTCGTGTCGCCCTACGGTGTGGGCGACGACCCGATCGCGAATCGCGACGAGTGCGTGCGAGTGCTGGCCGACATCGCGCGCAATTAGCGGGCCCGAGCGGCCCTTTGAGCGGGGAGAGGGCCCGAGCGGCCCTTTGAGCGGGGAAAAAGGGGAGCAAATGAGCAACGAAGACATCGTGCGGAAGGTTCTCGCACACATCACGGCGGCGGAGTACGAACAACTCGCCACCTATGTCACTGAGGATCTGCGCTTCGAGTTGCCCTACGCCGGTCCTCCGATCCCCGATCACTTCGACGGTCGGGCGGTGTGGGACGGCATGCAACGCCAGACCTTTGCGATGTTCACGTCGTTTCGCAACGAGCCGCGGGCCTTCTACCAAACCGCTGATCCCGACATGCTCGTCGCCGAGTACGAGAGCGATGCGGTTGTCGCCCGCAACGGCAAGCCCTATCGCAACAAGTACGTGGGCATCTTCCGGTTTCGCGACGGGAAGATCTGCTTCTGGCGCGAGTATCACAACCCCGAGGCGACCAAGGTCATACGAGAGGACTGAGGGCGTCAGACCTTGCGGTTGCTCTCCGCGTGGGAGTAGTCGCCCGCTTGGCCTTCTGGGAGGTCGGCACTGAGCATGACCGCGAAGTATCGTGTGGGACGATCGGTGCGGTTGCGCCACGCATGCACGGTGCCTCGTTGTATGACGAGATCGCCGGGTTGCAAGTGCACCTCTTCACCGGAGGGCAGGAGCAAGCACAGATCACCTTCGAGCACCTGGATCAGATCGATCGTGGGCGTCTGGTGCATGCCTTCGTCGGGCGCCGGCTCGCGAGGGTTGCCCCGGTCGTCGACAAAGCGTCGGGCGTCGGGCGGCACTTCGACCCGACGGAAGACGATGCCCTGCGGCGGTGAGAGAAACGCGTACTCGTCGCGATCGCCGGGTGCGGTTGCGGCCACGGGAATCGTGTCGACGGTCCACACCTCGCTCAGCACCGTGCCCGACGGATGGCGGATCACCTGCGGTGGCGGACCGTCACTCTCGACGCGCGACACGCCCTCGTCGTCGATCACGGTGACCACCCGGCGTACGTTCTCGAACATCATCTCTCCTACTCGTTGATCGGCAACGTCGTTGGGCCAGATCCATCGTTCGTCAGCGCGGTCGTGAGCCCATTGGATGCACCACGCGGTGCCGATCCGCACCGAAATGTCCGTGCTCGTTGAGCGAGACCAAAGTTCGCCTGCCGTCGGGCTCGACGTCGATGCGAGTGATCGACGCGTAGGAGATGGTGATGGGCAACCGAATGTGGTCGTGACCGAGCACATCGGCCACGATGCGGCGCACGACTCCGCCGTGCGACGACACCAAGACGTGCTGGCCACGATGGTTGGCAACGAGCTCGGCGAACGCTTCGGTGACCCGCGCGTTGAACACGTCGGGCGAATCCCAACCGATCGAGTCCCAATCCTGGCGCTGGATGGCATCCCAGTACTCACCGGCGAGATGCAGCTCCTCGGTCGGGTAGTACCACTGCGCGCGACTGTCGAGTTCGTTCAACGCATCGATGACCTCGTGGGGCCGTGCGTCGCCGATCAGCGCACCGACGGTCTCGATCGCCCGGCGCTTTGGGGACGTGACGATGTAGTCGATCGGTTCGTGCGTCAGCCATGCCGCGAGCCGTGCCGCCTGCCATTGCCCGAGCTCGGACAAACCGGGGTCCGCGGGGCCGTCGGGATTGTGTTCGCGATTGGGCTGCGCGTGACGAACCAGGATGAGCTGCACCGCCACTGCTTACCAGACCGACCGTGAACGATTCAGGTCGGGGTGCGGGAGCGGAGGAGGTCGGGAAGTTCGTCGTCGGTCAACAGTTGCAGACGTTCCATGACCGGTGGGCCGAGTGTGTACACGTCCTCGCCGGCCATCAATACGTCGTCGCCGTCGCCCACGTAGGGCAGCACCGCGGCCGTACGGTTGGTGTACAGATAGCATGCGCCGGCATCGACGGGCAGGCCACGCGCCGCCAGTTCGGAGCCGGGGAAGACCGTGTACATCCAACCGTCGTTGAAGACGTAGTCGTCGCACACGTACAGGCGGTCGATGTCCTTCTCGAGCACGTTGTAGCCGTGATCGAACATGTTCTGGTAGAACGCGCGCGTTTGCTGCTGGCCGACCGGCCCGGTGAGCGGGGAGCCGGGCGAGTACGTGTGATACGTAGGCTCGAGCACCATCGTCGCCATGATCGTCTCCAGGTCGCCGGTCACCTCGGCGATGATGTGCGTGCGAAAGTTCTTCAGCATCGCTCGATGCCGGGAATCGGTCGTGCGCTCGATCAACTCGTCGATCGGTCGCAGCGAACGCATCGGGTCGATCTTCATGAAAACCCCCTGGTTGTCACCCGGATCTTACCCCTTGTCCCGTGTCTGCCCGCAGCCCTCAATTCGCCCAGAAATCCGCCGACGATAAGGGTGCATGGCAGACACACGCGACTCGAAAGAACAAAGGGCGTCCAAGACCGAACGACGGATCGGCTCGCGCCAACCGTTGGGTCACGGCATCACCTTCCAACCATCGATCGTGCGCAGGAACCGGCGGAAGTCGGAGCGGGCACGCAGTGCCACCATCGTCGACTTCTCGCTGTCCGGTCTACTGATCAGCAGCGTCGCCGATGACCACATCGAGGTGGGCACGCAGGCGGTGATCGACGCCGATGGCCTCCACGCCGTCGTGCAGGTCGAACGCATCGAGAAGACCGACGACCCGAAGACGCGCCTCTACGGCGTCCAGTTCCTGTCGATCGATCCCCAGTTCCGCCACCTCATCGCCGAGGCCGTCGCCTCGCCGGGTACGGATTGGAGCGACTGGCGCTAGGTCAAGCCCAGCACCGCGGCCGAGTTGTCGCGCATGATGCGGCGCACGTCGGCCTCGGAGAGACCGTGCAGTCCTTCGGCGAACTGCGCTGGTCGGGCCAGACCTTCGGGGTGCGGATAGTCCGAACCGAACACCACTCGTTCGACGCCGTACGCGCGGACCAACGCGGGAATGTCCTCCTCGTGATACGGCGAGACGTAGACGTGCTTGCGCACGATGTCACTCGGCCGACCGGTGACATAGCCGCCGGGCCACGGCCCGTTGCGCCCCATTCCCTTCATCTTGTCGAGCGCGGCGAGCAGGTACGCCACCCACAACGAGCCGTTCTCGACGCTGGCGACGCGAACGTTGGGGAACCGCCCGAACAAGTTGAGCAGCACCATCGACGCCACAGTCTCCATGATCGGGCGGTCACCGTAGAAGCACGTCCATTGAAAAGCCGACTGGCGATGCGACGACGGGTTGGCTGCTTCACCCCACGCGGTGGAGTACAGCTCGTTGTATCCCGACTCGCCGATGTGGAGGCCGACCAACACGCCCGCTTCGTCGACGCGCGCCCAGAACGCGTCGTAATGAGGATCTGCGGGCGAACGTCCCGCTGCGGGACCGGGTCGTAGCGACACGACGCGCGCGCCCAACGCGAGGACACGATCGAGCTCTTTGCACGCACGGTCGACGTCGACGAGCGACAACAGCGGTGCGGCGAAGATGCGATTGCGATGCGCGTAGCCCCAGTCGTCGTCGAGCCAGCGATTGAACGCTTCGAAGTTGGCGTAGAGCTGTTGCGGATTGTCGCGCATCGCATGCTCGACGCACACCGCGAGCGTGGGAAACAGCATGCACGCTTCGATGCCCTGCTCGTCCATTTTCGCCAAGCGCGGGTCGCGATGGAGGTACTCGGGCTGCGTCGGCTCGTCGACGCCCGTCTGCTCACCAACCGCGGCGCCCTTCTTCATTGTGCGCAGCATCTCGCGCAACGCACCCGGACGCACGACGTGGTCGTAGTTGTGGCGCAAGAAGGTGAAGGGCTCGTCGCCGATGAAGATGCGTTCGCGTCCACCATCGCCGCGCACGTGTACCGCAAGATGACGCAGTGATCCCGGCATGTGGCGGGTGAAGGCGTCGCGGGGTTCGTAGTAATGGTTGTCGGCATCGATCAGCGCGTAGGGCAACGTCATACGGCGCTCCAGTAACGATCACGCAGAACGCGCTTGTAGAGCTTGCCGGTGTCGAGCCGGGGCAGCGCCGCTTCGAATTCGATCGAACGCGGGCACTTGAAGTGCGCGAGCTTGGTGTAACAGTACGCGATGAGCTCGGCTTGAACGGCCGGCGACGCAGCGACGCCGGATTCGAGTTGCACGACGGCTTTCACTGCTTCGCCCAGGTCATCATCGGGAACGCCGAAGACGGCGACGTCGACCACCTGCGGGTGCGCGATCAACACGTCTTCGATCTCCTGGGGATAGATGTTGACGCCACCCGAGATGATCATGAAGGCCTTGCGATCGGTGAGGAACAGATAGCCCTCGTCGTCGATGAAGCCAATGTCACCGATGGTGGTACCACCGCCATCGGGGGCGAAGGCCGACGCGGTCTTGTCGGAGTCGTTGTGGTATTCGAACTGGCCACCGTCGGCGAAGTAGACCGCGCCGATCTGTCCCGGCGGCAGTTCCGCACCGTTGTCGTCGAGAATGCGTATGCGGCCCAGTATCGACCTGCCGACTGAACCCTTCTTGCGCATCCACTCGTCCGGATAGATGAAGGTCAACCCGTTGAGCTCGGTGCCGCCGTAGTACTCGGTGATCGCCACACCGAGAGGATCCCACCATTCGATCATCTGCTCTTTGACCCACACGGGGCAGGGGGCGGCTGCGTGGACACACGAGACGAGCGACGAGAGATCGACCGCGTTTCGTTCCTCGGGACCGAGCTTCAGCAGCCGCACGAACATCGTCGGGACGACTTGTGTGTGCGTGATGCGATACTCGGCGATGAGGCGCAAGAAATGCAGCGGGTCGAACTGCTCCATCACGACGGTCGTGCCCCCCATGCGCAGCACGGTCATGTTGAACCCGAGCGGCGCCGCGTGATACAGCGGCGCGGGCGACAGGTAGATCGACGACGAGTCGTACGCGTAGAAGTGCTCGAGCGTGGCTTCGGTCGCGGTCTTGTCGGCCAACGATGCACCGGACAACGGGCGTACGATGCCCTTGGGGCGACCGGTCGTGCCCGACGAGTAGAGCATCGACGCACCACACGTCTCGTCGTCGATCGGGGTGCCGGGAAACGCGGCGAGCGTGGCGCCGTAGCTCACCACACGATCATCGAGCGCAGTGGTGTCGAGCGCAGTGGTGTCGAGACCTTCATCGAAGACCAACACGCGTTCGAGCTTGGGACAACTCGCGACACCAGAGCGGACCACGGCGAGCTTTGCCGGCGATGTCACGAGCACTCGCGCGCCGCAGTCGTCGACGATGTACGCAACCTCTTCCGCGGTGAGATGAGAGTTGATCGCGGTGAAGTACAGCCCTGATCGTTCTGCCGCCCAACACGTCTCGAGATACCGTGGATGGTTCTCGGCGAAGATCGCCACGTGACCGCCGATGCCGAGGCCGATCGAGCGGAAGTACTGCGCGAGACGGTTCGAGCGCTCGTCGATCTCGCCGTAGGTCACGGTGAAGCCCGCCGGCCACGGATGCGCCCCGATACCGGCCATGATCACCGCCGGCTTGTGCGGATCTTTCTCGGCCCAGATCTTCGGGTAGCCCATCGTGTCGTCCCCCGCCGCACATTATGGTGGGGACCCTGCGCAAATGTGGCCCGCACGGGAGGACGGCGAGTGAACGCCATCGTCATCTACGAGAGCTTGACCGGTAACACCCGCCGAGCCGCGACGCGTATCGGCGCCGATCTCGCCGCATCGGGCGTGCCCGCCTCGGTCTGCCCGATCACCGAAGTCGACTACGCGGCGCTAGCCGCCGCCGATGTCGTGATCGTGGGCACCTGGACCGACGGATTGTTCGTCGTGGGCCAAAAGCCCGGTCGGTCGATCCGCATGGCCAAGCTGTTGCCCGTCATCGATCGCAAGACCGCTGTGGTCTTTTGCACCTACGCGCTGCGCACCGGCCAGACGTTGCCCAAGCTGCAGGGTCTGGTCGAGCGCAAGGGCGGCATCGTGCACGGTGGCTTGGCCATCCGCCGCGACAAGATCGAAGAAGGTTCGGAGACCTTCGTCGATCGCCTGCTCGGCAACGTGTTGAAAGTGTGACTCACCCCGCCAGCGGCCGAGTCACCCGGCCAACGGCCGGGTCAGCTCCCCACAGTTGTCCCGCATCACCTGGCGAATCGCGTCCGCGGGCAGCGTTGCCAATTCGTCGAGATAGTCGGCCGGCTCCACCATGCCTTCGGTGTGCGGCCAGTCGCTGCCGAAGAGCGTCCGTTCGACGCCGATCGCCTCGATGGCGCGGGCGGCGTTGTCCTCCCAGAACGGTGAGACCCACACGTGGCGGCGGAACGTCTCGCTCGGCCGCTCGCGGAACCATCCCGGTGTCTGCTTCGCGGCCTTGTCGACTTTCTTCACGAGGCCGACGACCCACGAGGCGCCGTTCTCGATGGAGGCGAATCGCAAGCGGGGATGGCGATCGAACACCCTGTGGCACAACGCAGCGGCCATGCAATCGGTGATGGCTCGGTTGCCCTGGATGACCCGTTGCAGGGGCGTGGCGAAGAACGCTCGATAGTTCGTCTCGGGCTCCCACACTCGCACCATGCGCGCCGCACCGCTGTCGCCACCGTGCAACGCGACGGTGATGCCGGCTTCGGCCACCTGTGCCCAGAAGGGATCGAACTCTTCGAGGAAGGGCGAGCGGCAACCAGCCGGCGTGTCGACCGGTGCCGGCCGAAGGCAGATGAATCGCGCGCCACGAGCGAGCACCAACTCGAGCTCACGGATGGCCTCGGGGAGATCGACCAGCGACAAATACGGTGCGGCGAAGATGCGGTCGCGGTAGGCGTAACCCCAGTCTTCATCGAGCCACTGGTTGAATCCGCGGAACGCGGCAACGATTGCCGGCGGATCGTGCTTGAGCGCTTCTTCCATCCCTACGCCGAGCGTCGGAAACATCCAACAGGCATCGACACCTTGCGCGTCCATCACGGCGAGCCGCGCGTCGCGATCGCGGTACTCGGGCCGGATCGGTTCGAGCTCACCGAAGAGCGCCTTGAGATCTTGACCGCTCTTGTCCTGCCCCTTGAAGAACGCCTGCAACGAACCGGGCTTGGCGATGGGATCGAACGTGGGGTTCGGTATGAAGGTGTTGATCTCTCCGCCGACGAGCAAGCGCGTCTTCCCCGCAAGCTCGGCCCATTGCATGCACCGCTTCTGCATGTCCTTGGCGACGTGACGCGTGAAGGCGTCGGTCGCCTCGTAGTAGTGATTGTCGGCATCGAACATGCCGAAATCGGGTTTCGCCATTGCGGCCCTTTGCAACGCGGGATCAGACGGCGACGGCCTTGCGGGGCGTGATGAGACCGAGGCCGTTTTCCCGCATGATCAGCTTGATATCGGCGTCGCTGAAGCCTTTGAGATCGTGGATGAAGTCGGTCGGGTTGTGCAGGCCCTCGGCGTGCGGCCAATCAGACCCGAACAACACATGCTCGGCGCCGATGGCGTCGCGCAAACCGGTGAGATCATCTTCGTAGTACGGCGAGACGTAGACCCGGTTGCGGAACGTCTCCATGGGATCTTCGGCAAACGCATAGGCATGCTGCCCGTATGCCTTCTTGAGCTTCTTGAAAAGTGGCCACACCCACTCGCTGCCGTTCTCGATGGTCGCGACGCGTAGGTTCGCGTGCCGTGCGAACACGCCTTCGGCGATGAGCGCGGCGATGGCATCACTGATGGGCGAGTAGGTCAACAGCCCCTTGAGCGGTGCATAGCGAAAGGCTTCGAACTCGCTGTTTTGCCCCCAATAGTCGAGCATGAAGCCGTACCCCGCGTCGCCGGAATGGATGGCGAGTGTGATGCCGGCGTCGTTGAGCCGTTGCCAGAACGGCTCGTGTGAAGGGTGACCGAGCGAACGGCGCCCACCGTCGTCGCCTACGACCGACGACGCACGCATGTTGACGACACGCGCGTCGTTGGCGAGGGCCCAGTCGAGCTCGTCGATGGCCCAGTCGACGTCGGCCAGCGTAATGTATGGCGCGGCGAAGATGCGGCCCTGGAAGTTGCAGCCCCAGTCGTCGTCGAGCCAGCGATTGAACGCCCGGAAGCCCGCGAGCATGGCCGGCTTGTCACTCTCGAGCGCAGACTCCATCCCGACGCCGAGCGTCGGGAACATGAAGCAGCCTTCGACACCTTGCTCGTCGAGCGTGCGCAGACGCGCGTCGCGATTGCGATACGCAGGATCGATCGGAACGAGCTCGCCGAAGGCGGCGCGGATGTCTTGTGCCGATGTCTTCGCGCGGAAGTACTCGTCGAGGCAGCCCGGACGGGCGACGGGATCGAACGTGGGATTCGGTATGAACCGATTGATCTTGCCGCCGACGAGCAACCGCTTGCGCCCGTCGACCTGTGCCCATTGCATCGCCCGGCGCTGCATCTCTTTGGGCATGTGCCGAATGAAGGCGTCTTCGGCCTCGTAGTAATGCTGATCTGCGTCGAACGCTCCGTACCCGACCTGAGCCATCGCTCTCCCCTTCTCACAAGTGCTCACCCCAGCGTAACGGTCGCGTGCCTCGGCAGGCCCATCGTCACTCCCAGGCGTTTCGCAGCGCTCGGGCGACCTCACCCGCCGCTTCACTCGCCCGCGGGGTGATGTCGAAGCACGAGGCGAATCCGTGGATCATACCGTCATAGCGAGTGATGGTGACCGGAACCCCCGCGGCCTCCAGTGCTCGGCCGTAAGCCTCGCCTTCGTCGCGGAGCGGGTCGAACTCGGCCGTGATCACCAAGGCCGGAGGCAACCCGGTGAGGTCATCCGCCGCGATCGGTGCGGCGTAGGGGTTGGTGTAGTCGGCGTCGCCGTTCACGTAGAGCGACCACATCCACTTCATCGATGCGGTGGTGAGCAAGTAGCCCTCGCCGTTGGCGATGGCCGAGGGCGTGGCGCAGGCCGGATCGATGACCGGGTAGACGAGCACCTGTAGCGCCAGCGGCGGGCCGCCGCGGTCACGGTTCATCAGGGCGACGGCCGCCGCGAGATTGCCCCCGGCGCTGTCGCCGGTGATGGCCAGCCGGGTCGGGTCACCGCCCAGCAGGGCGGCGTGCTTCGCCGCCCACAGCAGCGCGGCGTGGCAATCTTCGGCCGCCGCTGGGAATTTGTGCTCGGGTGCAAGGCGATAGTCGACCGAGACGACGATCGCACGGGCCTGCGCACAGAGTTCACGGGCGCCGCCATCGTGTGAGTCGGGGCTGCCTGCGATGAACCCTCCGCCGTGAAACAACACGAGTATCGGGAAGGGCTCGCCATCGCCTCGGGGCGTATAGATCCGCACCGGGATCTCGGCCCCACCCTCGGGACCCTCGATGGACCGATCGTCGACGCGCACCTCCGGCGCGTTCGCGTGGGTGAACATGGCCCCGATCCCCGCGCGCGCGGCGGCGACGGGATCGACACCGGGTATGCCGGCACGCGCCGCGATCGCATCGAGGGTGGAACGGAAACAGGGATCCAGTGGCATGCCCCGCACCTTAGCGATGAGCACTCGCGCGAAGAGACGGAGACGGAGCGAGGGGTGGGTCTGGCCGGGTGCTTGCGCAAGCGCCCGGCCAGACCGTTGCTCCTCGGGAGGAGCCACCCTGGAGGGGTTCCAGTTATTTAGACCGGGCTGTTGCAGACCGGTTACATCCATTTCGGTTTCGTGAAAAGTTTTCGCAATCGCACCCCCAAAACGACATGCGCCCGGTCGGCTGTGCGGCGCAGCCGGCCGGGCGCTCCCTGGAGGGGGGTCGACCAACAAGGTAGACAAGGCGGTTGAACCCCGAGGATGAACGGGGTGAACGCCGGTGCAAGCGCTGGTGAACGTTCGGGGGAAACAATGAGCGACCACGAGTCCGTCATCATCGAAGTTGCCATCAACGGCTCGACGAAGCCCGAACGCAACCCGAATGTGCCGCTGACTCCCGACGCGATCCGCGACGATGCGCTGCGCTGCCTCGACGGCGGCGCGTCGGTCATCCACGCGCACAACCACGACATCACGTTGCAGGGCGACGCCGCGTCAGATCCGTACATCGCGGCGTGGCAACCGCTCGTCGAGAAACGACCCGACCTGTTGTGGTACCCGACGCTGACATCGGGCAAGACGATCGTCGAGAAGTACGCACACTACGACGCGATCGTCGCAGCAGTGCCGACGCGCATGGCGTCGTCGATCCAGGATCGACCAACCTCGGCTACTACGGGGACGACGGCTATCCCGCCGGCGGCGCGTACGTGAACAACTACGCCGACATCCGCTACGCGTTCGAGACCTGCACCCGGCTCGGCTTGGGGCCCTCGCTCGCGATCTACGAACCCGGCTTCTTGCAGACCGTGTTGGCGTATCACCATGCCGGCCTGTTGCCGCCCGGCTCGATGGCGAAGTTCTACTTCGGCGGCGAGTGGGGCATGTCGGCGCGCTCGAAAGGTGTCACCTTCGGCCTGCCCCCCACGAAGCACGCGTTGCTCGCATATCTCGACATGATCCGCGACACCGGCATCCCGTGGTCGGTCTCGGTATGGGGTGGCGACTTGCTGCAAACGCCGGTGGCTGTGCTCGCACTCGAAATGGGCGGCCATCTCCACATCGGTCTCGAGGAGCATTTCGACCCGGCGCGCAAACCGACCAACGTCGAGTTGCTCGACGAGGCGGTCGCATTGAGCACCTCGGTCGGGCGGCCCGTCGCGACGTGCGCGCAGGCCGCCGCGCTGATCGGCTTGCCCTGATTTCCCGCTCTAGAGGGGCCGCTCGGGCCCTGATTTCCCGCTCTGCCGGGGGCCCGCGCAACTCACACCATCGAGACGCCACCGTTGATGCGCATGACCTGCCCGGTGACGAAGCGCGCGGCGTCAGATGCGAGGTAGAGCACTCCGAGCGCTTGATCGCGAGCGGTGCCGATGCAGTTGAGCGGCGCCTGCGCACCTCTCATCGTCCACAGCTCGTCGCGCTTGGAGGCATCGACGGTGCCGTCGTCGTTGGTGAACCATCGCTGCGTCATCGGCGTATCGGTGAACCCGGGCGCCATTGTGTTGACCCGCACGCCGTACTGACCCACTTCGGTCGCCAACGTCCGCGTCAACATCGCGACCGCCGCCTTGGTGAGCGCGTAGCACGAAATCGTCGGCACGGGAGAGTCCATACCGGTCGACGCGAAGTTGATGATCGATCCGCGCCGTTGCTGGATCATCACCGCAGCCGCCGCTTGGCAACCGAAGTACACACCCTTGAGATTGACCGCGAGGACCGCGTCGAGCTCTTCTTCTGGCGTATCCACCACGAGGTTGTTGCGGATGATGCCGGCGACGTTGCACATGATGTCGACCGATCCGAACTGATCGCGCGCTGCAGCGACGAGGGCCTCGACCTGTGCCTTCTTGGTGACGTCGGTCGGCACTGCCAAACCCTTGCCGCCTACGTCCTCGGCCATCGTCAAGGTCTCGCGCAAGCCCGCTTCCTTGACATCGCCGACCACCACATTGGCTCCGGCCTCGGCCAGGACGAGGGCGGTTTCGCGCCCGATGCCACCACCGCCTCCGGTGATCACCGCGGTGCGGCCCGCCAGGTCGAACTCATCCTTGATACTCATCGCAATCCTCTCATTTCATCTTGCGCCAGATCATCCTCGACTCGACGTCGGGATCGAGCAATACACCGGGGTCTTGCTTCTCGACGTGACCCAGGAGTCCGCGGAATACGCCGTAACCGATCAGTTCCTGCAACCGACGCGGGAACTCGACCGCGACTTCGCGCGGGATGGCCAGCAGTTGGTTCTCTTCCTGGCGCATGAAGCCGGCGCAATGGTTGACCACGATCCCCATGCGGCGCTTATTCGTGTCGTTGGCCCCGCCACCGTGCCAGAGACTACCGTGATAGACGACCACGCTCCCGGCCGGCATCTCGATGGTCACGTACTCGACCTGCTCGCCGGGCACAGGCGCACGGTCCCACTTGTGCGAACCGGGCACGATTCGAGTGCCACCGTTGTCGTTCGTGAAATCGGTGAGGGCCCAGATGCCGATGCACTCCAACGCGATGTGCGGACGGGGCAACGTGATCGAGCCGTCATCGGCGTGGAACGGCTGCGGCCGCTGCCCTGGATTCATCTCGATCGCCGTGAGTGACGAGAGTAGGCATTGGCCGCCCAGCACGCGATCGATGAGCGGCAACACCGTGGCGTGCAGCGGTACCTGCGCGAAGATCGGGTCACGAGGCAAGAGATTGAAGATACGTCTCGTGTGATGGCCGAGAAACGTGTTCTCGCCATACGGGATGGCGAGCTCATCGAGCAATCGAGTGACCGTCTCGACGAGCGCGGCGATCAACCGGCGATCGATCACGTTTTCGAGCAGCGTGTACCCTTGCGCGTCGATCTCGGCCGCGCGTCGCTCGATCTCCGCGTCGCTGAGCGGCACCGCTTCGCCGATCGTCGAATATGCCATCGCCTAGCCCCCCGAACCTTCGCGCGCCGGTATCCGAACCCAACTGCTCTCGGTGCGGCTCGTCGCGCTCTCGTAGCCGAAGTCACCGGGCAACAACACTGCGTAGCTGCCCCGCTCGTCGCCGACGACTTTGGCGGGACCCCACGATTCGTCGCCGCCGCGGTAGGCGGCGAGCATGTCGCAGGCAGAGCCGTACTGTGCGAGTTGCTGGAGCGAGGCCACCGTCGGGGGCAACATCACGTACTCGCCGCGTCGCCACCGCTCGAGTCCTTCGGCCGGGCGTACCCATTCGAGATGTTCGGACTCGGTGTTGTCGCTCGTCGCCTCCTGGCCCGCGGGCATCGCACACAGGAAGAACAACGTATCGTATCGGCGGGGCGGGCCGACCGGTGTGAGCCAGCGCGCGATGAGCGCCATCTGCGTTGCATCGACGAAAAGATCGTGGCGCAGCAGCACGTCGTGCAACAAGGTCTGACCCTGTTCGACCGCGAGCCGCTCGTCGAGCGCGGCCGCGGGCACGACACCGGCCTCGGTGCTCGCGAGAAGCACACCGCACTCCTCGAACGTCTCGCGCACGACCGCGACCCAGAACGCAAGGCCATCGCGCTCGACCGCGACCGCGGCGCTCGCTCTGTCGTCGTCGATGCCGCGCACGCGGGCGTAGACGACCGGATCGGCGTCTTCGGGATCGAGGCCGCCGCCGGGGAACACCATCATCCCGCCGACGAACTCGCTGCGGGCGCGGCGGCGTAACATCATGACGTGTAGATTGGGACGGTCGTCGACGATGAGCACGGTCGCGGCGAGCTTGATGGCGACGCCGTGGGGATCGAGGCCGGTCAGGTGCGCGAAGGCCGCTTTGACGCTTGCGCTGATCCGATCGGGAACCGTGCTCCTCTGATCGGGACCGGGGCTCCTCTGATCGGGACCGGGGCTCACCTCGTCGGCCATGTCGCTACCTCCTGCGCATCGCCGAGTTGGTGATCCATGGCGCGATCCATCCGCTGTCCGCATCGTTGTCGACATTGACCCCCGGCGGTACGAGCGCATCGATGGCGTCGAGCGTGGCGGCATCGAGACGGACATCGGCCGACGCGAGCAGGTCGTCGAGTTGGTCCATCGTGCGCGGCCCGATGATCGTCGAGGTGACCGCCGGATGTTCGTGGCTGAAGGCCATTGCGAGATGAGTGAGCGACAGCCCCGCCTCACGCGCGACCGCGCTGAGCGCGTCGACGAGATCATGCTTGCGTTGTACCGGCGAGCGCTCGTCGTTCCAGTTCTTGGCTTGGTTGGCCGACCACCGCTGGGCTCGGGACCCCTGCGGCAACTCCTGGCCGCGCGCGTACTTACCGGTGAGCCAACCGGAGTTGAGCGGGCCCCACACGAAGACGCCCATGCCGTAGCGCGCGCAGATCGGCAACACGTCGCGTTCGATGCCCCGCACGAAGATCGAATACGGCGGTTGCTCGGCCCGCGGTGGAGCCAACCGTCGCTTGGATGCGGCCCACTGGGCCTCGACGATGCGGTCGGCCGGGAAGGTGGACACCGCGACCGTGCGGATCTTGCCGGCAGAGACGAGGTCGCTCATCGCGGACAGTGACTCTTCGATATCAGTGGCCAGATCTGGCTTGTGCATGTAGTAGATGTCGATGTAGTCGGTGCCGAGGCGGCGCAGGCTGTCGTCGAGAGCACGGACGATCCACCGCCGCGAAAGTCCACGCTGATTGACGTCGCGGCCCATCGGCCAGTAGCACTTGGTGGCCAGCACCACGTCATCGCGGCGACCGGCGAGTGCCTTGCCGACGATGGTCTCACTCTCCCCGCTCGAGTAGACGTCGGCAGTGTCGATCGTGTTCACGCCGGCGTCGAGCGCGCGATGGATGATGCGCACACAATCATCGTGGTCACGGTTGCCCAACGCGCCGAACGACATCGCGCCGAACTGGTAGTGGCTCACGGTGATGCCCGTGCGGCCCACTGTTCGATACTGCATCGCTCCCCCAGATCGGCCCGCTCGCCGCCCGTACTACTACGATCCTGCCCGACCGCGCCTGCCGGAGGAGGTGATCGATGGTGCGTCTCGACGATGATGCCCGCCGCCTGCTCGACGGGGCCAACTATGGCCACCTGTCGACGCTCATGGCCGACGGCAGCCCCAAGGTCGAGCCCGTCTGGGTCGGCCGGGAGGGCGATCACGTGCTCGTCACCACCGACGCCAAGTCGATCAAAGCGATCAACGCCGCGAGAGACCCGCGAGTCGCGCTGTCGGTTGTCGCGTTCGACAACCCCTACGACCAATTGCTCATCCGGGGCAAGGTCGTCGAGACGCGCGACGACGACGCCCTCGTGGCGATGGACGCGCTCGCGCAGAAATACCTGGGCTCATCGTTCCCGCGACGGCGATGGTCCAAGCGGGTCGTGCTCGTGATCGCACCGTCACTGGCCCGCTACCGCAAGTCGCCACTTCGCCATCAGGGAGCCAACTCATGACCATCACCAGTACGGTCGACAGCGACGGAGTCGCGGTCGTCACCATGCAGCATCCTCCCGTAAACTCGTTGACGGTCGGCGATACCTGGCAGATCGGCGAGGAATTCGAAGCGTTGGGTCGTCGCGACGACGTGCGTTGCATCATCCTCACGGCTGCCGGCAAGGGCTTCAACGCCGGTATCGACATCAAGGAGATGCAGTCGCGGCCCGGGTACGAGTTCTTCTTGTCGTCGGGCGCGGCCTGCTACTCGACCTTCGAGAAGATCTACATGTCGTTGGTCCCCACGATCGCCGCGGTCAACGACTTCTGCATGGGCCTCGGGGTGGGCCTCGTCGGCAGCTGCGACATGATCGTGGCGTCGAACAAGGCGCGCTTCGGGCTGCCCGAAGTCGACAACGGCGCGTTGGGCTGTGCCTCGCATCTGGCCAAGCTGGTGCCGCCGATGAAGCTGCGACAAATGGTATTCACCTGCGAGCCGGTGGGCGCGCAACAACTTTACGAATGGGGCTCCGTCTACCGGGTCTGCGAGCCCGACGAGTTGATGGCCACAGCCAAAGAGGTGGCCACGAAGATCTGCGCCAAGCGGCCTCGTGTCCTACGCGCCGCAAAAGAGGCCCTCAACCACATCGACATCTACCACCTGCAAAAGCACTACCGCCTCGAGCAGGGTTACACGTACGAGCTCAATCTCTACGGCGACGGCGGAGCCGCCCGAGAAGAGTTCGTCGCCGGCACCCGCATCATCACCCGCGACGCAGATCGCTGACACAGAAAGTTTGGGGGAAATCGATATGAAGTTCTTTCAGAACGTTGCGTTCTCGGAGACCGACCAGCTCATCGAGGTTGCGAAGATCGCCGAAGAACTCGGGTATTTCGGCCTTGCCACTGCCGATCACGTCATCACACCCGCGACGATCGACTCGACCTATCCCTACGCGCCCGATGGCAAAGCGTGGTGGGATCCGAACACGCATTTTCCCGAGACGTGGTCGATGTTCAGCGTGCTCGCGCAGCACACGACCAAGTTGCATTTCATGCCGACGATCTACATCGTGCCGATGCGTGATCCGTTCACGCTCGCCAAGAGCATCTCGACGGCGGCGTATTTCTCCGACAACCGGGTGATTTTGGGCCTCGGTGTGGGTTGGATGGCCGAAGAGTTCGCGCTGACCGGCCAGAGCTTCACCAACCGGGGCAAGCGGACCGACGAGATGCTCGAAGTGATGGCCCGGTTGATGGCCGGCGGCATGGTCGAATACCACGGCAAATACTACGACTTCGCCCCGATCCAGATGGCACCCGCTACCACGAAGCCCGTGCCCGTGTGGGTCGGCGGCCACACCGATGCCGCGCTGCGGCGGGCGGCCCGCAACGACGGCTGGATCGGCGTCAACTACGAATACGACGACATTCCGCCGTTGATCGCGAAGCTCACCGAAGAGCGCAAGCGGGCCGGCACCGATCACCAACCGTTCGAGATCTTCGTCACGCTCAACGAGGTCCCCGAAGCCGACACGGTGAAACGCCTGCGCGACTTCGGCGTCACCGCCTACAACAATCCGCCGTGGCTCTTCAACGGGATCGTGACGAGCGACCTCGCAACAAAACGGGCCACGCTCGAGTCCTTCGCCGAAAAGCTCATCCGCCCCATCAACGGCTGAGGAAAACACTCGTTCTCGCAGCACAACGTCGGTCAGGATTCGACGTTGTGCTGCGAGTTCGGATGCTTGACGGACTCAGGCCGGGTCAGAGGGCGGCGAGGACGGGGGCGAGCGCGTCGAGCGCGGATTGGCTCACGACGTAGTCGGAGACGCCGAGGCTGTGTTGGCGCGACCGCAGATCCGCGACGATCTCGTCGACCGTGCCGATGAGGGTGTGCGGGGACGAAAGCGCTTCGGCGGCGTCGAGCCCCGACGACTCGGCAAAGTCGGCCGCAGCCCGGGCCCGATCGTCGGTCACTGCGACGTGCAAGACGCGCACCGAGATGCGCGGTGGCACGGCCCGCCCCTCGGCCCCCTTCGCGATCCACGCGAGCTTGTCCTGTGTCGACGCGACACGGGCGCTCTGCCATGTGTGGGCACCGACGGCGCCGGACCGGTTGTCGAGCGCGATGCCCACGACATCGGCGACGCGCCCGGCAAGGCCGAGCACACGTGGCGCGCCCCCACCGATGAGTACCGGCGGCAGCTTCTGCACGGGCTTGGGCAATCCGTCGAGGTCGTTGATGCGGTAGTGCGTGCCGGCGAATCTGAATGGACCCTCCGCCCACAAACCGCGCAGGATCGTCACTGCTTCCTCGAGACGCTCGATGCGCACACCCGGCCGGTCGAGGGCAATGCCCGTCGCGTGGTAGTCGTGCGTCATCCACCCCGCACCGATACCGGCCACGAGCCGCCCGTCCGAGAGCACGTCGATCGTTGCCAGCTCCTTGGCCAGCATCGCCGGATGGCGAAAGTCGTTCGCGAGGACGTTGAAACCCAGCCGCACCCGCTCGGTGATGGCGGCCGCGGCGGCCAGCGCCGGGATCGGCGCCAACTGCGCGCTGAAATGATCGGAGATCGAGATACCGGCGTAACCGAGGTCTTCGGCACGCCGGCACAAGGCGCGCCATTCACCGGCAGAAGCAGCGGAGGTCAGCTGAACGGTGAACGAGATCGCTGCGGGCATCAGCGTGCGTTCATCTTCTCCAAGCGCTCGCTGATCTTGAATACGCGAAGCGCGTTTTCCCGCAGGAACTTGGGCCAGACCTCGTCTTTGAACGGCACGTCGGGCATGTCGCGGAACTGTCGCTCGAGGGTGAGCCCCGCAGGAAAGTACCCGCAGTACATGATCTTGTCCGCGCCGCGTGTGTTGGCGTAGTTGATGATGTCCTTCGGGTAGTGCTTGGGGGCGAATGCGCTCGTCATGTAGTGCAGGCCGGGCCACTTCAACATGAGCTTGACCGCGAGCGCGGTCCAAGGCTCGGCCCCGTGCATCATCACGATGCGCAGATCGGGGAAGTCGTAGCAGACCTCGTCGAAGTGCTCGACATATTGCGGCCAGCTCGGCATGCGGGGCCCGACGATGCCGCCGTTGATGCACATCGGGATATCGAGCTCGACGCATTTCATGAAGATGGGATACAGCTTCTTGTCGTTGACCGCCGCCTGCGGCACGAGCCCCGACGGAAAGATCGACACCGACACGATGTCGTGCTCGGCTTTGGCCGCTTCCATCTTGCGCAGCGCGTCGACACCCTCATGGGGGTTGACCGACATGCTGAGGAAGAAGCGCTCGGGATACATCTGCTTGGCCCGAATGCCGTTGGGACCGAGGCCGACCTTGGCGATCTCGATACCGAATTGATCCATCTTGTCTACGATGAACTGCACCGGATCGGTATCGGGCGAGACGACGTCGGGCACTTGCTTGAACATGTACTGAGCGGGGAACTCCATCTCCTCGAGGCTCTGCTTGTCCTTGAGGTTGGCCCGGAAGAAGTCGTAGGTGCGCTTCTTCTCTTCGATCGACTGGTACGGGAAGCCCATCCCCAGATCCACGATCCCGATGTCGGTTGGCATGGGCATGTCGTTCCCCCGGAGTCGTTGCGCTGCGGAGCGTAGAGCGGGGAGCACCGGGGCGCTCACCCAAACGGTCCGTTCGCCTCATGACCACTCTGAGTGGTCGTCGTAACGTAATGACCACAGACAGTGAAAATGCTCCAAGGGAAGATCGTGATCCGTCAGCTGACTTGGTCGCTGGGTTGGCGGGGAGTCAGGCGAAACCGGTCCCGTACCGAGCCCGAACCCCGGGTCGTACGTAGCGGTCCGGCTAGCGCAACCCTCAGGAGAGTCAGCAATGAACGTACGTGTCAAGGCACGGCGACCCATCGGCCTTGTGGTCGTTGCGGCGGCGATCGCCTTCTTCTTCGCAGCGGCGTCCCCCGCCAGTGCACAAGACAATGTCGAGAACAACAACGACGACGGCCGCGACATGTACAGCGCGAGCGTGCACGGCACTTGTGAGGGCGGCTTCGCCGTCACCATCGAGAACGACAGCAACCATGATGTCGATGTCCTGATCCGACTCAACGGAGTCGACACGGTCGTCGAGGTCCAAGAGGACTCGTCGCTCACGATCCAACCGCTCACACTCAACGAGGACATCCCCAACACGATCCTCGTCAAGGTCGGCGAAGAGATCCTCTTGCAAAAGACCTTCTCGGTGAACTGTCTCCCCGATCCGGAATCGAAACTGAGCGCAAGCATCAGCAGTGACTGCGAAGGCTCCTCCGTCACGATCACCAACGATGGCGATGCCGACGGCACCGCGACGGTCACGGTCAACGGTTCCTCGGTCGATCACAACGTCGCCGCAGGCAAGACGGTCACCATGACGGTCGTGCTCAACGAAGACGCGGACAACACCATCGCGGTCACCGCCGGTGACACGAACCTTGCGCACAAGACGATCTACGTCGACTGCGAGCAAGAGCTGCCCCCGACGACCACGCTGGCCCCGCCCACGACGACCACCCCCGCAGACCCCGAACCAGTGGTCGAGGTGCTCGGCCAGACGGTTGAACATCCACAGACGCTGGCCTTCACCGGCCGAAACACCGTGTTCGAGGCGATGATCGGTGTGTTGCTCCTCGGTCTTGGCCTTCAGCTCATGCGGTCTTCACGCCGCCTCGACCAGACCAGCTGATCACGCCGGCGGCCCAACTGCCGCCAGCTCAGAACCCTCGCTGGAGTGTCCGTGTTGCAAACCTGCGGTTCGAGGGCGAACGCAAGATCGAACCGCTGACCAAGGCGCCAGCCAATACGGAGCGACCGGTGCACACGCACCGGTCGCTCTGCTTTTGTGCGGTCAGCCGTCACCAGCCAGCCACTCACGAACTCGTTCGCATGCCGCGTCGAGCTCGGCGCCGGCCACACTTCGTTCGACGACCGCACCGCGGCGGGTGAAGACGAAGATGCACTCGCGCACTCGACGACCCGTGGTGTGCTCGAGTGCCAGGGCATAGACCGCGGCCTGGGGCCGATAGCGCACGACGGCTCCCTCGATGCCCGCATCGTCGACGACGTCGTCGGTCTTGTAGTCGACGACCACGAGGTCGTCACCCTCGCGGAACAACAGGTCGACGAAGCCCTCGACGGCGCGGCCTGCGATCGGCGCCGCGACGAACAGCTCTCGCCAGAGTTGTGCTGCGGCAAGAGCACGCTGCACGGCGCTGGACCGGCGTGCCCCCTCGGCCGAATGGGCAATCGTGTCGCCCCACTCGGGCACCCCTTCGACCGCGGCGAAGGTACGCGCGAGGGCGGCGATGTCGGCTCCGGTCTCGAGCTCTGCCAGCTGCAACACCGCGTGCACGGCACGGCCGACGGCGGAGCCCGCCCGGCCACGGCGATACGCCGCCGTTGCAATCGATGTCTCTTCGGCAACGACCTCATCCTCGGTAACGACCTCGACGGCCGCGATCTCGACCGCGCTGATCCCATCCGCGCCGGCTGCGCCGGCGATCGCCGTCGCGATGGCGGTCGCCGAAACGGTGAATGGCTGCGGCGCGAGCAGTTCGTCGCGGCGATGCTTCCACTCGTCTCGGGCGGCGGCCGTATCGCCGCTCCGCGACTCGAGAGGCGATGGCGGGAAGCTGAAGGGTGCGTCATCGCCCACGGGAAGCACGCGACAGGACCGATCGAGCTCTGCCCGTGACTGCTCCCACACCATCTTGGCAAACGTCTCGCGAGGCTTCGCCGAGGCGCTGGCCGGGACCACGTGATGCGCGCTGATCACGAGATGATCGCGCGCCCGTGTGCACGCCACGTAGAGCAAGCGAAGCTTTTCGAAGTCGTCCATCTCTCGTTCGAAGTCGTCGAGCACATCGAACGTCGCCGTCGATCCGCCGCTCATCTTGATCTCGGGCATCGTGTCGCCCCAGTGCACCGCGACGCCCCCGCGCCGGCCTCCTCGTTGGGCGGTGAGCCCGCTGACGATCGTGATGGGGAACTCGAGCCCTTTGGCACTGTGAATCGTCATGACTCGTACGGAGTTGTCGTCGAGCTCGGGCAACAGCGGTTCATGTACCCGCGCTCCTTCGTAACGCTGCAGCTCGGCCCACGACAGGAATGCCCGCAGACCCCCGCGGTTGGCTTCGACGAACTGGCGGGCCTGCTCGACGATGAACCGCAATCGTCGCCAGATGTCGCGGGGACGGCGATGCAGGAGCGCCAACTCGAACGCGCGTCGATCTCGCAACACTCGCTCGAGCAGCTCGCTCGGTTCGAGCCAGAGCCGATCGTCGTGACAGCGGCGCAGATAGGTGAGGCTCTCGACCACCGCATGGTCGGGGGGCAACGTCGCCGGAGCAGCTGCCCGGTAGTCCCAGCGACCACCCGCCGTCACGAACTCGAGCAACTCGTCGTCACCACAGCCGAAGAGCGTGCTGCGCAACGACGCGACGATGGCGATCTCATCGCTCGGGTCGTCGATCGCCTGCAACGCGATCAACGGCTCGCGCACTTCTTGGGTGTCGAACACGAGCGTGCTCGCCTCGGCTCGGTAGGGGACGTCGGCATCGCGCAGCGCGTGCTCGACTGCCGGCAGCGACAACCGTGATGGGACGAGAATGACGATGTCGTCGAAGCGCGGCGCGCGCCATTGGCCGTGGTCGTCGACCAACCAACGGTCGCCGTCGACGATCATCGACCGAATTGCCCGCACGACGTCGGCGGCTTCGAGCGCACGAAGCTCTTCGGCTCGATGGCCCTCGTCGTGGGGACCGCCCAACAACACCACGCGGTGTTCGTCACCGGCCTGCTCGCGGCGAGCCGCCACCAATGCTTCGTACGGGGGTTGCTGGTCGGGTGGCCCGCCTTGCATGAGCGCGCCGAAGACGTGGTTGATCCACTGCAACACGGTGGGGACGGTGCGAAAGTTCTGTACGAGCGAGACCGGGTCGCCGTCGGGCGTGAACGTTGCGCACGCGTCGCGGAAGAGGGCGACCTCGGCGCGACGGAACCGATAGATGGACTGCTTGGGATCGCCGACGAAGCAGAGCCTGCCGGATGGCACGTCGAGATGGCGCCACGAATGGGTGCCGACCTCATCGAGGTCGGTGGCGATGAGGGTGACGAGCTCGACCTGGATGGGATCGGTGTCTTGGAACTCGTCGATGACGATGTGCGTGTAGCGATCGTGCAGAGCGCGCCGCGCCGGGGGCGAACGGCGGACGAGGCGGCGCGCCAGGACGAGGAGATCGTGGAACTCGAGCGTGCCCTCGCGACGTCGCGCGTCGGCGGCCGCGAGTGTGAACTCCGCGAGCCGCCATCGCCATTGGTCGAGGACGGCGGCCCGGGCGGACGCGACCACGCGGCCGGCAACGGCCGCGAAGTCTTTGAGCGCGCTGCGGACGAGCGTGACGTCGGGCCAGTTCTTGATCTGTCCCTGGTTGTTGGACCACCTCTCGGAATTGATCGTCACAACCGCCTCGAGCGGGTCGTCGCAGTCGCGAAGCTTCTCGAGCTTGATCTGACGGTCGGCTATGAACTTCGCGAGGTTGTCGGACGAGTTGCGGCACGTCGCGGCCAACTCGAGCACCTCGTGGGCCGCTCGCCGGAGTTCGCGGAGGTCGATCGGTGCGAGCGGACCCGGGTCGCCGACCGTCGACGCCTCGAGCCGATCCCAGTTCTCGTTGAAGTTGCGGGCGACGTCCTTGAGCGATGCGGCTCGACGGCGCGCGATGTTGATACCCAACACCATCGACCACTCGATGAGCGGATGGTTGGTGATATCGGCGAGCTGTGCATCGAGCCAGACACGCCACCGGGCTTCGAGTGCGAGGATCGATTGCACTTCGTCGAGCACGTCGAAGCGCGGCGGGACGCCGGCTTCGATCGGATGCTCTGACAGCACTCGCTGCGCGTAGCTGTGCAGGGTGGATACGGCTGCGATGTCGGTCTGTTCCAGCGCGGCGACACAGCGCCGAAGTGCCTCGCCGGTCGATTCCGCGGCCCGCCGTTCGAATGCGGCGCGTACGCGGTCTCTCAGCTCGGCCGCGGCGGCCTCGGTGAAAGTGATCGCCGCGATGTTCTGTAGCTCGACCCCCTCGACGACGACCAGGTTGACGATGCGGTCGACGATGGTGGTGGTCTTGCCCGAACCGGCGCCCGCCGAGATGAACAGTGTGTCGGCGAGCCCCCCGAGCGTGATCAGCCGGCGCGCGTCGGCATCGACCGGCACGGGCGCGGACACAACCGCGTCGTCGATGACGAACAGCGGCTGCTCGCCGGGGTGCGGCTCGACACGGCGGCGGCTCATTGCTCGCTGTCGCTCTCGCCCTGGCTCTCGCTATCGCGGATCGGACCGCGCAGCACGACGAAGGCCTCGGTTGCCGGATCGTCTTGTTTTGCTTCCCAGTGGGCGCCCCTGTCGCGGGGGCACAGTCGGTCGAAGTCGCAGTAGCTGCAGTTTTCGAAGGTGTTGAAGAAGCTGTTCCAACCGCCGGGATATGCCGGAAAGACCCCGCCCTCGATACCCGACACGATGGTGTCGAGCACGTCACGGACACGGGCATCGTCGGCTTCGTCGAACCGGGCGCCGACCGGATCGTTGCCGTCTTTGGTGAACCAGTAATAGGAGTCGACGTCGTCGAGGTCGAAGCGCTGGCGAATCGCCGCCGCGTAGATCGGCAACTGCAAACGAGCGCCGGCGCTCACCGGATCGGCGTCGAAGTCGATGGTGAAGGTGCTGCCGGTCTTGTAGTCGTAGACCGAGGCACCGCCGGGTCGGCTGTCGACGCGATCGATGCGGCCGCGAAACGACAGCTGGCGCCCGTCGGCCAACTGCAGCACTGCGGGTGGATGACCGTCGAGCCCGAAGCTGAGCTCGACGGCGAGCGGGCGCAACCCGCGGGCTCGGCGCAATCGCAGATCGACTTCGACGAAGCGATCGAGATCGGCCAGGATCTCACGCCGCGCGATCTGCCAGAGGACGGGCCGCCCGGTGAGACCCGCCGCTTCGTATTCGGACATCACCGTCGCCGCGATGTCGTACAACGGGCGGTAGTCGTCGACCTCGGACACGTCGGCATCGCGCTCGATGAGATCGGCGACGAACCGCTCGAGCACGGTGTGCAAAAGGGAGCCCCGGTCGAGCGCGGAGATGGTCAAGATGTCTTCGGGGCGCTCGACCTGCGCCAGTCGCAGTACATCACCGAGGAAGTAGCGCATCGGGCAGCCGGCCCAGGTCTCGAGGCGACTCGGCGACAGCACCCGACCACGACCCGCCGCATCGGCCTGCGACGCCAGCGCGGGCACGACCTGCCCGACCACGTTGCCGTCGAAGCGCGTGAGCGAACTCGACGCGCGCGCGGTGATCATGTCGACACCTCGGGCGATGGCCGACTCGGCCGCCAGATGATGGCGCCGCACTTCGAGGCCGCAGGAGGCGTGGCGCTCGAGTTGGCCCAAGTCGCGATCGGCGAGCGACAACGGCGCCGGCGCGTGCCGTAGGCCGTCGAGAAAAGACCGGTACGTGGTGACGTAGTCGTTGACCTGCGATGGGATCGTGGCGCTGTCGACACGAACGCCGGTACGCGTCGCGAGCAGATCGACGAGCCACCGAGAAGGTTGGCGGGCGCGGCCGGTGCGTCCGTCGCCTCGCGGAAAGGACAACACGCGCACCCGGCTGCCGGTGCCCAGGCTCGCCAGCAGCGCGCGCCGGTCGTGCAACACTCGCTGCGTGCGCGTGAGCAACTCGCCGGCTATCGCGCGCTGCCGGTCGCGATCGGGCACCAACGCATCTTCACGACGCGCTGCCGGACAGAGGCCTTCGGCGACGCCGAGAACGAAGACCGCATCGACATCGAGGCCCGGGGCGAGGCGAGTGGGGCCGAAGAACACGCCGTCGCCAAACCGGCCGATGTGGTCGGCGACGGCGTCGAGCTCGGAGTCGACCGCGTCGACGAACTCGGTGAAGCTCGGTTCGGGCCGTACCGTGTCGAGGCCGCCGAGCCGAGTGAGCGCGTCGCGCACGCGGCGCAACGCCTCGACCTCACGTGCCGGCCATCCGTCACGGGCCTGCAGCAACCCACCGGAGAGCTCGTCGGCCCATTGGGCGAGCCCGCGCCACGTGCGTGGGCGCACTTCGGCATGGAGCGCCGCGGCGAGCGTACGAACGAACCGGTCGAGCACATCGATGGTCTCGATCTGACGGCGCGAACGGGCCAACGCGCCCTCGGATGCTTCGTCGGCTTGGAGCTCGGCCCGTCGTTTCGCCAGCATGGCGCGGTGTCGCTCGAGCTTGCGCGACCAATCGGCGACGCCGCCGACAACACCCGACTCGCGAGAGATCCGATCCCAAGAGGTCGCGTTGACGAGCGAACCCTGAACGACGAGGGGGGCGCCGCTAACCAGACCGATCACCGCGTCTCGGCTGAATTGGGTCTCGTCGAGCGCGAGCAACGCCTGCAGCGTGCGACCGGCGAGCGTGTCCGCGAGACGGCGCACACCGGGACCGTTGTGCGCGATGCCGGCTGCGGCGAGTTGCTCACGGACGATGCGGGCGTAGGGATCAGCTGCCGTGTAGAGCAGGGCGATGCGGTCGAGGGGCACGCCGCCGTCGACGAGCGCCATCACCTCACGGAGCACGCACCGAACCTCGTCGTCACTGTCGCTGGCACTGGCGACGCGCGTGATCGTGATGGGGTCGGCGGTATCGGCGTGCACTCGCGCGGTCGGCGCCATGCGCACGGTGGCTTCGAGAGACTCGGCGTCGATCACCGGCTCGCCCGTGGAACCGACGATCGCCGAAACCGCAAGCCGTTGCCCGAGGGCGCGAACCAGATCACCGTGCACGGGCGAGACATCGGTCAGCAGATACAGAATGACGGTGCCGAGCGAGGCCACGGAAGCGCCGCTGTGCACCCTGGCAGTCGCGGCCTCGGCGACATCGCGCCGGTCGACCGCATGTGAGAGTCGCTTGCGAACGGCTCGGATGGTTGCAACCACCGCGCGCGTACGCACCGACGGCGAGGCCGCGAGCGCGTCGAGCGTGGCCTCATGGGCACCGGTCAGCTCGTGGTAGACCGCGCGCAACGCCTGCTCGGTCGCGCGGTGACCAGCCACCGGCGCGAAGAAGCCGTCGTGGTCGTGCGCGAGTTGGGCGCGGATCGCCGCGACGAGCGCGATGTCGGTGAGGGGCACCCGGTCTAGCTGCGGTGGGGCGAGCGTCGCCGCGAGTTGATCGGGACTCACGAAGGCGACATTGATCAGGCCACCGGCCCCCTCGATACGACCGGAACCGATGAGCCGCCGAGCCGAGAGGCCCGCCAGATTGGTCGGCGCGACCACCGTCACCGGCGCCATCGGATCGCCCGCGGACTGCTTGGCCCGACCGATCGCCGCCGCCAAGGCCGAAGTGGCAGCGCGACCGAAGGGCACTACCCGGATCACCCCGTCCGCCCCATCGTCGAATGGCATGAACCGGAGACTACGCAGGGGTACTGACAATCAGCCCAACACGAGTCAGCGCAACACGAGCCGGCCCGTGCCGGCCCGGGCGCGACCAATGCGCGCCGCCCGATGCCCACTGCTCGCGAGCGCCGCGAGGGCGGCATCGACCTTGTCGAGGGCGAGACCGAACACCAGCCCACCCGACGTCTGCGGATCCGCCAGGAGCGCGACGGTCAGCTCGTCGGTAACGCCCCGGTCGAGGTGCTCGTGCACCCAGCTCACATTGCGCAACGCTCCACCGGAGACGGCGCCCGCCTCGGCCAACGCTCGCGCGCCCTCGATCAGCGGAACACTTGCGACGTCGATCGTGACGTCGACGGCCGATTCGCGCGCCATGCGACCGAGATGGCCGAGCAGGCCGAACCCGGTCACGTCGGTGGCGCCCGTCGCGCCGTTCTCGAGCGCGACGCGGGACGCCCGCGCGTTGAGAAAGGTCATGGACCGCACTGCTGCTTCGATGGCCTCGGTCGAGGCGATACCGCGCTTGATGGCCGTGGTGATCACACCGACCCCGAGCGGCTTGGTCAAGATCAAGACGTCGTCAGGGCGCAGGCCGGCGTTGGTCAAGAGCCGATCGGGCGCGACCTCACCGACGACCGCGAGCCCGAACTTCGGCTCAGGATCGGTCACGGTGTGCCCCCCGGCGACGACGAAGCCCCCCTCCGATGCGATGTCTTGCGCGCCCGCGAGCACCTCGGCGAGCAACTCGTCGGGTAGCTCGTCGTTCCAGCAGACGAGATTGAGCGCGAGCAGCGGCCGACCGCCCATCGCATAGACGTCGGACACGGCGTTGGTCGCGGCGACGCGGCCCCAGTCGCGTGCGTCGTCGACCACTGGTGTGATGAAGTCGGTGGTGACGACAAGGGCGCGATCGTCGTCGAGCTTCCACACCGCGGCGTCGTCGCCGGTCTGTGGTCCGACGAGCAGCTCGGCCCGGTCGGAAGGGACCAGACCGCGAACGACCCGAGCGAGGCGGCTCGGGTCGAGCTTGCACGCGCAACCGGCGCCGTGGCTGTACTGCGTCAATCGTTCGACGCGCAGCGAACTCTGGTCGGTCATGTCCACCCTCTCGGTGCCGTTGCGGCCTCTTGTCGACCAAACTAGGCGGTGGCGAGTCGGTCCGGCCCACAGGTCTACTATTTCCTCGTGCCGGCGCAACGCCGCCGAAGCGCCGGCAATGCCCGCGATCGAGCACCGCGCCTGACGCGCCGACTACCCGAGCGCGTCGATCGTCTCGAGTAGCCGCTTGACGCTCGCGACGAACGCGGCAGCCGCCACACCGTCGACGACGCGATGATCGAACGCGATCGAGAGCGTCATCATCGAGCGGACGACGATCCCACCATCGCGCACGACCGCACGCGATTCGACCGCACCCATGAACGCCAGCAGCGCCTCTGGGCCATTGATCACGGGCGTGCCGGCAGTGATTCCATGCGCGCCGAGATTCGAAACAGTGGCCGACGCGCCGGAGCATTCGTCGAGCGCCAACTCGTCGGCCCGCGCTCGATCGACCGCCCCGCGACATGCAGCACTCAACCCAGCGAGGTCGAGCCGATCCGCATTGCGAATCACCGGAACCTCGAGACCGCGCGTTGTCTCCACCGCGATCGCGATGTTGATCTCGTCGAACTCGACGAGATCACCCTTGTCGTACGCGGCATTCAACCGCGGGTGCCCGACGAGCGAACGAGCGAGCGCGGCCACGACGAGCTCCGTGTAGGTCGCACCCGTTGCCGCGTGCAACTCGATCGCATACGTCATGTCGACATCGACCATCTGCGCGAACTGCGGCGTCGTCGACCACGTCTCGGCCAGATGGCGCGCCGTGCGCGCCCGCAGTGACTCGAGGCGGTGACGGCTGCGCACGCGACGCCCCTGCCACAGGTCGATGTCGGAGGTGGTCGTGTGTGATTCGACGTCGCGTTCGGTGATGAGCCCGTCGGGCCCGCTGCCGGCGACGCGGGCGAGGTCGATACCCCGTTCGTCGGCGATGCGCCGGGCACGTGGCGACGCCGCGACGCGTGTCGCCACGGCTCGATCGGTCCGCGGCGCGGGCGCGGGCTCGGCGGGCGGGACGTCGTGTGGTTCGTCCTCGCCGTCGCCGAGCACATAGACCATGACCGCGCCGATCGGATACACCTCTCCCTCGTACGCGCGCAGCTCGCCGACGATGCCTGCGACGGGGCTCTCGACCTCGATCTCGACCTTGTCGGTCTCGATGGTCGCGACGACGTCGCCCTGGACGACCGCGTCACCCGTGGTCCGCAACCACGCGACGAGCGTCGCTTCTTCGGCTGCTTGGCCCACGCGAGGCACCCGGATGGCGGTGGCCATCAGCGCATCAGCTCGCGGACCGTCGTGACGATGTCGGCGGTCGACGGTGCCAGCGCGTCGACGAGATGCTCGGCCATCGGCACCGGTGTATCGGGAATGGCCAGGCGGCGCAGGGGCCGATCGAGGTAACCGAACGCATGCTCCATCAGCAGGGCACCGATCTCGGCGCCGACACCGCCGGTGCGGGGCGCTTCTTCGACGACGACACACGCGCCCGTCTTGCGCACCGACGCGACGATCGTTTCGGCGTCGAGCGGGTTGACCGTGACCGGATCGATGATCTCGACCTCGATGCCATCGTCGCTCAACTGCTCTGCCGCGACGAGCGCGCGCCGCAACATGTCCTGCCACGCCACGATCGTCACGTGCGTACCCTCGCGCCGCACGCGGGCCCGGCCGAACTCGACGACATAGTCGCCCTCGGGCACGTCGTCGGCCACGCCGTAGAGCCGCTTGTGCTCCAGTACGAAGACAGGGTCGTTCGACCGGATCGCGGCCAACGTCAGTCCCTTGGCGTCGTAGGCGGTCGACGGCAGGCAGACGCGCAGGCCAGGAGTGTGCATCAGATAGGCCTCGGTCGATTGGCTGTGTTCGGGGCCGAAGCCACCTCCGCCGCACGCCATGCGCACCACCATCGGCAAGTCGAACAGGCCGCCGTGGGCATAGCGGTACGTGGCCGTGTTGAGGAAAACCTCGGCGCCGGCGCAGAACACGAAATCCGCGTATTGCAGCTCGGCCACGGGGCGCATGCCCCGCAATGCCATGCCGATGGCCATGCCGACGATGAGGTCTTCACTTATCGGCGTGTCGAAGACGCGGTCGCCGAACTCCTTGGTCATCCCCCGCGTGACTCCCCACACGCCACCGAACGCACCGACGTCCTCGCCGAAAACCACCACGTCGTCGTCGCGCCGCAACTCGATGCTCAACGCTTCGCGGACCGCGTGCGCATATTTGAGTGGGCGGCCCATCATGCAACCACGGGCCCGAGCGGCGCTTCAGAGCGGGGGGCAGGGTCGGCGTAGACACCTTCGCGAACGGTCGCCACATCGATCAGCGGTTGCGCCCGCATGTACACGACCGCGCGCTCGACCCTGTCCGCAACCTCGGCTTCGACCGCCGCGATGTCGACACCAATGGCCTCGAGCTGCGTCACCAGCCGCGCCAGGGGATCGTTGACCCACAACGCGGCCTTCTCGTCGGCGCTGCGGTACGGCTCACGATCGCCGAGGTAGTGCGCATGGAGGCGATCGACCTTCGCCTCGACGAGCGTCGCTCCCCCGCCCGAACGCGCCCTGTCGGCGGCAACCCGCGTCGCTTCGTACACCGCGTCGGCGTCACGGCCGTCGACCGTCACGCCCGGCATGTCATAGCCGTCCGCGCGCCGCGCGATGTCGACCACTGCCGACGCCACAGCCGTTGGAGTGGACAGTCCCCATCCGTTGTTCTCGCAGAAGAACACGATGGGTAGCTTGCGCAGGCCGGCGAAGTTGAGCGCCTCGTGAAATTGCCCGCGGTTGGCCGTGCCGTCGCCGAAGAACACCACCGCCACGTTGCCGCTGCGTCGGTATTGCTCGGCGTACGCGATGCCGACGCCGATCACGAAGTTGCCGCCGAGCGAGCCGGTTTCGCCGAGCACGCCCCGTGCGGGATCCGCGAGGTGCATCGGGCCGCCCTTGCCCTTGTTGGTGCCGCCCTCCTTGTACGCGATGTCGCAGAGGATCACCTCGGGCTCGACGCCGCGCGCGATCCAGTAGCCGACACCGCGGTGGCCGTAGAGCATCGGGTCTTGCGGTTCGAGCGCCGCGAGCGCGGCGATCTGCGCCACCTCTTGCCCGGCGCCCATGTGGAGCGACGCCGGCACTTCGCCCGCCTTCGCCAAGCTCATGACCCGCTCTTCGAGGCGGCGGGACAGCAGCGACCGCCGAAAGACCTCGAGCCGCGTCGCGTCGTCCATGCGCACCGCCGGAACGTAGCAGCCAACGGCCCGAGCAGCAGACTTGCCGATGCGCTATGAGCGCTTGCGCGAAGAGCCGACAGCTGGGCAGAGCGGGGATATAGCTTCTGCGGCATGCGGGCCTCGTTCGATCAGTACTCGCAGGCGTACGCCCACGCGCATCTTCAACGCGTCGACGGCATCTGCCTCGTCCAACTGCACACCAACGACGGCCCACTCGTATGGGGCGACGGCCCGCATACCGAGCTCGGCTACCTCTTCGAGGACGTCGGTCGCGATCCCGACAACCGGGTCGTGATACTCACCGGCACCGGCGACGAGTTCATCGCCAAGCTCGACACCAGCTGGGTCGGCGGGATGAATCCACACAAGTGGGACAAGATCCTGCAACATGGGCGCCGCTTGATGATGAACCTCCTCGACATCGAAGTACCCGTCATCGCCGCCATCAACGGTCCCGCGACCGTGCACGCCGAGCTCGGTCTGCTCGCCGACGTCGTGCTCGCGTCGGAAACCACCACATTTCGCGATGCGCCCCATTTCCGATACGGGACCGTGCCGGGCGACGGGGTGCACATCGTTTGGCCGCTGTTGCTCGGCCCCAACCGTGGCCGCTACTTCTTGTTCACCGGGCAACGGCTGTCGGCGATCGAGGCGAGAGATCTCGGCGTCGTCAGCGAAGTGCTGCCACCGGGCGAACTACTCGATCGAGCGTGGGTGCTGGCCCACGACCTCGCTCGCCAACCCGACATGGCGTTGCGTTATGCCCGTATGTGCGTGACCCAGACGATCAAGCGGGTGATGGTCGACGATCTCGGCTTCGGACTGGCGCTCGAGGGTCTCGGCGCGTACCAGTCGTGGCCCGAGTGACCGCGATTCCAGCGAAAGTGGGTAACCGTGGATGACGAAGCGCGAGTGATCGCACTGACCGATCAGCTGCTGCAGGACCATTCGGACGACCCTCCACGCGACTTCTACGGCGCACAGTTCGACATGGGCCTGGCGTTCGTGCATTTCCCCGTCGGCCACGGCGGCCTCGGCCTGTCGCCGAAGTTGCAGCTGGTGATCAATGGCCGCATCACCGACGCGGGCGTTGCGTTGGTGAGGGGAAGCATCGGCCATGGCATGGGCGCGCCGACGATCGTCGTGCACGGCACCGAGGAGCAGAAGCGCCGATTCCTGCGACCGTTGTTCACCAACGAAGAAGTGTGGTGCCAACTCTTCTCCGAGCCGGGGGCCGGCTCTGATGTTGCGAGCTTGGCGACGACCGCCGTGCGCGATGGTGACGAATGGATCGTCAACGGTCAAAAAGTGTGGACATCGCTGGCCCATTTCTCGAAGTGGGGCCTGCTCTTCGCTCGCACCGATCCCAACGTCGCAAAACACAAGGGCCTCACCTACTTCGCGATCGACATGCAACAGCCCGGCGTCGAAGTGCGGCCATTGCGTCAGATCACCGGTCAAGCGGAATTCAACGAGGTCTTCTTCACCGATGCCCGCGTAGCCGACGCCAACCGGTTGGGCGAAGTGGGCCAAGGCTGGAACGTCGCGCTCACCACCCTCATGAACGAGCGGGTGTCGATCGGCGGCGCAGTGCCCCCGAGGGGTTCGGGGGTCATTGCCCACGCGCTGCACATCTGGAGCGAGCGCGGGGGTGTCGATCCGGTGCAACGAGATCAACTCGCTCGTCTTTGGATCGAAGCCGAGGTGGGCCGGCTCACCAATTGGCGCGCCGCCCAACTGCGATCGGTCGGCACACCCGGTCCGGAGGGGTCAGTGGGCAAGCTCTGGGGTGCCGAGCTCAACCAACGCGTGTACGCGTTCTGCATGAACCTGCTCGGCGCGGATGGCATGCTCTTCCCCGAAGCAAACGGCTACGACCTCGACCGTACGAAGATGATGGAGTACACGTCGGTGCACGCGTGGTTCCTGCGGTCACGGGCGAACTCGATCGAGGGTGGCACCAGCGAAGTGATGCGCAACATCCTGGGCGAGCGAGTGCTCGGGCTGCCGGGCGAGCCACGCGTCGACAAAGACCTCGCCTTCCGCGACCTCTTGCGCAACTAGTCACATTTGCGGCGATAATCCGCCGCTAGTGCCGCGACCGCAGTCGATCCCGGGCACATCAACCTGCCTATCGAGCGCGGGATAGCCGATCAGCCGGTGCGGGTTTCAACGCGGCCGTCGGCGTGGCGAGCGAAGCGGCGCGTCTCGCGCGAATGCACGGGATCGTCCGACGGCCACGGCCATCCTCCGAAGCCGGTGCGCTGGTAGTCCGCGAATGCTTGCTCGATGCCGGCCCGGTCGTTCATGACGAACGGCCCGTACTTCTCGACGGGCTCACCGATGGGTCGGCCCTGCAACAGCAGGCATTCGAGCGGACCATCAACGGCCGCGATGGTCACCGAACGATCGGGCCGCACCACGACCGCCGTCGGCGACGAGACGGGTTGCCCGTCGATCTGTGCCTCGCCGGCGAACACGTAGAGCACGCGCACGGTGTCCTCGCCGCGCGCGGCGGGCATGTCCCACTGCGCCGATTCGTCGAGCCGGACGAGCCAGATGGCAACGTCGGCGGCGGCGCGAGCGGCCCAAGAATTCGGCGGCGGCGCTTGCGGCACGAGTTCGCCGAGCGCACCAGCGATGACGGTCACCTCACCGACGGTTGCGCCGTGACCGTCATCGATGCGGAGACGCGGGATCTCCTCATCCCACAGCATCGTGAAGTACGGGTCGACTGCCTTGTCCGCGGCGGGCAAATTGAGCCAGATCTGGAACAGCTCGACAGGGTTGGGCTGTTCGCTATCGATCAGCGGGAACATCTCGGAGTGCACCACCCCGCCGCCGGCCGTCATCCACTGCACGTCACCGCGACCGAATCGCGCAGTGGCGCCGAGCGAATCGCTGTGATCGATGAATCCGCGCCGCGCCAGCGTGACCGTCTCGAAACCACGGTGGGGATGCTGCGGGAAACCGGGCACCGCGGAACCGTGGTACATGCGCCAGCCGTCGATGCCGGCGAAATCCTGACCGAGGTCGCGCCCCGCGAGCGACGCCGCGGGACCGAGCCGATCATTGCCCGCAGGATAGTTGTCGACGTGATGCACGCAGAACAAGAAGGGATCAACCGTTGGCCACGGGGGATCGCCCAGAGGCACGGTCTGCAAAATCGAATCGCTCATGCACGAATCCAACCACTTCTGTAGCGAGATTCTTCCGTGGACTACACGCCCTCGACCGACGTCAGATAGGGCTGCACCTTCACACTCTCGGCGTCGAAGCGGGCGGGCTCGGTGGTGTAGGTCACGACGATGGCGTTACGTCCTTTGATGTGGACGACCGCGCGGTGGCGCAGCGGGATGTCCTGATTCGAGCGGAAGTCGAGTTGGCCGAGCACCTTGCCGTTGATGGTGTTGACCGAGCGGCTGATCTCGACGAACGACGGGAGCGACTTGGGCGCGTTGCGCACCGACGCCGCGAGGTAGTCGTCGATCGAGATGTCACCCGGCAGCTTTTCGATGAGCACGTTCACCGAGTCTCTGAACACGTTCGAATTGGTCCCGGTGGACCAGGTCTGGAGACCGCCGACGACGGTCGCGTCCTGCCATTCCGGTGCTACGCGCAACCGATAGACATTCGTCGCATCGGTGAACGTCGAACCGCCGAGCGCGGTCGTGGCCGGCGGCCGCGTGGTCGCGGTCGTCGCCGTCGAGACGGTCGACGGTGACACGGGCGTCGTGGCGCCCACCGACGTCGCCGGCGTTTGTGACACGACGTCGCCTTCGTCGTCCTCATCTCGGGTCAGTACGAACGCGATCACACCGATGAGGAGCACTGCGATCACCGCCGCGCCGATGATCATCGGCCGGCGACTCGGCGGCGGCGGGTCGCGGGGAACCTGCAGGCTCAGCGGCGCGGGCAGCGGCTTCGCCCAAGTGCGTTCCGCCGGCCGCCACGACTGACCCGCGGAGTCGGTTTCGGGCGATCGACCACCTGGCTCTTGCGGAGCGAGGTCCTCCATCGGCGCGGACTGCGCGCGTGCAAAATCCTGCGTAGGCACAGGTTCTTGAGGTGCGAGATCTTGCGGCCGGAAGGGTCGCAGCACGTCTTGTGCGGGCGCGTCGGCCACTGCCCACTGCTCGACCGCAGGTTGCTGCGCCGAGGCGATCGGTTGCTCGACCGTCTCTGCCGGTTCCCGAGAAGTGTTCGACGCCACACTGGGGCCTTCGTCGGCCGCCACCGCGGTGTCGGGAACCAGCGCGGTGTCGGGAACCAGCGCATGGACATGCTCAGTCCATTTGCTGCCGTCCCACCATCGCAACTGCGCCTGATCATGGGGGTCTGGGTACCAGTTCGGGGGCGGCGCGGCGCTCATGGGTGTGACGGTAGCCGACACGCCACGGCTGCCAGGTAGCACTCGTGTCTGGAACATCACGCAAATCCGAACTGCACCGCAGCGCGCTGCAGGATCACTGGCAGTGCGCGAGGCTGGGGCGATGTCCGAGCTCACGTGGGACAGCGTCCCCACATTGCAGCGACCGATCGTGGTCGTCGCCTTCCGTGGGCTTTTCGACGCGGCGACATCGGCTACGGCGGCGATCTCGTGGCTTCGCGATCGTTACGAATCCGAACGCGTCGCCGTCATCGACCCCGAGTGCTACTTCGACTTCCAGCAAGAGCGTCCCGTGGTACGCATCGACGACGACGGTCAGCGTTCGCTGGAGTGGCCGAGCAACGACTTCTACATCGTGCACACGACCGCGATCGCCGGCCCGCTCGATGAGCATCCTCGCGACCTCCTCGTGTGCGGCGGCGTCGAGCCTCACCTGCGGTGGCGTTCGTTCTGCGGGCACATGCTCGACATCGCCCGCACGACGCGTGCCGAGATGGTCGTGACGCTCGGTGCCATGGTCGGCACCAATCCGCACAGTCGCCCGTTCCCCGTGACCGGCAGCGCCGCCAGCCCGGCACTGGCGGCCAGACTCGCTCTCAGCAGCCCGACCTATCAGGGCCCGACCGGGGTCGTCGGCACGTTGCACGACACCCTCGACCGCGCCGGCGTCCCCGTCATCTCGCTGCGAGTCTCCGTGCCGCACTACGTACCGGCGCCCCCCAATCCGAAGGCGACACGAGCGTTGCTCAAGCGGTTCGAGGATGTCACCGGTGTACGCACCGGCTTTCCCCGGCTCGACCGTCCGGCCAGCGAATGGGAGCAGCGCGTCAACGACGCCGCCAACGAGGACGAAGAGGTGAGCACCTACGTGCGCAAGCTCGAGCGCGGCTACGACGACGCCGAGCCCCTGCCGTCGGGTGAGGACATCGCGTCAGAGCTCGAAGCGTTCCTCCGCGAGCAGCGCGACGGCGACTGAAATCCAAGGGGGCCGTCAGCCACCCAGACGGGCCCGCAGTTGGTGGAATCGAGCGTCGTTCCACAACGCCGCGAGATCATGGTCGGAGCTGAGCTGGTTCAAGTCGTTCCAACCCGAATCGACCGCGTGAGTGAGCCAGCCGAATGCCCGCTCGGTCTCACCGGCACGAGCCCACGAACATGCCGTGTTGTACATGATCCACGCGTCGGCAGCTTGCGGGTACTGCTGCACGATCTGCTCACCGATCATCGCCGCGTCACGGAAATCGCCACGGACGTGCGCCAGGTACTGCGCTTCTCGCAGCGCGTCGAGGCTGCGGGCAGTTGGCGGCAACGAAGTGAACAGCCCCGGGATCTCGCCCGCGCGATGAGTCAACACGCGCCCGAGGATGGCGTGGCGTGCCGTTGCCGGGTCAGCGGACCGGGACAGTTGCTCGTCGAGCATGGCAAGACCGTGCGGCACTCCTTCGACCGCGTCGACGAGGGCATAGAGGCTCGGCCCCGTCTGGCCGGGGAACGAGTGGAGCACCGCACGCGCTTCGGGGATGCGGCCTTGGCGAACGAGCGACTCGACAGTGCGTGACTTGAGCAGGCTGCGCAGTTCGGACGTGGGTGCGTTGCGGGCGAGCTCGCCCAACGCCGGGAGCGCGGTCAGGTCGCCCTGCTCCAACTGGTCGAACGCCGCCGCCGCATCGTCGCCGCCGTCGTGCTCGACCCGCATGCCACGGCCGCGGCTGAGTATCGAGACGTTGAACGCCGCGAGGAGGGCGGCGTAGATCACCCCGAAAAAGAACTCCATCCGGATGCTGATCACGGCGGCGGCGATCAGGATCGCGATGGAGAGCAACGCCGCGCGCCGGCCTCGTACGTTCTCGTCGCCGGGCATCAGATTTTGCATCACCATGCCGCCGTCGAGCGGCAGCACCGGCAACAAGTTGAACAGGCCCCAACCGAAGTTCACCCACAACAGATCGAAGAGCACCACATTGTCGCCCGATCGCGTCATCGACACGTCGAGTAAGTGCGCCAACACCAGCGCGACCGTACCGAGCGCGAACCCCGAGAACGGGCCGGCCAAGCTGACGCCGATCTGTTCGAGGCGCGAGAGGGTTCGCCGTGGTCGATACGCCGTGAGTCCGCCCATCGACTGCAGTTCGATGCCGATGGCGTCAGAACCGACCGCACGCGCCGCGAACGCATGACCGAGTTCGTGAATCAGGATCGAGACGAACACCACCGCGAACCACGCCACCATGCCACCCACGGTGGAGTGGGTCGCGAACCCCAGCGCGACGACGATGAAGAAGAAGAACGGGTCGACACGTACCGGAAACCCGAACACGCGGAAATGCAGACCGCCTGCTCGCTGTCCGTATTGGGGAAGCACGGAGGGAAGGGTACCCGGGCCCTCGCGGGACCGACTCGCGCCTCAGCCGACCTCGGTGCCGTAGATGCCGACGAAGCTCACCATCTCGCCGGGATAGCCGCCGAGATTGTGGGTCAACGCCAGCTTCTTGTTGGTGGTGATCTGTCGCTCGGGTTCGGCCACGCCGCGCATCTGCAACCACACCTCGTACATCATGCGCAGGCCCGACGCGCCGACCGGATGGCCGAAGGCCTTCAAGCCGCCGTCGGTGTTGACCGGGAGGTCGCCGGTGAGATCGAACGCACCCGCCATGACCTCTTTCCAGGCCATGCCCCGCTCGGAGAAGCCGAGGTCTTCCATCAACACGAGCTCGGTCGGCGTGAAGCAGTCGTGCACTTCGGCCATCGCGATCTCGCGACGGGGATCGGTGACGCCGGCTTGGCGATAGGCGTCTTCGGCGCAGCGGACGATCTCGGGGAAGGTCGTGTAGTCGTACTCGGGGTCGGTGACACCGGAACCATTGCCGGCGATGAACGACAACGCCTTGATGTAGAGCGGGTCTTCGCAATACTTCTTGGCGTCTTCGGCACGCACCATGATCACCGCCGCGGCGCCATCGGCGACACCGGCGCAGTCGAACACCCCGAGCCGGCCCGCCACGGCTGCCATGTTGCAGATCGACTCGGGCGTCATCTCCTTGCGGAACTGCGCGCGCGGGTTGCGGGCACCGTTGAAGTGGTTCTTCGAGGCGATCCGCGCCATCGCCAGGCGCAATTCGTCTTCGTCGACGCCGAACTTGTGGGCGTAGGCCGGCAGGATCAACGAGTACATCGCGGCGGCCGTCAGGGTGCGGCCCGTGCCGTCGGTCGGAATCGGTGTCGAGTTGAGGCCCTGAAAGCCGCTGTCTTTGACTTTTTCGACGCCGATGGCCATCACCATGTCGTACGCGCCTGCGGCCAACGAGTACGCCGCGTTGCGCATGGCCTCGCTACCGGTCGCACAGAAATTTTCGACGCGTGTCACCGGCTTACCGTCGAGCTTGAGGGGTATGGCCAGTGTGATGCCCGCCATGCCCGACTGCGCAGTGCCGAGCCAGTAGGCGTCGACATCGTGCTTGGTGACCCCGGCCGACTTGAACGCGAGATCAGCAGCTTCGATGAGCATGTCATCGGTGCCTTTGTCCCAATGCTCACGGAACGGGATACACCCGGCGCCGACGATCGCGACCTTGTCCTTGATGCCGTGCGAACCCATGCGAACCTCCGGTTCTCAGTCGTGAATCGTACCGTCAGGCCCGGACCGGACGGCCTTTCCAGAAGTAGTTGTGGATGCCGTCGGCCGTGTGCAGGCGACGGAAGGTCATCTCGACCCGCATACCGATCTCGACGCCGTCGGGATCGACGTCGGTGAGCTCGAGCGGCAGCCGGCCGCCGCCGTCGAAGTCGACCACAGCGAACACCACCGGTGGGCTCGGCGAATAGGCCAGGCGGTCGACGGTGTAGGTCACCACGGTGCCGAGCACGTCGGCCATGGGAACGGCGTCCATGTCGTCGATCTCGTCGTTCTTGGCCGAGATGCGCGCAGGCGGCATGTAGACGAGACCCGACTTGCGATCGCGCGAGCCGACGAAGCCGTACTTCCAGTCGTCGCTACGGGCCGCCGCCGACGACGAGGTGCGGGCGGGCTCGGGTCGACGCGGTGGCTCGACGCTGACCATGCCCCGCCAGGCCAAGAACTTGCCGTAGAGCAACGGGCCGCTTTGCGCGATCTGTTGTGCGACGGCGCGGGGCGCGCGGACGCTGCCGATCGCGGCGGTGGTGCGGAACAACAACACATCCGCGCCATCCGCGAGCGAGACGAGCGCGACGACCTGGCCGGGTTCGGCGGTCTCGAGCACGTTGGTCAACAGAAGACCGGCGTGCGCGGCCCCCGTCCATCCGACGGAAGACGCGAGGTCATCGGCGACTTTGACGCCGAGCCGGCCGGACAAGCCTCTGACCGCTCGCGCATGTGGGCCGGTGACGACCGCGACCGATACGTCGCCCGGGGTCAACTCGGCGTTCTTCAACGCGGCGTTCCACGCGTGCTCGCCGAGTGGGATGTACTTGATCTCGCCGAATCGCTCTTCCCATAGTCGCGACGTGGGCGCGCCCGGCACCCGCCAGCGGTCGGTGAATTCTTCGGTGACCGACGCTCCGCCGAGATACTCGGCGATCACCGTGCCATCGCCGCCGTCTCCGACCACGAACGCGGCCGCGCCGTCGCCGTGGGTCGATTCGTCACCCGAGGTCGGCAGACCGGTGCGGATGTCGGCGGCGACGACCAACGCTGATCCGATGCCTTCGAGCGCGAGCCGCAATGCGCCGGTGGCGGCGCGCACCGAGCCGCACATGTCGATCGCGAGGCAGTCGCTGTCGAGACGGAGCGCCGCGTGGATCGTCGTGGCATTGGTCTTGTCGACATACGCGGGAGCCGTCGTCGAGAACGCGAGGCTGCGCATGCTGTGTACGTCGCCGAGCGGGCGCATCGCCTGACGGGCGGCTTCGACGCCGAGCGACGTCGAGTCCTCGTCGTACGACGCGACGGATCGCGTGCCCTTGCCTCCGCCCGAGCCGAACAGGCGGGCGACCTCGGCCCGGTCGAGTCGACGAAATGGTACGTAGCCCCCGGCGCTGATGATCCCTCGCATGCGCCCGAGTGTATTGGTGAACCGCTCCCCAGGTCTCATCCCGGCCGGGCGGTGGGGCCCGGCGAGCGCACGATCTATACAGTTGCGCCGGCGCTCACGAGGGGCGCCGTCGACACCGAGGTGACTCGTATGCGGTTGGGTGAAGTCGCAAACGCCGAAGCAGCCCGTTATGGCAAGCCGCTCGAGGGCGTCCGCATACTGGCCGTGGAGCAGATGCAGGCGTTGCCGTGGGGCACCCAGCTCTTGGCCCGTCTCGGTGCCGAGGTGGTCAAGATCGAGCATCCCGTCGACGGCGAGTCCGGCCGAGGCTCGTTGCCCGCCATGCTCGACCCGCAGGGACGCAGGGTGGGCAGCACGTACATCCGCAACAACCTCAACAAGAAGTCGGTCGGCATCGACTTGAAGAAGGGCCGCGAGCTCATCCTCGATCTGGCGGGCAAGTTCGACATCTTCGCCGAGAACTTCAAGTCGGGTTCCATGGACCGTATGGGCCTCGGCTACAAGGACCTGTCCGAGCGTTGGCCGCGCCTCATCTATGTGTCGGTCTCCGGCTTCGGCAACACGGCCGAGACGCCCTACGACGGTTGGCCGGCATACGCCGGTGTCGCGGAGGCGATGAGCGGCATCTACGAGTTCTCCCGTCACGAAGGCGAGCTACCGAAGATCAGCCCCGTCGGCGCGCTCGGTGACATCGGCTCGGCTATCACCGCGACGGTGGGGATGCTGGCCGCGTTGCGTCACCGCGACAAGACCGGGCAAGGACAGTACGTCGACATCTCGATGTACGACGCGATGGTCTCGTTCACCGATCTCATCGTGCAGTACCACTCGATGGGGATGGTGCCCAAGCACGGCGGCACCCCTGGGTTGATCCTCACGTCGTTCCTCGCGACCGACGGGTATTTCATGGTGCAGGTCGGCCGGGAGCATCAGTTCAAGTTGTTCGCCGAAGCCGTCGGTCATCCCGAATGGGTCACCGACCCCACGTATGCGCGCGACCATTGGCTGGCAATCATCGAGAGCCACATCCGGCCCGCGGTCGAAGCGTGGGCAAGCGACAAATCCAAGCGCGATGTGTGCTTCTTGCTGGCCAAGTCGGGCATCGCCTGTGCACCGGTGAACAAGGCCGAGGACGTGGTCAACGACGAGCACGTGAAGAACCGCAACATGATCGTCGAGATCCCCCGCAGCGACGGCGTCGAGCAACCCATCATGGTTCCCGGCAACCCGATCAAGCTGTCGAAGATGCAAGAGGGGCCCGAGACCCGCATGCCGTGGGTCGGCGAGCACACCGCCGAGATCCTCGCAGCCGAACTCGGCCTCGACGACGATCAGCTGGCCAAGCTCCGTGGCAGCGGAGTGATCAACTGATCGAACCCCAGCCCCTCGCGCGTCGTATGCATCAGCGATGAGTTCGCCGATCGTCGATACCGACGCCGAGTGGGTCGCCGCGGCCTACGCGGCACACGGCCGCGAGCTCTACCGGTTCGCGCTGCGGTCCCTCGGTGACAGCGGCCTGGCCGAGGAAGCGGTGCAGACCACCTACCTCCGCGCGTGGCGGGCCGGCGCCCGGTTCGATGAATCGCTGGGCTCGATGCGCACGTGGCTCTTCGCCATCGTGCGCAACGTCGTCGTCGACATGGCGCGCGCCCGCAACGCCCGGCCCGCGCTCGCGGACTCGACCGCGGCCGAACTGAGCAGCGACCACTGGCCGGCTTCGGAATCCGACGTCGACCGCATGCTGGTCGCGTGGCAGGTCGAGGAGGCCTTGCGCCGTTTGTCTGCGGACCATCGCCGCGCATTGATCGAGATCTATTTCCGCAGTCGCAGTTACGACGAAGTAGCCCTCGAGTTCGGCATACCGACCGGCACGGTCAAGAGCCGCGTGTACTACGCGCTCAAGGCGTTGCGGTTGGCGCTCGAAGAGCTGGGATGGAACGGCGATGAGTGAGCCCTGCCGCGAATGGCGCGGCGACATCGCCGCCCTTGCGCTCGATCGGTTGCAACCCGATGAGCGAGCAAGAGCTCTCGCGCACATCGATTTGTGCGCCGGGTGTCGCGCCGAGCTCACCGTGCTACAAAATCTCAGTCGTGCGATCGCCCACGCAGATGCAACTCGTCTCGACCACGAGCCCGCCCCTCCACCCGAGCTACGCGATCGCATCATGCTGCAGCTCAACGACGAACGCGCAGCGGCGCGTCGTTCGTCGCGGCGCCGAGTACGGCGCGTCCTCGCCGCCGTCGCGGCGGTGGTTCTCGTCACGTTGAGCGCAGGCGTGATGTTGCGTGACCGCGGGGACAGCGACCGCGTGCCGTTTGCGTTTGCGCTGCCCGCGACGAATGGTTCGTTCGCCTTGCACCACAACTCGACGGGCACGTCGATCTCCTTCACGCACGAAGGACTCGATCCGCACGGCGTCTACTGGTTGTGGCTCACCGACTCCACCGGCAAGCGGGTCGCGGCGGGCACGTTTCTCGGGACTACCGACGCCACCACGGTGACCATGCAAGCGGCGCTGGCGACGAACCGCGTGGTCAGGGTGTGGGTGACGGACGAGGACGACGTCGTCATCCTCGACAAGACGTTGTGAGCACGACCACGGGCCCAGTCGGGCCCGAGCAGCCCTTCAGAGCGGCCAGGTCGGCATAGTCTGAACCGGTGCCACCGCCTGTCTCGCTCGCTTCGAGGAGACCGTCGCGGACCCAAGTGGCGGTGGGCTGCTCTGCGGTGGCAGTGCTCGTGCAGAGCGTTGGCCCCGTCATCGTGCGCAAGATCGAGCTCGCAGGCCTTGCGGTCGGGTTCAACCGGTGCTGGATGGGCGCTCTGTTCACGATCGGTCTGCTCTACCTGAAGGGCGAGCGCCTGTCGTGGCGGATCATCAAAGAGTCCGCACTCGGCGGTTTGACGTTCGCGCTCAACATCGCCACATTCTTCGTCGCGGTCAAACGCACGAGCATCGCAAACGCTTCGGTCATCGCGGCGATGCAGCCACTGTTCTTGATGTTGATCGTGAACCGAATCTTCGGCGAACGTCCGCGACCCGCGCATTGGGTGTGTTCGGCGGCGGCCATGGTTGGCGTGGTCCTCGTCGTACGTGGTTCGACCAACGCCAAGACGGGCGATCCATTCGGCGACTTCTTGGCGTTCATCGCAATGTTGTTGTTCGTTGCGTACTTCCTCGCGTCGAAACGCGCCCGCAAGACAATGACCACATTCGAGTATCAGGCCGGCTTGTTGATCGTCGCCACCGTGGCCATGTTGCCGATGGCATTGCTCTCGGGATCGTCGATCCGCGTGAACCGTGGCGTCGACTGGTTCTGGCTTTCGATGATGGTGCTGCTACCGGGCAGCGGCCATCTGCTGACCAACTATGCGCTCGCGCACATCCCCCTCATCGTGCCCGCGGTGCTCAACCTCTTCGTGCCCGCCGGCTCGACGCTGCTGGCCTGGCTGCTCGTCGACGAGCGTCTCGTCGCGGTGCAGGTAGCCGGCGTCGGGGTGGTCGTGGGTTCGCTTGCGGTCATGATCGCGACGACCAACCCCGGTGGCACCGTCAAGCCCGCGCTCGACTCCACGTGAGACCGGCCATCCGACGGGCAGCCACGTGGGAACGCTAGGGTCGAACGCATGTTCTCGACTTCGGTGACCGAGCCCGGTCTCAATCACGATCAGCAGGCCGCGATCGTCCATCGCGGCAGTCCCCTCTTGATCGTCGCCGGGGCGGGCACGGGCAAGACGAAGACGCTCGTCGCGCGTTTGGCGCATCTCATCGAGACGGGCAGCGCGCCCGATCGCATCCTGCTGCTCACGTTCACGCGTCGCAGCGCGGCCGAGATGGTGCATCGCGTAGGGCTGACCACCGACCCGCGCGCCGCCGCGCTGGTGTGGGGAGGAACCTTTCACGCCACCGCCAATCGCTTGCTGCGCCAGTTCGGTGGTGCGCTCGGGTTGCCTCCCGGTTTCACTGTGCTCGACCAAGGCGACAGCACCGACTTGATGGGATTGGTCCGGGGCGAGCAAGGCCTTGCCGAGCGAGGCTCGCGCTTTCCTCGCAAAGAGACCGTCGCGTCGATCTACAGCCGCACCGTCAACAGCCAGCAGAAGCTGGGCGAGGTACTCGAGCGTTGGTTTCCGTGGTGCAGCGATCACGGTGACGACCTGCGCGGTTTGTTCACCGCCTACACGCAACGCAAGCGTCGCCATCACGTGCTCGACTATGACGATTTGTTGCTCTACTGGCGCGCACTCGCGGCTTCGAGTGAAACCGGCGATGCGGTACGCCACTTGTTCGACCACGTGCTCGTCGACGAATACCAGGACACCAACGCGATCCAGGTCGACATCTTGCGCTCGCTGAGCCCGCCTGCCTCGATCACCGCCGTCGGTGACGACGCGCAGGCGATCTACGGGTTTCGCGCGGCAACCGTCGAAAACATGTGGCGCTTCGACGAGCATTTTCCGGGCGCCACCAAGATCACACTCGCGCAGAACTACCGGTCGACGCAGGCTATCCTTGATGTCGCGAACGACGTGCTCGGGCAATCGTCGGTGCACTTCCCGAAGCCGCTCATGTCCACGCGCGGCAACGGGGTCCGGCCGGTTCTCGTCACCTGTCGCGACGAGGCAGCGCAGTCGGCCCACGTCGCGGCACAGATACTGGCGTTGCGCGAGCAGGGATGCGACCTGCGTGACCAAGCGGTGCTGTTCCGCGCCGGCCATCACAGCGATGCGCTCGAACTCGAGCTCGTACGTCGAGACATCCCATTCGTGAAATACGGTGGCCTCAAGTACCTCGAGGCCGCGCACGTCAAAGACCTGCTCGCACTCCTGCGCACGCTCGACAACCCCAACGACGAGCTCGCGTGGCACCGCGTGCTGTCGTTGCTCGAGGGCGTCGGTCCGGCGACCGTACGGCGGGTGGTCGACGAGCTCAATCGCGGCGACTCGACCGATCCGCTGCGCCGCTTCGTGACAGGCATCGGCAAGGTGCCCTCCTCCGCGGCCGACGATGCCACCGAGTTGCGGGCAGCCCTCGCCGACTGCCTCACGTACACCGTCGTCGACGACGGCCGCGCCGATGACACGCCCCGATCGGTCACCGGGGGGCCTGCCCTCGACATCGAGCGACTGATGCCGTTCTGCGCGCGCGTGATGGCGCGCCGCTACGACAACTCCGCGCAACGGCTCGCCGATCTCGAGCAGCTGCGCGTCGCCGCGGGCAGCTATCGATCGCGCAGCCGCTTTCTCGCCGAGCTCACACTCGATCCGCCGGACCGCAGTGCCGACCTCGCCGGCAAGCCGCACCTCGACGATGACTATCTCATCTTGTCGACGATCCATTCCGCCAAAGGCTGCGAGTGGAAGGCCGTCCATCTGATCCACGCCGCCGACGGCTACATACCACTCGACATGTCGCTGTCGGATCGCGACGGTCTCGAAGAGGAACGGCGGTTGCTGTACGTGGCACTCACCCGCGCCCGCGACACGCTGTCGGTGACGTGGCCGCTGCGTTACCACGTACGTCGCTACGGTGGCGACGACCGGCACAATCTGGCGCCGCTCTCGCGTTTCATAGACGCCTCGCGTTCGCTCTTCGACGAACACGCCACCATCGTCGACGCCCACGACGAGCGGCCGTTGCATCTCGACGAACGGGTCACGCTGACCGACGAAGTCGACACCTTCCTCGAATCACTGTGGACGTGATTGAATGGCGCGAGCGGCGACGCAACCGTCTTCCGTCGAGAGGTGCACCATGGAGAAAACACAGCCATCTGCCGAGTCATTGCGCGCCGTGGGCAAACAAGTGCTCGAGTTCGGCGGGCTCCGCTTCGATGTCGCGTTCCGACCCATTGGCGGCGCGACGTTGCGGGTCGACGGCCGTGTCGACAACGAGTGGAAAGAGTTGCTGCGCTTCGACGACTTCATCGACGTGCCGCACTACCACGCGCCGGCCGACGCCGAGCAGGTCAACTTCGATCGGGCCACCCTCGGTGAGCCGCTCGCGTGGTACATCGCACAGATTCGCGACCATCTACCCGAATGGCTCGAAAAATCCGGTTTCTCCGACGTGGTGCCGACGGTCGACATGAACGAAGTTGCCGGCAACATAGACAAGGTCGAGAAAGCAATGCGCGACTGTGTGCCCGGAGGCTTTGTCCGAGTTCCCGGCGTGGGCATCCAGCGGGTCAGCGAGGCCGCGGCGACCGATCTATAGCGCGACACCTATCGGGCACGACACGCCCGTGCCGCCCAAGCCGCAGTAACCCGCGGGGTTCTTCGCGAGGTACTGCTGGTGATAGTCCTCGGCGTAATAGAACGTGGGCGCGGGCAACACCTCGGTGGTGATGGTGCCGTAGCGCTTGGCCGTCAACGCCTCTTGGAAAAGGTCGCGCGACGCCTCGGCCGCTTGGCGCTGCGCCTCACCGAAGTAATAGAGACCCGAGCGGTACTGCGTGCCGAAGTCGTTGCCCTGGCGCATGCCCTGCGTGGGGTCGTGGCTCTCCCAGAAGATCTTGAGGATCTGGTCGTAGGTGATCTGCTTTGGGTCGAACACGACGAGTACCACTTCGTTGTGCCCGGTTCGCCCAGAGCACACCTCTTGGTAGGACGGGTTCGGCGTGATGCCGGCCGCGTAGCCGACCGCGGTTGAATAGACGCCCTCGGCCTGCCAGAACTTGCGCTCGGCACCCCAGAAGCAACCCATGCCGAACATCGCCATCTCGAGTCCCTCGGGGAACGGGGCCTTCAGCGGGTGGCCGTTGACGAAGTGCTTCGCCGGCACCGCCATCTCGGTCGTGCGACCCGGCAGCGCCTCGTCGGGGCCCGGCATCTGCGACTTGTTCTTGCCGAACATCGTGTCTCCTGTGTTCGTGGGGTGACGAGTAGTCCAACACTCGAGCCCCGACGTTACGTTCCCGGCGGGGAAATTGTTCGCCGGCGTCCGTCAGCGACTCGGCGACGCCCGTCAGAACCCGCGGGTGGCGATGTCGGCCAGCAATTCGAGCGTGGGTCGACGGGCCGCCTCGGTGTCCCCCGCGCCGGGCGGGACGAACGGGGCGGCCAGCAGGTCGGTCAACCCGGCATCGCGGAACCCGCGCAGCCTCGCCCGGACCGTCGCTTCGTCGCCGACGACGTGCACGTCGCCCATGCGCTGCTTGTTGCCGAGGGACAGCATGCGGGCGTAGCGGGGAATTCGCTCGTAGGTCGAGAAGTGGGCGGTCATCTGCTCGCGGGCCGCGTCGAGGCCCGCGGCATCGGTGACGCAGATGGCCAGCACGGTGCCGACTCGAGGCGCTCGCCGGCCCGCAGCCGTCGCGGCCGCAGTGATACCCGGAACGATGACCCGCTCGATCGCGCCTTCGTCGCACGATGTCGCGATGGTGCCGTCCGCGAGTTCACCGGCCACCCGCAACATCAACTCGCCGAGCGCACCAACGAGGATGGGCATCTCGACCTTGTCGTGAACGGTGGGCACGCCGAACATCGACGCCACCTGATAGAGCTCTCCTCGGTGCTCGACTCTCGCCGCCCCCGACATCGCGGCGCGCAGCACCTCGAGGAACTCGCGCGTGTGCTGGGCCGGCTTGGCGAAGGGGATGCCGTGCATCGCCTCGATCACCGTCGGCTGCGACGGCCCGATGCCCAAGGTCAGCCGGCCCGCGCACGCGTCGAACACGGTCGCCGCCGTGCGCGCCAATGCCAGTGGGTGGAACAGGTACGTCGGGACGACCGCGGTGCCGAGCTCGATGCGGTGGGTGGCCGATGCCGCGGCCTGGATCGCCGCCAACGCGTCGACGGACCACGGAAGGTAGGGCGTCCATGCACTCGCGAAGCCGAGTTGCTCGGCCTCGGCGGCGCGCGTCTGCACTTGGGCCACGGTCGAGGGCGCGCCCCACGTCTCGCTGACGAAGACCCCTACGCGCATCGCGCGGCGTCGACCTCGTCGATGGCCGCCAGCAAAATGTCGGCGGCTTCTTCGACCTCGTGTTGGGTCACCGACAGCGGCGGAGCGATGCGCAACACGTTGCCGTACAGCCCGCCCTTACCGATCAACAGTCCGCCGCGCTTGGCCTCTTCGTGCAGCGCCCCTACTGCTGCCGCGTCGGGTTCGATCGAACCGGGAACGACAGTTTCGAGCGCGAGCATCAGACCCTTGCCCCGCAACTCGGCGATCCACGGGCAACGGGCCACCGCGGGCGCGAGGCGATTGCGTAGGTACTCGCCTCTGGCCAGCGCGTTCGCCTGTAGGTCGTGGTCGAGGATGTAGCGCAATGTGGCGTCGGCTGCCGCGACCGCGACGGGATTGCCACCGAAGGTCGAAATCGAGTTGGCATGGATCGCGTTCATCACGTCGGCACGCGCGATCACGCCGCCCAGAGGCAGCCCATTCGCGACGCCCTTCGCGAAGGTGATCACATCGGGCACGACGGCGTGCGCCTGGAAACCCCAGAAATGCTCGCCGGTGCGACCCCAGCCTGTCTGCACCTCATCGCTGATCAGGAGGATGCCGTAGCGATCGAGCACGTCTTTCATCGCGGAGAAGAAGCCGTCGGGCGGCGTGGCAAACCCACCGACGCCTTGGATCGGCTCGGCGATCATGCACGCGACATCGCCCGAAGTGGTCGTATCGATCACATCGCGCAGGTCTTGTACGCATGCCGCGATGTACTCGTCGTCGGGGAGCTTGGCGAAGGGGCTACGCAGCCGGTAACCGCTCTGCACATAGCTGACCGCGAGACCGCTGAGGCTCGATGCCGACCACGCCTTGTTACCGGTGATCGCCATCGTCGTGAACGAACGCCCGTGATAGCTGTGGCGAAACGCGAGGACTTGATTCGACTGCCGGAACGACGTCGCCATCAACAACGCCGCGTCGTTGGCTTCGGTACCCGAGGTGGTGAAGAACACGCGCGCGTCAGGGATCGTCGACAGTGACGCGATGCGCTCGGCGAGGCGCACCATCGGCTCGGCGACATACAGCGTCGACGCATGCGCGATCTTGGCGGCCTGCTCGCGTATGGCTTCGACGACCTCGGGGATGCTGTGGCCGACGCTGGTGGTGAGGATGCCCCCGAAGAAATCGAGATAGCGCCGCCCATCGCGATCGACCACGTAGCGGCCCTCACCGGACACGAGCTCGATCGGGTCCTCGTAGTAGAGCGCCTGCCATGCCGGCATCACCCGCCGATGGCGAGTCGTCAGATCGTTGGCCATGTGGCGAGGCTACGCCGTCAGCGTGTGTCGAGGGGCCAAGCAGCGCCCTTGCTCTCGGCGGGGCCGACGGTGGTCCAGTCGGCCGTCCTCGGATCCGCGATGTCGGGGCGGCGCAGCACCGTGGTGCTCGCGGGCAACGCCACGTCGTCGATGCTCGGCGCGTCGAAGCCGTCCTTCACCCAGACGTTGCCGCCCCACTCGACCCGCCACCGGTTGAACCGCTGGAACAGAAACTTGCGATCGGGCCGCCCGACGACGACGTTGTCCCGGAAAACGACGTCGACGCACGGCGTGTAGAAGCGATCGCCCGCCACCTCGCCCGGCACCGGCGGATAGTCGATGGTCTCGTACCCGCTCATGCCTTGGCACATGAACTCCCCGTGGTTGACCACGGTCGGTTTGCTCGTGCGGTTGTTCAGATAGAACGTGTTGTCGACGATCTCCGCATTTTGTGATCGCGTCATCGCAACACCGGTACCGCCGTTGTCGGCGCAGATGTTGTTGCGGATCAACGTCCGCGTGCGTGACCTATCGGTGTAGTGCCCGTTCTGGTCGATGATGATGCAATTGCCGTCGGTGAGACCGTTGGGGTCGTTCGGCTTGTAGAGGCTGTCGTCCATGTAGTTGTTCCATATGAGGTTGCCGACGATGTAGATGCCGTAGGGGTCGACGCTGTCCTCGGCACGCGACGAGGGATGGAATATCGAGATGCCCGAGGTTGCGAAATCCGACCAATGCGCGTTGTCCCAGATGTGATTGCCTCGGATATCTATGTCGTTCGACAGATTGGTCTGTATCCCCGATGCCCCGAAGCCGTGGATCCAGTTGTTCCACACGCGGACGTGGCGGGCCTCGCTCTCGAGGTACGGATAGTGGCCGATCCACACGCCTTTCGCGTCGCCGCCACGACTCGGGGAGTCGCGCAATCCATCGGAGGCCCCGATGAGCTCGAGCCCTTCGACGTGGACCCGGTCGGTCGTCTCGATGAGCACGGCGCCGACATCGGTGTCGTTCGCGAAGAGTTGCGGGCGCTCGCCCGGATACCCGCACACCGTGAACCATTGATCGGCGGCGACCCGTGTCCCCCGCTCGATGACGATGAGCAACGAGTCGGTCGTCCCGTCGGGCGCGCGGTTGTAGTACTTGCCGGCGCGGATGAACAGGGTCTGGCCGCGCTCGAGATTCTTCACACCTGTTTCGACCGTCCGGAAGGGCTGAGCCAGCGTCCCGGGTGCGGAGTCGTCACCGGTGTTCGACACGAAGAGACCGCGCGATGTGTCGGAACACGCCGCGCTGGGAAACGTGGCGGGCCCATCGACACGAAACGACCCCGGCACGACAGTGTTCGTCGACGGCGGGATGGGCGGCGCCGCACGGTTACGATCGCGGTAGACGCGGACTGCGGCCGCGGCCGCGAACAGCGTCATGACGACGCCGAGGGCGAGCAGGACACGCACGAGTGGCAGGCGGAGCAGACGCACGATCATGGTTCTGATCGAGTCATTTGAGCAGATGTCGCGCCCGCTAACGCGCCACCCACCGTTTCCGTGAACGATCGCCAGGGCATAGGGTGACCAACGAGGTGGAGGTCACCATGCCCGAGAACACGTACAAGGTCACCGAGATCGTCGGCACATCCACGAACGGTGTCGACGAAGCCATACGCAATGGCGTGAACAAGGCGTCGAAGACGCTGCGAAATCTCGATTGGTTCGAAGTCGTCGGTGTTCGAGGTCATCTCGTCGACGGCGGGATCGGTCACTACCAGGTCACGATGAAGATCGGCTTCCGCATCGACGACTGAGCGCCGCTACACGACAATCGAGAGCTTGCCGTCGCGGGCCAGCCCGAGCGGCCGTATCGACGTGACCGCGCCGACGTTCAATGGTCCGTGGATGTGGGGGAACACGTCGGTTCCGCCCTCGGCGTTCTCGTGTCGGATCGGCGAGGTCAGCTTCGATTCGTCGATGGACAACAACACCACATCGGTACGATCGCGGTAGAACGCGTCGGCGACCTTCTGTACCTGATGGTCGAACGAGCAGTGGATGAACCCGACCTCGTCGAGTTGACGACCGATCGTCGAGACGCGGTACTCGCCCGCGCCCGCCTGCGCGTGCGTCCAATCGGATTCGAGGGCCAAGTGATAGATCAATTTTCTACCGTTTAGGGCTTCTTGACCTTGGTCGGCGCGGGCCGCTGCTCATCGGTGCCGTCGCCGAGCCACCCCGCGCGATTCGACCCCCAGCAGTACACCGTCTTGTCGGTGCCCACGCCGCAGGTGAATTCTTCGCCGGCGGAGACGCTGGCGAACTTGATACCTCCGACGACCGCGACCGCGCCGGTCTGTTGGCCGCCCGCCGTGCCGGAACCGAGTTGGCCGAAGGCGTTGTTGCCCCAGCACCACGCCGCCCCATCCGACGTGACGCCACACGTTTGGCTGTCACCGGCGGTCAACGATGCGAACTTCAACGCGGGCGCTGCCCGCACCGGCGCCAGGCGCTCCACGACGCTGCCGTCGCCGAGTTGACCTTGGGCGTTGCTGCCCCAGCAGTGGGCCGAGCCGTCGGCGATCAACCCACAGGTGTGAGTGCGGCCCAGCGCGAGCGCGGCGAACTTCAATCCGCCGGTGACGGTGGAAGGCTCACGTTGGCCGGCGTTGCTCTTCTTTCCGTCGCCCAGCTGACCGAAGGTGTTGTTGCCCCAGCACCACGCGGTGCCGTCGGCGGTAGTGAGGCCGCAGGTGTGGTTGTCGCCGCCGAGTGCCAGCGCCTTGAGCGTGAGCGCCGCCGCCGATCGACCGGGAACCGTCTGATCCGACCCCGACGCGTTGCCCAGTTGACCACTCGGGTACGCACCCCAGCAGTACGCCGCGCCCGCCGCGTTGACCCCGCACACATGCAACTGTCCGGCCACGATCGACTGGAGGACGACGTTGCCCGACGCGAGGCCGGGCGTGTTCTTGTTGGTCGAATCGTTGCCGGCACCGGTGGTGCCGTTGCCGAGCTGGCCCGAGGAGTTGTCGCCCCAACACCAGGTCGCGCCGGCGCTCGTCAACCCGCACGTGAAGTAGCGCCCGGCCGCGAGGCGCGCGAACTTCGTCGATCCGGCGACGGGTGTGGGGACCTTGCGATCGGTGTTGGTGCCGTCGCCCAGTTGGCCCTGGCGGTTGTAGCCCCAGCAATACGCAGTGCCGTCGGACGTCAACGCGCAGACGTGTTGATCGCCCGCCACCACCTGCTCCGCCACGAACGGATCGGGCTGGCGACTGGTGGTCGCGCCGGCGGTCGTCGCCACGCTCGTGGTCGCGACCGCGACGGTCGTCGGTGGCACGGTCGCCGTCGCCGCGTCGTCACCGTCGTCCCCCGCACAGCCCGCGATTGCGATGCCACACGACAAGACCAGCACGACCGATTTGTGTCCCCACCAGCGCATGCAGCGTAAGGGTACCCGTTCCGCGGACCCCGGCTGTATCGGAGCTCAGCGCCGGGCGACGACCAACGCGTGAGGGTGGAGGTAGCCCTTGTCGATACGGCGTGTCGTCACTTCGAGGCCGAGGGTCCGAAGGTGATCGGCAGTCTCGGGAATGGGTGTGAACGACAGCGAGGACCCCTCGGTGATACGCAAAATCTTGGTCGCCACCACTTCTTGCGTCTTCGCCAGCCAGTGCTTCCAACGGGGCTCGACGTCGGTCTCCTTGACGACGAGCAACCCGCGCGGGGCCAGCCGGGCCACGCAGTCGTCGAGCAAGGTCAACTCGGCCGCTCGATCGACGAGGTACAGAACATCGACGATCACGATGGCGTCCCAGGGGCCATCGGGAAGCTCCCCCGTGGCAACGTGGTGAAACTCGAGGCGTGCCGCTTGCGGGTCGGCGTGCGACTGCGCGTGCGACGCGACGGCGATCTTGCGCGCATCGATGTCGACACCGGTGACATCGCGATCACGAGAGGAGAGCGCAAGGTACGCGCTGACGAGGCCGTGGCCACAACCGACTTCCAGGACGCGACCCGAGCGAGGAACCTCAGCGTCGACCAGAGCGACCGGGCACGTGCGGAACCGGCCTCGCACATGCAATCGATCGCGTTTGGGAGCGTGATCGAACAGCGCCAGCACCTGCGTCCCTAGAGTCGTCGACACGCGCCCTCAGTGCTTCGTCGCCGCGAGATCGCGGTAGGTGCCGAGCCGATATCCGTTCTGTCCGACGGCCTCGCGCACGCGGGGCGAGAGCACCGCGTCGAGCTCCGCGCCCCAGTGGTAACGCCAGCGGTAGCGGTGCCGCTCGTCGTCTTCGGCCTCCCCCGGATGACCCGACAACTCGATCGACCGAGTGTCGGTCGTGGCAAAGTGCTCGAGGACCCGGAGCATCGCTCGCTCATCGAATCGACCGGCTTCATCGAGACCCGCCGCCGCGCTCGGGAACGCAATGCCATCGGCTCGCAGCTCGCATTCGAGCGTCGACGCGAGGCGCCGCATCAGCTGGGCCACCGGGCCGTGCCCCTGCGTGCGCGTGACCCGCACCGCCGGGACATCGAATCGGTGCGCGAGATCGACCACCACCTCACGCAGACCGGGAAACATGTGCACATGTTGGTGTGAGTTGAGGTGATCGACCGTGAGGCCGGCGTCGCGCGCGGCAGCGATCTGAGCCGCCAGCTCTCGCTCGACGTCGGCCAAATCGATGCGCTTGGCCACGACTCTGGGCAGGAGCTGCCGCCACGAGCGGGGCAGTCGACCGCGCCGGTCGACCAGGGTCGCTATGTCACGCGCCGCCGACAGCGGCGGATCTTCGCCGACGAGCGCAAGGTGGACGCCGACGCCGATCGAGGTCTCGTCACGGAGCCAACCCACCGACCGCGAGAACCCCGACCCGAGGACGAGGACCGAGGTACTCGTGATCACACCATCGCGTGCGCCACGAAGGATGCCACGCGACACCGCCGGGGTCAGTCCGTAATCGTCGGCATTGACGATCAACAGGCGCTCGACCGCCGCCGTCATCAGCTGCGCGCGGCTGCGCCGCCGCGAGATTCGGGTGGCAGCGGCTGCACGTTCTTGAGCTCACTGCCCAGTGTGAACATCTCACGCACGATGCGTCCGATGACCGACGTCGACGACAACGTCGACACGCCACGGGTGCGGGGGAAGTAGTCGACGCCGAACTGCACGATGCGATAGCCGATGCGATTGGCGCGCGCGAGTAGCTCGACATCGATGAACGATCCCTCGCTCTTCAACTCGATGTGATCGAGCACATCGCGCCGGATCAACTTGAACGCGAAGTTGACGTCGCGAATGCGCAGGGAGAACAGCGTCCGCACCAGGTGGTTGTAGACGTAGCTGTAGATGAATCGCCGCGGGCCCTCGCCCGTGCGGTCGAAGCGAAACGCGCTGACGATGTCGGCTTCGTACACGCGGATGATGCGCACAGCCTTGCCCAACTCTGCCATGTCGAAGGGCAGGTCGGCATCGGTGTAGAGCACCAACTCGCTGCGGGCCTCTGCGAAGCCGGTTTTCAGCGTGCCGCCGAGCTTGCGGTTCACCTGATGGTGGACGACCCGGATGTGATGATCATCCGCCGCGTACTTGTCGGCGATGTCGCCCGTCGCATCGGTCGACGCGTCGTCGACGAGAAGAATCTCGTAGGTGCCGATCTCTCCCTGGGCCATGAGCACTTCGCCCGCCTCGCGCGCGGCGGCGATCGTCTGGTGAATCACCTGCTCCTCGTTCCACATCGGGAAGAAGAGCGTGAGGCTCTCGAAGTTGGGGGACTTGGCCACGCGCTTGGTACCTCAGCTGGTACACGCTACTCGCCCGCGGGTCACGACACGTACGCGCCGCGGGCAAAGCCGCTGCACAACAGGCCGAGCCCGAGGGCGCTCGCGAGCAAGACACCGATGGCCAGGCGCCGGCGCTCGGCCAGACAGTGCCCCATCACCGCGAACGCAGGGAACGCGGCGAGGCAATAGCGGCCGATCCCCTGGAAGTCCTTGCTGCCGACGAGAGGGATCGCCAGCACCACCACGACGTAGACGGCATAGCCCCAGCCGAACTTGCGCCCGACTCGCAGCGTGAGGGTGAGCAATCCGAATCCGAGCACCGCCTGAACGACGAGCCCGGCCGTGTACCACTTGCCGATGTCCGGAAAATGGATCACTCGGTCGAAGAACTCGACCTTGAACCACGTGTGTGGACCTGCCGCGAGATCCCAACCCGGCGCACGCTCGGCAATGACGAACGCGAAAGGCTCGCCGAACTTGGCCGCGAGATAGACCGCGTAGGACCCGAGGCCGGCGATCGACAGCAACGGGATAGCACTGCGGGCGCGCAGTCTGGTGCGATCGAAGCGGATCAACGGCGGGCGGTCGTGGCGCGCCGGTGCCGCCGTGTCCGAGGCTGTGGTGTCCGAGAGTGTGGTGTCCGAGGGCGTGAGCCGGGCCACGCGTACACGATCGAAGCGCGGCAGCGAGAAGACCCCTTCGCGTTCGAGTTCGCGGGCAATCAGACCGACGACCACCGCCAGCCCCACCGGGCGCGTCGCGGTTGCGACCGCGCCGAGCACGGTGGCGAGGACGATCCGATCCCGCTCGAGCAACGAGAACGCGCCGATGACGAGCGCGATGAACAACGCATCGGCGTAGACCGCGCCGAAGAGGTACCAGCTATAGGGCCACAACAGGAGCGTGGCGAGCGCGAATCGAGCACTGACCTCACCGATGCGAGGAACGCACCACCGATAGAAGAGCACCGCCACGGTGAGGCCCGAAAGCAGCGTGATGAAGATGCCCCAGGCCGCCGTGTCGCCGCCGAACAGCGAGTGGAACGCTCGCATGACCAACGGGTACATGGGGAAGAAGGCGACCGACGACTGTTCATCTTCGCCGCGGAAGAAGTAGCCGTCCTCGGCGATGCTGCGATACCAGCCGGCATCGAATCGAACCCATCCTTCGAGCGCCGACGGGCCGCTGTAGTCGGCCGGCTTCACGTCTTGGCGCTCGGGCAGAGGAAGGTCCACGTGGGCGAAGAACGCGACGAAGATGAACAGAACGACTGCGATCCCGCCGTATATGGCAAACGCCGGCCGCGCGCTTGCCGTCGTTTTGTGCACCGTGGTGGTCAAGGGTCAGTCGCTCGATCGCCGCGCTACGGCGGGCACCGCAGCTCGTGTTTGACGACCTTACCAAGCGCGTTACGCGGAAGTGTGTCGATGATCACCACGCGACGGGGCAGCTTGTAGCGGGCGAGTTGCTCCCGGCAGAACTCTCGCAACGCATCTCGATCGGGCTCGACCTGACCCGAGCGCACGACAACGAACGCAGTGACTTCTTCGCCCCATTCTTGCGACGGCGTGCCCACGACTGCGACGTCCGCGACAGCGGGATGCGTCGCGAGCACCTCTTCGACTTCGCGGGGATACACGTTGAATCCGCCACTGATGATGAGCTCCTTGGCGCGGCCGACGATCGTGATGTAACCGTCGGGCGCGACCGTGGCGAGATCGCCCGTGCGAAACCATCCGTCGGTGAACGCCACGACATTGCTCGCCGGCCGCTCCCAGTATCCACGGAAGACATTGGGCCCTCTGACGAGGATCTCGCCCGCCTCGCCGTCGAGCCCGGCAGTGGACACGTCGACCGTCGTCCCACCGTCGCGACCGAATCGCACTTCGACCCCCGGCAAAGGAAACCCGACCGAGCCGGCTCGTCGTTCACCTTCATAGGGGTTCGACACGAGCATCACGGTTTCGGTCATGCCGTAGCGCTCGAGCACCGTGCGACCGGTCGCGGCGCGGAAGGCGTCGTGCACACTCGCAGGCAACGGAGCCGACCCCGCGACGCACAACCTCAGTCGCGCGAGTTCGCCGACCCGCGCGCAGTCGACGAGCCGGTGGTACATCGTCGGTACCCCGAAGAACAGCGTCGCTTCGTGTTCACCGGCGGCATCGATGACAGTGTCCGGGTCGAAGCCGTCGAGCAAGACGGCCGACGCACCGTTGAACAGCGTGCCGTGCAGACCCACCCCCAGGCCGTGCATGTGGAACAGCGGCAGACACAGCACGAGGCGATCATCGCTCGTCCACCGCCACGCGCTCGCCAACGCGGCCACGCTCGCGAGAAGATTGCCGTGGCTGAGGACGGCACCCTTCGCAGCACCCGTCGTGCCGGACGTGTATCCGATCATCGCCGGAGCGTCGCGACCGACAGCATCGATCTCCGTTCGCGGATCGATGGCGCCACCCGCGCTCGAGGCCTCGCCGACGGATACCACAGCGCAACGCTCGTCGACCGACGCGATCCACGGTGCCCAACCATCGTCGACGATCGCCATCATGGGGCGGCAGTCGCGCACGATGTGCGTCACCTCACGCTCTCGATACGCAACGTTTACGGGAACGACCACGGCGCCCAAACGCAACAACGCGATGTGCGCCACGACCAGTTCGATATCGGTGGCACCCGACAGCAACACGCGACAACCGCGACCGACGCCGCGACCGGACAGCGTGGACGCGATCGTGCGGGTGCACTGGTCGAGTTGAGCGCCGGTCACCCAACCTTCACGCTCGTCATGGAGCACCGGTCGATCGGGCTGGGCCTGCCAGCGCGCCACCCACGCGCGGACAAGCGTGCGCTCGACCACTCAGTTGACCTGCTTTTCCATGTCACGCCAGTAGGGCTCGCGCAAGCGGAACTTCTGGAGCTTGCCTGTCGCAGTGCGGGTCAGCTCGGACCGGAACTCGACCGATGTCGGACACTTGAAGTGTGCGATGCGCGCCCGGCAGTGCTCGATCAACTCCTTTTCTTCGATCGCGGCGCCCGGTGCCAGCACGACGAGCGCCTTTACGGTCTCGCCCCACTTGTCGTGCGGCACCCCGATCACCGCGACCTCGGCCACCGCGGGGTGCGAGAACAACACGTCTTCGATCTCGATCGACGACACGTTCTCACCGCCGGTGATGATGATGTCCTTCTTGCGGTCGCTGATGGACAGATAGCCCTCGTCGTCGAAGACGCCGCCGTCACCGGAGTGGAACCACCCGTCTCGCACCGCCTCTGCAGTCGCCTCGGCCTGTTGCCAGTACCCCTCGAGCACGTGGTTGCCCCGGTGGAGGACCTCGCCGTCGGGCGCCGTGGTCACGCGCATCCCGAACGCGGGGACGCCGGCGCGGCCGAGCTTTTGTGCTCGCTCCGCCGGCGTCAGGTGGTCCCATTCGGCGCGCGTGCGGTTCATCGTCGCCAAGGGCGCGGTCTCGGTGAGGCCGTAGATCTGGATGAACTCCCAGCCGAGTTCGGATTCCATCCGTTCGATGGTCCGCGTCGGCGGTGGCGCGCCCGCGACGACCATCCGCACAGTCCCCCGACCGGGTATCGGGCCCTCCCACACCGCGGCTGCGTCGAGGATCGCGGCGACGACTGCCGGCGCGCCACAGAGCAGGGTCACGCCATGGCGCTCGATGCGGCGAAGGATCTCGGCGCCGTCCACCTTGCGCAACACGATCTGCGGCGCCCCCATCGCGACCTGGGCGTAGGGCATCCCCCATCCGTTGCAGTGGAACATCGGCAACGTGTGCAGGTACACATCACGATCGTTCACGCCGACCTGCCAGCCGAAGATCGCCGAATTGAGCCAGAGCGCGCGGTGCGTCTGCTCGACCCCTTTCGGTCGCGCGGTCGTACCGGACGTGTAGTTGATGGTCGCCGTCACGTCTTCATCGGGTTGCCACGGTTTCGGCTCGGAGCCGAAACGGAACATCGCCTCATCGCTTTCGGCACCGATGACGAAACGATGCGCGCACGAGACGTCGGCCAGCGCATCGTCGACCTCGGGGTCGACGAGCAGCACGTCGGCGCCGCAATGTTCGACAATGTACGCGACCTCGTCGCGGGACAAGCGGAAGTTGATGGGAACCAACACCCGGCCGTTGCCCGAGACGCCGAAGAACGAGACCGCGAGCCGTGCCGCGTTGTGCGACACCATGGCGACGCGTCCGCCGAATGGCACGCCGAGGGCGTCGAGCGCGGCACCCTGTGCAACGGCCAGTTCGCCGAGACGCCGGTAGGTAACATCGGGGAAGGCCGGCGCGGGCTGGTCGGGTTCGTCGATGACGCCGACGCGATCTGGATACACCGACACGGCGCGATCGAGGTGGTCACGAAGTGTCAAGGGAACCTTCATGATCGAAACAGCCTCCGCGGTCGGACCCCAAGATGCGCACCGGCGCACCAGCCTTTTCTCGGGAATCAGTTCAGCACACCCGCGACGCCGGTGCCCGTCCCCGGCAATAGCCGCGGAATCACCCCCGCCGGTTGATAGCTTCGTTCGCTTGCGGAGGCGGCCCGGCCCTAGGCCGTTCGGACCATCCTTACCGCAGGTACGGGCTTCACGGTCCTTCACACTTGCACCTGGTGACCAGAGGCCGATCAAAAGAGCGTGAACGTGAGCAACCGAACGACGAGAGCGGACCTCGAACGAAGCCTGCTCGAACTCGCCCGCAACTACCGCTGGGCCTGGGACCGCGCCACACACACACTGCTCGAACGGGTGCGCACCATCGCCGACGCGCCGCCCGGCCATCCGATGGCGATCGTGCCGCTGCTCGACGACAGCGACTGGTCCGCGATCGTCGCGGACCAGGACTTGGTCAACACGATCAACGAGGTCCACGTCGATCTCCAACGCTGCTTGCAGGCAGTCAAGGGGCCCCGCTCCATCGCGTACTTCTCGCCCGAGTTCGGCATCTCCGAAGCGCTGCCCCAGTACTCCGGTGGGCTCGGCATCTTGGCCGGCGATCACCTCAAAGCCTCGAGCGATCTCGGTGTTCCTCTCGTCGGAGTCGGGCTCTTCTATCGCGAGGGCTTCTTCCGCCAGCTCGTCACCGATGGTCGCCAACACGAGTGGTACCAACAACAAGAAGCGTCGATTCTCGGCCTCGGCGACACCGGCATACGGGTCCCCATCGAGCTGGGCGACCACACCGCCTGGGTCCGCGTCTGGCGCTGCGAAGTCGGTGCGACTCCGTTGTTCATGCTCGACACCGATCTGCCCGAGAACAGCGCGCGCGACCGCGCCATCACCGATCGCTTGTATTCAGGCGATCAAGAACACCGTCTACGGCAAGAGTTGGTCCTCGGCGTCGGTGGGGCACGCGCGCTCACTGCGTTGGGCATCGCGCCGCGCTGCTATCACCTCAACGAGGGCCACGCCGGACTGTTGATCCTCGAGTTGCTCGGGGGCTATCTCGAACAGGGCCTGTCGTTCAACAACGCCATCGCCGCGGTGCGGCCACTCACTCTGTTCACGACGCACACACCGGTGCCGGCCGGGATCGACCGGTTCCCGCGCGATCTCTTCACGCGCTACGTGGGCGCCTGGTGTGATCGCCACCGGGTCTCGATGGACGAGTTGTTCCCGCTCGGAGTGCTGCCGGGCGACGGCCATGACCCACCGTTCAACATGGCGGCTTTCTGCCTCACGATCGCCGGTCGGGCCAACGGGGTGTCGCAACTGCACGGTGAAGTCAGCCGGCGCATGTTCCACGACCTTCCGCACGGACCGTCGATCGGCGCAGTGACCAACGGGGTGCACTCGCGCACGTGGGTCAATCCCACGCTGCAGGACGCGTTCGATCGCGTGCTCGGTCCGTCGTGGGCCGAGGGCGATCCGTCCGCCTGGGCCCGTGTCGACGAGCTCGACGATGACGAGCTCCGCGACGTCTTCGCGGACGGGAGGCGCCAACTCGTCGACATGGTGGTCGCGCGCGCCGCGACCAGCGCCAAACTCGACCCCGCAGCGCTCACGATCGGATTTGCCCGCCGCTTTGCCACCTACAAGCGCGCGAGTCTGATGCTGCTCGAGGTCGATCGTGTGATCAAGCTACTCAGCGACGACGATCGACCCATCCAGTTCGTGTTCGCGGGCAAGGCGCATCCGGCCGATGAGCCGGGCAAGGCGTTGCTCGCCCAGGTCAACGAATTCGCTACCTACACGGCAGCACGCGGTCGCTTCGTGTTCATCCCCGACTACGACATCGACGTCGCACGCATGCTGTACCGGGGATGCGACGTGTGGCTCAACAACCCGGTGCGGCCACAAGAAGCGTGCGGGACCAGCGGTATGAAAGCAGCCCTCAACGGCAGCCTCAACTGCTCGATCCGCGACGGTTGGTGGGACGAACTCTTCGACGGGCAAAACGGTTGGTCCATCCCGACGAGCGACGAGACCGACGCGGCCGCCCGTGACTTCGAAGAAGCGTCGTCGCTGCTGACGATCGTCGAATCTCGCATCGTGCCGCTGTACTACGGCGACGGAGGTATCCCGTCCACCGGATGGATGGCAAAGGTACGTCACGCGTGGAAGACGATGGGCGCACAGCTCACTGCGGCACGCATGGTGCGTGAGTACCGCGACCGCTACTACAGCTGAAGAAGCGCTCGGCGTGTACGACAACGTCGCGCTCTGGCCCGGAGCCTCCTATCCCCTCGGGGCAACCTTCGACGGGTCCGGTACGAACTTCGCGATCTTCTCCGAACGCGCCGAATGTATCGAGCTCTGCCTCTTCGACGAGCAGCGCCGTGAGACGCGCGTGACGCTGCCCGAGATCACCGCCTTCGTCCATCATGGCTACGTCCCCGGGGTGGGGCCCGACCAGCTCTACGGCTACCGCGTCCACGGCCCGTGGGCGCCCCACGACGGCCACCGCTGCAACCCCGACAAGTTGATGCTCGACCCATATGCCAAGGCGGTCGATGGCGACCTGCGGTGGGCGCCTGCGGTGTACGCGCACCGTGCCGATGATCCCGGCGGGCGCGACACGACGGACAGCGCACCGTTCATGCCGCTCGGCGTCGTCGTCAACCCGTATTTCGACTGGGCCGACGATCGCCCGCCCAGCACTCCACTGCACAAGTCGCTCATCTACGAGGCACACGTGCGCGGGCTCACCATGCGCCATCCGGATGTGCCCGAAGCACAACGAGGGACCTACGCCGGCCTCGCGAGTGAACCGGTTGTCTCGCATCTCCTCGAGTTGGGCGTGACCGCCGTCGAGCTGTTGCCGATCCACCACTCGATACCCGAAGCGTTCCTGAGCCGCCGCGGCCTGACCAACTACTGGGGTTACAACTCCATCGGCTATTTCGCGCCCCATGCGGCCTACGCCTCGCACCGGCGGCGCAGACGGCAGGTGCAGGAGTTCAAGCAGATGGTCAAGACGCTGCACCGCGCCGGCATCGAAGTGCTGCTCGACGTCGTGTACAACCACACCGCCGAGGGCGACCACCTCGGCCCGACGCTTTCGTTTCGGGGCATCGACAACGCGTCGTACTACCGACTGATGTCGAGCGATCGCCGTCAGTACGTCGACTACACCGGGTGCGGTAACAGCCTGAACATGTTGCACCCGAACGTGTTGCAACTGATCATGGACAGCCTGCGGTATTGGATCGTCGAGATGCACGTCGACGGGTTTCGCTTCGACCTCGCGGCCGCATTGGCCCGCGAGCTCCACGATGTCGATCGTCTCTCCGCCTTCTTCGACATCATCCAGCAGGATCCCGTCATCTCGCGGGTCAAGCTGATCGCCGAACCCTGGGATCTCGGCGAGGGCGGCTACCAGGTCGGCAACTTCCCGCCGCTGTGGTCCGAGTGGAACGGCCGCTATCGCGACGGTGTCCGCGACTACTGGAGAGGCGCGGACGAATCACTTGCCGACTTCGCCTACCGCTTCACCGGCAGCTCCGACCTCTACGGATCGTCGGGTCGTCGACCGTCGGCCAGTATCAATTTCATCACGGCCCACGACGGCTTCACGCTGGCCGACCTCGTCGCGTACGACCGCAAGCACAATGAGGCCAACGGGGAGCAGAACCGCGACGGCGAAGATCACAACCGGTCGTGGAACTCCGGCGTCGAAGGACCGACGACCGACCTTGCGATCGTCGACCTGCGGGCGCGGCGCGTGCGCGCCATGTTGACGACATTGTTCCTGTCGCAGGGCGTGCCGATGTTGCTCGCCGGCGACGAGCTCGGTCGCACGCAGCGCGGTAACAACAACGCCTACTGTCAGGACAACGAGATCTCGTGGCTCGACTGGTCCGCGGTCGACGAAGAGCTGCTGTCGTTCGTGGCGCGGCTGAGCGCGTTGCGTCAGCGCCATCCGGTCTTCCGCCGACGGCGATTTTTCGAAGGTCACCTCGTGCGCGGCAACGGAGGTCACGGCGAACCGGACATCGTGTGGTACACGCCGTCCGGCACGCGGATGTCCGACGATGACTGGCGCGTCGGCTACGCCCGGACGCTCGCCGTGTTCCTCAACGGCGACGGCGACAAGCCGGCCTCGAACGGCGGGATACAGGGCCCGAGCGGCCCCCTGAGCGGGATACAGGGCCCGAGCGGCCCCCTGAGCGGGAGGCCAACGGGCTGGGAGCACGATCAGAGCTTTGTGGTCCTGTGCAACGCCAACCGTGAGGAGATGGCGTTCTCCCTTGCTCCGGGGCTGCGCGACGATACCTGGCAGTTGGCGCTCGACAGCGCGCGCGTCGACCGCGTCGCCGAAGCGATCGACGCGCGGGCACCCGTCACCGTCGATGGGTTTTCGGTGGTACTGCTTCGTAGGCTGGCGAGCAGTGCCACAACGATCCGCTGACCAACTGCGAATCCTCTTCGTCACGGCCGAGCTGTCGCCGATCGCGCGGGTCGGCGGCCTCGCGGAGGCCGCGGCCGGTCTCACGGCGGCTCTGACACGGTTGGGTCTCGACGCAGAAGTCGTGTTACCCGACTACGACAACCGGGCGCTCGCGGGCGAAACGATCGCGGAGCTAGACGTGCCCGCCTGGGTCGGCGCGGCACGAGCCCGGCGGGGCATCGACGCCGGCGGCCGGATGGTCACGCTCATCGATGCACCGAGCATCGCTCGCCCGCATCCGTATCTCGACCCCGCGACCGGCGAGGGATGGGCCGACAACGATCATCGCTTCGCCGCGTTCTCGGCCGCGGTCGCCGCCCTCACGCACGAGCACGCGCCCGATGTATTGCATCTCAACGACTGGCACACCGGCCTGGTCCTCGGCATGCTCGAGGCCCCGCCGCCGACTGTCCTGACCATCCACACGATTGCGTATCAGGGCATCACTGCTCCGTCGTGGCTCGACCGGCTCGTGTCGCATCGCGCAGTCTTCGAATGGTTCGGTGGCACCAATCCGCTGGCCGGCGCCATTGCCCTCGCCGATCGAGTGATCGCAGTGAGCCCGACCTACGCGGGCGAGATCTTGACCCCGGAGGGCGGCGTCGGCTTGCACCATCGGCTCCAAGAGCTCGGTGATCGTCTGATCGGCATTCGTAACGGCATCAATACCGACGTGTGGGACCCGTCGCGCGATCCGCACATCGCGTCGCGCTACCACGCGGCCGAGCTCCTCGGAAAGAGTTCGTGCAGGGCCGCTCTGCTCGAGGACTTGGGTTGGTCCGAGGACGGCAGCGCGATCGTCGGCATGGTCACTCGGCTGGCGGCGCAAAAAGGTGTCGACCTCGCGCTCGACGCCGCCCGCTTTTTTCCCGAAGTGCCTGCCCGACTCGTCCTGCTCGGCGCGGGGGACAAGGCCTTGGCCGAGCGAGCCCGGGCCTTCGCGGACCTCGCGCCCGACCGGATCGCGTTCGTCGACGGCTACGACGACGCGTTCGGTCATCGCATCTTCGCCGGGGCCGACGCGTTCCTGATGCCGAGTCGCTTCGAGCCGTGCGGCCTGGCCCAGATGCAGGCCATGTCCTACGGCACCATCCCCGTCACCACCGACGTCGGCGGCTTACACGACACCGTCATCGACGACGACCGCCAGCGCGGCCGCGGCAACGGCTTCGTGAGCCGATCGGTCGACAGCGCCGGGATGGTCGACGCGTTGCACCGAGCTGCGCGCGCGGTCAAGCAGCCGGCGCGGCGCCGTGCGCTGCAACGGCGGGGAATGACCACCGATTGGTCCTGGACCCAGCCCGCGCACGAACACATCGCGCTGTATCGCGAGTTGGTCAAGCGCTGAGGCGTTGACCCTTCGCGACCGCGACGATGCCAGTCGGTGTCACGACGAAGCGATCTTGATCGAGCTCGAGGTCGACACCGACTTTGGCCCCCGCAGGTACCACGACGTTCTTGTCGATGATGGAGTTGCGCACGATCGCGCCTTCGCCGATGACAACATCGTCGAGAAGGATCGAGTTCTCGACGAACGCGCCGCGTTCGACCCGTACACCCGGCGACACCACCGCACGATGGACTCGTGCCCCTGACACGATCGCGCCCGCGCACAACATGGTGTCGAAGACATCGGGCGCCCCCCAAGCGCCGTCGTAGACCAACTTCGCCGGAGGCAGCGTGCGAGACATCGTGTAGACGGGCCAGCGATCGTTGTACAGATTGAAGACGGGAAAGGGTGCCACCAGATCCATGTGCGCCTCGAAGTACGAGTCGAGCGTCCCTACGTCGCGCCAGTAGTGACGATCGCGATCTGTCTCTCCGGGCACTTCGTTGGTCGTGAAGTCGTAGACATGCGCGTCGCCGTTCTCGACCAACCTGGGGAGGAGATCACCCCCGATGTCATGGGCCGAGCCTTCATCGTGCGCGTCAGCGGTGACGATGCTGCGCAACATCTCGGTGTCGAAGACATAGTTGCCCATCGAAGCCAACACGTATCCGGGGGCATCACGCAGCCCGACTGCATCGGTCGGCTTCTCGCGGAAGCGTTCGATCTTGGTCGTTTCCCCGCACTCGATGACGCCGAACTGGGTCGCCTGCTCGATAGGCACACGGATGGCGGCAACGGTGACGCCCGCGCCCGACTCGATGTGGCTGTCGAGCATCTGCCGTGGATCCATGCGGTAGATGTGGTCGGCGCCGAAAACGAAGATGTAGCTCGGCTCTTCGTCATCGATGATGTTGAGGTTCTGGTAGATGGCGTCGGCCGAGCCCAGGAACCAGCGCCGTCCCCGCCGCATCTGTGCCGGCACCGACGTGACGTAGTCGCCGATGAAGGTCGCCATGCGCCACGTGCGTGAGATGTGTACGTCGAGGCTGTGGCTCTTGTACTGCGTCAGGACGACGATCTTGCGATACCCGCCGTTGGCGAGGTTCGATAGCGCGAAGTCGATCAGCCGATAGCTGCCGGCGAACGGCACGGCCGGCTTGGCCCGATCGAGCGTGAGAGGTGCCAGCCGCTTGCCCTCGCCACCGGCGAGCACCATCGACAGCACCCGTGGACGTTCGAAGCGATACTCGAAATCGGCCATGGCATCATTCTTCCCCATCCGGATCGCGGGCGCGGGGCGTACCGAGCACCTCGTCCGCAGCCTCTACCCCCGCGACGCCGAGCCCCATCCAACTCGAAGCGAAGCATCACTCGGGTTGGAGGAACAACACGCCCAGCGGAGGCAGCGAGACGCCGATCGACTGGTCGAAGCCATGCCACGGGACATAGTCGGCGATGACCCTGCCCCAGTTGCCCACACCGCTACCGCCATACTCTTCCGCGTCACTGTTGAGCACCTCACGCCAACCGCTGCGCACCGGCACGCCGATGCGGTAGTCCCTCCGAGGGACAGGCGTGAAGTTGACGACGACCAATATCGGCTTGCCCCGCGTCCCGTGGCGCACGAACGCGAGCACACTGTTGTCCGCGTCGTTGGCTTCGATCCATTCGAATCCGTCAGGGTCACAGTCGAGCGTGTGCAACGCCGGCTCGGACCGATACAACGCATTGAGATCGTGTACCCACGCGCACACACCGGCATGATCGGGTTGGGCCAGCAGATCCCAGTCGAGCTCGACGCTGTGATCCCACTCACGCCCCTGCCCGAACTCCGCTCCCATGAAGAGCAGCTTCTTGCCGGACAAGCCGAACTGGTAGCCGTACAGCAACCGTAGGCCCGCGAACTTCTGCCACCGATCACCGCATTGCTTCTCGAACAACGAGCCCTTTCCGTGCACGACCTCGTCATGCGACAGCGGCAACACGAAGTTCTCGGAGAATGCGTACACGGCTCGGAACGTCAACTCACCGTGATGATGCGAACGATAGATGGGATCACGCGAGAGATAGTTCAGCGTGTCGTGCATCCAACCCATATCCCACTTGAGGCCGAAGCCCAGCCCGTCGACATCGACAGGGCGGGTGACCATCGGCCACGCCGTCGACTCTTCGGCGACGATCTGGATGTCCATGTGCTCGCCGTAGACCAGCTCGTTGAGCCGACGGAGGAAGCTGACCGCACCCAGATTCTCGCGACCCCCCTTCTCGTTCGGCACCCACTCGCCGGGGGCACGGGAATAGTCGCGGTACAGCATCGACGCCACCGCGTCGACGCGCAGCCCGTCGGCGTGATACTTCTCGATCCAGTACAGCGCGCTCGACGTCAGGAAGCTTCGCACTTCGTGGCGGTCGTAGTTGAAGATGAGGCTGTCCCAATCGGGATGCAGCCCGAGGCGCGGGTCCTCGTGTTCGTACAGGCAAGTGCCGTCGAAGCGCGCGAGCGCGTGCGCGTCGTTCGGGAAGTGCGACGGTACCCAGTCGAGAATGACACCAATGCCGCGCTGGTGAAGATGATCGATGAGATACATCAGGTCTTGCGGATCGCCGAAACGCGACGTGGGCGCGAAGTATCCCGTGACTTGATATCCCCACGATCCGTAGAACGGATGCTCCATGATCGGCATCAACTCGACGTGGGTGAAGCCGCACCGCTGGACGTGGGTGGCGAGCCGCGGCGCGATCGAGCGATAGCTGACTTCACCGAAGTGCGACCACGAACCGAGATGGAGTTCATACGTCGAGATGGGCGCGTCGATCGAGTTGCGGCCGTGCCGCCCGGCCATCCAGGTGTCGTCGTGCCATTGGTAGTCGAGGTCCCACACGATCGATGCGGTGCGCGGCGCCTGCTCGCACTTGAACGCGTGCGGGTCGGCCTTGTCGAACGACGGTTCGCCACCACGGGGCACGATGTGGAACTTGTACCGCTGGCCTTTACCCGCCGGGCGCACTGTTCGCTGCCAGATGCCCGACGCGTCAGGTGTCATGGGTGACGCACGGAAGTCCCAGCCGTTGAAGTCGCCGATGACCGACACCATCGCCGCGTTCGGGGCCCACACCCGGAACTGCACTGCGTCGCCATCGATGTGGGCTCCCATCACCTCGAAGAGTCGAATGTGCGAGCCTTCGTTGAAGGTCCAACGGTCGAGATCGGTGATCGGGCGGGCCATGAGGGTGAGTAGGGCCACTCCGAAGCGGCCCCCAAGGAGACTATCGGCGGATTATCGCCACCAATGTGCGGAGTGGGCGCTACGACGGTCGCACGTGCCAGCCCCGGTCGCGGAGAGCCCGCAGCGCGGTGCGGCGATGGTCCTGCCCCCGTGTCTCCACCGTGACCGCCACCTCGACCTCGTCGAGATCGAGCGAGGCTCGTTCGCGGTGATGATCGACCGCCAGTATGTTGAGCTCGAGTTGTGCGATGTCACTTGCGAGTCGGGCCAGAGAACCCGGGCGATCGGGGACATCGATTCGCAGTCGCAGATATCGCCCGGCAACGGACAGACCGTGTTCGATCAGGCGCGAGAGCAGTAGGGCATCGACGTTGCCGCCGGACAACAAGACCACCGTCGGCCCCGACCGGCGCTGCCTCGGGAACTTGTTGGCCATCACCGCCGCCAAGCCCGCGGCTCCGCTCGGTTCGACGATGGACTTCATGCGTTCGAGCACCGTGACCAACGCTTGACCGATCTCTTCGTCGCTGACAGTGACGACGTCGTCGACGAACGCTTCGACATGAGCCACCGTCAGCGCCGACGGAGCCTTCACAGCGATGCCATCGGCAATCGTCACGACGGATTGAAGACGCCGAGGCACTCCGGCATCGAGCGATGCTCGCATGGACGCCGCGCCTTCGGCCTCGACGCCGACGATTCGGCACTTCGGCGCGAGTGCTTTGATCGCGGCAGCGATGCCGGATATCAAACCGCCGCCACCGATGGGCACCACGATCGTCGCCACTTCGGGCAATTCGGAGAGCACTTCGAGAGCGATCGTCCCTTGACCGGCGATCACCGCTCGATCGTCGAACGGGGGCACGAACCGAGCGTGGTTGTCGCGCGCGAAGCGCTTCGCATGCCGGACCGCGTCGTCGATGCTGTCACCCACGAGTTCGACCACCGCGCCGTACTCTTGCGTCGCGGTGACCTTGGGCAGCGACGCGCCTCGGGGCATGAAGATCGTCGACGTCAGCCTGCAGAGCGATGCCGCCAGAGCCACACCCTGGGCGTGGTTGCCCGCCGAGGCCGCCACGACGTGTGTGCCCGGTTCGAGCTGGGCGATGTGGTTGTACGCCCCACGGATCTTGAACGATCCCGTGCGTTGGCGTTGCTCTTCCTTGCACCACACGTCGGCGCCGGCCGCGCGAACGAGCGAATCGAACCGCGACAGCGGAGTACGACGAACGACACCCGCGATTCGTGCCTCGGCCTCACGGACCTCTTCGATGCTCACCAGTCTCATGGGACTCCTGACGAACCGGATCGCGTCAGTGCAGCGGGTCCCGGCAGCGGTACATTCTTGTCGATGCGACAGTCACACCGAGGCGCCCGGTTCGGTCACCTGTGTGACGTCGCCGGCGCCATCGGTCTCGCCGCAGCCATCGCGCGCAGCGCCGTGGGCTGCGCATCGAGCGACGACACCCGGGGGCAGCTCGGCGACCGGCTGCGCAGGGCGGCGAGCGCGAGCAAGGACGGGATTCCCCGCTACGTGCGGGCGACGCTCATCGACTTGTTCGAGGGCACCGGCATGACCAACGAACAGGCAACATGTGTCGCGGATCGAACACTGGAAGACGACAAGATCCTCACGCCCTTGCTGGTGAACCTCGTATTCGGCGATCCGGGCGTCGGCACCGCGGTATTTGTCGCGACTCGCGCGACGCGCGGCTGCTTGTCGGCTGCTGATCTCGCCCGGCTGTTCCCCGGCCGATGATTGTTCCCCGCCGATGAGAAGAGCCGATTCTTCGACGTCGTTCGTCGTCGGCGGCGTTCCCGAGCCGATGAACCTCCCGTGGCAACTGGCGGTCGCCGACGGCACCTTCGCGGACGCGCAACTCGACGTCGATTGGGTCGAGCAACCGGGCGGCACCGGCGCGATCGCCGCAGCGCTCTCCGCGCACACCCTCGATGCCGCCACCATCCTCACCGAAGGCGCGATCGCCGCCATCGTCAACGGCGCGGACCTTCGTATCTGCTCACTGTGGGTGCAGAGCCCGCTCATATGGGGCGTGCATGTGTCCGGTGAACGCGGCGCTCGCACGATTCACGATTTCGAGCCCGTGCGTTTCGCCGTCTCGCGCCTCGGTTCGGGGTCTCATCTCATGGCGTACCTACTGGCGGCGCGGGATGGCTTTGCGTTGAGTGTCGAGCAGTTGGTGGTCGTCGGCGACATCGACGGCGCCCGTGAAGCTCTGCACGAAAACCGCGCCGACGTGTTCCTGTGGGAGAAGTACATGACATCGCCGCTCGTCCACACAGGCGAGTTTCGGCGAATCGACACCATCGACACGCCATGGCCTTCGTTTGCGATCGCCGCGCATATCGACACGTTCGCTTCCCGTGCGCGAGACCTCGATCGCCTGATCGTCGTCGCGCAGCGCGCAGCCACTCAGTTCGCTCGGCACCCGAAGGCGGCCGAACGCATCGTGTCGCGCTACGGCCTCACCCGACGCGACGCGGACGAATGGCTCGATGTGTATGACTTTGCCGGCACCACCGGCGTACCGGCCGGGCTTGTGGAAGACGTACAAGATCGCCTTCTGCGCGTCGGTGCCATCGCGTCGAAGAAGCCCGCCGCCGACATAGTGGCCCGAGCGGCCCTTTGAGCGGAGAACGGGCACGAGCGGCCCCTCTGAGCGGGGAGCGGGCGTACCGCTAACATCGCCCCATGACCGAAGCGGCGCCCGAACGACCCGAGTTGTTTCTAGAGCGACGCGACAGTGTTGCGTGGATCATCATCGACCGGCCGGCCGTGCGCAACGCGATGACGCGGGCGATGGGTGCTCGGCTCGGAGAACTGCTCGAAGAGGCTCGCGACGACGATGCCGTTTCGGTGGTTGTCATCACCGGTGTCGGCACGAGCTTTTCGGCGGGGCTCGACCGCAAGGAGATCGCGAAAGGCCTCGAGGGCAAGAGCGAGTTCCCCGTCGAGCTCATGGTGCACTATCCCAAACCGACTATCGCGGCGATCAACGGTCTGGCCTACGGCGGTGGCGCGACGATGGCCATGGCGTGCGACCTTCGCGTCGCGACGGCCGGTGCGACCCTCACCTTCGGTCTGGGCAAGGTCGGCTTGGTGCCGGAGTGGGGGTCGTCGTATCTGTTGTGGCGGCAGATCGGCTACAGCCGCGCCCTCGACGTCATGCTCACCGCGCGCACCATCGACGCCGACGAAGCGCTGGCGATGGGTCTGGTCAATCGCGTCGTTCCCGACGACCAGCTCACGAACGCGGTCACCGAGTTGGCGCAACAGATCTCTTCGCTGCCCCATGGCACGGCATCTGCGATCAAGGACGTGTTACGACGTGGGCTCGACGCCGATTTCGTCGCCGCGCGAGCCAACGAGGCGCGCATGCTCGGGCGTCGGTCACGCGAGCTCGCCGGGATGCGCCGGGCGAAGCAGAGCTGAACACTCCGCCACTCATCACATTTGCAGCGATAATCCGCCACTCGGTTCAGACGAATTGCCACGACTTTGCCGGCGGGGCGCCCCCCTGGCGCTCGAGCACCTGCACGTCGAACCAGATCGGCAGCAAGTGCCGCACGTAGAACGCGTGCACGATCATGTTGGGGGTCTGGAGGTCTTCGTAGAGCTTGATCTCGACCCGATCGTCCTTGTCGCGATAACGCTGACACTGCTCGAGGATGTGATCGACCTCTTCGCGCGTGTCCATCAACAGACCAAGGTGGTCATACCCCGGAGAAGAGAGCGGCTTCGAGGACTCTGCGACCAGAATGAACTGACCTTCGGTGGGTTGCATGAAGAATTGCCGACCGCCGAGGATCTCGACGTCGCGCGTCTCCCATCCGAAGATCCCACCGTAGAAGTCGGTGAGCTCTTGACGACGCTCGTCGGTGAGGGTCCCCTTGGGCACCGTCAGCTCCATGTGATTGAAGCGCACCGTCATGATGAGACCCCCTGTGTCGCGTGACTCACAGGTTACCTCGCCCCCCAGAGCGGCTCGTCGCAGAGCCGATAGCGCGGCCCGAACTCCTGTCTGTGCGCGTGCGCGTTGCGTTGACCACTTTCGGTGACTGTGACAGTGGGTGTCTTTACAATTGTTGTATGTCGTTGTTGATGGATGCGCCGCCCGTGCTGGGGGGTGCTCGAGATGCTGGAGGCGATTGTCGCGGGGCCGATGACGGTTGGTGAGGCCGGTGATGTGTTGCGTGGGGTGGCGCGGGTGCAGGGTCGGGGCGAGGCGGTGTTTGCGGTGGCGTTGGCGGTGTTCACGGCCGGCAACGGGCCGCGCGC
>DATLFA010000001.1:0-21562 GCA_035525225.1 Acidimicrobiales bacterium
GTTGCCCTTTGCATCTTTCTCGCGGCTGTCAACATCGACCGCGCACTACGCCGGCGATTCCTGCGCCCGCGGGCACTTCGCTCGGGCCACGAAGTGGCCGACTCCGAGCCGGACGCCGACAGCGCCGTCGTCGCCGCCTGACCGGAGCGTCCGCTCGCGTCAATGGGTCGAAGGGCTAGCGGCGGGCTAGTCGCGAATTGGCCCGTTTGGCCACTGACATTGCACCCTCGATTGTTTCTACCCTCCCGGTGGGCAGTTCTGTAAGAACCTCGACAGGTCATCGCAACTCGCAAGGACCCGGGCTCCATACACCGGAAGGCATCACCTCACATGATCCAGCACGTCCGCTCACGGCTGCGCGCCGTCGTCGCTACGGCGATCTGCGCACTCGTCGCCGCTCCCGCCTTGGTCACCGGCACGACCACGATCGCCGCTGCCGCGCCCCCGGGTGTGACGACCGGCGTCCTCACCGTTGGTGGCGAAGCAAACGACGTGGCCGACACGAATCCATGGCGTTTGTACGGCGACGGCTACTCCGCATTGCGCGCGGAACTGGTGGATGATACGTACAACTTCGGCCCTTCGGGCGTCGTCAAGAAAGGCCGTTTCCAGATCGCACCCGCCGGGATGACGACAGTGAACTCAGCGGCATTGGCGAATCTCGATGTGTTCTTCGGCGGTATCCCCCGCGGCGGCTGGGATGACCCGAGCGAGAGCAATGCATTGAAGGCGTTCGTTGAAAACGGCGGTGCCTTGGTGCTCGCGCTCAATCAAGACAACTTCGGTGACCTCCCGGACTGGCTCGATAGCGAACTCGGTCTTTCGCTCAACACAACGCGAGGGTTCTATGGGCCCAGCGACTGTTACCCCGGGCTGCCCGATACTGGACCAGCGTCGACGTCGTCGGGTAGCCATCCCGTGATCAGCGGGCCATTCGGGGCATCTGGTTCGTTGACGACCTACCACACGCTCAGCGCGTTGACCGCGACCGGCAGCGCCACGGCGCGTTACAGCCTGAACGTCAGCGGCTCGGCAACGCAGTTCGGCGTCGACGGTCCTTGGGGCGACGTCAGCGACTTCCCGTTCACGATCGACACGGCATCGATCAATGTCGACAACATCGACAGCGTCCAATTCTCGATCGATGGCGCGCCGTTCGGACCTCTTGTCACCGATCGACCCTTCCAGATACCGGTTGCGACCCTCACTCCCGGCCCGCACCGACTGGACGCAACCGCGAACCTCGTGGGCGGCGGCACGATTGTCGGCACGCACACCGACATTAACGTGGTCGTGGGCCCTGTGGACACCCAGTACCGGGGGTGTCCCGGATCGGATAACGAGACCGTCAACAACAACATCGTTGGCACGACCGTGGCGACTATCGAACCCGGAGCGCTCGCTGCGGGGTCCGGTCCGATCGTCGTGACGACCGACCTCGACTTCTTCTCCAACTTCTTCACCGGCTCGGCAATCGGCCCCAACCGTACGTTCACGCTCAACACGTTCGGCTGGATCATGGACAACTTGATCCCGGACATTCCCGACGACACGTACTTCTCTCTCAACAACCCGGCACGCGTCTACGACTCACGCCAGTCCACACCACTCGAGCACCTGGAGACCCGTCCCATCCAGATCGCCGGCGTCGGCGGCGTTCCCGCGAACGCCAAGACCGTGATCGCCAACGTGACCGTGGTCGATCCCCACAGTTCCGGTTACTTCACCGTGTTCCCCACGGACGCGGCGCGTCCGGACACGTCGACGCACAACTTCGCGGCGGGTGAGAACTTCGCCAACATGATCACGATGCGACTCAGCAATCTCGGCCAGATCTCGGTGTTCGACTACTTGGACTCGGGCGGCGGCAACGTCGACGTGCTCGTCGACATCGTCGGCTACACGCTGAGCGACAACGGCGGCACCCGATTGCACACGATGGCGCCCAACCGCCTCCTCGACACCCGCAACGGCATTGGGCTTCCTCAAGCACCATTCGGCGAAGGCACCCCACGGAACCTCACCGTCCGCGGCGCGAGCACCGGCGTGCCGACCGATGCGGAGTCGGTGGTACTCAACATGACGGTCGTCAATGCGACCAGCAACGCCAGCTTCGTGACCGTATGGCCCGCGGGACTGGCGCAACCCGAGGTGTCCAACCTCAACAACGTCGTGGGCATCGCCCGACCCAACTTGGTCGTGGCCCGCGTCGGCGCCAGCGGCCAGATCAGCATCGCCAACGCTTTCGGCACCGCCGACATCATCGCTGACGTCGTCGGTTACTTCCGTGCCGGGGCGTACCAGAGCGGGGGCGTGATCACCGGTCTCACACCGGACCGCATCCTCGACACGCGCCCGAGCAACGCCTTCATCCCGGGCCAGGTTCGCAGCCTGATCGTGGCCGGCGCCGGCGGCATCCCGGGCACGGCCAAGACCGCGATCCTCAAGGTCACCGCCGTCGATCCTGACGAGACCGGCTTCATCACCGTCTGGCCGTCCGGCACCTCGACTCCGCCCAACGTGTCGAACCTCAACTTCGTCCCCGGAATGACGATTCCCAATCTGGTGGTCACCCAAATCGGCACCGCCGGGCAGATAAACATTTACAACGCCTTCGGTTCCACGCACGTGTTGGTCGACGTACTCGGGTACGCAGACTGACCCCCAGTTCAGCCGGGTTGGCGCTGTCTCATCGCTGATCGTCGGGTTCGTATACGTCGGGTTCGTATACTTCGACTCTGACGACCCAGCGGGGCCACCGGGACAAAGGCAACGATGCACCCGAACCAAGCTCCACGATCCGTAGAACTCGTCCCGCAGGATCCGCGGCGATGCGTCATCGTCGGTGACCAGACGCTTGCCCTCGAATGTGCCGAACTCGCGGTCGCCGCGGGGTTGCAGGTCGTTGCCCTCGCGTCTCGCCACGCCCAGGCCGCCGAGACGGGCGCGCGGCTGGGGTTCGATGTGCGCGACGACGACCGCCTGAGCGACGGGCTCGGCGGGATCGACGCCGACGTCTTGTTGAGCATCGCCAATCTGCGCATCGTGCCGCACTCGATCCTCAGGCGCTTCGACGTCGCCATCAACTTCCACGACGGGCCCCTGCCGAAGCTCGCGGGCGTGCACGCCACCTCGTGGGCATTGGCCGGCGGTGCCCGAGAGCACGCCATCACGTGGCACCTCATGACCGAAACGCCCGATGCCGGTGACATCGTGCTCGCGGACCAGTTCGCCATCGCCGACGACGACACCGCGTACACGCTGAACGCCCGGTGCTTCGAACGCGCGCTGGCGACGTTTCCGACGGTCGCCGCCGCGCTCGCGACAGGACGGCTGTTGGTCTCCGCGCAATCATCGGACCAGGGCGAGTACCACGGACGCCACGAGCGCTTCGGCGCACGGTCGGTCTTCGACCCGCGACGCTCGGTGCGCGATCTGCGCGACGTCGCCCGCGCGCTCGACTTCGGTCCACGGATCGTCAACCCACTCGGTGCGATGTGCATCGTCAGCGGCGCCGACGCGTGGCTCGTCGATGTCCGCGAAGCGACCAGCGACGGCCACGCGCACGACGGCCTGGCGATCGAGGTGGAGGGTGGTTCGGTGGTCATCGGCGCCGTCACGTCGTTGTCGGGCGCACCGGTCGACGCGGCGACGATCGCAGGGTCGTCGCCGGAGTTGACGCCTTCGAGTGCGCTCTGCGCGGCCCTGGACGCGCACGACGGCGCACTGTCGCGCAGCGAGGTCTCGATCCGCTCGATGCTGGCAACATCGGTAGTCACACCTATCGCGGGCATCGAGTTCACCGGCGATATCGGTCGCGCTCGCGATCCGCGGTCGTGGTCGAGCGTCTTGATCGATGCCGGCGCTTCGACAGCGACCCACATGGCGAGCGCGGCGGTGCTTTGGCTTGCGCGAACCTTCGGCGACGGCCAGGCGACAGTCGCAATCGCCGATACGGCCACACGCGAGATCGTCACCTCGCTCGCGCCGCTGGCCCGGCGACCTCTCATGTCGATCGGCCCAGAGCTGGCTCACGTTCTCGCCGACGACTTCGTCGAACAGATCGCGGCGCGCCGTGATCGCGCGCTGGCATCGGGGCCATGGCTCGCCGACCTCGTCGCGCGCGACCCGGGCCTGCGGACTCGAGCGACGACCGAAGGCAACTCGATGGGCCCGCTCCTCGTCGTCGATGTCGATGTCGATGTCGACGACCCTCGCCAGGATCACCGAACCCTCGTACGCGACCCGGCTGCGGTACTGCACCTGCGTATCGGTGCCGTGGCGACGGTGCTCGACCACGCCACCGACGCCATCGACGCCGCAACCGCGGCGCGAGCGGCTGAACAGATCGCGGCGCTCGCCGTCGCGCTGCACGAACAACACGATGTCGCTGTCGGCGCGCTCACCATCGCGACGGCGGGCGAGCAGGCAATGCTCAACGCACTCAACGCGACCGAGCGGGCATTGCCCGACGATCAGACGGTCATCACGTCGTTTCTGGCTCAGGTCGAACGCACTCCTGATGCACCGGCCGTCACCGCCAACGGCATCACGCTCACCTTTCGCGACTTGGCTGCCGACGCCGCTCGTATCGCCGGCATCCTCAGCCAGGCCGGTGTCGGGCGGGGCTGTCGCGTGGGCCTCGCACTGGCGCGCGACGAGCATCTGCTGCCGTCGATTCTCGCAGTCTTGACCACCGGCGCCGCCTATGTACCGCTCGATCTGGCGTTTCCCGAGCCACGCCTGCGCACGATCGTCGACGACGCTCGCCTCGACGCGGTCGTCGCGAACGACCAGTCACTCGGCCGTCGTCTCGCCGGGCCTTCACGGGCGGTGGTGAGCCCCGCTGCCAACGGCGAGGCCGACCGATCGCAACCGACCGACTTCGACGGCCCGCGAGCCGACGACGCGGCCTATGTGATCTACACGTCGGGGTCGACGGGCATGCCCAAGGGCGTCGTCGTCGAGCACCGCAACGTGGTCAACTTCTTCGTCGCGATGGACGAGGTGATCCGTACCGATCCACCGGGTGTTTGGATGGCCGTGACGAGCATCTCGTTCGACATCTCGGTGCTCGAGCTCCTGTGGACGATCTGTCGCGGCTACCGCGTCGTCGTTCGGCCCGACGCGGCGACGATAGGCAACGCGACGGCGCGTACCGGTTGCCCGACCTTCAGCTTGTTCTACTTCGCCAGCGCGGAATCCGACAGCGCCAGCGGTTACCGCCTGCTGCTCGATGGCGCGCGCTTCGCGGACGACAATGGTTTCGAGGCGGTGTGGACCCCCGAGCGCCACTTCCACGCGTTCGGCGGCATCTATCCCAATCCGTCGGTGACGAGTGCCGCGATCGCCGCGGTGACGACGAGGGTGGGAATACGCGCAGGCAGCGTCGTGCTGCCACTTCACTCTCCTGTTCGCGTCGCCGAAGAGTGGGCCGTTGTCGACAACCTCTCGGATGGCCGCGTCGGCATCTCGGTCGCGTCGGGATGGCAGCCCAACGACTTCGTGCTCAACGTCGGCGGGTTCGAAGGCGCGAAGGGACGCCTCGACGACGACATCGACGCGCTCCGTCGACTGTGGCGCGGCGAGGCGGTGACTTTGCCGGGCCCGCTCGGTCCGGTCGAAGTGCGTACCTTCCCGCGGCCCCGGCAACCCGAGATCCCACTGTGGCTCACGTCGGCGGGCAGCATCGAGACCTTCGAACGGGCGGGGCGACTCGGCTGCAATCTGCTGACACATCTGCTCGGCCAATCGATCGAACAACTACGAGCCAAGATCGCCGCCTATCGCGACGCGTGGCGGCGCGCCGGACACCACGGCGATGGCCGCGTCACCCTGATGGTGCACACATTTCTGAGCGACGACCGCGCCGAGGCCCGGGCCGTGGCTCGGCCGGCATTGACCGGCTACCTGCGTTCGGCGACCAGTCTGTTGAAGGACATGGCGTCGGCGTTCCCGACGTTGCGCAACGCCGGACCCGATGCCGACGAGTACTTCCGCTCGCTGCGCCCGAGCGAGCTCGACGAGCTCTTGGCCGCCGCCACCGACCGCTACATGGACACGAGCGGGCTGTTCGGCACCATCGACGACGCGCAGGCCCTCGTGTTCGACGCGGTTGCGGCAGGCGTCGACGAGATTGCCTGCCTGGTCGATTTCGGGGTCGACGCCGGCCTCGTGCGTGGTGGGTTCACCCAGATCGCGGCACTCAAGGAGCGCATCGAGGCTCATTTCGGGGCCCGATCGGTCGATACGAGCGATATGTCTGTCGGCGGGCTGATCCACGCGGAACAGGCCACGCATCTGCAGTGCACCCCGTCGATGCTGGCGATGCTCGTCGCGGATCCCACCGACGGCGCGGCCCTCGGCAAGCTCGACCACCTCCTCATCGGCGGTGAGATGTTCACTCCTGCGCTCGCCGGCGAAGCCCTCACGTTGCTCAATGGCCGGCTCACCAACATGTATGGCCCGACGGAGACGACGGTATGGTCGCTCGTGCACGAGGTCCAACGCTCTGACGTGATCCCCATCGGTCGCCCCATCGCCAACACCACCGTGCACGTGGTCGACTCGACCGGCGCGCCGGCACCGGTGGGCGTCGCGGGCGAGCTGCTCATCGGCGGAGCCGGTGTCACTCGCGGCTATCACGATCGTGGCGAGCTGACCGCGGCCCGGTTCGTCGATCATCCGCGATGGGGTCGCGTCTACGCGACTGGTGATCGCGCGATCATCCAGCACGACGGTGTCGTCGACTTCGGCGGACGGCTCGACAATCAGGTCAAGGTGCGCGGCTATCGCATCGAGTTGGGCGAGATCGAAGCGGCGCTCGAGGACGAGCCTCAAGTCGCACGGGCCGTTGTCGTCGCGATCGAAGTCGACAGCGTCAACGAACTCGTGGCCTTCATCACGCCGAAGGACTCGGCGACCTTCGACCTGTCGCTCGTGCAACGAGCGCTCGCGACACGACTGCCCGAGCCGATGATCCCGCGCGGCTTCGACGTGCGCGATTCGTTGCCCAAGATGCCCAACGGCAAGACCGATCGCGTCGCGCTCGCCAAGTCCGCGCCGGCGGTACTCACACGAGGCGCATCGTCGTCTATCGGCCAGGCGCGCCCATCACCCACTCCGATCTCGGTACCGGGCCTTGTGGACCCGCACGAGGGTGAGACATCTGCGGCTGACGAAGCCGCCGTCATCGAGGTCTGGTCGACGGTGCTCGGACGCGCGATCCAACGCAACGACAACTTCTTCGAAGTGGGTGGACACTCGCTGCTCGCCGTCAAGGTGTTCCGGTTGCTCGGCGAGCGCACCGCGGTGCCGCTCGCGCTCACCGACATCTTCCGCTTTCCCAGCGCGCGGCTACTCGGCGCTCATATCGCGGCGCTCCGACCCGGTGCCGGCGCGACCAACGCGAAACGGCCGGACACGACGGCTCCGGCGGCCACGGCGGGCGACGACAGGGGAGCGCGGCGGCGCAACGCGCTACTCGGCCGCGGTCGAAGCAGTTGACGATGCCCGACTACCTCGGCACCGAAGTCGCGATCGTCGGCATGGCGGGCCGCTTCCCGGGCGCAGCCGACGTCGACGCGTTCTGGCAGCGAGTCGCGCACGGCGAGGACTGCCTGGAAGATCTTTCGGAAGCCGATCTCGTCGCGCGCCATGTGCCCGCGCGCAGCGTGCACGACCCCCACTACGTGCGGCGCAGCGGCATTCTCGATGATGTCGATCGATTCGACGCAGGTTTCTTCGGCATCGGCCCACGCGACGCCGCGCTCATGGATCCGCAGCATCGATTGTTCTACGAGACCGCATGGGAGGCGCTGGAGTCGGCGGGCCACATCCCCGAACGATTCGACGGTGCCATCGGTGTGTTCGCCGGCTGTGGGATGAACACGTATCTGGTGAACAACCTTTTGACGCACCCCGGGTTGCTCGACCAAGTGGGCTGGTTCCTGCTGCGTCACACCGCGAACGACAAAGACTTCTTGACGACCGGTGTTTCCTATCGCCTCGACCTGCGCGGCCCGAGTGTCAACGTGCAGACCGCGTGCTCGACGTCGTTGGTTGCGGTGCATCTCGCAGTGCAGAGCTTGCTCAGCATGGAGAGCGACATGGCGCTGGCCGGCGGGGTCACCATCGAGGTGCCCCACGGCGTTGGCTACCAGTACCACGAGGGAGAGATTCTCGCCCCCGACGGCCGCTGCCGGGCGTTCGATGCCGAATCCGCGGGAACCGTGCTCACGAGCGGGGTCGGCGTCGTCGCGTTACGCCGTCTCTCTGATGCGCTCCGCGATCGCGATCCGGTACTCGCCGTGGTGCGCGGTACCGCCGTCAACAACGACGGCCATCGCAAAGTCGGCTATCTCGCGCCGAGCGTCGACGGCCACGCCGACGTCGTGCGCGAGGCGCTTGCGGTCGCGGGCATCTCGTCGGACTCGATCACCCTCGTCGAGGCCCACGGCACCGGCACCGCGGTCGGTGATCCGATCGAATTCGCCGCATTGAACGCCGCGTTCGCCACCGACCAACAGGCGACGTGTTGGCTGGGCTCGATCAAGCCCAACATCGGCCACCTCGATACCGCGGCCGGCGTTGCGAGCGTGATAAAGGTCGTGCAGGCGCTACGCCACCGGTACAAACCGCCGTTGGCCAACTTCACCGCGCCGAGCCCACTGATCGACGTCGCCAACAGCCCGTTCGTGATCTCCGGGCAAGGCGAGTCCTGGACCAGTGACACACCGCGTCGCGCCGGCATCTCTTCGCTCGGCGTCGGTGGCACCAACGCGCACGCAATCGTGGAAGAAGCACCCCCGCCCGTGCCGAGCGACCCCGGCCTCGCGATACAACCCCTCGCCCTGTCGGCCCGCAGCGAGGCCGCGCTCGAACGCGTCGCCCACGATCTCGCCGATCACCTCGAACGCCACCCCGGCGTCGAGCTCGCCGACGTCGCATTCACGCTCGGCACGGGCCGGCGCGCGCATGCGCGGCGCAGGGTGGTCGTGGCCCGCTCGCACTCCGAAGCCATCGAAGTGTTGCGCAGCGGTGATCGCAAGCGCAGCATCGTCGAAAGTGCAGCCGACTCGCCGCCTCGTGTCGTCTTCCTCTTCCCCGGTGGCGGTTCACAGTACGTAGGGATGGCGAGCGAGCTCGACGAGCGGTTCGCCACGTTCCACGAAGCGCGCCGCGAGGGCATCGAGCTCGCGCAACGTTTCGCCGGTATCGATCTCGCGGCATTGATGTCGCCATCGGCCGATCCTGCCGCGCTGCGCGACCCCGTCGCATCGCTGGCCGCCGTTTTCGTCACCGAGGTCTCGCTCGCTCGGCAATGGATGGCGTTCGGTGTCGAACCCGACGCGATCGTCGGCCACAGCCTCGGTGAGTACGCCGCCGCGCTGCTCGCCGGGGTGTTCTCGTTCGAGGACGCGATGCACCTCGTCGTCACCCGGGCACGACTCATGGGTCGGGCGAGCGGAACGAACGCCGCCATGCTGGCGGTTCCCATGACCGAACATGAGCTCACACCGTTGCTCGACGCGTCGATCTCGCTCGCAGCGGTCAATGCCGGCGACGAGTGTGTCGTGTCGGGTACCGGCGACGCCATCGATGCGCTCGTCGCGCGCCTCGCGTCGCGCGACGTGTCGAGTACGCGCATTCCGCTGAACGCGGCCGCCCATTCACATCTGCTCGATCCGGTGTTGGACGAGTTCGAAGCTGCGGTCCGATCGGTGGCGTTGCACGAACCCACGCGGCGCTACGTCTCGAATCTCACCGGTACGTGGATTCTCGCCGCGCAAGCGACCGACCCGCGGTATTGGGTCGACCACCTGCGAGGTACGGTCCGCTTCGAAGCGGGCCTGCGCAACGCGCTCGATGAAGGCCCCGCGATCACTTTCGAGCTCGGCCCCGGCCAGACGTTGACGTCGTACGCTCGCCGCCAAGACCCGCGGCCCGTCGCCGCAGTGTCGGCGCTGCGCCATGCCAACGACACCATCGACGACACGTCGTTCGCGCTCGTGTCCGCGGGTCGGCTGTGGGCGGCCGGCGCCTCGGTCGAAGTCGAACGGTTCCTCGGCGCTGGGGCGCGCAACCGACTGCGGCTGCCGACGTATCCATTCGAACGCGAGCGCTACTGGATCGAGCCGGGGCAACCGGTGAGCCATGAAACCACTGCTGCCCGCATCGAGGCGACGGCGCCGGTCGTGACCCGCATCGCGTCGATGACCGACTGGACATCGCTGCCGTCATGGAGTGACAGCCCGCTTCCCTCGAACGCCGAAGTTCGCTTCCGCGGTCCGTGGGAGATCGTCGCCGACGACACCGACGACCTCGCCGACGCAGTCGCCCGCGCATTCCGCAACGTCGGCGATCGCGCACACGTGGTCGCCACGCCGAGGAACACCACCGCGCACTTGATCGTGCTCGGCGCGGCGCCGCTGACCGACTCGTCACTGTCGGTGTCGGTCGATCGAGGCATCGAACACTGGTTGCACTCGCTCGTGCCCGTAGTGCGATCACTCGGAGAGCACGCCGACGAGTGCCGCATGGTCTTCGTGACCCGCGACGCATCCGACTCCGCCGGTATCGCAGCAGCGAACCCTGCCGACGCGTTGGCCCTGGGGCTCTCGGGCGTGACGCCGAAGGAGTATCCGAACATCTCGACAGTGGTCGTCGATGTCGACGGGTGCGTGACGAACCCGAGCACGATCGATCACCTCGCCGCCGGAATCGTCGCCGAAGCGCGCGCAGCAACCGCGGGAGTCGTTTCGCGGCGAGGTGACCGGCGCTCGACCCCGTACTGGGAGCGCACGCCGACGGACCCGGCCGGATCGACGCCGATCGTCACCGGCGGGACCTATCTCGTGACCGGTGGCCTCGGAGGCATGGGCTACACGCTGGCCCGCTGGCTGGCGGAGGCACACGATGCCCGCCTCATCGTCGTGACCAGCGAGGCGATCCCGCCGCGCGCGGAGCGCGATCGTTACCTCGGTACCCATACCTCGGGTCACGCCGGCGCGAGGAGGCTGCGCCGGCTGGCGGCGCTCGAGGCAGTCGCGGCGTCGGTCGAAGTGGTCACCGGCGACGTCGCCTATGCGGGCGTCGTTGCGTCGATCATCGACGACGCGGTCAGAAAGCACGGACGTCTCGATGGGGTGATTCACACTGCAGGGCGCTTGCTCGACCGACCTATTGCGCTGCTCGACGGTCGGGCCGACATCGAAACCGTGGTCGGCGCAAAGGCCCGCGGTGCCGCCGCGTTGGTCGACACACTGTCGAGTCACGGCGTGCCGTTGCTGGTGCTGATCGGGTCCACCTCGACGGCACTCGCGCCGGCGGGGCAAGCCACGTACACCGCGGCCAACGCGCTGGTCGACGCATTGGCGGGCAAACGCGGCGACTTGAACGTCGTGACGATCGACTTCGGAGTGTGGGCCGACACCGGCATGGCATTCGACGCGTTGCGCCGTCAGCACCTCGGTGCCGGTGACATCGCGCTCGAGCATCCGATCTTGCATACGTGCCGTGTGCGCCGTGACGGTACGACCGAATGCTTCGGCGAACTCACCGCTGACGACTGGGTGGTCGACGAACATCGGCTACGTGACGGCACGCCCGTGTTGCCGGGCGCGGCGCACGTCGAGCTGATGCTTGCGGCACTGCGCGCCTCCGGCGCGAATGTGTCATCGCGCGCCTCCGGCGCGAATGTGTCATCGCGCGCCTCCGGTGAGACGGGATCAGTGCGCGACGTATCGCTCATCGCCCCGATACTCGTACGGCCGGGCCAAACCGTCGCACTGCGGGTCAGTGTCGACGCGCCCGGCGTGACACCGCGCTACATCCGTGTCGAGAGCGATGGCGGGAGCGGCCGTGAGTGGCAGGCCTCGAGCGAAGGCACTGTCGACGACGCAGAGCGTGCCCCGACCACCGAGGTTGACGATGCGGCCGCACGACCAGCGCTCGACCCGACTGCGTCGTTCATCGATCGGCCGGCGCGCCACCTCATGCTCGGCACGCGCTGGCACGCCGACGGAGCGTTCCACCGCGACGGTGCCAACGCGACCGCGCAGATCCACGCGCACGCGCTGCCCGACGGCGAGGCCGAGCAATGGCTCGTTCACCCCGCCGCGCTCGACCTTGCAACCGCAGTGGCAGTCGGCCTGACGCCCGACGACGAGGACGCGCTCTATGTGCCAGTGCGTTACGGACACGTCTGCTCGCGCGCGCCGTTGACGCGTGACATCACTGTTCGTGCGCACGCTCGAGAGTTCGACGGGCGCGCCCATGTGGACATCTCGATCGCCAACGCGGACGGCCAGATCGCACTGTTGATCGACGACCTCGTGCTGCAGCCGATGCAGAGCAGCGAGCTGACTCGTACCTCCGCGATCGACCCGGCCGCGTCCATCCCGGCGTCGTCGCTGCTCGAGTTGAGCGACACGCTCGGCATCCATCCCGAAGAGGGCGTCGTCGTGTTCGATCACGCGCTTCGCTCGGGGCAACCCCACCTGCTGGTCTCGAGCGTCGACATCTCCACACTGGTGGCCGCCGAACCGATCGCCGACCGAACGGGCGTCACCACCGACGTCGATGCCAACGACGACGTGACGACCAAATTGACCGCAATGTGGACCGATCTGCTCGGCGTCACGCCGTCCGCCGACGACGACTTCTTCGAACTCGGAGGGCACTCGCTGATCGCGATCAGGTTGATGGCCCGCATCCATCGCGAGCTCGAGGTGAGGCTGCCGCTCGCCACGTTGTTCGAAGCGCCGACCATCCGCGACCTGGCGGCGCTCGTCGAGAACGCTCGCCCCACCCGCGCCGCCGCGGCGCCGGTGGATCCGTCGCCAACGACCGCGAGCCCCACGTTCGTCAGCGTCGAGACCGATCCCGCTCGCCTCATCGTGACGATGCGCGCCGGCGGCACCGGCCGTCCCTTCTTCGTGATCCACGGCGCCGGAGGCAACCTGTTGAACCTCTGGGGACTGGCCCGCTCTCTGCCGAGCGACCGCCCGATCATCGGTGTGCTGGCGAAGGGGGCCGACGGCAACGAAGCACCGCTCGACTCGATCCCGGATATGGCCGCGCTCTACGTCAGAGCCATCCGCACCTACCAGCCGCAGGGGCCGTACCTCATCGGCGGGTATTCGGGCGGCGGTATGGTCGCGCTCGAAATGTCCCGTGCTCTCGCGGATGAAGGTGACCGCGCCACACTCGTGGTGCTGTTCGACACGCTCGATGAGCTCAAGCCGTCGTTCGTCGACCGTTGGCGCTTTCTCTTCTTCAACCTGTTTCGCCACGGACCCCGGCCGCTCGAACCGTGGGCGCGGGCGTTCCTCGACCGGCAGTTGCGCCGGATGCATCTCAGGCAGGAGCCCCCGGAGGACTCCGAGCTTCGCGACATCTATGACAACTACGACGGCTTCGTGAACCTCAGTGACCACTTTTCTGCGGTTGCGGAGCGCTACCAGCGCACCCGCTATCCCTGCGACGTCCTGCTCGTCAAGGCGCAGATCGAGGCGTACACCCGCAACAAGTCATACGGCTGGGCCCGCCATATCGACGGTGACTTGAGCATCGAGATCACACCTGGCACCCACCAGTCGCTCTTCATGCCTCAGCACGTCGAGGCGCTCGCGCGTGTGGTGGCCCCGTACCTCGATCGCGCGGATCGGTGAATCGACTCGCGGCGGCAGTTCGCGAACTCGTCGTGCCGGCGTGGCCGGCGCAGTTCGCCTACGCGACGACGGTGCCGCTCGATCGCACACCCGCCGCGCACCGCGAAGCCGGGCGGCTCGTCGCCTTGCACGCGCTGGCGCGCGCCGGTTGCCGCGCCGCCGAGCTGCCGCCGCGACCAGGTCGCCGGCCGATTTGGCCGGCGGGGTTCGTCGGCTCCATCGCGCACGACGATGCGTTGGCTGTCGCAGTTGCGGCGCGCGCCGACTCGGTTCTCACCGTCGGGGTGGACGTCGAGCAATTCGACGCCCTCAGCCCGCGCGACGCGTCGGTCGTGTTGCGCGATGCCGAGATCGAGTTCGTGGGCGACGAGCCATCGCGGGCAACAATGCTGTGGAGCGCGAAGGAGTCCGCGTACAAAGCGTGGTGCACGGGCCTCGACCTGGACCTCGACCGCGTCGACCCGCGCGACGTGCATGTGTTCGTCGAATCCGTAACCCACCAGGTGCATGCGATGGGTCAGCTTCGCGATCGTGTCGCCGCAGTAGGTGCGTTACAGGTTGGATCGATGCGCCTCGGCGACCTCGTGGTCACCCTGGCGTGGAAACTCCGACCGGTCCCGGCCTGATCGACGCCAGAATGACTCGGTGAACGAAAAGCTCAAAGTATGGGGTTCGCACCTCATCGAGCCCGCAACGCCATCATCCCCGCGGCGGTAGGGGTCGACATCGGTTGTGGCATGGCCGCCGTTCGCACCGACATCGTCGCCGAGCAACCTGATCTGGTCGCCGGTGCACACACTCCGGCAGATCCTCAACTACAGGGTCTGTGACGTCCGGCGCCAAGTGCGGCCGGGGAGCAGCGGTTGGCCGCCAGTCGCAGCCCGAGAGCCAGATGTCTCAATCGGTGCGGTCTCGCATGTTGGCGTCACCCCAGTAGGCCTTCATCGACACGATCAGCCCGGCGTCGTCGAAGGCGAACACGTCGATGATGTCGATCTCTTTGGGCGATCCACCAAAGTTGCTGCGTGACTGCAGGGGCGCCGCGGCCTCGTTGACGTAGCTGGTGCGCACGGGCCCGATCAGGCGCACATGGGGGCTGGCCCGCTCGATCGCCCCCTTGTAGAAGGCGTGGATCTCGTCGCGGCCCGAGTAGCGACGCACGCCCAACGGGTCCTCGATCGTGGCCTCGTCGGCGAACAGCGCCGTCACCCCGTCGGCGTCGCCCGCACTGAGACGGTCGCAGTAGGCAACGAACGCGGCCTCCATCTGTTCTGGCGTCGTCATCGGCCCCCCAATCGGCCCTCCGACTCTAGGCGCGCCGTTCCCGCTGCGCCGAGGGCCGCTCTCGCCCTGGTGAGTGAGGATGCGCCCCAATGGTCGGCGAGGCCCGTTATCGTCGCACCCGTGATCGCTGCCGGGCCACTGTGGATCGTCGCGTCCGTGGTACTCGCCGCGAGCGGATGGAAGCTGGCGAGCCCCGCGCCGACTGCTCGTGCCCTGCGCGCGCTGGTTGGTCCGTCCGCACTTCGTCGACCGTTCACACCCCGCCGGTGGTTGTGGACCGCCCGGTTGCTCGGCCTCGGCGAGGCCGCACTGGCAGTGGTCGTCGTGTGGCGGGGGGGCAACGCCGCCTACGCACTGGCTGCGCTCTACGGCGGTTTCGCTCTGACCGCGCTGCGCCTGCGCACGCACAACGTCGATTGCGGTTGCTTCGGCGCGGCGTCGGCCAAGGCCTCATGGATCCATGTGGCGGTCAACACCGTCGCGGCCCTCGGTGCCGTGTGGGCCGCCGCGCTCGGCGTACCCGGCCTGCGCGATGCCTTCGGTGACCTACCGGCGCACGGTATCGCGCACCTGTTGCTCGTGCCCGCAGGCGCGGCGGCGATGATCGCGCTCCTCACGGTGTTGCCGTCCGTGCGTGAGCTCAGCCGGTCGCGTCCTGTCGCGGACCAACCGGTGTTGTTTCGTGTTCGTTCGGAGCCGACGTGAGCGGGGCCGTCGTCGACCGGCTCGCCCGTGTACTCGAGCACAAGCTCAATCGCCGCGGTTTCCTCGCCCGCACTGCACTCGGCGGCGCGGCATTGTCGGTGGCGCCCGTCGATTTCACACTGCGACCACTCGACGCGTACGCACAGATCTGTCGCTGCAACGGTTTCAATTGCGCATGCGGCGCTCTGTGCTGCGACGGGTACACCGAATTCTGTTGCACCCTCTACGGCCTCAATCGATGCCCTCCGGGATCGGTCGTCGCCGGATGGTGGAAAGTCGATGGATCGTCGTTCTGCGGCGGCAGCTCCCGGTACTACATGGACTGCAACGCGTCGTGCGGCAGTTGTGGATGTACCGCGGCCGGAGTGTGCGCCGGGTCGTGTTCGGGCACCGGCTGCGGTTGCGCCTTCGGCAATTGCAACATGCGTCGGGCCGGATGTGTGGAGTTTCGCTACGGGCAGTGCAACCAGCAGGTGACATGCGTCGGGCCGATCATCTGCCGGCTCGTGAGTTGCATCCCGCCATGGGAGATCGACACGTCGTGCACCCGCACGGTCGCGGTCGACGAGGCAACCCGCTTTCACGACGCCCCGTGCCTTCATGCGGCGAGGGGAAGCCTCGACGTGTTGAAGTTCGAGCAGGGTACGTTGCGCCTGCAGGGCTGGGCACTCGACCCCAACAACCCCGCTCCGCTGCAACTACGGGTCTTCGTCGACAGCCAACTCGCCCTCGTCGCCTCCGCCGATCGGGAACGACCCGACCTCGCCCAGTTCTTCCCCGGCGCCGGAACCAATCACGGCTTCGACCTCACCCTCCCGACCACACCGGGACCTCACTCCGTCGAGATATTCGGCCTGCAGACCTATCCGGCCGGTGATGTCATTCGCCTCGCGGGCGCCAACGTGGCGATCGGCGCGCCGTTCGGCAGCTTCGATCTGGTGGCCCGGGGCCCCGGCGGCGTACGGGTCGCCGGTTGGCTCATCGATCCCAACTCCGCTCCAGGGTCCGTACACATCTATGTCGACGGCCGGTTCGTGCAAGCGACGACCGCCGATCAAAGCCGTCCCGATGTCGGCGCAGCCTTCCCCGGGTTCGGCGCGGCACACGGCTTCGACGTCGTCGTGCCGATTGCCGAGCCGGGCGCGCACAACATTTGCGTCTACGGCTTCAACCAGGTGCAGCCGTCCAACAGCCCTCTGCTCGGGTGCCGTTCGTTGACGCTGAGCCCTACGCCGGTCGGTCACCTCGACCTCGTCCATCTGGTGCCCGGCGGCGCGCGCATCGCGGGCTGGGCGATCGATCCCGATACCAGCGCGGCCGTCGACATCCATGTCTACGTCGACGGCGCCCTCGCGATGGCGTCACGCGCCGACAAAGCTCGTGATGATGTCGCCGCGCTCCACGGCGGCTACGGCAGCGCCCACGGGTTCGATGTCACGCTCGCGTTGGGCCCCGGCCGCCACGAAGTGTGCGTCTACGTGATCAACCAGGGAGCTGGCGCCAACATCTTCCTCGGCTGTGGAAGCGTCAACGTCTCGTCGATACCGATCGGCGCGCTCGATGCGGTGCAACGCCAGGGCAACGATGTGCGAGTCATCGGATGGGCACTCGATCCCGACGTCACCAGACCCATCGAGATCCACGTCTACGCGGACGGCGTGCTGCTCGCCGCGATCGCCGCCGATCGCCCGCGCGCAGACATCGCCGCGATCTACCCCGCGTACGGCGCGGCGCACGGGTTCGACGCCACCATCGCGGCACCGCAAGCGCGCTCGATCTGTGTCTATGCGATCAATGTCGATGCCGGAACCAACCAGCTCCTCGCCTGTCGAGCGCCCCAGTGAACAGCAATCCATCTGACCCCGGAGACCGCCGATGACGGTGTTGGTAGTACTCGAATCGATCGTCCTCGCCCTGTTGGTCGCGCTCGTTGTCGGGTTGCTCCGCACGCACGCGGAGGTGCTCCGTCGCCTCCACGAGCTCGGTGCGGGCATCTACGAGACCGACCAGTCTCGAACGACACAGGCCGACCTGGCCGGCCGCGTCGCCGACGGCGTGGCCGCGCCCCGGCCGGAGACCGGTCCGCGAACCGAGGTCGTCGACATCGCAGGGGTCACGCCTCGGGGCTCCGCGGTCAGCATCGCGGTCGGCGGCGACGATCGCCTCACGCTGTTGGCCTTCTTGTCGACCGGATGCACCACCTGTGGCGACTTCTGGCGGGCGTGGCGCGACGGTGAGCCACTGCAATTGGCGGGCGTCGGTCAGCCCCGGGTCGTGATCGTCACGAAGGGACCCGAGAACGAACACCCGCAGTCGGTCACCACGTTGGCGCCGGCGACCACCTCGACGGTGATGTCGAATGCGGCGTGGGCGGACTACCACGTTCCCGCCAGCCCGTATTTCGTGCTCGTCGACGGCCGTGCCGGAGTCATCGGCGAAGGTTCCGCGGCGTCGTTCGCGCAGTTGCGAGGGGTGCTCGAACGTGCGCTCGGCGATCGCAGCAGCGCCATCGACATCCGCGACGACCCGAGCCGAGTCGACGCCGAATTGCGGCGCGCCGGCATCGTGCCCGGCCACCACAGCCTCTACGAATGGCCTCATGGCCCCGAGAGCCCGGCCCCAGACCGGCGATCGGCCTGATGGCAGAACTGTCGGGTCACGGCTTTGCGGTGCGCGTGCCTGCCGGGTGGGAGGCCGAGATCTACCGGCGCGCGCCGGATGCCGCGCCGCCCGACCTGGCCTCTCTCGACGTAGCCTCACTCGACGGGGCCGCCCTCGGTGCGGCCGACAGCGCAGGGTTGCACTACCCACCGATCGTGCATCTCACCACCATTGCCCTGCCGCCCGAGCGCGGCGACTTCGGTGGGGGTGCGCTCGGCGCGTTGACGAGCCGAGACGTGTTCATCTCGCTGTTCGAATACGAACGGCGCGACTCCGCGAACGCGCTGTTCGCGCACGACGGCCCCCCATGGCCGCTTTCTGCCGACGACTTCGACCCGTCGGCGTTGCGGGTGGCGCTGCCCGGTCAAACCGGGTGCCAGCGATTCTTCCGCCATCGCGGCCGTGCCTTCGCGCTCTATGTCGTCCTCGGCAGCCACTCCCTGCGTCGGCTCACCCTTCCTGCCGTCAACGATGCCCTCGCCGCGATCGAGATCGCGTGACAGTCAGGCCCGAGCGGCCATCAACCGATACCCGAGGGCTACCCGACCCGGCCGGCTGCTAGATCGATGCCGCCTCGATCGACGGATGCGCGCCAGCGAGGCGCGCCAGGTCGTCCGCACCGCCGGTCAAGATCACGCCGCCACCTACTTCGTAGGCCACCGAAACGACGAACGCGTCGATTGCGTGCGCAGAGTCCATGCGGGCACGAGCGAGCAACGATCCGGCGATTCGAGCCACACGCCGCGTCACATCACGAACAAATAGGACATCGCGAGCTAGCGCCGAATCAACCGCTGCGTCGAACCGTGGCCCACGGTAGAGCTCGGCCAACACTGCCGCTGAGACCAGGACTTCCGCGCCCTCGCGACGCGCCGCCGTCAACGCAGCCGCGACAACCCGACGCCGCGACACCGGCCCGTGCGCCAAAGCAGAGACCGCCTCGGATTTTGAGATTTGCTCCGGTGACGAACCAAACCGATGACGTCCCCCGTTTCATCCAATCCGAAATCCAATCCTCAGCCTGAAACAGCCCCGGATTGGTTGGATCGGGCCGGATTCAGGCCGGACGAAAGACCATTCACTGGCCGCTCAATCCAATCCGTTCGTCAGAATCGTGTCGTACCCTCGCAACACGCAGGGTCACATGCGGGAGCGAACGCCCGGCACTTGGGAGCTGTTCGTCCCCTCGAAGACGGCGCGGGTACACGAGAACCTCTCGCGTCTTCTCATTTGTCCCTGCCCGTGACAACTGGCGACGCCGAACCTGGCTGCGATGCGATTCCGGCGGCCGCGTACACTTCGGGTTGATCGAGAGTCTCGTGGGCGAGCAGCGCCTCGGCGATGGTGTCGAGCTTCTCGCGGTTGTCGCCGAGCAGCGCCAGCGCGAGTTGGAAGCACTCGTCGATGAGACGGCGGACTTCGGCGTCGACGGCGTCGAGCGTCGCCGGCGCAACGGCGTACTGGCGGGGATCGCCCTCCTCGGGCAGGACCGACACCTGGCCGATGCGATCGGACATGCCCCACCGTCCGACCATGGAGCGGGCGATGCGTGTGCACTGTTCGAGGTCGTTCTCGGCCCCGGTGGTGACCAGACCGTAGACGAGCCGCTCGGCCGCTCGGCCGCCGAGGGCGCCGGTGATGCGGCCACGGAGGTATTGCTCGTCGAACCCGTAGCGGTCGCGTTCGGGAGTGGATAGGGTGACGCCGAGGGTCCGGCCGCGGGGAATGATGGACACCTTTCGCACGGGGTCGGCTCCGGGCTGGAGCATGCCGAGGAGCGCGTGGCCGGCCTCGTGGTACGCGGTGCGGCGACGCTCGTCTTCGGGGATGACGATGTTGCGGGCCGTGCCGAGCTGGACCTTTTCGAGTGCGTCCATGAGGTCGTGCTGGTTGACGGCGGGTTGGCCGTCCTTGGCCGCCGCGAGCGCAGCCTCGTTGATCAGATTGGCGAGGTCGGCGCCGGTCATGCCTGGGGTCGCGGCCGCCAGTCGGTCGAGCGACACGTCGTCGGCGAGCGGCACCCTGCGGGTGTGGATGGCCAGGATCGCCGCTCGCCCGGCCTGGTCGGGCGGGTTCACGACGACAGTGCGATCGAATCGACCAGGCCGCAGAAGCGCGGGATCCAAGATGTCGGGCCGGTTCGTCGCCGCGAGGACGACGACGCCCTCCTCACCGGAGAAGCCGTCCATCTCGGCGAGGATCTGATTGAGGGTCTGCTCCTGCTCGTCGTGACCCCCGAAGGTCTGGGCGGAGCGGGTGCGGCCGATGGTGTCGATCTCGTCGATGAAGATGATCGCCGGGGCGACCTTGCGGGCCTCGGCGAAGAGCTCCCGGACGCGGCGGGCGCCCACGCCGACGATCATCTCGATGAACTCCGACGCGGTGGCCGAGAAGAAGGCGACGCCCGCCTCGCCGGCCGTGGCGCGGGCCAGGAGGGTCTTGCCGGTGCCGGGGGGGCCGGTCAGCAGGATCCCCCTCGGGGCGCGAGCGCCGAGCTTGCGGTACTTGGCCGGGTCGCGCAGGTAGTCGACGACATCGGCGATCTCCGCTTCGACCTCGTCGACGCCGGCCACGTCGTCGAACGTGACCCGCACCTGCTCGGCCCCGATGGGCTTGGTCATTTCACCGCCGCCGAAGAAGCCGCCGAAGCCGCCGAGCGACTTCGCCTGTCGTCGGTACAGCCAGTAGTAAAAGCCGATGAGCAGCAGCCATGGGGCGAAGGAGATGAGCAGATTCCACAGCCACCCCCGCTCTTGCTCGAGGGGCTCCGCCCGCACAGATGCGCCCTGATCCTCGAGGTGGGCGAGCAGGTCGTCCTGGGCGAAGGCGGGCCGGAAGGTGACGAACTCGTCGTAGGTTTCCTCCGTGGCGCCTGCCGCGTCCTCGCCGCCGCTGGGGCGGGGCGCCGGGGCCTTCAGAACACCTTCGATGCGGTCGCCCCGCGAGAACACTTCGGCGACGTTGCCGGCCTCCACCTGCTGGGTGAACTCGGTGTAGGCAACCGTGGGTGGGCCGCCGAGACGGCCTGCATGGCATACGAGGCCGACGAAGCAGCCGATGCGGACGACGGCTTCACCATCTTGAGTCGCAGCGTTCCAGCCGGCGGCAACGCGCTCATCGTCGAGATGACAGAGACCAGCCATGCGATCGCCGACGACGTCGCCGCGAAGCTCAACGGGACGGTCACTCGCCTTCCCGCAGAGGTCGTCAGGGCCGAGATCGAGTCGGCCCAGGAGGCC
>DATLFA010000034.1:0-204366 GCA_035525225.1 Acidimicrobiales bacterium
CGCCCGACTCACCGAGGAACTTGTCGAGGTGTTCGAACTCGGGCTCGATGGCGTCGCCGTAGATGTACACGCCCCGACCGCCGAAGCCCTGCCGGTTCTCGCCGTAGACGATGGTGCCGTTTGCCAGCCGGGCCTTGAGGACCCTCGACCGGGGCGTCAGGGCCACCCGTACTTGGCGGGCCAGGATCTTGGCGTCGGTCTGGGGCAGCCCCGGTGTGCGCGAGCGCGACAGGCGGGTGATCGCTCCGGTGAGCGACCGCTTCAGTGACGACTGGGCGACGGGTTTCATACAGGTCCCAGCATAGACGGACTGTCGCGATCAACTCGGGTTCCGCCACAGACACAAAGCCTCCTTGTGCTGCGCTCGACGCGCCGGAAGCACCGTGCGACTTGCGTTGTGGCGCTGACCCCCATGCTCTCAACTGCGGCGAGGCGTTCCTGGCCGCGTATCAACGACTGTGGTGCGGCGTTCAACGCCAAGGAACGCATCGTGCGCGGTGCTGACCCGGTAGCTGATCTGACACGACGAGAAGCCGAACAACGTGTAGCGCGGCTTCGGTGATAGTTGGCTTGCGTCTACGACTCGGATTGTCGGTCAACTAGCCGCAAACGCATTCCACATGAAGACGAACGCAAAGAACGCGAGCCCAGCCGCAACGAGATTCTTCTTGCCGGGCAGGATCGAGAGTGCCCCGAGTACAAAGCACACCACTGCAAGGAGGAAGAAGATCCCCTGAATCTCCGGGCTCATCGCGCTGATCGCAAGCATGATTGCTCCCTCATTCTTGGCTCACGAGAGAGCGTATGCCCTGCACGCACACGCGACTGGTATGCGTGCCCATGGCGGGTTCGATCGGCTCAACCCCGAGTACGACAAGAGCTACAGCGAGTCCGACTACCGCCCACTCCTGCCAAGCCGTGTAGGAGCCAGTCGGCCGAAAGGCTGTAGCCGATCCCCTTTGACCGAGGTTTGGCTATCACCTTCGTCAACGTTGGCCAGCGGGATGTCGGCCATGCCTTTCAGGCGCGTTGACGGCCCTTGCGCTGCGCCATGAACTGTTCCTTCGTGTGGAACGTCGCGCCGCGCGCGAAAGTTCAAGAACCGCAAGTCGTCGGCACCGGCGGAGAACTTCTTCACACCTACGACGCGTCGACGATGTAGCCGACGAACCCCTCGATCGAGGCAAGACGTGGGTAGTCCCGCTCGGGGATGTCGATGCCGGTCTCCTCGTGGAGCGCGGTGACCAGATTGAGGAAGTCCATCGAGTCGAGGTCCAGCTCCTGCTGGAGCGGCGCCTGCGGATGGGCCGAATCGAGGTCGATCTCCGGCGCGATGGCCTGCAGCAGCCGCTCCAGCAGCGCGTGAGCTTCGGTAGGGTTCACAGGTCCTCTGGTTCAAGGCGCGGTGGTTGGCGGCGAGGGTAGCCCGGACCACGGGGCGGACGCCCGGCATCTCGCTTGGCCGGGAGAACGGCCGAAGGGCCCTATACGCAGGTCTCCCCATTGGCTCACCATCGAAGCATGACGGTCCGTGAACCCCGAGTGTTGAGTCTCGGGTACGGTCGACGACGGAGGCGAGCGTGCTCTTCCCCACGATCCGATTCGCCATCTTCTTCATGGGGACCTGGACGTCGTTCGTGGCCACGCGAGATCACCCTCGTGCGCGACGAGTCGTGTTGCTCGGCGCGAGCTGGTTCTTCTACGCCTCATGGGACTGGCGGTTCCTGGCGTTGCTGTGGTGGATGATCCTCACGAACCACGTTGCGGCCCGCATCGTGGCCGCAACGTCGACCCCGGCCTCCCGACGTCGAGCGCTGGCGGCCGGGGTAGCGATGCATCTCGGGCTGCTCGGGTACTTCAAGTACTACGGCTTCTTCACCGAGTCATTGGTCGATCTTTTCGCTCGGCTCGACATGGCCGTTTCGGTCCCGTTGGTGCAGGTCGTCCTGCCGCTCGGAATCTCGTTTCTCACCTTCCAGTCGATCAGTTACCTCGTCGAGGTGAAGCGGGGCGTGGTCGACCCCGTACCGCTCCTCGACGAGGCGGTCTGGCTCAGCTTCTTCCCGACGGTGGTGTCGGGACCGATCACGCGGGTCAGCGAGCTCGTGCCCCAGCTGGATGTAGTGCCGGTCTGCACCGACCATTCTGGTGCGACGCTGCTCATCCTGCGCGGGTTGTTCAAGAAGGTCGTGGTGGCGAGCTTTCTCGCCGCCACCATCGTGGAGGACGCGTTTGCGACTCCCACACAGTTCTCGGGTCCGGAACTGCTCTTCGCTCTGTATGCGTTCGGTGCTCTCGTCTACGTGGACTTCAGTGGCTACACGGACATGGCGCGCGGTCTCGCGTCGCTTCTCGGTTTCCATCTCCCGGAGAACTTCGACGCTCCGTACCGGGCCAGCACTGTCCAGGAGTTCTGGACGCGATGGCACATGACGCTCACCCGCTGGCTCCGGGACTTCCTCTTCACCCCACTCGGGTTGCGCTTCGGCAGACGCCGGCACATGACACTGGCCATCCCCATCATCGTGATGCTGATCGCCGGGCTCTGGCACGGTGCAGCATGGACGTTCGTCGCGTTCGGAGGCATCCACGGACTCGCACTGGCGGTCGAGCGATGGCAACGTGAGCGGCGGCGCCGCCTCGGGCTCGGACGACCGCCGCACTCGACGTGGAGGCGCATCGGCCGCTACGTCGTGACACTCCACGTCATCACCCTCGGATGGCTCTTCTTCCGAGCGGAATCGTTCGGGAGCGCGTGGACGATCCTCGATCGCATCGCCACCGCGCCCGGCGGCGTCGACGCCGTCTCCCTGCTCGCCTTCCTCACCGTGGTCGCCGTCTTCGCGGTTCAGTTCCTCCCGGCCGCATGGACGAACGACCTGCGCGACACCGCAATCCACCTCGGTCCGGTGCCCCAGGTCATCGGCGCCGCCTTCGCGCTCAGTGCCATCGATATCCTCGGCCCCCCAGGGGTGTCCCCCTTCATCTACTTCCAGTTCTGATGAACCTGATCACCCCCGACTCCGACGGTGACACCCGTTCGACAGCTGACCCTGCACAGGCCCTGACGACGACAGGTCCATGGCGGCCGATCGTGGTGGCAATGCTCACCTTGACGCTCGCCACGCTTCTCAACACCGATGCCCTGTTGGACACGGCGGAGCGCCAACCGGTGGGGCCACGCAGAGATGCACTGGTGGACGTGGCCTCCGTGCTCGACGAAATCGCGGACCGCGCGTACCTCGACCGGCCCCGACGCTTGGTCGAGACCGCGATCGGAAAGGAGTCGCCCGACGGGAGGACCACAGGTTCGCCTGGGACAGCGCCGGCCCCGACATCTCCTCCCACCACCGTGCCCCTGGAGCCCCCGGCCACCACGGTGCCCCCGGAGCCCCCCGGCACCGCATCGACTACGACCGCACCGACCACGACCGCACCGACGACGACCGCACGAACGCGACGGACACCGACCTCGGACGATCCGCTTCAGGTGTCGATCAGGGGCGATTCGATGATGCAGGTCGTCGGCCAGTCGCTCGTCAACTTGGCCCACAGCACCGGCGTCATCGAGTCCGATCTTAATCGTGGCCGAGGAGGCCCCGGAAGCGATGGTCGTCATGTTCGGAGCGAACGACGCACAAGGCATGGCACTCGAGTCGGGCTCGGAACGGTTCGGTAGCCCAACCTGGCTCGCGGAGTACCGGCGACGGGTCGGGGCCCTCATGGTTCAACTCACCGCAGGCGGCCGATCGATCTACTGGGTTGGACAACCGATCATGCGCTCCGAGGGCTTCTCGGCCCGCATGGCGACGCTCAACGAGATCTACGCCTCGGAAGCGGCGAGCCGGGCAGACGTGACTTACATCGACACCTGGACGCTGTTGAGCGTCGACGGGGCGTATTCGGCGTACATCGACGACGGAGGAGGTCCCACCTTGATGCGACAGAGCGACGGAATCCATCTGTCCCGGGCAGGTGGAGACCGCGTTGCCCGGGCGATCCTCACGGCCATCCACGCGGATTGGCCTGGGAACCAGCCATGACCAAGCGTCGAGTGCTCGCCGTCCTCTTGCTCGGATTCTGGAGCCTGAAGGCCTGTGGGGGCGACGGATCGGAGACGAGCCCCGATGCCGAATCGATCCGGACGACGGCCGCTGCGCCGACCACGACGTCCGCTGCATCTACGGCGGCATCGTCGTCGACCACGCTCTCCACGACAGCGCCATCCTCTATGCCATCGCCGCCCAGTACCTCACCGCCGCCGACCACGTCACCGCCACCCACCACGTCACCGCCGCCGACCCCCTCCACTACCGTCGGGCCTCCTGCGCGTACCTCGGGTGACGACAACCGCGTCTTCGTCCTCGGCGACTCCACGCTTCTCGGAGCCGCAGCGACCGTTCCCGCCGCCCTGGTCGGGTGGTCGGTGACCTTCGACGCCGTCGGAAGCCGCCGGCTCCCGCAGGGTATCGACGTCCTGCGAGCACGCCGGTCCGAGATCGGTCGGGTCGTGGTGATCCAGACGGGGAACAACTTCATTGCCGACGAGGGTCCCTTCGGCGCTCAGATCGACCAGGCGATGGGCCTCCTCGACGGCGTGCAGCGAGTGGTGTGGCTGACGGTTGCGGAGAAGTGGCCATCGCGCGTTGCGATCAACGACGCCATCCGTGCTTCGGCGCAGCGGTGGCCACAGATCGTCGTCGCAGACTGGGCTGGTGCGATCGCCGCGCATCCTGAGTACGCAGAAGACATGCTGCACCTCTCGAGCAGCGGACGCGAAGCCATCGCTCGACTCATCGCCGCAGCCGTCGGCCCACCATGAGATGCAAGGACGCCGGATGAGCGACGGATTCGACCACATCGACGGACACGAAACGCCCACAAGCGAGGACCCACCACTACCTGGGTCTCTTGCTGCTGCGCTTATGTGAGCGAGCGGACCGGCCTATGTAGGCCACCGCATGGCGTTGGCGGCGTCGTGGTCGAGGCCGATGATGCACGAGCTGGCAGCCGGTCGGGATGGGCCGCGGCCAAGATGTCCAGGATTTCTCCACGTTGGCTTCAAGCCACAGGGGTCCTGCTCCCGCATTGTGAGGGCATGACCCCAAACACTCGCACACCAGCGGCTGGCGAGTCCCGGCACGATGTGATCGTCGTCGGTGCCCGCTGCGCCGGGGCCGCCACCGCCATGCTGCTCGCCCGCCAGGGTATCGACGTGCTCGTCGTCGACCGGGCCATTTTTCCGAGCGACACCCTCTCCACCCACGCCATCGCGCGCGGGGGCATGGTGCAGCTCGCTCGGTGGGGGCTGCTCGGCGCCGTCGTCGCCAGCGGCGCTCCCGAGATCCGCAGCGCAACCTTTCATCTGGAGGACGGCACCGTCGTGCGGAAGACCGTCAAAGACCGAGCCGGTGTCGACTTCCTGCTGGCACCGCGCCGATTCGTGCTCGACACAATCCTCGCCTCGGCGGCGGTGGAGTCCGGCGCCCGCTTCGAGAGCGGCGTCACCGTCACCGGGATCATCACCGACGGCAACCGCGTCTCCGGCGTGACCACCCGAGACAGCGACGGGATGGTCCGCGAAGCGCGCGCGTCGTTTGTCATCGGCGCCGACGGGGTGCGCTCGCGCGTCGCCCGCGCCGTCGGCGCGGCCATGCTCGACGAGCGACCGTCCGACAGCTCCGCCCACTACGCATATGTCGCCGGACTAGACGGCGACGGCTTCGAATTCCACGTCGGTCCGAGTGCCTTCGCCGGGGTGTTCCCCACCCACGGCGGCGAGGCGAATGTGTGGGTGTGCAGCCCTGCCGGCGAGATGCTCCCGGGGGCCTGCGACCGCACAGTTGAGTTCAAGTCGCAACTGCGGCGCAGCTCGCCGTCGCTCGCCGAACGCGTCGAGCGGGCCACCATCACGTCGCCGGTGCGGGCCGCCGTCCGGTTCCCGAACCACGTACGCCAGGCCGCCGGCCGGGGCTGGGCGCTCGTCGGCGACGCCGGCTATCACCGCGACCCGATCACCGGCCACGGCATCACGGACGCGTTCCGCGATGCCGAGCTATTGGCCCGCCGGCTCGGGCATGTGGCGCGGGGCGAAGTCGTCGAGAGCGACGCGCTGGCCGCGTATGCCGATGAGCGGTACCACGCGCTGGCACCGATCTTCGATGTGACCTGCCAGCTCGCCACCTACCCGCCAGCCGACCGGTTCTCGCTGCTTCAAAAGCGATTGAGCGACCTCATCGAGGCCGAAGCCGCCTGGCTGGCGGCGCTGCCGCCCCTCACCGAGCCCGAACTCGTGGCGGTTTGATCCACACACCCATCCAAACAAAACCAAACCAAGGAGAACCTGAAATGACCACCACGAAATCCCCCATGCGCAATGGCGTCGACACGGCGATGCTCTTCGCGACCCTCGACGCAGTGAAACAAGCCCCGGAGGCGGCCAAGTTCCGGTTCCGGGCTCGCAACCGCTGGATATCCGGCACCCACAGCCAGAGCACCATCGACGACTTCTTCGGAGTCGGCGAGGAGCGGGCGCACGACGCGTCAAGGACCCTCGACGTCGACCACCCGAAGGTGCTGGTGGGCCGGGACAACGGCCCGACTCCGGTCGAGTACATCCTCCACGGCCTGGCGGGGTGTCTCACCGCGGGCCTGGCCAACATCGCTGCCGCCCGTGGCGTGGAGCTCACCGAGGTCAACTCGACGGTCGAGGGCGACATCGACCTGAACGGGATCCTGGGCCTCGACGACCGCGTCCGCAACGGCTTCCAGCACATCCGGGTCAGCTTCGACGTCAAGGGCAACGCTTCTGCCGAGAAGCTACGCGAGGTACTCGAGCAGTCCCGTGCCCGGTCGGCTGTGTTCGACATCATCACCAACTCGGTCCCGGTGACCATCGAAGTCAACGCCGGATGACATGGACCCGGGTGGCCGGCGAGTGCGCCGGCCACCCGGTCGTTCTCTGCGAGGTGACCGACATCGCGACCTTGGCCGGATGTTCCAGTGGGCCGCTCATCGTCGTCGCGCAGCGGCGATGGCCAACGCCACTGCGTCATTGGGCGACAGGGCGCTTCCCTCAGCGCGCAACTCCTCGAAGCGTCTGGCTCCGAGCCGGTGGCCGAGAACGCGCAGCGCGGCGTCGAGTCGTTTGGCTTCAGCGCCGAAAGCGGCGACCGGAGCGTGAGGCCCGGATGTCGCCCCGGAGAGCCGAGCCGCATCGATCTCCTGGCCGATTCGTGCCAACGTCACGACCAGGTTCCGCAGTGTCGCCCATTGGTGCGCCCACATCCCCAACATCTGCCAGTGGTTGATCAGCCCGGCGAACTCGTCGAGCTCTTCATCCAGGGTGGTGATCCGATCGTCTCTGCATCGCAGCGAGACCAGGGACAGCAGAGCGGTTCCTCGCAGCAGCGGGGTGTCGGCTTCTTCGGCCCGGCGCACCGCCTCGGCCAGTTGTCGTCGTGCTCGTTCGGGGTCGTCCTCCAATTCGATCTCCCCCGCGGCGTACGCGGCCCATGAGAGAGCCAGCGGGCTGGCGGACGCTTCCGCCACACGTGCGGCCTCGATCGCGAACGTACGCGCAGTTGTGATGTCATCGCGGTGCGAACTCGTGAGCGCACACATCGCGAGTCCCGTCACCTGTATTACTGGGTCGCCCGCGTTCGCCGCGGCGTCTGCGGACCGACGGCCATGATCGTGGGCGCCGGCGAGGTCGCCGTGCAGTTGACAGAGTTGACCTTGGACCAGATGTGCGATGGCGGCCGTGGGACCTTCGCCTGCTCGAGCCAGCGCACGCTGAGCGAGTTGCGCGGCAGACGTCAGGTCGCCTCGTTGCCACGAGCCGACCGCGCACCCGGCAAGCGTTACCGCGTCGGCATTTGCCGCGATGACGGGATGGTCGATGGTGTTCTGCATCGTGCGATGCAGGTCGCTGCGAATGTGCTCCTGCGCCAACAAGAACATCCCGCGGACGAGCTCACCGAGCTCATTCGACCGGCCGGCGTCGAGCAGGGTCCGATGCGCGAGAACGAAATCGGGGACGAGAGCCTCGAGCCGCTGCATCGCGGCGGCACCATCGGGGCCTCGTAGCGCGGCATCGGCGGCAGCGACCGACACCGCGACGTGGGCCGCGTGCCGGTCAAAGACCGCGGCGTCGCTGTGCGTGCTGAGGAGTTCGCGCCGGCCGAACTCCCGCAATGGCTCGAGCAGCCGGTACGGGGCGTGGGACCGACGGACGTCGGCGACGACGAGCGACTCGTCGATGAGGCGCCACAACGCCGGCCGGACATCACCGGCCGCACCTGCAACGGCGGCGGCCGCATCCAGATCGAACCAGCCGGCAAAGCTCGATACCGCACAGAACACGTCGCGATCGGTGGGGCTCAGCCGGTCAAAGCTCCATCGGATGACCGCGTCCACCGAACGGTGTCGCGCGGGGCCGGCCGACGGTCGCTCGAGCACGGCCGGGTCGGCCAGCGAGTCCCGTACAGCTCGCAGCCCCACATGACGCACACGCGCCGCGGCGAGTTCGATCAACAACGGCACACCGTCGAGCTCGCGGCAGATCTCATCTGCATGCCGGCGGGCGATCTCATCGAGTACCACCTCCGGTGCCGACGCTCGCATGCGGTCGAAAAAAAGTGCGGCGGCCTCCGACTCGCCGTCACCGTCGCCACCGACCAGCGGGAGCGGGGAGAGTCGCCAAAGCTGTTCACCATCGGCACCGAGCGGGCGACGACTTGTCGCGAGCACCGCAACGCCGGCCGTTCGACGGACGAGCGCATCGGCAACCTCACCGGCTGCTTCGACGACGTGCTCACAGTTGTCGAGCACGACCAGCACCGGCTGGGCGGCAAAGGATTCCACGATGCGATCGATCATTGTCGCGTCGAGACGCTCTCTCACGCCGAGCTCCGAGCTGATACGACCGATCACGTCCTCGCCGGGGTCGATCGCGCCGAGTTCGACCATGCGCACTCCGCCGGCATAATGCTCGAGCATTCGCGACGCCACGTGCAACGAGAGCCGGGTCTTTCCGACTCCCCCCGGTCCGCAAATGGTGACCAGTCGCCGCTCCCGCACCATCATCGATACGGACTCGAGGTCATGCTCACGACCGATCAGCCTGCTGTGCGGCAGCGCGACGGAGGACACTTGTTCGCGGGAGGGCTTCGCCACATCGAGAACATCCACGGGAGCGATGAACTGATAGCCGCGGCCGTGCACCGTGCGAATGAGCTCCTGTCGATCCCCGTCGTCGCCGACGGCTCGTCGCGCCGACTTTATTCGGCTCGTCAGCGCGCTCTCGCTGACGAAACGGTCGCCCCACACCGTGTCGAGGAGCTCTTCTTTCGCAACGACGCGGTCACGGTGAACAACGAGGTGACGAAGAACGTCGAAGACCTGCGGCTGGACCCCGATGGGCTCCCCGCACCGCGTCAGCCGCAGTTGGTCGACGTCGAGCTCGCAGTCACGAAACCTGAACAGCATGGCGAAACCCTCGATCACCCCCAGGTTAGTGACCCATGATGTCACGACGTGAACGGGCGGCGACCGAGAACGGCGGCGAGTGCGTCCGCGCCGTTCGCCCCGGCACCCGGATCCAGCGGCGGATCGAACAATCCCGCTCGGGTCGCCGCGTCGAGGTACGTACGAGTGACCGCCCGCGTCGCCGCGATCACGTCATCCGCGAGCTCGAAGGGAACTCCCAGAGCCTGGGCAAGATCCCAGCCGTGCGCTACGACCTCGACTGTCGTGAATTCGACGGCTCGCAATCCCCGTGTGACTCCCCAGGGGAACGATCGCACCTCCCGCAAGGATCGCGGCGTCCATGCGGCGACACCACGCTCGACCGCGATGCGTATCCGCGCCGAGGTGTGTTGCGAAGCGCCCAATTCGTCGGGCTCGATCGGCGGAGGGAGATCGTTCCCGTTGGCGAACGGCACGAGGCTCTCGATGATCGACGCCGTGTGCACCACGAGAGCGAGCACGTCCCATTCGGGACACGGTGTGGGCATCGACCAGCCCTCCGCCGGGATCTCGTGCACCAACCCCGCGAACTCGACACCGGCCTCGCGAAGCACGCTCAACATTTGTGTTCCGTCGTCGAGCAGAGCCGAATACTTCATGAGCTGTTCCATGCCCCGATTCTCCGGGGAACAGTGACACGAAACATGGACAAACCGTGAATCTTCTCTGGATCGACGCGGTTCGTGGCGCAGCGGATGGTCGTCGAGCTCGCGGGTGGGGCTGAAGCCCGGGGAGGAATAGATGTCGTCGCGTTTGCCGTGTAACGAGAAGCGTCTTCCGATGCAGTTCCGAAATAGCCCGCCCCTTCCGGAGTCGATGCCGGCGGGCCAGCCTTCGCCGTGGGCCGTGACGGCGCGGCCTTCGACGAGTCCTGTTCGCGGCGACGCGGTGACCGTGAGACCCTGCTGGATCACGACAGTCGTCGCCGGCGTAACCGTTGTTGACGGCGCCGATGATGGCGTGCTCGCGCTCGACACAACGACCGTAGTCGGCGGGCGAGCGAGCACCGACGGCGGGCGAACGCATTTGCTTCCGACTGGTTCTCTGTGGAGTGCAAGGCCGATGCTCTGATCGTGCTCGGGGGTGGGTTCGGTCGTGGGGCCGTCGGGCGCGCGCCGCAAGGTCGGTTCGACACTGACGACGACTTGGTCGAAATCGGCAAGCTCCAAAGCGCTCTCGAGCGATGCCTTCGGCGTCACAGTGACGCTCCGCCGCTGGTTCTATCTCCTTGTCGAGTCCCGAACTGCAGCCATAGGATCCGGCCGACCAGGCCCTTGGAGCGGCGTGCAGATGGCGTCAACGAAGAGTTCCACCCAGCGTTTGGCCCGTGCGTGCAGCGCACGGCCGTGGACGACCATCGCGATATGGGTCGCGGCAGTTGTCGTGTCGGGAGTGCTCTCCTCGGCACAGCTCGGCGACGTGGTCACCACCGACGCCAACTTCACCAACTCACCAGAGGCGCTACGCGCCAGACGACTTATCGAGGAGCGACTGCGCGGCGGCGAGTTCCTCACCGAGCTCTACATCGTCTCCTCACCTACCGCGACGGTAGATGACCCCACCTTCCGCGCTGCTGCGGGCGAACTGCAAACTCGCTCGACCGCGCTCGGCCCGTCGACGGTCGCTGGTGTTGCCAACTTCTTCGAGAACAACGACGCATCGCTCGTCGCGAGAGACCGGCGCACGATGCTCGTGCCCGTCACGCTCGTCAAGTCGAGCGGCGTCGATGTCAGCGAGAACGGCCCGCTATTGCGTGAGATCGCAGCCGATGTCAGCAGCAGCTCGGGTCTACAAGTCGAGGTATTCGGCGCGGCTTCGTTGAGTGAGGATTTCAGCACGATCTCCGAAGAGGACCTACGCAAGGGCGAATCAGTCGGTATTCTCGTTGCGCTCGTCGTGCTCGTGTTCGTGTTCGGCGCGCTCGTCGCAGGAGTGATCCCGATCCTCACTGCGCTCGGGTCGATCGCTCTGGCGCTGGCGACTGTCGCCCTTTTCGGACAGCTCTACCAGTTTTCGTTCTTCGTCACGAACATGATTGCGATGATGGGTCTGGCGCTCGGCATCGACTATTCGCTGTTCATCATCTCGCGCTACCGCGAAGAGCGGGCGCACGGTCGCGACGAGTTGGCCGCGATCGAAGCGGCGGGCGCGACCGCCAGTCGCGCCGTCCTGTTCAGCGGACTGACCGTCGTCGTGGCCCTATTGGGCATGCTCCTCATCCCCACGACCATCTTTCGCAGCCTTGCCGCGGGCGCGATCTTCGTTGCGGTGTTTGCGGTGCTTGCTTCGCTCACGTTGCTACCCGCGATCCTCGCGCTGCTCGGTGACCGTATAAACGCCGGGCGAATCCGGCGCAAGAAGTCGGTCGTGTCGCAGGCGCACCCGCTTTGGGATCGTGTCGCTCGCCTCGTCATGGCCCGTCCGATTGCCGCGATCATTCTGGGGGCGGGCGTCCTGCTGCTTGCTGCGATCCCATACTTGGGTATCGAGACCGGGTTCGCCGGCGTCACGACATTGCCCAAGAGCGCGGAGTCGAGGCAAGCCTTCGACAAGCTGATTCAGAGCTTCCCCGGCGGTCTCGACTCGCCGGTCGAGATCGTCATTGCGGGCCCGAGCACCGATGCCGATGTGGTGCGCGGAGTCGAACTGTTGCAGCGCGACCTTGCCGCCGACGGCTCGTTCGGTGCGAGTCGAGTCGAAGTGAACACCGCGGGTGATCTCACGCTCGTGTCCGCACCGCTGCAGGGCGATCCGGCGAGCGACGCAGCAGTGTCCGCCATCTCGCGTGTGCGTGACCGCTATGTGCCGGCTGCATTGCCCGAGTCGGCTTCGTACGAGGTGCTCGTAGGCGGACAAACCGCCTTCAACAAAGACTTCTTCGATCTGACCGATCGCTACATGCCTATCGTGTTCGCGTTCGTGTTGAGCGTTTCGTTCCTGCTCTTGATGGTCGTGTTCCGTTCGCTGGTTGTGCCACTGAAAGCCATCATCATGAACTTGCTGTCAGTCGGCGCGGCCTACGGTCTCATCGTGCTCGTCATGCAAAAGGGTGTCGGCAACGAGATCTTCGGGTTCCAGCAAGTCGACGTAATCGAGGCGTGGATCCCACTGTTCCTATTCTCGGTGCTGTTCGGGCTGTCGATGGACTACCACGTGTTCTTGCTCAGCCGCATCCGTGAGCACTACGACCAGAGCAAGGACAACACCGAGTCCGTCGCCCATGGCCTCAGCACGACCGGTGCCATCATCACCGGCGCGGCACTCATCATGGTTGCGGTGTTCGGCGGCTTTGCCGCGGGCAATCTCGTGGCGTTTCAGCAAATGGGTTTCGGACTCGCGGTCGCCGTGTTGATCGACGCGACCATCGTGCGGTCGGTGCTCGTGCCTGCGACCATGAAGTTGCTCGGTGCTCGCAACTGGTATCTTCCGCGCTGGCTGCAGTGGCTCCCGCAGATCCACATCGAAGGCACTGCCCCGGTCATCGACGTGCACGGGCCACGCGTTGCGCCACGCGAACAAAAGCGGCAGAACGCGTGACCAAGTCGGGGCCGGATCGCTCACGCCCGATCTATACGATTCCACAGCAGGGTGAAGCCGATCAGGATCGTAAGGCCGAGCTGTGCGAGCAGCAGCACGACGATGGTCGCGTCGGCCCCGCCCGCGAGAGGCGGCGAGGCGGCTGATGCGGACAGTGCCTGTCCCTCGGGTTCTGCTCGTGGTGTCGGCGGCGCGTTGATCGCCGTCGCCGGTGCCCCCGCTTGCGTCTCGGCTTGTCGGTCTGTCGCCAGTGGTGTGGCAGCGGCGGGGCTGGTCCCTGCGGCGCTCACCACGACCGAGCCCGTCATGCCGGGGTGGAGGACGCAGTAGTAGGGGAACACGCCGACCTTGTCGAACGTTGCGTCGAGTGTCGCGCCCTTGTTGAGCAAAGTGGTGTCGCCGAAAGAGCCGCCGACGCCGGTCACCGTGTGGGGCATCACGCTCGTGTTGACGAAGCGCACCGTGCGTCCGACGGTGACATCGACAACGGTCGGCGTGAAACACGACAGGTCGATCTGCACCTCTGAACCGGCAGCTTGCGAGACAGGCTTTTCGCAGGGCGGGACCCCGCCGCCTGCGCTCGCGGGTGCGCTGACGAAGGCGACCGATGCAACGACCATTGCGCCTACGAATGTCAGCATGGAAAGAGCCCGCCGAACGGCCATCGTCATCCTCCTCCACCGAGGTTGTCCTCGTGAGCGGTAGTACACCGGCGCGGTGGGTCGGGTTCCCGCTGAGACAGTCACTCACCGCTGAGCCCTGCGTGTCGACTCGGTAAGGTGACAGCATGAGGTTTGCATGACACGCCACCAACCACGGCCGGCAGAGCCGCTGTCGACGCTCGCGCCGGCGATCGCCGCGACGAAGCGACAGTCGTCGGCACTTCGCCAGGAGAGACTCGACCGGGTCGAAGATGCGCTGACGCATTTGAACCGCATCATCAACGGTCGCGCCGCGGATCGGGTGCGTATGGAGCGTTCTGGCATACCGATCAGCAAACCACTGATGATGGTGTTGCGAGCGCTCTATGAACACGGCCCTATGGGTGTGGTCGAGCTGGGCGAGCTCAATCACATGGACAAGGGATACGTGAGCCGCTCCTGGCGATCGTTGCAGGCGAGCGGCTACATCTCCGCGTCCGAGAGCGATGATCAACGTACGACAACCCTGCATTTGACGCCCGACGGGCGCGACGTCTACCGGCGGTGGCGGCGCGCCAACGCTGCCATCGTGGGACAAGCGTTGCGCGAGTGGGAAGACGATGACCTCGAGAACCTCGTCATCCACGTCGAGCGGCTGTTGTCGTCGTTCGCGCAGACACCCAAGACGACGGCGCCTGAGGTCGCAGTGATGCTTGACAAAGTCAACGACCTGACGTAGCTTCCCCACCGCTCATACCCCAGGGGGGACAACCATGCAGGTTCGCCGACGTATTCGTTTCGTGACTATTGCTGTTCTGGTGGGGCTTCTCGCGGCAGCGTGCGGCGATGACGGCGGTGACGACGCGTCGGGCACGGCGACCACCGCCGGTGGCTCGGGTGCAACCGCGCCGGCGACGACGGCAGCGCCGAAGACCGGCGGCAGCGTGACCATGGGTGTCTTCGCGGAGCCGTCGGGGCTCGACCCTGTCGTCGCGCAAGGTGGTGGCACAGGCGGCAACCACGAGATGGGTGCGATCTACGACACGTTGATGCGCATCGATCCGACGACGAAGGCGTTCGTGCCCCAACTCGCGGAGTCGATCGCGGCCAACGCGGATGGTTCCGAGTTCACGTTGAAGTTGCGCCCCAATGTGAAGTTCAGCGACGGCACCGACTTCGACGCCGAAGCGGTGGTGTTCGGGTTGAAGCGCCATGTGCAGTACGGCTCGGCGTTCGCCGGTCAAGTGTCGTCCGTCAAGGAATACACCGTGGTCGACAAGCTCACGGTGAAGATGACCCTGACGGGTCCGTGGCCCAACTTCCCCTATGTGCTTTCCAATGCGCCCGGGATGATTCCGTCGCCGACTGCGATCAAAGCGCAGTGCGCCGATCTGACCAAGCCCGCGCGTGAGTGCTCGTTCGCCCAAAAGCCGGTGGGTGCCGGCCCGTTCGTCGTCGACTCCTACAAGCCGAGAGAGGCGTTGGACCTCAAGCGCAGCCCCACCTACTGGGGCGGCCCGGCCTATCTCGATTCGCTCAAGTTCGTCTTGCTGCGGGGCGCGCAAGCCACCTATGACGGCCTGAAGACCAACACTTTGCAGGTGGGCTTCCTTCGCGAGGCGCAGGCGATCAAGACGGCCGCCGACGAGAAACAGTTCGACTCGTACACGTTGATTCAAGGCTTCGGCGGCATCGTGTTGCTGAACAACGGGCAGATCACCTGCAAGGGCGGTCTGCCGGCGGCGGTCTGCGCCGGGAAACCCGATGGCATCATCGATCTCGGCAAGCCGACGGGTGACAAGCGCATCCGTCAAGCGATTGCCCATGCGATCGACCCGACGCAGATGGATCAGCGGATGAACCAAGGGACCGGATTACCCGGCTTCGAGTTCTTCGTGAAGGGCTCGCGTTTCGATGTCGGCCCGATGGCGGAGACCAACGTCGACAAGGCCAAGGCGCTGGTCGAAGAGGTCAAGAAGGAGAAGAACTGGGACGGTTCGATTTCGGTGGCCTGTCTGGCCGAGCAGGCAACGGGTCCCGCTTTCGTGTTGGCCGTCGCAACAGCTCTGAATGCCGTCGGTTTCAAAGCCACGCAAGATGTCAAGCCCGCGACGGAGTACATCACCAATGTGCAGACCAGTCGCAACTACGACGTGGCGTGCTGGGGCTTCAATGTCGCCGACGAAGCACCCGAGGCGGGGCTCTCACGCCACGTGCTGTCCGTCGCCGGGGGTAACAGCGGTGGCAACGCCATGAACCTCAACAACACCGCGATCGATACGCAGATCAAGGCCCTGCGCGAGGCCAAGACCGACCCCGAGCGCAAGTCGGCGTTCGAGAAGATCCTCACCGTTTGGAAAGAAGAGATCCCCTCGGTCGTCTATAGCAACAACGCCGAAGTCATCGCGTTCAACAAGAAGGTGAAAGACCTCAAGTTCAACGTGGCCACCACCGTCATGTTCGACAAAGCCTGGCTCGACTCATGAAAGCAAGGCAGCCGCGACCCGGATGGACGACTACTACGAAACGGTGAGCTGGAGAGAACCGGTGTCCGCAACTGGGCGCGCGACTGTGGGTTCGTCGTGACGCAAGAGGACGGCCTTCTACAACCTGTGGTTGTCGAATCCGCGGACACGGGTGCTGGTACAAGTCGGACTGGATGACGTCGAGGCGTATCTCGGCGCCATCTGAACGGCTCGGCAGATTCGTCAGAACCCGCGGGCAGATGCACTCGGGCGAGCGCCGGCATCGGCCGCGCATGGACGACGCGAAGTATTGACCCGCCCGCGCTAAGAACTCGCGAAGGTGCCTTGTTCGCGACGCAGGGCGTGCAATAACTGAGCCATGCGTCGATACGCCTTGACCCATAGCCGGAGCGGCCCTCGGCGGGGCGACATCGACGCGCTCGCGGTGATCGCTCGCGGCGAGATGTCGGGCCGGTTTGTTCTGAAGGAGCGGGTGTGATGCTTGCGGCAATCGAGTTGAAGGGTCTACTCGGAGACGTGGTGTTCGTGACGATCACCGTTGCGTTCTTCGCGCTGGCCTGGCTACTGGTGCGACTGTGCGAACGCATTGCCGGATCAGGCGATGTGGTGCTCGCAGAGCACCAGATGCCGGCGTCGGTCGCCCCCGAAAAGATCGAGGTGGCGTCGTGAGCGCTGATGATGTCATCGGCCTGATGGTCGCGCTCGGGCTTGTTGCGTATCTGGTCCTCGCGTTGGTGTACCCGGAGAAGTTCTGATGGAGATCTCAGGAATCGTCCTGTTGTTGGCGATGATCGCCGCGTTGCTCATATCGACGCCGCTGCTCGGCGGCTACTTCGCCAAGGTTTACGGTGGCGGAGCAGCTCCGGGGGACCGTGTCTTCGCTCCCGTCGAACGCGTCATCTACCGCGCTGTGCGCGTCGACGCCAAGCGTGAACAACGTTGGACCGGCTACGCCGCATCGTTGTTGGCCTTCAGTGTCGTGGGCGTCTTCTTCGTCTACGGCCTGCAACGGCTGCAAGAGCACCTGCCGCTGAATCCCAATGGGATGAAGGGCGTGCAGCCGGCACTGGCCTGGAACACCGCGGTGAGCTTCGTCACGAACACGAACTGGCAGAACTACAGCGGTGAGTCGACGATGTCGCATCTCACACAGATGGCGGGCCTCAGCGTGCAGAACTTCGTGTCGGCCGCTGTCGGCATGTCGGTTGCCGTTGTACTCATTCGTGGCCTCAGTCGCCGCAGTGCGTCCACGATCGGAAACTTCTGGGTCGATGTCACACGAACGCTGACCCGAGTCCTGTTGCCGCTCGCGTTCGTCCTCGCGGTTGTGTTGGTGTCGCAGGGTGTGGTGCAGAATTTCAACGGCTACACCGAGGCGCGCCCGGTGGACACGTCCGTCGAAACCCAGCTGATCCCTGGCGGTCCGATCGCTTCGCAGGAGGCCATCAAGGAGTTCGGCACCAACGGTGGCGGTCCCTACAACGCGAACGCCTCGCATCCGTTCGAGAACCCGAACGGTCTCACGAACTTCCTCGAGATCTGGGCGCTGCTCGCCATTCCGTTTGCGTTCGCTTACGCGTTCGGCGAGATGGTGGGCGATCGCAAACAAGGGCGCGTCGTCTTCGGCGTGATGATGGTCATCTGGCTTTCAGCGACACTCCTCGCAATGGGGATGGAGTCGAGCGGTAACCCGAAGCTCACCGCTGCCGGCGCTGATCAGTCCGTGAACGCCCCGCAGGGCGGGGGCAACATGGAAGGCAAAGAGGTGCGCTTCGGGTCGGCCGCGACCGGGCTGTTCGCAGCTTCCACGACCGGCACCTCGACTGGCTCGGTCAACGGCATGCACAACAGCTTCACGCCACTGGGTGGCGGTGTGGTGTTGTTGCACATGATGCTGGGCGAGGTGTCGCCGGGCGGTGTTGGTGTGGGTTTGAACGGCCTGCTCATCCTGGCGTTGCTCTCGGTGTTCATCGCCGGGTTGATGGTCGGCAGGACACCTGAGTTCCTCGGGAAGAAGATTCAGGCACCAGAGATGAAGCTCGTCGTGCTCTACGTCCTCGTGATGCCGATCGTGGTCCTGTGCTTTGCCGGCGCATCGATCGTGCTCGATTCGGCGGTCGGACGCATCGCGAACCCCGGCGCCCACGGATTGTCCGAGATCCTGTATGCCTTCACTTCGGCTGGTAACAACAACGGCTCGGCGTTCGGCGGCATCGGCGGCAACACGCAGTGGTACAACACCACCCTCGGGCTTGCCATGCTTACCGGTCGATTCTTGTTGATCATCCCGACGCTGGCCATCGCCGGCACGTTGGCTCGCAAGCGGCCTGTGCCCGTCACGGCCGGCACGTTCCCGACAAATACGCCGCTCTTCGGCGGCCTCGTGATCGGTGTCGCATTGATCGTCGCCGGGCTCACGTTCTTCCCGGCATTGGCGCTCGGCCCCATCGTCGAGCACCTCTCGATCTAAGAGAGATCAGGTATCCCGCAATGGAACTCGAAACGAAAGTGCGGCCTGATGAAACTGGTCCGGTGCGTCGCCCCGGCGAGCGCGTCGCGAAGCGTCCGGCAAAGTCACGCAAGCTGTTCGATTCGGCGATCACCAAACGGGCGGTGGTGGATTCATTTCGCAAGCTGCACCCGCGGACCGAGGCCAAGAACCCGGTCATGTTCGTCGTGTGGGTCGGTTCGATACTGGCCGCGGTGCTGTTCCTGCGCGATCTCGGCGACTCGAGCGCGGCGGGCAACGTCTTCGCCGGACTGACCGCCGCGTTCCTTTGGTTCACCGTGTTGTTCGCCAACTTCGCCGAAGCGATGGCGGAAGGCCGGGGTAAAGCGCAGGCCGACACGTTGCGCAAGACCCGCAGCGAAACCGTTGCGCTGGTTCGTGAAAGCGGGAAAGTGGTCGAACGTACGAGCTCGCAGTTGCAAGTCGGTGACGAGTGCGTGGTCTCGGCGGGCCAGGTCATCCCCGGCGACGGCACCGTTGTGGAGGGCATCGCGTCAGTCGACGAATCGGCGATCACCGGCGAGTCCGCGCCGGTCATCCGCGAATCGGGAGGCGATCGATCTGCGGTCACCGGTGGCACACGGGTGTTGTCCGACCAGATCGTGGTCCGCATCACGGCCAAGCCGGGGGAGACCTTCCTCGATCGGATGATCGCTTTGGTCGAGGGTGCCAATCGCCAAAAGACACCGAACGAGATCGCCCTGAACATCCTGCTCGCCGGATTGACGATCATTTTCTTGTTGGCGGTCGTCACGCTGCAACCCTTCGCCATCTATTCGAACGCAGAGCAAGACCTCATCGTGTTGATCGCGCTGCTCGTCTGTCTCATCCCGACGACGATCGGTGGATTGCTCTCCGCGATCGGCATCGCAGGCATGGATCGGCTCGTGCAGCGCAACGTGCTTGCCATGTCGGGCCGCGCTGTCGAAGCCGCGGGCGACGTCTCGACATTGCTGCTCGACAAGACCGGCACGATCACGATCGGCAACCGGCAAGCAACGGCGTTCATGGCGGCACCCGGCGTCGACGAGCGCCAACTCGCCGAGGTCGCAATGTGGTCGTCGCTCGCCGACGAGACGCCCGAGGGCCGCTCGATCGTCACGCTCGCGCAGGACCACTATGCGCTGCCGTCCGCGCCACTCGACGAGATGGCGCTCGTGCCCTTCACCGCCGCCACGCGAATGTCTGGTGTCGATACCGGCACTCGACAGATCCGCAAGGGCGCCGCCGACGCGATTCGCCGGTGGGTGCAAGAGCAAGGGGGCGCCGTTCCGTCGGTCGTATTCGACCAGGTCGATGCGATCGCCCGGGCGGGCGGCACGCCACTGGTTGTTGCCGAAGCCGCCAACGGCACCGCGACCTGCCTCGGCGTCGTACAACTCAAGGACGTCGTCAAGCCGGGGATGACCGAACGCTTCGACGAGCTGCGTCGTCTCGGCATCCGCACGGTGATGATCACCGGCGACAATCCGCTCACCGCCGCGGCCATCGCGACCGAAGCCGGGGTCGACGACTACCTCGCCGAGGCGACACCCGAAGACAAGCTCGCGTTGATAAAGCGTGAGCAAGAAGGCGGCAATCTTGTCGCGATGACCGGCGACGGTACGAATGACGCCCCAGCGCTCGCACAGGCCGACGTCGGTGTGGCGATGAACACGGGCACGCAAGCCGCTCGCGAGGCCGGCAACATGATCGACCTCGACTCCGACCCGACGAAGCTCATCGAGATCGTCGAGATCGGCAAGCAGTTACTGATCACGCGGGGCGCGCTCACCACGTTCTCGATTGCCAATGATGTCGCGAAGTATTTCGCGATCATCCCGGCGATGTTCGCCGGAGTGCTCCCTGAGCTCGACCGCTTGAACATCATGAACCTGGACACGCCGAGATCGGCGATCTTGTCGGCGGTCATCTTCAACGCGTTGATCATCGTCGCGCTCGTGCCGCTCGCGCTGCGCGGTGTCAAGTTTCGCGCCGCGGGCGCTGCCGAAGTGCTGCGGCGCAACCTTCTGATCTACGGCCTCGGAGGCATCATCGTGCCCTTCGTCGGGATCAAAATCATCGATGTGATCATCACCGCCCTGGGAGTGAACTGACATGCGTCGCCAAATCCTGCCTGCCATCCTCGCGATGGTCGTCTTCACGTTGCTACTGGGCTTCGCCTATCCACTCGTCGTCACCGGCATCGGTCAAACCGCCTTCGGCCATGAGGCCGACGGATCTCTGATCGAGCGTGATGGTGTGGTCGTAGGGTCCAAACTTCTCGGCCAGAACTTCGCCGCCGACGTCTACTTCTGGCCGCGCCCCTCCGCTGCCGGTGCCGCCGGCTATGACGGTGCATCGTCGAGCGGCTCCAACCTGGGCCCGACCAACCCCGACTTTCTCGCAACCGTCGCAGAGCGCGTCGCGGGATACCGCGAGGCGCACGGTTTGCCGGAAGCGGCCGACGTACCGGCAGACGCGGTGACAGCCTCGGGCTCTGGGCTGGATCCACACATATCGGTGGCCAACGCGCGAATTCAGGCGGGTCGCGTGGCAAAGGCCCGCAATCTGGCGGTCACCGATGTGCTACTGATGGTCGACGACCACACCGAGGAGTCAATACTGGGCTTTCTCGGCAATCGTGCCGTCAACGTTCTCGAGCTCAACCTCGCGCTCGACGACCTGGCATAGACAGCGGTGTGATCGGATAACGCCATGGCACGCGGCCAGTTGCGGATCTACCTCGGCGCAGCACCGGGGGTGGGCAAGACCTTCGCGATGCTCGACGAGGGATGGCGAAGGCGATCACGCGGCACCGATGTCGTCATCGGATACGTGGAGACACATGGCCGGGCGAACACCGCGGAAAAGATCCGAGACCTCGAGGTGATACCCCGCGCGCGATTCGACTATCGAGGCACGGTGCTCGAGGACATGGATCTCGACGCATTGCTCGAGCGGCGCCCGCGAGTGGCTCTCGTCGACGAGCTCGCCCACACGAATGCGCCAGGGTGTCGCAACAAGAAGCGTTGGGAGGATATCGAGGAGTTGCTCGAGGCCGGCATCGACGTCATCTCGACGGTCAACGTGCAGCACCTCGAGTCGGTAAACGATCTTGTCGAAACGATTACCGGAGTGCGTCAACAAGAGACCGTCCCCGACATCGTCGTGCGCCGGGCCGAGCAGGTCGAACTTGTGGACATGACACCCGAAGCGCTACGGCGACGCATGGCCCACGGCAATATCTACGCGGCGGCGCGCATCGATGCCGCGTTGTCCAACTACTTCCGGCCGGGCAATCTCGCCGCGCTCCGCGAGCTCGCGTTGTTGTGGGTGGCCGACCGAGTCGACGAATCGCTGCAGAGCTATCTCGAAGCGCACGGCATCGCCGACACTTGGGAGACTCGCGAACGCATCGTGATCGCCGTGACCGGCGCACCCGGTGGCGCCGAGCTCATACGGCGCGCGGCGCGCATCGCCGCCCGTACCCGCGGCGACCTCATCGGTGTGCACGTGGCATCCGCGAGCGGTCTGCAGTCTGGCGAAGGTGAGCTCGACCAGAGCCGGACCCTGGTCCGCGATCTCGGCGGTGCGTACCACGAGATCGTGTCCGACGAGCCAGGTCGCGCGCTGGTGCAGTTCGCGCACGGCGAGCGGGCTACTCAACTGGTCATGGGCGCAAGCAGGCGCACGCGATGGCAACGAATGTTGCATGGCAGTGTCATCGACACTGTGTTGCATCATGCCGACAATCTCGACGTGCATGTGATCGCTACCGGAAGGCTCGAAGCGAGAAAGCAGCTGCGCCTGAGGACACGTGCGGGCGTGGCGCCGCAGCGCAAGCGTGCGGGGTGGCTCTTGGGGGCCGTCGCATTGCCGCTCGTCACCTTGTTGTTGGTCCCGCTGCGTGACGACATCGAGCTTTCGACCGTGTTGCTCGCCTACCTGACGGTCGTCGTCGCGACCGCCGCTATCGGGGGTGCAGGCCCGGGAGTCGTCACCGCTACGGGCGCATTCCTTCTCGAGAACTACTACTTCGTGCTGCCGTTGCACACGTTCACGATCGGTGACGCCGAAGACCTCGTGTCGCTGCTCGGTTTCCTCGCGTTCGCAGCGATTGTCAGCGTTCTCGTGAACCGGCTCGCGCGACGCAACCGTGACGTCGACCGCGTAAGGGCGGAGGCGGAAGCCTTGGCCCGCACCGCGGGGACTCTCGCGATCGACGCAGACACATTGCCAGGGCTCATCGCCAACATCCGCTCGATCTTCGAGCTCGATGCCGTCGCCCTGCTCGAGCGCGACGAGCACGACGACCAGCTGTGGCACCAAGTAGCAGGAGCCGGTGCCGAGCCGCCGACACGACCAAGCGATGGGCAAGTGATCCGCGTCGACGACGACACGCTGATCGTCGTGCGCGGCGGCACGCTCGACGTCGAGGATCGGCATCTGCTGGGCATCTTCGCGGGACAAGCCGCGTCGGCCCTCGAGGCGCAGCGGCTTCGCCGCGAAGCCTCGGCCGCAGCGGGTCTTGCCCAAGCCGACGCCATGCGGACCGGACTTCTGCTCGCCGTATCGCACGACCTCCGCACCCCACTGGCTGGTATCAAGGCATCGGTGACGAGCTTGCTGCAAGACGACGTGAGCTTCACTCCCGAGCAAGAGCGCGACTTCCTCGAGGTGATCGACGAGGAGTGTGACCGTCTGACGCGCCTGGTCGAAGACCTGCTGGACGCGAGCCGGCTGCAAGCCGGTGTCGTCGCAGTGCGCCACCTACTCGTCGATGTCGACGACGTGGTCGCTGCTGCACTCGCCAGCATCACCGGGCTCTCCCGGACCGTGGACGTCGATTTGCCGGCCGAGCTCCCGCCCGTCGACGTCGATCCTGGGTTGCTCGAACGGGTGCTCGCCAACCTCGTGGCGAATGCGGCCCGGCACAGCACCGGAGAGTCGCCGATCCGAATCACTGCGGGGGTGGTGGGCGAGCGACTGGAGGTTCTTGTCATCGATCGCGGTCCCGGCATTGCTGCCAACAAACGCGACGAAGTGCTGCGACCCTTTCAACGGCTCGGTGACGGCAGCGGCAGCGGCATCGGGCTCGGATTGTCGATCGTGCACGGGTTCGTCGAACTCCTCGGTGGAGAACTGCGACTCGAAGACACCCCCGGCGGTGGCCTGACGGTCGTGGTCAGCATTCCATCGTCGAGCGGATCGTAAGGTTGCGTCGTTGAGCCGCATACTCGCAGTCGATGACGAACCACAGATGCGCCGCGCGCTGCTGGCAAACCTCACGGCACGCGGTTACGAGGTCGTCCTCGCCGCCGACGGTGAGACCGCGATCCGCGCGGCGGGCGAGCGTCCGCCCGACCTCGTGCTGCTCGACCTCGGCCTGCCCGGTATCAGCGGGATCGAAGTCATCAAGGCGCTGCGCAGCTGGACACAGGTTCCGATCATCGTGCTCTCCGCCCGGGTGTCCGACCCGGACAAGATCGCCGCACTCGATGCGGGCGCCGACGATTACGTCACGAAACCGTTTTCGATCGGAGAGTTGATGGCTCGAGTTCGAGCCGCGCTGCGACGCGGCTCGCCGACCGATGCCGAACAGCCGATCGTGACCACGCCGGACTTCATCCTCGACTTCGCCGCACGTACTGCCGTTGCCCGCGGCGAGCCCGCGCGGCTGACGCCCATCGAGTGGCGAATTGTCGAGAACCTCGTACGCAATCCGGGTCGGCTCATCTCACAGCGCCAACTTCTGCAAGCGGTATGGGGCCCGGCGTATGTCGACGAGACCCACTACTTGCGCGTCCACATGACCCACGTGCGCCGAAAGCTCGAGCCCGATCCGACTCGCCCGCGGTATTTCATCACCGAGCCGGGGATGGGCTACCGCTACGAGCCCGGAGAGAACGGATCGAGCTCCCAACCTTGAATTTGCCCGTTCTGGCAGCACAACGTCGACTCACAGTCGACGTTGTGCTGCCAGAACGGTCACGAACATCAGATCGCGGGGCGGCGGTTCGGAGCGGTGTCGATGAACGCGCCGATCGCCGCGAGGAACACGCCGCTGATGGCCATGAGGACGAACAGATGGCGAAATGGTGTGAGTGCCGAGGCGCCCGTGTTGCCCGAGATCAACGTGATCGCGATCGCCACGCCGAATGCTCCGGCCACCCTCAACACCGTCTGATTGGTGGCCACCGCGGAACCGAACTCCGATTGCGGTATACCGATCACCGGGATGCCGTGGATCGTCGGCCAACCGAGGCCCGACCCGATGCCCAAGAGCACCATCGCCGGTAACCACACGCGGGCGACGTCGGGGGATCCACCCGCGCCGATCAGCAGCCAGAGCGCACCGCCACACCACGCGACGCCGGCAGGCACCGTGAGCACGCGATGCCCGAAACGGTCGGCGACGTTGCCCGCGATCGGCGCGAGCACGGTGACCATCGCCGCGACGGGCGTGATGAGCAGCCCTGCGCGCACGACGCTGTAGCCCCACACCTGTGTGAGGAACAACACCAATCCGAGCGACGTCGCGAAGAAGCCCGTGCCGTAGAAGACCGACAACAGCGCGGCTATCCGTGTGTTGCGGTAGCCGAGCAACCGACGGTTGAGCATTGGGACGGGCACGCGCGCCGATCGCCAGAACAGGAATGCGACCAGCAACATGCCTGCGGCCAAGCATGCCGCGGTGCGGGCATCGGCCCACCCCCATCGCGGGCTCTGGACGAGCGCGAAGATGACCAGCGTCACTCCGCTCATGAGCGCGAGCGCACCGATCGGATCGGGCAGCCGATCGCGTACCAGTTCGTGCGCCTCGCTCTCACGAAAGAAGCGTGACCCAGCAATGAGGACGAACAAGCCGAAGGGAATGCTCACCGCGAACGCGTAGCGCCACGAGCCGACATCGACAAGGACCGCGCCGACGGATGGCCCGAGCGCCGTCGCGACGCCGCCGACGCCACCCCACGTGGCGATCGCAGTCGCTCGCCGGCTCGCGGGAACATCGGCGAGGATCACCGCGATCGCGGAGGGAGTGATCATCGCCCATCCGACTGCTTGCACGACGCGCGCCGCGATCAACGTCGGCGGATTGGGTGCCAGTGTGCACGCCGTCGCCGCGACTGTGAAGATCGAGAGCCCGGTCAACAGTACGCGCTTGCGACCGAAGCGGCTCGAGACGACAGCGGCCAGGATCAGCGTGGCGCCGGCCACGATCGTGTACGAGTTGAGTACCCACGACAGCTGCGCGTCGGATACGTCGGGGAACGAGCGGCGTAGGTCGGGGAACGCGACGCTCATGATCGATTGATTCAGCGACGTGACGAACGCGCACATCGATCCGAGGAAGATGGCCATGCGTGCGTCACGAGGTATGGTCGCAAGCCCGTCCACAGGTCAGCGGGTGTCACGAAATACTGGTGCGCGCTTTGCCTTGCGGGCCCGTGTGGCCTCTTCGAAGTTGTCGGTCATCAGGCGTACGAAGAGTTGCCCGAGCCCTTCCTGTGCCATGTGCGACGACAGGCTCGCAGCATCGAGCCCGGTCCAGAGCGTGCGCTTGGTGAGCTCGACGCCCGGCCGGCTGAACCCGATGATGCGTTCGGCCACTTCGTAGCATTCGTCCAGAAGATTGTCGCGCGGCACCGTCCGCGAGACGAGGCCGATGAGCTCTGCCTCGTCGGCGTGGATGTCTCGACCCGTCAGCATGATCTCGAACGCCCGAGACGAGCCGATGGCTCGAGGCAAGAGAAAGCTCATGCCGAGCTCGCTCGCCGTGAGACCGTTGTTGATACCCGCCGCGCGAAAGTACGCGTCGTGAGACGCGATGCGGATATCGCAGGCGAGGGATAGGCACATGCCGCCGCCGATCGCCGCGCCGTTGATGGCCGCGATGACCGGCTGATGCAAACCCCGCAGGGTCAACACGATGTCGTCGAGAAGTTCCATGGCGCGCAACGAGATGGTGATCGGCGTGAGCCCATCGATGTTGGGCAAGACGCCGGAGTTGGTCTGATCGGCACCCGAACAGAATCCTCGCCCGGCGCCGGTGATCACGACGACGCGTACGTCGTTGTCGCGCTTGAGCGACTCGAGCGTCTCGCGAAACGGGATCATGACGTCGAACGCCATTGCGTTCATACGTTCAGGACGATTGAGTGTTATCAGCGCGACATGGGGACGGGGGCGATCAACGATGATGAACGTCACGGCGTGACCCTATCGCAACACCGCCGGAAGGTCCTTGTGTGCTTGCCGACCCGATTGAAGGCTCTTCGGTATCCGCGACAGCAGGGGGTTGCCGAAATACAGGCGTGACGCAGGGACATGCGCACGACCGTCGATGATGAGCGCGGGGGAGTCGAGTGTGTTGAGCGTGCCGCACACGATGACCTCTCGGCCGTCGGGAAGATCACGCCACGGCTTCACCTGAGGCATCAACAAGATGCCGCGGTGGCTGCCCGGCCAGTCGCGGTACGCGTGCAATTCCACGACGGCGAAACGCGGCGTCATCCGCGAGGTGACTGCGAACATCGTGTGCCAAGGGCCGTTGCGGACCTTGCGGCGCGCCGACCATCGCTGCCAGACACGGTGAGCAACTGGCACGGCGGCGGCACTGGCGATGAGCCACATCCAGATGATCGGTCCGGCACTGTTGTACGGCTCCATCGCGGTGCGGATCGATGTGGGTTGACGCGTGTCGACGAGTATCGGATAGCGGAGGCCGCGCTGGTATCCGGCACCGGATTGCGCGGGCGCCTCGGCGGTGATCTCGGTGCCGTTCCAGGGGAAGCGAAGGATGACGTGCGATCCGCCGCCGGCGATCACCTCAGCGTTCGTGCGCACCGATCTCGCGGCGATTTCGTCGGCCCAATCGGCATTGCGCAACGTCTGCATCGTGATGAGCGCCGCCAGCGTGACGAGTGCGGCGAAGAGTATCAATTCGAGCGGCATCTGGCGCCAGATCGGCACGACGCGCACGTTGGCCGGCCGTTCCGCGGTGGGGATTGCGTTCGCGAGCCTGCCCGTGGGGCGGGGGTGTTGCCCCCGGCTTGCCAGCGCGCGCGCGGCGGGCCACAGGATCTCTCCCGATTCGAGACGGGCGACCACTCTGCCGAAAGGTCGCGGTGCACCTTTCACCTCCACGGTGAAGTACTCACCGCCGACGGGTAGACCGTGCGATGCCGCCAAGGGCACCACACAGACGGCTGCGGCGGAAGGTTTGCTGTCGAGTGGATAGAGGTGCAGCAACGGTCGACGCCCGCGCCGATGCGCCCCCAACCCCGCGGTCATGACGAAGCTCTTGTCGGGCCGATCGATCAGGCGCCGTGCACGCCGTAGAGCGAACCAGCGCAACCCCAGTGCCCCGAGCAACAGCAGCGCGACGACCGATGCGACCGCGACATTGTCGTCCTCGGGATCGAGCGCAGTGCCTTCCACACGGATGGCACGCGGATTGTCCCGCCCGACCTCGATGGCGATCGTTGCGCCGGGGTCGGGCACTTCGTCGTAGTGGACCACGCGGAACGTCGTCTGGACCTGTTGCCCGGTGAGAGGGTTGTCGTAGGTGATCGGCACGTTCAGCGATCGCCCGTCATACTCCTCGGCGACCATTCCGCGCACGTGCTGGGCGTCGTCGAAGCGCCGATTCTGGTAGTTGGCGTCCGTGTGGGCCAGCACACCAAAGCCGACCGCCGCAGCAATCGCAGCGATGAGCCAGCGCAGCGGTGCCCACGCAAACGCGCGCGGGGGTTTCAACGAAGACCGGTCGGGTGGCGGTGGCGCGAGCTACCGATCCGCGTTCACCTCGTGATCGGATGGCGCGTGAGGCGCAGCTTCGATCGAGTCCGAGAAGTTGGTCGGCTGGGGCACGGCGACGTCCGGTTGCTCGGCCGGAGTCGGGACAGGACGAAGCTCGCGGGTGACACGATGCGTCCACGCCGCGGCGCGGGCCTCGACGAACAACGGCCACGCAGTCAAGATCGCGAGGAGCGAGAACGCGCCGAGCACGACCCCGCCCCGTACGGGAGAGTGCAGTGCGTCGAGCGCACCGATGCCGATGCCGGCGACGGCCCCGGCCAACGTGAGCACAGGGGCGCTTGCCGAGTTGCGCATCAACGCCACGAACGCCGCAAGGCTCACGGCGATACCGACGGATCCCAGCACCTGAACCCACGCCCGGTGCTCGGGACACAACGTGTCGCTGAACAGGATCACGCCCAGCACCGAACCCATGATGGTAGCCAGCGATGCGAGATACCACGGACGGACCCCGCCTGGCGGACGGCCGGGACCTTCACGCTCGGTCCACGCCAGTCGTTCCGTCGAACGCCAACTCACCGATCTGCTCATAGCACACCGCTTTCGTCGTAGAGGATCGACAACCCGCATGGTAGCCAACCTCGCCCTCTGCGCAACCGCATCTCGGAAAGCGGCAGAGGTCTGCTCTAGGCGCGGGAGGGTGAACGGGTATCGATGTGGACGGGCGGCGAGAGATAGGCCTTCAACTCGCCAGCGCGACGTGGCGCAATTGCAGCCACCCCCGCAGGTTGCCGAGGTGTTGGACATCCGCAGCTGCAGTGGGCGTCGCGACGTGTTCGAGCGGCGACGCGTGGGGCGGATCGGCGGTGACGAAACGCTCATAGAGCTGGAGGTCTTCATCGAGGTCGCGTCGGCCGTCCTGGGTGAGATACGACACCCGCCCACAGCGCGCCGCGGATACGCGACGCAACATCTCGTGCTCGCCGCCGGCATCGGCGCGGTCGTCCTCGGTGATGTACGGCAGATGCCAGTCGCCGTTCGCCCGCGCAACCGGCGTCGACGCGTGGACTGCATCGCGCATGGCCTCCGCCGCGACGCGGATCTCGGGCTGTGCGAGCGGCGAGCACCGTTGCGTCCAAAATCCGTCCCAGTCGGTGGAGCTGACGATCACCGTGTGCCACATGAATGGCTCGAGCAGTCGGTTGGCCACCTGTTTGTGCACGCCGAGGCGCAGTAGATCTTGCGCCGCTGCAACCGCGCTGTCTCGCGCCGATAGCCACACCTGCTGCGCCGCCAACAGCGCGTTGCCCTCGAGGGGCGGCCCGGCTTGCATGCCGGCGCGCTTGGACCCGTACTCGAGCGGCAGCGCCGGATCGGTCAGCACCCGCTCGATCTGTTTGGCGATCGGGATCGCTCGGCTCGACGCGCTGTTGCGCGAGAACACGCGATGCGTATTCAACTCGGCCAGCACGAAGCGATGCAGCCGGACTTCGAGCGTCGTCAGCCGGGTGCCGCAAGGGCTGGTCGAATCGGCGATCACTCTCGCTGCTGGTTGGCTCACGCCTCCAGTGTCTCGCGAATTCGCCGCGATCTCGCGGATCTACAGCCAGCCGGCGCGGGCGCTATCAAGGGCGTCGGCCTGCGGCGGTTGGGCGAGCTCGCCGGCGTGGACCCGGTCGAGGAGACGGCGCACTACGTCGACGATCTCGGGCACCGCTCGGCGCAACGAGGCGGCGTCGGCTTCGGTGATCTCGGCCCCCGGCCCGTCGGGGCCGCCGAGCCGCGCCGGCAGATCGGACAGCTGGGCGCCGACCCACGCGAGCGGGTCGGCCGACAGCTCGGGCACGAAGTGGCGCCTGCTGGGCTCCCACCCGTTGAACGCCGGGTGGTGGTGGGTGCGATCGAAGCTGCCGGGAGGGCCCGCCACCGACTCGAGCAGATCGGCGCGCCAGATCGGGCGGTCGACGCCGATCGGTTGCGCCGAATAGATGGACCCCTTGAGCTCACCGCGGTCGAGCATGCGCACCTCGAGACGAACGCCTCGCTCTGCACCTTCTTGGCCGACGCTCGGGTTCGGGTCGAGGAAGTACAGGTCGCTCACCACCACGCCGATGTGTTCGAAACCAAACGCGTAGAGCATGCCGCACTTTATCCGGTGACGGCGCCGTGACGAAGGGGAGCGATCGCCGCTATTTGATTGCCGGCATGACGTACTCGCCTACGAGGCGCAAGCTCTCCCAGGCGAATTCGGGCGGGCAGCCGCCGCACAACGGGTGCAGGAGCAACGGCACGCCGCTCTTGACCTGCGCGATCGCCTCGTCGGGCGTCAAGATGCGGTACGGCCCCTTCTCGGCCCGCATCTCTTCAACAGTTGTCGCCTCGGATCTGCTCGACGCGAGAGTATTGGCACCCATCCATCCGCGATAGATGGTGGCGTCGTACAGCATGTGCGGGCCGATCTTTGCCCACGCGCCGTCGAGATCCTCGGCGACGAACACGCTTGTCGGTGTGTTGCCGTCGGGGATCAGTGCCATGCCCGGCTCGTGACCGGCATCGCGCGCCGCTTGCTGGTAGGTCTCGAGCAGGTTGTCCCGGCTGCCTTCGGCGAACATGTCGAGACCCATGCGGCCCGCCCGTCGTGCCGCAGCGAGGCTATGGCCGCCATACGCGAGTCGGGGCCCGCCGGGCGTCAGTGCGGGCGGGGTCACCTTTACCGAGCGCCCTTGGTACTCGAATTCCTCTCCGCGCAACGCGCGTTGCAACGCGGCGAGCTTGTCATCGATCACCTTGCCGCGGTCGGACATCGCGATGCCGAACATCGCGTACTCCTCGGGCCGGTAGCCGAGCCCGATGACGTGCGAAACGCGACCGCCGCTGACGATGTCGAGCACGATCATGTCCTCGGCGAGCTTGATCGGATCGTAGAAGTTGAGCAGCAGCGCGCCGACCACGATGGGCATTTGCTTGGTGCGGGCGGCGATCGCGCTGGCCAGGATCAGCGGAGATGGAATGTAACCATCGGGCGACGTGTGATGTTCGGAGATGAGCGCCGAGAGACACCCGTGCTCTTCTCCCCAGGCCGCCATCTCGATGGCAGCCCGGTAGAGCTCGGTTGTGGAGACGCCGTCAACGGGTGCCCGCATGTCGAAACGCAAGGTGAACATTTCTCGATCCTTCGTGTGATTCGGGGGGTGGATTTCAAAAGACGACGTCGACGCGGGTCGGTCCACGCATCATGAAGAATTGGACACGCTCGTAGCGGTATCCGTCGGCGAGGCGCATCGATGGGATGCGGTCGAGTACGGCGTCGAGTGCGGCGACGGCCTCGAGGCGAGCGAGTGCGGCGCCGACACAGAGGTGGATGCCGAATCCGAAGCCGAAGTGTTTGTGGCGCAGTTCGTCGCCGCGGTCGAGCGAAAAGCTGTCGGGGTCGGGGAAGACGTCCTCGTCGCGGTTGGCCGACGCGTAGCCGAGCGCGACGACCGAATTGGCGGGGATCTCGGTGTCGTGAACGGTGACATCGGCGTTGGGCACGCGGAAGAGGATCTGCACCGGTCCGCTGATGCGCAATGTCTCTTCGACTGCGATCGGCACCAGGCTGCGGTCGTTGCGCACGCGCTCGTACGCGCCGGGTGTGCTGCACAAGTTGTAGAACAGGTTGCCGATGAGGTGGGTCGTGGTCTCGGTACCGCCGACGATCATGTCCTTGGTCAGGTGGACGAGGATCTTGTCCTCGGACAAGTGATGGCCGTCGTCGTCGACGGACTCGACGAGATCGGTGAGCAGATCCTTCGGTCGGTTGCTCGAAGCGCGCCGCTCGCGGATGAGTTCGCGCGTTGCCGCGTCGAAATCGTCGACACGTTGCGATGCGGCGGCGACCACGGCCGGGTCAGGATCGGTGCGGCTCATGTAATCATCCGAATAGCGGCGGAACTGCCCGTGGTATTCGGGCGGCAGACCGGTGAGAGGGCCGATCACCGCACCCGGCAGCGGTACGCCGAGATCCGCGATCATGTCGGCGTGGCCACGGTCGGCAAATCGATCGACGATCTCTGCACAGACCTGGCGTACGGCGGGCTCGAGTGCGCGGACCTTGGGCGGGCTCATGACCGAAGCGAGGATCTTGCGAATGCGGGTGTGTTGCGGCGGATTGGTCTCGCCGAGGTTGAGTTGATCGTCAGTTCGGGTGTCGATGTCGAGCGGGATGAACCGGCCTTGCTCGAATGTCGAAGGAGCACGGCACACGTCGATGATGTCGCGGTGGCGCGCAAGATAGAACACGCCGGGGACCACCTCTGCGACGGGACATTCGCGACGGAGCCGCGCGAGCGTGGGCAGATGGTCGTCGACGCTCGCGGGGTCGAAGGGGTTGTACTCGATGGTCATGCGATCTCCCTCATAGTTACGGCACCACCCATTGTCGACGGCCGTTGCCGGCAAGTAGCCGACCGAATCGCATGCCGGCGAAATGCGCACCGGCCGCCGGCGTGCCACTGCCTTCGAGCTCGCGTGCCAACTGTTCGCGGGTTCGCTGTGCGACGGCACGATCGAAGTCTCCGAGCGACGCCCACTCGACATCGACGAGTTCGACGGGGCAGTGGATCGCGTCGCCGAGCAGCAGCGCCCGCTGTGGCCCCGAATTGAGCACGATGATCGTGGACCCCGGCGTGTGTCCGGGCGCGAGTTGCGCGTCGATACCGGCGATGATGGGGCCGTCGCGGTCGAAGGTCTCCAGCCGCGCACCGAGTGGTAACAACGAGGTGGTGAACGAGCTGGGCACGGGTGGGTTGGTGACGAAGTGCTCCCAGTCGAGCGCGTGGCAACGGATGGTCGCGTTCGGGAACAGGCCGCCGCCTTCGGCCGTGGCCCAGCCGTAGTGGTCGGGATGGAGGTGCGTGAGAACGACGTCGGTGATGTCGCTCAGCGTCACGCCGATCAACGCCAGGCTGTAGAGCAGCGCGCCCCCACGAATCACGCGCTTGGCCGGGCCATAGGGGCCGATCTGCCCCGGGCCGACGCCCGCGTCGATGAGCGCGAGACGGTCACCGGTGCGCACCAAGAACCCGCCGTACGCATGCTCTATCTGGCCCGATGTGTTCAGCAGATCGCGATGGGGGAGCCAATCTTCCGCTGCGAAGCCCTTTGCCGTTGCCTCGCCGTCTCTGACTCGATACAGCGCGGTCGGGTCTTCCCGCGCCAGGCCGTCGAAGACCGGCCACACGTCGAGCGCGCCGATCGACATCGTCCATTGATCGTCGATCGTGATCGACCGCAATTCCCCCATGGCGAGAACATAATCCCTTGGCGGGAGGGCGCGCTCTGGCGCGGGCTTCGGCGACCTAATATCCGGCAGGAATCGAGCCAGGGGGGTTGCTGTGGCGGCGCAACAAGAGCTTTCGGTGCGAGACCCGATGACCAAGCTGATCGCGGTGCTCAACGACGTCGGTGACGATGTCTTGTCCGCCGAGAAAGAGATCATCGTCGCGATGCAAGATCTCATGTCGATCCCCGGACTCGACACCGTGGCGACGCAATCGAACACCAAGGCCGATCCGGGCAAAGCGACCACCGGGCTCCTGTACTACGACTGCGAGTACCGGCTTGTGCGCGGGATGATGCCTGCGGGGTTCGCGCAGCGGCCGCACAACCATGGGTCCTGGAACATCTTGTCGGTGTATCGCGGGGCGATGCACTACCGCTCGTATCGGCGCATCGACGATCGCGGTCAGCCGTATGTCGCCGACCTCGAGATCGCCGAAGACCGAGTGCTGGGTGAAGGGGACGTCACGGTCCTGCCCGCCCCACCCCACGACATCCACGCCACGGCCGGCCTCGCGCCGATGACGGTCAGCTTCTTGGTCGCGCGCCAAGAGTTCGGCTCGACGCGCGAGCAATACCTGCCCGATCTCAAGTCTTACTACGTCGTGGATGCGGCAACTGCCGCGAACTAATAGGGGGAGGGGTCCCGATGTCGATCGATTCCGTCAACGACATCCAGCGCTACCTCGGCGAGGAGATGATCGAACAACACCGAGAGGGGGCAATCTCGCGTCGCGAGATGTTCTCGCGCCTCGTGGCGATCTGTGGCACAGCCGCGGCGGCGAGCGCGCTGCTCGCCGCGTGCGGTGACGACGGCGCGGCGTCCACGACATCGACGACCGCGGCCGGCGCGTCGACAACCGCCGCGCCGGCGACGACGGGCGCCACCGCTACCACGGACGCTCCGCCTGCCTCGTTGTCGTCCACGCCGCAGACCACCACCGGGTCGGGCGCCGTGCTGTCCGTCGCCGAGAGCGATCCTGCGGTGAAAGGCGAAGACGTCACGTTCCCCGGAGGCACCGTCCTGGGGTACGTCGCACGGCCGGTCGGCGGTCCCGCGGCCAAGCGCCCCGGTGTCATCGTGATCCACGAGAACCAGGGACTGACCGCGCACATCAAAGATGTCACGCGCCGTCTCGCCAAAGCGGGCTATCTCGCAGTGGCGGTCGATCTCGCATCGCGTCAAGGCGGGACGCCAAAGGTGACGTCCGGCATCAGCGGGGTGCTCGGGCAGTTGTCCGGCGCCGATGCGGTCGCCGATATGAATGCGGGCATCGCGTATCTCGAGAACCAGAGCGACTACAACGGCAAAGTCGGCGTCACCGGCTTTTGCTACGGAGGCAGCATGACGATGCGCCTCGCGGCCAACCAGCCGAAGATCAAGGCAGCCGTGCCGTACTATGGCACTCCGCCCTCGCCGGAATCGCAGATGGCGAACACTGCAGCCGCGCTGCTGGTCCACTACGGCGCGACCGACGCGAGGGTCAACGCGTCGATCCCGTTGCTCGAGGCGAACGTCGCGGGCAAGACCTACGAAAAGCGCGTGTGGGACGGCGCCGGTCACGCATTCAACAACGACACGAACAGCGGCGCCTACAACGCATCGGTCGCGGTGCGAGCATGGACCGACACCTTGTCCTGGTTCGCCCGGCACTTGGCATAGCCGCATGCGACTAGAGCACAAGGTGGCGCTCATCACGGGCGCGGCGAGCGGTATGGGTCGCGCCGCCGCTGTCGAATTCGCGCGCGAGGGCGCCCAGGTCGCGATGAGCGACGTCAACGAGGACGCCCTCGCCGAGACCGCCTCGCTCGTCGGCGCCGCCGGCGGTGTGTGCATCTCGATCGTCGGTGACGTGTCCAACGCGAGCGACGTCGCGACGATGGTCGGGCGCGCCGTCGACGCATTCGGCGCGCTCGACGTGCTCTACAGCAACGCGGCCATCTACCTGCCGAATCGTGGTGACGCTCCGGTCGTCGACCTTGACGAGGAAGTTTGGCAACGCGTGATCGATGTCAACCTCAAGGGCGTCTACCTCTGCGCAAAGCACGCGATCCCGGCGATGATCCGCGGTGGCGGAGGCTCGATCATCAACGTGTCGTCCCTCGCGGGCACGCGCGGGTCGCGCCAGAGCCACGCGTACGCGATGGCCAAGGGCGGGGTCATCTCGTTGACGCAATCGTTGGCGGTCACCTACGGCCCGCACGGCATCCGGGCCAACGCCATCGCTCCGGGCGCCATCGACACGCCGATGATCCGGGGCAGCGCAACACTCGACGACGCATCGACGCGCGCCATGATGGCGCACCTGCCGCTCGGCCGTGTCGGGCTCGCCGAAGATGTGGCCCGGTTGGCGCTGTTCCTCGCCAGCGACGAGTCGGCCTACGTCACCGGCACCGTGCAAGTCGTCGACGGCGGCTTCAGCCTCGGCTAACTCCCGCTTCTGATGACCAGGGCTTCTCTTGGCGTTTTACCGGTGTCTACACCGGTAAAACGCCAACAGAACGGGTCGTGAACGAGTCGCGGACGGGTCGTCAGTCGGTTTCGCGTAGTTCGTCGACGTAGCGATTGGTGCCGTGCGCGACGGCGACGAACGGTGCGCAGAGTTCGAGCTTGCCTTGGCCGCCGGCGTCGATGCGCGCGCCGTGGCGGGCGAAGCGAGTCATCCAGTGCACGCGTGGGTCTTCATGCAAGAGATGGATCAGCGTGACGCGCCGGTCGGCGCCGGGGATGTCGGCCACATCGGGTTGCTTGTCGGGCGGCAGTGGTTGCGGTGCGAACCGCAAGGTCATGGCGACCGGTGAGTGCGGACCACGCTGCGTCCATGGCACGTACTCGGATTGCAGCCACGAGTCGAGATCGTCGCGCCCAACGTTCTCGTGGGCGTCGATGATCTCGAGCACCACTGCGGGGAAGTCATGGTCGAGTGAGTGGATATCGCGCGGGCCCGCCGCGTCGACTCTCGTGTAGCCGAGGTAGTCCTGGAACGAGGTGTAGACGTGCGTGCGGTCGGTGTGGATGCGGTTGTCGGCGCGCAACCGGTAGTTCGTCGAACTCGTCCAGCGGACGTGATCTTCCATGCGCCCCCGCGAGATCCAATACAGGTGTAGGTAGCAGCCGGCGGACACGGGCGAAGCGATGATCGACGAGTCGGGATAGCGCAGCAGCTGCAGATCGCGTGTCGCGACGAAGCGTTTGCCGGCGAACATCCACGGCATCGCGAGCGCGCCCGAGTAGAAGTGGTCGTCTTCGTACCAACGGTTGTACGCGATCTCTGTGCCCGGGTGCGGCTCGACCATCGAGATCAACGCGCCCCCGATCTCGACGTCGTACGGCCCTACCTTTGGTAACTCGGTGTACGCTGCGTCTGCGGTCACGAATGCTCCTATGTCGGTGTCGGCGCATACTGTAGGAGGATGCGCTCGCAGCCGCGCTTCCACAGCGTCGACCATGCTCAGCACCTCGCGAAGCGGCGTGTACCGCGCAGCGTGTATCGCTACATCGAAGGCGGCACCGAGGACGAATACACCGTGCGCGCCAACCGCGCGGCGTTCGCGGAGGTCACCTTCAATCCCCGGGCGGCGGTGCTCCACGACCAGCGCGACACGCGGACGACCGTCGTCGGCCAAGAGCTGGCGTTGCCCGTCGTGTTGGCTCCTGCCGGATATATACGCCTCGCTCATCGCGACGGCGAAGTCGGTGCCGCACGCGCCGCCGGTGCGATGGGCACCGCCGTCGGCGTCAGCACGTTGTCGTACTACCCGATCGAGACGGTCGCGGCGGCGTCGACAGGTCCGGTGTGGTACCAGCTCTACTTCGCCGGTGGCCGCCCCGGGGCCGAGATCGCCATCGAACGGGCGCAGGCTGCCGGTTGCCGCGCGCTCATCGTCACCGTCGACCTGGCCGCGGCGGCGGGACGAGAACGCGCGCTGCGGGGCGGAGTGATCCCGCAGCGGGTGACGCTGAAGAACGCGTTGTCCTACGCGCCCGAGCTCGTCGTGCGGCCGCGCTGGCTCTACGACTTCGCCCGCGACGGGTTGCGCCTCGACGTGCCCAACGTGCGGGCCGACCGCGACAGCCCGCCGCTGAGCGCGGCCGCCGCCTCGCGGTCGATGCGCAAGGCCGCGCCGACCTGGTCCGACTTCGGCTGGATCCGCGAGCAGTGGACCGGCCCGATCATCGTCAAAGGCATCCTCAACCGCGACGATGCCCGACGCGCCGTCGACTGTGGCGCCGACGCGATCGTGGTATCGAACCACGGCGGCAACGCGCTCGACGGCACACCCGCGACGCTCGGATTGTTGCCCCGCATCGTCGACGCCGTCGGTAGCGACGTGGAGGTACTCGTCGACGGAGGCATACGCCGCGGGGTCGACGCCGTCAAGGCGATCGCGCTCGGCGCGCGTGCAGTACTCGTCGGGCGTGCGTACATCTGGGGATTGGCCGCCGGCGGCAGTGAAGGAGTCGAGCGCGTGCTCACACTTTTCAAGGACGGCATCGAACGAACGTTGGCCCTACTGGGTTGTCCGTCGGTGACTGCACTCGATCGCAGCTATGTCGACGCACCGCGTCTGTGGATGGGGGACAAATGATGCCGGTGTCGTTGCCGCGGACCTTTTGGCAACTCGTCGTCGATCGCGCTGACGCCGACCCTGACGCAGTGATCGTGGCCGATGACTACGGCCGTACCTTGACACGAGCCGGGTTGCGCGACGAGGCCGAGCGAGTAGCGGCGGCGTTCGCGGGCCGAGGCGTCCGCGCCGGCACGGTCGTGTCGTGGCAACTGCCCACGACAGTCGAAGCGCTGGTGTTGTTGGTGGCATTGGCCCGCCTCGGTGCGACGCAGAATCCGATCATTCCGATCTTGCGCGATCGCGAAGTGGGCTTCATCACCCGTCAGGTCGGGACGCAGGTCTTCGTCTCGCCCGGCACCTGGCGCGGGTTCGACTACACCGCGATGGTGCGCGAAGTCAGTGGCGATCAACAACTCGATGTCGTCGAGGTCGACCTCGAAGCACTCGGCGGAACAACCGGTCTGCGGCTCCCGACGGGTGACCGGACCGTGCTGCCGGCCGCACCCACCGACGACGATGTTCGCTGGCTGTACTACTCGTCGGGCACGACCGCGTCGCCGAAGGGTGCCCGCCACACCGACACGTCGATTATGTCCGGGTCCTTCGGCATGTTGGCCGGCGTCGGGTTCAGCGAACGCGACGTCTATCCCATCGCGTGGCCCGTCTCTCACATCGGCGGCTCGACGATGCTCACGACATCGCTCGTCAGCGGGTACCGCATGGTCCTGTTCGATACCTTCGATGTCGCGACCTCGCCCGAGCGCATGGCCGCGCATCGTCCGACATTGGTCGGCACGGCGGTGCCGTTCTTTCGCGCGTTCATCGACGCACAGCGTCGCCATGGCAGTACGCCACTGTTCCCCGACCTGCGCGCCGGTGCATTCGGCGGAGCTCCGCTTCCGGCAGAGATCCACGTGGAGATGCGCGAGTCGTTCGGCGTCAACCTCATCGGCTCGTGGGGTCTGACCGAGTTCCCCATTTCGACGTCGGCCTACGCGGACGACCCGACCCACGTTCTCGAGTCCACCGTCGGCCGCTTGTCGCCTGGTGTGTCGCTGCGCGTGGTCGGTGCCGACGGTCTCGACGTCGCGTTGGGCGACGAGGGCGAGCTGCGGTTGAAGGGTCCACAGTGTTGCCAGGGATACGTCGACGCGGCGCTCGACACCGATGGCTTCGACGAGGACGGCTGGTTTCGCACCGGCGATCTCGGTTGGATCGGCGAAGACGGCAACGTGCGCATCACGGGCCGCCTGAAGGACATCGTGATCCGCAACGCCGAGAACATCTCGGTGCTCGAGATCGAAGAGACGCTGTTTCGCCATCCGTCGGTCGCGGACGCGAGCGTGCTCGGCCTACCCGATGCCCGGACCGGCGAGCGTGTCTGCGCCGTGGTCGTCCTGCAACCCGGTTGCACGCTCAGCCTGCAAGACCTGCGAGCACACTGCGATGCCGAAGGCCTTGCTCGGCAGAAGTGTCCCGAACAGCTCGAGATCGTCGACGAGTTGCCTCGCAACCCGATGGGCAAGGTGGTCAAACCCGAGCTGCGCCAGCGCTTCGGGCAGCCGAATTGATCCGAAGCTAGCGTGGGCGGCATGACTGGAAGCATTCCTCATTCGCCCCTCACCGGCGTGATCATCACCGGCGGTGGTTCGGGCATCGGTGCCGCGACGATGCACGCGTTGGCCGAGGCCGGCAGACCCGTGGCCGCGTGGGATCTCAACGGTGACAACGCGCGCCGAGTCGCCGATGAAGTACGTCAGAAGTACGGCGTCGCCGCGATCGGGCTTGCTCTCGACGTGACCGATCGCGAGTCGTTTGCGGTCGCCATCGAAACCAGCCGCAACGCGATGGGCACCATCGGCGGCCTCGTGCACAGCGCCGGCATTCCCGGCGTGAGCATGATCGACGAGCTCGACGAGTCGGTGTGGGCATTGACGTTGTCGACACATCTCACTGCGGCTGCGTTGTTGATCCGAGATCTCACGCCCGACCTCAAGGCGAACCCGGGTTCGGCGACTGTGTTCATCGCGTCGATCGCAGCGATCGTCGGCTTCGACGCCAACCCCGCGTATTGCGCGGCCAAGTCGGGCTTGCTCGGCTTGGCTCGTTCGACTGCTGCTCGTCTGGGCGAGCACGGCATACGCGCCAACTCGGTGTGCCCCGGTTTCATCGACACGCCGATGATGGCGCGGTCGCTGCAGTCCGGACCCGATCGCTTCGCGACGCGTTCGCCGCTGCGCCGAATCGGCCGACCCGACGACATCGCGACGGCGGTGCGGTTCTTGCTCTCCGATGACGCGTCGTTCATCACAGGCGCGGAGATCGTCGTCGACGGCGGCGTAACGCGGACGGCGTTCTAGCCATGAGCGGCGTGTTCGAAGGACTGCAAGTCGTCGATCTCACCGAAGGATTCGCCGGCGCGTTGTGCACGATGATCCTCGGCGACAACGGGGCGTCGGTGATCCGCGTCGTACCGCCGAGCGATCTCGAGACTGATCCCGCGGCAAACCTTGCCGGCGCGCGCCAGTGGCACCGCAGCAAGGAGACTCGCCGTCTCGATTTGCGTGATGCCGCCGCCCTCGCCGAGTGCTCTCGACTGCTCGACGAAGCCGACGTCGTCGTCGCGACCGATGGGTCGTGGGCATCCGAGCACCTCGGGCAGTCATTCGCCGACGCGGTCGCGTCGCGCCCGCACCTCATCGGTTGCTTCATCGACGCGTTCGGTGATCATCCGACACTCGGCGGCGCGCCGATGCACGACGGTCTGGTGCTCGCCGCATCGGGTCGCATGTTCGACATGGGGCGCATGGCCCGGCGCGATCGGCCGGTGTACGTCGCGCCGCCGTTGGGCAGTTACGGCGCGGCACAGTCCGCGGTGCAGGCGGTGTGTTGCGCTCTGTACGAACGGCTACACAGCCATCGCGGGCAGTTGGCGCGCGTCAACATGTTGCGGGCGCTGACGATCTTCGATTTCGGTGGCCCGCGCGAGTTCGCCGGCCCGCCTCGAGTCGCCGACCCTGCGTTGGGGCCGACGCCGATGCTGGGCTACACGCCGGCGCGCACCAAGGATGGCAAGTGGCTGCAGTGGGCCAACTGGGCGCCGCATCTCCTGTGGCACATGCTCGACGTGCTCGGGTTGGGTGAATGGCGCAACGATCCCGTGATGAAGGACCTGCCCAACGTCGAGCCCCGAGCGGCCCACGAGGCATGGGAGCGCGTGCTCATAGGCACCGCGCAGCGCACCGCCGCCGAGTGGACCGCGCTGCTCACCGAGAGCGGCGTCACCGGCGGCGATCTGTTCACGAACACCATCGACGGTATGGATCATCCACAAGCACGCCACAACGGCAACGTGATCGCCGTCGACGACCCCGAGGTGGGACCGACCGAACAGATCGGTCCCGTCGCGCAAATGGGGGCATTGCACGGCAGTGTCGGGCCCAAGGATTGGAAGACCAACGCGAAGCGACCCGCACCGGGCACCCGCGACGATCGCCGGCCACTCGACGGAGTGCTCTTGCTCGAGGCGGCGTCGATGATCGCTACGCCTATCGGTTCGTGCCTTCTTTCCGACTTCGGTGCGCGTGTAATCAAGATCGAGCCGCTCGAAGGAGAACCGGGACGCGTATTGCCCTTCGACAAGACGCTGCTCGGCAAAGAGAGCATCTGTGTCGACATCAAGGCGCCCGAGGGCCGAGAGATCGTGCACAAACTGGCCGCGAAGGCCGACATGTTCCTGCACAACTACCGGCCGGGTGTTCCCGAGAAGCTCGGCATCGATTACGCGTCGTTGAGCGCGCACAATCCGCAACTCGTCTATTGCTATGCCGGCGCGTACGGCAAGGACGGTCCATACGCAAAGATGCCGGCGTATCACCCGATCGCCGGAGCGATCTGCGGCAACGCGACACGGCAGGCGGGCGTCGGTGCGCTCGAGAGCGGGCCTCTCACACTCGAGCAACTGAAGGAACGATCGCTGCATCTCGGAGCCTCCAACGAGGGTCATCCCGACCCGGTCACCGGCGCGCTCGTCGCCAGCGTGTTGCTGATCGGGCTCATGGGTCGCGAGAACATGGGTGTCGGTCAAGAGATGACGACGACGATGCTCGGCGCCAGCGCGTATCTGATGAGCGGCGACTGGATTCGCTACGAAGGGCGCCCGCCCATCGAGGAAGTCGACGCCGGCCTGCATGGCACACACGCCCTCAACCGTCTTTACGAGACGTCTGACGGATGGATCTTCCTCGCATGCCCTACCCAAGGTGAATGGGAGCATTTCTGCGCCACCTTCGGCAGCGACGCGCTGCGCAACGATGATCGATACAAGACCGTCGAGAGCCGGCGCGCGCACGATCTCGATCTCGCGTCCGAACTCGCCGGCTCTTTTGCAACGCAACACGCCGATGAAGTCGAGACCCGCGCGATGGCGGCGGGTGTGGGTTGCGTGCGCGCGGATCGTTGCGGTTTCGGTGAGTTCCAACTGGCCGAGATCGAGGCTGGTCGCTATGCGCTGGCCCGCGAGGTCGACGACCTCGCGGGTGGGCTCCGGTGGCGTCCCGCGGCGACCATCGACATGCACGGCGTCGACGAAGTCGGGCCGGCCTGCCGGGCGGGGCAACACACCGTCGCCATCCTCGGCGAACTCGGCTATTCAGCCGAGGCGATCGACGACCTGCTGGCCCGCCGCATCGTCGCCGCCACGGTCTGACCCCCGCTCCCTGAAACGAGCCGTTCCTGCGGTCGAGAACGGGTTAGGTGTCGCGCTCCCACTGGAGGAGGGTGACGTCTTCGGAGACACGTTCGAAGAACGCGCGCACCTTGATACCGCATTCGAGGTCGTCGACATCGGTATCGGCGTAGGGCGCCATGATGCGGATGCCGTCGCCGAGGTCGGCGACGACCAACCCATACGGGAGACGATCCTTGAACCATGGATCGAACGCGCGGTGCGACACCATGTAGGTGTACACGACACCGTGTCGGGGCGCGGCCTGCCAGCCGAGTCGGTCGCTATGGCAGGCGAAGCAACGCTCGCGCGGCGGCCACTGCACGTGCCCGCAGGCGTCGCAGTGCTGCACCACGATCTCGCGGCGCTGAAGCCCGGCGAAGTAGGGCGCGTAGAGCGGATCGTCGACTTGGGGTAACGGGCGGTGGGTGGCAGTCATCGTTCTCTTTCAGTTGTGCAGGATGACGACGGAACCGTCGCTCATGTCGCCATAGCCGGTCACCAGACCGATGTGCGCGTCGTTGACTTGTGCCTCGCCGGCCTCGCCTCGTAGTTGTCGGACTGCTTCGACGACGTGATTCATGGCGACAACGTGTGCTTGCGACAACAAACCACCGTGTGTGTTGACGGGCAGCGCGCCGCCCAGGCCGATGCGGCCACCCTTGACGAACTCGGGTGCCTGACCCCGTTCGCAGAACCCGAGCTCTTCGAGTTGTCGCAACACGATGAAGGTGAAGCAGTCGTAGATCTCGGCGAAGTCGATCTCGTCGCGGGTCACACCGGCCATGTCGAACGCTCGGGGCGCGGCCTTGGTCATGCCCATGTTCAAGATGTCGGGCCGGCTGGCGAGATCGTCCGGTACGTCGGCATGGCCCTCGGCGCCGCCAGCGATGTGGATGCTGCGCTTGTCGGCGTTGGCTGCGCTCGTGACCAACACGGCGGCGCCCCCGTCGGTTTCGAGGCAGATGTCGTAGAGGCGAAACGGCTTGACGAGCAACGGTGCCTTTGCGTAGTCGTCGTGCGTCAGCGGTCGATCGCGCATGAACGCCTTGGGGTTCAGCTGCGCGTGCTTGCGCTGCGTCAACGCGACGATCTCCATGCCCTCGGGATCGGCGTTGGTCTCGTAGAACCATCGATTCGCGTGCAGGCTGTACCACTGCATGGGCACCGACATGCCCGCGGGCCACTCGAGGTTGACGCGCATACGGCTACCGGGCATGCCCGCCGCCATCGCCGCGCCTGCGCCGTCGAGTGAATAGGACTTCTGCGAGCTCAACCGGTGCCCGCCCGAATAGAAGGTGAGCCCCGCCGCCACGATCACCCTCGAGGCCAGGCCGGCGGCGACCACTGCTGCCGCCTGCACCACCGCGGCGACAGGAGAAGCTCCGCCGATGGCGACGTGGGAGTGATATTTCAGATCACGGATGCCGAGCGCCGCGACGAAGTCCTCGTTCAACGGCCCCCGACCAGGGATGACGAGGCCGTCGACAGACTCGGGTTCGACTCCGGCATCCGCGCACGCGGCGAGCGCGGCCTCGAAAGCGAGCTCGTGGTTGGTCTTCGTCGTACCGCGGACGTAGTCGGTCTCGCCCACGCCTGCGATCACTGCTTTGTCGGTCAGTACAGCCATGGCAGCATCGTAGTGTGGGCGACTGATCCGAGAGCGCGGGCACGAGCACGCGGTTCGCGGCGTTCGAGTCGTGGAACTTCCGCCCCTATCTCGGAGGAATTGCCGCCATTTCGTGCGCGATCGCGATCATCGCCCAACGGTCTGCAGCGCGTCCCACACTCGCTGAGGTGTAGCGGGCATGTCCATGTGTTCGATGCCGTAGAAGGAAAGAGCGTCGACGACCGCGTTGATGACCGCGGGTGTCGCACCCACGGTGCCCGACTCGCCGATGCCCTTGGCCCCGAGCTCGTTGATCGGCGTGGGCGTGGCCATGTGTACGAGCTCGAACGACGGCAACTCGGCCGCGCTGATCGCGCCGTAATCGGCGAAGTTGGTCGTCAACGGGTTGCCATCGCTGTCGTATTGGATCTCTTCGATCAACGCCTGCGCGACACCGGCACCCATGCCGCCGTGCAGCTGTCCTTCGGCGAGCAATGGGTTGAGCAAGACTCCGGCGTCGTCGCAGCCGACGAATCGAACCACGGTTACCCGGCCCGTCTCGGTGTCGACCTCGACCACCGCGACGTTGGCCCCGAACGGGAAGGTCGGCGACACGGCCTCGAACGCGTCTTCGGCCTCGAGTGATTCGGTTGCCGCAGCGGAAACCTCGACCCAGGTCTTGGCGATGGCCGGCGTGCCGGCAACGTGGAACCGACCGGTCTGTGTGTCGAGCACGACATCGTCGACTGCCGCTTCGAGCAGGTTTGCCGCAATGTGCTTGGCTTTTTCGGCCACGAGATCAGACGCGCGGCCCACGACCACTCCGCACACCTGCGCCGAACGGGAGCCACCGGTGACGGAGCCGGGCGGATCACGATCGGTGTCACCGAAGAGCACCTCGATGCGTTCCATCGGGATGCCGAGGCGCTCGCTGGCGACCATAGCCCAGCTCGTGACGTGACCTTGTCCGTGCGGGGTGCTGCCGGTATAGACCGTGGCCGAACCGTCGCTGTTGATGACGATGCGCGCCGGCTCGAGCCCGGGCATCGCGCCGGTGATCTCGACGTAACACGCGATGCCGATGCCGAGCTGCACTCGCGCGTTTTCATCGCGGCGGCGCTGTTGCTCGGCCCGCAGCGCGCTGTAATCGGCTGCCGCCAACACGCGGTCGAGAGCGCCCCCGTAGTCGCCCGAGTCGTACACCGTGCCGACCGACGTGGTGGCGGGGAACGCGTCGTTCGCGATGAAGTTGCGCCGCCGTAGCTCGACGGGGTCGAGCCCGAGCCTGGCCGCGAGCACATCGAGCGCGCGTTCGATGGCGTACGCGGCCTCGGGGCGGCCGGCGCCGCGGAAGGCGCCAGTGGGTGTGGTGTTGGTGACGTAGGAACGCGAGGTGTACGCGATGCGCGGGAACCGGTAGACGCCCGACGACATCATCATCGTCATCACCGGCAGCCCGGCACCGACATCGGGATAGGCGCCGGCTTCTTGCGCGATGTCCATGTGCATCCCGACGATGTGACCATCGTTGGTGGCGCCGAACTTGACGGTCTGCACCTGTCCGCGGCCGTGACCCATCCCCAGCAGATTCTCGCTTCGCGTCTCGGCCCAGCGGATCGTCCCGCCGAGGCGCAACGCGGCCCACAACACGATGAGCTCTTCGGGAGAAAGGCCGCCCTTCGATCCGAATCCACCGCCGACGTCGGCCGCGACCACCCGCACCGCCGCTTTGTCGAGCCCGAAGATACCGACGATGCCATCGCGGGTCGCGGCGACCCCTTGCGTCGACGCGTACAGGGTCAACCGGTCGCCATCCCAAGTGGCGGCGGCCACACGACCCTCCATCGGTGCGGGTGCCATCCGTCGATTGATCATGCGCTGCTCGACGACGACGTCGGCTCCGTCGAACAGGCCGTCGACCAGGGGCAGGTCGAGCTGCGCGCCGATGTTGGTGCCGAGATCGGGGAACAGCAAGATCTCGTTTGTGGCAGCCGCGTCCATGTCCATGACGACCGGGAGTGGTTCGTAGTCGACCACTACGAGCTCGGCTGCGTCGGCGCCGAGATAGCGATTGGCGGCGACGATCGCGACGACCGGTTCGCCCACGAAGCGCACCCGGTCGTTGGCGAGTGGCCAGCGCAGGAACCGGCTGTCGAGCTGCGGGAAGAAAGGGTTGGGCGGGAATGGACCGATATCGACTTCGGCCGCGGTGAAGACCGCCTCGACGCCCGGCGCGGCCTTCGCCGCGCTGGTGTCGATCGAACGAATCAGCGCATGTGGCACCGTCGATCGGACAAAGGTCACATAGCGGGCCCCAACGAGATCGAGGCTGTCGACATACATGCCGTCGCCGGTCAGGATGTGGGGATCTTCTTTGCGGATGACACGATTGCCGAGGATGCTCACGGCGGCATCTTCGCACGCGACGATATGGTCATGCGTGGCCCCTTCCGTGAGAACATGGGCCGAACCAGCCGACGCAGCGACCTGGAGGTCAACGTGGGTGATTTCAAGATCATCTCCGCCGATTCACACATCAACGAACCACCCGACTTGTGGACCTCGCGAGTGCCGGCGAAATTCAAGGACCGCGCGCCACGGATGCAGCGATTCCCCGAAGGTGACGCTTGGGTGCTCGAGGGCGCGCTCGATCCGATCAACTTCGGCTCCAATTGGAACGCCGGTGTGCCCATCGACGAGCGCACGCCTTGGTCGCTGTGGGAGGACGTCCGCCTCGGCGGCTACACGCCCAGTGCCCGCCTCGAAGAACAAGACATAGACGGGGTGTCGGCCGAGGTCCTGTATCCCACTCCCCGCATCCAGAACCAGCTTGCGTGGCACACCGACGACCCCGAGTTCCACGCCGCGTGCTTCCGCGCCTACAACGACTGGATGTCCGAATATTCGGGCTACGCGCCCGACCGGCTGTGGGGCGTTGCCTACATCCCCAACGTCGGCGCCGATATCGCCATCGCCGAACTGCACCGCGTGCTCGAGTTGCCGGGCATACGCGGCGTGCTCATCGGTCAGTGGCCCGAAGGCGGCCTCGAGATCGCCGATGCCGACGACCGGTTCTTCGCCGCGGTCGCCGAGGCCGGTGTGCCGATGTCGATCCACGTCGGCTTCGCGACCGCTCCGCAAGGCGACAAGGCCCGCGGCAAGATGCGCGGCGACATGCGTTTCTTCGATGCACCGATCCGTGTCGCACAGCTCATGAGCAGCGGTGCGCTCGATCGCTATCCCGATCTTCAGATCGCGCTCGTCGAAGTCGACGCCGGGTGGGTGCCCTACCTCAAAGAGCAGATGGACGATCGCCACAGCCGCAGCAAGATCCGTCATGAGACGCCGCCGAGTGTCTACCTCGAGCGCAACTTCTCCTACGTGTTCATCACCGACAGCTACGGCGTGAAGAATCGTCACGAGGTCGGTCTCGACCGACTGCTGTGGTCGAGCGACTTCCCGCACGGCGGCTCTGACTGGCCGCATTCGCGCGAGGCGATCGAGCGCCAGTTCGCCGGCGTGCCCGAGGACGAGCGCAATCTGATCGTTGCCGGCAACGCAGAGCGCCTGTATGGCGTTCGTGCGGGAGCGAATGCCTGATCATTCTCTGATCGTGCCCCGCAGCGGGCGCGATTTCATGAACAGCGACGTGATGATGCCGACGGCAGACAATGCTGCGGCGAACCGGAACGCGTCGTTGATGCCGAGTCGTAGCGATTCGACGACTTGCGTCCGCGTGGGTTCGACCAGCGCCCGGATGGTCTCGCTGTTGTTGCGTAGGTCTTCGACGTCGAGTCCCGCGAGGGTGTCGGGCGGGACCAGTCGGTGCACGTTGGAGTCGAAGCGCGTGATCCACAGCGTCGTTGCGAACGAGGGGCCGATCACCTGTCCCATCGTCCGGCAGAACATCGTGAGCGAGGACGCCACCCCCACATCCTCGTAGCGCACAGAGTTTTGCACGGCGACCATGAGCACGGGGCTGGCTGTCCCCGAACCGACGCCGGCGAGGAACGTCGCGACCCACGCGTGCCACTCGGGGCTGCCGCGGTTCAAGAGTGAGATCTGGAAGATCGCGCCGGAGAAGATGATCATGCCGACCAGCGGGTACCAGCGGTACCTACCGTTCTTGCTGATCTGGCGGCCGACGATAGCGGAGGAGATGATGATGCCGATCGACGTGGGGAACAGGGCAAAGCCGGCCCGCGTGGCGCTGGTGCCGGTCACCACCTGCAAGAAGAGCGGAAGGAAGATCGCGAGGCCGAAGTTGGCCGAGCCGATGAAGAAGGTCGTCGCCGTGCACACGCGTACGAGCGGGTCGCGGAGCAGGCCGAGAGGGAAGACGGGTTCGCGCTGGCGCGTCTCGTACAGAACGAACAACGCGCTGACCGCGAGACCGCCGGCTGTCATCCCGACGACGATGGGCGACGTCCATTCGAACTGATCGCCGGCCGTGGACGCCGCGAACACGATCGCCGACACAGCCACGACGAGCAGCAGCGCACCGACGATGTCGACGTGGTGGCGGACCCTGTCGGTCGGCACCTGGAACGCGACCGCGATGAACAACCAGGCCACGATACCGAGCGGCAAGTTGATGAAGAAGATCCACCGCCAGCTGAGGTGATCGACGAAGAGCCCACCCATCAGCGGGCCGAGCATCGACACGATGGTGAAGACCGTGGGCGTGATCCACGCGTATCGTCCCCGGTGCCGTGGCGGCACGATGTCGGCGATCACTGCCTGCGACAGCCCCGAGATGCCGCCGCCGGCCACGCCCTGGAGCGCGCGCCCGAGCACGAGCATGGGGAAGTTGGTCGCGAGCCCGGTGAGCACCGACGCAACCACGAACAACACGATGGAGCTCTGGATCGTGCGTTTGCGCCCGTAGATGTCACCGAGCTTGCCGAACAGCGGCATGAACGCGACGAGTGTGAGCTGGTAGGAGATGAACAACCAGGTCAACTGGCTGAGTTTGCCGACGTCGTCCGCGATGGCCTTGCCCGCGGTTGCCACGACGAGGAGATCGAGCGAGGGCAGACTCAGGGCCAACATCAACCCCGTGATGACGAGGCGACGGGCTCGAGCCGAGACGGCGCCGTCATCCTCTGCCGATTCGGCGCCCGTCGTCTGCATCGCGGGTCGAGGCTAGCTTTGCGTTGACGGTGGACGGCGAGACCAAGGCCCGAGCGGCCTCCGGCAGAGCGGGACCAAGGCCCGAGCGGCCTGCGGCAGAGCGGGAATTAGGGGGATCGATGCAGATCGAGACGATGGTGCGTGAGCTGTGGGACCGCGAGAGTATTGCCAAGGTCCCGCGCGCGTATTCGCGCGGTGTCGACCGCCGCGACTGGGCGCTGGTGCGAGCGTGCTTCGCCGATGATTGCTACGTCGACGGATCGCGGGCGAGCGCGCCGATCGACGAGTACATCGCCGGGCTCATACCGGGCGTCGAGTACTTCCCCGTGACGATGCATTACATGGGCAATCAGATGGTCGATGTCGACGGCGACACGGGGTTCGTCGAGTCGTACTGCGTCGCGTTTCACTGGAAGTCCGAACAAGCGGGCGGCGAACATCCCGAGAACCTCATCGTGGGCGTCCGCTATCACGACTCGATGGTGCGCGCCGGCGATCGCTGGGTCATCGCGCGCCGGCGCGTCGACCCCGATTGGCGCAGCGGTCCCTACCCCGCGATGTGAACTCGGGGCCTCAGTCGCCGAGGGCGCGGAGGTCCTCTTCGATAGCGGCCTCGACGCCACGCCAGTCACTCGGGGGCACGGCATCGCCAGGAAAGCGAGTCCAATCGATGTGCCACGGCACCACACGGTCCACACCGAGGTCGCGGTACGCGCTCGCCGCGTCTCGGGTGAGCGGGCCGTACGGCGTCACCGTGATCTCGAGCGTACCGAGCGACGCCGGGCGCTCGAAGCGGGCGGCCGCCTCGTGTAGCGCGTCGAGACAACGCGCCGTGCTCTCGGGCGTCGTCATGAATCCGTACCAACCGTGGCCGCGGGTGACGGCCCTTCGCAGCGATGCCTTGGCGTGGCCGCCCACGATGATGGGGATCGGTTGCTGCACCGGCCGTGGGTAGGCGTCGACGCCGGCGAACTCGACGAAGCGGCCGTGATGTTCGGGCGCGGCGTCGTACCAGAGCCGCTCGAGCGCATCGAGGTATTCGTCGGTGAGGGGCCCACGATCGCCGTGCGCGACACCGACGGCGGCGAACTCGCGCTCCTGATAGCCGGCGCCGATGCCGAGCCGCAGCCGTCCCTTCGACAACACGTCGAGCGTCGCCGCCTGCTTTGCGAAGACGACCGGGTTGTGGTGCGGCAACACGACGATTCCGGTGCCGACCAAAAGGCGAGTGGTCTGTGCGGCGGCCCACGACAGCGCCAGCAGAGTGTCGAGATAGGGATGGTCGGGCGGCATCGGTTGCCCCGCAGATAGCTGCGGCGACGGCAAGACGACGTGCTCGCCCGTCCACAGCGACTCGAGGCCGGCGGACTCGGCGAGCCTCGCGGTTTCGGCCAGGTCGTCGGGCCGGCTGTGCGGACCCATGTTGATACCGAAGTAGCCGAGCTTCACCAGATGTCGACGCTACTTGCTCGCCGGGCTCCGACGTGGTTGCCTGCGTCGCAGTGCCGACGTGAGGGTGCCCGCGGCGAGACGAGGGAGGTGCGCCATGCATGTTGAGCTCCGGCCGCTGCCGGGCGCGTTCGGTGTCGAGCTCTGCGGCGTGGATCTCCACGATGAGCAGCCCGGCGAGCTGCGGCGCACCGTGCGTGACGCGTGGTTGGAGCATTCGCTGGTGTTGGTGCGTGGACAGGACCTCGACACCGATGAACACAAACGGTTCGTGGAGTGGTTCGGCCCGATAAGTACGGCCGGTTACGCCGCGGCGTCGGATCGTTCCGAGAAGTACATCTCGAACACGCGCGACGAAGGCGTGGCCCGGGAAGGCTCACTGCTCAAGCATCAGGACTTCTGTTTCCACGAATCGCTCCTGCCCGGGCTCTCGCTCTATGCAGAGGAGGTGCCGTCGAGTGGGGGAGAGACAGTCTTCGCCAGCACGCAACTCGCGTACCAAAGGTTGCCCGACGGCCTCAGGCAACGCATAGGTGCGCTCCACGCCCGGCATGTCTATGACTACAGCAACGATCGCGGCACGCAGCGATTTCGCATCGCGGCCGCGCCGCAGGCGCCGACGGCATCGCACCCCGTGGTGCTCGCGCATCCGGCGACCGACCGGCCGCTCTTGTTCGTCAACGAACTGATGACCGACAGCATCGTCGAGCTCACCGACCGAGAAAGCGAAGAGCTCTTACACGAGCTGTGGTCCTACCTCGACGATGATGCGGTGCGGTATGAGCATCGGTGGGAAGTGCGCGACCTCATCGTGTGGGACAACCTCGCGCTGCAACACGGGCGTCGAGACTTTCCCGAAGGAGCGCGTCGATCACTGCGCCGGTTCCAGATCGGCGCATGACGCGACGACGCTCAGACCCCAGATTCAGACCCAGGTCGAGGTGTTGATCTGCGACTCGCGAGCGAGCATCCTCTCGAACAGTGCTCGTAGCGCGGCTTGCGCTCGAGCGCTGCCCGAGTCTTCGCGCAGTGTGTCGTGGATGGCGACCACCTGATGTTGCAGTGCGAGGTTGCGCCGCCGCAGTTCGTCGAGCGAGGGATAGCGGTCTCCGCCGCCGGCCTCGGCGGGCGGCGGGTCGAGACCGACGAGCGGCGCGACCTCGGACAAGACCGCCGTCATGTCGCGGTTGTCCTCCCACAAGTAGGCGCCGATGCTGTCGCTGGCGGTGGCCGACCGCCGGATGAGTGCGATCGCGGCGACGAGTTGATTGCGGGCAGAGCCGGGCGCCAACTCGGGAAGCACCGTCTCGTCGAGGCTCGTCGCGACGCCGCTCAAGAGTTCGCTGATCGTCGGATAGATCATGGTAGCCACTCCATGAACCGTGAGAGATAGGTGGTGACCGTCGTCGCGCGATCGGCGTGACGGATGTTGCGCGTGCGCCCGTCGTTGAACGATCTTGCCGCGGTGAGTGAGATGACCGAGTGCTTGACTTCGCTGAAGAGGCGCCAAAAAAGAAAGTGATCGGCTGTCACCGTGGCGCCGGTGCGCTGGCAGTAGAGGGCCAAGAACTCGTCGACGGGCAAGAACTTCTCGAGGCTCCACAACGACCGATACGCCCATGCGAGGTCTTCTACCGGATCACCGAGGTGCACCATCTCCCAGTCGAGCAGCGCCGAGATGCGCCCGCCGTCGTAGAGCAGGTTGCCAAAACGCAAGTCGCCGTGCACGATCGAGACGTGACCGGTCGGCGGTGGATGATCGTGCAGCCAGTCGAACGCGAACACCGCGACAGGAAGCGGCTCGAGCCGCTGCCGTCGGAACAGTTCCTCCCAGTACATGATCTGTGTGCGGGCGGCGTTTGCGATCGTCACCGAAGGTAGGACGTCGGCGATGCCGAGCCCGTCCCAATCGATCTGGTGCAGCAGTGCCGCCGCATTGGCGAGGTCGATCGCAATCGCGCGTGCGTCGGGGTCGTCGGCCGGTCGCCGCAAGAGGCTCATGTCCGCAGTGCCGGCGGCGCGCTCGGTGACGAAGAACGGGTTGCCGATCGCGTCGGACGTGGCGTCCATCCACAACGCCCGGGCCACTGGCACGCCGCTGCCCCAGAGCGAGCGCACCGTGTTGAACTCCGGCGCGATGTGCGTCTCGAGTTGGCCGGCCTCGGCCTTGACCAACATCACGCACGACACTCGTTCGATGTCGTCTCCGTCACGCCACTGCACCTCGAAGCCCCATGCCTGTCGCGCGTTACCGACCGAGCTGATCGGTGCGAGATCGAGCACCGTCACGTCGCTCGCCGCCGGTAGCTGTGCCGCCACGAACGACTGGAGGCGCGTCCGCAGCGACTGCAGGTCGCGGGCCGTCACAGGAACGACCAGCCCTCACGACCTTCGAGGCAGGCGTGGTATGCATCGGGGTCGATGGGTTGATAAATGCCGACGACGGTCTCGCCTTCGCAGGTCACTCGGCACTGGTGCTCGTCGAGGCCGGCGAGATGGGCCCGCGCGGACGGATCGCTGACATCGTGACGGTCGCCTTCGACGACGTCGTCGCCCACATACGTGCCCTGATAGATGCCCTTGTCCGCGGTGCCGCCATACATGCCGCAGCGCATGTACGCAGTCTGGTTGCCGATGCGTTCGTAGTGGACGCGACGCACTTCGCCCGACGTCAGTGTGTAGTCGAGCACGCCCTCGACGAAGATGTGCGTGTCGGGTTCGAAGCGAAGGCGACGGTCGGTCTTGGCGACGCGGCCCATACCCGGGCGCGGATCACCGTAGTAGTAGAAGATGCGATCACCCCAGATCGCGTAGTCGGCGAAGGCCACGAAATTGTTGCCGGAGAATCCGAAGGACTTCGGCGCACCTGGTCTCCCGCTGAGAAGGCCGCTCGGGCCTGGTATTTCGTTCGCCGGGCCACCGACGCTGCGACCGATGCCCCAATGACGGTCGCGGGTGCCCCGGCAGGAATCGCGCGTCAGGTCGACACGGGTGCTGTCGATCTGGATCCATCCTTCGATCTCGCCGAACCCTTCGAAGCCGGTGGTCACGTCAGGGCGGCGTCCCGGCGGCCATGCCGCGTTGTACGAGCCGGCGGGCTCGCGGTAGACCTGCCGTGTCGTGTCGTGGAAGTGAACGTCGTAGGTGATGCCCCATTCGTTGTCTGCGAGCAGGTAGTGCCACAGTCGCATGCCCCTCACGATCGTCGGTTGAATCGGACCACACCAAAGGTCCATGCGATCGGCACCGAGGCGGCGGAAGGCGCGCACCGATCGATGGTCACCTCGATAGTTCACGATGGCGTACGCCTCCGCGAGATCGAGGTTGGGGTAGAAGCTGCCTCCGGTGGCGACGATGAGCTCTCCGGCATCATCGTGGAAGACCGTCCAGTACCGGTCGTACGCACGAGGGTCACTCGACCACATGACCCGGATCGGATCAGGTGTTTGGTGAATCATGTAGTCATCGGCCGGCGAGAGTGGGAACTGCTCGGCGAAGTGTTCGTCCATCGTGTCCCTTCCCGGACGGTGGTGCGCGACTATGACACGTAGAGAGGCCTCCAGAGCGGGAAGTCAGCGATGATGGATTATTCGGTGACGGCGCCGACCTTGTGGGGCCTGGTCGAGGAGCGGGCCGCCGCGACGCCCGACGCGGTGATGCTCATCGACGAGCGCGATCGAACCATGACCTTCGCCGAGTATCGCGACGCGTGTGCACGTGCTGCCGCCGGTTTCTACGGCCAAGGTGTGCGGGCGGGTGACACCGTGTCATGGCAGATCCCGACCTGGATCGAGACGCTGGTGCTGATGGCCGCGCTCTCGCGGCTGGGCGTCCGCCAAGTGCCCTTGTTGCCGATCTACCGCGAGCGCGAGCTCACATTTTGTCTGCGCCAAGCCGGCGCGAAGACGTTGTACGTGCCCGGTACCTGGCGCGGGTTCGACTACGTCGCGCTGGCCGAGCGTGTGCGCGAGCGCATCGGAAAATTCGAGATCGTGGTGCTCGATCATGTGCTGCCCGAGGGCGATCCGGCGATCCTGCCACCGCCGCCTCCTCCCGAAGACGCGCACGCGGTGCGATGGGTGTACTACACGTCGGGCACCACTTCTGACCCGAAGGGCGCGCAACACACCGATCACACATCGATCGCCTCGGGCATCGCCTTCAACGACGCGCAGGGTCCCCGTCTTGACGATCGTTACGGCGTGGCGTTCCCGTTCACCCACGTCGGTGGATTGGGCAATCTGTGCGCGGTGCTCAATGCCGGATTCAGCCTCGTGATCACCGAGTTCTTCGATCCACCGGTCTCTGTCGAGCTCTTTCGTCGTCATGGTTGCACGATGGTCGGTGGCGGTCCGATCTTCTTCAAGATCTTCCTCGACGAGCAACGCAAACAGCCGGGCACGCCGATCCTGCCCAAGCTGCGATTCATGACCGGTGGCGGCGCGCCCATGCCTCCCGAGTTGCACTACGAGGTCAAGCGCGAGATGGGTGGGATGGGGTGCGCCAACGGCTGGGGCATGACCGAGAGCTGCATCACCGCCATCAACGATCCGCGAGATACCGACGAGCACATCGCAGAGACGTCGGGCAAGCCGATCCCTTCGGTCGAGGTGCGGGTGGTGTTGGCCGACGGCACCGACGCGCCGGCCGAGGTCGACGGCGAGCTGCGCATCCGCGGTGAGCGTGTCTTCAAGGGTTACCTCGACCCTGTTCTGAACGAGACCGCGTTCGACGCCGACGGATGGTTCTGCACCGGCGATGTCGGCCATCTCACTCGCGATGGTTACGTCGTGGTGACGGGTCGGCTCAAGGACATCATCATCCGCAAGGGCGAGAACATCAGCGCGAAGGAAGTCGAGGATCTGCTGTACGTACATCCCGACATCGCGGACGCCGCGGTCATCGGCCTACCCGACCGCGACAGTGGTGAGCGCGTCTGCGCGGTCGTCACGATGGCCGAAGGCCGAACGCTCACCTTGGCCGATCTCACGCGGTACTGCGTCGATGCGGGCGTGATGCGCCAGAAGATCCCCGAACAATTCGAGATCGTCGAGTCGCTACCCCGTAACGCCACCGGCAAAGTGCTCAAGCACGAGCTCCGCGCCCGCTTCGTCTAGAGCTGTCTCCTCGAGACCGTTCTCTTGGCGTTTTACAGGTGTCGACACCAGTAAAACGCCAACAGAACCGGCCCTAGTCGTTGACGGACATCGTTTCGAAGATGGCCTTGTCGGCGCAGAGGGCCGCGATCTCTTCTTCGGTGTAGCCGAACTCGCGCATGATCTCGCGGGTGTGTTGGCCGACGAGCGGGGGAGGGCCCCATATCCGTCCCGGGGTGTCGGAGAAGTCGATCTGCAGGCCGGCGTGATCGAACCGCCCGAGTTCGGGATGGTCGTAGGTGACGACGCGGCCGCTGGCGAGCATCTCTGGGTCGTCGAAGAAGTGACGGCCGAACTCTTCGTCGGATATCTCGCAGGGCACGCCGTGCTCGTCGAGCAACGCGAACCAGTCGCTCGCCGACTTTGCCGCGAAGACGGTGTCGAGCACCGTGACGAGCGCGAGGTCGTTCTCGGACCTTGACTGTGCCGTGGCAAAGCGGGCGTCGGTCGACAACTCGGCGTGATCGAGCGCGCCGATCAGGGCTTGCCAATGCGTGTCGTTCACTGCGGCGAGGCAGAGCCATCCGTCGGCGGTCTCGTACAAGCGATACAGGGCCGTGATGCCGCGTTGCATGCCGTCGAGCCGCGGCCGAGGTAGGGCGTTGCCCTCGCTGTCGAGGGCGGCATATGACGTGGTCAACATGCCGGCGTTGATGATCGAGGTGTCGACGCGTTGGCCGACGCCGGTGCGAGCACGGTGATAGAGCGCCTGGATGACGCCGATCGCAGAGAGGAACCCGTTGCCGGTGTCACCCATCGACGTGAGGCTCCAGAACGGTACGCCGCCGTCGGACATGCCACCGTCTTCGTATTGCGTACCCGACAGCGCGTTGCCCGTCTGGTCGTTGGCAGGGCTGTCGCTGCGCGGGCCGTCTTCGAACCCGCGCGTGTGGCAGTAGATGATCGACGGATTGACCGCCCGCATCGATTCCTCGTCGACGCCGAGGCGCAACGCGGCTTTGTAGCGCATGTTCGAATGGACGACGTCGGCGTTGGCGACGAGCCGGTGCAACACGGCCATACCCCCGACCGTCTTGAGGTTGATGCCGATGCTGCGCTTGCCGCGGTTGGCGCCCATGGCGATGTGCGTGCAATGCCACCACGGGTCACGCAGCGCGTTGACCTTGATCACCGTTGCGCCGAGGTCGGCCAACACCTGCGTGCCGAACGGTCCGGCCACTGCGAAGCCGAGGTCGACGACGGTCACTCCCGCGAGGGGAGCGGCGAGCGCGGTGCCGGTTGCGCTGCTCTCGGCGACGGCATCGGCAGCAGCGCGGATGGCATCGGCCTCGGCCTTTACTGCGTCGCTGTGCTGGCCTTTGCGCGGTGCCGCACCCTGCACGCGACCGGGCGTCTCGTGGAGGCGATACACGAGGCCGACGTGGCGCAAGCGCCCGAGCTCGGGATCGTCGACGTCGACCACGACGCCTTCGTCGATGAGCGCTCGGTCGCACAGGGCTTCTTCGGGCGTGCGGATCTGTTGCAGTGGCGTGCCGTACTCGCGCGCGACGCGTACCCAGTCGGTGCTGGGGAACTTCTTCATCGCGGCGGCCATCTCGGGGTGATAGTGCGCGAGCACGAGCACGTTCTCGGGGTCGTTGCCGACACGGTCAGGGTCGTTGCGCACGTTGGAGATGCCGCGCCGCGATTCGAGCGTGTCGCCGTCCGCGCTCGAGAGCACGAACATCGGATTGGGCACCCACTGGTGCACCCACCGACCGTCCGCGCATTCGAAGTGACCCTTCGGCGCGCGGCCATCGGTGATCCACATGCGAAAGCCGGTGGCGTAGGGATTGTCGACGCGCATCCACTTGCCCATGGTCAAGGCCATCGCGCCTTGCAGCAACGACGTCTCGACGAGTTGCCCGCGACCGGTGGACTCACGCGCCAGCAGCGCGGCGTTGATGCCGGTGTTGGCCAAGTACGCGGTCGCCAACGATGGCCACGTGGAGTAGCTGAAGATGGGACCCGATCGCGGTGATCCCGGCGCGCAACCCGGCGGCAACTCGAGATCGGGCACCGGTGGCTCGAGGCCGTGAATGTGATCGATGGGCCCGCCGGGCCAGCTGCGTTGCTCGCGTTGTAGGCCGAGGCGGGCGGCGACGAGTGCGTCGTATGCGGGGCGATCCGAATGGCGGTTGCCCCGGCCGTATCCGGTGATCGAGCAGTAGATCAACCGCGGGTTGCGTGCCGACAGTTCGTCGTAGCCGATGCCGAGGTGCGTCGTGACCCCTGGTCGGAAGCTCTCGACGAGCACATCGGTCCGGCTGGCGAGAGCGAGCAAGCGCTCTCGTTCGTCGACCTGCGTGAGGTCGAGCACGGCGCTGCGCTTGCCGCGCGCCCACACTCGCGAACCGGGCCATGACGCGAACGGATCGGCTTCGGGTGACTCGATGCGCGTCACCGCCGCGCCGTTGTCGGCGAGAAGCATCGTGGCGGTGGGTCCGGCGACGCCGTGCGACAGATCGAGAACGGTGATGCCTTCGAGCACGCTCGTCATGCGGGCTCCTACATGCCCAGCACGCGCGCGGCGTTGCCGTACACCATCATGTATGCCTCGTCGTCGGGCACGCCTTCCATGAGGTCGTCGACGATCGCGCGCGATTTGGGCCATGTGCACGCCGGATGGGGAAAGTCCGTCGACCACATGATGTTCTCGACACCGAGCTCGTGGCGCATGGCGACGCCGCGCTTGTCGTCCATGAACGTCAGGTAGATCTGGCGATGGAAGTAGAAGCTCGGCAGCTCGGTGATGCCGGGGAAGCTGTAGGCGCCCCTCGAGGCCATGTTGTCCAGCCGGCCGATGTAGTGCGGCACCCAACCGAGCCCGGGCTCGACGAAGATGAACGTGAGTTTGGGGAACCGTTCGAGCAAACCGGTCAGCAACAGGAAGCCCATCTGTTCGGCCATTCGCATCGCGGCCTGCGAGGTGTAGATACCCATCTGCGGTGTGGGATCGCGCCGGGCGATGTCCCACATCTCGTCGTCGGGCCCGAGATGCAGACAGATCGGGAGACCGATCTCACACACGGTGTTCCACAGCGGGTCGTAGCGTTCGTGGAAATAGTCGGGCAGGCCGAGCGCGCTGGGTTTGAGGGCGAGTTGCAGAGCACGGGCATGGTGGTCATCGACCAACCGGTGCACCTCGTTGACCGCGTGATCGATGTCGATCAGCGGCAACTGATACGCGACCAGTAGTCGTTTGGGGTCGGCCGACGCGAACTCGGCGGCGCAGTCGTTGAACGCACGCGCCGCTTCGCGCCACCCATCGGTCACGCGGTGGAACACGCGGAACGCCGAAAGGTCGGAGAACAACAGCTCGTGTTGTACGCCGTCGAGATCCATGGCGCGGAGCCGTTCGACAGGATCGCCGTATCCGGGATGCTTGGCCGCCTCGTGCTGGAACGACGACAGGTCCAACGCCGCGCCACCGCGCGCATGCATGGCGGCGACCTTCGGCACTTCTACCGCCCGAGCCGCGGCGTCGTAGGCGTCGCGGTACTTGGCCGGCATCTTCGCCTTCACCTGTGCCGCGGAGACACTGAAGTGCGAATCTGCGGAAAACAATGTCTGGGTCCCGGCCATGGGCCCCCCTTTGGTTTGGTTCTTCCGCAGGATACCCGGTGTCGGTTACCCGTGGCGCCGGTCGACCTGCTACAACCGGAGCAGGACAACAGGGGGAAACGTGTGAAGTTCTCGATGATCTTCGAAGCCCAAATGGCCTTTCCGACACGGGAGAACGAGCGGCAGGTCATCCGTGACTGCGTCGATCAAGCCGTGTTCGCCGAACAGATGGGCTTCGATCGCGTGTGGGCGGTCGAGCACCATTGCCTCAAGTGGTACGCGCACATGTCCGCGCCCGAGATCTTTCTCACGTGGGTCGCGGCCCGCACCTCGACGATCCGCATCGGGCATGGCGTCGTGTGCATGCCGTTCAACTACAACCACCCGTTGCGCGCGGCCGAACGCATCGCCATGCTCGATGTGCTGTCCAACGGCCGCCTCGACGTCGGGTCGGGTCGCGGTGCGACGCTGCAGGAGATGTCGGCATTCGGCGTCAACCCCGATGACACCTACGCGCAGATGGAAGAGTCGCTGCGCATCATCGCCAACTGTTGGCGCGAGGACGAGTTCGAATGGCACGGGCTGCTCGACATCGCACCGCACCCGATCTTGCCGCGACCGGTGCAAGATCCCCATCCGCCGCTGTTCATGGCGTGCACCAAGAAGGACACCGTGAGCTTGGCGGCCGAGCTCGGTGTCGGCGCGCTGGTGCTCGGCTTTGCCGGGGCGAACGAGATCAGGGGGATGCGCGAGATCTACGACAAGACCATCGCCTCGCGTACCGGCGATCGGTTCGTGTCCGATCACGCCAACAATCACTTCTCTGCGTTGTGCCCTGCGCTGGTGCTCGACGACCGTGACAAGGCATTCAAGATCGGTGCCCGCGGCCAACGCTTCTTCGCCGAGGCGATCATGCACTGGAACCTGCACACACCACCGCCGAATCCGGGCTCCGAGGATGAAGACTCGCTCGCACTGATTCAGCACGACAAGGACGCGGTGAAGGCCAAGATCAGCGAGATGAACATCCCGTTCAACCCGAACTCGACCAACACGTACAACATCGAGCACGCCTACGGTGACCGTGACGACGCCATCCGCTATGTCGAAGAACTCGAGAAGGCCGGTGCCGACGAGATCATGTGCATGATCCAGATGGGGACCATCCCGCAGGAAGCGATGATGGAGACGATCCGCCAATTCGGCGAGTACGTGATCCCTCACTTCCGGGCCAAAGAGCGCGCTGAGGAGAAGGTCGGATGAGCAACAACTGGGGGCGCTTCGGTGCCGACGACGAACGGGGCATGCTCAATCTGTTGACGCCCGATGTCGTGCTCGCATCGACGCGGGTACCGACGACCGGCAAGGTCTACAGCTTGGCCCTGCCGATCCAACGCAACGGTGTGCCCTACTTCGACTACCGGGGAGCGCCCACACGCTTGCCGCTCACTCATCAGAGCGACCACGGGCAGTTCACGCTCTACGGCGCGCCCGAGCACCTCGGCGCCAACGAAGACGTGCTCATTCTCGCATCGCACAACGAGACGCACATCGACGCGCTGAGCCACGTGTTCAACGAACGCAAGATGTACAACGGCATCCCGGTCGAAGCCGTCAGCGCAGCTGCAGGTTCCACCAAGCTCGGCATCGAAAAGATTCGCTGGATCGTCGGGCGAGCGATCTTGCTCGACTTCGTCCGCTTCCTGGGCGCCGACGGGTGCATCGACAAATCGCACGGCATCACCAGCGAAGAGCTCGAAGCGTGCGCGCAGGCGCAAGGCACCGAGATCCGCAAGGGTGACATCTTGTTGGTGCGCACTGGGTGGATCGACAACTTCATGGCGAACCACGACCGCGGCCCCGCCGATGTCGTCGGCGGCGGCGACTACGCACAGCCCGGTTTGTCCAAGGAAGCCGCGGACTTCATGGACAAGTACGACATCGTGGCGATCGGTTGCGACAACAGCGCCATCGAGGTGCTCGGTCGGCCGGGAGATGGTTTCCTCGACGGTCACGTCGCGTTCCTCGTCAATCGGGGCATCCATCTCGTCGAGCACCTGATGCTCAAGGAGATGGCCGACGACCAGTGCTACGAGTGCTTGTTCGTCGTGGCGCCGTTGCCCGTGGTCGGTGCCGCGGGAAGCCCGGTCAATCCCATCGCCATCGGCTGAGCACCGTCATTCAGCGTCGCGTTCAGCGCGCGGCCACGACACGCACGGGCAGATCGATGGGCCCGTTCGCGAAGAACACCGGCGTCTTGCGCGGTACCCATCCGGCGTCGGTCGTGACCTCGGCGACCCGATCGAGGAACGTTTCGAGCAACAGCTGTCCTTCGAGGCGGGCCAAGCTGGCACCGGGACACACGTGCGGCCCCGCGCCGAAGGCAACGTGCTCGCGCCAGTTCGGCCGAGTGAGATCGAACCGGTCGGGATCTTCGTAGGCGGCCTCGTCGCGATTGGCCGAGGCCAGCCCGAACACGACCTTTTCGCCGGGACACATCCGCGGACCGAAGACCGTCGCCTCTTGTTCGACGTTGCGTATCAACATCGGGAACGGGGGATCGATCCGTAGCGATTCTTCGACCGCCCGTTCGACCAACGACCGATCGCGTTGGAGCTGCTCGAAGAGTGCACGATCGGTAGCGACACGGGCGAGCAGATTGCCCAAGAGCTGCCGCGTGGTCTCGTTGCCGGCGAGGATGATGAACGCGAGTTGGGTGCGCACTTCGACGGGGCTGAGTCGACGATCGTCGATGTCGGCGTCCATGAGTCGCGTCACCAGGTCGTCGGGCGGGTCTTCGCTGGCTGCACGCGAGGCGATGAGGTCGTCGATGTAGCCGGCGAATTCGGGATGGGCGCCGGCCAGTCCTTCGCCCCGCTCGTTGCGATGCAGCGCCGGGTAGGTGCCGGAGACGATCTCGTCGCTCCAGCGGCGGAATTGTGCCCAGTCGTTTCGCGGCACCCCGGTGAACTGCGCGATGACGTTGATCGGTATCGGCGCGGTGAGTTCGGCGACGAGTTCACCGTGTCCGCGGCGCACGATCGGCTCCATGTATTCCTCGCACAGCTCGCGTACGAACGGCTCGAGCCGCACCGAACGGTGATGCGCGACGGCGCCGTTGATGACACGGCGGATACGGCCATGGCGCGCGCCCGCGATCTCGCTGATGAACTTCTGTTCTTCGGGCACGACGACGCCGGGGGCACGAAAGCTGGCGACGAAGGTGTCGACCAGCTTGCTCGCGGTGACGACGTCTTCGAGCCGAGCCAGGTACCAGCCCATGGGGATGCGCGCGACCGGGCATTGTGCCCGCATCTCGGCGAACAGTTCGTGGGGCACCGATTCGCCCGAGGTGTACGGGTCGAAGTCGACGATGTCCGTGCTCATCCGAGCAGCCGTTTGCCGTAGAGGGCGAGTGCGTTGTCGCGCAGCAGACGTTGCTTCGCGCCGGCGTCGACGTCATCGCGATTGCGCACCAAGTCGACCGCGCCGGGGAAGGTGCAATCGACGTGGGGGTAGTCCGAGGCGAACACCACCGCGCCGGGTCCGACGAAGTCGATCGCCGCGCCGAGGCACGCTTCGTCGGGTTCGCACGACCAGAAGATGCGTTCTTCGGCGGCATAGCGGGCGATGAGCTTGGAAGGTTTCTCGGAGATGAACGGCGACGCGTAGGGCGCGAGTTCGTGGTGCTCGTCGAGCCGGTCGACCCACCAGGGAAGCCAACCCACGCCCGCTTCGAGCAGCGCGACGCGCAGACGATCGAAGCGTTCGAGGACACCGCCGCAGACGAGGTCCATCGTCGCCATCTGGATGGAGAGCGGGAACGCCACCGCGTGGCGCCGGGAGTGGGTCTGGTAGCGCTGCGAGAGGAAGTCGCCGACGGCGCCGGTGCCGTGCACCAACAGCGGCACGTCGAGGTCTTGCAGCAATTGGTAGAGCTCGAAGAAGCGCGGATCGTCGAGGGAGTAGTGGTCGGTGCAGGGGTTGAGTACGACGCCGACTGCATCGCGCGCCTCCACGGCGCGCTTCGCCTCGGCGCACGCGGCGTCGATGTCGTGCAACACGACCCACGCTGCGGGCTTGAGCCGGTTGCGATCTTCACCGCAGTACTTGGCGAGCCAATCGTTGAACGCGCGGGCGATGGCGGGTTCGAGCCGTCGATCACCGGCGCTGACCGAGCTCGGCCCGCGGCTCGAACCGAACAGCACCGCGAGATCGATCTCGTCGGTGTTCATATCCGCCAGCCGGGCGCGCGGGTCCCACGCGCCGGCGTGTGTGGAGGATCCGTGTCCGACCAGGTCGAACCAACGTTTCGCGGACATGGCGACGTCGGTACCGTCGGTCCCGCCGATGGCACGCGCCCAATCGAGCACCAACGCGGGCTCGACGTGTCCGTCGGCATCGATCACTTGCGGTGATGTGGGCATCCGGCGATCGTACGTCGGCATCCGTTCTCGCAGCATGACCGCTGGCGCGACCTGCGCATACGCGCCAATTGTGCTGCGAGAACGGGGATTCTGGTCAGCCGATGACGTTGGCGGCGCGGAGGCGGGCGATCTCGTCGGGGTCGAGGTCGATCTCGGCGGCGAGTACGTCGTCGGTGTGTTCACCGAGCCACGGCACGCGCGTCTCGGGCCCTTCGGCGACTTTCGACATCTTCACCGGATTGCCCGGCGTCAGGATGGGCTCGGCGACGCCGTCGCTGCGCGGCATCTCGACGATCATGTTGTGCGCGTGCACGTGCTGGTCGGCGATCACGTCGCCGGGCGTGTGCACCGGCCCGACTGCTACACCGGCGGCCCCGAACTCGACACACACCTCGTGGCGAGTGCGCGTCGACGCCCATTGCTCGATCGCAGGGCGGATGACGTCGTCGAGGCGCGCCAGCCAGTCGGCCGGCCCTACCAGATCGGCGTCGCCGATCCATTCGGGATGGCCGATGGTCGTCGCCAGCGCGCGGAAGTGCGCGGCGCGCCCGCACATCATGACGAAGTATCCGTCGGCCGCCTTGAACGCGTGGTTGATCGTCGGCACCACGAGGGCGTTGGCGATGCCCATCGACCAGTAGTTGATGCCGGCGTCGGCCATGGCGACCATCGAGTCGTACAGCGCGACGTCGACGTATTGACCGTCGCCCATGAGATCGCGATGGCGCAGCGCGGCGAGGATGCCGAACGCGGCGAACAGCGCGGTACCCGTATCGCCGATCGCACCCATCGGCGACGGCACCGGCGCGACATCAGGCGGCCGCTTGAACTCGTAGAGGCTGGCCATGGCCTCGGCGATGTGGGCGTAGGCCGACCAGCCGGCGTAGGGCGTGGGCGTGGTGTTGCCGAAGCCCGACACCGACACGTAGATCACCTTCGGATGCACCGCCGCGATGTCGTCGTAGCCGAGGCGCAGCCGCTGCATCGTGCCGCCACGGAAGTTCTCGGCGACGATGTCGAATCGGGGTGCGAGGCGCAGGATCAACTCGCGGCCTTCATCACTCTTCAAGTCGATGCACACGCTGCGCTTGCCGAGGTTGTTGCGGAGGTAGGTGCAGCCGACCGCTCGGCCCCATGGATCCTCCATCGCCGGTAGGGTCGTGCGGCCGGACTCACCTTCGCCGGGCAGCTCGACCTTGACGACATCGGCGCCGAGGCGAGCCAGCAGTTGCGTCGCGTACGGCAGCGCCTGTTGTTGCTCGAGGGCCAACACGCGCACGCCGTCGAGTGGTTTGCCGAATCGACTGCGTTCGGGATGTGCGACATCGCCGAGTTTCATGACTGACCTCCGAAATGTTGCATCAAATTCCGTACCCGCCGTCGACATCGAGCATCTGCCCGCTGATGAAGTCGGCTCGATCGCTGGCGAGAAAGCACACCGCTTCGGCGATGTCGATCGCGTCGCCGAACCGGCGCAGCGCGATGTTCCGCCGAGTGACGGCGAGTGCTTCGTCATCGAGATCACCCGACGCCATCAGCCGCTGCGCCATGCCGCCGGTCAACATGCCGGGGCCGACGCAGTTGGCGCGGATGCCGAAGCGTCCTTCTTCGGCGGCGAACGCGCGCACGAGGGCTTCGATCGCGCCCTTCGGCCCCGCCGAGAGCCCGTCACGAACGGGATACCGCCGCGTCGCCGCGGTCGTCACCGCGATGAGGCTGCCCTGTGTCGCTCGCAGATGGGGCAGCGCAGGCTGCACGAGGTTGAAGAACGCGACGACCTCTGCCTCGATCTGCTGGCGAAAGCGGGCCGGCTCGACCCGGCTCAGGTGGATCTGCGGCACATGCGGTCCGGCCGCGTGGACCAGTGTGTGGATGCCGTCGAATTCGGCGACCACATCGACGAGGAAGGCGCTGGTTGCCGCCTCGTCGACCATGTCGAGCGGCCACGCGCGTCCGCGGCGGCCGCTCTGTTCGATGTCGGCGACCACCGCGGCGGCGGCGTCGGCGTTGCGGTGGTAGGTGAGCGCAACGTCGCTGCCGCGCTCGGCGAGGAGACGGCAGATCGCCGCACCGATGCCACCGCTGCCCCCGGTGACCACCGCCACGCCCGTCCGTGTACCGAAATCGTCCATGGTGCTTCGTAGGGCCGTGGCGGGACCGACGCCAACCCGTGCCATCCGGGTCCTACCTTCCCGCTCCGCCGAGGGCCGCTCGGGCCACCTTCCCGCTCCGCCGAGGGCCGCTCGGGCCCTACGCTCGGCGCATGTTGCGTCCTGAAAGTTGGACCAGACCAGCGGGTGCGAGTCCCGTCCGGGTAGGCGCCGACGCGCCCGGTAGCAGGCCCCGGTTCGTGATTGAGAGGTTGCGGGCTGAGCGGGGTGTCAAGAGCCTCTGTTTGGAGGGAGCAAGCGTGCGGGCCGCAGCGTTACGCGAATTCTGCAGCCTCGTCAGATTTACAACGGAGAAGCCGAGCCGCTCATGTCACGGTGAAGGCCATGTCTGTCTGGTGCGTGTCGGAGATGCACTTGGCGGGTTCTTCCGGGGTACGGGAAGTGGCACGTACGCATGGTTTGGTTCGGAACAGGAGAGGCCCGTCTGCGCAGCTTTGTCAGCGAAGACCGGATGTATAAGCCAGTGGTGAAGTCATCTGGAGTGCAGCGGGAGTCCGACGGGGTCGTAGTACCGCAGATCGCCGTGCAACGGAACACGGTGGGAGGGAAGGGCCCCGGCTTCGGGCGTGCTGGTGATGGGGGTAAGCGTGAGGGCATGGCCGGGTCTGCCCGGTCCAATCACCCCCGCAAGCGTGAGCGTGCGGTGAAAGTGCGACAACTCCAGAATCGGCTATGGGCTGCTGCCAAGCAGTCTGAGGGGCGACGTTTCCATGCTCTGTATGACCGTGTCTACAGGAGTAACGTCTTGTGGGAGGCGTGGGAACGTGTGCGTGAGAACCGTGGTGCTGCTGGGGTCGACAGGATCACAGTGGCTGCGGTGGAGGACTTCGGGGTTCATCGAATGTTGGATGAGCTTGCCGGGGATCTTCGTGCAGGTAGGTATCGTCCGTCGCCGGTGCGACGGGTGGAGATCCCTAAGCCGGATGGCCGGAAGCGGCCGTTGGGTATTCCGACTGTTCGTGATCGGGTCGCGCAGCAGGCCGTGAAGATCGTGCTCGAGCCGCTGTTCGAGGCTGACTTTATGGCGTGCAGTTTCGGGTTCCGCCCGAAGCGTTCGGCTACTGATGCGATGGAAGCGATCCGGGTGGCGTTCCCGCAAGGCAATCAGTTTGTCTTCGAGGCTGACATTCAGGATTTCTTCGGGTCGATCGATCATGACCGGCTGATGGCGCTCGTGGATCGTCGGGTGTCGGATCGTCGGGTGCTCAAACTGGTCCGTCAATGGTTGACGGTTGGGGTGTTGGTCGATGGTGTGCACCATGAGACGGTCACGGGCACTCCGCAGGGTGGGGTGATCTCACCGTTGTTGGCCAACATCTTCTTGGATGCGTTCGATCACGTCTGGGCGCAGCGTGGCACCGGGAAACTTGTCCGTTACGCGGATGACTTCGTGGTGCTGTGCAAAACCCGAGCCCAGGCCGAGGACGCACATCGTCTCGCGAGCGAGATGCTGGGCGAGCTCGGTTTGAGGTTGCATCCCGACAAGACCCGTGTGGTCGATCTGCGGGATGGGCGCGAAGGGTTCGATTTCCTTGGTTGCCATTTTCGGGCTCGGATGTCGGGACGCTTGTGGGAGCAGCAACGCATCGTGCGTTACTACCTGCACCGCTGGCCCTCGGCCCGGTCGATGAAACGGGCACGCCAACGGATCAAGGACCTGACCAGCCGGAAACGTGTCGGTGATGACCTGCCGGTCGTCATCGGCGAGTTGAACCAGTTCCTTCGGGGATGGGGCAACTACTCCCGCACCGGGAACGCCGCCAACAAGTTCGTCCAACTCGACCGTCACGTCGTGTGGCGGTTGAAACGGTTGCTGATCAAGAAGCGTGGGCGCAACCTACGCGCTCGACAAGCGGACCGCTGGACACCGTCCTGGTTCCATGACCAGGGCCTGCATCGACTCATGGGCACCATCCGCTACCCGAAGGCCGCGTAACTATGTCCAGACGCACGAAGGTAAGCCGTGTGCGGGAAAACCGCACGCACGGATTGAAAGGGGGATGGGGAAACGGACCGGCAACGGCACCGCGCCCCTGACTACCAATGGATCGATTCAGTCTCCGCGGCAAGGTCGCGATCGTCACCGGCGGCAGCAAAGGCATCGGCCGGGCGTTGGCACTCGGGTTCGCCGAGGCAGGCGCGGCAGTCGTCGTGTCGAGCCGAACGCTCGACGATTGTGCGGCGGTCGTTGCCGAGATCGAAAAGGGCGGTGGCGCGGCGCTCGCGGTCGCGTGCGATGTCGGTGATCTCTCGACCCATGCCGCGCTGCTCGAAGCGACCATCGCCCGTTTCGGGCGACTCGACATCCTCGTGAACAACGCGGGCGTGCTCAAACCGCACTTCACCCTGAGGGTCAGCCCCGCGGAACTCGATCAGCTCATCGCCGTCAATCTCAAGGGACCGCTGTTCCTTTCGATCGCGGCGATGCCCCACCTCGAGGCCGACGGCGGCGGTTCGATCGTCAACATCGGCGCACTCGGCGCGTCGCAGCCGATGGAGGGCATCGGCGCGTACTGCGCGGTCAAGGCGGCCATGGCCAATTGGAGCAACACGATGGGCCGCGAGTGGGCCGCGCGTGGCGTGCGGGTCAACGTCCTCGTGCCGGGCACCATTGCCACCGACATGATCCTGCCCGTCGACCCGGCAAAACGGGAGGCGTTCGTCCTCGACATGAGCAAGCAGAATGTGTTCGGGCGCATCGGCGAGCCCGAGGATCTGGTGGGCGCGGCAATCTATCTCGCGAGCGACGCGTCGGGGTTCATGACCAGTCGATCGGTGTTCGTCGACGGAGGGATGTTGCGATGACGATCACCAGCGCCGAATACGACAATCTCGACGCGGTCGGTATGGCTGAGTTGGTCTTCAGGCGACAGGTGAGCGCCTCGGAATTGCTCGACGAGGCACTCGATCGTGTCGCGACGCGCAATCCGCGCGTCAACGCGGTCGTGTCGATGTTCGAAGGGCGCGCTCGCGCGGCGATCGCTGCCGGATTGCCCGACGGTCCGTTCACCGGTGTGCCGTTCCTCCTCAAGGATCTCGGGGTCGACGTCGCGGGCGAGATCACCACGTCGGGCAGTCGGTTCTTCGCCGACTATCGACCGACGCAGTCGAGCGAGCTCGTCCTGCGTTACGAGCGTGCCGGTCTGGTCATCTTCGGCAAGACCAACACGCCCGAGATGGGCCTCAACGCGTCGACCGAGCCGCTGCTCTTCGGACCTACCCGCAATCCGTGGAATCTCGCGCACTCGGCCGGCGGATCGAGCGGCGGGGCGGCCGCCGCGGTTGCCGCGGGTATCATCCCCGCGGCGCACGCCACCGACGGCGGCGGATCCATCCGCATCCCCGCATCGAGCTGTGGCCTTTTCGGGATGAAGCCCAATCGGGGTCGTACACCGGTCGGCCCACCACTCGGCGAAGGTTGGAACGGCCTCTCCCACGGCCACGTGGTGTCGCGCAGCGTTCGTGACTCGGCGGCACTTCTCGACGCAACGTGTGGGTCGAGAGCCGGCGAGCCGTATGCCGCGCCGCACTTCGAAGGCTCGTGCCTCGACGCCACCAAGCGGTCGCCCGGCCGTCTGCGCATCGGCATGATGACTACCGGTCGACCCGGCGTCGCGGTCGATGACGAGGCACGCGCCGCGGTCGGTTACGCAGCTCGACTGCTCGTCGAGCTCGGCCACGATGTCGTCGAGTTCACGCTGCCGATCGACTGGCCGGCAACGACCTCGGTCTTCGCCACCCTGTCGGGTACGCATGTCGCGGCGACGATCAAAGAGCGGGCGCGCGTGCTCGGTCGCGACCCGACAGCCGACGACCTCGAGCACATCACGCGGGTGCAAGTGGCCAGGGCAGCGTCGAGCGGTGCGCTCGACTACGTCGATGCCGTGCGCGCGATGCATCGCATCGGCTACGAGATCGCTGCCGCGTTCGAAGAGATCGATGTGCTGATGACACCCACCGCAGGCCGGCCGCCGCCGCCGATCGGATTGTTGGACATGAACACCGATGACCTGGCGTCGCTCGGCCGCGAGGCGGGGCGGGTGGCGAACTTCCTCGGCATCATGAACATCACCGGGCAGCCCGCCATGTCGGTGCCCCTGCACTGGACCGCCGACGACCTGCCGATGGGCGTGCACCTCGCCGGGCGGTGGGGCGCCGAGCCGCTGCTGTTCTCGCTGGCGGCCCAACTGGAGAAGGTGGCTCCGTGGGCGCATCGCCGCCCGAAGGATTTCAGCTGATCGCCGGCCCAGAGCGGCTAGTACGGCTGCAGGCTGGTCACATTTTCGGCGATAATCCGCCGATGAGGCGGGTGTCGATGCGGGCCAACAACTCCTGATCGTGTGAATCGCCCGGGTTCGGCGTGGTCAACAACTTGTCGCCGAGGAAGATGCTGTTGGCCCCGGCATGCAGGCACAGCGCTTGCAGTTCGTCGTTCATCTCCGTGCGTCCCGCAGACAGGCGAACAACCGATGCCGGCATCACGATGCGCGTGGCGGCGATGGTACGCACCAATTCGAACGAGTCGAGCGTGGGCGAGCCGAAAAGCGGCGTGCCTTCGACTTGCATCAGCAAGTTGATCGGCACGCTCTCGGGATGCGGATCGAGTGCCGCGAGTTGCGCGAGCAGACCAGCCCGGACTCGCCGGCTCTCGCCCATGCCCACGATGCCGCCACAGCACACCTTGATGCCGGCGTCGCGCACATTGGCGAGTGTCTCGAGCCGATCGTCGTAGGTGCGGGTGGTGATGATCTCGCCGTAGAACTCGCGTGACGTGTCGAGGTTGTGGTTGTAGTAGTCGAGGCCGGCCGCCGCGAGCCGCTTGGATTGCGCATTGCTCAACATGCCGAGCGTCACGCAGGTCTCGAGGCCGAGCGCGGCCACCGCTTGGATCCCGTCGGCCACCTGCTCGACCTGGCGGTCGCTCGGCGAACGCCATGCTGCACCCATGCAGAATCTCGTTGCGCCCGCGGCCTTGGCCGCCTGCGCCGCGGACACGATCTCGTCGGTCGCCATCAACCGCTGTGCTTCGAGGCCGGTGGAGTACTTCGCCGATTGCGGACAATAGGCACAGTCCTCGGGGCAACCACCCGTCTTGATCGACAGCAACATCGCGCCTTCGACCGCGTGCGGATCGAACTGCGCACGGTGCGTCGTCTGCGCGTGATGCAGGAGATCGTGGAAGGGCTGGGCGATGATCGATTCGATATCGGCCGGGGTCCAGTCGTGACGCAGTAGCACCGAGCAAGGCTAGCGTGAACGAGTGACATCAGCCCCGTTGACCGGCGTACGCATCGTCGAGATCGGCAACTACATGAGCGTGCCCTTCGCGGGGATGATGCTCGCCGACCTCGGTGCCGAAGTCGTCAAGGTAGAGCCGCCCAAGGGCGATCCGTTTCGCCGATTCGGCCGGCCGAAAGGGCCCATGGCGGCCGTCTTCGTCAACGCCAACCGCGGCAAGATGAGCGTCGCGCTCGACTTTAAGCAAGCGGCGGACCGAGAGCGGCTGCGCGCGCTGCTGCCGGACACCGACGTCGTCCTGTCGAACTGGCGACCCGGTGTCGCGGCCCGTCTCGGCCTGGGCGATGACGCGCTGGCCGAGATCAACCCTCGACTCATCCGGGTCTACGTCTCGGGCTACGGGTCGACGGGGCCCGACAGCGACAAGCCGTCGTACGACTCGGTGGTGCAGGCGCGCTCGGGCCTGACATGGGCGCAGGGAGGCGATGGCGAACCGACGCTCGCCGTCGGCTATCTCGTCGACAAGATGACAGCGACGATGGCTACCCAGGCGACGGTCGCCGCGCTGTATCGCCGCAGCGTCACCGGTGAGGGCGACGCGATCGAAGTGCCCATGCTCGACGTCATGGCGTATTTGAACTTCCCGGAGATCTTCGCCAACCGCACCTTCGTGGACGACGAGCCGCTCGATGCGCGCAATCGGCAGATGATGGCCAACCATCCGCTGCAAGCCCTCGACGGATGGATCCTGCTGTCGCCGGTCAGCGCCGACCAGATCCGCGATGCGTTCGCCGCGGTGGACCACCCCGAGTGGGCCGACGCGGTGTTCGCCGAGAAGGACGGCGCGCTGATGACGAACGTGCTCGTCGAACGCATCGAGTCGCAGACGCGATCGATGACAGTTGCGGAATGCCTCGCCCGCTTCGCCGCCCGCGACGTGCCGGTGGGCCACTGCGTCGATCTCGACCAACACCTTGCCGACGCGCAGGTCGTGCACAACGAACTCTACGAGATCGTCGAGCACCCGCAGCTCGGCCGGGTGCGCCAAGTTCGCTATCCGGCGCGTTCACAACAGTGGGGCGCACTGCGCGGGGGAGGCGTTGCGCCGATGCTCGACGCCGATCGCACGCGGGTGCTCGGTTAGCGCAAGCGCGGCGCGACGAGTTCGGCGAAGCGCCGGTATTGCTCGATCACGTCGTGGGTATCCATCGAAGGGTCACCGGTCCAAAAGCGCAGCGCGAGATGCTCGACACCCGCGGACGCATACGTCTCGATATCGGCCACGAGTTGATCGGGAGTGCCGACGAAATGAGCGCGGCCGTCGGCGCTGTGAGGGAACGGTGGCGCGTAGTTGTAGTCGTCGGGGATGTCGGGAAGGTCGGCGTAGCTCACCGGTGGCCGCAGTTCGCTCGCGTCGAGCACGACCCGAGTCTCGGGACACGTGTACGAAAAGACGAACGGGTCGCGACGCCCGAGTGCCGAGCGTTGGCCTTCGATGTCGGCCCGTCCGCTCGCGTATTGCTCGGGAGTGGGGAAGAGCGGGTGCCAGCCGTCGCCGCGTCGCGCGGCGCGCCGGCGGCCGGCAGGGTGGTTGCCGCCGACGAAGATGGGGAACGGACTCTGCTGTGGCGCCGGGCCCGCATGCACCTTGTCGAACTGTACGAAGCGCCCGTCGTAGGACGCTGCGCCCTGCGTCTCCCACAGACAACGCAACACATCGATGTACTCGTCGGTCGCCGCGCCGCGCTGTTCGTAGGGCGCGTCGAGTGCGGCGAACTCACCACGGATGTAGCCGACGCCGACTCCGAGCGTGAGTCTCCCGCCGCACAGTTGATCGGCGCTGGCGATCAACTGTGACAGCGCGACCGGGTGACGGTACGGGAGCACGAGCACGTCGGTGCCGAACCGCAACCTTTCGGTGCCGGCCGCGCCGGCGATGCAACAGGCCAGCGAATCGAACCACTGTGGCGACGAAACATGGGCCGCGTAGTCGGGGATGACGATGTGATCGCCGAACCACGCGGTGTGGTAGCCGAAGTTCGCGGCCGCGTCGATCAGCTCGCGAATCTTTGCGGCGTCGCCGAAGGGGCCATACGACGGGATGACCACGCCGAATTGCATCGTTTTCTCGCTCTCTCCCCGCTCTGTGAGCCGCTCGGGGTCTTCCTCTCGAGGTGGTTGCGTACCGTAGCCGCGGTGCCCCCTACGTGACATCGAGCACGTTGTCCTCACTGGCGGCCGCGGCGGCGCGATACTCGGTGGATGACCTGAAGTACCGGGGGGATGAAAATGGCCTTGGATGCGGTGATCCAAGCAATGTGTGATGCGGCGCCGGCGGGCCCGCTGCCCGATCCTTCGTGTGACGGGGTGCGTGAAGCATCGACGCGCGCGATGGACGACGGGTTCATGCGCACCGGCGACATCGGTCCCGAGGTTGCGCGAGTCGTCGAGTACAGCGTTCCTGTCGCTGACGGCGTGGTCGATGTGCGCGTGTACACACCGTTCGGTGACGGGCCGTGGCCCGGGCATCTCTATTTCCATGGTGGCGCGTGGGCACTCGGCAACATGCGCAACCTCTACTTCGATGCGAAGTGCCGGTACCGTTGCGTGCGTGCCGCTTGCGTCGTGGTCTCGGTTGATTATCGGTTGGCGCCGGAGTACAAAGCACCCACCGCTGCCGAAGACTGCTACGCCGCCCTGTGCTTCGCCGAGCAGAATGCCGGCGCGCTCGGCATCGACGCTGCGCTGCTGTCGGTGGGCGGTGACTCCGCAGGCGGCAACCTCGCCGCGGTAGTGGCGTTGATGGCGCGCGACCGCCATGGGCCGCGTGTCATGTTCCAGTTGCTCGAAGTCCCCGCGGTCGATCTGACGATGTCGCATTCGTCGATCGCCGAGTTCGGTGACGGTTATTACTTGAGCAAGGCGATGATGCAGTCGGCAACCGACTACTACCTCGTCGACCCTTCGCAGGCGAGTCATCCCTACGTGTCACCGCTGTTCGCATCCGACTTGTCGGGCCTGCCTCCGGCGTACGTGATGACGGCCGAGTTCGACCCGTTGCGCGACGAAGGCGAGGCATACGCGGCGCGCTTGAGCGAAGCCGGCGTTGCCGTCGACGTGGCACGCGGCATGGGACACATCCACGGCGGGCAGCAGTTGACCGGCGTGTGGGAGCCGGCCCGCCGATGGGCGGCCGATGCCGACGCCGCGTTGGCGGCGGCAATCGCCGGCGCCCGACGCTGACTACGTCGAGTCCCGCGATGTACCGCCCCAAGGCCGGCCCACGATTGCTCGACCGGCAGGCGCCCGGCGCCGCGCCCGGGGTGTACTCGCGCATTCACGTGACGGCGGTCGGGGCGACGCTGGGCGGTCTGGTCACCGGCGTCGATCTCCGTGAGCCCCTCGACGACGAGACCTTCGCCGAACTCGACAACGCCTGGCGTGAATACAAGGTGCTGCTGTTTCGCGAGCAGCACCTGACCGCACGTCAGCATGCGGAGCTCTTGTCGCGATGGGGCCCGTTGACCGATGACCAGCTCACTCCCACCGCGGACAAGAACCCCATCGACTGCCTCGTCGAGTTCACCCGCGACGGCGCGACGCCGGGCCTCGAGAACGGGTGGCACGTCGACGGCACGTTTCGCGTCCAGCCAACCGCAGGCACGATGTTGCGCGCCATCGAGGTGCCGGCGTTCGGCGGCGACACCATGTTCGCCGACATGGCCGCGGCGTACGACAACCTGGCACCCGACGTGCAACGACAAGTCGACGAGCTGACCGCGACGCACGATTGGAGCATGGGCGCCTACGCCGACAAGTACGCCGATCGACTCGAGTACTTCCGTACGATCTTGCCGCCGGTTGTGCATCCGGTCGTGTTGCGCCACCCGACAACCGGACGCAAGACGCTCTTCGTCAATCGATTCTTCACCCGCTGCATCGATGGCTTGTCGCCCGACGATAGCGACGCGTTGCTCGATCACCTGTGCCGGCAGGCCGAGGTACCGGAATACCAGTTGCGCTTTCACTGGGAGCCCGGCTCGATCGCGTTCTGGGACAACATCGCGGTGCAGCACTACGGCGTCAACGACTACTTCCCGCAGCGGCGCACGATGGCACGAGCCACATTCTTCGGCGCACCCGACGCGTGGCCGGGCGCAGTAGCTGCGGGCATGGTCACGTCATCGGTCGGTGAGTGACGGCGCGACCGCGATGCCGAGATCGGCGGCCAACGCGAGCAGCGCGTCGACCTGCGGCGCCGGCAAGTCGACCGAGCCGCGTTCGCGTCTCGTTCGGCGCAGTTGCTGCGATCGCAGCCCCGGATAGAGGATCTCATCGACCCCGGGTCGGCGCGGAGCCGCGGTGACGGTGTCGATGAACCCGTCGACGGCGCCGATCGGATCAGCTACCCCGAAGGCGTGCGGATCGATGGCGATGAGCAAGGTGCCGGCCACCGCGCCATCGGTCGATGAATCTGGCGCAAGGTCCCACGCGGGCGCAGTATCGGTCAGCACGCTCGACAAGAGCCCGATGAGCAACACCATCGCGTAACCCTTGTGGCCGTTGCCGAGCGCGGTGAGGGTGCCGTCGCCGCGTGCGTCGGTCGGAATCTTCGAACGATCGACGTCGCGGAAGTCACGGGGGTCGGCGGTGGGAGTGCCGTTGGCGTCGAGCAGTGCGCCCGACGGGATGGTCTGGCCCTGCTCCGCCGCGAGCAGCACACCGCTGGCCGACGTTTGGGTGAACGACATGTCGAGCACCACCGGATCGTTGCGGCCGGCCGGGACACCGACCGCGAACGGGCCGTTGCCGAGCAGCGCGGTGTACCCGCCGAGCGGCGCGACACACGGCCCGGTCTGGGTCATCACGAGGCCGATCATGTTCGCGTCGATTGCCATGGTGACGTACTGCGTCAACAGACCCGCGCCGCCGCGAGCGGCAGCAAGACCGATGCCGTGCTCGCGTGCGTTGTCGATGGCGAAGCGCATGCCGGCGCGACAGACGAGGCGTCCGATGGCCCGAGGCCCACCGGCCACGACACCTGACGCGCCCCGGGATTGCACGACTTCGATCAGCGCGTGGGGGTCTTGGCGGCCCGAGCGAATACCGCGCACGGCCGGCGGGATGTAGATGACACCGCGGGCGTGATCACCCTGAATCGACTTGTCGACCGCTCCTTCGACCAAGAAGGCCGCGTCGTCAGGGGCTACGCCAACCGCGGCGTAGGCGTCGACGCACAGATTGGTGAGTGCGGGGATCGCCACCCGTGTGTATTCACCTTTCCAATCCCACCATTGGCCGAAGGTGCGTTCGCGATCAGTCGATTCCATGTCACTCGAGGTCGTAGAGGCGCGCGGGGTTGTCCCAGAAGATCTTGCGCAGCGTCTCGGTGTCGAGACGAGCGGTCTCGTGATCGAAGAACTTGTCGATCGCGTGAGGAAAGTCGGGGCTTTCGGGATGCGGGAAGTCGCTGGCGGCGAGCAGGCAATCGGTGAGACCGGCGTCGACGGCGAGGCGGAAGCCGGGATCGCCTCCGTCGCCCGAGATGAAGCATTGGTTCGCGAAGTACCACGACGGCGAATGTTCGGCGATCGGAAAGCCGCGTATCGCGACCGCTTCCCATTTCTCGTCGAGGAACGGCAGCCATGTCGCCGCCCAGCCGACGGATGATTCGGTGAACACGACGCGAAGATCGGGATGGCGGGCACAGATCGAGCCGGTGAACAACAACGCCGCCATCATCTCGCCGAAACCGAACGACGTTGCGAGCCCGGCGTAGGGGATCGAGCTACCGGCAACGTGCTTGAGCCCGACATGGCCCACGCTGCCGATGCGATGGGGCACGCACTCGTGGGTGCCGAGCGGGACACCGAGCGAGGAGACCTCGGCCCAGAGTTCGTCGTAGCACGGATGATCGAGGGGGATGCCTTCGTTCGGCGGGTCGGGCAGGATGTAGACACTGCGAAAGCCGAGCTCTCGCACGCATCGTCGAGTTTCGGCGATGGCGAGATCGACATCGCGCAGGTCGAGCGCACCGACACCATGAATGCGACCGTCACCGGCCGAACAGAACTCGTGGAGCCAGCTGTTGTAGGCGCGTTTGATCGCCGCCGCGACGCGCGCGTCGAGATTGGGATACGCGGTGATCGGTAGACCGATCGTGGGGTAGACGAGCATGTGGTCGATACCCGTTTCGTCCATGTAGTCGAGGTACGACGCGGCGCTGTAACCCGCTTCGATGTAGTGCGCGTAGGCCTCGGTGACGGTGAGGCGCTCGCCGCCGGGATTCGTGACGAACTTGATCTGGTCCATGCGCATTCCGCTGGTGCCCATCGTGTTGCCGGCAACTTCGAGCTGCGCGAAATAGGGCCACGTCGGGCTGATGCGCCGTGACTTGGGCATGAACGCGGCGAAGCGGCGATCCATGAAGCGCTCCCACAGATCGTCGGGTTCCATCACATGAGAGTCGACGTCGATGATCTTGAGTCCGTTGAGCACGCCCACCCCCGCAAGTGCGCCGTCACGATAGTCGCCGGCGCCGCACGAAGGGAGAGGCTGCAGGTCATCCGCTACGATCCTCAGGCGGCGCGGAACGAGCGCCACGGGGGTTGTTCGCCATGGCCGGAGTGCTTGATGGGCTCGAGGTGCTCGATCTGTCGTGGGGCATCAGCGGTCCCATGGCCGCGATGTTGCTCGGCGACAATGGTGCGAGAGTCACGAAGATCGAGCCACCCGGCGGTGACCCGTTCCGTGACTACCTGTCGGGCTATCAAGTCTGGAATCGCGGCAAGCGCAGTGCCATCGTCGACCTCGACGACGCGGCGCAACGCGACCTCTTCTTGAAGCTGGCCGAGCGAGCCGACGTGCTGATCGAGAGCTACGCGCCGGGCACCGCGCAACGCCTGGGCATCGACTTCGCGACGTTGCACGAGATCAATCCCCGGCTGATCTACTGCTCGATCACCGGCTACGGCAGTGAAGGCAACCATGCACACCGGCGAGCGATCGACGCGCTCGTATCCGCCCGCACCGGTCACATGTGGGAATCGCGCGGTGTCGTCGGCGGCACGATCGCCAAGCTCTCGGGCGTCGAGGGCATCATGCCCGGCCTCGAGCCGCCCGAAGGCTGTTGGGTCGGTGCCGAGCGCGAGGGCCCGTTGTTCGCCGGTATCCCGTGGCCGAGCCACGCCGCGTGCTACCTGGCGACGCTGGCGATCAGTGCGGCGATCCGTGCGCGCGGCCTGACGGGCCGCGGTCAACACGTGCAGACGTCGTTGATGCAAGGCGCCATCTGTTCGACGCTCGGCGCGTGGCAGCGCGTCGAGCATCCGGAGGCAGAGAATTTCCAGACGTGGATCACCGATCCGCGCGCGCCCAAGGGCTTCTTCAAGACGTCCGACGGGCGCTGGACGCATCACTGGCCCACGTTGCCGGCGTTCATCACCGCCGTATCCGAAGGCGATCGTCTCGAGTTGCCCGAAGGGGCCGCGAACCCGCGCAAATCGGGCACGCGCATCACGATGAGTCCCGAGGACATGGTGTTGCTCCACCACTTCACACCGCAGCTGGCCGAGCGCGTCGTTCGTTTCACCGGCGACGAATGGATGCGTATCGGCGCCGAGATCGGTACACCCGTTCAGGTGGTGCGCTCGCCCGAAGAGGGGTTGCTCGACGATGCGTTCGTCGCCGACGGATGCGTGGTCGAGATCGATGACCCCGCGATCGGCCGCGTGCGCCAGGTGGGGACGGTGTACCACCTCGCGTCGTGCCCGAGCACCATCGGTGGCCCACCCGCGACGCCCGGTCAGCACACCGAGGAAGTCCTCGCCGAAGCGGCACGGCCCGCGGCGACGCCACCGTCGCAATCGGCGTCACCGGCTGTCACCCTGTCGTCACCACTGCAGGGCATCCGCGTGCTCGACCTGGGCCTGGCGGTGGCGGGTCCCTTCGGTACGCAATTGCTGGCCGATCTCGGCGCAGAGGTAATCAAGGTCAACGCACTGCACGACGATTACTGGATGGCCAACCACATCGCCATGTGCTGTAACCGCAGCAAGCGCAGTGTCGCGATCAACCTCAAAGATCCCGAGGGTCTCGCCATCCTGCACGAGCTCGTCAAGTCGGCCGACATCGTGCAGCACAACATGCGCTATGGCGCGGCGATTCGACTGGGCGTCGACTACGAGTCGTTGCGCAAGATCAATCCCGCGCTCATCTACTGCCACACCCGCGGCTTCGAGCACAGCTGGCGCGACTCGTTGCCGGGCAATGATCAGACCGGCGCCGCGCTCGCGGGCAGCACATGGATGGACGGTGGTCTCGACGACGGCGGCAACCCGCTGTGGTCGGTGACGTCACTCGGCGACACCGGCAACGGGTTCTTGTCCGCGATCGCCATGGTGCAGGCGTTGCATCACCGCGATCGAACCGGTGAGGGCCAGTTCGTCGACACGTCGATCGTGTACGCGCAGCTCCTCAACTGTTCCAACGCCTGGATCACCGCCGATGGTTCTCGCGCCGGCAAGCGGCAGAGTCTCGACGCGATGCAGATGCGGTGGAGCGCGCTCTACGGCCTCTACGAAACGAAACAGGGGTGGCTCTGTGTCGCGGCGCTGACCGACGACGACTGGGCCCGCGTGTGTGGCGGTCTGGGACGCGGCGACCTCGTCAGCGATGCGCGGTTCTTCTCTCGCGAGGCACGCGCCGCCAACGATGCCGAGCTCACCAAGATCCTCGAAGAAGCGTTCGCATCGCGCACTGCGGGCGAGTGGTTCGCCGCCCTCGATGCGCACGGCGCACCGGTCGAGGTCTCGAACCCCGAGTTCGTGCTGGGGTTGTTCGACGACCCCGAATTCGTCGACAAGGGCTGGGTCACGTCCTACCGCCATCCGGTCGTGGGCAAGATCGACGTGATGGGCCTTCTCATGGACTTCTCGGAGACTCCGGGCAAGATCTGGGGCCCCCCGTTCCTGCCGGGCCAGCACACGGCCGAGATCTTGCGCGAGCTGGGCTATGACGAGGCGCGGATCGACGAGTTGGGCGCCGCCAAAGTGGTGCTCGACCGCCGCGTCCCAACCTGAACCCCCGCGTGATGAGACCTGTGCCCCCAGGCACGCCTACGGTTACCGCAACGAATCCCCTCAGCCGTCAAGGAGCACCTTCGTGGAATTCGGCGTCTTCATTCAGAACTACACCCCCGGGTTTCGTCGGGACAACGAGCCGGACTGTGAACACAACGTCATCATGGAGGAGCTCGAGTACGTGATCGCGGCCGACAAGGCCGGGTTCAAGTATGTGTGGATCACCGAGCACCACTTCCTCGACGAGTATTCGCACCTGTCGGCGAACGACGTCATCGCCGGCTATCTGGGCCACGCCACCAAACGCATTCACATCGGCTCGGGCATCTTCAACCCGCTGCCCAAGGTGAACCATCCGGCGAAGTTGGCCGAGCGCGTCGCCATGTTGGATCACATCACCGAGGGCCGCTTCGAGTTCGGTACCGGGCGCGGTGCGGGCAGCCACGAGATCCTCGGGTTCCTGCCCGGTGTCACGAGCACGACCGAGACCCGCGCGATGTGGGAAGACGTGATTGCCGAGTTCCCCAAGATGTGGATGCAGGACGAGTACGAAGGCTACGAAGGCAAGTTCTGGTCGTTGCCGCCGCGCAAGGTGTTGCCGAAGCCGTGGAAGAAGCCCCATCCGCCGATGTGGTACGCCTGCGGCAACATCTCGAGCTACGAGATGTGCGCGCAACGCGGCCTGGGTGTCCTCGGGTTCTCCGTCGGTGATCTCAACGACATGGAGCCGATCGTCAAGACGTACAAGAGCCAAATCGGCAACGCCGAGCCGGTCGGGGCGTTCGTCAACGACAACATCATGGTGACGAGCGCGGCGTTCGTGAAGGAAGACGGCGACGCTGCGGTCAAGTCCGCCGTCGACGCCAAGCTCAACTACCTGCAGAGCAACGTGTTCCGCTACCACGACACGTTCCCTCACCCCGAGCAGGTGCCGTACTGGCCTGACCTGATTCCCGACTACGACCCCGACACGATCCGCGCCATGGCAGGTATCGGGGCGGTCATATGTGGTGATCCGGCCGAAGCGCTCGAGCAGTGCAAGCGTTGGGAGTCGTCAGGCGCGGATCAATTGGTCTTCGGCATCGGTAGCGCGTCGAAGCAGGACACGCTCGACATGATCAAGTTGATGGGCGAGCACGTGATCCCGAAGATCGACCGCGACCCGGTGCACCGCTCGAGCCGCATGCGCGACGCCGCCAACTGATCACTTTCACCAGTCGTTCCAGCAGCACAACGTCGGATGCAGTCCGACGTTGTGCTGCGAGAACGGAAAATGCAAACCGGCTCAGGCCGCGACTTGGGTTGACGAAGGTACCGACGCGCTCGCGGTCGTGGGGCGCGTCCACATCTCGAAGCTGACGCCGAGGATCCAGATGCACCAGACGAGGTACCCGGCGAAGCCGAAGAAGCCGATCGCGGCGGAGTCCGTCGCGGATCCGATCGAGCCGATGAGAAAGAGCACGGCGACCAACCAGCCGAGGAAGGTGAGCCACTGCGGCAGCATCTTGGTGCGCAGGCTCAGGGCGCTGATCGCGGCGAGCGCGGCGACGATGCCGAACGCCGATGTCGAGAGCAACACCATGGACATCGTGTAGAAGACCTGAGCGCCGTCGCCGATCTCGTCGATGCGCAACGCGGTCGCCGACATGATGGCGCCGGAAACCAGAGCGAAGGAGCCGCCGAAAACCAAGCCGACGATGACGACGATCGACAGTCGCGGTCGGCCGTCCTCGGCCCGGGCCATCTTGCGGAACAACGAACCTCCCCACCACGTCAGCCCGATGAGGGCCAGACCGTTCAGGAACTGCGACACCTGTATCGCGCCGGGGTTGTCGGCGAACCACTCGGCGATCTCGGCCGCCGAATCGTCCGCGGCCGGTGGCGCGCCCGCAATGAAGCTCCCCACCACGCTGAGCACGACGAAGGCCACGCCTCCCAATGCCGCGTATTTCTCCCACTTTGCGTCGTCCATGTTGTCCCCCAATTGGCGAGTGCCTTCTGACGAGGGGATATTCCACACCCCGGTGTCACGTTCACGCAAGATTGCGCCTACGCCGGGGGCCGCTCGGGCCGCTAACGTCCGGCCGGATGCAGGTTCTCGCTTCGAAGGTCGATACGCATTCGACCCTCTACGCCGCCAATCGGGCAGGCATGTTGGAGCGTCTCGCCGCGCTCGACGAACAACAGGCGGCCGCGGTCGGGGGCGGCGGCCCCCGCTATGTCGAGCGGCACCGGCAGCGGGGCAAGCTGCTGGCGCGCGAACGTGTGGAGTTGCTCCTCGACCGTGACTCGCCGTTCTTGGAGTTGTCGACCGTGGCGGCGTGGGGCACGGGCTATCCCGTTGGTGCCAGCATCGTCACCGGTCTAGGGGTGGTGTCCGGCGTCGAGTGCGTGATCACGGCGCACGACCCGACGGTGCGCGGTGGCGCGTCGAATCCGTGGACATGGAAGAAGGTGCTGCGCGCGCTCGAGATCTCGCGCGAGAACCGGCTGCCGCTCGTCAACATCGTCGAGTCGGGCGGCGGCGATCTGACCGCGCAAGCCGAACTGTTCATCCCCGCCGGCCAGTTGTTCCACGACCTCACTGCGCTGTCCGCCGCGGGTATCCCCACACTCGCGCTCGTCTTCGGCAACTCGACGGCGGGAGGCGCGTACGTACCGGGCATGTGCGACTACTCGGTGATGGTCAAGGAACGGGCCAAGGTCTTCCTCGGCGGTCCGCCGCTGGTCAAGATGGCCATCGGCGAGGACGCCGACGACGAGTCACTCGGTGGCGCCGACATGCATTCGCGGGTGTCGGGCCTCAGCGACTACTTCGCCCGCGACGAACTCGACTGTCTGCGCATCGGCCGCGACATCGTCGAGCATCTCAACTGGCGCAAGCTCGGCCCGCTGCCGTCGATGACCGCAGACGAACCGCTCTACGACGCCGACGAGTTGGCCGGCATCGTGTCGATCGACCTCAAGGTGCCGTTCGATCCGCGCGAGGTACTCGCGCGTGTCGTCGACGGTTCGCGTTTCGAGGAGTACAAGCCCCTCTACGGACAGTCCTTGGTGACCGGCTGGGCGTCGGTCCACGGCTATCTCGTGGGCGTCATCGCGAACGCGCAAGGCGTGTTGTTCAGCGAGGAGGCGCACAAGGCGACCGAGTTCATCCTGCTGTGCAATCAGACCGACACGCCGATCATCTTCCTGCAGAACACCACTGGCTACATGGTGGGTACCCGCTACGAGCAGCGAGGCATCATCAAAGACGGCGCCAAGATGATCAATGCGGTGACCAACTCGACCGTGCCTCACCTCACCGTCAACATGGGCGCGTCCTACGGTGCGGGCAACTACGGCATGTCGGGCCGCTCGTATTCGCCGCGGTTCCTGTTCACCTGGCCCAACGCCAAGACGGCCATCATGGGACCCGAGCAACTCGCCGGTGTGATGTCGATCGTGGCGCGGCAGTCCGCGGCGTCCGCGGGCCGCGCCTTCGACGAGGAAGCCGACGCGAAGAGCCGCCAGGAGCTCGAGGAACAGGTCGAAGCCGAGTCGCTGGCCTTGTTCATGAGCGGCCGGGTGTACGACGACGGCGTCATCGACCCTCGTGACACCCGCACCGTGCTCGGCATCACGTTGTCGGCGGTTCACTCCAACGAAGTCCGCGGCCGTCGCGGCTTCGGTGTCTTCCGGATGTAGATCGTGGCGATCTCGAAGTTGATCGTGGCGAACCGAGGTGAGATCGCCCGCCGCGTCATGCGCACGTGTCGCGCCATGGGCATCGCCACCGTCGCGGTGTACTCCGATGCCGACGCCGATGCGCCGTTCGTGCGCGAGGCCGACGAGGCCGTGCCGCTCGGTGGGTCGGCGCCCGGTGAATCCTACCTGAGGGGCGACGCGGTGTTGGCGGCCGCAAACCGGGTGGGCGCCGACGCGGTGCATCCCGGTTACGGCTTCTTGTCCGAGAACTCGGCATTCGCGCAACAGGTGATCGACGCCGGGCTGACCTGGGTCGGTCCGCCGCCGCGTGCGATCGAAGCCATGGGGTCCAAGCTCGCGGCACGCGACATGATGATCGACGCGGGCGTACCGGTGGTGCCCGGCGCAGACCTCACCGGCGTGGGTGACGACAAGCTCTTGGCCCTCGCCACCGGGCTCGGGCTGCCGGTACTGGTGAAGGCGTCGTTCGGCGGTGGGGGACGGGGCATGCGCCTCGTGCGCGATGGCGATGACCTGATCGCCGCGGTCGCGTCGGCCCAGCGCGAGGCCGGCTCGGCCTTCGGCGCCGACACCGTCTATCTCGAACGCTACGTCGACTCGCCGCGCCATATCGAGATCCAGATCATCGGCGACAGCCATGGCACCGTCGTCGACCTCTTCGAGCGCGAGTGCTCGATACAGCGCCGTCACCAGAAGATCATCGAAGAAGCACCGTCGCCGTACGTGACGACCGAATTGCGCCGCGCGATGGGTGACGCCGCGATCGCGGCGGCTCGGGCCGTGGGCTATGTCGGGGCGGGCACTGTCGAATTCATCGTCGCGCCTACGGGCGAGTTCTTCTTCCTCGAGATGAACACCCGCCTGCAGGTCGAGCATCCGGTCACCGAGATGATCACCGGCATCGACCTCGTGCGGGCGCAGCTACTGGTCGCGCAGGGCGACGCGCTGCCCGACGAAGTAGTGCGAGCGACGATGCGAGGACACGCCATCGAAGGGCGGCTCTATGCCGAGGATCCCGAGCAGGACTACTTGCCGTCGCCAGGACGCCTGCATAGGTTCCGCGTGCCGGCGGTCGATGGGCTGCGCGTCGACAGCGCGTTCGACGACGACGGCGTCGTCAGCCCTCACTACGACCCGATGCTGGCCAAGGTCATCGCGTACGCGCCGACGAGACGTGAAGCCGCGCAAAAGCTGGCGTGGGCGTTGCGCCGCACGCAGACCCACGGTGTCACGACCAACCGAGAATTGCTCGTCGGTGTTCTCGAGCATCGTGAATTCCGCGACGGGGCGATCGACACCCACTTCCTCGAACGCCATCCACCGGCGTCGCTGCGGGCCGGGCACATCGACGAGGACACCGCGCGCGTCGCGGCAGTCGCCGCCGCGCTGGCGGCGAGCCACGAGGCGCATCGGCGCACGCCGGTGCTGCGAACGCTGCCCGCGGGCTGGCGGAACAATCCCTCGCAGTTGCACGTGCGCAGCTACGACTCGCCGGTCGGCGAGTTGCGCGTCGGCTACGCGCTCGATCGCGGCCCCCGCTTCGAAGTCAACGGCGAGGCACTCGCCGGCATGAGTGTCATCTCGGTCGCGAGTGACCGTGTGGTCGTCCTCGTAGACGGTGTGCGCCGTACCTACTCGGTGCACATGGTCGGCGACGAGGTCTACGTCGATTCTCCCGACGGCAGTCTTGCGCTGCGCGAGCAACCACGGTTTCCGCAGACGGTCGAAAAGGTCGCGGCTGGTTCGCTCGTCGCGCCGATGCCGGGCACCGTCGTGAGCGTCGCCGTCGCCGTCGGCGACGAGGTCGTGGCCGGACAATTGCTGGCCGTGCTCGAGGCCATGAAGATGGAGCATCAGATCACCGCCCCCGTAGCCGGCCGCGTCAGTGCCGTGCTCGTCACCTCGCACCAGACGATCGATGCAGGAGCCGTGATGGTCGTCGTCGAAGGGGAGGATCCGTGAACGAGGTGCTCTACGAAACGGTCGACGATGTCGCGTGGATCACGATCAACCGGCCCGAGGCGCGCAACGCGCTGAACACGCCGGTGCGCCAAGGGCTCTTCGCCGCATTCAAGCGCTTCGGGGGCGACGACGGGGCCAAGGTGGCGGTGCTCACCGGTGCCGGCGACCAGGCGTTTTGCGCCGGCGGCGATCTCAAGGAGATGGCCGCGATGAAACTCGAGGTGCCGCCGCCCGACTTCATCCCGCATCTCGGCGTCAACATCATCATCGACAAACCGGTCGTGGCCGCGGTCAACGGCGCGGCGCTGGCGGGCGGTTTCCTCCTCGCGCAGATGTGCGACTTGTGCATCGCGGTCGACCACGCGCAGTTCGCGATCACCGAAGCCCGCTGGGGCCGCGGCGCACCGTGGGCCGCGCCCTTGCCCTGGCTGATCCCGCCCCGAGTCGCGCTCGAGCTCTTGCTCACGGCCGACCCGATCACCGCGCAGCGCGCCTACGACGTGGGCCTCGTCAATCGCGTCGTTGCCCGCGACGATCTTCGCAGCACCGCGCAGGCAATGGCGCAACGCATCGCCGACAACGCGCCGCTCTCGGTGCGGGCGGGCAAGGCAATGGTCTATGAGGCCGCCGAGCAAGGGCGCAAGGGCGCGCTCTTGGCCGGGGACCGGTTCTACGAAGCGGCGTACAAGAGCGAGGATGCGCAAGAAGGCCCGCGTGCCTTTCAGGAAAAGCGCCGTCCCGTCTGGAAGGGTCGTTGACATGCCCGACATGCAGGCCATGGCCGCCGATGTCCAAGCCGAGCACGACGACCTCGCGCGTTTGCTGCGTGACCTGTCCGACGATGTATGGGATGGAGCGACCGCGGCGCCGGGGTGGTCGGTCCGCGATCAGGTGACGCACCTCGCGGTGTTCGACGATGTCGCGCGGATGGCCATCGAAGAGCCCGAGGCGTTCGTGCAGTTGCGCGACCGGGAGCGCGGTGACGTACAGCGCTACGTCCACGAGGTGAACGAGCGGGGGCGCGGCCTGGTCGGCGCGGAGATGCTCGAATGGTTCGCCCGCGAGCGAGCGAAGTTGGTGCACGCGTTGCGCACCGTCGATCCGTCGTCGCGGATTCCCTGGTTCGGCCCGGACATGAGCCCCGCGTCGAAGGCTACCGCCCGACTGATGGAGACGTGGGCCCACGGGCAGGACATCGTCGACGCGCTGCAGCTCGATCGGCCGCCCACCGCCCGCCTTTACCACGTCGCGTACATCGGCGTGCGCGCGGTACCCAACAGCTTTCGGGCCAACGGTCGAGACGTGCCCGACGTGAATGTCTACGTGGCGCTCGATGCGCCGCAAGGTGATCGTTGGGTGTGGGGTGACGCCGATGCCCCCGATCGCGTCGAAGGCGACGCGCTCGATTTCTGCCTCGTCGTCACCCAGCGCCGTCACGTCGACGACACCGACCTCGTCGTCACCGGCGCCGTGGCCCGAGAGTGGATGCAGATCGCGCAAGCGTTTGCCGGACCACCGGGTGCCGGCCGCACGCCCGGACAGTTCCGCGCTCCAGGGTCCAAGGCAGTGTGAGATGACTGCTACCCGCTCGGGAGGGCCGCTCGGGGCCCGCGATGTGGTGCTCGTGGGCAACGGGCAGGGTTTCTGGGGCGACTCGATGCTCGGCCCGGTCCGCCTCGTGCAGGAAGGGCCGCTCGACTACTTGACGCTCGACTACCTCGCCGAAGTCACGATGAGCATCATGCAAAAGGCGCGCGCCCGCGATCCATCCGCCGGCTACGCAACCGACTTCGTCAAGATGCTCGAGCGCATCCTGCCCGAGTGCCGAGCGCGTGGTATCAAGATCATCGCCAACGCCGGTGGAGTGAACCCGCGAGCGTGCGGCGATGCTGCCGCGGCCGTCGCCCGCACGCTCGGGCTGTCCGGGCTGCGCATCGGTGTCGTCGAAGGCGACGACATCCTCGATCGACTCGACGATTTTGCGGCCGCCGGCGAATCGTTCACCAACCTCGATACGGGCGAAGCGCTCGGCCCGCGGCGGGGCGACATCCAGAGCGCAAATGCCTATCTGGGTGCGGAGCCCATCGTCGATGCGCTCTCCGAAGGTGCCGATATCGTCATCACCGGCCGTTGCGCGGACGCGGCCTTGACTGCGGCCCCGCTCATCCATGAGTTCGGGTGGGGCGCGCACGAATACGACAAGCTGTCTGCGGCGATGATCGCCGGGCACATCATCGAATGCGGCACCCAATGCACCGGCGGCAACTTCGAAGGCTGGCGCACGGTTCCCGACTTCGACAACATCGGCTATCCGGTGCTCGAGGCTCGGCCCGACGGATCGTTCGTCGTGACCAAGCACGACGGCACCGGGGGGCTCGTCAACCGCGACACCGTCATCGCGCAGTTGCTGTACGAGATCGGTGACCCTCGTTGCTACATCACGCCCGATGTGATCGTCGATTTCACCAGCGTGCAGGTGCACGATGCGGGGCCCAACCGAGTGCTCGTCGATGGTGCACGGGGCGCGGCGCCGACCGGCACCTACAAGGTCTCGATGACCATGCACGACGGTTACAAGGGCGTGGGCCAACTCACCGTGGTCGGCCCCGACGCCGTCGAAAAGGCCAAGCTGACCGCGTCGCTACTGTTCTCACGGCTGGCTCGCGAAGGTGTGCAGTTCGACGCGTCGCAACAGCTCGTCGAATGCCTGGGCGCCGGTGCGTGCGTCGGCGACGACCTCGAGGCGTTCGCCGAGCCGCCCGAGGTCGTGCTGCGAATCGCGGTGCGCGACGCGGATCGACGGCGTATCGATCGGTGGGGCATGGAGCTCGCGTCGCTGTTGCTCAGCGGTCCGCCCGGTCTGACCGGATTCGCCGGTGGCCGCCCCAAGGCCAGTGAAGTCCTCGCGCATTGGCCGGCCCTTGTGGATCGGTCGCGAGTGCCGGCCACGATCACCGTCGAGGAGGTGCAGTGAAGATCCGGCTCGCCGACATCGCGTATGCCCGTTCGGGTGACAAGGGCGCGCACGCCAACATCGGCGTGTGGGTCCACAACGACGAGGCCTACGAGTTCCTTCGTAGTTCGCTCACCGCAGAAGTGGTTCGCGAGCATTTCGCTTCGCTGCGGCCAGAGTCGGTAGAGCGTTACGAGCTCGCGAACATCCGGGCGTTCAACTTCGTGTTGCAGGGCGTGCTCGGTGCAGGGGGCGCATCGAGTGGGCTGCGCACCGATGCGCAAGCGAAGACCTACAGCGCGCGTATCTTGCGCGTAGAGCTCAACGCTCCGGAAGGCGGGCTGCCGTCGTGAGTACCGAAGGGCTCGACGCACTCGGACGCGAGCGGCGCGGTCCGGTCTTGATCATCACCATCGACCGCCGGCATCGGCGCAACGCGCTCGACCCCGAGACGCTCCTCGCGTTGGCGACGCTGCTCACCGAAGCCACCGCCGACAGGGGCACCTCGGTCGTCGTGCTGACGGCCGCGGGCACCGAGTCGTTCGGGTCGGGCATGGATCTGCACGCGCTCGCGGCCAACCGAGAGCGCGCCGGCGAGGCGGTGCGCGCCCTGAGCGCCATCGTGTTGTCACCCGACCGGCTGCCTCTCGTCGCCGCGGTCAACGGGTCGGCGATGGCGGGTGGTTTCGAGCTGATGATGAAGTGCGACATCGCGGTCGCGGCCGAGCATGCACGGTTCGGATTGCCCGAAGCCTCGCGGGGGCTGCTCGCCGGCGGCGGGGCCACGCTATTGCCGTGCCGCATACCGCTCGCCGTCGCGCTCGAGCTCGGCATGACGGGCGAAGCGATCGATGCCACCCGGGCGTGGCAGCTCGGGTTGGTGAACCACGTCGTACCCGCCGATCAGGTCGTCGAGCGAGCAGTCGCGCTCGCGACCCGCATCGCCGAGAACGCCCCGCTCGCGGTGGCCGCGCTGCGCCGGACAATGTGGACCGCGGCGATCGATGGTGGCGCGGCAGCATGGGAGCAGACGCAAGCCGAGCAGCAAGTGGTCGGTTCGAGCGACGATGCGCGCGAAGGCATCGCCGCGTTCCGGGAAAAGCGCCGACCTCGTTGGACCGGCACATGAGGATCGAGATCGACGTGACTGCGGTCGCGCCTCGAGGAGTGCGTACGGTCGTCGCCGATGTGTTCGCGCCCGAGCGCGAGCAGATGACGCCCGACGCGCTCGTGTTGTGCTGCCTGCCGGGCGGTGGCATGTCGCGCCGGTACTTCGATCTCGACGTCGACGCGACGCTCGGCAAGTACAGCATGGCGCGCCATCTCGCGGGCGCCGGTTTCGTCGTCGTCACGCTCGACCATCCCGGTGTGGGCGAAAGCGATCGTCCCGACGACGGCTACACGCTGACACCGCAGTGCGTCGCCGATGTCGATGCGTTTGCGTTCGATCACATCATCGGACAGCTGCGTATGGGCACGCTGGACGACGACCTGCCGGCCATGCCGCGGCTCACGACGATCGGCGTCGGCCACTCGGCCGGGGCGAGCATCACGGCGTATCAGCAAGCCCGTCACCGCAGCCATCGGGCAGTGGCCTTGCTCGGGTACGGAGGCGCAGGGCTGGCGTCGCATCTCAACGATCGCGAGAAAGAGTTCGCGCGCCGTCCCGATGCGGTCGTGGGCGCGATCGCGGAGTTGGTGCGCGAGCGTTTCGGAGAGCCGCTGCCGATGCAGCGGCGGGGGAGCTCGGACTTCCTCGTCGGTGCGCCGATGCCCGAGGCGGTGCGGGCAGCGCTCGTCGCCTGCCGCACGCCGCTGCTGGCATTGGTGGGGTTGAGTTCGATGATCCCGGGGACCACGGCGCCGGTTTTGGCGCAGATCGACGTGCCCGTCTTCGTGGCCCACGGCACCCGCGACATCGCCGGTTCGCTCCCTGCGGTCGCCGTGCTCTTCCCGGCGAGCAACGACATCACCCTCTTCGTTCTCGACGATTCCGGTCACAATCACAACGTTGCGCCGACCCGCGAACAGCTGTGGGACCGACTCGGGCGCTGGGCTCGCACGCTCGTTTCGGTAGAGTCGGGCGGACACGGCGAGGGGCGCGATGGCTGAGAACAAGGCAATGGGGCACGGGGTCAAGCAGCGGGGCATCATCCGCATGAGCGACGCCGAAATCGACGAGTTCATGAAGGGCCGCCATTCGATGTCGATGGCCACCGTCAATCCCGACGGATCGATCCACATGGTGGCGATGTGGTACGGCTTCCTCGAAGGCGCGGTGGCGGTCGAGTCCAAAGCCAAGGCGCAAAAGGTGTTGAACCTGCGCCGAAATCCGCATTGCACCGTCATGATCGAAGACGGTGACAAGTACGAAGAGTTGCGGGGCGTCACGTTCGTCGGCAAGGGCGAGATCATCGACGACCCCGATCGCATGTTCACGCTCGGCATCAGCGTGTTCGAGCGCTACATGGGAGCGACCTACACCGAGGCCATGAAGCCCGCCGTCGAGGCGATGCTCCACAAGCGGGTCGTCGTGAAGGTCAACGTCGACAAGGTCGTGTCGTGGGACCACCGCAAGCTGGGCCTCGGCGGTCGGTAGCATGGTTCGGAGGCGGGGCCCGAGTGGTCTCAGAGCGGGCCAGAGCGGCCCTTCAGAGCGGGGAACAAGGGGGTTCGCGATGACGGTGTTGGATCCTGATCTTTTCATGCCCGAGCCGTTGCCGCGCGAGGTCAAGTACACCGTGATCTCGGTCGACGACCACGTGGTCGAGCCGGCCCATCTCTTCAGCCGGTATCTGCCGGAAAGGCTGCAGGCCGGTGGTCCGCAGATCGTCGAGACCGACAACGGCGCCGAAGTCTGGGAGTTCGAAGGCCAGATCTTCAGCCAGGTCGGCATGAATGCGATTGCGGGCCGGCGCAAGGACACGGTCAAGCTCGAGCCGTTCCGCTTCGAGCACATGCGTCCCGGTTGCTACGACATCGAAGCCCGCGTGCGCGACATGGACATCGGGGGCATCTGGGCGTCGGTCAACTTCCCGTCGTCGATCACCGGGTTCTGTGGCCGCGTGTTCTTCAACGCCAAGGACCGCGAGGTCGGGCTGGCGTGCATCGAGGCGTGGAACAACTGGCTGTTCGAGGAGTGGCACCAGCCCTACCCAGAGCGCATCGTGCCCATGGGCATCACCTACCTCTCCGATGCCGAGTGGGCGGTGCGCGAAATCCGCCGCATGGCCGACCTGGGCTTCACGTCGGTGACCTTTCCGGAAAAGCCGCACGCCATCGGTCTGCCGTCGTTGTTCGATCGCGGCCACTGGGATCCGATCATCCAGGCGTGTGTCGACACCGACATGGTCATCTCGTTGCACGTCGCCAGTTCGGGTGGCTATCCGTCGCCACCCGGCGCGCCGGCACTCCAACTCGGCGCGACGATGTTCGGGCAACTCTCGCTCGCGGCCTGCGCCGAATGGCTGTGGTCGGGGTACCCCAAAGACTTCCCGACGCTGAAGATCGCCATGAGCGAAGGTGGCATCGGGTGGGTTCCGATGTTGCTCGATCGCCTCGACAACATCATCGACCGATCGGGTTACGGGCTCGGTTGGGACGAACGCCCGGCCGACATCCTCAAGCGGAACTTTTGGTTCTGCACGATCGATGATCCGTCGACGATCGATCTGCGCCACCGCATCGGGGTCGAGAACATCTGCGTCGAGGTCGACTACCCGCACGGCGATGGCACATGGCCCGATACGCAACTCGAGATCGAGAAGCTCTGGGGGCACATCCCCGACGACGAGCTGCGCATGATGTGTTGCGAGAACGCGGCCAAGCTCTATCGCCATCCGTTGCCGGCGGTGGTACTCCCGCGTTAGGTGGTTACTTCGGGAACATACGGGTTCTGGACACGGTCGGCGTCGATGAAGCGTTCGTCGAGGCGCAAACTCGTGAGCCGCCAGCCGTCTTTCGTCCGCTTCGCTTCGGTGTAGTACACGCCGCCGATCGACAAATTGGTGTTGTGCATGTAGTTGCGCATCTTCGCCCACTTGCCGTCGAGCTCGACTACGTGGTTGTGCATGTAGTGCATGCTGGTGCGGGCGCTCGTGTACTTGCGTAGCCATTCGCCGATGGCCTTTGCGCCCTTGGGCTCGAAGTCGTCACCGACATAGGCCCGCATCGATTCGTAGTTCGCGACGGCGTCTTTCGTGAACACTTGGTCGGCATCGTCGTAGGTCTTGAAATCGACCAACGCGGCATAGCGATGAATGAGCTCGATGACGTCGAGGCGGTCCTGTGCGGCACCCATGTTGTTCCCCCTGCTGGTTCTGTTGGTGTTCTACACCCATATATGGGTGTAGAACACCACGAGAACCGCAAGAGGGGGCGCACCAAAATGGCCGACTACAACTTCATCCTCGTCGACCACCCGGCCTCTCACGTCGCCCGCGTCACCCTGAACCGGCCGGAGAAGCGCAACGCCATCTCCACGCCGTTGCGGGTCGAGTTGCTCGATGCGCTGCGTGCCCACGACCACGATCCCGAGGTGCGGGTCACGATCGTCCGCGGCGCCGGGAAGTGTTTCTCCGCGGGCTATGACCTCGGCGGCGGTCCCATGATGGACGACGCGCCGTTCTACAGCGCGCCCGGTGACGGGCAATGGGCCCGTCAGTGCAATGACACGTGGTTCAGCATCTGGGATCTCGCGAAGCCGGTGATCGCGCAGATCCATGGCTATGCGATCGCCGGCGCCACCGAGCTCGCATCGGCGTGTGACCTCGTGTACATCGCCGAGGACGCCACCATCTCGTATCCGGTCGTGCGGGTGGCGAGCCCACCCGATTGGCAGTACCACACGGTCTTGCTCGGCATGCGCCGAGCCATGGAGCTGATGTTGACGGGTGACCCGATCACCGGCACCGAGGCCGCTCAGATCGGCTTTGCGAACCGAGCCTTCCCGGCCTCGGAACTCGACGAGCAGGTTCTGGCCATCGCCGGGCGGGTCGCCGGCGTGCCGTCAGATCTGCAACAGATCAACAAGCGCACGATTCACCGGCAGATGGACGTGTGGGGTGCCCGCGCCGCGATCCGCGCCGGCAGCGAGCTCAACGGACTCGCGCAGTACACCGAGGCCGCCCGGGCGTTTCGCGAGAACGCGCTCGAGGCCGTGAAGAGAACAGTTGCCGAACAGCGGTAGCGGGCTTATCCTCGCCGAAGGGGGCGGGTCGAGGAGGTCGTGTGGCGGAGTCCACGAATCCAGCTGATCTCGCACTGCGCCAACGCGAACGTTTGCGCGACGCACTCGTTGCGTTCGAAGACGCACTCTCCTCGGCAGGGCCGCGTCGCGCCGCGGCGTGGGCCGAGGGCGTCGTGCAATGCATTCTGCGGGTCGAGGCCGAGTTCAACTCGCACGTCGACCTCACGGAGCAAGAAGACGGTCTCTACGACGACATCCTCGAGGTCGCACCGAGGATGGCGCATCGCGTCGATCAACTGCGCCAGGAGCACCACGAGATCGCGGCCGCGCTGTCCGACTGCCTCACGCGGGTCGAATTGGTACCCAACACCGCCCACGCGGATTGGGTGTCGGCGCGCCGCGACGATTGCAACGCGTTGCTCGGCCGGTTGGTGCGCCACCGTCAGCGCGGTGCCGACCTCGTCTACGAGGCGTTCTCCGAAGTCGGCGAAGGCGACTGATCAGCTGGCCGTCTCGTCAGCTGGCCGTCTCGTCAGCTAGCCGTCTCGTCAGCTAGCACGGCGCTGTTCGAGCCGGGCCAAGGCGTGGCGTCGCTCGACGATGGCGGCCATGGCGACGGCAAGGTCGTTGGTCGCGTTCGCGTCCTTCAGGTACGCCAGAAAATCAACCGTGCCGAGTCGTGTCTCGGACGCCGTCATGTCTGCCATCGCCCTCCCTGTTCGGTGTAGGACGCGATCGTCGCGCATCGCGCTCGAGATCCCAAGGGACTTTCGGCTCGGATAGGGTGAAGTGGTGGGCCGAATACGGGTACTCGATCCGACGGCGCTGGCCGAGGACGAGACCGCGGCGCAGACGTTCGATTTGGGGCGTTCACTCGAAGGGGTGATCGTCGGCCTGCGCCTCGACCGTTCGTGGCGGTCGTATTTCGTCATCCTCGACACGTGGGAGCCGCTGCTCGTGCGCGACGGGGCCACGGTCAAGCGGCTCGTCGTCGGCGAGCGTGTCGGCGCCGAGGGTGAGCGCACCCGCAATGACCTCGACGACTGGGCCCGCCTGGTTGACTGCGCGGTGGTGGGTCTTGGCAATTGAGGCTCGTGTACGTCGTGGAGTGTCCACGACACCGTGATCGTCGAAGCGCTCAACAAGCCGGCCGTCGTCGTCGTCACGGCCGAGTTCATCACCATCGGCGAACGCATCGCGTCGCTCAAGGGGCATGCCGATCTGCGTCAGCTGGTGTTGCCCTATCCGCTCGAAGGTCTGCCCGACGAGGAGGTGCATCAGATTGCTCTCGACGCGTACCCCCGGCTCCTCGAACGTCTCGGCGCCGCTCGTTAGCACGCAGATCGAACTCGACGACGACGCGCTGGCGCTCTACGAGCTCTCCCTCCGCGAGGGGTGGGGTGACGGCCTGCCGATACTGCCGGCCACGCAGACCCGGGTGGCCGAGCTCATCGCCGCGACGCCCTGGCAACCCGACGATGCGATCTGCAAGATCCCGCCCCGCAACGGCATGGCGACGGTCGAAAAGGCGGCCATCAACGCGGCGATGGCCGGCGTCGAGCCCGCGGCGTTCCCTTATGTCGTGGCCGCGCTCGAAGCCGTCACCGAGCACGATTTCAACCTCTTCGCGCTGTCGACGACCACGTCGAGCGTCATGCCGATGTTCGTCGTCAACGGGCCGGCGCGCGACGAACTCGGTTTCGACTACGGCGCCGGTTGCATGGGCGGAGCGGCCGGGCGCGGGTCGAGCACCGTCGGTCGGGCAGTGCAGCTGTGCATGCGCAACATCGGCGGCCAAAAGGTGGGGCTGACGTCGAAGAGCGTGTTCGGTCAACCGGGACGATCGAGCGGCGTGTGTTTCGGCGAATGGGAAGAGCGTTCGCCATGGCCTTCGCTCGCGGAGCAGCGCGGATTCTCTCGCGACGAGGAGATCATCAGCGTCCATGGGGGCAAGGGTGCGTTCCCCTTCGCCGACGTCAACACCGAGAACGAGCGCGATCTGCTCTACCTGATCGCCAAGACCATCTCGTTTCCGATGGCCAACAAGTTCCTCGAACCGACCGCGGCCAACGGCGAAGTCGTCGTCTTGCTCAACCCGGCGTGGGCCCAGCGGTTCGGGAGAGAGTTCCCCGATATCGCCGACGCCATCGAGTTCACGCACTCGCATTGCTGGATACCGGTCGACTTCTGGCCCGAGCCGAATCAGCGCATCCTCTACGAGAAGAACCGGGTCGACGAAAAGGGCCGCGTGTGGCTCAACGAATCGGCGAGCCAGTTGGTGTTCGTGGTGTGCGGCGGCCTCGGCAACCTCCACGCCATCTGCTTGCCCAGTTGGGGTGCCTCGAGCATTCAGAGCAACAAGGTCGTGCGTGGCTGAGGGCATCGTCGCCCGGTTCGACGCGGGCGCGGAGCCGACTGCCGTCCCTACGGACGCCGAAGAGATCCTCGCGACGGTTTTCGACCCCCACCGGCGCGGTGAGCTGTACCCGCTGTACCACGCGTTGCGCGGCGTCGCACCGGTGCATCGTACGCGGCACCGCAACCTGCGAGATGTATGGGTCGTCTCGCGCTACGACGACGCACTCGAGTTGTATCGCAATCCGCGAGCCGTGAGTGACCCGGCCACCGCCGAACACTTCAACCACGGGGGCAAGGGCGGGCCCTTCTACCAGATGCTCAAGCAGATGATGCTGTTCCTCGAGAGCGAGCAGCACGCGCACGTGCGACGAATCGTGATGAAAGCGTTCACCCCACGAGCGATCGCGAGTGTCACTCCCATCACCCGCGACATCGCCGCCGGGCTCATCCGAGACGTTGCCGCGGCGCGTCAGATGGACATCGTCGAGCAGTTCGCGTACCGCTTGCCGCTTCGCGTCATCGCCTACATCCTGGGTGTACCCGAAGAGGACTTCGCGACAATCGAGGCGTACGCGTCCGACTTTGCCCGTGGTTCAGAGCTCGCCGTCGACGAAACCGAACAGAGCCGGCGGGCCGACACCGCCGCCATCGGCTTCCGTGACTACTTCGAGCACCTCATCGCCCGGCGGCGCCACGACTTGCGCGACGACGTGCTCTCTGCGCTGATCGCCGCGGAGGACGACGGTCGTCACCTCGGCTTCGATCAACTGGTTGCCACGTGCGTCTTGCTGCTGCAGGCAGGTCACGAAACAACGAGCGACACGATCGGGCTGTCGTTGATCGCGCTCTTCCGTCACCCAGAGCAGATGGCGATGCTGCGCAACGACCCGGCTTTGACGAAGGGGGCCGTCGAGGAACTCCTGCGGTTCGATCCGACGAACCAGATGAACAACCGGCTACTGCTCGACGACATCCGCCTCGGCGACGTGCACCTCGCGGCAGGGGAGCAGGTTGCAATTCTCATCGGCGCGGCAAACCGTGACCCGACGCACTTCGTCGAGCCCGACGTCCTCGACCTCACTCGGCCCGCGGGTTTGCACCTCGCATTCGCCTTCGGTGCGTACTACTGCGTCGGCAATTCCCTGGCGCGGGCGGAGCTGCAGGTCGCCCTGCGCAGCCTGCTCGACGCATTCCCCGCACTGCGCCCGGCAGGGGACACCTTCCGCTGGCGCGACACATTGCGCAACCGCGGACCTGCCGAACTGCTCGTCGAGTGGTAGAACTCGCGCACATTGCGCTCGGGGGTAGCCATGAACCGAACAGTCTTCACCAACGCGAACCTGCTCGACGGGGAGCATCCCGCCAAGCCTCAAGCGACCGTGGTCGTCGACGGCAACAAGATCACTCGAGTGACCACAGGGGCGGTCGAGCCGGCGCCCGGTGATCGCCTCGTCGACTTGCGCGGTCGCACGTTGATGCCCGGCATGACGAGCGGCCACTTCCATACGACCTATCACGACGTGGGCGGTAACCAGTTGCCGTTCGGCCTCGAACGACCGCCGGCATACGCCGCCTACTACGGCCTGATGAACGCACAGATCGCGCTACGCGCCGGCTTCACCAACGTGGTCGGTGCCAGCTGCGCGTTCGACGTCGACGCATCGTTGGCGGCGGCTATCCGCGATGGCGTCGTCGAAGGACCGCGCGTCTGCCCGGCGTCGCGTGATCTCATCACGACCTCGGATTCCAACGACGTGATCCCCTGGTGGTGGCAGGCGCACGGGATGGGTGTCGTGCGCGTGTGTGACGGCCCCGACGAGTTCCGCAAGGCGGTGCGCGACGAGATCAAGCGGGGCGCCGAGATCATCAAGGTCTATGTCACCGGCGGCCACGGTGTCACCACCCCCAAGCACAACATCTCGCTCGCACTCGACGAACTGCATGCGGTCGTCGACGCCGCACATGGCCGGGGCAAGCGCGTGCGAGGGCATGTCGCGCACAAGCAAGCCATCCTCGATTGCATCGCTGCCGGTGTCGACATCATCGACCACGCCGACGGCATGGACGAAGAGTGCATCGAAAAGCTGGCCGAGGCGGGCACCTTCGTGTTGCCGAGCTTGTACCTCCCGCTCAAGATGCTCGAGTTCATGGGCGATGCGCCACCCCCGGGTGCGATGCCGGAGATGGGTTTCAACACCGAGACCGGGCAGGACTTCGCCGACATGTGCAACATGTTGGCCAAGGCGGTCGAGGCCGGCGTCAAGCTCTGCGTCGGCGACGATTTCGGCGCGGCGCCCACGCCGCACGGTGCCTACGTCGAAGAGCTCGCCGTCTACGTCGACCACGCCGGGATCCCGCCGCTCGAGGTGCTGCGGTGGGCGACCAAGAACGGCGGAGAACTCTTCGGTCAGCCCGACAAAGTGGGCACGATCGAAGAAGGCAAGTACGCCGACCTCGTCGTGGTCGACGGTGATCCGAGCGACAACATCGGGGCGTTGCGCAATGGCATCGTGGCGGTCATGAAGGACGGCAAGTTCTTCGTCGACACGCTCGGATAGCGGCGGATTATCGCCGCCAATATGTGGAGCTGCTTACGTCAGCGCGGCCGGTATCCGGCGCAACTCGCGCACTACCACGCTGAGCTGATCGAGCGAGGCCTTCGCGGTCGGCAAACGAGCGATCACCGCATGCCATCGCTGTACCGCGGCTTCGGCGCGTTCGAAGAGGGCATCCGCACCGCCTCGCACCAAGGCGAGCTGCGTCAACTGGCGTTGTGTCGCGAACAGGTCGTCGCGCAGAGCCAGTCGCGCCAACGACTTCCATTCGTCGTCGCGCGCCAGGGCGTCGACGAGCTCGACGATGCGTCCGATCGACAGTGCTTCGTCGATCGAAAAGTACGTGCGGGCGACGGCGAGCGGTGCTTGGTCGGCCTCGCGTGCCGCGTCGACGATCTCGAGTGCGGGTGCGAACGTGCGGTTGCGGGCGGCGACCGCGGCGACGGGCCCGGGCACACCGGCGTCGACAAACTTTCCCGTTGCCTCGATGATGCGGGTCCGTAGGGCCGGGGAGATCAGTTCGTCCCAATGCTCCGCCAGCACGTCGACGCCGGGCCGCAGTCGGTCGATCGACGCGTCGACGTCGATGGGCGGCCGCTCGTGACGAACGAACCAGCGTGTGGCCCGCTCGACCAGCCGGCGGCTGTCGAGGCGCAGTGTCGTGCGCACGGCGGGCGCGACGCCGGCCAGATCGTCGATCGCCTCCAATGCCTCGCCCATCGCGAACAGCTGCCACGCCACTTGGTGGGCCCGCGCGATCTCGGCGACTGCGGCCCCGGTCTCGATGATCAATCGATAGACGATCGAGGTACCGCCTCGATCCACGAGACGGTTCGCCGTGATTGCGGCAATCAGCTCGTTGCGCAGCGTATGGCGGGCAATGTCGGCGCCGTAGCGCTCGCGGAGCGGAAGAGGGAAGTAGTCCGCAAGGAGACGCACGAACGCATCGTCGGAGAGAAGATCGGCGTCGGCGAGATCGGTGGCGATCACCGTCTTCGTGTACGCCATCATGACCGCGAGCTCGGGGGCGGTGAGGCCTTCACCCGCTTGCCATCGCTGCTCGCATTCGCTCGCGCTGGGCAACTTCTCGACGTCGCGGTCGAGTTGCGCGACCTGCTCGAGCCAACGCAGCTGCTCCTTGTGTACCTGCACGAGAGAATGCGCTTCGGCCATTGCGTTCGTGAGCGCCCGGGCGACGCTGTGGTTGGTGGCCAGCACGTGATCGGCAACCTCGTCTCGCATGCCTTCCAGCAACTCGCGGCGTTCGCCCGCGTCGAGGCGGCCATCGAGGCAAACCGCGTCGAGCAGGATCTTGATGTTGACCTCGTGGTCGGACGTGTTGACACCGGCCGAGTTGTCGACGGCGTCGGAGAACACCCGGCCACCCTGGCGCGAGTACTCGATGCGGGCCAGCTGGGTGAGGCCGAGATTGCCGCCTTCGCCGATGACGCGTACGCGGAGATCGCGGGCGTCGACGCGAATCGCGTCGTTGGTCTTGTCGCCGACGTCGCGGTGGTCTTCGTCATGGGCCTTGACGAACGTGCCGATACCCCCGTTGAAGAGGAGGTCGGCGGGCGCCCGGATTATGGCCTGGATGAGTGCCGCGGGAGTGAGCTCTTCTGCCGTGTCTTCGATGGCGAGTGCTTGGCGCGCTTCGGGCGAGATCGCGATCGACTTCGCGGCGCGGGGATAAATGCCGCCACCCGACGAGATGAGCTCACGGTTGTAGTCGTTCCACGAGGACATGCGCAGCTCGAACAGCCGCCGGCGTTCGTCGTACGACGGGCCCGGATCAGGTGTGGGGTCTATGAAGATGTGTCGGTGGTCGAATGCAGCGATCAACGCGAGGCGCGATGTCTCGAGCATCCCGTTGCCGAACACATCGCCCGACATGTCGCCGATACCGATGGTGGTCGCGACGTCGGCGGGTGCGATACCGATCTCGTCGAAATGTCGCAGCACCGATTGCCACGCGCCCTTCGCGGTGATGCCCATCTCCTTGTGGTCGTAGCCCTCGGAGCCACCCGAGGCGAACGCATCGCCCAGCCAGAAGCCGCGACCCATTGCGAGCTCGTTGGCGATGTCGCTGAACGACGCCGTGCCTTTGTCGGCGGCGACGACCAGGTACGTGTCGTCGCCGTCGTGGCGTCGTACCCGTGACGGTGCGACGACCCCACCGGGGGCGATGTTGTCCGTCAGGTCGAGGAGCCCCGAGATGAAGAGCCGGTAGCAGGCCACCACTTCGGCGTTGATGGCTGTTCGATCGGCCGTGCGAGGCAGCCGCTTGCACACGAAGCCACCCTTCGCGCCGGTGGGCACGATCACCGCGTTCTTGGTGACTTGTGCCTTCATCAACTGGAGTACTTCGGTGCGATAGTCGTCGAATCGATCCGACCAACGGATACCGCCACGCGCGACGCGTCCGGCCCGCAGGTGCACACCCTCGGTGCGCGGCGAGTAGACGAAGATCTCGTGGCGCGGGCGGGGCAGAGGCAGGCCCGGAACCAGCGCGGGGTCGAACTTGAACGCGAGGTAGGGCAACGGACGGCCCTCGGCGTCGGTGCAGTAGAAGTTGGTGCGCACGGTCGCGGCAATACTCGCCCCCGCGGTTCGCAGGATGACGTCGTGGTCGAGCGACTCGACTGCATGCAGCGCCGCCTCGAGCTCGGTCCGTACCAGCGCGCACTCGGCTGCCTCGGTGTTCGACCGCTCGGGATCGAACCGGGCGTGGAACATGCGCAGCAGCAGGCGCGTGATGTCGGGGTGTTCGACGAAGGTCGCTGCCACGAATTGCGCTTCGTAGCGGCCACCGACTTGTCGGCGGTACCGGTAGTACGCGCGAATTGCCGCAGCCTCGCGCCAGTTCAGCCCGGCCGCGAGCACCAATCGGTTGAAGTCATCGTTGTCCGCATCACCTTGTAGCACGCGGCGGAAGGTGTCGCTGACGCGTATGTTGACCTCGGGCTCGACGAGTGTCACAGCATTTTCGGTGCGCACGCCGATGACCGAGACGTTGACCGGGTCGAGGCCTTTCGGACGAACGACGTAGGGCCGCTCGTCGATCACCTCGAGCCCGAGGTTGTGCAACACGGGGAGCATGTCGGACAGCGTCATGGGAGGCCCGCGATAGACGAGGCGTAGCTCGGCCTCGTGTTCGTCGGCCGTGGGTCGAAATGTCAGGTCGGCATGCGAGAGCTGATCGATGTGGGCGATGTCTTCGAGGGCGACGACCACCGAGGTCACCGCGGTGTAGTCGGCGGGAAACGCTCCGTCGTACCGAGCCAGGGTGGCCCGCGTCGCTTGGTCGTTGCCCGATCGTTCGAGCTCGAGCCGCAGCGCGTCCTCCCACCGCAGCGAAGCATTCGAGACGGCTTCTTCGAGCTCGTCGATCTGGTCCTCGGACAGTGTCGGCGCGGCCGACGAGATGCTGACGTGGAGCCAGGCGTGTGGCGCTTCGGTGACGCTCACCCCGAATTCGGCGACCGTCCCGTTGACCGCCGCCGACAACAGATCGACGATGCGCCGGCGTGTCGGTGTGTTGTAGCGATCACGCGGAAACAGCACCACGAACGAGTGCACCTGGCCGTAGTGGTCGCGGCGATCGAAGATCCGTACGTCTCGCGGCCGGTGCGCAAGCTCGACGATGCCGGTCACCATGCGGTACAGCTCGTCGTCACTGGCGCCGAAGAGCTCGTCTACGGGAAGACGTTCGAGCGCCGCGGTGGCGGCTCGTCGATTGTCCGAACCCTCGGGCCATGGGAAGCGGGTGCGAACACGACGAACCTTCTCTTGAACGAACGGGAGGTCGAGCACCCCGGATGCGCTCATCTCGCTCGGGAAGAGACCGACGAAGCGAAGCTCGCCCGCGGCTCCATGGACGGCGACGACGTCGAGACGCGCGTCGCGATAGAGCGGTGAGCGGATCAATGTCGTCCCCGTGCGGATCTCGCCCGCTGACCCGTTGTCACGCGAGGGAGGGGGAGCAGCATCGGCGAAAGCGGGCGCCCGCACGATGCCGAACCGCTCGATCGCGTCAGCGTGTACGGCCAGCGCGCCGAGCAGGATGAAGTCCTCGGTGAGCCACTGACGCACCTCGGGCGAATCAACCTCTTCGACAAGGCGGCGCATCGCGGCGCGATCGTCGTGCACGAGGGAGAGCAGCGTCAAGGTCTCGCGTACGCGGGTTGCAACCTGATCGCGGGCCGCCTCGTCTTCGATGCGGTCGACTTCGACGTACACCACTGCGGTCAGAGGCTGGTGCGCGTGCGGGCCGGGGCGCTCGGCGCGAACGATGCCGCCGTCCGAATCTCGCGTCACCGCGACGAGCGTGTGGAAGAGGCGGTGAACGGTCTGACCGTCGAGGCCGATGGCGATGGACTCGGCGAGGTGGGCCATTGCCTCGGCGATGACGATGATCGATGTGTGCGGGCCGTTGTCGTTGCCAACCACGACACTGCGACCGGCCTCGAGTGCAGCGAACAACGCCCGCACCCAGTTGAGCAAGTCGGCGTCGGCGACCTTCTCGAGATCATCGGAGGACACGTCGGCCAGCACGGCGCGACCGAACTGCGCGAACGCGGAGGATCGATCGCGGTCGAGATCGGTCACGAGGTCATCGAACATCTGGGCTCCATACCGCTGAGGCACATTAGGCTCGCCAATGACTCGAAGGGGGCCGCCTCATGCCACAGGCCGCTACGGACTCGCAGGCTACGGATTCGCACTACACCATCATCTCGGCCGATTGTCACGCCGGTGGCAGCCACCAGCAGTACCGCGAGTACCTCGATCCGGAGTATCGCGACGACTTCGACGCGTGGCGGGGTCGGTACAAGAACCCATTCCGTGATCTGCAAGACGGTGGTCGCATCCGCAACTGGGACGACGATCGCCGCAACCGCGATCTCGAGGGCGAAGGCCAGGTCGCCGAAGTGGTGTTCCCCAACACGGTGCCGCCGTTCTTCCCGAGCTTCGTGCTGTTCGCGGGGCCGCCCAAACCGGACGAGTACGAACATCGCTCGGCCGGCATCCGAGCGCACAACCGGTGGCTCGTCGACTTCTGCAATCGTTTTCCCGAGCGGAGGGCAGGCATCGGTCAGATCTTCCTCAACGACATCGACGATGCCATCGAGCAGGTGAAGTGGATCAAGGAGCACGGTCTTCGCGGCGGCATCCTGCTGCCCAACGTGGCGCCCGACGTGAAGTGGGTCAAGCCGCTCTACGACCCCGAGTACGATCGCCTGTGGGCTGTCTGTCAAGACCTCGACGTGCCCATCAACACTCACGGCGGCACCGGTGCGCCCGACTACGGCAAGTACGCGGTCGCCAACTTGTTGTTCATCAACGAGGTCAGCTTCTACTCGCAACGTCCGCTCGTGCAGTTCATCTTGTCCGGTGTGTTCGAACGATTCCCCAAGCTCAAGTTCGTCATCACCGAGACCGGCGGCGCGTGGGTGCCCGGTCTGTTGAAGAACCTCGATCGCACGCTCGATCGCATTCGCAAGACGGGCCGCACCGGCGAGTTGGCCTACAGCGACGAGCACAAGCTCAACAAGCTGGCATCGGAATACTTCGCGCAGAACTGCTACGTGGGCGTGAGTCAGCCCGGTCCTCTCGATGCGGCGGCGCGTCACTCCATCGGCATCGACCGGTTCATGTGGGGCAGCGACTACCCGCACGACGAAGGCACGATGCCCTACACCCGTGAGCACCTACGGCAGATCTTCAGCGGCGCGCCCGAGCCCGAGATGCGCAAGATCCTCGCCGGCAACGCCGCCGCGGTGTACGGCTTCGATCTCGACAAACTGGCGCCGCTGGCGAGCAAGGTGGGCCCGACCGTCGGCGAGATCGCCACACCCCTCGACGTGTTGCCCGACCCACCGAACGAGGCCCTTCTCAAGGGCGTCGACGTCTGAGCGCGCCATGAGCATCGTCGAGTTCGATCCTTTCGAGGTAGATGCCGATATTCCCCACGACGCGCACCGCGCGCTGCGGTCGTCGTGCCCCGTGGCGCAGATACCGGTCGGGTGGTTCCTCGCCCGCCACGGCGATGTCGTGACCGGTGTCAAAGCCGTCGACACGTTCCGCTCGAGCTATCGCGAACCGGGCGTGGTGGTGCCCGAAGAAGAGCAGCTCGTGAGCGAGATGCCCGAGCCGCGGCACGGCAAGGTCCGCCGCATCATCAACGCCGTCGTTGCCCATCACAAGGCGATGCGCGTCGAGCCGTTCGTGCGAGAGCTCTCCTACGAATACCTCGAACCTCTCTTGGAGCGCGGCCACGGCGAGATGGTCGAAGACTTCGCGGCACCGATTCCGATCAACGTCATCTCGCACATGATCGGAGTACCCCGACAAGACTGGCCGCTGTTCCGCGGATGGTCCGACGACGTCGTGCGGGGCGAGTACGTCAACAAGAACCGCACCGAGCGCGGCGAAGGGTTTGGCGGAGGCCATCCCGAGTTTGCGGCGTACGTCGACGATCTCATCCGCGAGCGACGCACAAGCGACGAGCGGCCCGACGACCTCGTGACACGCTTGCTCTTCACCGAGATAGACGGTCACCGACTGACCGACGTCGAGATTCGCACCCAAGTGATCAGCCTGATCCTCGGTGGCAACGAGACGACGCGTCACCTCATCGCCAACATGTTGGCGCGCATCGTGACTCGGCCCGCATTGTTCGACGCGCTAAAGGCCGATCCGACGCTGATCGCAAAAGCGGTCGAAGAATCGCTGCGCTTCGATCCGCCGATCCATCAGATGATCCGCACCATCGAGACGGCGACCGATGTTTTCGGGGCCCCGATGTGTCCGGGCGAGAAGGTGGTGTTCGGTGTCGCATCGGCCAATCGCGACGAAGACGTCTTCCCGAACTCCGACGAGTTCCGCCTCGACCGTCCGAACGGGCGTGAGCACTTGGCGTTCGGCGATGGCCCTCACATCTGTCCCGGTCAGGCGGTCGCCCGCCTCGAGGCACGGGTCACGGTCGAGGTCTTTTGCGAACGGGTCCGCCACGCGTACCCCGATGCCGGATGGGTCTACGAGAAGGTGCCGGTCTTTTGGGCGAATGGCCCCAAGACCCTGCCGCTGAACCTCGTCGCGGAGGGCTGAAAGTCAGTGCTCGGCGAAACTCAGCGCAGCGAAACTCAGTAGTGGACCGAGCCGGCGATACCGCCGCCGGCGACGATTGCGTCGCCGGTGATCGAGATCGACCGCGGTGATGCCAGGAACGCCACCACCCACGCCACCTCTTCGGCGGTGATGATCCGGCCGACGAGGATGCGTTGCGCCATCTGTGCCTCGAGCTCGTCGATCGGCACACCGAGGCTGACGGCACGCGACTCCATCGCACCGATCACCGCTTCGGTCTTCGTCGCGCCCGGGTGTACGACGGTCACGTTGATACCCGACGGGCCGAGCTCGTCGGCGAGCACTTTGGTCAGCGCGGCGACCGACACGTTGCGCACCGCGCCGATGATGCTGCCGCCCAAGCGCGCCGCGAGGCCCGAGATGTTGATGATGCGACCCCAACCGTTTTCGACCATGAACGGTGCGACCTCGCGGGCGCAACGCAGATAGCCCATCACCTTCACGTTGACATCGTCGTAGAACGCGCTGTCCGTGATGTCGGCCAGCTTGGGTGGGATGCCGGGCCCGCCGCCGGGACGGGCTGCGTTGTTCACGAGGATGTCGATACCACCGAGCTGCTCGCGCACCTGCGCGACCATCGCCCGGACGGAGGCGTCGTCACCCGTCTCGACCTCGACCGGGAAGATCATGCGACCGGAGCCGGCGCGTAGTTCGGCGGCGGCCTCATCGAGCCGAGTACGGTCGCGCGCCGCGATGGCGACATCGCATCCTTCGTCGGCGAGTACGCGGGCGATGGCCTTGCCGATGCCGCGACTGCCGCCGGTGACCAATGCGCGCTTGCCGTTCAGCTGCAGGTCCATCGCTGCCTCATTTCTCGGTGGGGGCTTCGCCGCGTCCCGCCGGACGCCCGCTGCTTCGTAGCACTATGTTGGCGCGCATGGAAAACCATCCGCGCATCATTCGTTCATTGGTCTTCTCGCAGGCCCACGACGAAGACAAGATCATGCAGCTCGCCGAGATGGGCATGGACGCGATCTGCCTCGACATGGAAGACCTCACGCCCACACCGTTCAAGGAACAAGCGAGGCGCGTGGTGCCAGTCGTTGCCACCAAGCTCGCACAGCAAGGGCTCGCCGTGTTCATCCGAACGAACAGCATCGCAGATGGTGCGGCGGCCGACCTCGACGCGGTCGTGTCGACCGACGTGCATTGCGTCAGCTTGCCCAAGGCGACGTCGGCCGACGAGGTGGTCGAGTACGCCGCGCTGGTGACCGCGGCCGAGGGCCTCGAGGACCTGCCACTCGGGTACACCCTCGTACGACCGGTCATCGAGACGGCCATGGGTGTCAAGAACGCCTACGAGATCGCCGCCGCCTCGCCGCGCGTGGCCTACATGGGTGGCGTCTCCGGCAGCATGTGGGGCGACCTGGGGGCGTCGCTCGGCTATACGCCCATGCCCGACGGCAAGGAGACGTTCTACGTACGGTCCAAGGTGCTCGTCGACGTACGGGCCGCGGGTGTGCCGTTCCCGATCGGCGGCGGCGGCATGTATCACAAGGATCCGGACGGCTATCGCGACTTCGCCATCGAGTGCAAGGGTCTCGGCTACGACGGCATGCACGTTGCCGGCGATGCCGAGCTCATCGCGCTCGTGAACGACGTGTTCACCCCCACGAAAGAACAGATCGACGAGATCTTGCACCTGATGCCATTCGTCGAAGCCGCGGAGAGCGAAGGCCACACCACGTTCTATGTCGACGGTCGGCTCTTCGATCTGGCCGGCGCAGTGCGCGCTCGTGAACAACTCGATCTGGCCCGTCGTATCGGCATGATCGACTAGCAGTCACACTCCGCGCGTCGTGTCCGATACCTTGCCGTTCGCCGGCGTCACCATCGTCGATCTCACCGGTGACGTAGGTGAATTGTGCGGACGCATATTGGCCGAACTCGGTGCCCACGTCATCAGGGTCGAGCCGCCGGGCGGTGCGCCCTCTCGTGCCCGCGACGAGGGCCTCTGGTGGGCGTATCGCAACGCCAACAAACACGGTCTCGTGCTCGACCTCGACGATGCCGGTGACCGGGGCCGCCTCGATGCGATCTTGGCGAACGCGGACGTGGTGCTCGATTCGACTGCCCCGGGCGACCATCGGCCGGGCCTCGACCCGGTCGCTCTCTCGGAGCGTCACTCGCATCTGATCGTGTGCTCGATGACCTGGTTCGGGTTGCACGGCCCGTATGCGCGCTACGTCGCCACCGACGACGTGGTGGTGGCGATGTCGGGCGTGTTGTCGTCGTCCGGCACGTCGTGGCAGCCACCGGTGTCGATGCCGGGGTCGTTGGCGTCCGATGTGGTCAGTGTGATGGGCGGAGTGGCGACCGCGCTCGCGCTCGAACAAAGGCGGGCCAATCAGGTGGGTCAAATACTCGATGTGTCGGCGCTCGAGGCGGTCGCGCAGATCGACAGCTGGGCGATGCCCAATGCCTCGGCGATCGCGAATGCCAAAGCATCGGCGCGACGCGTGCGCAGTGGCGAGAAAGGTTTGTATCCCGCACTGTGCATGCAAGACGGATGGGCGCGGTTGGTACTCATCGCGCCGCGGCAGTGGTGGTCGCTGTTCGAATGGATGGGCTCGCCCGAAGCGTTCGCCGACCCTTATTGGCAGTTTCCCTTCAATCGTTTCGCCAACACCGATGTGCTCAACCCGATGCTGCAGGAGTTCTACGGTTCGATGACGACGGTGGCCGCGTCGGTCGAGTCGCAACGGCGAGGGCTCGTCGTCACGCCGATGCTGACACCGAGTCAAGTGGTGAGCGACGAGCACTTGAGGTCGAGGGGCACGTTCGTCGACGTCGAGCTTTCACCGGGCGTCACGGTGCCGATGACCAACGGCCTGTTCGAGTTCGACGGTGTGCGTGCGGGCTTCTCCAATGGTGCGCCGAGCCTCGGTCACGACGATCCGATACCCGTCGCGTCAACGACTCGCCCAGGCGTTGGGCGGCGGCGCGCCCGTCCGCTCGAGGGCGTACTGGTGCTCGACTTCGGCCACGGTGGTGTCGGTGTGCAGGGTGGGCGTTTGCTCGCCGAGTACGGCGCCGACGTCATCAAGGTCGAGAGCCGCAGCTATCTGGACTTCATGCGGGCGATGGGCGGAGGCGAGATGACGCCGTCGTTCGCGTCGTCGAGCCGCAGCAAGCGCAGCTTCGGCGTCGACCTGAAGCAGCGCGACGGTGTCGAGCTGGTGAAGCAGTTGGTCGCGCACGCCGACGTCATCATCGAGAACAATTCCACCGGCACGATGGCGTTGCTCGGACTCGGCTACGACGAGCTGCGCGAGATCAACCCGGCGATCGTGTACGTATCGAGTCAGCTGCTCGGCTCGACGGGCACGCGCGCGCATTGGTCAGGGTACGGGCCGTCCGCACAGGCTTACGGCGGGCTGTCGCACTTGTGGCGCTTCGCCGACAGCGATCCCGTGCCCAACATGCAGAACCATCCCGATCTGCTCGCCGGCTATCTCGTCGGGCTCGGCGCGATCGCCGGCCTCTATGGGCGAGCTCGTCGCGGGGCGGGTGTGCACTGCGAGCTCGCGCAAGTCGAGGTCATCGTCAACCTGCTCGGCGATCTCTTCCTCGCCGAGGCGATCGCGCCGGGCACGGTCGGTCCTGTTGGCAACGATGACCCTCGCGGTGCGCCGTGGGGCGTGTTCCCCTGTAGTGGCCACGAGAACTGGTGCGTGATCTGCGTACGTGACGACATCGAGTGGCAGGGCCTCGTCGCCGCGATGGGCAATCCGGCGTGGGCGACCGACAGTCGATGGGCGAGCGCGGCCGATCGCCTCGCCGCGCGCGACGAACTCGGCGCGCTCGTTGCCGAGTGGACGCGCCCCCGGTCGCCCGACGAAGTGACCACGGCGTGTCAGGCGCAACGAGTGCCCGCAGGGCCGATGCGCTATCCGGTCGAGTTGTTGAACGATCCGCATCTGCTGAGCCGCGGATTTCCCACCGAGATCGAACAGCCGGGCGCGGGGACGTTGACCGTCGACGGGTCGTCGTTCGCGGCGAGCGGCATGGCGCCTCCGGTGATCGGTCCCGCTCCCGCGCTCGGTGAACACACTTGCGAGATCGCGCGTGAATTGTTGGGCCTCACCGACGACGAGATCGAGCAACTGATCGCGTCGGGCGTGCTCGAAGTGCCGGTTACACGCCCCACGGGCTGACGTCGACACCGAGGCTGCGCATCCGTTCGAAGATGGCCTCGGGGTTCATCGACTGCGGCGGCCAGTGGTAGTCCCATCCACGGATGCCGACCGCTGGTTCGACGTAGCGGCGAACCTGATCGAGCGTCATGTATACACCGCGGCGACCGATCATCTTTTCGTACTGCTCGCCGTGCGCGCGATCGATGACCAGGTTGGTGTTGTCGCACATGTATTTCATGTCGTCGTGTACCCAGTCCCACGGCGGGACCGCGATGTGCACGAGCGGATCAGCGGGCGTCGTGCGCTGTATCTCGAACGACTTGGACCACAACGTGATCGGATCGAGGCAGCAGGCGCAATACGACTCGAGTCGCACCTCGTTGCCATGGAACGCGGGCATGTTGGACACGGCCACCGCTTCGTGCGCGCAACCGATGAAGCTGTGGAACTGGTCGCCGACATACATCTCGACCTGGCTGGGAAACGCCGAATACGGCGGCGCCTTGAGGATGTCGCAATTCGGCGAGTCTTGATCGACGACCACGACGATGCCGGTCTGCAGCAACTTGAGCGCCTGTACGATCTGGCGGCGAGTCAGTTCGGTGCCCTCGTGCATCTGCCGCAGATTGGGAGCACGGCCGGTCTCGGCCCAGAAATCGAAGATGAACTTGCGCAACAACAGTGATTCGTCGGTCCACTCGACCAAGGGAACGTATTGAGCCATGGCCGCACACTAACGGGAGCGGGAAGCAGGGCGCTGCTACCGTCCGGCCGTCCGAAAGGGGGCAATGTGGCCAAGGTTCTGTCCGAGGTGCTCGCGGCACAATTCGATCTCGATGGGCGCGTCGCGGCCGTCACCGGCGGTGCGAGCGGCATCGGGGAGGCGACGTGCGCCGTACTCGCGGACGCAGGCGCCGCGGTGGTGGTAGCCGACATCGACGAAGCGGGTGCCGTGCGTACCGCGCGACGCATCACCGACGGGGGAGGGCGCGCCGTCGCGGTGCGCACCGATACGACTCGTCGGGCCGACCTCGATGCCGCGATCGACCGGGCGGTGGCCAACTTCGGTGGGCTCGACATCATGTGCAACGTCGCGGGCGTGGCGAGTGACGGTCACATCGACGACGTCACGGAAGACGAGCTCGACCGAGTGGTCGCCATCAACCTCAAGGGCGTGGTCTTCGGTTGCCAGGCGGCGCTGCGGGTGATGAAGCCGCGCGGCAGCGGCGTCATCGTCAACGTGTCGTCGACCGGCATCGACGTGCCGGTCCCCGGCAATGGCGTCTACGCCATGACCAAGGCGGCCGTCGCGATGCTGTCGATGGTGCTCGCCGCGGAGGCGGGGCCGCATGGCATCCGGGTCAACGCCATTGCGCCGGGCGCCACGATCACCAATTTCTCGCAACGCCACCTCTACGACGACGAGGGCAATGTCTCGCAGGAGAAGTTCGACGCGTTCGTCGAGCGGATGAAGGGGTTCTCGCCCTTGCACATCGTCGGCGAGGCGATGGATCAGGCCCTGTTGATCCTGTACCTGGTGTCCCCGGCCGGCCGCTACGCGACGGGCAACATCTTCCGTGTCAACGGCGGCCAAGCCATGGCCTGGTGATCCCCGCCCTCGAGTCCCACTGCCCCCAATCCCATCCGAACTCGCAGCACAACGTCGGACACAGTCCGACGTTGTGCTGCCAGAACGGGCCCGTCAGGGCTGTTCGGGCAGGATCGCGATGTCGTGGCTCCAGCGGCCGCCCCGCTCTAACCTGGGGCCATGACGGTCACCGAACAACGAATCGACGAACCAGTCGGCACGGCAATCACCACCACCGGCAGCGCGAAGGGTTCGCCCACCCGGGTGCCCGCGTCTCGCTACACCTCACCCGAGTTCGCCGCCCGCGAGGTGCAACTGATGTGGCCGCGGGTGTGGGTCATCGCGTGCAGCGTCGATCACGTCGCCGAGCCGGGTGATTACTTCGAGTGCCGGGTCGGCCCGTATTCGGTGCTGATCGTGCGCGACGACGAGGGTCAGCTGCAGGCGTTCCAAAATGTATGCCGCCATCGCGGCAACATCATCTGCGAAGGCGCCGGCGCCGGCCTCACCGAATTGCGCTGCGTCTACCACCGCTGGTCGTGGGATCTGCAGGGCAAGCTGCGCGAGGTGCCGTCACGCAAGGGCTTCGGAACGTTGCGAAACGACGACTTCCCGTTGCTCGCCGCGCAAGTCGACACCTGGGGACGGCTGGTGTTCATCAACCTCGACCTCGAGGCCATGCCGCTCGCCGACTATCTCGAGGGGATGCCCGACGACATCGCCTGGGTCGGCCTCGACGACTTCCGGTGCACGTACGCCGTGACGACCCCGATCCCGGCCAACTGGAAAGTCATCTCCGACGGTTTCTCCGAGACATACCACGTGCAGGGTCTGCACTCGGAGATGCTGGGTTCGATCGACGACATCAACAGTGGGCAGCACATCTGGGGCCATGTCGGTGTCTCCAAGCAACCCTACGGCGTCCCCAGCCCGCGCCTCGGACGCAACGTGCCCGATCAGGTGGTGTGGGATTCCTTCATCATCACGCAGGGTGGGCGCATGGGCGTGAACGAATCGTGCCCCGCGCCCGCGGTGCCCGAAGGTCAGACGCTGCAGGACGTCATCGCCGAGGGCGTGCGGCAAAAGCAGGCAGCGCGCGGCGTCGACCTCAGCACGTTCTCCACGTCAGAGGTCCTCACGCTCAATCAGTACAACGTGTTCCCCAACGCGACGATCCTTATCTCGGCCGACATGTTGACGGTCATGTATTCACGTCCCGGCTCGACGCCCGACGACGGCACGTTGACGATCATGCACTTCGATCGTGCGGCATCGGCGGATGCGCCACGCACGAAGCCGATGGATGCCGCCGTGCCGTTCGCCGACGCCAACTTCGGCCATGTGCTCAATCAGGACACCGAGATATTGCGTACCGCGCAGGTCGGGCTACATCAGCCCGGCTTCACGCATCTCGCGTTGTCGAGTGAAGAGGCGCGGCTCATCAACACGCATCACAATCTCGAGCGATACCTCGGCATCATCCCCTCGGAGATGTCCGGCGGACCGGTGCGGGGCTGAACGCCCGAGCGGCCTCCAGAGCGGGATCTAGGCGACGGCTATTACAACCGATGAGTCACATCCCCGTCCTCATCGGCGTCGGGCAATCGATCCATCGCGACGATGATGATTGGGCAGGCGCCGAACCAATACGCCTCATGGTCGACGCGGCGCGCAACGTCTTCGCCGATTGTGGGAGCGTACCGCCGGCGACAATCGACAGTATCGACGTCTTGCATGTGCAGGCGTGGCGGTACGACGACATCGCGGGTTTGGTCGGTGAGCGCCTCGGATGCGGCGCGGCGCGCGGCACGTCGTACCCGGTCGGCGGAGAGACGCCGCTGCGGGTGCTCGATGACGTGGCCCGGCGCATCCAGCGCGGCGAGACGAAGTGCGCGCTGATCATCGGGGCCGAGTCGACGCGGGCGGTCGATCGATGCGCGAAGGCGGGCGGCGCACTCGGTTGGACGCCGATGGTCAAACCGCGCACCAAGTGGCAGATCCCTGACACATGGCGTCGCATCACCGATATCGGCGTGCAGCGGGCGATGCACATCTTCGCCCTCTACGAAAACGCGCTGCGCGTGCATGAAGGCATCGCGTTGTCCGATGCGCAAGAAGAGTCGGCAAACCTGTGGGCCGCGCTCTCCCGCGTCGCGGCGAACAATCCGTACTCGTGGTCGCGCGATGCGGTCGATCCGACGACGGTGCGCACGATCACGGCTGCGAATCGCAGGGTGGCGTTCCCGTTCACCAAACGGATGACCGCGAACCCGTTCGTCAATCAGGGTGCGGCGTTGCTGGTCACCGACACCGCGACCGCTCGCAGTCTGCGGGTGCCCGAAGGTCAGTGGATCTACCCGTGGGGTTCGGCCGGCGCCGATGAACCGGCCGAAGTGCTGTCACGAACGAGCTTCCATCGTTCGGCGGCGGTCGAGCACGCGATCGTGCGCACGCAAGAGCTCACCGAGACGACGACCGACGACTACAGCTTCGTCGAGCTCTACAGTTGCTTTCCCACGATGCCCAAGCTCTCGGGGCGCGTGCTCGGGCCGATCAAACCCGAAGCACCGACGGTGACCGGTGGTCTTTCGTTCTTCGGTGGGCCCGGCAGCAACTATCTCACGCACTCGATCGCAGCGATGGCGTTGCGCCTTCGCGAGAGCGGCGGCCTCGGGTTCATCCACGGCGTCGGCGAGATGATGACCAAGCATCACGCGCTGGTGCTCGGCGCCGAGCCGCGCGCCGGGGGCTACGCAAGCGATCCGAACGGGATCGTTGCGATCGCACCGGCCGCGGTCGCCATCGACGACCGCTACGTTGGTGCCGGCACTGTCGAGACGTGCAGCGTGTCGTACCGGCGTGATGGCACGCCCGACTATGGGATCGTGATCGGCCGTGGGCGCGGCGGCCGGCGCTTCGGAGCACGTGTCGACGCGGTCGACGCAGCAACGATTGCCGCGCTCGAGTCGGCAGAGTCAGAAGCCATCGGCACGACCGGCCAGGTTTTCTCCACGGCGCAAGGCCGCAGGTTCACTATCGGATAAGGGGCAACAATGGGGATCGTCGATGGCAAGGTGGCGCTCATCACCGGCGCCGGCAGTGGTTTGGGTCGCGCCGGGTCACTGCTGTTCGCGCACGAAGGTGCGGCGCACGTGTACGTCGCCGATCTCAACGTCGCCGGCGGCGAGGAGACCGTCGAGCTCGTGCAGCAAGCCGGCGGCTCGGCCACGTTCGTCCACGTCGACGTCACGGACGAAGACGCGGTTCGAGACATGGTTGCGCGAGTTGTCGCCGGGCACGAACGGCTCGACTGTGCGTGGAACAACGCCGGCATCACCGATGTCGCGCGGCGTTTCACCGACTTCGACAAGGCCGCGTTCGAGCGGATGCTCGACGTGAATCTGACCTCGGTCTTCCTCTGTCTCAAGTACGAGATCCTCCAGATGGAAAATCAGGGTGGCGGTGCCATCGTCAACACGTCGTCGGCATCGGGCGTTGTCGCGACTCCGGGCTTGCCCCACTACACCGCGGCCAAGCACGGCGTACTCGGCCTCACGAAGTCAGCTGCACTCGAATACAACAACAAGAGCATCCGCGTGAACGCAGTGTGCCCCGGTATGGTCGACACGCCGCTGACGCAGGAGTTCTTCGACTCGAGCCCTAAGCTCGCGGCGGCCGTGCAGCGGTTGATGCCCGGGGGCAAGCTCGGTCAACCGACGCAGATCGCCGAAGCCGTCGTCTGGTTGTGCTCTGAACACGCGAGTTGGGTGTCCGGGCTCAGCATGGTCATCGACGGTGGCTACGTCAATCGTTAGCCAGTCAATCGTCAGAGAAGGAACGGAATCACAAACCATGCCCATCGATCTCGAAAGCATCGACGCTCCCGGCCTCGACATGTGGCGCGAAGACGCAGTGTTGTGGATTCGCCTTGCTCGTCCCGAGCGCCGCAACGCCATCGACATCCACTCACGCGATGTGCTTCGGTCACTGCTGTGGGATCTGAACTCCGACCCGTCGGTGCGCGCGGTTGTGCTCACGGGTTCGGGTCGCGACTACTGCACCGGTGCCGACGTGGCGGCGTCCGATCCCGCCGCCACCGGTGCGACACCGCCCGACGAGAAATCGGCCGCGGCCTCGTGGATGCTCGACTACCGCTTCCCGACGCAGGGCTTCCAGGACATGTTCAAGCAGCTGTGGGAGCTCGAGAAGCCGGTCGTCAGCGCGGTCAATGGCACAGTCGCCGGTATCGGATGGATGTTCGCGCTGCTCGCCGACCTCGTCGTCGCGTCGGACTCGGCGCGCTGGACTCACGTGTTCACGCGCCGCGGCATGATGCCGCACGCCGGTGATCCCTACTTCCTGCCGCGGGTGTTGCCGCACCACGTTCTCAACGAGATCGCGTTCTTGAGCGACCCGGTCACGTCCGAGCAACTGCGGGCGTGGGGCGCGGTCAACCGCGTCGTGCCCGTCGATCAGGTCGAGCAAACCGCGCGCGAGTTGGCCAACCGGCTCGCGTCGGGCCCCACCCGCAGCATGGGGCAAGCGAAGAAGCTCTACCGTCGCTCATCGGTGAGCGACATGGCGACGGCATTTGCCGAAGAGCAGTCGACCAGTGCACTGCTGGCACTGACGCACGATCGTCTGGAAGGAATGCAGGCCTTCGTACAAGGGCGCGCCCCAGAATTCACAGGCGAGTAACAGCGCTCACGGGCGGCTAACACCCCGCTCTGCCGGGGGCCGCTGGGGCCCTGGCGGCGTCGTACGACGCGATGGCGCGGTTGGCCGCGGCGTCGCGATCGCCCGGCAACAAGAACCCGCGTGCCACGAGATCGTCGGCCGCCGCCTTGGCCCTGACCGCGTAGTCATCGCGGTCGCGGTAGCGCTCTTCGATCGACGGGCGCGGGTCACCGGTCGCAGCGCGCTCCTCTGTCGTGCGGGCAAACGGGATGCGGCTGCCCACGAATTCGTAGAGCACGGCGGGCAGGCCCGGCACGGGGCGGCGTGGATTCCAACCGGTGTACGTCGCGATCGGCACCGCCACCTCCGGTACCCGGATGCCCGCGACCTCATTGCCGTCTGCGTCGACTGACGAAACCCACGCCGGCAGGCGCGCGCGGAGCTCGATCGGCCAGCGACCGACGCCGGCCCCGACATCGGGGCCGAGATCGACGTGATGCTCCGAGTGGATCACGTCGAGGTCGACGAGATGCATCGCCGGTATCGAACTCGCCCGCGCCAGCACCTCGTCGCGCTCGACCGCGGTGCCCTGCGCCAGTCGGGGTACTTCACTCGGGGGCGGCTCGACGCCTTCGGTGACCCACGCCTGGAGATGTTCGAAGAGTGCGCGTGTCGGTAGTGCGGCGTCGAGATCGTTGACCGGGTTCGCGACGGCCATCGCGGACTTCATCAACGCCGCCGAGCCGATGTGGTCGATGCCCGCGAGCAGGTACGCGCGGACATCGTCGACGTCGGCCGCGTCCACGGCGAGGTCGTGATCGATGTGCACGAGCGCCGCGTCGCCGCGCCAGTACTCCCACGCAGTGTTCACGAAGAACGTCTTGGGCACGCCGCCCAACGCCCGCTGACGATCGAGCAGACCTTCGCCTGACGCAACCGAGGTGAACGGACCCAGATTGCCGAAGCCCGGCGTGGATGTCACCGACGGTTGGGCGTAGCGGTGGTTGAATTCGCCGGTGCGCCCACCGCCGATGTGCGCGAACACACCGTCGAAGACCTGCCGGCCCGATTCGTCGATATTGCACCCCTCGTAGAGGAACTGGCGCAGTACGCGCCCTGATTGTGAGACGCCGAAGCCGATCGTGTGGTCGACGGTGCCGGCACAGGGGTTGCCGTCTCGTGCGGGCGCGTTGCGGAGGAAGCTCACGAAGTCGCGGATGGCCAACAAGCCGGCGCCGGCGACCGGGCATCGGTTGGTGCGGTAGACGAGCTCGTAGAAGCGGAACGGCTCGAATCCACCATCGAGCCACACCTGTTCGGCATCGGCGACGACGCCATCGTCGGTGACGCGCGCAAACCGCCACCGTGCTCGATCGATGACGGTGCGCGCGCCATGGATCGAATCACGCACGGTGAGCACTGCCGCCGTGTCGTCGATGTCGGCGGTGGGGTAGTTCTCGAAGTTGAACATCAACGACGAATCGGACAACGCATGGTCGGCGTACGGCGTGTCGGCTCGCATCTCGACTCGCAGCTGTCCCTCGAGTGGCGCGCCGTCGCGCGTGACTTCAGGGGCCGCGAAACCCATCCCGACGACATCGCGCCGTACGTCCCACTGCCAGCCGCACCAGGCGATGGTCCATCCTCGCGTCAGCAGGAACCCGTCGCCGGCGTCGATGTGGGTGGTGTCGCCCCACGCTTGTGTGAGGTCGGCGCTGAACGGAAGCGAGCCGGTGAGGCCCCGATTCGGCACTACGTAGATCAACTTGCCCGAACCCGCGGTGAGAGGACGGATGATGCAGAAGTCGGCCTCGGATCGCACGAGCCCATCGGACGTCTCGACGAGGCCGAGATCGACGATGCGAGTGTTCGAGGTAACCGCCGGGTCGACGGCGAACCGGACCACGCCCCGGATGATCTCGTACGGTCCGTAGTCGCCCCAACCGGCGCCGCCGGCATAGGACTCTCGCGTCTTGACGATCATCTCGGTGAGGCTCATGCGCGAACAATACGCCTCACGAGGGTCGTCGCTTCAAGGTGTCGGCGAGCATGCCCGACGAGTAGACAGGCGGCGTGGACGACAAGACCTCTGCGCCCGCACCGTTGGCCGGCCTGAGGGTGCTCGATCTCACGCGAAACCTCGCCGGTCCTTTTTGCACGATGATCCTCGGCGACCTCGGCGCCGACGTCGTCAAGATCGAGCAGCCGGGCTCGGGCGACGACACCCGCTCGTGGACACCGCCGGCGTGGCAGGGCGAGAGCGCGACATTCCTTTCGGCCAACCGCAACAAGCGCAGCGTCGTCATCGACCTCGACCGGCCCGAGGGCGCGGCGATCGTGCAAGATCTGGCGCGACGCGCCGACATCTTGGTCGAGAGCTTCAAGCCCGGGTCGCTCGACAAACGCGGCCTCGGCTACGACACGTTGCGGGACGAGAACGAGCGGCTGATCTACTGCTCGGTGTCGGCCTTCGGCAACGTCGGCCCGCAACGCAACCGTCTCGGATACGACCCCGTGTTGCAGGCCCACACCGGCATCATGCACATGACCGGCGAGCCCGATCAGCCGGGTGTGCGCCTCGGTATCGGTGCGATGGACATGGGTGCGTCGCTGTGGCTCGTGATCGGTGTGATGTCCGCGCTGTCGGCGCGGGCACAACACGGTAGGGGAGCGCGTATCGAGACGAGCCTCTACGAGATCGCGACGTGGTGGTTGTCGTATCACATGGCGGGCTATCTCGCTTCGGGGGTCGACCCGATACGTCAGGGCAGCCGCACACCGTTCATCGCGCCGTACGAGACCTATCCGACGAGCGACGGCATCATCTTCGTCGCGGGCGCGAACGACAACCTGTTCCGATCGCTCGTGCAAGCCCTCGGCGTTCCAGAGTTGGCGGCCGATCCACGCTTCGTCACCAACAGCGATCGAGTCGCGCACCGCGACGACCTACGGGCGTTACTGGCGCCGCGCTTTCTCACGGCGACGGGCGCCGAATGGGAGACCGTGCTCGATCGCCATTCTGTGCCGTGCAGCCGAGTGCGCACGATCGCCGATGTCGTTGTCGACGAGCAGATGGCAGCGCTCGGGTTGCTCGCACACGTGCCCCACCCGCTGATCGACGATCTGCGACTCGTAGATCTGCCGATGATGCGCGATGGCGTGCGGGCCGACGAGCTGCGCGCGCCGCCGCTGTTGGGTGAGAACACCGACGAGGTGCTGGCGGAGTTGGGCATCGGCGAGGCGGTCATCGACGATCTGCGGCGCCGAGGCGTCGTCGCGTAGGGAGCGGCTGGTGCTGCGAGTGCCGGCGGCGTTTGCGCATCGGATCGACTAAACAGCTCGTATGGAACGGCACTATTCGGTCATCTCGGCCGACGGCCACATCGAAACTCCGCCCGACCGTTGGGTGAAATATGTGCCGGAGAAATGGCGCGAACGCGCCCCCCGGCTGGTGCCGCTGGCCGAGGGGGGCGAGGGATGGCTCGTCGAAGGTCAGCCGCTGCTCCACAACGGGCCCAACATCACCGGACGCGGGCCGATCCGATTTCGCAACGCCAGCTATTGGAACCCGGATGGATCTCCCGCCGAGGGTGCCGGCGACGCGCAGCAGCGCTTGCACGAGCAAGACATCGACGGCATCGACGCCGAAGTCTTGTTCCCACCGGTATTCGCCTCACGATTCCTCGAGGGCATCGGCGACCCCGCCGTCTACGCGGCGATGGTGCACTCCTTCAACGTCTATCTCGCGCAGGACTTCTGCTCCGTCGCCCCCGATCGGCTGATCGGCAATGCGGTGATACCGGTGTGCGGCATCGACGCCGCGCTCACCGAGTTGCGAGCGGTGCACGAGCTGGGGTTGCGGTCGGTCAGCTTCTACCAGTTCCCCAACGGCACCGGGCGACCGGCACCGGCCGACGACGAGTTCTGGGCGGCCACACTCGAGCTCGGGCTCGCGCTCTCGCCGCACTTCGGTTTCGGTCAAGTGGCCGCGACACCAGGCGGCAGCGGCCGCGGTGTCGGCCATCTCGACGCGGCGACGACGCTGTCGTTGCGAGCCGGTTCGCACGCGCCCGTCTATTGCATGGTGCAGCTCATTGCGTCGGGCGTGTTCGATCGGTTTCCGGACATCCGCTTCTATTTCGCCGAGACCAACGCCAGCTGGCTGCCCAGCACCTTGTACTTCCTCGACGACAACTACGCGCTCTACCGCGACACGTTCGATCTCGAACTGCGCATGAAGCCGAGCGAGTACATCTTGCGGCACTGCTACTTCGGCATCGTCCGTGATCCGGTCGCGCTGCGACTGGGTGACGAGATGCCGTATGCCAATCTCATGTGGGGCAGCGATTTCCCCCACTCGGTCGGCACCTATCCCCGCTCCAGCGATCACCTCGACGAGGCATTCGCACGCGTCGACGACGTGACGCGGCGACAGATCTTGCTCGAGACACCCGCCGCGTACTTCAGCCTCGACCTCGACGCCGAGATCACTCCGACACCCTGAACCAAAGGACGCACGAATGGGATTGCTCGATGGAAAGGTCGCGCTGGTCACCGGTGGCGCGCGTGGCCTCGGTGAAGCCATCGCGCGCCGCATGGTCACCGAGGGCGCAACTGTGGTCGCGGCAGATCGCCGGGTCGATGACGGTGCGAAGGTGGCCGCCGAGATCGGTGCCCACTTCCGTGAGCTGGACGTGACCGACGCGATTGCGTGGCAGGCCTGTATCGCCGAGATCGTCGCGTCGCACCAACGACTCGACGTGTTGGTCAACAACGCCGGCATCATCCGGGTGAAGCCGATCCGCGAGTGCACGCCCGAAGAGTTCCGCCAGGTGCTCGATACCAACCTCGCTGGCACCTTCCTCGGCATCAAGAGCGTGGCCGAGCAGATGATCGCGCAGGGTGGGGGAGCGATCGTCAACATGTCGTCGCCGGGCGGATTCGAAGGAACCTACGGTATGCCCGCGTACACCTCGTCGAAGTGGGGCATCCGCGGGCTCACCAAGACCGCGGCGGTCGAGCTAGGTCAGTTCGGTATCCGAGTCAACGCCGTCATCCCGGGCCCGATGCCCACTGCGATGACCCGTCGCCCTGGCTGGACCGATGCCGACTACGAACGGTTCTACGGCGCGAGCGTGCCGCTGGCGCGCATGGCGCGCGTCGAAGAGGTCGCCAATCTTGCAGTGTGGCTGGCGAGTGACCAGGCGTCGTATTGCACCGGCGGTGACTACGCCGCCGATGGTGGTGTCACCGCAGGCAGGCCACCGGCGCGTCCCGCGACGTGACGGAGCAGTCCCGATGATCGAACTGCTCGCCCCACCTGAGCCCCGTGACCTCTTGCGCGGTCGAGTTGCAGTCGTCACCGCTGCCGCCGGCACCGGCATCGGTTTCGCGACCGCCCGACGATTCGCACTCGAAGGTGCATCGGTGATGATCAGCGATCGTCACGAGGGTCGACTCGCGGCTGCGCTCGACGCGTTGCGCGCGGAGGTCACGACACCTGTCGGGGCGATGCCCTGCGACGTGACCGATAGCGACCAGATCGAGCGGCTGTACGACACGACCGAAGCCCAATTCGGTCCCATCGATCTCGCGTTCAACAACGCCGGCCTTGGCGGCCGTTCGGCGTTGGTGGACATGACCGACGATGCGTGGACGCGGGTACTCGACGTCACGCTCTACTCGGCCTTTCGCTGTACGCGGTCGTTGTTGCGCCGGATGATCCCGCTGCGCAGAGGCACCATCATCAACATCGCGTCGGTCACCGCGTGGCGCGCCGAAGCCGAGCAATGTCACTACGGCGCGGCCAAGGCCGCCGTAGCCGCGCTCACGCGCTGCGCCGCCATGGAGGCTGCGCCCTTCGGCATCCGTATCAACGCGGTAGCGCCCACGATCACCACCCACGAGAACCTCGCCCGCGCCATCGGTGGCGACTTGGTGCAGTGGTGGGGAGACCAGCAGGCGCAAGGTCGGGTGGCCGAAACCTCCGAGATCGCCGCGGTCGTGGCGTGGCTCGCCAGTGACTACGCCTCGTATCTCACCGGCGAGGTCGTGTCCGTCTCCCCCCAACGCCCCTAACCCCCCGTTCTGGCAGCACAACGTCGAAGTGTGTCCGACGTTGTGCTGCGAGAACGGAGGGAAAAGGGTTCAGAGAGAGGCGAAGGCGACGTGGACGATCGAGATGCTGCGGGTGTCGGGTGGGTTGTCCGGTGACGCGACCTGCATGCGGTTCATCACGTACGCGACCGAGACCTGGGCCTCGGGGTCGCACATCGCGACGGACCCGCCATGGCCGGTGTGTCCGAAGGCGCGTGGATTGGGCCCGTACACCAGGCCCATCAAGTTGGGCATGAACCCGAGATTCCATCGGAATGCGATGCCGCCCATCGCATGGCCGATGAACAAGTCGATGCCTTCGGGCTGCGGCTCGCGCATGCGCTCGATCGCGTCAGGACTCACGACGCGCACGCCGTCGTAGCGCCCGCCGCATGCCAGCGCTCCGTAGACGCGGGCAAGACCCCGCGCCGTGCCGTGGCCGTTGGCGGCGGGGATCTCCGCGCTGCGCCATTGCACGGAGTTGACGACGTCGTCGGTGATCGGCGGATTGTGCATCCCCTGCACCGACGGATGCGCCCCGGCGGGGATGCCCGGCCGGGCGCCGCCTGGCGGGACGATCAAATCGGCGATGCGAACTTGGTCCGAGGCGGGCACGCCGATGAAGAAGTCGGCGCCCAGTGGCTCGGCGATTTCCTCTCGGAAGAACGTGCCCACCGATCGCCCGGTGATCCGCCGGATCACTTCACCGACGAGGAAGCCGAAGGTGAGTGAGTGGTAGCCCGACTCGGTGCCCGGCTCCCACCATGGCTCGCTGCGCGCCAGCGCATCACACATGCGATCCCAATCGAACAGCGCGTCGATCGTCAGTGGCTCTCGTATTGCGCTGAGCCCCGCCCGGTGACTGAGCAGCCACCGCACCGGGATCTGGTCCTTGCCTGCCTGCGCGAACTCGGGCCAATAGCGGCTGACCGGCGCATCGACATCGAGCTCGCCCCGATCGATCAGTACATGCGCGCACAGCGCCGTCATGCCCTTGGTCGTCGAGAAGACGTTGACGATCGTGTCGCGCTGCCACGCGCCGCGGCGCGCACCCTCGACATCACCCGCCCACAGGTCGACCACCATCTCACCACGGTGCGTGACGGCCACCGCGGCACCGATGTCGCCGTTGTCGCTGAAGTTCTTGATGAATGCCACGCGCACGTTCTCGAAGCGGGGATCGCACGTGCCATCGACGTCGACGGTCATCTCCGCACCGTATAGGTTTCGCGCCGTGCAGATCGAGACGCTGATAGACGGACTGGTGTTCCCCGAAGGGCCGCGTTGGCGCGACGGCACGCTGTGGTTCTCCGACATATGGGACGACCGTGTCGCCCGCGTGTCGACGGACGGCGAGTGCGTCACCGTCGCGCGGCTCGAACAACCGTCGGGTCTCGGCTGGCTCCCCGACGGGCGGCTGCTCGTGGTGGCGATGGCGGCGCGCAAGTTGATGCGGCTCGAGCCCAGCGGCGACCTCGCCGTGCACGCGGACCTCGCACCGTTCGCCGATTGGCCGTGTAACGACATGGTCGTCGCCGACGATGGCACCGCCTACGTCGGTCACTTCGGCTGGGATCGCCAACACGGCACGACCGAACCGCGCGCGGCCAGCGTGTTGCGGGTGCAACCCGACGGCGTGGTCGATGTCGCGGCCGACGAGATGTTGTTCCCGAACGGCATGGCGATCACGGCGGACGGGTCGACGCTGATCGTGGCCGAGTCGTCGGGTTCGCGGGTCACGGCGTTCGATCGTCGGGCCGACGGCTCGCTGAGCAACCGGCGTAGCTTCGCCGACTTGTCCACGCGCAAGGACCTCGGCGGGCACGAACCCGTGCGGCCCGATGGCATCTGTCTCGACGGCGACGGAGCGCTGTGGCTGCCCGATCCGGCGGGGCGGCGCGTGATGCGGGTGCTCGACGGGGGCACCGTCACCGAGACCACCAACATTGCGGACGCGGCGCCGCTGGCCTGCGCGGTTGGCGGTCACGACGGCCGCACTCTGTTCGTCACGTTCGCGTCGATCTTCGAACAGAGCAAGGCGTTGTCGGCCCGCAGCGGACGTATCGGCACGGCGGTCCTTCCGCCGCTGAATTGAGGAGAGCGATGCCCATCGAACCTGCGGCCCGCGCGTTGATCGAGGCCATGGACGCCTGTTTTCCAAAGCTGCACGAGATGCCCTCGGGCACCGAGGCACGGCGGCGCATCGTCGAGGCGATGCACGACGTCGAGCCCGATCGTGAACCGGTGCACCATGTCGAAGACCGCAACATCGCCGTCGACGGCGGTGAGATCGCGGTGCGCATCTACCGCCCCAGCGACGAATCCGATCTGCCGGTCGTCGTCTTCTTCCACGGCGGCGGTTGGGTGCTGTGCGACCTCGAGTCGCACGACGCGATGGCGCGGCGCATGGCGAACACGAGCGGATGCATCGTCGTCGCCACCGACTACCGGCTCGCGCCCGAGCACCGGTATCCGACTGCCGCCGACGACTGCTATGCCGCGTTGCAATGGGCGCACGAGAATGCGACGACCTTCGGCGGAGATGCGACGCGCCTCGCCATCTTCGGCGACAGCGCCGGCGGCAACCTCGCCGCCGTCGTCGCGCAGATGGCCCGCGACAAGGGCACCCCGAATTTGCGATTGCAAGTACTGGCCTATCCGGTGATCGACGCACGATGCGACTCGACCTCCCACCGGACGATCGGGCGCGACTACATGTTGTGGACCGAGGAAGTGCAGTGGTGCTGGCAGCAGTACCTCTCGACGCCGGACGAGGGCGAGCAGCCGTACGCATCGCCGATACGGGCCAACACGCTGGCCGGGCTGGCGCCGGCGCTCGTGATCACGCCCGAGTTCGACCCGCTGCGCGAGGAGGGCGAGCACTATGCACGCGAACTCGAAGCAGCGGGCGTGCCGACCAAGCACACCCGCTATGACGGGATGTTCCACAGCTTCCTCACGTTCACCAACGTGTTGCCCGCCGCCGACCGCGCGCATGAGGAGATCGCCGCCGCGCTTCAGGCGGCCTTCGCTGGATAGCAGTGCCCGAGCGGCCTTTGGAGCGGACTAGCAGTGCCCGAGCGGCCTTTGGAGCGGGCAGGCTAGGCGCTACTGTGCCGCCATGAGCGACGACGCCATGATCCAGGGTCGTATCACCGACGAATCGGTCGAGATGATGCGCCGGCGCATCGGATATCCGAATCCGACCGTGCGATCGGGCACCGTCACATTGCCGTGGAACACGACGTGTACGGCTGACGGAATCCGCCATTTCGTCGAAGGCTATGGCGATGGCAACCCGCTGTACACCGACCCCCGCTATGGCCCCACGACACGGTGGGGAACGCAGATCGCGCCGCCCGGTTTCGAAGCGACGATGGGTTACGACCGGTCGCCGGTGGTTCCCGACGATCTCGCGAAGGCGACGCGCGGCGCGTTGCGGGGCGTGCAACTCTTCCACTCCGGCAACGACTCGCGGTTCTACCGGCCGGTCGTGCCAGGCGATGTCCTCGATCGCACGCAAGTGGTCGCGGAGGTCGAAGACAAGCCCTCGGAGTTCGCCGGGCGCAGCGTGATCGTCACCAACAAGCTCACGTGGGCCAATCAACGCGGTGAGGTCGTCAGCGACCAACGAAAGTGGTTCGTCCACGCCGAGCGGCGCAGTGTGAAGGATCGCGCCGCCGACGCGCCACGCCCCCCAAAGGACCAGCCGGCGTCGTATACCGACGAGCAGTTGGCCGAGATCGAGGCGGCGTACGACGCGGAGTATCTGCGCGGATCCGACACGCTGTGGTACGAGGATGTGGAGGTCGGCGCGGCGTTGCCCACGATGGTCAAGGGGCCACTGACTGTCACTGACCTGATCAACATGCACATGGGCGGTGGTTGGTTCGGCTACGGCAATCCCGCGCTGCGACTGGGTTTCGAGAACCGCAAGAAGATGCGCGGCTTCTACACGAAGAACGAATTCAATGCGTGGGACGTCGTGCAGCGCGTGCACTGGGAGCCCGAGTTGGCCCGCAAGGTCGGGGTACCTGCGGCATACGACATCGGCCCCATGCGGTGGGCGTGGTTGCAGCACTACTGCACCAATTGGTGCGGCGACGACGCGTGGCTGTTCCGCGTGCGCGGTGAGTTTCGCAAGTTCAACTACATGGGCGATGCGACGTGGATCACCGCGGTCGTCACCGACAAGCGCATCGACGCCGACCTCGGTGCCGTCGTCGAGATCGAGGTCACCGGAACCAATCAGCGCGGGCAGCAGAACATCAACGGATGGGCGACGTTCATCGTCGCGTCGCGCGAAGGTGGCCCGATGCAGCTGCCTGATGCACCACCTCTGCCGCCCGAACTCGAGCGCTGACCGGTGGACCTTCGGGCGCCGGCGGAGGAGCGCGCGTTCCGCGCGCAGGTACGCGCCTGGCTCGACGAACATTGCGTGGGGGAGTTCGCTCGCTGGAAGGGACGCGGCGGGATTGGACGCGATGAGATTCCTCTGGAGGTGCAAGTCGCGTGGGAGCGTGAGCTCGCCGGCGGCGGCTGGGTCGGTCTCGGCTATCCCGCCGAGCTCGGTGGTCGCCCTGCGAGCTTGATCGAACAGGTCGCGTTTCACGAGGAGTACGTGCGCTCTGGTGCGCCGGCGCGCCTTGGCAACATCGGTCTCACATTGCTCGGGCCCACACTGTTGGCGTTCGGCTCGGACGAGCAACAGCGTCGCTTCGTCCCACCGATCTTGCACTGCGACGAGCTCTGGTGCCAGGGCTATTCCGAACCCGACGCGGGATCAGATCTGGCCTCGTTGCGCACACGCGCGTGGCGAGACGGCGACGAGTGGGTCATCGAAGGCCAGAAGGTTTGGACCACGCTGGCCCATCTCGCGCAGTGGTGCTTCGTGCTGTGTCGTACTGATCCCGCGTCGCATCGTCACGACGGCTTGTCGTATCTCTTGGTGCCGATGGATCAACCGGGCATCGAGGTTCGCCCCATCCGCCAGCCCACCGGCAGCAGCGAGTTCAGCGAGCTGTTCTTCCACGGTGCGCGCACGAGGGCGGACCTCGTCGTCGGTGCGGTCGGGTCGGGATGGCGTGTCGCCATGGGTACGTTGGGTTTCGAGCGTGGAGTCGGTTCGTTGGGGCTGCAACTCTCGTTCGCCCACGAACTCGAGACGTTGATTGCGCTGGCTCGCAAGAACGGCGTGATCGAAGACCCGGTGATTCGCGACGAGATTGCACGATCGTGGATGGGGCTGCAGATCATGCGGGCGTCGGCCTTGCGTTCGCTCGGATCACAGTCCGGTGCCGCGCCGTCGATCTCGAAGCTCTACTGGTCGACGTGGTACCAACGCTTCGGCGAATTGGCGATGCGAGTACGGGGTGCTTCGGCCATGGTCGCCGAAGAGAGCGACGGTGGCGCGGCATTCGACGGATTGCAGCAGATGTTCCTGTTCGGTCGGGCGGTGACGATCTTCGCCGGATCGAGTGAGATCCAACGCAACATCTTGGGCGAGTCTGTTCTGGGACTACCACGCGAGCCTAAAGCAAAGGGCCCGAGCGGCCCTGTCCAGAGCGGGAAGCGGGGGAAGTAGTGACGACACGCCGAATAGTGACGATCGACGACGGCGAAGGGCGAGGTGTCGTGGAGTCCGACGGCGCGCCGCCGATGTTCGGCGGTGCCGATTCGGCCGAAGGCGTCGAGATCGAGGTGATGTGGGTCGTCACCGACGCGCCACCGGATCTGAGCCGTGACATCGACACCGACCATCCTGCGTGGAGCCTCGGCCCGGTTCCCGTCGGCGGGGCGCGGTGGTCGATGTTGACGTTCTATCCGGGAGCGCGGGCGCGGGGTATGCACCGCACGCAGACGATCGACTTCGTACAGGTCATCAGCGGCGAGATCTATCTCGTGCTCGGCGACGCGGAAGAGCGACGTCTCGGGCCCGGCGACACCGTCGTACAACGGGGTGCGCCACACGCATGGGAGAATCGCAGCGACCATCCGTGTGTGATGTCTGCGGTCATGATGACGGCACGATGAGAGGTTGCAGTGCTATTCGAAATCTCTGAGCTCGAATCGTTGGCGGCGGCGCGCCTCGATCGGATGGCCTACGACTACACGGCCGGTGGCGGCGACGAAGAGATCACCGTTGCTTCCAATCTCGCTGCATGGAAGTCGATGCGGCTGAGGCCCCACGTGCTGCGCGATGTGTCGCGAGTAGCGACCGCGACCACACTGCTCGGTACGCCCGTCGGCACGCCGATCGTGGTGTCGCCGACCGCGATGCACCGCTTGTTCTGCCCCGAGGGCGAGCTCGAGACAGCCCGCGCCGCGAAGGCCGCCGGCGCGCTGTACATCGTGTCGATCTCTGCCACGACGTCGATCGAAGACATCGCGGTTGCCGCACCGTCGTCACCGCGTTGGATGCAGATGTACATCCAACAAGACCGCGGGTTGACGCGCGATCTGTGCGCTCGGGTGAAGGCCGCGGGGTTCGAGGCGGTTGTACTCACCGTCGATAGCCCGGTTCTCGTTCACAACGCGCGTAATCGCCGCAACAACTTCAATGTGCCAACAGACTTCGTGTTGCCGAATCTCGTCCCGCGCGTCGCCCCTGGTTCGCTCGACATCTACTCGCTCGTCACCGGATTCGACGCGGCCGTCACCTTCGACGACATCGCGCAGGTGTCGGAGTGGGCGGGTGGCCTTCCGGTAGTGGTCAAGGGTGTGCTGCGCGGCGACGATGCGGCGCGTTGCGTGGACGCGGGCGCGGCAGCGATCTCCGTGTCGAACCACGGCGGGCGTCAACTCGACAACGTGATCCCCACCGCGCACGCATTGCCCGAGATCGTCGACGCGGTGGCCGACCGGGCCGAGGTCTATGTCGACGGCGGTATACGGCGGGGCAACCACGCACTGATGGCCCTTGCACTGGGCGCACGCGCGGTGTTCCTCGGTCGATCGGTGGTGTGGTCGTTGGCGGTCGCCGGGGAGGCCGGAGCGCGGTTCCTCCTCGAAGAGCTGACCGACGAGCTACGCATCGCGATGGCGATGTGCGGTCTCACCACGCCCGGCGAAGCGACTCGCGATCTCGTCGCGGAGCTCAGCTGATCGCGAGCACGGTACGCGGGGCGCTCGGCCCGCCGGCCATCTCTGCGAGCGCGGTTTCGGCGCCATCGAGTGGCGCGGTGCGACCGATCAATTCGTCGAGCAGCAGCTGACCGTCGAGATAGAGCTCGACGAGGCGGGGAATGTCGCGCGTCGGGTCTGCGGTGCCCGCGCGCGAGCCAAGTATCGACTTGTCGAGATACAGCTGGCGCACCTCGAAGTCGGCGCGCACACCGAGGCCGGGGAATTCGACGATCACGCATTGCCCGGAAACCGCAGTGGCGGCGACCGCCTGCGTGACCACCGCAGCATCCGGGATGCACACGAACGCGTGATCCACGCCGCCCGCCTCGAGGTCGAGCACGCCGGGCGCGTCGAGCGTTGCGCTGAAGTCGTGCGCGCCGCAGCGGCGGGCAAGTGTCTCGACCTCGCTGTTGGTGTCGAGTGCGATGATCCGTTGCGCGCCGGCTATGCGTGCGGCTTGGATCACATTGAGCCCGAGCGGCGGGGCGCCGAATACTGCCACGGTGTCGCCGGCACGTACATGTGCGCGGTTGGTCACCGCGCCGGAACCGTGCAAAACGGCACACGACAGCAGCGACGCCGCGGTCGGTGGGATGCGCGGGTCGACGCGGACGACTTGTTCGCACCGAACGATCGTGCGCTCGACGAACACCGATGTGCTCGCGAACTGATGCAGCTTGTGGCCCGACGCGGAGAACGGTGATTCGCTGCTGCCGCCGCCATGGAGGCACGACGTCGGCCGGCCGGCAACGCAGTGGCGGCACCAGCCGCACGAGCGCAGAGTGTGGAGGACGACGAAGTCGCCCGGTTCGACCGTGTCGACCGAGCGGCCGATCGACTCGACGATGCCTGCGCCTTCGTGCCCCATGACCAAGGGCAACGGCAGCCGCGTGACGCGTGTGAAGACCTTGACGTCGCTCTGACAGACACCTGCCGCGAGCAGGCGGACCACGACTTCGTCATCGCCAGGGGAGCGCAGCTCGATGTCATCGCGCACATGGACGCCGTCCTCGTCGAATACCACACCCCGCATCGGCCACGCTCCTCGATCGGCGGCAGTGTGCAAAGCTACGCACTCGCAACGGGGGAGGCCGAACAGTGGTGAGCAAAACCGACGCGATGACGACGTCCGAGCTCGACGAGATCTATGCGAAGGTCAAGAACTGGGGACGGTGGGGTGCCGACGATCAGCGGGGCGCACTCAACCATCTGACCGACGCGCATCGCGCGCATGCCGCGTCGCTGGTACGTGACGGTGTGACGGTGAGCCTCGCCCATGATCTGCCCGTGCGTCCGTCGGCCGAGACGCCGTTCCCTGCGCATCATCACATGCTCGCCTCGGGCGACTCGCGCGACTCGACCGGAGTGCCTGGTTACGAGGCGTGCGGCGACTACATCGGTACGCAGGTCCACGGGCTCGGCATCACCCACATCGACGCGCTGTGTCACATGTTCGTTCGCAGCGAGATGTACAACGGCCGCCCGACCAGCGACGTTCGTGGTGATGGCGCCCGCACCAACACGATCATGTCCGCGGCGGCCGGCATCATCGGTCGGGGAGTGTTGCTCGACGTGCCCGCGGCGGCCGGCGTCGACTCGTTCCCCCATGACCGCTCGGTCAGCGTCGCCGATCTCGAAGCCGCCGAAGAGCGGCAAAAGCTGCGCGTCGGCGTGGGTGACATCCTCATCATCTCGACCGGCCGCGATCATCGCCGCACCGAGAAGGGTGGCGTACTCAGCCCGTTCGCCGACGGGTTGTCGGGGTTGCATCCCACGTGCCTGCCGTGGCTCCACGAGCGCGGTATCGCCGTGCTCGGCAGCGACGGCATCTCTGATCACATGCCCTACATCGGCACGCCCGAATGGCCGTTCCCGATCCACCAGATCGGCATCGTGGGCATCGGCTTGCACCTCATCGACAACCTGCATCTGGCGCCGGTCGCCGAGGCGTGCGCGGAGCGTGGCCGGTGGGAGTTCCTCCTGACGGTCAACCCGATCCGCATCCCGGGTGGCACCGGCTGCCCGGTCAATCCCGTGGCGGTGTTCTGACATGTGAGAACGCGACCCCACCCGTCTTGTTCTCGTTCTGTTGGCGTTTTACAGGGGTCGACACCTGTAAAATGCCAACAGAACGGGGTCGGGAACGTCGTTCAGCGGGCGCCGGTGGGGATGCCGGCGCCGACGGTGCAGCGCCGCACGAGCCGCCGAGACGGGAAGTGGTCGGACAGCGCGCGGTGGTTGGTGCAGCGCTCGTCCCACACGACGACGTCGTTGGGCTCGTAGTGCCACCGAACCTGGATGTTGGGGTCGTCGAGTTGCGAGCGCAGGAAGCGGAGTAGCAGTTCGCTCTCGGCCTTGTGCATGCCGGTGATCCCCTTGATGTAATCACCGCACATGTAGAGCGCTTTGCGCCCGGTGACGGGGTGCACCCGCACGATCGGGTGTTGCGCTCCTTGGAACTGATCGGCGACCCGCTGGTAGATCTCCTCGCCGTATTGCAACACGGTGGCGTCGTGGAACCAGTCGCCCACGTGCACGTCCCACGTGAGCGGGTCGACGACCTGTTGCATCGTCGGCGAGAGCTTTTCGTACGCGGCGTAGAGGTTGAGCCAGAGCGTGTCGCCACCGACGGGCGCGGTGAGGCGCATGCTGAGCACCGCGATATCGGGCGGCTCGGCCAAGAACGCAGCGTCGGTGTGCCACAGGTCGGCTTTGGGTGGGCTGTCGGGAGTGTCTTCGATGAACTCGATGGGTACGTCGAGGCCGCGGGCGCGCGTCGTCGGATAGACGTTGGGTGCACCAAAGCGCGACGCGAATGCGAGATGCTGATCGTCGTCGAGATCTTGGTCACGGAAGAAGAGCACCAGGTGTTGCATGAGTGCGTCGTAGATCGCCGAGAACTCGTCGTCGCTCAGCCGGTCGCGCAGGTCGACGCCACTGACGATCGCGCCGAGCGAGCGGGCAATGGGTGTCACCTCGATGCTCACGGCGCGTCGAACCCGTAAACCTGTTGCGCGTTGCCACCCATGATCGCCGTGGCCGCCGTGTCGCCCAAGAGGTCGCGCACGCGTTGCCACACCGCGGGCGTGTCGCCAAAAGTGCCCTCGGGGTGGGGATAGTCGCTCGACCACAACACCCGATCGACCCCGATGTGCTGGATCTGCTCGAGGCCACGCGGATCGTCCATGAAGGTGGCGTAGCACTGGGTGTGCCAGTAGTGGCTGGGCGGGTGGGGTAGGCGCGGTTCGAGATAGGAGGCGAACTCGCGGTGGACGCGATCGGCATGGTCGAGCACCGACGGCACCCAACTGATGCCGCCCTCGGTGAACACGACCCGCAGTCCCGGGTGGCGATCGAGCAGACCGGTGAAGACGAGATAGGACCAGAGCTTGCGGAACGGTTGCATCGACACCGTGAGGAATGTGCCGAGGCCACCCGGCCCGTTGTCGTCCGGCGCTTCGCTGATGTGGAAGTTGAGCGGCAGCCCCGCCTCTTCGATGGCCCTCCACATGGGCTCCATCTCGGCATCGGCATAGCGAATGTCGCGCGGATAGTTCGGCAACATCATCGTCTTGAAGCCGAGTGACTTGAGATGCCCGATGTAGTCGGCGGTCGCCTCGGGTCGGTACACAGTGGGCAGGATGGGTACGCCGTGGAGCCGACCGTTGGACGAGCCACACCAACTGGCCAACCACTCGTTGAACGAGTTGAGGCAAGCGAACATGAGATCGCGGTCGGCGATGCCCGACATCGACATCGCCCGTTGCGGGAACTGGATTGCGATGTCGATGCCCTCGCGGTCGAGCACGGTCACGCGATCATGCACGTCCATCGAGCCGAGGGCGTCGTCGGAGAACTGCATCAACTGGGGGAACAGCGTGAACGTGCGCAGCACGTGCGCCGAACTGTCGAGCGCGATACCGACACCGACGAGACGAGGGGCCCGATCTCGATCTTTGGGCGGCAGAGAACGGGGCAGCCAGTCGTCCCAGAATTCACGGGATTCGACGACGTGTTCGTCAGCAGAAATGACAACCGAGGCGACCATGCGCTCAGCGTATAGCGTGGGATGCATGCATGATCTCGTCATTCGCCGCGGCCAGGTAGTCGACGGCACAGGGTCCGCAGCGCTCGTGACCGATATCGCTATCGACGGTGGTGTGATCACCGAGGTCGGCGACGTGGGGGCGGCCCGTCAGACCATCGAAGCCGATGGCCTGCTCGTCACCCCTGGTTTCGTCGACGTACACACCCACTACGACGCGCAGGCGATGTGGGACGAGCAACTCGGTTCGTCGTGCTGGCACGGCGTCACCACTGCGGTGATCGGCAACTGCGGCGTCGGTTTCGCGCCCGTGCGCCCCGAGCACCGGCCGTTCCTCGCGAAGGCCATGGAGGGCGTCGAGGACATCTCGGTCGCGGTGCTCGACGAAGGCCTCGACTGGGGTTGGGAGACATTCACGGACTATCTCGATGCTCTCGACCGGCGCCATCGCGTCATGGACGTGGCGGCATTGTTGCCCCATACGCCACTACGGCTCTACGCGATGGGTGAGCGCGCGTTCGACGGCCGCAACATTCCGACGCCCGACGAGCTCGAGACGATCACCGCCATCGTACGCAATGCCCTCGAAGCAGGCGCCGTCGGCGTCGCCACGCTGCGCACGCAGATCCATCGCACCAGCGACGGCGATCTCATGCCGACTTTTTGTGCCGGCGACGCCGAGTTGGGTGCCATCGTCGAAGGCATGCGTCAGGCGAACCGCGGGTTCTTCGAGGTCGCGGCCGATTACGCCACCGACCCGCAAGAGGTCGAGTTCGAACGTTTCCGTCGCATCGCCGCGGTTCGGCCGTTCACGATGCCGGTCACGCAGACACACACCGACCCCGACGACTACCGCGTGTTGATGGACTTCATCACAAAGGCCAACGAAGACGGCTTGCGCATGACGGCGCAGGCAGCGATCCGACCCGTTGCGCGCGTGCTCGGGCTCGACAGCACGTCGCAGTTCTTCGCGGTGTGCCCTTCGTACCAGCCCTTTGCCGACCTGCCGCTCGCCGAGCGCATCATCAAGCTGCGTGATCCCGAGGTGAAAGAGCGCATCGTCGCCGAAGCGACGGCCATCCCGCAGCGGTGGGACTTCGAATGGATCTACCCGATCGACGACCAGTTCAGCTACGAGCCCGATCTCGATCGGTCGATCGGTGCGCAGGCCCGCGCTCTCGGACAACGACCATTCGAACGCATCTACGACGTGCTGCTCGAAAATGGTGGTCAGTCGTTCATTTTCTGTCCCTCGCGCAACTTCGCCGGCGGCACGGCCGAGGCCGTGCGCGACATGTTGCTGTCGCCCTACTCGGTGCCCGGCCTGGGTGACGGGGGAGCGCATGCCACCTACATCTGCGACATGTCGTTCCCGACCACGCTGCTCGCGCACTGGGGGCGTGATCGCACTCGCGGTCAGCGTCTGCCGGTGCCGTTGCTCGTGCGCAAGCACACCCTCGATTCGGCCAAGCTCGCAGGCTTCACCGACCGCGGGGTGATCGCTCCCGGCTACCGCGCCGACATCAACATCATCGACTTCGACAAGCTGCGGGTACTACCGCCCACGATGGCGTACGACTTCCCGGCCGGTGGTCGTCGCTTGGTCCAGCGGGCCGAGGGATACCGCAACACGATCGTCGCCGGCGAGGTCACCTATGTCGACGGCGAGCACACCGGTGCCGTCCCGGGACGCGTCGTCCGGGGGTAGACCTGGGTTGACCGCGCCCGTCAGATCACGCCCGTCAGATCAGCGGAGGTCAGGTCAGCGGAGGTCGCCGACGAGGCGGCCGCCGCGGGCGAGGGCGCTCTCGAGCTCGGGCTCTTTGACCTTGCCGTACTCCTGCATCGAGGCGTCGCGGCGGAAGTTGACGAACGCGATGCCGTTGGCGCCGGTCGTGACCGAGTAGCGCACATTCGCCGGCAATGCGAGACACGTGCCCGGCATGTACTCGGACCGGCCCATCACGAGGCTGCCGTCGAGAATGTAGATCAGTTCGTCTTGGCTGTGGCTGTGCGGAGTATCGCGGCGATGCGGTTCGTGCAGCGCCACGTGGAAGAACGCGATGCGCGACGAGCTCTGGGTCGAGTCCGCGAACCAGCGCGCCAGATAGTGCACGCCGTTGCCGGACTGGTACCAACCTTCGTCGCCGACCACGTGCACCGTGCGCCCTTCGCTCGCGGGCGGTCCGTACATGCCGTCGGTCGGCGGTGCCGGGTCGTACGCGCCGCCGTGGAGCATACGGGTCGGGCCGATCGCGCGGGCGGTGCATTCGACGTCGGACTCGACGATGAGCGCGCCCCGCGTCGGGCATCGACGAACGGTGCCGTCGTGGTCGACCTCGAGCTCACCCTCGATCACATAGACCGCGTCGTCGCTGTGTGGGGCGCTCCAATGCAGCTCGGCGCCGTCGTCGAGCACCGAGTCGACCATCCAGATCGAATAGTCGTCGGGCGAGACGCGAACGGATGACCGGACGCCGGTCGCTTTGCGATCAGGTGCCGCGTATGTCGTGCTCGGCGCAACGTCGTCGCGTGCGATGGCGGTGAACTTGGCCATGGCGGTACCCCCAGGTGCTCGTTGAGCAATCTAGCCACACGGGTGGCGATAATCCGCCGCTGGTCAGTGTGTTACCGTCCGCGCGACGTGTGAACGGCGTGCCGGGGGGCTGATGCGATCGATCTTGCGAGGAGGGCGCGTCGTCGACGGTACGGGCGCGCCGGCGGTAGCCGGCGATGTCGAAGTCGTCGACGGCCGCATCGGTCGTATCGGTGACGTCGGGTCGCACTCCGGCGCGCACGTGATCGACCTCGACGGGCTCGTGCTCGCGCCCGGGTTCATCGACATCCACACTCATTTCGATGCACAGCTCTTCTGGGACGCCGATTTCACACCATCGTGCTGGCACGGTGTGACCACCGCCATTCAGGGTAACTGCGGGTTCGGTATCGCCCCGACGCGTCCCCACGAGCGAGACCTGATCATGCAGACGCTCGAATTCGTCGAGGGCATGAACGTGAACACATTGCGTTCGGGCATCGATTGGTGCTTCGAGACGTTCCCCGAATACCTGTCCGTCCTGCGGGAGCGTCCCAAGCGAATCAACCTCGGCTCGTACCTCGGTCATACGCCGGTGCGGACCTATGTGATGGGTGCAGACGACGCGGTCCGCCGCGTCGCCACCGAGGACGAGGTTGCGCAGATGCGCCGGATCGTGGTCGATGCGATGGAAGCCGGGGCCACCGGGTTCTCGAGTTCCTTTGCGCCCAGCCACAACGGCGCGCACGGGATGCCCGTGCCGAGCCGGCTCGCAGATGTGCACGAGCTGCGCGCGTTGTGCAGTGCCGTGGCCGACAGCGGCCGCGGCATCGTCGAGATCACCTATGGCCCTCAGATGCAGATCGAAGACGCGGCGCGATGGGCCGAGGAGCTGGGCGTGCGGGTCACCTGGGGTGCGCTACTCACCGGGTTGTTCGGGCCGCACGGCACCACGATCGAGATGCTCGACCGGGCAACGGCGATCTCGGGCGACATCTGGCCTCAGGTGAGTTGTCGCGAGATCGTGTTCTCGATGGCGCTCGAAGATCCCTATTACTTCGGCACCGCGCCATCGTTCAAGCGGGTGCTGCAAGCACCCCGCGCCGAACGCATCGCCGTCTATCGAGACCGAGCCTGGCGCGAAGAAGCCAAGGCCGACATCCCGATCCATCGGCCCGACGCCTACGTCAAGACGTCGATAGCCGAGTCGGTCGTGTTCGCGGGCGATCGTGGTCGCTCATTGGTCGACCTCGCGCGTGAACGCAACGTGCACCCCTTCGATCTCTGGCTCGACATCGCGATCGCCGAAGAACTCACGACGAGATTTCGTATCGTGTCGCGCAACGCGGACGAGGTCGAGTTGACGCAACTCTTGCGCGACCCCCGAATCGTGCTCGGCGCCCACGATGCCGGCGCGCACGTCGAGATGCTCTGCGACTCGTGTTATCCCACGCATCTACTCGGCTATTGGGTTCGTCAAAAGCAGGCGATCTCTCTCGAACAAGCGGTGTGGCGCCTCAGCGGCCAACCGGCTGATCTCTGGCGCATACGCGAACGCGGCACGATCAAGTCGGGCTACCACGCGGACCTCGTTGCCTTCGACCCCGACACGGTTGCGGCGTTGCCCGCCGATCGCGTCTTCGACTTCCCGGCCAACGGCGACCGTCTGGTGAGCCGCAGCAACGGCATTCACCACATCTGGGTGAATGGCCAGGCCACACGACATGACGGCGAAGACATTGCGGGCGCTGCTGCGGGCGTGATGGTGTGACGGCTCGCAACAGGACGGAGTGCGCGTGACTGGCGAATGTGCGGGTACGACCGCGATCGTGACCGGTGGCAGTCGGGGCATCGGCAAGGCGATTGCGCAGCGGCTGGCCGCCGAAGGCGCGGCCGTATGTGTGACGAGCCGCAGTCTCTCGCCCGGCTCGCACGCGTTCGCGGGATCACTCGAGGAGACCGTGGCCGAGATACGGGCGGCGGGTGGACGCGCGGTCGCGGTCGCTGCCGACTTCGGTGATCCGACCTTCGATCGGCGACGGATCGTCGACGGTGTCCACGATGCGTTCGGCGCGCCCGTCGACATCCTCGTCAACAACGCGGCCGCGCCGCGCACTTTCCACTTCGGCCTCGAACAGACCACCCGCGACATCTTCATGGAGGCGGTCGAGGTCAATGCGTGGGCCGCGTGGGAGCTGAGCGCGCTGGTGGCCCCCGACATGCGCGCACGAGGCCGTGGGTGGATCTGCAACATATCGTCGCGCGCCGCGGGCCCCAAGATCGGCCCGCCGTTCGCCAAGTCGCAGGCCGGCGCGCAGATCTTGTACGGGTCGACCAAGGCCATGCTCGACCGCATCACCACCGGTGCCGCGATGGAGCTCTACGACGACAACATCGCGGTCAACACGCTCGCGCCGGAGGCTGCGGTCATGACCGAGAATGCGTCGAGTCTGGTGAGCCCTCCGGCCAGCGCGATCGAGCCGATGGAAACCTTCGTCGAGGCGACCATCGCCTTGTGCACGTGCGACCCGCAAGTGTTGACAGGACGGGTCACCTACAGCTTGTCGTTGCTGGTCGAGCTGCGCCGTCCGGTGCGCACGATCGACGGATCCGCGCTGGTGGCGGGCTGGCAGCCCGACGAGATCGACCCGGCGAGGCTCATACCGTCGTACCTGCGCCAGGGCTGATCACCACAGCTCGCGCGACGCGATGGCAGCGCCTTCGACGAGGGCAGCCAGCTTGGCCCACACGATGCGCGTATCGACTCCGCCGCTCTCGAACATGGTCCCGAAGCCGCAATCGGCCCCCGCGATGACGCGCTCTTTGCCGACCGTGCGGGTATAACGGGCGATGCGTTGCGCGACCAGCTCAGGATGCTCGACGTAGTTCGTCGTCGTATCGAGGACGCCCGGGATGACAACCTTGTCATCGGGTAACTCGATGTCGCGCCACACCTTCCATTCGTGCGCGTGGCGTGGGTTGGCCGCCTCGAACGAGAGCGCGCCCGGCCTCGCCCGCAACACGGTCGGCAAGATCTCGTGGAGCGCGATGTCGTGGTTGTGCGGGCCTTCGTAGTTCCCCCAGCACAGATGCATCCGCATGCGATCTGGTGCAATGTTGGCCGTCGCATGATTGAGCGCCTCGACATGCATGGCGATGACCTTCTTGAACTCGGGGATGCTCAAGTCGGAGAACTCCGAGTTGTGCGACATCGCGAGGTCGGGGCAATCGATCTGCAGGACGAATCCGGCGTCGGCGATCGCCTCGTACTCGCGGCGCATGATGTCGGCGAGAGTGAAGACGTATGCCTCTCGACTCTGGTAGTAGCTGTTGGACAACATCACCGAGATCACGCCCGGTGATGCCGCCGTCATGAACACCTCGGACACCCGCTTGTCGCGGGTCGCCTCTCGCAGGCATTCGATGTCGCGGGTCACCGCGTCGAAGTCCTTCCACGCGAGAGGCCCGTTGCACGTGGGTACGCGCAGCGCGGCGAGTCCTCGGGGCGCCGCGGCGCGCGCCCATTCGGGGAAGTCGACCGAGTCGAGGCGCTTCGGGAAGACCGCCCTTCTTTCGCCGTCGAAGCCGGCGACCCGGTCGATGACGTAGGTCGCGTAGCTGGGCTTGTGTTGCTCGCCATCGTTGACGATGTCGAGCCCGATCTGGACCTGCTGATCGACGACCTCACGGGTCGCCGCAAGGGCGGCGCGCTTGATCTCGTCACCGCTGACGGGCTCGCCGCGTTCGCGTTGGCGCAACACCTCGAGGATCGACGACACCCTCGGGAGGCTGCCGGTGTGAGTGGTCAAGATGCGCTGTGTGCTGCGCTGCATCGGGCCATTCTCGCCGCCATCGGGCCCACGGGCGCGCCCCGCTTCGGATCGACGCCGGAAAAATGTTACGGATGTGTCGCAGCCGCATTACCCCAGGTGCCTGTGAATATATCGCTTTACGAGACCCATAGAGAATTGTGGTCAGGTCGGCTTCGGCTGGCGCCCTGTGTGAAAGTCATCCACACTCCATGGAACTTAGTGATGGCGTCGCGCATAGCACGGTCCGCCAGGCGATGGCCCAGTGGCAAGGACATGACATGAGGCACCGAGAAGTGGGTAAGGCTTGTCCAAAATTGGCCGATCATTACTTCCGTCATGCATCTGCAATATTGCACCGGTCGTCGAGGTAGCCGCATGGTCCGGATTCCCGGATGGGTGGCGTGTCTCGCGGTCTTCGCGATGATCTCGGGCAGTGGTGTCGATGCGGCCGATGCGGCCGATGCAGCGATGTTGAGCGCCGGCCTCGCCGGTATGAGCACTGCCGTTACGAGCACTGCCGATACGGGCACCGTCGACGTCATCGACGTCGCCATCGACGTCTACGTCGTCTTCTCGCAGCCCGACGTCTTGCCGCTCATCGAACTCATCGAGGTGGTCGCGCCCTTCATGCCCGCGGCGGTCGTGGTGCCCCCGGCTCCGGTGTGGCTGTGCCCGATCAGCAGTGCCGTGCGCTTCGGCGACACTTATGGCGAGGGACGCAGCGGTGGGTGGCGTCACCTCGGCGTCGATATGACCGCTCCGTTGGGGACACCGACCGTCGCCCCGGTGTCGGGCTCCGTTCGTTACACCCGCGATTCGGCCGGTGGTCTGTCGTGGCATCTCGACGGCGAAGACGGCAACTACTACTACGGCACGCATCTTTCGCGCTACGGGTCGGTGACCGGTCACGTGGATGCGGGCACGGTGATCGGCTACGTCGGCCAGTCGGGCAACGCCTCGATGCCCCACCTGCACCTCGAGATCCGTCCCGGTGGCATCTCCAAGCCGTCGATCAACCCCACGCCCATGACGACGAAGGCCTGCAACAACACGTTGCCGCGATAGCCGTCAGTAGTCCACGTCGGGATCGGCCATCACGCGATCGAAGATGCGTAGGGCGTCGAGCGCCACGGGCATGCCGCCGTAGACCGACATCTGCAAGAGCACTTCGCGGACCTGCTCCGGCGGATTGCTGCGCAGCGCGATGCGGATGTGCGCGGTGAGCTCGTCGGTTCGGGCGAGCACCGTCAGCGCCGCAACGGCGCAGAGTTCGCGTACATCTGTGGGCAGGATATTGCGCGAGTAGCACCCGTTGATGATGAATTCGCTCATGATGCGGGCCCAGTCGGGATCGACACGTTCGGCCCACCGACGGTTGTTTCGCTCCATGAATGCGTCGCCTCCAACGCCGAACATCTCGACCGCGGCTCGTCGACCCCGTTCGCTCACGTACTCGCCGCCGGGAATGTCGTCGCTGTCCATCACATACCTCCTCGAAGTTGCCGCACGCTACGTCGCGGGTGGATGACACGGGGTGGTAGCGCCGCCGGAGTTCTCCGTTCGCCCCCACATGTGCTGCGCTAGCGCCCATGGACGACGACCTCGAGCTCATCCACACCCGCGGCTACGACGTCAGGGGCTACTGGCGATCCGATGGCTCGCTCGTGATCAAGGGTGCGGTGCGCGACGAGCTGCCCACTCGCCTCTATGACATCGACGACGACGACCCGCTCGTCATGCACCACATGGCGGTCACGCTCACCGTCGAGTTGCCCGATCTGCGCATCACCGATGTGAACGTCGAGTTCCTGGCGCATCCGCATCACGCGTGCCCCAATGTCATCGACCACTATCACCATCTCGTCGGGCTCTCCATCGCGCGCGGATTCACCCACAAAGTGCGCGAGTTGTTCGGCGGTCCGCGCGGATGCACGCACACGACTGCGCTGCTCCAGGCGATGGCTCCCGTGGCAATGCAGTGCAAGCTCGCGAGCCGGATGATGGGATTGCGGCAATCGGGCGCTGGAGCGCCGCCGGCAACGCCCGAGTCGCTGAACTCGCCCGAGATGCGAGCGGTGCGGGCAGCGGGTAACCGCAATACCTGCCACGTCTGGGCCGAGGACGGTGAGCACATCGAGCGAATCCTCGATGGCACCGGCAACGAACTGCCGATCCCGATCAGTGTGCGCATACGCGAACGCGGCGGCGATCCGGACGAGTGGCGGCGCCAGCGCTGGGGTTGACAGACTCGGTCCGGGCGGGGGGCAGCGGGTGAACGAGCCGGCACTGTGGGAACTTCTCGAGCGACGTGTCGCCTCGACGCCCGACCGCCTCTGCATGGTCGACGAGCGCGGGGCACGGATGACCTTTGCCGAGTTGGCGGCCGGCGCGGCAGAGGTGGCCGCCGGATTGCACGAGATCGGCGTCAGGCCGGGGCATGTGGTGGCGTGGCAACTGCCGACTTGGATCGAGACCGTCGTGGTGTTCATGGCGCTCAGTCGCCTCGACGTCGTGCAGGTGCCCCTGTTGCCGATCTACCGCGCGCGCGAGGTCGGGCATGCACTACGCACGACCGACGCCCGGTTCCTGATCTCGACCACGCCGCCGGCCGAGCACCCGATCGACGCGTTGCACCACATCGTCCTCGACCGCGATTCGTTGCCGCGCGGCGACGCCGCGCAACTGCCTCCTGCGCCGAGCGATGCGAATACGGTGCGGTGGATCTTTCACACCTCGGGTACGACTGCGAGGCCGAAGGGCGCATGCCACACCGATGCATCGATCATCGCGGCATCGGCGAGCTACGTCGATGCGATCGGGCTCGACCACAACGACCGGCTGCCGATCAACTTCCCGATCGCGCACGTCGGCGGGCTTGTCGTGCAGTGCTGCTCGTACCTTGCCGGTTCGGCGAACATCCTCGTCGAGCGAGTCGATCCCGCCACCGTGATCGATGTGCTCGCGCGCGAACACGTGACCCTGCCCGGCGTCTCGCAGGTGTTCCATCTCGCCTTCATGGATGCCCAGCAGCGTCGGCCACAGCAGCCACTATTCCCGCACGCGCGTGGCTACACCAACGGCGGCGCGGCCAAGAATCCTGAGCTCCACTACCGACTGAAGGAGCTGATGGGCGCCGGCCTGTACTCGAACTACGGCATGACCGAGTGCCCCTTCGCTCTGTGCACCCCCTTATCGGCCCCCGACGACAAGCGCGCCACGACCGAGGGGAGGCCGGTACCGGGCATACAGGTGCGCGTCGTCGACGCCGATGAGCATGACGTCGCTCCCGGCGAAACTGGTGAGCTCCGTTTGAAAGGGCCGATGTTGTTCGCCGGGTACGTCGAGGAATCGCTCAACGCGGACGCCTTCGACGCGCAACGGTTCTTTCGCACGGGCGACCTCGCTCGCGAAGACAACGACGGCTACTTCCAGATCGTCGGGCGCCTGAAGGACATCATCATCCGCAAGGGCGAGAACATTAGCGCAAAGGAACTCGAAGACCTCCTCTTCGGACATCCGGCCGTGCGCGAGGTGGCGGTGGTCGGGGTGCCCGACGCGGCGACCGGAGAGCGGTGCTGCGCCGTGGTCGTGGCGGCCGATCCTTCGCAGCCACTGCCCGTGGACGCGTTGACGGCCTACCTACGCGAGGCGGGGCTCATGATCCAGAAGATCCCCGAGCAGTGGATTGCGCTGGACGCGCTACCGCGAAATCAGGTCGGCAAAGTATTGAAGAACGATCTGCGTGCCCATGTGATTGCGCAGGGATGAGGAGCGAATGATGAATCCACGACCCAATCGATTGAGCCATGTCGTCTACTGCGTGCGACCAGAGAACTTCGAGGCCGCGACCAAACTGTGGAGCACTGCGCTCGGGGTCACCTTCGATCAGCTCGACTTGCACGACGGCAGTCTCCGCGTCTCGTTCTCGCTCGAACACGGTGTCGAGGTGATCGCGCCGGCGGCGAACGGACCCCAGAAGTTTCACGACTTCTTGGCGAGCAACGGCGAGGGCGTGTACACGGTCGTCTATGTGGTCTCCGATCTCGACGAGGCCGAAGCCGAAGTCGCCGCACAGGGCGTGAGCGTCGCCGATCGGTTGGTGTACACGGGTCGTCGTCCGTGGACCGAAGAGTGGGCCGTGCTCGAAGAGCGCGTGCTGCCGCCGGTGCACGGGATGCGTATCACCGTCGCTCGCATGGAGCGTCACGCCGCGGGGGTGGGCAATGACGTATAGCGACGACACGCCGGTACCGGACTATTTCGCCCGCCTGCGCCTCGATGGTCGTCCGTTCGTGGTACTCGGCGCGGGACAGGGCATCGGTCGCCAGACCACGCACGCGCTGAGCCAAGCGGGCGCGTCGTTGCTCTGTGTCGACAACGACGAACGCCGGGCGCAGGAGATCGCCCGCGAGGTCGGCGGTGTGCCCTGCGTGGCTGACATACGCGATCGAGAACAGGTCGAGCGCGTGGTCAGCGAAGCAACTGCCGCGTTCGGGTCGATCCACGGCATCGTCGACATCGTCGGCGCGGCGCGATACAGCAAGTTCGTGGCGACGACCGACGCCGAATGGGAGTGGACCTTCGACATGGTGCTGCGGCACGCGTTTCTCGTGGCGCAGGTTGGTGGGCGCGCCATCGCCGACGGCGGCGGGGGAGTGCTGGCGTTCGTGGCGTCGATCAGCGGGTTGACCAGCTCGCCCATGCACGCCGCATACGGCGCGGCAAAGGCCGCACTCATGTCGCTGGTGCGTTCGGTGGCGGTCGAGCTCGGTCCTCGCGGAGTGCGCGTCAACGCGGTGGCGCCCGGAGGCACACTGACACCGCGCATGCTCGAGGTGTTGAGCCCCGACGAGCGAGAATCGATGGCGCAACTCGTACCCTCGCGCCGTCTGTCCGAGCCGTCCGACATCGCCGGTGGGCTCTTGTTCGTCGTCAGCGATCTCGCGGCGAACGTGACCGGGCAGGTGCTCGTCGTGGACGGCGGCGGCCATATCGCGTACCCCTATCCCGTGGATCAACTCGATGGCTGAGCCTCCCGGTCCGGTAGCAGCCGGCATCACCAATGATGTGGTCGTCGAAGTTACCGACGCGATGACGCCGGGACACGTGTCTGCGCTCGTGATCTCCACGCCGTCGTTGGTGTCGATCATCGAAGGCGCCTGCCGCAGGAGTGTGTTGCCGCACCTGCCGGCCGGTCACGACACCGTCGGCACGCACGTGTGCGTCAGCCATGAAGGCGTCGCACTGGTCGGACAGATGGTCAGGGTGCGCTGTGAGCTGACCGAAGTGAACGGCCGCCACCTGCTCTTCGACGTATCCGTCGACGGACCCAGCGGGCCCGTCAGCAAAGGAACCCATCGCCGCGCCGTCGTCGACCCCTCCCGCTTCGCCCGCCCTGCCACCCCCTAACCCTCCATCCCACGACCCCTCTGCTTTTTCACCCGTTCTCGCAGCACAACGTCGGACCGGGTCCGCCGTTGTGCTGCGAGAACGGCAGTGACGAGGTCTTTGTAGGGGTGTGCGGGGTCAGATGATGCCGGCGGCGCGCAGGCGGGCGACCTCGGCGGGCGTGAGGGCCAGTTCGTCGCACCAGATCTCATCGTTGTGTTGTCCGAGGGTGGGTGCGGGCGCGGGCACGGTCGGTGTCGCGCCGATCACGCGGGGATGCGGTGCCTGTTGCACGTGGGGTCCGACGGTGGGGTCGTCGACGGTGACAAGGTCGCCGCGGGCGGCGAAGTGTGCGTTCGCGAGTATCGCGGCCGGGCCGGCAACGCGGCCGAACGGCGCGCCGCTCGCGAGGCAGCGCGCTTCGATGTCGTCGGTTCGGTGCGCGCCGACCCACGTTGCGACGAGCTCGTTGATCTCGCTGCCATGCTCGACCCGCGCGGCAGTGGTCGCGTAGTGCTCGTCGGTCAACAGGTCTTCGCGATCCACCGCCTTCACCAGTCGCGCGAAGTTGGCGTCGGATCCGCCGACGATCGCGACGTGATCACCATCGGCCGTGACGTATACATCGAGCGGCGCGACACTCGACGGGCGGTTTCCTTCGCGCCTCCGTTCGAGGCCGAGCTTGTCGTAGGCAGCCACGGTCCATTCGGTGAGACGTAGCGCGGCGGCGTGGGTTGCGAGATCGATGACCACCGGGGCGCCATCGAGATCGGGGGTCTCGTCGAGCAGCGCCGCCAGCGCCGCCGCGGCCCCCGAGACTCCGGCCAGCTGCTCAGCGAGTCGCACGCCGAATGGGACCGGCGCTCGGTGCGGCTGGCCGGTGAGGGCGAGCAGGCCGCTGATCGCCAGCGCGACGAGCTCAGGGGCCTCCTGAGGGGCCGCAGGGCCGGTGTGGCCCCGTCCACTGAAGCGCACGAGCGCCCGAGGCCCCCGGATTCTCCCGACTTCGGGGCCAAGTGCGTCGAGCCCACCCGGGCCGAGGCCTTCGCCGACGATGGTGGCGCTCTCGAGCAGGCGGACCGCCAGGGCCTTGCCGTCGGGGTGGGTGAGATCGCAGGTGACACTGCGCGACGAGCGGGCGGCGACTGCCCACGTGAGCGAGTGGTCGTCGACGAATGGTCCGCGCCGGCGGAGCTCGTCGCCGACCGACGGCGGCTCGATCCGGATGACGTCCGCGCCCTGTTCGCCAAGTACCGAGCCGAACATCGACAGCGCGGTGCCCGAGCCGAGCAGTACGGCGCGCACGCCGAGCAACAATGCGTCGGGCGCGCCGGTGATCACGCGCGCTCGGCGAGCTCGTAACCCCCGCCGCGCTCGGCATCGTCGACGCACGCCATGCCCTCGAGCATGATGCCGTAGCCGTGGTTGGCGACGAGCAATTGACGGATGGTGTGGGTGAACGCAACACGCGTGTAGCGGGTGACGAGGTGCGATTGACGGGTGAGCTGTTCGGCCAACTCCCAGGCACGTGGCAGCAACTCATCGGCGGGCAACACTTCGTTGACCATGCCGATGTCGAGCGCGGTGCGGGCATCGATCTCTTGGCCGGTGAGCATGTAGTAACGCGCGCGGTTGAGCCCCATCACGAGCGGCATGATGAGTTGCATGCCGTCACCGGGCACGAGCCCGTTCACGAAGTGACCTGAGTCGGAGAACACGGTGGTGTCCGAAGCAAGGACGATGTCGGACAGCAGAGGAGTCTCCGCGTGGCGCCACGCGGGCCCGTTGATCGCCGCGATCACCGGTGCCTCGATGTCGAGCAGGTTTGTCAGCAGTCGCCGGACGTTCCAGTGCGCCGAATCCCAACCGCGGGGCGTCGCCCGCGGAAATGTCGCGGGGCTGCCCTTGGGTCCGTTGAACTCGTCGCCCGTACCGGTGAGGATCACCACGCGATTGTCGTTGTCGGCAGCAACCGCGCCGAACGCCTCTTGGAGGTCGCGTACGGCGTCCGCGCCCCAACGCAGCGGACCATCGTCGGTGTGCAAGCGCATCTGCACGATGCCATCGCGCCGTTCGAAGTTGATGGTCGCCCAGCGTTCGGCGTAGGCAGGCGCGCTCGACATGCGATCCCCCGATGTCGTCCCCTGTCCCGACGATCGGAACAGCCGGACATCTTCACGCTGCGATGGCGTGGCGTCAAGAAGCGCGGTCGCCTACCGTGACGCGGTGGACCTACGGTTCTCGCCCGCTCAAGACGCGTTTCGAACCGAGGTCCGCGAATGGATGGCGACACACGCGCCCCGTGAACAACCACCCGCTGCCGGTCGCGCGCTGGTCGACTTCCAGCGCGCGTGGCAAGCCGAGTTGGCCGGCGTCTCGCTCGTTGCGGTGCACTGGCCGCGTGACTTCGGAGGACGCAGCCTCGGTTGGACCGAAGCCTTCATGGTGCAAGAAGAAATCGCACTCGCGCACGCGCCAGAGATCGTCAACCGTGTCGCGGTCAATCTGGTCGGACCCACCCTGTTGGAGCACGGCACCACAGATCAGCGTGAGCGGTACCTCCATCGCATCGTCACCGCGGATGACCTGTGGTGCCAGCTGTTCAGCGAACCGGAGGCGGGCTCTGACCTCGCGTCCCTGCAGACACGCGCGACACGGGCCCCGGGCGGTTGGCGGGTGAGCGGGCAGAAGGTCTGGGCCAGCAACGCGCAGTACTCCCGCTACGGGGTGCTGCTGGCGCGCACCGCCGACTCCGAACGCGGCCGTCCGCCGATCGGCTACTTCCTGCTCGACATGGACCAACCCGGCATCGACGTGCGTCCGCTACGTCAGATGACCGGCGAGTCGGAGTTCAACGAAGTGTTTCTCGATGGCGCATTCGTGGCCGACGAATCGGTCGTCGGTGACCCCGCCAACGGCTGGGCGGTGATGCGTACGACGCTGGGCTATGAGCGCAGCACGTCGCCCCGCCAACTCATCGTGCATTCGGTATTGCTCGAGACGCTGCTCGACGAGGCCCGCCAGAATGCGACCGACGCGGTGACGCGCCAACAACTGGCGCGCGCCTACGGCGAGTTGTGGATCTATCGGCTCCATCTCTATCGGGTGTTGAGCGCGCTCGACGCCGGACGCCCGCCGGGTGCGTCGAGCTCGCTCGTGAAGCTCTTCTGGAGCGAGATGGCACAGCGCATGCACGAGACGTCGCTGCGCATGCTCGGACCCGACGCCATGATCGCGGGAGGCCGCCGTCAGCGCGACCATCTCTACTACCGTGCGTGCACCATCTTCGCCGGCACGTCGGAGATCCAACGCAACACGCTCGGTGAGCAGGTACTCGGCCTACCCCGAGAACCGCGAGCAAAGGTGACCCCATGACCGCGGAGCCCCCGATTCTCGTCGAACACGTTGACATGGTGTCGACGATCACGTTCAACCGTCCGGCGCAGCTCAACGCGTTCGATCCGGACACCGTCGAAGAATTCCAATCGGTCGTGCGCCGCGTCGATCTCGAGCCGTCGACGCGCGCCATCGTCCTGACCGGCGCCGGCCGTGCGTTCACGGCGGGCGGCGACATTCGCACATTCGGCGCCAAGCACGACCCACGGGTCAACCGCCGTGGTTGGCATCTCGTGCATCGCATGCTCGAGATCGAGAAGCCGATCGTGGCGATGGTCAATGGGCCGGCGATCGGCCTCGGGCTCACTATCGCGCTGTTGTGCGACAGCGTCGTAATGGCCGACGATGCGACCATCGGCGACCCGCATGTGAATCTCGGGCTCGTGGCGGGCGACGGTGCAGCGGTGGTATTGCCGGTGCTCATCGGCCCCCACCGGGCCAAGGAGCTGTTGCTCACGGGCAGGCTCATCACCGGCACCGAGGCCGCCGCGATGGGCATGATCAACCGTGCTGTCCCGGCCGGCGAACTCTCGGACGCAGCGTACGCTTTGGCCCGCGAGTTTGCGGCACAGCCGACCTACGCCGCGCGCGCGACGAAGATGGCGGTCAACCGTTACCTGCGGTGGATGGTCGAACAGACACTCGACGTCTCGCTCGCGTACGAAGCGATCTCGCGCGAGCTTCCGGAGTACCCCGAGGCCGTCGAGGCGTGGCGGCAACGACGCGCTCGCCGCGCCGACGAACCGCGACCATGACCGCAGCGGCACCTCTTGCCGGGACACGTGTGATCGATCTCGGCACTCGTGTCGCTGCTCCGTATTGCGCGGCGATTCTCGGCGAGTTGGGGGCGGATGTGATCAAGATCGAAGATCCGCGCGGCGGGGACATGTTGCGCGGTCTGGGTCCGTTCGTCGATGATTCGTCTCTGTTCTTCGCGGTCGAAGGCCGCAGCCGTCGTTCGGTCACGTGCAACCTGCGCGATCCGCGCGGTCAGGCCCTGGCTCGCCGGCTGATCGCGACCGCGGACGTGGTGTGCGAGAACTTCCGTCCCGGCACGCTCGAACGGTGGAACCTCGGTCCCGACGACCTGCCACCGCAACTCATCATGGTTCGCGTGTCGATCCTCGGGCAGAGCGGCCCCGACGCGGCGCGCCCCGGGCTCGACCTCACTGCCATCGCGATGGCGGGCCTACTGTCGATCACCGGGTACCCCGATGAGCCTCCGGTGAAGTCGGCCGTGACGGTGGCGGATCATCTCACTGCGGTGTTCGCGGCACAATCAGCGCTCGCCGCCTTGGTGGCGCGGCGCCGTACCGGTCGCGGAGCGGTGATCGACGTGCCGCTACACGGCTCGGTGCTGCGATGCCTCGAGGTCACGTTGGCGGCATTCGATCGCCTGGGTGTCGAGCGCGTGCGTACCGGCGATCGAGGACCTCACGAGGCGCCGAGCGGTGTCTACGCGACCGTCGATGGCCGGTTCGTCGCGATCGCCATCGACAGCGACGAACACCTGCGATCGCTGCGCGCCCTGTTGGTCGTCGACGCCGACCGTGGCGAGCTTCGTCCGATAGTCGAAGCGTGGATCGCGTCGCACACCGCGGTGTCGGCGGTGAGCGCCCTCGACGACGCTCGCGTGCCCGCGGCCGTCGTGGCGTCTGCGTCCGACTTGACCACCGACGCGCATCTCGCCGCACGAGGCGACATCGTGACGATCGACGATACGACCGTCGGCCGCGTGCGCCAGCAGGCACCGTTCCCGCGTCTCGTACCAGTTGCTCCGACGATCACTCCCGCGCCGACTCTCGGTCAGCACAACGTCGACATCTGGTGCGATGAACTTGGGCTGACACCTGACGAGCTCGACCGGCACCGCGGCGACGGGGTGATCTGACGCGCATCGAGAACTCTCTTGACGTCAAGTCGCCGACAATGGCGCGACCGATGTGACCTCTTGTACGCCGAGACGCCAGTCGGGGAGGATCTCGGCTTCGGTGAGCAGCTTGTGGTCGCGGACGAGGTCGAGTGCACTGACGAACGCGCCGTTGTAGACCGACGGATCTGGGCACGTCGCGATATACGTCGCAGCGCGTGCCGGTACGACGACGGAGTGCGCCATCTCGGGTAGGTAGCCCGCCTTCAACGTGTCGCGGTAGCGCTCAGGTGCATTGGAAATCGTCATGCCCGGATCGAACGTCAACACGGTGACACCGTGCGGTGCGACCTCGCGCCGGAGGGCGGGCGCCAGACGGTCCGTGACGCCGCGTGTCACCGGGATGGCCATGCCGCAGATGCCCTGACCCGGCATGGGCAGGTCGGGAAAGTCGAGCCACGCCGATGCTTGCGTCACACTCATGACGATGCCGCTGTGTTGCGCGTACATGACGGGCAACACGAGATGCAACAGCAGCATCGACGAAGTGATGTTCACCTGGATGTGACGCTCGAGAGCCTCCCAGCTCGTCGCCACGAACTCATTCAGGTAGGTGCCATCAGGTGAAAAGTCGATGTTCGTCGCGCTGGTCACCAAGACGTCGATGCGCCCGAATTCGTCCATCACCGAAGCGACGGCTCGGCGCACGTCGTCGGGCTGGGTGAGGTCGAGCTCGACCGGCAAGCCGCGGCGGCCGAACTCGCGAACGCTCTCACAGGTCTCTTCGACGGTGCCGGCCCAGTCGACGACGCTGTGGTCGACGGACCGCGCGGCCGCGGCGACATGGAACCCGTGCTGCGCCAGATCGAGCGCTATCGCCCGACCGATCCCACGGCTCGCTCCCGTCACGAACGCTACTTTTTGCGAACCCATGAGTAGCCCCCTCCCGCTACATCCCGGTGGGAGTCTTCTCTGTGACCCGTTTCCCGGCAAGCCTGGGTTTATGGTGGACGGAGGGCCGCTGCGCGGCTCGTTTCGAGTAAGGAGTTGCAATGGCCCACGAGCACCGCGACGACGTGCACTGGCGGGGGATCAACCACCTCGCACTCGTCACCACCGACATGGACGCCACCGTCCGCTTCTACCACGGCGTGCTCGGAGCACGCCTTGTCACCACCATCGGCACGCCCACGTTCCGCCACTACTTCTTCGAGTTCGGTGCGGAGCAGACGGTCGCCTTCTTCGAGTACACCGACGTCGAACTCGACACCTTCGCGAAGCCGGCCGGCATTCCCGATCGGCGCGCGTCGCAGTTCGACCACCTGTCGTTCAATGTGCCCGACGAACACGCGCTGATCACTCTCCAGGGCAGGCTCAAGGCTTCGGGGTGCGAGGTGACCGACATCGTCGATCACGGCATCTTCCGATCGGTCTATTTCACCGATCCCAACGGCATCGCGCTCGAGGCGTCGTGGTGGACACTCGATGCCACGGGTCGCACACCCGACTACGGCGACGAACGTTTCTTCGCCGACCCCAACCCGGTCGCGGCAGTAGACGAGATCCGGGAGACGGGCACCGTGCGCTCTGTGCCGCAGACGCATCTGGTCTGACGAGTGTTCGTCGATGTGTTGTTCGATCCGTTCGAGGGCTCCTGGAACGACATTCGTGACGGTGCTATCGCCGCCGAACAAGCTGGTTTCGACGGGGTCTGGCTCTACGACCATCTCGCCGGGTCGGTGCACGGCGCGAGCCGCGTGTTGGAGTGCTGGACGACGCTGACCGCCATCGCTGCGGTCGTGTCCCGCATCTCGATCGGCCCGCTCGTGCTCAACGTGGCCAATCGTGATGCGGGAACCCTGGCCGTGATGGCGGCAACGCTGCAAGAAGTGAGCGGCGGCCGGTTACTACTCGGGCTCGGCGCGGGCGGCGGGCTCGACACGCCATATGGCGCGGAGCAGTTGGCGCTCGGTCGACCGGTGCCGGGCGCCACAGTGCGCCGCCGCTGGGTCGAAGACACTGTCGCGCGCGTCAGAGAGGTATGGACGGGCGCCGCCGGCGGCGCGACGGGCTTCCTTTGCCCTGCACCGCCACCCCCCATCATCATCGGCGGTTTCGGGCCGAAGATGGCGGAATTGGCGGGCCGCATCGGTGATGGCATCAACGCGCCGGGCGGCGCGCATCTCGGTCAGCTGATCGACCTCGCGCGCGAGGCTCATGCGCGATCCGGGCGCGACCCCGATCGGTTCGTCGTGACCGCGTCGAGCGGGCCACGGGGACACCAGCGCCTCGCGGACCTCGGCGTCGCGCGCGTGGTCATCTTCGTGCGACCGCCCTACGCGTCCGGCGTGGCTCAGGTGCATGCGGCGCTCAAGGGCTGAGCGGAGGTGGCGGAGGCGGAGGTGGCGGTGGCGGTGGTGGCATCCACGTCGGCGTCCAGGGCGGCGTCGGTGGAAACGGAGTCGTCGGTTGCGACTCGGGCGGCGGGCCCTCGTCGGAGCGACCGCGGTGGCGCACCCGACGGATACCGAACGCGGTGGCGACGAGGAGCACCACGACGGCCAACGCGACGCCGAGGCGCTGGAGCCCGACGGTGCGGGCGTCGTCGATCTCGCGTTGCACCGAGGTCGACAGCTCGGTCGCTCGCGCGGTGTCGTCGTTGGCGAACGCGTCGCGCGCCTCGTCGAGGCGGCGGTCGGGGTGCGCAAACCACAGGCCGACCTTCTCTGTCACGCTGCGGTTCGCGTCGACGCGCTCGCTCGTCTCGACCAATGCGGTCGCGGCGCCGAGTTGGCGGTCGGCCGTCTCGATCACTTTCGAGAGGTCGACGTCGGCCTTCTCGTATTTCGACTCGAGTGACGCCGGTGCCGTCGCGGCCGCCTCTGCGGCGAGCGCCGCGATCTGATCTCGCTTGTCCAACACCGTGCGGGCTTCGGTCAGGCGCATGTCGGCGGCGTCGAAGTCCCATTCGCCCAACTCCTTGCGCACAATCGCCGGTGGCGTCCAGCTGCCCCCGCGTTCGACGAGCGCGGCGTAGGTCGCTCGTGTGGCGGCGCGCATGTCGTACAGAGACGAGTCGGTTTCGCGGGCAACGTACGTCTCGAAGAGGTCAGCGGCAGTCTTCGATCCGCCGACGTTCTCGACGAGGTCGAGCAAACGATTGGTGCCGGTCTGGATCGTGCCGAACTCGTTCGGAGTGTCGCCGTAGGCCGGCGTGTTCTCGGCGGCGGCTCGTATGACCTCGGCCATGTCGGCGAGACCGATCTCGTCGGTGAGTTGACGGATGAGCCACGCGGCGGTGCGATAGCCGTACGTCTCGCGGCCGGCGGCGTCACCGGTCGCGACTTGCGGATTGCCCCAATCGCCGAGCCGTATCGCAAAGGGACTGTTCGCGTCGAGCTCTACTTCGGCTACCGGCTTGCCGAGCTGCTGCAATGCCTGCACGGCGTACTCCTCGGCGAAACCCTCGTTGATCCAGCGATCAGTGAATATGCCGCGGTTGAACCAGGCATGCGACAACTCGTGCAACAACGTCTCGTAGTCGAGGTCTTCACCGACTTCGATCGTGTTGTCGAGCGGAGAGAACCAGCCGGCATAGCCGCGCAAGTACGAGCTGGTGGCTTCGGTGATCTGTAGCTGGCTCTTGATGGGCCACGGTAGACCGATGAGCTCTTCGAGAACCGGAATGCCCTCACCGACGCCGCTCACGACGAAACGCTGCCACTTGGCGTCGTCCGGCCAGGCGCGAACGACAACATCGCGTGCGCCCACATCCGCGTCGATCGATTGCAGCGCGCTGTCGTTGCGAGCCGAGACGACGACAGCCCAACCGTCGCTGGTCGAAAACAGCGAGGCGGTGAGCGTGGTGCCACCATCGCTACGCGATGACTTGTCGATACTCGACCCAACGGTCTCGACCTCGAAGCCGGGTGGCACGTTGACGCGCACCGACGCCAGCGTGTCGTCGCCGATTGCGAACGCGACGAACGAGACGTATGCGGGATTGGCGCGGGTGAGGCCCTCGGTGCGAGGCGGGTCGCCGACGATCTCGTAGCGGAGGATGATGGTGCGCCGTTGGCCCGAAAAGAGGGCAGCGAACGAGATGTCGGCTTGCTGAATCGTCTCGCTGACGGGTGTTGTGGCGATCGCCAGATTGGCGCCCGAACTGGTCGCGCTGAAGTTGCGTGCGCCCGCGGCCACCCCCACGGTGAGGCCGTCGAAGAACGACCGACGCACGACGCCCGCGACGACGCGATCGGTCGTCTCGTTGGTGACGGTGATGGTGCTCGACACAAGAGTGCGTCCTTGTGCCGGCATGACGTCGTAGGTCGTGTCACCTTCGATGCGTAAGCCATCGTCGGCGAGAGCCGGAGCGGCCGCCAGCAAGACCACTGCGACGATCGATGCCGCGAATCGCGCGAGCCGACGATCGCGCGTGGCGATTCGAACTGTCATCGCGCGTATCCTACGGTCGACCTGCTTGGCTCAGTTGATCCGTCGAATCGAAGGTGCGGGGAACGGGCCGCTTGCTTCGATGGAGAGCCCTCGGTCGCACAGGCCGGACGTTGCCGTGTCACCACTGCACGTACCCGACGAGGTAGAGCGCATCAGATAGCGCGGCCCGGCCGCGGTGAAGACCTGCAGAGCGGGGTTCGTCGTCGAATAGCCGGCAGCGCGTGGTACGACGAGCGGGAAGCCGTCGGTGCCGCTGTGAAAGCGAAAGGCGTTCGCAACGTCGCGATCTTGTACGAGCATGGCCCAGGGCCCGAATACGACGCGGGTGGTCGTACCACCGGTCGCGCGCGCAAAGGTCTCGACCCGGTTCCCATCGGCGATCGGTTCGCTGGTTGTGGGCGCGCACTTGCCGCCGAGGGTGCCGGCGCAAAAGCTCGCGAAGAACGCGTCGTTCGACGCGGCAGTGAAGATGTCACCGCCACCGCCTGGTTGCCCGTTCGGTCGCACCAATTCGATCGACGCCTCGATCGACGAGATGGTCGTGTCGGGGGGAGCGAATGCGACCTCGCCCGTTACACCGTCGGGTGTCGTGAGCCGGAACGTGACGCGCTGCCCGTCACTGCGCAGCGGTGTCGTGTTGTAGCCGCCAAGACTGCGCGCCGCTGTCGTGGGGGTCGTCGTCGCCGCCGCCGTCGTCGCCGGCGGGGTCGTGGTCGAAGTCGTGGTGGTCGTCGTGGTCGTGGTCGTCGCGGCGACTGCGGAGATCGTCGAAGCCGGCGGGGCAGATTCATCGGTCGAACCCGAGCACGCGGCTACGAGGCCCACGATCGCCACGAGTATCAGTTGCAGTCGCGAGTGCATGATCCCGTCCCTTCGCGACCACATCCTCTAGCGACTACGAGTGGTCGTGTTGCATTCTCCCCGATACGACCTGCCAAGTCTGCCCATCCCACCGATGCGCGTGACCGCCGTCAGGACCAGCACGATTGCAGTGGCGAACTTCGCCGTCACGTCCCTCACTGCCGTCGAAGGTGGCAAAGCAGGTGGACGTAGCGCAACCTTGGCGTTCGGTAGAACCATACGCAGTCATAATCGACCTTCCGGGAGCAGTTGGCTCGAGGAAGAGGCGGAGGGCTCAAGTCGAGCTTGGTCTTGGCCAGGCCTCGAACTCGGCGTCGCTCCCAGGAGAGAAGTCACGCGAATCATACCGGTGACGTTCGCAACGCGCGCGGGCATGCATCGGCGCCGCCGGAAATCGTTCGATCCACCGTCCACCGCCTGCGAAAATGGCGACCATGACTCAGTTGTTGCCGACCGAGCTCAAAGGTGATCGGGTGACGCTGCGCTGCTGGCGCGTCGACGAGGCAGCGACGCTGTCGGCACTGGTGCAGACCAACCTCGATCACCTGCGGCCGTGGATGCCTTGGGTCGCGCTCGAGCCGTTGACCGAAGCGCAGCGCCGTGAGTTGATCACCGGCTGGGAGCGAGAGCGCAGCGCGGGCGGGGACGCTGTCTACTCAGTGCAAATCGACAGCGAAGCTATCGGTGGTTGTGGGCTGCATCGCCGCATCGGCCCCGACGGACTCGAGATCGGTTACTGGATCGCGAACGCGCACTGCCACAAGGGTTACGCGACCGAAGCGGCCGCCGCACTCACTGCGGTCGCGCTCTCGACGGACGGCATTCGTTGCGTCGAGATCCATCACGACAAGGCGAACACTGCGAGCGCGGCTGTTCCGCGCCGCCTTGGCTACGACTTCGTCATTGAGCGCCCCGCCAAAGAACCCGCTCCGGGCGGCACCGGTATCGAATGGATTTGGCGAATCGAGAACTGAGATCAGGTCGACTCGCTCGGTACCGTTGCGCATGTCCGTAACCATGCCGTGGTACGCCAAGCCGTGGAGGCCATCTGCTCTGGAAGGCGCACGCTCGTCGCCATGGTCGGCTACCTGATGTCCCGGCACTCTCGCGCTCGTCGACGTGACCCTGGTGTTCTTGTCACCGTCGCCCACTTGGCTCTCTGTGTCGAGACGGAAGGCCTGGGCGAGGCCAACGTAGGTCGCGTCGAGGCCGCGGCGTACTCCTCGGCTTCGGCCTCGGCTCGCTCGATGGCGTCGTCGAAGTCCGATGCACGCCGCAAAGGTGATGCGCTCCTCGTAGATGGCATGAGCGTCTCCCGCCGAGCGGACGCAGAAGCGGATGACGCAACGGACTGCGTACCAACACTCTGCGGTGGGATGTGGCTGCGACACGGCGACAGCTTGCCTCACCGTGGCGCCTTACGTTACGTACTGAGCCGATTCGCGACGATGGCCGGCTTCGACGAATCGAAGCAGGCCATCGGTGCGTTTGTGAGGGTTGACTACTTCTCCATCCACGCTTTGTCGAAGTAGACCTTGTTGCGGTGGCTCGCGGTCACACCGTGCACCTTGGGCGAGAACGCCTTGAGCGTCTCGACTGCGGTGAAGTTGATCCAGGGCAACTGCGCGTTGTACTCCTCGGCGATGACCTTGTACGCCGCCTTCTTGGCGTCGTCGGTCTTGGCCGCTCGCAGGTCCTTGACGGCCTGGTCGACCTTGGTGCTCTTGAAGCCGGGACGGTTGCTCGTGCTCGTCGACGTCAAGTTCTGAGCGATAGCCCAGATCGCGCTGTCGTCAGGGCCGATCGAGGTGCCCCACCGGGCCATGTCGAAGTCCTTGAGCGTGGTCACGACTTGCTGCTGCGCCGTCGACTCTTTCGACGTATCGACCGTGGCGTTGATGCCGGCCGCCCTGAGCATTCCCTCGAGCGCGACCGCCGCGTTCTGGTCGTTGGCCGAGTTGGTGAACACCACTCGCACGGTGCCGTTCCAGCCTTCGGTCTTCGCTTCGGCGACGAACTTCTTTGCCAATTCGAGGTCGTGTTTGGGCCCGGCGACTCCTGGATCCCAGGGGAAGCTGCTTTGGAACAGCGCAGTGTCGGGCAGGCCCTTGCCGGAATAGACGCGCTCGTTGAACACGGTCGGGTTGTAGGCCGCGGCGATGGCCTGGCGCACCTTGAGGTTGGCGGTCGCAGGAGTGGTCGGAGTTTGCCCGTCGGGCTTGCCCACGCAGAGCGGCTCAGGCTTGCCGCCGAGGCAGTTGATCGTCACGCCTTGGTTCATCAGGATGATCTCGCCCGCCTGATCGATGCTCGAAAAGCCATTCACCTTGTCTTCTTTGGCGGTCGCGACGGTCAGCGGGATGCCCGGTTCGGTGGAAAAGGTGTACGGGAACGAGGCCCATGCCTCGGACAGGTTGATCTTCAGGGTGAGCGGGTCGACGACTTGCACGTCGTTGATCAGCGCGACGTACACATTCGTGGCCCTGGTGTTTCGGGGGCACGCGACGTACTCGGCGCACTGGGCTTCTTTCGGGCCATTGGGTGTGCCGACCCGATGGCGTTGAAGGGAGTACTGCACCGCTTCGGCGTTGAGATCGGTGCGGTCGGTGAACTTGATGCCGGACCGCAGTTTGAGCGTCCACTCCGTGGAGTCGGCGTTGCCGGTCAGCGACTCGGCGAGTAGCGGCTTGTAGGTCTTCGACTCGAGGTCGTAACGCATGAGCGTGTCGTACACCGCAGCCATCTGGATGGCGCCGGAGGCGCCGTTGCCCAAAGCGACGACCGTATCGAGCCCGGCGATTTGTTAATAGGCGGCGAAGGACAAGGTGCCGCCTGTCTGTGGCTGCAGCGTGGTGGTGGGGCCGCGGCCGTGGACGCGCCTCCCGTGTCGCCACCATCGCTTGTTTCGCTGCTATCACCGCAAGCAGCCGCCGTGATTGCGAGTGCGACAGGCACCGCGAGAATGCGGAACCCATCGAGAGAGTGTCGTCCTCCGACGATCGTCGGTACGAACTCGGTAGCGCAACTTCATTATCCCCCAGGCAGGTGGTGCAGGTCAGGGGCCTGTCGGCCCGCGTCGGTCGAGTATAGGAGTCGGTACACATCAACCAGCAGCGGGTGAAGCGTTCGAGCGGTGCACTACGTGTGAGATGTTGCACACGTTCGTCGCCGCGCAGCAGCGATAGAACAAACACATGGCGCGTCACATTCGTCCTGGTCGCGCTGTCGCATCGAGATGGATGTCCGACCCGGGCATTGCGGGCGCGTACGCGTATTTGCGCCCAGGTGGAACGCCGGCGGATCGCGATCGTCTTGCCGGACCGATGATGCATGGTCTGCGACTCGCGGGTGAGGGGGCGTCGTCGCGTTATCCGGGCACGATGCACGGTGCGTGGTTCAGTGGCGTGCATGCAGCCGACGCGCTCATCAGCGACGGCCGTGCCGGTGCAGGACGGCGAACGATCGTCATCGGCGCCGGATGGGCCGGCATCGCGGCCGCGCGACGAGTTGCCGCAGCAGGTGGCCGTGCGGTCGTTGTCGAAGCAGCGGAAAATGCCGGTGGTCGTGCCCGCACCGATCACTCGTTGGGAATGTCGGTGCATCTCGGCGCAGCGTGGATCCACGGCGTCGAGGGCAATCCCATCACTGCGCTTGCGGCCGAGGCCGGCGTCGGGTGGGAGCCGAGCGGTTGGGGTGCCAGTCGTACGTACCTGATGGGCGAGCGGGCACTCGACGAAGACGAACGCGACGCGGTGTGGACGTTGCGACGCGTGGTCGCCGCCAGGATCGCGGAAGCGCGCGCCGGTGCATCGGTGCACGACGCGCTCGGACCTGTGTTGCGCGCCGCGCTCGCCGATGTCGAGGCCCCACCGCGGCAACGCGCCGTGCTCGAGTGCTGGGTGCACAGTGAGTACGAAAACCTCTACGCCGCGCCAATCGATGACCTGTCGTTGCTGCACTGCACAGAACCGTTCTCGATGGCGGGCGACGACGCCACGCTCACCGGCCCCCTCGATCGCGTGGTCGATCACGCGATCGCGGCGCTCGATGTGCGGCTGCGCACGACGGTCGAACGCATCGAAGCCAGCGGTTCGCGTTGGCGAGTGACATCGACTGCGCCGACCGAGATGGCGGACTCGGTGATCGTGACGGCGCCTGCCGGTGTGTTGTCCGCCGGCAACATCGTCTTCGATCCACCGTTGCCCGATGCCGTGCAGGCATCGCTCGGACGTCTCGGTGCGGGTGTGCTCGCAAAGATCTTCTTCGAGTTCGACGAGGTGTTCTGGCAACCGCATTGGGCGTTCTGGGTGACGGCGGCGCGTCGACCTCCGATCGAACTGTGGGTCGACGCGACGCGGCTGGCGGGGCGGCCGGTGTTGTGCGGCTTCGCGACCGGCGAGCACGCCTGTCGAGTCGAGCAGATGAACAGCGACGAGCTCTGCTCGATGGCCGAGGCGTTGCTCGGCGCGGTGCCTGATTTCGGCCGATGGTAAGATCGGTCATGCCGTTGCAGCCCTACATGGACTACGTGTCGGTGGACGATCACCTGCTCGAGCCACCCGACCTGTGGACCTCTCGATTGCCGGCTCGCTTTCGCGAGGACGGCCCGCAGCTCATCGAATGCACCGAGCCGATCCCCGACGACTTCGGCCGCATGTTCCCTGCGGGCAGCGAGGCATGGCGATTCGACGGCGCGATCATCTCGCAATCGATGGGCATGGGTATCGCCGGGGTACCACCCGAACTGCGCGAAACCGCCGCGCTGCGTTACGAGTCCGTCCGTCCCGGCTGCTATTCACCAAAGGCACGCCTCGCCGACATGGACGCCGACGGCGTTCACGCGCAGCTCTGCTTTCCCACGTTCCCGCGCTTCGCCGGCACGCGGTTCTTGGGCACCCGCAACCGCGATCTCGCACATGCGTGCGTTGTCGCGTACAACGACTTCGTGATCGACCAGTGGTGCGGTTACGCACCCGATCGCCAGATCCCAATGGTGATCCTGCCGCTGTGGGATGTCGCGGCATGCGCGGCCGAGGTGCAACGCACCGCCGCGCGCGGCGCACGCGCCGTGAGCTTTCCCGAGAACCCCGCGCCGCTCGGGCTGCCGTCGATATTCGACCACTGGTGGGATCCGATGTGGCGCGCGGTCGATGAAACCGGGCTCGTGATCTGCACCCACATCGGCTCTTCGGGCTCGCCGCCCAAGCCGAGCGACGATGCGCCGCTCACCGCGACGTCGATGCTGATGCCGGTGGCGTCGTGGACGACGCTCGTCACGTTTCTGCTATCGCACGTCTTCGTCGAATTTCCCAACGTGAAGCTCGCGCTCAGCGAAGGTGGCCTCGGTTGGATCCCCGCGGCGCTGGAACGCGCCGACTACGCGTGGGAACAGCGCCGGCACAGCCGCAACGACTTGCACAAGGACATCCGGCCGTCCGACATGTACCGCGGGCACGTCTACGGCTGTCTGTTGGATGACAACGTCGGCATACTCACCCGTCACCTCATCGGTGTCGATCACATCATGTTCGAGTCCGACTATCCGCACGCCGACTCGAAGTGGCCGGGTTCGCGGGCGTACGCAGAGAAGTTGCTCGTAGATGTCCCCGATGACGAGGCGCATCGCATGCTCGAGCTCAACGCACGCGAGCTGTTCCGCTTTCCTCGCCGCTGACCGAAGCGCGCAGGTGGACTGTCGCAGCGCGCCGCGTCTGCCATCTCTTTCGTGAACGTTGACCAGCGCCACCGAAGTTGCCCAGTGTTGACGAAAGCGCGGATGGGGTTTCGGACGCATTTGCGCGCGCTAACGCGCGCATACGCGCGCTGCGGGCAACTCGCAGCGTTGGACCCGTACCACGATCAGCGCCGGTGACGTCAGGTGTTCGCGCTATCGGGCGAGGTTCTCGTCGATGAGGTCGACGTTTTCGTCGATGAGCTCTTGTTGTACTTCGTCCTCTAGCTTGTGCGGGTCGCCGAGGTCGGCGATCTGGTGGGCCGCGTTCGCGCGAAGGTTGGGAAAGATGTACGTCTCCTCTTCGGTGACGTGTCGGCTGAGGTCGTCTTTGAACTTCGCCAGTGCGGCAGGGAAGCCGGCCTGATCGGCTTCGTCGACGAGGCGGGCGAGATCGTCGCGAGCGGTGTCGTGCTCGGCGTTGGCTCGACTCGATTCCTCGGGCCCCATTCGTTCGTCGACGATGGGATACACGCGCTCTTCTTCGACATCCATGTGCTTCGCCAGGGCGTCGCCGAGGTCGGCGAGGATCGGTTCACGTTCCGCAGCGGTGGTCGTTGCTTCGAGGTCCGCAATGATCTGCTCGACCTTGCGGTGCTCTTCTTCGAGATGCTCCAACACGTCCATCGTGGGCGCTCCATTCCTGGTCGGCGCCCGCTTGTACCCATAGGGCACATGCCACAAACCGGTGCTCACCCGTATGGGTTCTTCGTGTAACACCCCCACGGCCGACCTGCACCTACCGCGGGGCAAGTCCATCGACGAGAACCGATATGAGGGTCTCCGTCGGTGGTGACGCGTCCGCACCGGTTGCTGCGTAGCGCAGATCGGCCATTCCGTTGACTGCGCTGGCAATGATCCAAAGCACCGCGTACGAATCGACGGAGCGCAGCGAGCCTTCGTGGGCGCCGTCGGTGAGGACCGATCGCCATAGGGCGAGGGCAGCGTCGCGTCGGTCTGTGAGAACGGCAAGGTCCGGGTTCGTCTTGATGATCTCCCAATTGTTCGACGTCGTCAGGAACTCGTTGCGCTGCTCGACACCGACTTCGACGGCAGCGCGGAGCATCGCGCCCATACGATGCGCGGCGTTGCCGGGCGCATCGCTCGCCTGTTCGAGACGCGGCAGCAGCGCGTCGAAGTAACGGTTCACGACCTCGAGGAGGATGGCGTCCTTCGACGGGTAGTGGCTGTAGAGCGTCGGTTGTCGCACCCCACTCGTCGCGGCGATCTCACGGAGTGACGCGCCGTGATAACCGCGCAGGGCGAACAGCCGCGCCGCTTGCCGGGCGATGACGTCGCGGCGGGCCCCATCCGGGTGCCAGCGAACGGTGCGGGCTGTCTGTGTGGCCATGAGCAACCAAGACTATCGCCCTATCGAGTGATAGGGTTTACGATCGAACGATAGGGAGACGGACATGACCTCACAGAATTCGGCCGCTGCGGCGCCGTTCGATCCGCTGGCCGCCGCCAACTCAGTTCCCCACGCGGAGTTGGCCGAGTTGCGCCGGCAGTGCCCGGTCGCGCGGACGCCATCGGGCTATTGGTACCTGTCGCGCCACGAACAAGTCGTGACTGCGAGTCGCGACGTGCTCACGTTCGAGGGGAGCTATATCGACACGGACGGGCTCGCACCCGACGAGCTGTTTCTGCCGTTCGTCACCGAGCCTCGTCATGGCAAGGTGCGACGGGTCATCAACGCGGCGATCGCGGCGCACCGACTGGGTCGGATAGAACCGCAACTCCGCGACCTGTGCTCGAGACTCCTCGACCCGATCGTCGAAGCAGGATCGGCAGAGTTCATCCGGTCGTACGTCGAGCCGATACCCGCTGCCGGAATCGGCTTTCTGCTCGGTCTCCCCGATGCGGACCACCCGCGATTCAGTCGCTGGGCCGATGAACTGTTCCGGGGCACGGTGCTTGCGCCTCCCGAAGAACAAGTCGCGAGGGCGCGGGCCATGCAAGAGATCTCGGAGTACCTCGACGCCGAGATCGCAGCCCGTGCGAGCGCAGAGCATCCGCCGGACGACTTCATCACGCGACTTGTGAATACCGAGGTTGCGGGGGAGCGCCTCTCGCATCTGGCGTGTCGGACGCAGCTCATCTTCCTTCTGGTGGCGGGTACCGAGACGACGCGGAACCTGATCGGCAACATGACGCTGACACTTGCTCAGCGCCCCGATCTACTCGCACATCTGCGCAGCCACCCCGAAGCGGTGCCTGCCGCGATCGAGGAATCGCTCCGTATCGATCCGCCGCTGCCATTCCTACTTCGGCGCTCGACTGCTGATGTCTCGCTCGCCGGCGTTCATCTCGACGCGGGAAGTCAAGTTGCATTCGGCCTGGCGTCGGCCAATCGTGACGAGACGGTGTGGGACGATCCCGACACGTTCGTTCTCGACCGTGAAAACGCTCATCGGCATATGTCGTTCGGCGACGGTCCGCACATATGTCCCGGTGCGGCGCTCGCGCGCCTCGAGGCCCGCGTCGCGATCGAGACGCTCGTCGAACGGGTCGATCACCTCGAACTGGACGCGGATTTCGTCTACCGGAAAACGGCCGTGCCATTCACCAACGGTCCGCAGACGCTGTCAATTCGTCTCGGCTAGACGGGCCGAACTGCAACACGCGGTCGCGAAGCGGCCCCCGCCAAATACATGAGACAGCTCTAGCATGTGGGACCCGAATTTCATCGAAAGGGCCGGCCGGTGGAAACCACACACGATCGCCTTCAGATAGCTGACCTCGTAGCCCGATACGTCGAGGCTGTCGCTACGGCAGATCGGCGTCTCTTCCACTCTGTGTGGGCAGTTGACGCGCGTTGGCTGGTCGACGGTCGAGGCACCTTCAAGGGACCAGACGAAATCACTGCACTGTTCTGGCGCTTGCGAGAACGCCAGGAATTCGCCATCCAGCGCGTGGTCAGCGGCCGCGCCGTTGTGCAACAAGACCGAACAGCCTCAGGGCGCTGGATCATTCATTCGCTCACCAGGACCAACGGGGAAGGAGCGGAGCTCGTCGGCATCTACGACGATCAGTACGTCCTCGAGTCGCCAGGTTGGAAGTTCCGTGAACGAGCGTTCACGCCGCTGTACCGCGGTGCGGTCAGCCTCTCGGGCAAGGTGTTTGCACCGCCGGCGCTTCCCGACCTCTATGCCGACGCGCCCGCATCGAGCTGATTGGAATCGGCTAGCGAGATGGTTGTCGGCGTGCACCAATTGTTGGTTCGAAAAGCGATCTCTTTGGTGGAGCTGGAGGGAATCGAACCCTCGTCCGCTGAAGGGTCACCGCCCGCGATACGACCATTCCCGATCTCTCCACTTGCGGCCATGGCGGTGACGGGTCACCTGCGCTCTAGGTCTGGAAACCCATACCCTCGGCGCTACCGGCGGGTCTTTCCCCGCAGCCAGCGTTCTTTCTCGCCGTCAGCCGTCTTTCCGGCTGTCACCCTTCGCTTCTGTTACCGGGCTGCGATGAGTTGGCCCTGCGTGCCGTTACCGGTCGCTAATGACTCGTGTACCTGACCTAGATCAGGCAGCGAGTGCCAAGTTGTCGTTGGCGTTTATTTTGGTGCCCTGTTTAACGAGTCTGAGCAACTCGGGTCGCACGTATCGGCTCCCGGCTTCACCGTCGAAACCGATCAGCCCCAATGTGTGAGCGACCAGCATACCGATTAGCCACCGCCGAATGGTCAAAGCCAGGCAGGATGAGCCGATCCATCCTTCAGTGTCCGCGACGCCCGCCACACTCGGCTCCACGACCGCCCCGCCCGCCGTCGGCGCCGAGGTGGGTATCTCGCGCCGACCTGGTGCCCCCCCGCTGCTACGTCGTCTGTTCGAACGGATCCGGGGTCTCGACGCACCCGCGGTGACGGTGCTCGTCGCGATCGTCGTGTGGATCGCGTGGCTCTATCTGAACGTGTGGCGCCGCCACGACCGCTATGGCACGTTCGACAACGACTTGGGCTTCCACTCGCAGTACGTCTGGTTGCTGAGCCACGGCAAATCGTTCTCGTCGATCCTCGGGCTGCCGGTGTTCGGGCACAACGCGACCTTTGGCTATTTCCTGTTCGTCCCATTCGCCCGACTGGGCGCCGGACCACAGTTCCTCGACTTCGCGCAAACGGTGGCGGTTGCAGTCGGCGCATGGCCGGTCTTCCGTCTGGCGAACCGACGTCTCGATGCGCGTTGGGCGTGTGCTGCGCTGGCCGCTATCTATCTGTTGCACCCGGTCGTGATCGGCAATGTGTGGGAGACATTCCATCCCGAAACGATGGCCATTGCCCCGCTGTTGGGCGCGGTACTCGCCGCGGAGGAGGGCAAGTGGCGCCGCTACGCCATCCTCGTGTTGTTCGCAATGCTGTGGAAGACCGATATCGCGTTGTTCGTGATGATGCTCGGCCTTCGTGTCGGCCGCCGCCACGATCTCCGCAAGGGCATCACCACCGCTGCAGTGGGCGCGCTCTGGTTCACCGTGTGCGTGTCATTGTTGATCCCGCACTACTCCGGCGGCGGCACTGTCTTCGGTCCGCTCTACGGCGATCTCGGCGACACGCCGTTCGAAGTCGCGCACACGGGCCTCACAGATCCGACGCAGATAACAGAGCGGATCGTCGACAATCGGCCCGATCGATACTTCCGCGATCTGTTGGCGCCCTACGGGTTCGTACCGGTGCTCGCACCCGCGACGTTGGCGCTCGGTGCGCCGCAGTTCGCCATCAACCTGTTGGCGCAGCCGAAGTTCACGCGTGACCCTTTCGACAACCCGCACTACCAAGCGCTGCCGATCGTGGCGCTCACACTGGCGTTGCTCGATGGCGTAGCCCGCATCCGCAAGCGCTGGCCCAAGGAGGCCATCGGGCTCGTTGGCGCAGTGACCGTCGTGGCGCTCATCTTCGCCATCACGTGGAGCGCGATACCGAGCGGCTCCAAGCGGGGGCACTTTTGGAACGAGGACGGGGACCCGTCGCGACCGGACAAAGATGCCGCGGTCGCACTCGTTGGTCCCGACGCTCCCGTATCTGCGACGTACCTGTTCGTGCCGCACCTCACGCGTCGCGAGGTCGTCCATTCGTTCCCCAATCCGTGGATGAAGGTGTTCTACGGAGTGGAGAACACGTCATTGCCCGACCCGGCGCGCGTGCAGTGGCTCGCGGTCGACAGAACATTGTTGAACGACGACTTCGACGCGGTGTACGCGTGCATCATCGAGTCGGGGTCCTTCGAGTTGCGCCAGCAGAGTGCTGACAACACGATCGAGGTATGGGAGCGCGTACCCGGGCGCACCGACGATCGCGCGTGCCAGCGCAACTGACGCCCGCGGACCGCTATTCGTCGCGCCCGGCGCGCGCCACGGCGCGACGTGTCTCGAGCTCGGACTCTCGCTTCGCGAGGGCTTGGCGTTTGTCGTAATTCTTGCGGGCCTTGCCCACCGCGATCTCGACCTTCGCCCGGCCGTCCTTGAAGTAGAGCGACAGCGGCACCAAGGTCAGGCGGTCTTGATCTACGCGTGCGCGCAAGTGAAGGATGTCGCTGCGGTGGACGAGCAGCTTGCGGTCGCGGTCGACCTCGTGATTGAACGCACCGGTGCCGTGAGAGTACGCGGCGATGTGCATGCCGGTGAGCCACAGCTCCCCGTCGCGCACCCGGGCGTACGCATCGTTGAGTTGCACCTTGGCCTCGCGCAACGCCTTGACCTCGCTGCCCTTGAGCACGATGCCGCATTCGAAAATCTCGAGGATCTCGTAGTCGCGCCGCGCCATGCGATTGGTGGCGACGGGCTTTGTCCCTCGCTTGTCGACACTCTTCGTGGCCATAGAGAGGCGAGGGTAGCGGGCGCTAACGTGACGCCGTGCTCGAGATACCCCGCGACTGCTACTTCGCTCTCGTCGCGCACGCCCTCGACGGCCTTCCCGATGAGGCCTGCGGGCTGATCGTGGGGCGATACGGCAGCGATCTCGTGGATCGTTTCGTGCCCCTGCGCAACGCGGCCGCGTCGAGCAAGATCTACGAGATCGACCCCGCCGACTGGGCCGTCGCCGAAGACGCGGCCGACCGCGAGAAGTTGGCCATCCTGGGCGTGGTCCACTCGCACACGCACTCGTCGGCGTATCCGTCGCCCACCGACGTGCGGCTAGCCGCGATGACCGACCCCTTTGGCGTGCTGCGCTATCTCATCGTGTCGCTCAAGCATCCCGAGCCGTCGTTGCGCAGCTTCCGCATCGTCGACAAGAGCATCACCGAAGAGCCGATCACCCTGCGGGTGTGACCCACCGCCATAATCCCGATACGATCAGTCGGGATTATGGCCGTCTACCCCTCCGTCGTCGAGCTCATCGGGAACACCCCGATGGTCGATGTCTCCATACTGAGCCCGAACCCTCGAGTGCGCATCCTCGCGAAGCTCGAGGGCCAAAACCCGGCGGGCTCGGTCAAGGACCGCATCGCGTGGTCGATGATCCGCGAAGCCGAGGAGGACGGGTCGCTCACCCCGGGACGCACGATCATCGAGCCGTCGTCGGGCAATACCGGCATCGCGCTGGCGATGATCGCGCAGCTGCGCGGGTATCCGATCAAGATCGTGCTCCCGGAGAACGTCTCGATCGAGCGCCGGCAGTTGCTCGAGATCTTCGGCGCCGAGATCATCTTGTCGCCCGGGGAAGAGGGCTCCAACGGTGCGGTGCGCCGCGCCCAACAACTCGCCGACGAGCACCCCGAGTGGTTGTTCCTCTACCAATACGCGAACGAAGCCAACCCGCGTGCCCACTACGAGACCACCGGCCCCGAGATCCTGAGCGACGTGCCCGACATCACTCACTTCGTCGCCGGCCTCGGCACGTCGGGCACGCTGATGGGCGTCGGCACGTACCTCAAAGAACACAAGCCCGACGTGAAGGTCTACGCGGTCGAACCACCCGCGGGTGAACGTGTCGAAGGATTGCGCTCGCTCGACGACGGCTATATCCCTCCCGTGTTCGAGAAGTGGGGCGGCGTCGATCTCCTCGACGGCAAGCGCATCGTGCGGCCCCGCGAATCGATCGAGTGCACCCGTCGCCTGGTCACGGAGTGTGGCATTTTCGCCGGATTGTCGTCCGGAGCAGCGCTTGCGGGTGCATTGCGACTCGCGGCGCGCATCGAGTCGGGTGTGATCGTCTTCATCGTGTGTGACGGCGGCTGGAAGTACCTGTCGACCGGCGCCTACACCGACGACCTCGACGAGGCCAGCGAACGCGCCGAGAAGATCATCTACTTCTGAATCCGATCCCTTCGCAGGGCGCCGTAACATTGCGAACGTGACCGCGATACGAGTGACGGTGTTGGGCTGCTCTGGCAGCTACGCGGCGCCCGCTACTGCGTGCACCGGCTACCTCGTGCAGACGGCCGACACCAATGTGTTGCTCGACTGCGGCCCCGGCGTGCTCGCGAACCTACAGTGCCATCTGCCGATCGAGCGTCTCGACGCAGTCGTCTTGACCCATTGCCACGCCGACCATTGGGTCGAGTTGCCGATCTTGTGCACGGTGTGCACCTGGTTCATCGGGCGCGAAGGTCTGCCGGTCTTCGGCACGGCCGAGACCCGCAACATGAATCGGGCGCTGTGCGGCGGCACCGATCCCGGCGCCTTCGACTGGCAGGTGATCGACGAGACCTCCACGGTCGACATCGGGGACCAGCACTGGACCTTCTCCCGCACCGCTCACCCCGTCGAGACGTTGGCGGTGCGCGTCGATTGCGATGGTCGCTCGTTCGTCTTCAGCTCTGACACCGGCTCGGGTTGGGCTGCCGGCCGGTTCCTCGATGACGTCGATCTGCTGATCTGCGAGGCGTCGTACACGCACGAACGCGAGCCCGAGGGCATCCAGCACCTGAGCGCCCGCCAAGCAGGCAAGCTCGCGCGCGACGCCCGTGTCGGTCAGCTCGTGTTGACCCACCAACTACCCGGCGCCGATGTCGACGCCCACGCCATCGAGGGCGCGGATGCTTTCGGGCGCCCGGTGTCGGTCGCCCACGAGCACGTGGTGTACACAGTCTGATCACCGCACCACCCTGGAGGACCCATGCGCGCTGACGGTCGCGCGGCCGATGAGCTGCGTCCGGTCACCTTCGAACGTGACTTCACCGAGATGACGCTGGGCTCGACGCTCGTCACGTTCGGGCGCACGCGCGTGTTGTGTACCGCGTCGGTCAAAGACGACGTGCCACGCTGGATGAAAGGTCGTGGCACCGGCTGGGTCACTGCCGAGTATTCGATGCTGCCCGGCTCGAGCCCCGAGCGTGTCGATCGCAAGGTGTCGGGCCGCACCCAAGAGATCCAACGACTCATCGGGCGGTCACTGCGCTCGGTGTGCGACATGGCAGTGCTCGGTGAACGCGTCGTCACGGTCGACTGCGACGTGTTGCAAGCCGACGGTGGCACGCGCACGGCATCGATCTGCGGCGGCTACCTCGCGCTGCACGATGCGCTGAGTCGATTGATGCAAGAGCCCGGCGGGCCCAAGCAACATCCGTTGCGTGAGCCCTGCGCCGCGATCTCGGTCGGCATCGTCGGTGGCGTACCGATGCTCGACCTGCCCTACATCGAAGATTCGCGAGCCGAAGTCGACATGAACGTGGTGATGACCGGTGCGGGTCGCTTCATCGAGGTGCAGGGCACCGCCGAGGGCATGGCGTTCACCCGCAGCGAGCTCGACGATCTGCTCACGCTCGCCCACAAGGGCATCGCCGAGATCGTCGAGCTGCAGCAGGAGATGACGGCCGAACCGCCGCCACGGCGGGTCGCGCCGCGAGGCTGACCGTGCGCATCGTGTTGTCCAGTGCCAACCCCGACAAGGCGCACGAGATACGAGCGATCATGGGCGATGCGGTCGAGTTGGTGCCGCGACCGGCCGATGTGCCCGACGTCGTCGAAGACGGTGCCACCCTCGTCGACAATGCGCGGCTCAAGGCCCGCGCGCTGTGCGATGCCACCGGTCTGCCCGCGCTCGCCGACGACACCGGGCTCGAGGTCGATGCACTCGGCGGAGCACCAGGCGTGCGAGCCGCACGCTATGCCGGTGAGGATGCGACCTGCAGCGACAATGTCGCGAAGTTGCTCGACGCACTCGATGATGTTGCGGATCCCTCCCGCACCGCGCGTTTTCGCACGGTCGCGATGGTGCGGTTTCCCGATGGCGGCGAGCTCATTGCCGACGGTGTCGTCGAGGGACGCATCGCGCGAAAGATACGCGGCGTGAACGGGTTCGGCTATGACCCGATCTTCGTGCCCGACGAAGGCGACGGCCGCTCGTTCGCGGAGATGTATGGCGACGAGAAACACGCAATCTCACACCGCGGCCGCGCGTTGCGTGCACTAGCGGCTCAGCTCAACGCGACAGATACTCGATGAAGGCAGCGGCGGGCACCGGACGACCGAGCAGGTAACCCTGCACCGTGTCGCAGCCGAGTTCGCGCAGCAACGTCAATTGCGCTTCGGTCTCGACGCCTTCGGCGACGACCCGTATGCCGAGGCTGTGCGCGAGCGCGATGGTGGCCTTGACGATGGCGGTGTCGTTCTCGTCGAGGCCGAGGCCGTCGGTGAAGGTGCGGTCGATCTTGAGTACGTCGATCGGGAACCGCTTCAGGTAAGCGAGCGACGAGAACCCCGTGCCGAAGTCGTCGAGTGCCAGGCCGATGCCGGCGTCGTGCAATTGGCGCAGGGTGCGGCCCGTTTGCGGGCGGTTGTCGACCAGCGATCCTTCGGTGAGCTCGAGGTAGATACGCGACGACGCGAGACCGGTGGCAGTGAGTTCGTCGAGGATGTACTGAGCGAAGCCCGTGTCGCTCAATTGACGTGCCGACACGTTGACGCCGATCGACAGGGCGGCGGCCGCGGGGTGGGTCCAACCCGCAAGTTCGCGGCAGACCATGGAGAACACGGTGGCGCCGAGTTGCGTCATGAGGCCGGCGTCTTCGGCGATCTCGATGAACTGACCGGGCATGACGAGGCCGGCGGGAGTCGGCATGCGCAGCAACGCCTCGCCGCCGATGATGCGTCGGTCTACGGCCCGCACCACCGGTTGATAATGGACTTCGAAATCGCCCTTGTCGAGCGCGCGCCGCAACTGTTGCTCGACCGAGAGCCGACGCACCGCGCGGTCGCGCAAGCGGTCGTCGAACACGTGGGCGCGGTCCCGCCCACGCTCTTTGGCCCGGTACAACGCGGTGTCGCTGTCGCGCAAGAGATCTTCGGGGGTCTCGGGGCCTTCGGCGACCGTGATGCCGACACTGGTCGTGACCACCGCGGTGTCGCGACCGAGACGGATTGGTTCGCTGATGGCCTTGCGCAACCGGCGGGCCGCGAGCGACGCGTCGGTGCGCCGCACCATGTCGTTCATGATCACGACGAACTCGTCGCCGCCGAGGCGGGCGACGGTGTCGTCGGGACGCACGGTCTCACGAATGCGACGCGCGACCTCGCGCAACAGATCGTCACCGGCGGCGTGACCGAGCGAATCATTGACGATCTTGAAACGATCGAGATCGAGGAACAACACGCCGACCAGTCGCCCACGCCCGGACGCTCTGAGCAGCGCGTCCCGTAGACGCTCGAGCATCAATGCGCGGTTCGGTAGGCCGGTGAGCTCGTCGTGGAATGCCCGCTCACGTAGACGCGCCGCGACGTGCACCCGATCGGTTACATCGCGTGCGTTGAGCACCACACCGTTCACCGCGGTGTTCTCGACGAGATTGGTGGCCACGACCTCGAGATGACGCCACGAGCCGTCGGCGTGTTGCACCCGCAGGTCGAGTGCCTTCACGAGGCCCGCGCTGTCGAGTACGTCACGCACCGCTTCACGGGCGATGAGAGCGTCGTCGATGTGCACCAGATTGAGCACCGACGTGCCTTCGATATCGGCGGGGGCGTAGCCGAGCACCGGCAAGAAGGCCGGGCTGGCGTAGCGCACTCGACCATCCTTGTGGATCACGCACATGATGTCGGACGCGTGCTCGACGAGCGCGGCGAGTTTGATCTCACTTGCTTCGAGCCGCTGCTCGGCATCGAGCAATGCCGAGACGTCGCGGGCGACAATCGAAATGGCAGTCATCGCACCATCGACGTTGCGATGGCCGACGAGCTGCGTCGACACGGGTAGGTGGTGCTCGGGGAATGGCACCGCGGAATCGTCGTCGGGCAGCGACCGGAACACGAGATCGCCCTGCCATGCCGACTGCTGAGCGAGCGCCGGACGCGCGACGTCCTCGAAGATCTTGGACGACGACGCGTCGAGAATGTCGACGAGCGGCGTGCCGGTCGCGACGTCGAGCGCCAAGAACCGGGTCAAGGCCTCGTTTGCCCACCGCAGTCGGAATTCGCTGGGGTCGACGATCATCACGAGATCGCTCGATGCGTCGAATACGCGTGTGAGCTCTTCGGCCCGATGATGCGCTTCGATCTCCGCGGTCACGTCACGGATCAACGACAACATGATCGGCTCGGCGGCGAACGCGCCGGTGGCATCGACTGCGGGCGGGGCGCCGACGAACTCGAGCCAACGCAACGACCCCTCACGCTGACGCAGTCGCAGTTGCCCGTGCACGCCCTGGTTGGTTGCGAACGCCGCGCGCAGTGCGTCGAGGAAGTCGAGCCGTGCGCTCGTATCGATGACGTCGATCCACCCGTGACCGTGCGCATCGACAACCGGCTGGCCGGTGATCGTCGTCCAACGGGCGTCGACGTCGCGCGCGTGCAACGTGGCATCGAGGCGTAGCCATCCGCCGGCGAGGCGATCGACGACCCAGTGCAACTGGTCACCGCCGCGCAGGAATGTCGAGCGCGGCGGGGCGTCGGCGTCGGGGGGCTGGTTGGTCTCTGCGCTCATCGCGGGCTGCACCTTAGGCAATCGAGTGGCAATGGCCGTTGATGGGCGACGTTCGGGCCTGATCTACTCACCAGGATCTGGCGTCGGCGGGATCGTTGTCGTCGTTGTCGTCCCTGTCGTCGTTGTCGGCGGCGGTTCGGTGGTTGTCGGCGGGACCGTTGTGGTTGGCGGTTCGGTGGTTGTCGGCGGGACCGTTGTGGTTGGCGGTTCGGTGGTTGTCGGCGGGACCGTTGTGGTTGGCGGGACCGTTGTGGTTGGCGGGACCGTTGTGGTTGGCGGGACCGTTGTGGTCGTTGTTGTGGTGGTCGTTGTTGTCGATCGTGTAGTCGGCGTGATCGTTGTCGGGGTGGAGGTGGTTGTGGTCGCGGTCGTCGTGGGTGCCGAGTCGGCGGTCGTGGTGGGCGAATCCGAGCGCGTCGTCGACGAGTTCGTCGTACTCGTGCATGCCGCACACGAAGTCGTCGGCCCGCTGGTGGTCTGGCCGTTCGCCGAACCCGCCCGCGGCGACGATGTCGGCGATGAACCAGGGTCCGTGACCGCCGGCGAACCCGCACCTAGGGTCTGCTCGAGCGTGACTCCGCCCACCACGACCACTATGCGAGCCGTGGAGTCGGTCGCGGTGGCGTCCGCAGGAACGTCGGCGGCGCCCGCGGCGACCTCGCCTGCCGGCGGGTCGCGGGTCAGCGCCAGCAGTATCGCCACCACTGCCGCGTAGGCGAGCACGCGAACCGCGAGCGGCAAGCGCAAACGGCGGCGGCGCGGCGTTTCGTCGAGCGGTAGATAGCGATTGGACATGGCCTCGTGTTCGTTGGTCGTCACCGCCGCTCCCGGGTGACGAGACTACGCGCTGGCAGGGTCGAAGGCAGGTTCGCGCGAGAACGATCGGTGCGGACGGGGGGACTTGAACCCCCACACCTCGCGGTACCAGATCCTAAGTCTGGCGCGTCTGCCATTCCGCCACGTCCGCTGGCCTCGACCGACTGTACCGGACCGGCTCCACCGCCTTGCATCATTACTGCCGGACTACTGCCGGCTCGAAAGTTGCCGATTCCGCTGGTCATGGCGTCAGTACGAGATTGGCCGAAGAGTCCCCCAATTGCAGGTTTGGGTAGGCCTCTACCGGAGGTACGGATGCAAAGGGAAATGGGCCGTGATGGCGTCTCCACCCCTCAGCGAGGAGGTGTGACCATGCATACGAACGAATGGATGTCCACCGAAGCAGCGTCGGCGCGTATCGGGGTCACCCCCCGCACGCTGTATCGGTTCATCGACGAGGGCCAGTTGCGGGCCTATCGCTTTGGCCGGGTCATCCGGCTGAAGACCCCTGATGTCGAGGCGTATATCGAAAGCTGTCGGATCAAGCCCGGCGAGTTGGCGCATCTCACGCACTGGCCTGAGTCCGCGTAGGCCGACCACGCTCCCTGGCGGCGCGTCATGTCGCCCGCGCGTCGTGGTGCACCGGTTCGCCGGCCATCGCCGCTACCCTGACCCCGCCTCACAACTCGTCTCAGGTCGGGGAGCATCCGATGAAAAATGACACACCGCCGATCCACAATCTCGTCGGCGCCGACGGCCAAGGCGACATATTCAACCGGTTGTTGAAGAACCGCATCGTGTTCCTCGGCAGCGATGTCAATGACGAGGTCGCCAACCAGATCACCGCGCAATTCCTGTTTCTCGAGGGCGAAGACCCCGAAAAGGACATCTGGCTGTACATCAACTCACCGGGCGGCTCGGTCACGGCCGGCATGGCGATCTACGACACGATGCAGTTCATCCAGCCCGACGTGGGCACCATCTGCATGGGTCTCGGGGCCTCGATGGGGCAGTTCTTGTTGTGCGCCGGCGCCGCGGGCAAGCGTTACGCGCTGACCCACGCCCGCATCATGATGCACCAACCGTCGGGCGGGGTTCGCGGTCAGGCGAGTGACATCGCGATCCAGGCCGAACAGATGGCCTATATCAAGCGCCTGATGGCGGAACGCATCGCGTTCCACACGGGTAAGTCGGTCGAACAGGTAATCGCCGACTCCGAGCGTGATCGTTGGTTCACCGCCGAGCAGGCGCGCGAATACGGCATCATCGACAAGGTGATCTTGCGCCGCGGCGAGATGGAGTAGCGGGGCTGACCTGACGCTGCTCAGCCGAGGGCCGCGTGCGCGTGGGCCCGCAAGTCGGTGACCGCGTGCTCGAGACCTTCGGGATCCTTGAACAGGGCAGTCCCGGCCACGAGCACATTGGCTCCGGCTTTCACGGCTCCGGCAACTGTCGTGAGCCCGATGCCGCCGTCGACTTCGATGTCGAAGTCGAGGCCTCGGTCATCGCGCATGCCGACGATCTCGTCGATCTTCGCCTCCATAGTGGCGATGTACTTCTGACCGCCGAAGCCGGGGTTCACGGTCATCACGAGCAACAGGTCGATCATGTCCATCACGTGCAACACGTCGCACGCGGGCGTCGCCGGATTGAGGGCGACCGCCGCCGTCGCCCCGAGATCGCGAATGTGGGCCAAGGTGCGGTGCAGATGCGTGCACGCCTCGGCATGCACGATAATCAGCTCACACCCCGCCTCGACATAGCGCGGCAGCAAGTCGTCGGGCCGCTCGACCATGAGGTGCGCCTCGAACGGCACGGTGACGTGCGGGCGGATCGACGCGATCAGATCGGGGCCGAACGTGAGATTCGGAACGAAATGGCCGTCCATGACATCCCACTGGATGCGGTCGACACCGGCCTTTTGCAGGGCGATACAGGCATCGCCCAACCGAGAGAAGTCAGCGGGCAACACCGATGGGACGATCGCGATTTGGCGCGGCATGAGTGCCGATCCTACCGAGCGACGGCGGCGCGCACTGCGAGAATGCGGTGATGGATCGGCCGCAGTTGCACACGACCGGGGTGGCCAAGGGCGGCGCGGCGATCGCTCGTGATGCCGACGGTCGGGTGGTCTTCGTGCGGGGTGCGTTGCCCGACGAAGTGGTTATGGCCGACATCGTCGAGGCCAAGCGCGACTATGCGACCGCCGAATTGCGTGACGTGATCGAACCGTCGCCGTGGCGAATCGAGCCTCCGTGCCCCTTCGTCGCGGCGGGATGCGGCGGCTGCGATCTGCAACATGCGTCGGTCGAGGGTCAGCGCGCGCTCAAGGTGCGCATCGTCGAGGATGCACTGAAACGCGTGGCTCGCCTGCCGCAGCATCCTGCGGTCGGCGTCATTTCGCTGCCGGGCGTCGCATACCGCAGCACGGTGCGCGGCGTTGTGCGTGATCGACGCTTTGCGTTCCGTCGTCGCGCGTCGCACGATGCGGTGTCCGTTGCGACGTGTCTCGTCGCGCATCCACTGATCGATGCCTTGATCCGCGACGGAGACTTCGGCGCGAGCAAAGAGGTCACCCTGCGTTGTGGTGTCAACACCGGTGACCGACTCGTGATCGCGTCGCCGCGAGCGAAGGGCATCGTCGTCGCGGGCGGCGTCGCCGTGGTGGGCCGCGACGAATTGCGCCGGGGCGCGATCAGCTTCATTCACGAAGAGGTCGCCGGTGTTCGCTTCCGTGTCTCGGCCCGATCGTTCTTCCAAGCGCGCGCCGACGGCGCCGCGGCACTCGTCGAGGCAGTCAGCGACTTCGTCGGCGACCTGCCGAGCGACGGTGTCGCCGTCGACCTCTATGCCGGTGTCGGGCTGTTCGCGGCGACCGCGCTCGCGCGCTGGCCCGAAGTGCTCGCGGTCGAGCAGAGCTCGAGTTCGGTCGGCGACTGCCGCGTGAACGTGCCCCAGGCGCGTGTCGTGCGCGGTGATGTCGACGTGTGGCCGGCGCAGGCAGCCTCTGTCGTGGTCGCGGATCCGTCACGGCAGGGCCTCGGGGTGGCTGCGGCCGATCGCGTGGCCGCCACCGGGGCGCCACGGGTGGTGCTGGTCAGCTGCGATCCGGCCGCGTTCGGTCGCGATGTGGCCTTGCTCGAGGCTCGTGGCTACGGACTCGAGGCACTGCGCGTGGTCGACCTGTTCCCTCAGACCTCGCACGTCGAGGTGGTGAGCCGGTTCGATCGACGCTGAATCGTCATCACCAACCGGACGTTCGGAACGCATCGGCCGGGCCTGGTGTATTGATGGTGACAGGACAACACCGTGTCGGACGAAACACACGAAGAGACCACGCTGGTCGAACGCGCACGCGGCGGCGACGACGATGCCTATGGCGCGCTCGTGAAGCGGTACTCGCGTGACGCCGTCCGTGTCGCGACCGCGATCACGGGGTCGGTGGGTGATGCAGAAGATGCCGCGCAGACTGCGTTCGTCAAGGCCTACTTGGCGCTCGACCGCTTTCGGGCGGGCGCGCCGGTGCGCCCGTGGTTGATGCGGATCGTGGCGAACGAGGCGAAGAACTCGCGTCGGTCCTCGCAACGGCGCGAGCGTCTGGCCGAGCGTTCACACGAGCGGTACTGCGTCATCGCGCCGTCGGCCGAAGAGGGAGCCATCGCCGGCGTGACGACGACCGAGCTGCTTCGCGCCGTGGCGCGGCTGGATCATCGAGATCGTTCGGTGATCGCCTTTCGATTCTTTGCAGAGATGAGCGAAGCCGAGACCGCGTTGGCGCTCGACTGCGCGACGGGCACGGTCAAGTCCCGGTTGTCGCGGGCCATGGCGCGACTGCGCGCCGAGCTCGATGCCGATCTGCCTGCAGCCGGAGGGGCCCGCTGAGATGACTGTCCATTCGCCGATCGATCCTCTCGAAAGCGCCCTCGCCGACCTGGCTTCGCGCGTCGACATCACCGACGTCGACGCGTTCACCGCGGCAACGATGGTGAAAGTGCGCCGAGGGCGCGACGACGCGCGGCGCCGGCGCACGTTCTCGGTGGTGCGGGGTTCGAACGCTCGCCAGGTCCTTGCGGTGGCGGCGGCGATCTTGCTGGTCGTCACGGCGGTGCTGGCCGTCCCGCGGTCGCGCGACGCCATTGCGGACCTGCTGGGCATCGACGGGCTGCGCATCCGCAGCGGGGACGTGCCGGCGACCTCGTCCCCCGGCTCGTCGGCAGTCACGTCGTCGTCGACTTTCTCGCCGACCGGCTCGTCGACCGTCTCGTCCACAACAGGGCCGACCGTGAGCGGCGCCGCTCCCTTCGATGCGGCGGCGGTCGGTCGCGACCTCGCGCTCGGCTCCGAAGTATCACTGGCCACTGCGCGCGCCACGCTGCCCGCGCTGCGCGAGCTCGACAGTGCGTACGGGCCCCCCGACGCGATGTATCGCAGCGATCGGCCGGCGGGTTTGGTGTCGTTCGTGTGGCGAGCGCGGCAGGGCCTGGCGGGCTCGCCAACCGCGCCGACGGTCGGCTTGGTAGTCCAGCAGTATCCGGGCAGTGGCGACGTCTCGTACTTCCTCAAGACACTGTCGCCCGGCTCGCGGGCGCGTGAGGTGACCGTCGAGGGCAAGAAGGGGTACTGGGTCGATGGCGCGCCGCACTCCATCGCCTACGTCGATGCCCGCAACGCATTCGTCGAGGACACTGTCCGCTGGGCCAGCAACGCGCTGGTGTGGGCCGCCAACGGGGTCACGCATCGCATCGAATCGTCCCTCACGCAAGACGAGGCGGTTGCCCTGGTGGCATTGCTGAAGTAGCGGATGGCGAACCCTCGCGCTGCCGGAGCGGGTTCGGTCGATCGCGCCGCCGGGGGTAGGGTGCCGCTATGGCATGGGACTTCGAAACCGAACCTGATTTCCAAGCGAAGCTCGACTGGATGCGCGAGTTTCTCGACCGCGAGATCCTGCCGTTGGAGACGATCGAATACGACGTGACCGACGAGCAGTGGGCGCGACTGACCGACCCGCTCAAGGCCGAGGTCAAACGGCAGGGCTTGTGGGCCTGCCATCTCGACGCAGAGCTGGGTGGTCAAGGCTACGGGCAGGTCAAGTTGGCGTTGATGCACGAGATCCTCGGGCGCTCGACCACGATCGCGCCCAGCATCTTCGGCAACAACGCGCCCGACTCCGGCAATGCCGAGCTCATCGCCATCGGTGGCGACGCGCAACAAAAGAAGCGCTGGCTCGAGCCGCTGCTCGAAGGCACCATGCGATCTGCGTATTCGATGACCGAACCCGAGGTCGCGGGTAGCGATCCGACGTTGATCCGTACGACCGCGGTGCTCGACGGTGACGAGTACGTGATCAACGGTCACAAGTGGTTCTCGTCGAATGCGTCGGTGTCCAACTTCTTGATCGTGATGGTCGTGACGAATCCCGACGTCCACGCGTATCAAGGTTGTTCGATGATCATCGTGCCGACCGACGCGCCGGGCGTGCGCATCGTGCGCGATGTGCCGAACATGCATCATCCGGATCCGATGCACGACCTCACCAAGCGCCGGCCCGCAGGGCACGCCGAGATCTACTACGAAAACGTGCGAGTTCCTCGAGAGAATCTCATCGGTAACCCCGGCGACGGGTTCCTGCTGGCGCAAAAGCGCCTCGGTCCCGGTCGTATCCACCACGCGATGCGCTGGCTTGGCCAGGCCCGTCGGGCCTTCGACATGATGTGCGAGCGTATGTTGTCGCGCTATTCGCACGGTTCGTTGTTGGCCGAAAAGCAGATGATGCAAGACTTCGTCGCCGAGTCTCTGATCGACATCGAGACGGCCAAGATGCTGTGCATGAAGGCGGCGTGGCACATGGACAAACACGGTGCGTCGAAATCGCGCACCGAGATCGCGATGATCAAGGTCTACGGCACCAAGATGCTCTACAACGTGATCGATCGATCCATCCAGGTATACGGGGCGCTCGGTTACACCACCGACCTGCCGCTCGAAGAGATGTACCGCAACGCCCGCGCGTCACGCTTGGTCGACGGCGCCGACGAAGTGCACAAGGTCACGATCGCCCGCCAGACCCTGAAGAACTACAAGCCCGTCGACGGGTGGCCGTCGGAACACGTGCCCACCCGCCGCGCGGCCGCGCTCGAGAAGTTCGCCCTGATCTTCGACATCGAGTCCGCCAACAGCTGACCCACCGGCTTCACCAACGGGTCGGTAGGGCGGGTCAGGCGGTCATGTAGCCGCCGCCGTCGATCATCAGTGTCTCGCCGTTGAGGAAGCGGCTGGCGTCGGAGCACAGGAACAGCACCACCGGTGCGATGTCGTCTTCGGGTTCGCCGTCGCGCGACATGGGGTGGCGGCGGTACATGGCATCCCACGCGTCGGCCCGGATGTCGTTGTCGGGCGGCTTGTCCCACGCACCCGCCGCGGCGGGGCAGTAGCAGTTGGTGACGATGCCGTACTTCGCCCACTCACGCGCCGCGGTGCGGGTGAGCGCGCGGATCGCCTCCTTCGACGCGTTGTAGGGCCCATAGCCCGCGGCACCGCGAATGCCGTTGGCCGACGCCACGTTGACGATGCGCCCCCATCCCTGCGCCTTCATGTGGGGGAAGACCGCTTGCATGCCCCACAACGTGCCGAGGGTGCCCGTGCGGTGGAGCACATCCATATCGCTCTCGGTCACTTGCTCGAGCGGCATGGTCGGGCGAAAGCGCTGCGCGTTGTTGACCAACGCGTCGACGCGGCCGAACCGACGGTGCACTTCGTCGACCATGTTGAACACCGACTGCTGCGAGCCGACGTCGCACTCGACGCCGAGGTTGGGGGCACCCAGTTCGGTCAGCTCCGCGATTGCCTCGTCGAGCAGGTTGCGCCGGAACTCGGCAACGGCAACGGTGGCGCCGTTCTTCGCGAGATGGCGGGCTATGCCTCGCCCGATACCGCGACCGGAGCCGGTCACGATGATCACTCTGCCGTTCACCCCGTGTTCAGTCATGCGCCTTTGCTAGCAGAGCAAGGCGTGATGCGCTCACCCGCCGAGTTGCACCTCTGCGGTGTCGAGGAGCCACTGATGCTTGGCGGTGGAATACCCGAGGGTCCACACGCCCGTATAGGTGCGGGTGAGATCGCCGCCCGCGGTGGAATCGACGGCGGTCAGCTTGAACTTCACCGGGCCCGGTTGGTCGGTGGAAGTCGCCTGCGCCACGACCGACTTGGTCGTCGCGAATCCGGCCTTCCACTTGTCGAGAGGCTCACGCGCCTGGAACGCGGGTGTCGTGAATTGGTACGCGGCGTCGAACTGCTTGGCGTTGATCAACGCGTAGAAATGCTCGATGGTGTTGCTGCGCGCCGCGAGGTAACCAGACTCGACCGCGGGGCCTTGTTGGGCCATGCCTGCGGCAGTGACGCGGAAGCGGCGTTCGACGTAGCCCGACTGGCAACAGTTGGGCTCCCAACCGGCGCTGACGACATTGCCCACGACGAGATCGCCGTTGTCGATCCGTCCGTAGGTCTTGTAGCCGAACGACGTGTAGAACTCGTTCGGTCCGACCAGCGAGAGCTTGTTGGCCGCGTCGAGTCGGAAGACGAGTAGGCCGGTGTTGCCCGCCGTGCCACCGGAGAAGACGGTGATGATCGCCTCGTCGAAGCCGTCGCCGGAAATGTCGCCATAGACGACACTGTCGAGGATCGCGTAGCCGGCCAACGCCGGTGCGTAGGTGATGTTGACGAACGGCTGCTTGGCCGAAGTGCTCGGCGAGACGGTGTCGACGCTGAATCCCGCGGTGGCGCGCAGCGTCGCGAGCCAATCGATGGCTTTGATATCGGCGCGCTCGACCGTCGTGGCCACGCCGGTGGTCGCCGCCGATCGGGTGGTGGTAGCCACCGCCGTGGTGGCCGGCGTGGTCGTCGTCGTCGGTCGTGACGTGGTCGAACTCAACGGCGGCAACGTCACCGTCGAGGTGGCATCATCGCCACCGCCGCAACCCGCAGTGAGCGCGATTGCGGCGGCAAGCGACACGGCCAGAGTGAATGCTCGCCTCGCGTGCATGCACGCAGATTAAGTCCCCGACGGCGTCGGTTGGGTGACTTCGCTGCGGTTTATGGCCCGCTCGTCGGTGCCGAGGTACGACGCAATCACGAGTTGGTTGTTGCGCACCTCGATGGGTGTGCCCTCGGCGATGACTGCGCCGGCTTCGAGGCAGTAGATGCGGTCGCTGATCGACATGACCATCGGCATGTCGTGCTCGATGATCAGGATCGATGAGCCGAGCTCTCGCTGGATCGAGCGGATGAGCGGGCCGAATGCCTCGGTCTCTTTCTGCGCAACGCCGGCCGTCGGCTCGTCGAGTAGCAACAGCTTTGCATCGAGCGCGAGTAACGCCGCCAGCTCGACGATGCGACGGGTGCCCGTCGACAGCTCGGCCACCGTCGAGTCGGCATAGCGACCGAGGCCCAGGTAGTCGATGATCTCGTCGGCCTCGCGCCGCTTGCGCGCCTCTTGGAAAGGCGATGGGGGCAGATACAACATCGACGGGATCAGCAACGATCGCGATCGGGCTTCGAGCGCGACCATGACCGTCTCCCGCGCGGTCAGCGCGCCGAACAGCTTGGCGTTCTGGAAGGCCCGCCCCACGCCGAGTCGAGAGCGCTTGTAGCCGGGAAGGCCGTCGACGCGCTTGCCGAACACTTCAACGTGACCGGTCGACGGCAAAAAGCCGCTCACGGCGTTCATGAAGGTCGTCTTGCCTGCGCCGTTGGTGCCGATCAGACCGACCACTTCGCCCGGGTTCACGACGATCGAGACGCTGTCGGTGGCAGCGCGCCCGAAGAATCGAACTGTCACGTTCTCGGTTTTCAGTGGCAGAACGCCTTGCACAACTTCCTTGGGGCGCGAGGACAGTTGCGCCACGGCCGTGCGGGCCGCCTTCGGCTTGGGCTGGTAGCCGGTGCGCCGCGCGATCCATCCGTACGCGAGGTCGCGAAGGTTCTGCACGATCGAGATCAAGCCACCGGGGAAGTACATGATGATGATGAGCATCCCGATGCTCGACGCGAACAGATTGACCTCGGTGTTGCCTTCGAAGATGGCGGGCAGGCCTTGTATGAGGAATGAACCCAATATGGCACCGACCACCGAGGTGATACCTCCGACCACCGCGATCGACACGATGCGCAGAGAGTCCTCGGGCCGAACCAGGTCAGGATTGAACTGCCGGCCGAAGTTCGCGGCGTAGAGACCCCCTGCGAGCGCGGCGATGCCGCCGGAGACCGCGAAAGAGAGCAGCTTTGCGCGGACGGGCGACACGGTGAATGCCGAAGCGGCGTTCTCGTTGTCGCGAACTGCGATGACCGATCGGCCGATGCCTGATCGACGGAACATCGTCACGATGAAGACAATGAATCCCAAGAACACGAGGCAGATGAAGTAGAGCGCCTTGTTGTTGGAGACCACATCCCACTTGATGAACTTACGCTCGACGAGCGTCATCGAGTTGCCGCCGCCATTGTTCAGTCGATCGACACCGAATAGCCAGTACACCGCCAACAACTGGAACCCGAGTGTGATGATCGCGAGGTTGAGGCCCTTCAATCGCAGTGCGGGCAGACCGATGACAATGGCGATCCCGATGCCCCACATCGTGCCAAACACCAATGCGACGGGGTACGGCAGTTGCTGCGCGTAGTAGCCCGTCGCGTACGCGCCGACGCCGACGAAGGCGAACTGGCCGAGCGACAGCTGTCCTGCCCAGCCGGTGAGTATCGTCGAGGACAGCGCCACCATCATGTAGATGATGACCACCGTGTACTTCTGGTAGTCCGCACCGGCGTCGAGGGTCAGGCCGCGCACGATGGCCGCCACCGCCATCAACACGATGACGATGCGAGTGATCCAGCGCGCCGCGGGCAGGTTGGCCACCTCTCGGTTCGCGGCACGCAGCTTGGGCAACGCCCAGCCACCCTCGTCGCGTGCTTTTGCCCCGCGCACCAACACGAGGAGCAGCAAGAGCCCGAAGACGAAGATGTACTCGGAACCCGAACTCGACGAGTTGAGTTTGATAATCGTCTCGACGATGCCGATGCCGATGCCGCCGGCCAACGCCAGCGGAAACGACTGCATCCGGCCCACCATGCCGGCGGCGAGGGCTTTGAGGAGAAGGCTGGGGCCGAGCGAGTTGCCGGCAGCACTTGCCTGCTCGCTCGAGAGCGGACCGAAGAGCACGGCGGACAGCGATGACAGCACGCCCGCGAGCACCCACACCTGTGTCGACACCTTCTTGACCGAGATGCCGGCGAGCGAAGCGGCGCTGGGGTTGTCGGCGGCGGCTCGCACGTTGAGGCCGAACTTGGTCCTGGTGAGGAGATAGGCGAGCAGGGCGCAGACGATCGGCACCACGATCAAGACCGACAGTTGATCGCCCCGGATGTCGACGGGTCCGACGCGCCATGGCTTGTCGAAGCGGATGAGCTCTGGGTACAGCAGGCGGGTGCCCTGGTTCTTCTGCTCGGGCAGCTGGTAGCCGAGGTAGATGATCAACTGGCTCACGCCGAGCGTGGCCACGAAGAGCAGCAGACGCGGCTGGTAGAAAAGTCGCCTTACGACGAGCAGCTCGGTGATCCCGCCGAGGGCCGCCCCGCACAAGATCGCGATCGGCACACCGATACCAATCGGGACTCCGTAGTTGAAGTTGATGATGGTCATCAACAGGGCGCCGAACGCTCCGAACTGACCTTGCGCGAAATTGATGACGCCCGAGGCCTTGTAGATCAGCACCAAGCCGAGCGCGACCATGCCGTAGGTGAGGCCTTCTATGAAACCGCGGAACACGTACTGCGCTGTGATGTCCCATCCGCCGATTGTGACGGCCAGCACGTGCATGTCAGGCTCCTGTTCCGCTCAAGAACACCGCGTGAAGCAGCTCTTCGTGGTCGAGCAATTCGCGTGCCGGTCCGGAGAACTTCACCTGGCCCCGTTCCATGTAGATCGCGCGATCGGCGACAGCCAGGGCGACGTTGACCGACTGCTCGACGATGACCATGGTCATGCCCTCGGCCTTGAGCCGCTCGACGACCCCAAGAAGTTCTTGTACTACAAGCGGCGCGAGGCCGAGCGACAGCTCGTCGATCAAGAGGATGTCGGGCTCGAGCAGCAGCGCCTTGGAGAGCGCCAGCATCTGCTGCTGGCCACCGGAGAGCGAACCCGCTCGCTGCTCGAGGCGTTCGTGGATCTGAGGGAAGACTCGGTAGACGCGGTCGCGCGCGGCTTGTCGCTTGGTCGGGTCTTCGATCAATTCGCACCAGATGTCGAGGTTCTCTTTGACCGACATGGTCGGGAAGATCGCGTCGCCGCCCGGCACCTGCACCATGCCTGCGGCGACCCGCACCTCGGGCGCGACGAGTGTGATCGTGCGGCCGTTGAACCGTACGACACCGCGGTCGGGCATGATGAGGCCCGACACGGTCTTGAGTAAGGTCGATTTGCCGGCGCCGTTGGTGCCGAGCAGCGCCAATACCTCACCCCGCTGGACTTCGAACTCGACATCGAACAGCACCTGGAGTGGGCCGTAGCCGGCGTCGAGATTGCGCACTTGGAGAACGGGGATGTGCTCGGGATCCTCTGCCATCCGCTTGCGCTCTTCTTGTTCTTCGAGCAACTCCTGTACGCCGAGCGAGATGTCGCCCTTCATGAACTGCGCGCCGTACATGATGAGAAGGCCGCCGAGCAGCGACGCGGGCGGCACGATGATCGTCAGCGCCGTGACTTGGCCCCACGCGTCGGAGAACGCGCCGGCCAACAGGCCGCCGAAGAATCCGCCCATGAGGAAGATGTACACGCCGACCATTGCGAACGCTTGCGCTCGCATCTTGTACGGCACCACCGCGGCGATCGCCGGCCGGATCGTTGCGAACGCGGCGCCCTGGAACGCGTTGGCGATCACGATGAACACGATCAGTACCGTGATGTTGCTGAATCGCAGCCCCATCACGATGAATGCGCCGTAGAGCAACACGAAGATGCCGGTGAGTCGCAACGACTTGGTGGGATCCTTGCGGAAGATCCGATCGCCGACGAAGCCCGCGATCGGAATCGCGATCAATTGCCCGATCTGCATGATTCCGATCATCCAGCCACGGGTGTACGCGCCGTATCCGTAGTGGAAATGCTCGTCTTGCTGGGGATTGTCGCCGAGTAGGAGGCCGAGTTGGACGGGGACGGCGACGAGTGCGAATCCGAGGAGCCCGATGCCGACTACGAGGTAGTAAAAGGTCTTGACCTTCTTCAACCGTTCGAACGCGGCCGAGATGCGCACCGGAGGGTCGACGACGTCGAGGGTTTGCCCCAAGATGGCTTCTTGCTCGAATCGGCCGCGTTGCGGATCGCGTTGAGTGAGCAACACCAGTCCGATGACGACTGGGAAGATCGCACCGAGGATGAACGCCCAGCGCCATCCTTCGTCGCCGCCGGCTTGAATCGCGATGAATCCCGCGATGAAGGGGCCGATCACGTAGCCCAGTGGTCGCCCGAGAGCCTCGACGGCCAACATGCGCGTGCGGGCGGCGATCGGGTACTGGTCGGCGATGATCGTCGGCGAGATCGGGATCGTGGCGGAGGCGCCGAGCCCCGTGCCACTGCGCGTGAGCGCCATTGAAAAGGCGTTCGGCGCGAGACCGGTGAGCGCGGCGAAGCCGGCCCATACGATGCCTGCGGAGCCCACCACCCGGGTGCGCTTGAACCGATCGCCGAGCCATGCGAGCGGCAGGGTGGCGAGCACGAGGACGACGCCGCCGAGACTGGCGATACCGGTCAGTACGGTGTCCGAAATGTCCAATGTCTCTTGGATGTCGGGGCCGAGCACCTGTACCGCCACTTGATCCGCGGATTCGAACACCAACAGCAGCGTGAGCAGGGTGATCATCAGGGGCCCACCCTCGCGCAGCGCCTCGCGGAAGCCCATCGGCTCGCCGGACAGGCCGGGCAGGAGGTCGTCCGGCAAGATGAACTGCTCTGCCGCGTTGGCCGACTGGCGGTTCTGTTCTTCCTGCATCACCTGTTCGGCAAGGGCCCGAGGATCGACAACGGGGGCCTGGTCAGGGTTCAACGGGCTGATCTCCTCATCTTCGACTACATATGGCGTCCGACACACGCTAATCTGCGACCGCCGTCACGCCGAATCGCAGATGGCGCAATCACCAGGAGGGGACCCCTACGTGAAACGACAGACCAAGCTCCTGCTCGTCAGCCTGATTTCGGCCGCGCTCATCGCGGCCGCGTGTGGTGACGATGGCGACACAACCGAGCCGACGGCCACGACGCCGTCCGCGACGGCGGGGGGACCGACGACCAGCGCCGCGAACACGGCATCGGACACCGGCGTCACCGCGACGGAGATCAAGGTCGCGATTCACGCGGCCGATCTGAGCGGCCTGATCAAGGCCGGCGTGATCAAGGGCGTGCCCGAAGATGCGCACACGGCCAACGCGTTGCGCATCTCCTATTACCTCGACAAGTGGAATGCCGAAAATGGTATCAACGGGCGCAAGTTCGTCTACGAACTGATCACATGGGATCCGGCCGACCCCAAGACGTACCAGACGTCGTGCCAGAAGGTCATCGACGCCAAGGTGTTCATGGTGATCTCGTCGGGCGGTGGCTTCCCTGCGGACTCCACACCGTGTATCACGAACGAGGGCAACACCATCTATATGGCGCTCGACGCGCTCAGCGCGAAGCACTACAAGGATGCCGGCGGCAACCTGATCGGCCTGTCACCTCCGGGTGCGGCGTCGGCCCAGGCCGGCACCGAGGCGCTCGTCAAGAGCGCCACCGCGCTGCCAAAGGCAACGGCAAAGGTCGCCGTCCTTCGCGGCGACTGGGACTTCCAGACCGAGGCCTTCAACGAAACCGACAAGATACTCAAGCGTGAGGGCTACAGCGTGGTGTTCAGCGAGGCGATCAAGGTCGCCAACTTGAGTGCAACAGACTCGGCCCGCAACGTCGCGCTCAGCGTCGTGAAGGTGAAGGCAGCCGGAGCGACGCACGTGATCAACATGTTGCCGTTCACCCAGTTCGGAATCTTCCCGACCGAGGCGACGAAGTCCGCCTTGACCCCCAAGTACTTGTTCGTCGATATCAGCTCCGGCATGTGCCAGACCTTCACCGCCAGCCAGCTACCGCAAGAGCTCGACGGAGCGCTGTGCCTCACCCACTGGAACAACATGCGGTGGGACACCGCCGGCAACGTCGCCAAGGACACCCCGTTCGAGGCGCAGTGTCGCCTGGACTACGAGGCGACGTACAAGGGCAAGCCCGTCGGCAAGGACTTCCCGGTGTACACCAAGTCCAATCCGGGCGTGAGCTATCCGGGCATCAAGGATGCCACCGGCAAGCAGATCGACATGGATCAGAGCTACTACGAGTGCAGTCTCATGCAGCTCGTCAAGGCCGGCATCGAGGGTGCAGGTGGCAACCTCACCAAGAAGACCTTCCAAGATGCGCTGTATGCGAAGAAGGACTTCGAAGCGGCCGGTCTTGCGGGCGGCAAGGGCACCATCGAGCCCAACAAGCCGTGGCTCGCGTCGAGCGTGCACCAGATCGTGGTCACCACCAACCCCACCGGGTTCGCGCCGGGTACGACCGCCGATGCAAAGGGCCTCTACAACGGCAAGTGCCCGTCGCCGCTCGGCTGTTGGCGGACCGTCCCGAATACGACCACTGCATTGACCTACAAGCTCACGTAGGTACGGGCTATCTGACTTTCGAAAGGGGCGCCGGCCTTCGGGTCGGCGCCCCTTTCGCATCTAAGATGCCTCCTCATCGGGCTGTCCCAAGGGGGTCGACATGCGGGTAATCTCGGCTGACTGTCACATCTGTGAGCCACCACACGTGTTCGACAACGTGCCGACCGCGCTCAAGGAACGCACGCCCAAGATGATGCGCTGCGCCGACGGTGGCGACGGCTGGAGCTTTGGCGGCGAAGCGCCCAAACGCAGCTTCGGCATCGAAGCGACGGCGGGCCAGTCGGCCGACAACAAGAAGATCTCGGGCTTGCGTTTCGACGAGATCTTGCGGGGCAATTGGGACGGCAAGGCCCATGTCGCCGACATGGACAAAGACGGCGTCGACGTGTCGATCGTCTATCCGTCGAGCGCGATCTTCACCTATGTCGAAGAAGACCGCGAGCTCGCGCTCGCGTGCATGCGCTCGTACAACGACTGGATGGTCGACGAGTTCCAAGGCGCGGGCGGCAGCCGCATCGTCGGTCTGCCCATGCTCCCGGTCGACGACGGGCTCGATGTCTGTCTCGCCGAGTTCGATCGTGGTCTCGCCAAGGGGGCCAAGGCTTTCTTCATCCCCGGCTTCCCGGCCGTGCCCTACAACTCGCCGTACTACGACCCGCTCTACGCCCGCGCGGCCGAGGCCGGCGTCCCGCTCACGTTCCATCGCACCTTCGGGGGCAAGCCGGCCGACGCCGACTGGGACGAGTTGATCAACCAGAAGATCACCACGGCCGGCACGGTCTATCGGTTCTTCGCCGCGGTCAAGCCGTTCACCTACATGGTGATGAACGGTGTGTTCGCCCGGCATCCGGCGCTCAAGTTCGTCGGGGCCGAGGTCAACTTCGCGTGGCTGCCGTTCTGGGCGCAGACGATGGAGCAGAACTTCGACATCCGATCGACGTTCGTCGACGAAGATTCGATCGAGACGACGCTGCGGCCGACCGAGTATCTCGGCCGCAACCTCTTCGTCACCGTGCTCGACGACTACATGGGCTTCGAATTGATCGAGCGCTACCCCTATCTGGCCGACACCGCGATGTTCTCCACCGACTACCCGCACAGCGTGACCTTGTGGCCCAACTCCCAAGAGCATTTGGCCAAGCTGACCAAGGGTGTCGATCCGGTTGCGGTCGACAAGATCGTGTCGGGCAACGCCGCGCGCGTCTACGGCCTGTAGTTCTCGTCGATGGTTCATCCCCTGCGTGACCGCGCCGCGATCGTCGGCGTCGGGTACACCGAGTTCTCCAAGAACAGCGGCGTGTCGACGTTGGCGCTGGCGTTGCGGGCGATCTCTGCCGCGTGCGCCGATGCCGGTATCGCGGTGAGCGATCTCGACGGCGCCGCGTGTCACCGAGTCGGCGACAGCGTGCAGGGCGCGGTGGTCGTGCAGGCGCTCGGCATGCGCGACCCGCATTTCTACGTCGACCAGTTCGGTGGTGGCAGCGCGTCGCACACCGTCGTCGGCCAAGCTGCGTTGGCCGTGGCTGCCGGTGTGGCCGACTACGTCGTGTGCTGGCGCGCCATCAACGCCCGCAGCGAATGGCGCATGGGCGGCACGGGTCGACCGCCACCCGATGTCGTCGAGTTCCAATACCAGACGCCCTACGGCTACGCGACACCGCCGCAACAGTTCGCCGTGCAAGCGCAGCAATACCTGCACAAGTACGGCGCGACCCGCGAAGACTTCGGCCGCGTCGCGATCATCCAGCGCGACAACGCCTCGCGCAGTCCGCGCGCCATGATGCGCACGCCGATCACCATGGACGACTATCTCGAGTCGCGGATGATCGTCGAGCCGTTGTGCCTTTTCGATTGTTGTCTCGAGACCGACGCCGCCATCGCAGTGGTCGTAACGTCGGCCGAGCGTGCGCGCGATCTGCGTCACCGGCCGGTACTCATCTCGGGCGCGATCTGGGGTGGCGGCCAGACGCTGTTCTCCAATCACCGCCAGGACTTCACCACGACGGCGGCCGTCGACGCCTCGGCTCGGCTCTACGAGATGGCCGGCGTCGGCCCATCCGATATCGACGTTGCGTGCATCTACGACGCGTTCACCCCGCTCGTGCTCGTGCAACTCGAGGACTATGGCTTTTGCAAGAAGGGCGAGGCACCGGCGTTCATGCGCGATGGCAATACGGTCAAGGGCGGGTCGCTGCCGGTGAATCCCCATGGCGGGCATCTGTCGGAGGGTTACGTGCACGGCCTCAACCACATTGCCGAGGCGGTGCAGCAACTGCGCGGCGATGCCGATGAACGGCAGACACCAGGGGCCGAGGTCGCGCTCAGCACCGGGCAGCCCGGCCTCGTGGCGGGCACGATGTCCGCGTTGATCCTGCGCCGAGGTGACCAATGAGTGACCGTGTTGTCCCGTTCGCCGATCGTGATTCGCGGCCGTGGTGGCAGTCGATCGCGCGGCACGAATTCGTCCAGCAGCGGTGCTCGCAATGCGGGGTATGGCGGTGGCCGCCGCGAGAGATCTGTGGCGAGTGCGCGAGCTTCGAATGGACGTGGCAGCCGGTGAGCGGCCGGGGCACGGTGGTGAGCTTCATCCGCACCCACCATTTTTTCCTACCCAACATGTCCGAACCGTTCTTCACGGTATTCGTGTCGCTCGACGAACAGGCCGACATCGTGATGCCCGGCTCTTGGCACCACGAAGGCCCGCCCGCGATCGACATGCCGGTGCAGGTGTTCTACGACGACATCGCCACCGACGACGGCAACGTTGCGCTCGTCGGGTGGCAGCCGGCCTGAGAAAGGCGATATCCCATGGCACAAGGCATCCGCCGCCCGCACGAAGCGGTCGACTTCGCGGCGATCGAGCGGATGTACCCGCCGCCGCCCGAATACTTCGAGACCGCGTACTACGAGGACCGCGACACGATCGAGCGCAAGCAACTCGCGCGCCTCATCGACAAGGCGTGGCGTACCTATCAGGTGCCGTTCCATCGTGATCGCTGGGACGCCGGCGGATTCCATCCGAGCGACATCAAGACGCTCGACGACTTGTGGAAGTGCCCCTTCTACACGATCGACGACATCCGCAAGAGCATCGACGACCACCCTCCGTTCGGCGACTACCAAGGCATCACGCCCGAACGTTCGTTGATCGAGCCGATGCGCGTCTACATGAGCGGCGGCACCACGGGGAAGTCGCGGCCGACCTTCTACACGATGTGGGATCGCATCGCCGGCGCGTCGTTCACCGCGCGTGCGCTCTATCAACTCGGCATCCGACCCGGCGACACCGTGCTCAACTCGTGGCTCTACGGCACCCACAACGGCGCGTGGTGCTTCGACGAAGCACTGTGGTACTGGCTCAACTGCACCGTGCTCACCACGAGCACCGGGACGGTCACGTCGACCGAGCGTCAGGTCAAGCTGGCCATCGAGTACGGCGCGACCTCGATCCTGACAACGGGCGATTACCTGTTGCGCCTCGCCGACGTGGCGCGCGAGTTGGGCTACGACCCAGCGAAGGATCTGAAGATCCGCGCGCTGCCCAACATCGGTGACCCCGAGTTGCTGACGCAAACCTTCGGGCCCGACTACTACCGGTCCTACGGCTTCCACGAAGTGCAGTGGGTCTCGAGCGAATGCCCCATGCACGATGGCTTGCACATCTACGAGGACGGCTTCGTCGTGCAGGTCGTCGATGTCGAAACCGGTGAGCCGAAGCCCGACGGTGAGCTCGGTTCGCTCTGCGTCACCGAGCTCTACAAGACGGGTTCGCCGCAGTTCCGCTACAACATCATGGACCTGTCGTATCTGTACCCGAAAGGCCAGTGCGGCTGTGGTTCGTGGCTGCGCAAGATGGGTCCGTTCACCGGACGCGGCGACAACATGGTCAAGCTGCGGGGCGTCAACGTGTGGCCCGAGGGCATCGGGTCGATCGCCTGCGACGTGCCGGGGACGTTGCCCGACTATTTCGTGACCGCACGGCGCAACGGCGCGCGCGACGAGATGATCATCTCAGTGGTGTCCGACCGCGACCCGTCAGAGTTCGAAGGGATCAAAGACGAGATCGAACGGCGACTCAAAGCACAGATCGGTGTGGTGATCTTCGCCGAGGTCGTGCGCCCGGGCGCGCTCGATGACCTGACCGAGATCCACACGTCGCCCAAGTCCAAGCGATTCCGCGACGACAGGAGCGTGAACCGATGACCGGTGCGATCGATTATCTGTGCAATGCCTTCACCCCCGATCGCGAGAAGGTGTGGGATGACGCCATCGCGGCGCAGGGTGTGCCCATCAAGGTGCGACGCGACCCGACCGATTCGTTCTGCGAGCCCGACGTGCTCGTCGCGCGCATGGACGAGCTCGACGTCGCGACGTGCCTCATCGCCACCAGCGACATGTCGCATCACGGTACGACCTTCGAATACGACCCGGTCGCCAACCGCTTCGCCGAGACGGCAGCGCTGGCCGATAAATACCCCGGTCGATTCGCGGCGCTGTGGGCCGTCAATCCGCAAAAAGGCATGGCCGGAGTGCGACGCGCTCGCGAGGTGCTCGACAACGATTGGGTAGCCGGTCTGTGGGTGCACACGCACAGCTTCGACCGCCGCTTCGACCACGCCGACTACTACCCGTACTACGCGCTCGCCGCGGAGTACGGCGTGCCCGTCGCCATGCAGGCCGGCACTTCGGGCGGACTGATGCCCAGCGAGTGCGGGATGCCGATCGGCATCGATCGACCGGCGATCTATTTCCCCGAAGTCAACTTCTTGCTCTCGCACACGGGCTGGCCATGGGTGGCCGAGACGGTCGCGATGGCGCTCAAGTTCGCCAACGTCTACCTCGGCACCTGCGCGTACCCACCCAAGCATTGGGACCCCGCCGTGCACGCGTTCTTGCGGGGTCCAGGCAAGCGCAAGGTCATCTACGGCACCAATTTCCCGACCGTGGGCCATCGCGGATCGCTGGCACAGGTGGCCGAACTCGACCTCACCGACGAAGTGCGTGCCAATCTGTTGCACGACAACGCGCTGCGCATCTTCACTCGGCTGGCGTAACTACCAACCTCAACAAGGCCCGAGGCCTTCAGACCAGGAAGTCAGGGATTCATGAGCGAGGTCACCTTCAATCACTTCGACACGGTGCCGTGGGTCGACGAAACGAAGAAGAAGGCCGTACCGGCCGAGGTCATCGCCGAAGCGGCGAAGGCGGGTGCCCGGCGCAAGATGCTGGCCCAGGGCGAGACCGGCATCTATGTGCAGTACAGCGAATTGCCGGCGGACTTTCGCATCGACGCACACGCGCACAGTCATGACGAGGTCATCACGTTGATCTCGGGCAGCTGCACCGTCGACGGTGGTACGACGATGAAGGCCAGCGACACGGTGTGCATCAAGGGCGGCACTGTGTACGGCTTCACGGCCGGCCCCGAGGGCATGGTGTTTCTCACCATCCGCGGCGGCGACTCCGTCACCAACTTCAAGAACTGACACCATGGCCTCGAAGTTGACGGGTCAGTCGATCGAGCGGGTCGAAGACGCCCGCTTGCTCACCGGGCAGGGCCGTTTCGTCGGCGGCTTCGACCGAGTAGGGCTGTTGCATGCCGCGTTCGTGCGCAGCCCGATCGCGCACGCGCGGCTCGTGTCGATCGATGCGTCGCGGGCGCGGCAGGCGCCGGGTGTCGTGGCGGTTTTCGACGGCGACGACATCGCGGCGACGATGACGGGTCCGATGGCGGTCATGGGCCCGCCCGCTCTGAAGATCGCTCCCTACTGGCCGCTGGCGCGGGGCAAGGTGCGCGTCGTCGGTGATCCGGTCGCGATCGTCGTTGCGGATTCGAAAGCGCGCGCGGTCGACGCCGCCAACATGGTCGAAGTGAGCTACGACGCGCTCACGCCCGTCATCACCTTCGAACACGCCCGCGATACTTCTCGCCCGGCGCTGTGGGACGAGACCGGCACCAACGTCATCTACGAGGACAACACGACGTACGGCAAGCCGTTCGCCGAGGTCGCCGCGGGTGCCGCCCACCTCGTCCGCCGGCGCTATACCCAACATCGCTACGCCCACGTGCCCATCGAGGGACGGGGCGCGATCGCGGACTACTCGAAATTCGCTCAGACGCTCGACTACGACATGGCCAACAAACGACCGCATTCGCTCAAGATGTCGCTGTCGTCGATGCTGGGCATCCCGTATCCCAACGTGCACGCTCGCTCGGGCGACATCGGTGGGGCATTCGGTTCCAAGGGGCAGACGACGCGCGAGGACATCGCGCTGGGGGCGGCCGCGAAGCTGCTCGGTCGATCGATCAAATGGATCGAAGACCGTGGAGAAAATCTGCAGGCGGCCGGACACGCTCGCGAAGAGAATGTCGACATCGAGGCGGCGGTGGCCGCCGACGGTCGAGTGCTGGGCCTGCGTGTCGCGATGGAGATCGATGTCGGTGCGTACCCGATGTTGCCCTTCCCGGCGTCGATGTTCGCCGGCATGGTCCGTGCCTTGCTGCCCAATGCGCTGCGGCTCGAGTCCTATGAGTTCGCAACGACGACGCTGATGACCAACAAGGGTTCGTACATCGCGTACCGCGCGCCATGGACGATCGAGACCGTGGTTCGCGAGCGTCTGCTCGACGAGATCGCGCGTGAAGTGGGCGTCGACGTCATCGACATCCGCCGCATCAACATGGTGCGCGCCGAGGATCAACCCACCCGCATGATCACCGGCGTGAGCATGACGGGCGTGACGATCCAAGAGTGTTTGGAGCACGCAGTCGGGCTGGCCGGCCTCGACGAGTTCCGCGTCGCACAGGAGCAGGCGCGGCGCAACGGCCACTACCTCGGCGTCGGTTTCTCTTCGTTCGTCGAGATCGCGCCCGGGCCGCCCGACTTCGCGAAGTCGTTGGGCTTCGATCTGCCGAGTGAGACCGCGTGGGCCCGAGTCGAACCCACCGGTGACGTGGTCATCCAGACGTGGCAGGTCAACCACGGGCAGGGCCACGAGACCACGCTGGCACAGGTGGTGGCCGACGAGATGGGTGTGCCGTTGGCTCGGGTGCGCATCGATTGGGGTTCGAGCGACAACACGCCGTTCAACACGATGTCGACCGGTGGCTCACGTTCGGCGACGATGGGCGCGGGCGCGGCGAAGATGGCGACGCGCGCGGTCAAGCAGAAGGTGTTGCAGATCGCCGCGCAACTGCTCGAAGCGAATGCCGACGACCTCGAGATCGTCGACGGTGCCATCAGTGTGCGCGGTACACCGGCCAAGGCCGTCACCATTGCCGACGTCGCCCGTACGGCGTGGTTCGCTCCGTCGTCGTTGCCCGACGGGATGACGCAAGGCCTCGAGGCGTCCGTCGACTTCAAGGTGCCACCCGATGGCGGTTGGGTCAGCGCGTGTCACGTGTGTTGGGTCGACATCGACGTCGAGACGGGCCAGATCGACATTCCCCGCTATCTGGTGGTCGAGGATTGTGGCGACCTGATCAACCCGGCAATCGTCGACGGCCAGATCCGCGGCGGCGTCATCCAAGGGATCGCGTCGGTGCTCCACGAAAAGCACATCTACGACGACGACGGGCAGTTGTTGACGTCGTCGCTGACCGACTACCTCGTGCCCGCCGCATGCGACGTACCCGTGATCGACATCGAACACCTGCATTCGCCGCCGCAGCACGAGGTCAACTCGCGTGGTGTCGGCGAAGGTGGTCTGCTCGGCGCGCCGGCCGCGGTGCTCAACGCCGTTGCCGATGCCCTGGCGCCGCTCGGCGTCGCCATCACCGAAACCCACCTGCCGCCCCAGCGAGTCCGCGAACTCATCGATCAGGCCGCTCGAGCCGCCCGCGCCTAGCCTCCCCATGCGTTCTGGCAGCACAACGTCGGCCACAGTTCGACGTTGTGCTGCGAGAACGAGCGGTTTTGGGAGATTTTGGGGCGTGCCGGTCAGACGACGGGGTCGCCGGCGATGGTGATGCGCTGCATGATGCGGCGTTCGCCGGTGTAGTCGGGGACGGCGTAGTGCTGGGCCCAGCGGTTGTCCCAGAACGCCATGCTGCCCGGCCGCCAACTGAAGCGGCACTGGAACATCGGGTCGCGCTGGTGGTCGAACAGGAAGGGCTTGAGCACCTCGTTCTCGCGCTCGGTCAAGCCTTCGATGCGGCTCACCCAGTTGCGGCTGACGAACAGTGCCTTGCGTCCGGTGACGGGATTGGTGCGCACGACCGGATGGCGCTGCGGTGGGTATTGCTTTTGCATGTCGTCGATGGCTTCGGTCGCTTGCCCGTTGCTGCGGGCGATGGTGAGCATGCGCGTGAGGTCGTGGACCGCGGTCAGGCCGTCGAGGAACCGTTGCATGGTGGGGGAGAACGCCTCGTACGCCGTGTACATGTTGGCCCACAGCGTGTCGCCGCCGACCGCCGGTAGTTGCACCGCGCGCAAGATCGACCCGAGTGGTGGCTTCTCTAGATAGGTGTTGTCGGTGTGCCACGCATCCGCGCCTTCGCCCTTGGGCGTGGTCTGGTCGAGCACGGAAACCTCTTGATGATCGGGGTGCTTGGGCCCGAACGGGTTGATGGTGATCTCACCGAATTTTCGGGCGAACCGCAGATGGTCGGCGGTCTCGATCTGTTGATCAAGGAAGAAGATCACGAGGTGCGCGTCGAGCGCGGCGCGAATCTCGGCGACCGTCGCGTCGTCGAGATCTTCACGCAGGTCGACGCCGTGGATCTCGGCGCCGATCACACCGGTCAATGGGCAAACTTCGATCACAGCCACCTCAGTTCATCACGATCACACTGCGGGCAACGGTACCGGCCTCGGCCGCGGCAAACGCGTCGTGGACCCGGTCGAGCGGCAAGCGTTGCGAGATCAGCGAATCGATCGGCAGCTTGCCCGCCTGGTACAGCGCGACGATGCGGGGGATATCGCGCCCCGGCACGTTGCTGCCGCCGATGGTGCCCAACAGCTTGCGCTCGTTGAACAGCGAGCGCCCGTCTATCGGGATCTTGGCGCCACTCGGGGGTGAGCCCACCATGACGCACGTGCCGCCAGGCTTCGTGAGCTCGAAGGTCTGCGCGACCAGCTCGGCGTTGCCCACCACCTCGAACGCGAAGTCGACGCCGCCGGGCGACAGCGCCATCACGGCATCGTGCATTGACTGCGCGCTCGAGTCGACGCAGTCGGTCGCACCTGCGTTGGCCGCCATGTCGAGCTTGGTCGAGTTGGTGTCGATGGCGATGATGCACGCCGCGCCGGCCAGCCTGCACGCCATGACCACGTTGAGACCGACGCCGCCACAACCGACGATTGCCACCGTCGAGCCGGGCGTGACCTTGGCCGTGTTGAGCGCGGCGCCGACTCCGGTGGTGACGCCGCAGCCCGCGAGACAGATGACGTCGAGCGGGATGTCCTTGGGGATGCGCACGACCTGCGCGCTGCGCAGGCACGAGTACTCCGCCAGGGTGCCGGTGCCCACCATCGGATGGATCTGCGTGCCGTTCTGTTGCAGGGCCGAGGTGCCGTCCCCACGGGTGCCGAAGATGTTCTTGATGCGCTCGTTGCCGTTGCAGTTGACGAAGTCGGCGCTGCGGCAGTTGTGGCACTGACCGCACGGACCGTAGAGCGCGAGCACCACGTGATCTCCGACGGCGACGTCGGTGACGGCCGAGCCGACCCATTCGACGACACCGGCGCCCTCGTGGCCAAGCACCATCGGCAGGTTTGCAGCCACACTGCGCCCGTGCAGCAGGTGCATGTCGCTGCCGCATACGCCCGACGCCGCGACCTTGACGACGACCTCGTCGGGTCGGGGGTCGACGATCTCGACTTCTTCGACGTTGGCCCCCTTCTCGTAGTCGTGGATCACCACTGCGCGCATCGCATCCCCCTGAAGTTCGACGGCTCGACACTAGTACTGTCCGCCGGATGGACATCACCGACGACGCCGGCCGGCGCGCCGATCCGGTCGCCGACTCGCCCGAGCGGGCCGAGCTGCGGGCCGCGCTGCAGGCGTTGATCGCGCGTGAGGCACCGTCGGCTCGCATCCGCCAACTCGACGAGGCCGAGGAGTTCGACGACCACCTCTACGCGAAGCTCGACGAGCTCGGCGTGTTGGGTATCGACGCGCCCGAATCGCTCGGCGGCACTGGCGACGTACGCGATCAGTTGGTGGTGATCGAAGAGCTTGCGGCCGGGCCAACCTCTATGGCCGCGTTCATGATCGTGCAGTACATGATCATCCAAGTGCTCGGCGCGTTCGCGTCGACCGACGAGCAGCGAGCGATCCTGGCCGATCTGGTAGCGGCGCGTACGAAGGTGTCGTTCTCGCTCAGCGAAGCCGATGGTGGCACCGATATCGCACGGATCATGAAGACGCGTGCCGAGCGCGACGCGGCGGGCGGATGGCGACTCAACGGCCACAAGATGTGGACTTCGGGAGCGACGCGCGCGCAGTGGTTGATCGTGCTCGCCCGCACCGGCGAGGCCACCCGTTCGGCCATCGATGGAGTGTCGATGCTGTTGGTGCCGACCGACGCCAAGGGTGTCGAGATCCGCCCGATCGACACGCTCGGCATCCACGGCCTGTCGACGTGCGAGGTGTTCTTCGATGATGTCGTGCTGGGCTCCGACGCATTGATCGGTGCCGAGAATGCCGGCTTTCGTCAGGCGTTCCGCACGTTGAATCGCGAAGGGATCATTGCCAGCGCGGCCAGCTTGGGCGTGGGGCGCGGCGCACTCGAGTTCATCACGGACTACACGCGGGACCGGCACGTCTTCGGCAAGCCCATCGGATCGTTCCAGGTGCCGCAACATTGGATGGTCGACGCCGCCGTGCACCTCGAAGCTGCCCGCAGCCTGATGGTGCGCGCCGCCCAAGTCGAGCTCGGGGGCGGGCGCGCCGACATGCTGGCGCTGATGGCCAAGCTGATGGCGTCGGAGGCCGCGCAGGACATTTCGCTCAAGGGCATGCAACTCATGGGCGGCTTCGGCTACAGCCGCGAGCTGCCCATGCAGCGCTGGTTTCGGGACGTGCGCCTATGGAGCTTCGCGCCACTCAACAACGAGATGGTGCGCAACCGCATCGGCGAGCGCCTGCTCGGGTTGCCCCGGTCGTATTGAGATGGAGTGGTCCTCATGACGAGCCGGGACGACTTCACGTTCTCGTATCGGCTGCGGGTGCGCTGGGCCGAGGTCGATCGGCAGGGCATCGTCTTCAATGCCCATTACCTCACGTACTTCGACGTCGGGATGACCGAGTATCTGCGCGCCATCGGCATCCCGTACCCCGATGGTTTTCTCACATTCGACGGCGACCTCTTCCTCGTCAAGGCGACGGTCGAATACAAGTCACCGGCGCTCTACGACGACGAGCTGGACTGTCATGTGCGCATCGGCCGCATCGGGTCGTCGAGCATGCAGTTCTTGTTCGCGCTCTACCGCGGCGACGAGCTGTTGGTGACGGGCAAGAACATCTACGTCAACGCGCATCCGGCGACGCGCACTCCAGCACCGGTGCACCAGGCCGTGCGCGACACGATCGTCGCGTTCGAACGCGTCGTCCCGCAGTGACGCTCGCTACGTCGGGGTGAGCTCGGGCCAGATCGACAGCGCAGTACCGCCGAGGTAGCTGTCGCGTTCGCTGTCGGACAATTGTGCGCCGGCCTCGATGCCTTCGTGCACCAGTTGCGTATACGGGCGGTCGTGCACCTGCGGCCAATCCGAGCACCACATGAGGCGATCGGCGCCGAACGCGTCGGCCAGCTCGCGGACCAATGCTTGCGGTGAGAGCCCGATCTGTGGGCCGAAGGCGAAGACATTGGTCGACACCTTGAGATGCAAGTTGGTGAACCGAGCGAGTGAGAACACTTCTTCGAGTTGCGCGCGGCTCGTCTCGAACCCGGGCATCTCGATCAATCCGCAATGATCGAGCGAGATGGGCACTGGCGGCGCCCATTCGAGCAGGCGAGCGAGGCGCGGTAGGTCGCGGCGCACGATGCAGATGTTGGCTCGCACGCCGAGGCGCTCGATCTGGTTCCAGAAGGGGAGCGTCGCCTCGTCATCGAGCCACGGCTTGTCCGGGATCGGTATGTGAAACAGGCGCGTGCCGCCCATGCCCCGCTGCGCCCAGTAGGTGAGCAGCTCGTTGCGGTCGGGTCGCGTCATATCGACGATCGACACGCTCGCGAGGCGATCGGGCGCCGCTGCGCGCGCGTCCGCGCAATAGCTGTTGTCGTAGGAGTAGGCGCCGTGGCCCTGCACCATGGTGGTCCCGTGGACGCCGCCCTTGTCCATCTCCGCGAGCAACGCTTCGGCGTCGGCCGGCTGCTCGTCGTACCACGCGTGCACACCGACTCCCGGCGCCAGCGGATAGCGCTCGCGGTCTCGGGCGACCACATGCACATGGGTATCGACGATGGTGGTCATGGTCGCCCTTCGAGTAGATCGGCGAGCTGATCGAGCGAACGGGCGCGCGCGTGGGCGGCGCCGTCGTGCAATTCGTAGGGATCGAAATGCAACGCCTGCAGCCCGGCGCGTGACGCGCCGATCACGTCATAGCGATACGCGTCGCCGACATAGAGGACTTGTTCGGGCCGTAGCCCCATCGGCTCGAGCGCGAAACTGAAGATCTCGGGATTCGGTTTCGACACGCCGACAACGGTCGAGTCGACGATGACTTCGACCTTGACGCCGGCACCTTCGCCGACCTGGCACACGCCGAAGCGGCCCAAGTCGCGCTCGACGGTGCCGTCGGAATTCGACACGATGCCCACGCGCGTCAATGTGGCAATGCGCGCGAGCGCGGCAACGGCATCGTCTTGGACCCACGTCCACAACCGCATGCCCGACAGCCATACTCCGTGGATCGCTTCGGCGACGCGCGCTCGGTCGATGTCGCCGATGCCCAGTGACTCTACATAACGCGTGTTGTAGCCCGTCCAGAACGCGTCGTCTCCGAGCTCATCTTCGAGATGGCGTATGCCGACATAGTGAGCACGCCGAAACGAGTCGTCATCGGGCGCGTCGACCGCGAGGTCGGTGAGCAGCGGGCGCAACACGGTGTGGCTGGGAATGAAGAACACGCCGCCGACGTCGAACAGCACTGCTTCGATGCGGCTGAGGTCGAGTGTGTCGAGGCTCATGAATGGCCTCCGGACGAACCCACCTTGAACAGGTAGACCTGGCCCAACACATAGCCGCGCCGCTCGTAGAACTCACGTGCTCGATCGTTGCCGTGCATCACGTCGATCTCGACGCTGTGGATGCCGAGCGCCGCCAGTTGACGGTCGACCTCGTTCATGATCGCGGTGCCGACGCCGGCGCCGCGGTGCTCGGGCAGCACCGACAAGGTCACCACTTGCCCCCAACGCACGCCGAGATCGAGCGTGTCGTCGGGGCCTTCGTGCACTCGTACGAAGGCGTATCCAATCGGTGCGTCAGGCACGCTGGCGACGACGACGAACCCGTGCTCGTGGTCGATCATTCGCTCATACCACCTACGTCGCTGCTGCCACGAGAGGTCGTCATTGCGGACAATAGGGACCGATGTCGTCGTCAGTTGGTGGTGGTGATGCAACGTCAACCAGAGCGGCTCCAGTTCGTCGAGTTGTGCCGGCTCGACGCGATGGACGGTGATGGTCGGCGACATGGTCGCGAGTGTAGAGATCACGCGCCTGCGTCTGCCCGCTCGGCGAAGCGGTCGTCGATCCATTCGTCGACCAACGCGATCAACTCGTCGCGCGCACTCTCGAGGCCGTGGCCGGCGCCCTCGATGATGCGGAAGTCGCCGTAGCCCGCCATCATCCGCACCATCGCGCTGTTGTCGGGGGTGAGCACCTCGTCGCGGTCGCCGTGCAACAACAACAGCGGGATCTCGCCCAGCTGGTTCGCGACCTGGCATCCCGCGCTCTGCGTCGACAGGGTCACGATGGCCGCGCAATGGCCTGAGAGCATTGCGCCAGCTTGAATTGCCACGGCTCCGCCGAACGAATGACCGACCATCGTGTATCGCCGTCCGCCTTCGCGCATCGACCAGTCGACGGTGGCGGCGACGTCGATCAGCGAACGGTCGAGGTCGCCCGGCTTGCGGTAGTCGACGATGATCGCGCCCCGATCACGGGCCGCCTGGCGGTCGGCGAGCTCGAGGTACATGGCCCGGGCGGGGCCGCTGAATCCGCCCATCGCGCCGGCCATCAGCACGACGACGTCGCTGGCCGCAGGGTTGCCGAACCACAACAGCTTGAGCATGCGCTGCATCGTGTAGATCTCGACGAGACGCAGGCCCGGTCGCAGCTCGGAGTTGGTCATGCCGATCGCGCCGAGCAATTCGAGGGGCGATTTACCGGTCGAAGGGTCGTCCATCCCGGGTAGCATGCCCGACGCGATCAGCGGGTGCTTCGGCGTCAGTGTGATCCAATCATGCGTCGGTGCCCGAGCGGCCAAAGGGAGCGGCCTGCAAAGCCGTGTATCGCGGGTTCAAATCCCGCCCGGCGCTC
>DATLFA010000070.1:0-28403 GCA_035525225.1 Acidimicrobiales bacterium
GACATAGCCGGGCGCCGGCTCCGCGAGACGAGCCAGATCTTCGTCGCTTAGGTTCGGCGGCTCCTCGATGTACGCGAGCGCGTCGCTGATGTTCGACATGCGGTCGTAGAGATCCCGGAATCCGGTCAGCTGATCGATCTCGAAGTAGACGTCGTCCGGGAAGCCCTGGCCGCTCGTCGTCGCGCTGTAGGCCTTTGATGGCGTCCGCGTGCTCCTCGTTGAACCGTTCGACGGCCGCTTCGATCTCGGCGAACGCTGCGGAAGCTGCCGCGATCCGGTCGATGAGCTCGCTCGGTGGCATCGCCGCGGGGTTGAGCCACTTCGGTACTTGGATGGTCATTTGGGTGCTCCTTCGGTTGAGTGTTGTAAGCACCCAACTCTGCACCCAGGGCCCTTGCCGGTTTAGCGAAAACCTGCTCTGACCTGGTGGAGGTGAGCGGACTCGAACCGCCGGCCTCTTCGTTGCGAACGAAGCGCTCTAGCCAACTGAGCTACACCCCCGCGGGCCCGCAAAACCTACCCGTCCGCCGCCGCGAATGGCACGCCCTATCGGTCGCAACCGCGCGCAAGTTAGGGCAGAAAGGGCCTAGTGGTCCTTAAGGCGTCGACAAGCGAGGCCGAACAATAGCGGGTGCCCACCCAATCGCCATCGATTTGTAACGTGTCCGTGCGGGCCAAACGACCTACGTGCCTCATGATCGCGCTGTTCGCCGCGGTGGCGTTGGTCTTGTCGGCCTGCAGCCCCCAGCAAGTCGACAGCTTCCAGCGCATCAACTACGACCGCACCGACAACGGCCTCGTCGGCCTGAGCATCAACGACACGCTGATGGCCAAAGCGCAGGCATGGAGCGACTACCTGGCCTCGATGGGCACGCTGCGGCACTCGCAACTCGCCGAGTCCGTCGACCCGGGATGGTGGATCCTCGGTGAGAACGTCGGCTTCGGCCCATCGATCGAAGCGGTCGAGCAGGCGTTCATGCGCTCACCCGGTCACCGCGCCAACATCTTGAACCCAGAGTTCAATTGGGCCGGTACCGGTGTGACGGTCTCGTCCAACGGCACGGTGTTCGTCGTACAGGTTTTCGCCAAGTACTAGACCACATCGAGGTTCAGTTCCATCATCCCGCCTTCCGGGCGAGCCGCGTCATTGACGTGACATGAACTATGGCGTGTCTGTTACGGTCCGTCGATGAACCTGCATCTGCGTACCTTTGGGTTGTTTCTTCTCGCAACAGTCGCTCTCGGGTTCGCTCCCGCGTCAGCCATGAGGCAAAGCGACGGAGAGACGACGCAACGGACGGCGAGTGTCGAAGTCGTCGTTTCGGTGTACTTTTTGCGGGGTGAGGCGATCGCCGTCGGCGCCGGCCGGTCCGTCGTGGCGCCTGCGGTCTTGGGGGGGGCGCTCGAGGCCTTGCTCGCCGGACCGAACGCGTTGGAGCAGCGCATCGAGATGGGCACGGCGATACCGCCGGGAACGACGCTGCTGGGGGTGAGCATCACCGACCGCGTCGCGTTCGTCAACCTGTCAGGTGGCTTCGCCGCAGGCGGGGGCACGCTTTCGATGCGGGCTCGGTTGGCGCAGCTCGTCTACACCGCAACGCAGTTCCCGACGGTCGATGGGGTGCGTCTCATGCTCGACGGTGTGTTGGTAGACGTGTTCAGCGGTGAGGGTTTGATCGTCGATCATCCGCTGGGCCGGTCCGCGTTCGAGTTCGGTGGCGAGTTCGCGACGCTGGCACCGGCCATCTTGCCTGAAGCGCCGCGTCCGGGCGATCGCGTGAGTACGCCGCTGCGAGTGTGGGGCAGCTCGAACACGTTCGAGGCGGCGGCCATGCTCGAACTCGTCCACGTCGACGGTACCGAACTCATCCCCGAGACGCCTTTCATGGCAACGTCGGGCACGGGTACCCGAGGGACCTTCGACGTGACGGTGCCGTCCGGAGTCGACCGTGGGGGGCCAGCGGTGTTGCGCCTCTTCGAGCGCTCGGCGATGGACGGCTCGCGCGTGAACATCGTCGAAGTGCTCGTCATCGTCGAATCATCAACTGGCGGCGAGTTCGTTCCGATCAGCCCGGCGCGTCTGCTCGACACGCGCAAAGGGCTCGGCGTACGTGTCGGCCCGGGGGAGACCGTCACGTTGCCCGTCGCGGGCCGCGAGGGGGTTCCATCGAGCGGTGCGGCGGCGGTGGCGTTGAACGTGACCGTCACCGAACCGACCGCGACCGGCTTCATCACCGTTTTTCCGACCGACGAACAGCGCCCGGGAACCTCGAACCTCAACGTGATGCCCGGCCGCACTGTCGCCAACATGGCGACAGTGAACCTCGGCCGTGACGGGTCGGTCGAGTTCTACAACCAGTCCGGTCACATCCACCTCGTCGTCGACGTACTCGGCTGGTACACGACCGAGACCCGACCTGAAGCCGCGACATTCAAACCGGTTGGCCCCACCCGTGTCTTCGACAGCCGGGAATCACGCACCACACCCCTCGCGCCCGGCGAGACGGTGGAACTCAACATGTCACACCTCGGCGACGGCATCGCCTACGCGCTGAACATCACCGTTGACCAACCAACCAGTACCGGCTACATCACCGCGTGGCCGACCGGCGAAGATAGACGGGAGACCTCGAACCTGAACTTCGCGCCCGGGCAAACAGTTGCGAATCACGCCATCATCCGCACGAACAACGGGTCCCTGAGCTTGTTCAACGGCAGCGAGGGTTCGGTGCACCTGTTGGTCGACGTCTTCGGCACGTTCGATGACGATCACCAGGGCGCACGATTCAAAGGCGTGTCACCAGTTCGTATCGTCGATACCAGGAACCAGGGATCGCCTCTCGTCGGAGGTTCCACGATGGCCGTGCCCGTCGATTCGTACGCCGACGCCGTGGCCTTGGTGTTGAACGTCACGACCGTCGACGCGACCAGTCACGGATACCTCACCGCGTATCCGGACGGTCAGAACGCAACGGTCCCCTACGTATCGAACCTCAACTACACGCCAGGCGTCGTCGTCCCCAACCACGTGACCGTGCCGCTCGGCCCCGCCGGCGTTCGCGTCTACATCAACGCAGGACAGACCCATATATTGGTGGACCTTTTCGGCGTCTACCGATGACGAACGCAACGCAAGCGGGCGAGCGCCGGCTGCGGTCAGCCCTGCGCGACGGCGACGTCGTCGTCGAAGTCGTCGAACTCGACGTCGTCCTCGAAGTCTTCGTCTCGGTTCGCGCGCATCTCGAAGAGCAGGTACACGTACAGCGCGAGTGCGAGATCGACCAGGAAGTGCACTGCCAGCACGAGGCGTGAAACGGCCATGGCAACGGCGAGCGTGAACACTGCCGCCGCGAACAACGTCGCCAGAACGTAGATGCGACGGCGCTGCGCATCGGCCGGTGTGCGAGGGAAGCTGCGCAACCCATGCTGACGGCGCCGGCGCACCGGACCCCGCACGGGGAAGGCGACGACCGAGCCGGCCGGACGATGTTGCATGCCCGGCATCGAGCGCGACAGCGGCACGCCGGAGGTGCGATTGAACGCGGAGAGTTGACGGTCGAAGCCCTTGACGCCCCGGAGCGAACGGACCGTGCCCCGCTTCTTCAACAGGTCGGGAACCAGCAAGACGCCCCAGGCGACTGCGAGGCCGAACAAGATGATGAACTGCACTCAGGACCTCTTTGGCCGTTCGCTATTGACCGCAATTGTTGCGATTGGCATACATTCGCAACACATTGGTCGTGCATCCTAGGCCACAAGGACTATCCGCGCACGGTCAAACGACAGCGAAATTCGCTACACGATCTGACGCAGCACGTGGTCAGCCAACTGCCGTCCGTGAGCAGTGAGACGTACCCGGGGGCCGTCGACCCCGGGCGTAGTGCGGACCGCTTCGAGCAATCCGTCGGCCACGGCCCGGGTTGCCGCGGCCTTGCCGGCCCGATCGAAGAGGACCGTGGGACAGCCCTCGGCCAGCCGGATGCGGGTCATCACCTGCTCGAGTCGGATTGACTGCGCATCGAGGATCTCGGCCGGCTCGGCCTCGGGAGCCTCGCCCCGGGCGATGCGAGCGGCGTAGTCGCGGGGGTGCGCGACGTTGTACCAGCGCCGCCCGGCCAGATGGCTGTGGGCGCCAGGGCCGACGCCCCACCAGTCGTCGCCCCGCCAGTAGATCAGGTTGTGCCGGCACTGCGCCGCCTCGCCCCGGGCCCAGTTCGACAGCTCGTACCAGTCGAAGCCGGCGCCGGCCAGGCGCTCGTCGAGCCAGTAATAGCGAGCCGCCAGGGCACCGTCGTCGAGGGCGTCGAGGCGGCCCTGGCGCACCTGCGCGGAGAGACGGGTGCCCGGCTCGAGGGTCAGCGCGTAGGCAGAAACGTGGTCGACGGCCGTCGCGAGGACCGCGTCGACGGTGGCGGCCCAGTCGTCGTCGCTCTCCCCCGGCGTGCCGTAGATCACGTCGAGGTTGATGTGTTCGAAGCCGGCGGCACGCGCGTCGGCCACTGCTTGCTCGGCCCGGCCCGGCGTGTGTGTGCGATCGAGCACCGCGAGGACATGGGTGCGCACGCTCTGCATGCCGAACGACACGCGGTTGAACCCGCCTTCGCGCAGCGCGGCGAGCCCGGACCGATCGATCGAATCGGGATTGGCTTCGACGGTGATCTCGGCGCCGGCGGCAAGGCCGAACTCGATGCCGACCGCGTCGACGATGCGAACGAGATCGGCGGGCGGCAAGATCGTGGGCGTGCCGCCCCCGACGAACACGGTGCTGGCCGGGCGATCGTCGCCGATGGTCTGGCGGGCAATGCGCAACTCGCCGATCGCCGCATCGACGTAGCCCTGTAGGTCACGCGTCGAGCCCAGTTCGCTGACGGTGTAGGTGTTGAATGCGCAATAGCCGCAGCGGCTCGGGCAGAACGGGACGTGGACGTAGACGCCGAACGGAACCCGTCGGTCAGTGGCTGTCACGGTGGGGGTCGACCCGACGAAAGGTGCCCGACTTGCCGCCCGTTTTCTCCCACAACGCGAGATCGCTGATGATCATGGCGCGGTCCATCGATTTGCACATGTCATAGACGGTGAGCGCGGCGATGGCACATGCCGTGAGCGCCTCCATCTCGACGCCGGTGCGATCGACGGTCTCGACTTGCGCCTCGACCTCGATGTACTCGTCGGCGATCTCGAAGTTGATGTGCACCGCGCCGACGAGCAGCGGATGGCACAGCGGGATCAGGTCAGGCGCCCGCTTGGCTGCTTGGATCCCGGCGACCCGCGCGACCGCGAGCACGTCGCCCTTGCCGATCGCACCGCGAGCCACCGCCGACGCCGTCTCGGCCAACATGTTGATGCGGGCCCGGGCGATGGCCCGACGATGGGTGGCCTCCTTTGGCGTCACGTCGACCATGCGGGCGCGTCCGAGCGGGTCGAGATGACTGAAGCGGTGCGTCATGCGCAGAGTCTACGGGCCTCACGGCGCCGGCTGCGTGGTCGGTGGGGTCGTCGGTGCCGCGGTGGTCGGTGGCGCGGTGGTCGGTGGGGCGGTCGTCGGTGGCGCGGTGGTCGGTGGTGGCGCGGTGGTCGGTGGTGGGGTCGGTGGTGGCGCCGCCTCGATCGTCGTGGGTCGAGTCGTGGTCGGGCGCGTCGTCTCGGTCACCGCTTGCACCACGGCACGCGGCGGCACCGTCGCCTGCGGCAGCGGCGAACCGTTGGGGATGGTCGATCCGTTCAACTCCGCCAGCAACCCCGAATCGTCGGTGAGCGGTATGAGTTGCACCACGTCCTGTACGAACGACGGCGATTCGCCACCGGCGAGGTAGACCTTGTTGCCGACGGTCACGGCTGCCGCATCGGAGATGGCGCGAGGCAACCTCCCCGTGAAGAGAAACGTCGGCGGCGACGCCGCGGGATCGAAGCGCCAGATGAAGTCGGTGAGACCGTTGTCGGTCTTGCCACCGGCGAAGAAGATGCCGCCGTTGACGACGAACGCCGCCGCGTGCGACAGGGGACGCTCGAGCTTGGCCGGTTCGGTGACCTTGCCGTTGGCCGGGTCGATCGCATAGATGCTGTCGACCGGCGCGTCGTCGACCTCGCCCCCGAACACGTAGACCTTGTTGTTGAACGCAGCGACCGCGGGGTGGCGCAAGCCCACCGGGAGGTTGCCGATGGCGGTGAACGTGACGCCGTCGTCGCTTGCCAACACTTCGGTCTGGTCGGCGACGCCGTCGGACCCACCGACGACGATGACGCGGCCGCCCACGGAAACCGCCGCGTGCCCGAACCGTCCGATGGCGAGTTGGCCGGCGACTTCGGCGTCGGCGACACCCTTGTACTCCTGGATGTCGCGCAGCCCGCTTTTTTCGCCGCCGCCGTAGAGGAGGACTCGGTCACCGATGGCGACGGCCGCATGGTTGTGCACCGGCTGCGTCAGCGACCCGACGAGCAGCGTGGAGTTCGTAACGGGATCGACGCGTAGGATCGACGTCGTCGGTGCACGACGGACGTCGAGGCCACCCAACAGATAGAAGCCACCTTTGCCATCGGGCACCGCCGCGCCGCGTGACGTCGCGGTCGGCAACTTGACTGTCAACACGGTGCGCTCGAATGCCCTGGGCACGGGCAACGTCGTCGTCGGCACCCCGATGGTGGTGCGCGAGCGCGTTGCTCTGGGCCCACTGGTAGCGACACCGTCATCGCCGGAGCCGAACGTGGCGAACAACGCGATCACGGAGACCATTCCGAGCACTGCGTAGGCAATCTTGCGTGCCGGGGAGAGATCGTCGAGCACTCAGCCCCCGATTTGGCTCATCGACCGCTTCGGTCGGATGAAGTGCACGTTGTTGATCTGATGGCCGGCCCACTTGACGTGCACGGCTTGCTCGATGACCTGCGCGAGCTCGACATCGGTGGCGCCTCGTCGCAGCGCGGCGCGAAGGTCGTGTTCTTCGAGGGCGAAGAGACAGTTGCGGAACTTGCCGTCAGAGGTGAGCCGCACGCGATCGCACGATTCACAAAATGCCTTGGTGACACTGGCGATCACACCGAACGATCCGTGACCGTCTCGATAGCGAAAGCGTGCCGCGGGTTCGTGACCCTGCGCGACCGGTTCACACGGATACACGTCGTCGACGCGCGCGACGATCTCGTCGAACGGGACGACCGAGTCGTGGGTCCACCAGTGACCGGCTTCGAGGGGCATGAATTCGATGAAGCGGATCTCGACGTTCTTGTCGCGGCCGAACATGGCGAAGTCGATCAACTCGTCGTCGTTGACGCCGCGCATGACGACGACGTTGATCTTGATCGGATGGAGTTGCGCTTCGATGGCGGCGTCGATGCCGTCGAGCACGCGGTCGAGTTCGTCGCGCCGCGTGATCGCCTGGAAGCGATCGGCGCGGAAGGTGTCGAGCGAGATGTTGATGCGCTCGAGGCCGGCCGCCTTGAGGTCGTGCGCAACCGCCCGCAACGTCGCGCCGTTGGTCGTGAGGGCGAGGTCGACGGGCAGGGCCGCCAGCTTGGCCACGAGGATGGGGAGATGCGCTCGCACGGTCGGCTCGCCGCCGGTGAGGCGAATGCTGTCGATGCCGAAGTGCTCGACCATGACCCGGGCGATGCGCTCGATCTCTTCGAACGACAGGATCTCGGCCTTCGGCATCCACTTCATTCCCTCTTCGGGCATGCAGTAGGTGCAACGGAAGTTGCAGCGATCGGTCACCGAGATGCGGAGGTCGCGGTGGACGCGTCCGTGGGTGTCGAGGAGGTCACGTCGCTGCACTGGCTTCGCCCCGTCGCCCATGGGCCCCAAGGCTAATGGCCCGAGCGACCTCTTCAGAGCGGGGGGTCAGGTCGCGTCGAGCAGGAGCACGTCGACGGCCGCCCCAGGCGCGATGGTGTCGCCGTCCGGGAGCACCGCGAGGGCGTTGGCGTGGGCCATGGCGAGCAGTTGGTGCGAGCCCTGGCCACCGGCGGAGCGCAGGTGGTAGCGGCCGTCGTCGTGGAGGTCGGCGATCACCCGGTTGAAGTGCACCTTGCCGTCGGTATGGCGGCGCATCGCTTCGTCGGCGATCGCCCGCACCGGCGGGCGCAGCCACCGCTCGGACGGGTAGCCCATCATCTTGCGCAGCGCCGGCCGGGTGAAGAGCTCGAAGCTCACCATCGAGGACACGGGGTTACCCGGGAGGCCGAAGATCGGCGTCTCGTCGTCGCCCGCGGTGCCGAACGCCAGCGGCTTGGCCGGTTTGATGGCGATCTGCATCCAGCGCATGTCGCCGATGCGGTCGAGCACGACCTTGACATAGTCGAAGGCGCCCATGCTCACGCCGCCGCTCGTCACGATGGCGTCGCATTGTTCGAGCCCTTGCTGCAGGGCGGCAGTGATCGCCTCTTCGGTGTCGGGTGCGCAGCCGAGATCGATGCCGATGCAGTTTTCCTGGGCGAGCAATGCCAGCAGTGTGTGGCGGTTGGAGTCACGGATCTGGCCCGGTTGCAGTTCCTGCGGACCGTCGATGAGCTCGTCACCCGTCGACAACACGCCGACTCGCGGGCGGGGGTACACGAGCGGCGTCATCTCACCGATCGACGCCAGCACCCCGAGATGGCCCGCGGTCAGCGCGGTGCCCGCGGTGAACACCGTGCTGCCGCGCTCGAGGTCTTCGCCGGCCGGACGGATGTGGTTGCCCGCCGGCACCGATTGCTGCACGAGCACGACGCCCGCACTGTCGTCGAATTCGGTGAGCTCGACCATGACCACGGCGTCGGCGCCCGGGGGCATGGGCGCGCCCGTCATGATGCGGATCGCTTCGCCTGGGCCGACCGCCGTGCTGGGCGCGGCGCCCGCAGCCAGCGTGCCCACGACGGTGAGCTGCGTGGGTGCGTTGGTCGTGTCCGCCGCGCGCACGGCGAAGCCGTCCATGGCGGTGTTGGGGAACGGCGGCACCGGTTCGGTCGCCACGACATCGTGTGCGAGTACGAGGCCGAGGGCCAGGTCGACGGGCACCGGCGCCGGCGTACCTGCCCGCACCCGGTCGAGGACATAGGTGCGGGCTTCTTCGAAGGAGATCACACCGCGAACGCTATCTCTCGCCCCGGGTCCGGCGGCTGTGGTCCTTGCTGCGATGTCGTGGGTGGAGATCTGGCCGCTCAGCCCCCTTGGCGTCCCATTCCGCGCGCCATGTCCATTCTCCGGTGACGAAATGAAACGTGTGAAACTGAGAGGAATGAGCCCGGCCGAGACCGGCCGAGACGGGCTGATTCGCCCTGCGCATTTCGTCACCGGAGAAACAGAACGCACCGTCGAACGCGCCGCAGCTCGACCCGCGGCCCGGCCCGTGCATTTCGTCACCGGAGAATGGACATGCGCACCTGAATGGCACGCCGACGTGCGCTGCCCTAAGCCTTGTAGGCCTGCTCGGTGCCCTCGAACAGACGGCGCAGATTCGCCGCATGGCGCACGAGCACGAGTGCGCCGATCGCCGCGGCGGCGCCGACTTCCCACGCCGGCCGGCCGGTGATGGCCACACCGACCGGCAACAAGACGGCGATGGCCAACGATCCCAGCGACGCGCGACGGGTGGCGCGGGCGACAACGACGAACACGACGCCGAGCGCGAGAGCGATCAACGGATGCAATACCGCCGCCCCGCCGGCCGCGGTCGCCACCCCCTTGCCGCCGCGCAGCCACCGCGTCACCGGCAACACGTGCCCGGCGACCGCGGCGGCCCACGCCACCGTGGCCAGCGGGCGGCCGTCGACCAGGTATCCCACGGCCGCCGGCGCGGCGCCCTTGAGCACGTCGACGAGCCCGACGAGCAGGCCGGCCCGGCGGCCGGCGGTGCGATACACGTTGGTCGCCCCGGGGTTCCCAGAGCCCTCACGGGTCGGATCACGCCCGATACGGCGCCCGACGATCTGCGCCGTCGGGAACGTCCCGACCCCGTAGGCACCGGCGGTGACCACGATCCACAGAGCGAACATCGGATTCTGAGCCTACGGGCCCGTGGGCACCGGCCCCGGACCTCGCTATCCTGTTAGCGCTCGCGTGCCGCGAGTGCTAAGTCGTCGCGACGACCGCTGGGCCCAGGAGGAGCAATGCCCACATACGAGTACCGATGCCGTGATTGCGGCGAGGATCTCGAGGTCTACCAATCGTTCACCGAGGACGCACTCACCGAGTGTCCGAACTGCGGCGGATCGTTGCGCAAACTCTTCGGCAACGTGGGGATCAGCTTCAAGGGCACCGGCTTCTACAAGAACGACCACGGCTCGCGAGCGTCCTCGGGTGACGCCAACGGCGCCGCGGACTCCAAGACCGACACGAAGGCCGACACCAAATCGGAGACGAAAACCGACGCCAAGTCCGAGTCCAAGTCCGAGTCCAAGCCCGCGGCGAAGCCGGCCTCGGCGCCCGCGCCCAGCACCGCGTGACCGACGCCAGTCGCACCAGCCGAGCCTGATCGCGTCGCGTGTCGATCTTTCATGCGATTGTCCTGGGTATCACCCAGGGCCTCTCCGAGTACCTCCCGATCTCGTCGAGCGGTCACCTCATCTTGGTGCCGTGGCTTTTCGGTTGGGACGACTTCGCCGGCAACGACCATCTGAAGAAGGCGTTCGACGTCGCACTGCACATGGGCACACTCGCCGGCGCGCTCGCCTATTTCCGCGCCGACGTCATGCGCTACAGCCGCGCCTCGCTGCGCATGATCGGCCACCGCGATCGATCAACCGTCGATGGTCGCATCGGCTGGATGTTGTTGCTTTCCGCCGTACCCGCCGCACTCGTCGGCGCCTTGCTCGACAGCAAGATCGAGACACTCGACGACAAGATCTGGCTCATCGCCGTCATGTTGATCGCGCTCGGTCTGCTGCTGCTGATTGCCGATCGACTCACCGGAAAGCGACAGGTGTACGAGTTTCGTGTCCGCGACGCGGTGATCATGGGCACCGCGCAGATGATCGCACTGCAGCCGGGGTCGTCGCGCTCGGGCCTCACGATCACCGCCGGGCGCTGGCTCGGCTTCGACCGCGATTCGGCGGCGCGCCTGTCGTTCTTGATGGCCTTGCCCATCATCGCGGGCGCCGGCGTCTACAAGTTGGCCGATGTGATCGCCAACGGCGGCATACCGAGCGAACTGCGCGGTGCCTTCGTCGCCGGCATGATCACGTCAGGCATCACCGGATGGTTCGCGGTGTGGGGCATGTTGCGCTTCGTGCGCACCCGCACGTTCACTCCGTTCGTCGTCTACCGCGTCGCCGCCGGCATCGGCGTGCTGATCTTGCTGTCGACGTCGTTCCGCTGACTTCCCCGCTCTCAAGGCCGCTCGGGCCCAGGACTACGCGCCCGAAAGGGTCACGCCATCGATGACGAGCGTCGCCGCGCCGTAGCCGCCGGGCAACCATTCGAGATCACTGCCGACCGCGACGATGTCGGTCAGCAATCGCTGGATGGTCGAGCCGAGCGTCGCCTCGCGCACCGGCTCGGCCAGCGCTCCATTGCGGATCATCAACCCCTCGACGCCAACCGAGAAGTCCCCGCTGATGGCGTTGACGCCCGAATGCAGACCCGAGAGCGACTGCACGAAGATGCCGGATTCGACGGAGGCGAGCAGTGCGTCGGCCGATTCCGTGCCGGGGGCCATGCGCAACGCGACCGCGCCGACACCCGGGGTGCTGCGCACCCCGCGCACCGCCGATGCCGTCGACGTCGCGCCCATGCGCCGCGCCGTATAGCTGTTGTGCAGGAAACCCTGCAGAACTCCGCCCGAGACGAGCGTGGTGGCCCGGCAGGCCAGACCTTCGCCATCGTGGGTGTCGGCGCTGAACGACCGCGAATCGGTCGGGTCTTCGACGATGCTCAACAACGGCGACGCGATCGTGTCACCCATGCGATCGGCGAACGGCGACCGCCGCTTGCTGACCGCGTCGCCACCGAGCGTGCCGCCGACGATTCCCATGATGATCGAAGCCAAGCGCGGCTCGAGCACGACAGTGATGCGTTGCGATGCGGGCTTCTTGGCGCCGATCAGACGCGTGGCGCGCAACACCGCGTCGTCACTGGCGTGGGAAAGATCGAGCTCGTCCGGCCGCCGCGCCAGGTCATAGCCATGGCCCACTGTCGTGTCACCGTTGTGACGGGCGAGGGCGCTCACCGACAGCGAGCAGAAAGTCGCGCGGCCGTAGCTCGAGATGCCCGTCGACGTCGCAACCGCGCTCTCGCCTGCCGAGTCGGAGAACGACGACGTACGGACGCCCGAGATGCGGGGATCGGCCCCGCGCACCCGGCGTTCGAGCTCGATGGCGAGATCGATCTTGCGCTCGTTGGGAAAGCTGAGCACTTCGTCCATCCACAGGTCCTGCTCGACCGGCGCGACGCCGTCGGGCCGGGCCAGGGCGACGAACTCGTCGCGTTCGCTGTAGCGCACGTTGTCACGGGCGTCGACAAGGGTCGTGGCGATCACGTCGTCGTCGAGCGTGCCGGCGAAGGCAAAGCCTTGCCGGCCGTCGACGACGACACGGATGCCGACACCCATCGACACGGCGGACGAGAGCGCTTCGACCGCGCCGTCGTAGGCCTTGACGTTGGTCGAACGACTGCGAGCGACGAAGACCTCGAGCTCTTCACCGGGCAGCACCCGCGACACCACGTTCTCGGCCAGAGACAGCAGATCACGATCGCCGTCGCTCACCGTGTCTCGCTCACCATCAGACGCCCGACATCGTCACGTCGCGGATGACGAGCGTGACCCCTGCGGCCGACATCGGGAACCACTCGATGTCGTTGCCGATCGCGACGACATCGTGCAGCAACCGTTGGATCGTCGAGGCGATCGTGAACTCGCGCACCGGTCGTCCCAACGTGCCCCCTGCGATCAACATGCCCTCGGCGCCGGTGGAGAAGTCGCCGCTGACAGGGTTGACCCCCGAGTGCAGACCACTCACTTCTTGAATGAGCACACCGCGATCGACACCGGCGATGAGATCGGCGCGCGACTGCGAGCCGGGCGTGATGGCCGCCGCGTGCACGCCGACGCTCGGCGTCGACTTGGGCCCGCGCACGGCCGACGCCGTGGAGGACACTCCCATGCGCCGCGCGGTGTAGGTGTTGTGCAGGAATCCCTGCAAAACCCCTGCAGAAATGAGGGGGGTGCGCCTCGCCGCCAAGCCTTCGCCGTCGAAGTCGGTGGCGCCGAACGCCGCGGGGTTGGTCGGGTCGTCGACGAACGTGATGATCGGTGCGGCCACGAGGTCGCCGAGTCGGTTGGCGAACAGCGATCGCCCTTTGATGACCGCGTCGCCGGTGAGCGTGGCGCCGATGATGCCGAGCAGCTGCGCGCTGACCCATGGGTCGAGTACCACCGTGAGCCGATCGGTGGAGGGCTTGGTCGCCCCCAACATGCGCGTTGCTCGCTCGCACGCGTCGCGGGCGGCGCGCCCGACGTCCAACGTGCTCGGCGCGCGGCCCACCGAGAACCCGAAGCCGGTGGTGGTGTCGTCATTCTCCGCCGCGAGCGAGTAGACGCTCAACCAGCACGACGACTCACGCGACGAACGATCGATGCCCGTCGTCGTGGCGATCGCGGCCTCGGTGACGGAATCGCTGTAGTCGGCCGACTCGACACCGAGCATGCGCGGGTCGCCGCCGCGCGTCGCGCGTTCGAGCTCGAGCGCGTAGTCGACTTTGCGCGCCGTCGGTACCGACACCACCTCGTCGGAGTACAACTCGAGCTTCGGCACCGGCACACCATCGGGTGACGCAAGTGCGACGAACTCGTCACGCGTCGCGAACACGACGTTGTCGCGGGCTTCGGCGAGTGTCTCGTCGATGACCGTCTCGTCGAGTGTGCCCGCCCACGCGAATCCTTGGCGCCCGTCGACGATCACCCGGATGCCGACGCCCAACGACTCGGCCGATGACAGCGACTCGATCTCGCCGTCGTAGGCGCGCACATCGGTCGATCGTTCGTGCACCACGATCGCCTCGATCTGCTCGTCGTCGTGGGCGCGAGCGACGATGCGTCGGGCGATGTCGTCGAGATCAGCCATCGGTCAGTCCCAATTCAGGCGGCCGTGCCACCGATGGTGAGCGACTTGACCCGCAGCGTCGGCGTTCCGTCGCCCACGGGGACCCCCTGGCCGTCTTTGCCACACGTGCCGGGATGACCCATGGCGAAGTCGTTGCCGATGACTTCGATGTCACGGAGGGCTTGCGGGCCGTTGCCGATCAGATTGCCTTCACGGATCGGCTCGGTGATCTCGCCGTTTTCGATGAGGTAGGCCTCGATCATGCCGAACACGAAGTCGCCGCTGGCGGTATTGACCTGGCCGCCGCCGAGCTGCGCGACGTAGATGCCGTGATCGGTACCGGCGATGATCGACGCCGGATCTGCGGTGCCGTTCGCGATGTAGGTGTTGGTCATGCGCACCATCGGCAGGTGCGTATAGCTCTGGCGTCGACCGTTGCCCGACGACGCCCGACCCTCTTTGCGCGACCGCAGGAAGTCCCACATGTAGTCGGTGAGGACACCGTTTTCGATCAGCACGTTGCGCTGCGCCGGGTTGCCTTCGTCGTCGATGGCATAACAGCCCCACTCGGTGGGCATGGTGCCGTCGTCGATGAGCGTCACGAGCTCACTTGCGACCTTTTCGCCGCGCTTGCCGGAGTAGACCGAAGCCGACTTGGCCACGAGATCGGCCTCGAGACCGTGACCGCACGCTTCGTGGAACATGACGCCACCACCGCCGGGACCGACCACGACCGGCATCGCGCCCGACGGCGCGGGACGGGCGCCGAGCTTGGTGATCGCCCGCTGCGCGGCGTGGCGGGCGAGCTCTTCGACGTCGTACATGTCGAACAGCTCGAAGCCGACGGTGCGGCCGACGCTCTCGCGCCCCGTCTGCATGCCGGTGTCGCCCAGCGCGACACACGACACCGAGAACAGGGTCTTGACCTGATCGTCGTCGGCCCACACGCCATCGCTGTTGGCGACGAGGATGCGCCGGCGACTGTCCATGTAGCGCGCCGCCACTTGGGTGATCGACGAACCCGTGCTGCGGGCCGCGTGGTCGGCGCGCGTCAACAGCTCGACCTTGGTCGCCTTCGCCACATCGGCGGGCATGATCAACACCTCGTTGGGACGATGCGCCGAGCGCGGCACCATCGCCACCACCTTGGTGCCACCGCCGCCACCGCGGGCCGCCGCGGCGGCTGCCGAAGCCGCCGCGCGCAAGCCATTGGGTGAGAGATCGGCCGTGTGCGCGAATCCCGTGGTCTCACCCGACACGACGCGGATACCGGCGCCCCGATCGTGGCCCGACACGAGTTCTTCGATCTTGCCGTCGTCGAGCACTGCGCTCGCGGACCGACGATCTTCGACGAAGATTTCCGCGAACTCACCACCGGTGAGCAACGCCGCACCGAGAGTGTCTCGCACCAACGTCTCGTCAAGCACGACAGGCCCCTTTCGCCCAAGGATCGCGGGTTGGTCGCCGGCGATCGAACGGCTTACTGTACCGCCGTGTCCATCAAACCCGGGCTGACCGCGCACCTCGAGATGGTCGTCACCGAGGCCGACACCGCAATCGCCTTGCACTCCGGTGACGTGCCCGTTCTCGCAACACCCCGCGTCGTCGCGTGGTGCGAGCAGGCTTCGTGCCTGGTCCTCGAAGGCCTGCTCGGGCCGAACGAAACCTCCGTCGGTATGCGACTGCAGATCGACCACGTGCAGCCGTCCGCGGTGGGCACCACGGTGCGCGTCGATGCCACGCTCGAAAAGGTCGAAGGCCGCCGGCTGACATTCGTCGTCAACGCCCGCGATTCACGCAGCCTCATCGCCGCCGGACGGGTCACCCGGGTCATCGTCGACCGCGACCGCTTCATGGAAAAAACTAGCTGACCGTCTCCTAGCTAACAATGTCACCGGTGCCGTCGTACGCGTAGTCCGGCGCACCTTCCGGCGGGGAGTAGCGGGGATTGGGCAAACGGGCGATACCGCGCTCGGCCAGGATCCCGTAGTACTCGTCCTTGTCGACCGGCACCGGCATCGGGTCGCCGGTGTAGTGCTCGAGTAGGCGGCAACCGTTGGGACCGGCGACGATCGGGCCGAACTCGGCGCCTTGCTCGAGCACGATCAACGTGCCCGGCGGGCAGAGGTGTCCGCTGATGGTCACCTCGCCGTCGATGATGAAGATCGTGTGGTCACTCTTGTGCTGGTGGCGCTCGAGGACGAGGCCCGGGTCATAGTCGACGAGCCCCACCAGGCGCCGATCGTTGTATTCCAAGAAGCGGAACCACACCGACACGCGTGTGTCGCCATGCTGCTGCGCGACGACCTCTTGCGGGGTGATGTCCCCGGCATGGATGAAGGCCAGACGCGGCTCGCTCACGATGATTTCCTCTCTGTCGTCGCTGCGCTCACCTCTGTCGTCGCTGCGCTCACCTTCACGGTGTCGCCGACGGCGATGGTGCCGGCGGCCTGCGGCACCAGGTAGATGCCGAGATTCGCGTGGTTGCTCTTCTTCAGCGACCGGTAGATCTCGAGGTCACGGCCGAGACCCGGCTGCGCCCGCGTCGTCAGCACGCAGCGTTCGGTGCGCTTGCGCACCAGTGCCGGAACCGCGCCGAGGGCCACCGTCGCGCCCACCCACGCTTCTTCCACGAAGCCTTCATCGTCGCCGAACGCACCATTGCCGAATGAGATGACCACGTTCGGACGGAACCGGCGTACGTCCCACTGGCCGTCGGCGTACGCGCGGCTCGCGGCACGCAGCGACGACTGCGACAACAGGTGCACCGTCGATCGCGAGTCGTAGTACGCGCCGGGCGGCGTCGAGAAGTCCTTGGTCTTCGTCTCGTCCTCGGGGTCGGTCTGGTGGTGAATGGTGAACTGCTCGTCGTCGCCCGCGCGGTGCAAGCGCAGTGGACGATCGAGCCACGCGCTCAACCGGGCATCGACATCGGGATCGTCACTGGCGGTGCGCGCACCATCGGGCAGCTCGATGTCGATCTCGCCGTCAGCGCGCACCGATGCCGACGCACCGAGGATGCGCGGCTCGCTCTTGCCCGACAGGACGAAGCCTTCGGGGGTCACGACACCGAAGCGGCGGTCCGCGGTGAAACCCGACGCGTCGAGCGCGACGCGTTGCACGCGCTCGCCTTGCATCGACTTGACCGGATAGCGCCACAGTTCGACGATCGTGGCCGATCGCTGTGTCATCTCAACCGATGAAGATCGGGTTGATCGGGCTGCCCGTCGCGCCGGTGACCTTGAGCGGACCGACAGTCAGCATGCCCTCGTAGACACCGTCGTTGGCCGGCTCGATGAGGTTCAAGAACTCGAGCAGGTAGATACCGCAGTTGACGAGCAGGATCTTGTGGATGTTCAAGAAATCGTTGTCGTCGAAGGGGATCACCTCGACGGCCGCGTTGTCGCAACCGACGGCGACGATGTCCTTGTCGGCCAACCAATGCGCCGCGTCGGCGCCGATACCGGCTTGTTCGAACGGCGACTGACCACCCTTGGCCGCGTTGTCCCACCAGAACTGCAAGTAGCCGGTGCGCACCAACACGACATCGCCGGCGCGGACGTCGACGCCCTGGTTCTTCGCCGCGCTCTGTAGATCATTGGAGTTGATGTTGCGCCCGAGCTGTACCCATTCGCCTTCGTCGAAGTACTTGACCATGTCGAGCAGCACTGCACGCGCCGCGAACCCGCCGACCTTGTCGATGCTGAGCTTTTGCGCGCCACCCAACGCGTGCATGGTGTCGTGACCGACCCCGTTGTAGTGCTTGTAGTCGCCGTAGACGTGGACGAGCGCGTCCATGTGCGACGTGGTGTGCGAGGCCATCACGAGCACGTCCTCGTGCGCGCCGGTGCCGTCGTGGCAGCCGTACACCTTATAGATGCCGTCGTCGGTGGAGTCCTGCAAGGTCAGGCGCATCGGCGTGCCCCGATAGTCCATGAGCGGCACCCCGTGCGACTGGATGGGGATACCCAAGCTGTAGACCTTGCCGTGCTTGATCGATGCCGTCGCGGCCTTGATGACCTCGGGCGTCAAGAGGTTGAGTGCCCCGCGCTCGTCGTCGTCGCCCCAGCGACCCCAGTTGCTCTTCACCTTGTTGGTCGTGGCGGTCATCGGTCCCCCTGTTTGGTTGCGTCTGGCGCGGGAAATCTAGCCGGTGCGGTCGACGCGCCGCGGTGCTCGATCTTCGCTTCGGCCAAGTCGAGCAAGCCGCCGAAGCCGGGAATGCGCCTGAGCCGCCAGTCCGCATAGAAGATCGCGCCGAATATCACGACGAATGCGCTGACCCAGTTGACCAGCATGCGAATCACGATGAACCCGCTCTTCGAAGAGTTGTTGTACAACCAAATGTCCCACACGGCCGAGCCGATCTCGTAGCAGCCGGCGAGCAACGTGAGGTGGTTCATCGTCGAGCGATAGAGCCGATGTACCTGCACCTCTGCGGGGAACGGCAGAACACGGTGCGCGTACATCGCACCGATTCCCTTGCCGATCAGCACCGACGCGATGAGGCCGAAGCCGATGGCAGCCTTGGTGCCGATACCGATGCCGAAGTAGGCCGCCCGCGAGTCGGTGATGATGCCGATCGTGCCGCGGGTGATGAGATAGATCGTGGTGACCGGCAGCAGCCATCCGATGCGCTGGCCCTTGCGGACCCTGACGTAGGTGGCCTTGAGCGACCACGCCGTCGCGCCGGCGATGGCCCACGGCAAGCCCAGGAACCGGTCGAGCATGATGAACGCGGCAACCGAGACGATCGAGTCGAAGGCACCGGACTCGCGAAACGACATGTTCGGTGTCGGCAACATCTGCGGCTTGGGCACCGGCGGCAACGGGGGTGGCGCGGGGAGTTCGCTCATGGCGCGAGAGCCGCCCAGGCGCGCGCCACCGCTTCGTCGCCGAAGATCTGCAACGTGGCCGGCATGCCACGGTGCCACGCGAACACGAACAGGTCAGAGGCCGGGCCGCGCACCGCGGCGTCACCCTTGCCGTGTTCGTTCGTGACCGCGACCGCGCCGTCGACCGCGGTGATCATCCACTCTCCCTCGCCATCGGAGCGGTGCAGGTGCAGCGAGCCGGACGGCAGCGTGACCTCGCGGCGGGCGAGGTTGAACGGCATCACCACTTCGTAGAACTCGGCGATGCCGTCGGTTGCGATGTCGCCGTCGAACGGCGTGGGCGTGCCGGTGGCCGCCTCGACGTCGTAACGGTGCATGGCGGTCTCGTGCGCCATGCGCCGTTGATAGAAGCCGGCGGTCTTGTCGTCGGACCAAGTCCACACCGGCTGGGCCGGGTCCGCGTTGCCCAGGGCGTCGAGCACCATGGCCTGCGACTCGCGAACCCAACTGACGACTTCGAAGCTGTCCGGCGACGGTGTCTTGGCGTAGCGGATCATGTCGGTCGCCCCAGTGGCGACGTGTTCGGCCACCGAGCGGTAGACGCGGGCGACATGCACCAGCACCGTCTGCACGGTCCACCCCGGGCACGCGGGAATGATGCCTCCGAGGTTGCCGTCCGCGGCGGCCAGGAGGAGCTGACCCTCCTGTTCGATGGCCCCGAGATACACGTCCTTGTCGAGCGGCATTCCCCATTGTGTCCGAACTGCGATAGAAACGCGCCTCGCGTTCGAGAGAATCGATAGGGGACTCGATGGGCCTGTTCGCAATCACCGGAGCCGGATCGGGCATCGGCGCAGCCACCCGTGCACGGCTCGAAAGGACCGGTCACGCGGTCGTCGGCGTCGACCTCCACCACGCGGAGATCATCGCCGACCTGGCGACGGCCGATGGGCGCAACGCGGCCGTCGCCGCGGTGCTCGAGCGTTCGCAGGGGCACCTCGACGGGCTGCTGACCGCGGCGGGCGTGGGTCCTCCGTTCGACGCCGAAGCAATGGTGTCGATCAACTGGTTCGGCACCGAAGCGTTGCTGCGGGGGCTGCGTGTTGCGTTGGCCAACTCGCGCCGCGGCCAGGTTGTCGCGATCTCGTCCAACTCGACGACGACGATGCCCGAGCTTCCGGCCGAGCTCATCGACGCCTGTCTCGCGCTCGACGAGCCTCTCGCAAGGTCGCTCGCGAAGAAACACGGTGATGGCAACACCTACGGCGCGTCCAAGACCGCGGTGGCGCGCTACGTGCGGCGCCTCGCACCGACCGCCGACTGGGCGGGTTCGGGCATCCGCCTCAACGCCATAGCACCGGGTGCGACGCTGACTCCGCTATTGCAGGCCGGTCTCGACAGCGAAGAGTACGGACCCGCCATCAAAGCGTTCCCCGTGCCGACCGGCGACTTCGGCCAACCCGACGAGATCGCGGCGTGGATCGAGCACATGCTCATCGGCGACGGATGCCGCTTCATGTGCGGCTCGCTCGTCTTCGTCGACGGCGGCACCGATGCCATGGTGCGCGCCGACGCGTGGCCGGCAACGTTCGCCATGCCGACCGGCAGCCAATTTGGTTTCGACTGAACAGCGGTATCTACTGACCGCATGCTCAGCCCTTCGTCGGCCACGATCCGACTGTTCCTCCATATCATCGCGGCGAGCGTGTGGGTCGGCGGTCAACTCACCCTCGCCGGTCTCCTGCCCACCTTGCGCACGCTCGACGGCGAGGCCCGCCGCGCCATCGTCAAGCGCTTCAACACCATCGCGTGGCCTGCGTTCGCAGTTCTTGTCATCGGGGGCGGATGGAACATGTCGGCGGTCGACTTCGGCGAACGACGGACCGAATATCAGGTCACGATGTTCGTCAAGTTCATGTTCGTCGCGCTGAGCGGCATCGGCGCGTTCTTGCACATTCAGGCCAACACGAAGGCCGGGCTCGCGTTGTGGGGGGCGGTCGGGGGCGTGAGCTCGCTGCTGGCGCTCTTCTTCGGCATATTGGTAACGACCGCCTCGTGAACGTATCTTGCCCCCCGTGTATCGCATCGGGGTCGACACCGGCGGAACCTTCACCGACACGGTGATCCTCGCGCCCGGCGGGCGCGTCGGTGTCGGCAAGGCACTGTCGACCAAGCACGACCTGAGCCAAGGCATCCTCGACTCGATCGACCGGGCCGCTTCTACGCTCGGCATCTCGGGGCCCTCCGCGATCGCCGATGCCGAGCTCATCGCCCACGCCACGACCACCGGCATCAACGCGCTGCTCACCGGCACGGGCGCCCGAGTGGGTTTGCTCACCACCGCCGGGTTCGAAGCCACGGTGCCCATCGCCAAAGGCAACAAGGTGATCGGCATCGACGAGGAGTACCGCACCGAGGCCGCGCACTGGCACAAACCGCCGATGCTGTTGCCGCGGCGGCGCATCATCGGCGTCCGCGAGCGCATCGATGCGCACGGCAAAGTGTTGTTACAACTCGACGAGGCCCAGGCGCGTGCGTCGATTCGCCGCTTGGGCGACGACGACGTCGAAGCGATCGCGATCTCGCTGTTGTGGTCGGTCATCGATCCGCGTCACGAGTTGCGTCTCGCCGAGATGGTCGCCGAAGAGTTGCCCGCCGTCCACGTGTCGCTCTCGCACGAAGTCGCACCGCGCATCGGCGAGTACGAACGCAGCGTCACCGTCTTGTTGAACGCGTACGTCGCACCTTTGGTGTCGCGTTACATCGAACGGCTCGGCCAACGCTTCACCGAGCTCGGGTTCGCGGGGCGTTTCGTCGTCACCCAGACGAGCGGGGGCGTGCGCGACGCGAGCCGCATCGCGCGCACGCCCGTCGACACGCTGAACTCGGGTCCCGTCGGCGGCGTTGCCGCGTCGTTGGATCTCGGCCGGCGCCTCGGACACGCCAACGTGGTCGCCACCGATGTCGGCGGCACGAGCTTCGACGTCGGCATCGTCGCCGACGGCCGCCTGCAGTTCGCGCGCCGGCCCATGATCGGTATGTATCCGCTGGCGACTCCGGTCGTCGATCTGACGTCGATCGGTACCGGCGGCGGATCGATCGCGTGGATCGACCACACCACCGGCTCGTTGCGGGTCGGCCCGCAGTCCGCCGGCGCCGACCCGGGGCCCGTCTGCTACGGCCGAGGTGGTCGCTCGCCGACGGTCACCGACGCCGCGGTCGCGCTCGGCTATCTCGATCGGCTGGGGGGGCAACTCACGTTGGATGCCTTGGCCGCGCGGTCCGTGATCGAGCGCGAGCTCGCCGGTGCCCTGGGCAAGAGCGTCGACGAGATCGCGGACGACATCTTGCGGGTGGCCAACGCGCAGATGGCCGACCTCGTACGCCGTTCGACGGTGCAGCGCGGGCACGACCCCGCGGACTTCGCGCTCTACGCCTACGGGGGCGCGGCGCCGCAATATGCCGGGCGCTACGCCGAAGACCTCGGCGTGCGCGAGGTCGTCGTGCCCGCGCTGGCGTCGGTGTTCTCGGCCTACGGCGCGGCGGCGACCGATCTGCGCGCACTGGCCGAAGTCGAACTACGCCCCGAGCCACTCGAGCGAGCGGTGCGGTGGCTGCCGGCGACGCTGGCCGATCTCGAAGCGCGGGCCCGGCGCGACATCACGACCGACGACGCCGACACGATCACCGTCGAACGGCGCGTGTCGTTGCGGTTCACCCGACAGGTGCACGCACTGCCGATCGTGCTCGATTCGTCGTTCGACGGGTCTTTCGACGCGGCCGCGCTCGATGCCGACGAGCTCGCCGGTCGCTTCCGCCACGAGTACGAGCGTTTGGTCGGCGCGGGCACCGCGTTCGCATCGGCGGGCGTCGAACTCGTGGCCGTTGCGGTCGAAGCTCGGGCTCCGGTCGTCACGACAACGAGCATCGTGGGGTCGAGCCATGCACCTTCGACGGGTGCCGTTGCGGTGCTCCACACGCGCAACGCCTATTTCGACGGGGCGCGTCGCGACTGCCCCGTGTACGACGGCACGTCGCTGCCCGCGGGGGCGAGTGTCTCGGGGCCCGCGTTCGTCGAGCTGCCGACGACGACATTGGTCGTGTATCCGGGTCAGACCGCGGTACAACACGAGTCGGGCGACATCACCTTGCGCATCGGTGGGTTGGCGAGTTCTTCGTCTTCTGTTTCGGGCGCCCGGCGCGAGCTCGATCCGGCGACGTTCGAAGTGCTGCGCCACCGACTCTCCGCGATCAACGACGAGGCCGCGGTCACCATCGGACGGGTCTCCGGTTCGCCGATCGCCACCGAAGGCAACGACTTCAACTCGGGATTGATGACTGCCGAGGGTGAGACCGTCGTCGCCGGCGTATACGTGTTGGTACACGCTGCCGCGTTGGGACGCATCGTGCGCGACATCATCGACAACTATTCGGAGAACCCGGGCATCGGTCCCGGTGACATGTTCATCACCAACGACACCTACGTGGGTGCGCCCCACCAGGCCGATGTCGTGGTCGTCGCCCCGATCTTCGACGGCGACCGGCTCATCGCCTGGTGCGGTTCGTGCGTGCATCAAGCCGATGTCGGCGGCCCCGTGCCGGGTTCGATCACCGTCGGCGCCCGCAACATCTACGAAGAAGCGTTGCCCATCTCGCCGGTGAAGATCGTCGAGCGCGGCGTGATCCGCAAGGACATCGAGCGCGAGTATCTCACGCGATCGCGTACGCCCGAGCTCAACCGGCTCGATCTGCTCGGACAGATCGCGGCCAATCGGGTGCAGAGCGAACGCATCCTCGACCTGTGTGCGAAGTACGGGACCGACACCGTCGTCGCTGCGTTCCATCGCCTCATCGAAGCGACCGAGGCGCGGTTGCGATTGCGATTGCGCTCACTGCCCGACGGCGTGTGGCGCCATGTCGGGTTCTGCGAGCACGACGGGGTCGAAGATCGTGTGTACGCGGTTCGCTGCACGATGACCAAGCGGGGCGATTCGCTCGAATTCGATTTCACCGAATCGTCCGATCAGGCGCCCGCGTTGATCAACACTGCCGAGCCAACGCTGTCGGGCTACGCGATGACTGCAGTGATGACCGTGCTCGGCTACGACCTGCCGTGGGTTCCCGCGGCGTTCTGGCGTGTGATGACGATCAAGAGCCGTCCCGGTTCGGTCGTGCACTGCACCATGCCGGCGGGCATGTCGATGGGCGTCACTTCCGCCGGCCAGGAGGTGCGCACCGCCGTCAACATCTGCGTGTCGCGTCTGCTCGACGCGTCGGATGATCCTTCGCATGGCGCGCAGATCCTGGCGTCGTGCACTTCCGGGTCGGCGACGTCGTGCATCGCCGGCACTCACGAGGATGGTCGCCCGTTCGGCACGATGATCCTCGACGGCGTGGCCTCGGGGATGGGCGCACGCACGTGGGGCGATGGCCCCGATTGCGGCGGGTTCATCTCGTCACCGTCGGGCTCGGCGGTCAATGTCGAGGTGAGCGAACTGCACTTTCCCCTGCGCTACCTGTGGCGGCGAGAGCGCCCTGACTCGGGTGGACCTGGTCGATTTCGGGGCGGGGTCGGTGCCGACAATCTCTACGTGTTGCATCACGCGGGCGCGGAGTTCGTGTCGACTGCGTTTTCCCACGGCGTGCAGCCGCCGACTGCGTCGGGTGTCGCGGGCGGTGAGCCCGGCATGCAGAACGCGTTCGCGGTCGTGCGCAACGGATTGCCCGGCGCGGATGTCGTTCGCACCATCGACGACTTCGGCGGCACCGTCGAATGGCTGCCCCCGAAGAAGGTGACGTCGTTGGCTGCGGGCGATGCGTTCGCGAACTATGGCGCGGGCGGTGGGGGGTTCGGCGATCCGCTTGCCCGCACGTTCGAGCACGTGCACCACGATGTACTCGAGGGGTTGGTTTCTCTCGATGGCGCGCTGCGGGACTACGGAGTCGTGATCGCTGCCGACGGGTCGGTCGATGTGGCGGGTTCGATCGGGGCGCGTGCGGGGCGGCGGCGTCTGCCCTCGGCCTCGTGGGCGGCATCGGCAGTCGATGGTGGGCGGCGGTTGTCGTCGACGCTTTCTGTGCTGGCGGGACGCGTGCGCTGTCGCGGTTGCGGGCACGATCTCGGCCCGGCGAGCGACAACGTCAAGGACCATCTCGTGGTCGACGAATGCTCGGTGGGCTATCGATGGCCGGTCATCGACGCCATGCCCGGCGCGTCGCGATTCGTGGTGCGCCGCTTCTCGTGCCCCGGATGCGCGGTGCAGGTCGATGTCGAGGTCAACCTGGCCGGATCGCCGTTCGTGTGGTCGGCCAGTCTGTTCGCAATCGAGGGGGATCCCGCGTGACCATCACCAAGCTCGTCTTCTGTGTCCGCAAGCGACCGGAGTTGTCCGACGAGGAGTTCCAGCAGTACTGGCTCGAACGCCACGGGCCGTTGGTGCGATCGTTCTTCGAGAGTGGACGGTTTCCCGGCATGTTGCGCTACGTGCAGAGCCACACCATCTCCGGCGAGGCGTCCGATCGGTTGCAGTCGTCTCGCGGGTCGGGTCCCGCATACGAAGGTGTGACCGAGGTGTGGTTCGACACATCGCGCCAAGGTGGTGACGAGTCGGTTCACACAGCGTCCGCACAGGCGGGTAAGACGCTGTTCGAGGACGAATCGAAGTTCATCGACTTCGCCGGCTCATCGGTCTTCATGACCGTCGAGCACACGATCTTCGACGGGACAGTGCCTGGGACTTTGCCTGCGGTCGACGCATCGTCGGCCGACGTCGATGCGATCACGCGGGTGAAGTCGCGGTACTTTCGCTTCCTCGACACCAAGCAGTGGGAGCGTTTCGGTGAGTTGTTCACCGAAGATGCGGTGCTCGACACCTCTGAGGAGATGGTGCGGCTCGGGATGGATCCTGAACTCGGGATCGCTCGCGGCAACACGAACATCGCCGCATACGTCGGGAACGCGGTCGAGGGACTCTCGACGGTGCATCACGGCCACATGAACGAAGTCGAGCTCACGGGCCCCGACACCGCGAAGGCGATCTGGGCCATGGAGGACAAGCTCTGGTGGCCCGAAGGCTCACCTATCAAGCACATGCACGGCTACGGCCACTACCACGAGACGTACCAGCGCGGCACCGATGGCCACTGGCGCATCAAGACGCTCAAACTGACCCGCTTGCGCGCCGACACCGAGTTCGCGTAGGTCGCGGCGCGCGATCGTGGGGCCGGCGGCCGTCTGCGGCGTCCTGACATACGATCCCCTGCCCATTCTCCGGTGACGAAATGTGGGAGCGGTTCTGGACGCGCAACTCGCGCAGACGTCGGTGCCGTGTAGCCTGCGCCGAGCCCACTGACCAACCCTCCGATTCGTCACCGGAGAATGGGCAGGCAGTGAGAAATGGGGACGGTCTGCGTGTCGCACCGGCGCGGAGACGCGCGCGCAGGCGGCAAGGGCGGCGATCATGACGCTCCCCTGAATGTCACTCCCACTCTTTACGATCAACGCATGCAAGTCACCGAGTTCGGATTCGTGTGCGAGTGGTGCGGCGTCGACTTCGTCCGCCCTCACCTGCGCGGCCGCCGGCCGCTCTATTGCAAGCGCACGTGCCGGCAGCGGGCGTACGAAGAGCGTCGGCGTGGCGCGTTCGCGCTCGGGCTGCCGAAGGCAACATACTGCGAGCTGCTGCACCCCGAACCCAAGCTCTACCAGGCGGGAATGGGCGGCGAGTACCAACATGTGGCGCACGCGCTGCGGCCCGATGGCTGCGCGGACAACATCGGGTTCCGGCCGTCCTTGTGCGGCGCGCGAGTGAACCCGAGCAGCAGGCCGTTCTTCCCGGGCGTGAAGACGAGCGGCCGCAGGAACTGCGTCACGTGCACACGCGTCGCCAACCGCTTTCCGCTCGAGCGGCGCATCGATCCGCTCATCGACATCGGTACCGCGACAGCGTTCGTGGGCATGCTTCGGGCAACGCGCGGGGCACCCGAGCCCGTACTGCGCGAACATGTCGATCAGATGCTGAGCGCTTTCGGTGCCCCGGCGGGCGCGGCGCTCACCTGCGGGGCCAGCTACGGGCGTGCCACCCTGGAGGCCCATATGACATCGCACTGATACGGCAACCCGAACGGTTCCGCGAACCCAGCGACGAGCTCGGCGCAACGCGCGAGCACGGGCGCTCGCGCGTCGGGACTCATCGTGGAGATGTAGCTGATCGACGAGACACGGTCGACGAACGACGCCCGATCGAGCATCTGCACATAGGGCAACTGCAAACGGCCGCCGTAGGCGAAGCAACCACCGAGCTCGATGAACGGTCGCCAATCGAAGTCGACCCCATAGGGCCGGTATCCGTCCCAGCGAATGATCTCGGTCATCTCGCGCACCCACGGCACGCGTTCGTCGCGCTCGTTCCAGACCAGGCCGAGGCCACCGCCGTCGAGCAAGACCCGCGCGATCTCGGGCATCGCCACCTCATGGTCGAACCAATGGAACGCGGTGGCCGCACACACGACATCGACGGACGCATCGGGCAGCGGGATGGACTCCGCTCCCCCGTCGAGCACCTCGACCGACGCCGGCGCCGCCGCCGACAATTCGGTACGCATCGCGGCCTGCGGCTCGACCGCCACCACCGTCGCGCCGGTGCCGGCGAGCAGGCGCGTGAACTTACCCGTGCCCGCACCGAGATCGACGACGGTGCGGCCGGGCCCGATGCGCAAGACGTGCGCCAGGTGCTCGACCGCTCCCAGCGGGTACGACGGCCGCCCTCGTTCGTAGGACGACGCGTTCTCGTCACCACCCCACGCATCGGCCGGGTCGACGAGGTGATCGGGTCGCGCCATGCAAAGAAAAAGAAAACAGTGATTCAGACGTAGGTCGCCATGCGTTCGGCGTGCTCGTCGGCCGAACCGAACTGCGTCGCCAGCACCCAACCCCGCTTCAAGAACAGATGCGCGTCGACCTCCCACGTGTAGCCCATGCCGCCGTGTACCTGCACGCAGTCCTTGCCGTTCTCGCTCGACGCGACGTGGGCCTCGATGCGCGCCACCGACGCGGCTCGGGCGGGATCGCCGACCTCGGCATCGTCGAGCGCGCAGCCGGCCCAATACACCGCGGCGCGACACACCTCGTTGCGCGTCACCATGTCGGCACACATGTGCTTGACCGCTTGGAACTGGCCGATGGGTTTGCCGAATTGCATGCGCCCCTTGGCGTACTCGGTTGCCAACTCGCACGCACCGGTGGCGATCCCGAGTTGTAGCGCGGAGGTCAACGTCGCACCGATCGTCTGCCACCGTTGTGCCTCGGCCGCATCGGCGACCCGCGTACCCTGCGGCAACGTGTCGACGCGCCACACGGGTGTCAACGGATCGAGCGGCTTCGGCTGCCGCGCCGACTCGAGAACCGACGCCACGTCAACCTGCCACACACCGTCGTCGTCGAGCACGAGCAACGCATCGAGCACCCCGAGGTGTTCGACGTATGCGGGTTGCGATCGACCATCGCCCAGCCCGTCGTCGACGCGGGGACGCTCGACGAGACCCACGATCGTTTCACCG
>DATLFA010000075.1:0-2375 GCA_035525225.1 Acidimicrobiales bacterium
CCGCCGTGATCTGTCATCGTCGCGACCGCGGCGTCGAACGAGGCCGCAGGTACCAGGACGTCGACATCGCAGAACGAGCGCATCGAGGGGTCGGGATATGCCGTGTGCGCGATCGCCGATCCCTTGAGCACGCGATACGCAATGTCGTGCGTCGTGAACGAGTCGACAACGTCGAGAAGTAGGCGCTCGAGACTCAAGGAGCGCATCGTTGTCCGCCGGTGCAGTGCGGCGGCGGCGGCCCGTTGCGCGTCGGTCGCGGCGAGTGCACCCGTCTTGATGGCTCGAGTCAACAATCCATCCAGCCGTTGCGCTGCCACTGCGCTGAGAGTCCGCGCCCACGCCTCGGGGTCGAGGGGCTCCGCCGGCGAAGGGAGCGTCGTCGGCAGTCCGAGCGCGGCGACGGCCAACATCGTCGCGTCGACCGTATCGATCCAGGGGCGCGGTGCCAGTGTTGCGGTCACCGCGTGTACACCGTCTGGCGCGGCGCCTTCGAAGGGCGTATTGCTGTTGACCCGAGACACAGTAGGACCAACACGAACGGAAAGAGTTGCACCCGCTGTCGAGTGATGATGCCGAAGTTGCCGAAGGTCGAGAAAGCAAAGACGAAAATGATCGAGTACATGAATGCGAACGCAACATATGGATTTCGTCGTGCGAGGCGAGGTACCCGCGTGAGCTGTCGCGCCCACAAGACGAACAGGCCCATGAGCACCAATCCCTCGAGCGCGGAGACCATCGCTTGAGCGTTGCCTGCCTCAAATGGGAACGGCCGGAACAGGACGGTCACCGCGGCCCATGGTACGTCGGCAGGCGAATGGATTCGTGCGGCCTCGAAACTGGACCCACCTTCGTTCGTGCGCTCTTGCGCGAAGTCGAGCGCCTCGTTGAACGAGCTCGAACTGCCGAGATTCAGCGCGTCTTGCATTCGCTGCGCTGCTATCACAGCAACGGCCGCGAGCACTGCGATGCCGATGATCTTGCCGAAGCCACCACCGAGCAAGCTGCGACCCCGGCGCGGTCGCAGCAGAAATCCTGCGAGGAGCGCTGCTGTCACGACGACGGCCACGTGCGGCCGCACGACCGATGAGGCTGCGAGACCGAGAAGCAGCGGGGGATAGGCGTTGCGACGATGCCTAAAGATGCGAGCCGCCCCGTACGCGGTGAGGCCCAGCGCAAGCGTCATCCACGCTTCCTTGCCGATGCTCGACGGCCAGAAGAGCATCGACGGCAAGAAGAAGATCAGCACCGCATAGCGTTTGGCATCGCCCGCGGGCAGAGCAATCTGGAAGGCCCGAAACGCGAGATAGAGCCCCCAGAAGCTGGCGGTGGCGAACACCGCGAAGCCACCGATCCGGGATGGCCCGGTCACGGTGTACACGAGACCGGTGACGATCTTCATAAAGCCGGTCGAGGTCGACCCCGGTCCGAGGACAACATCAAAATCTCCACGCCGATACTGCTGGGCGAGAACGGTGCCGTAGTTGTGATATGTCGAGGCGTCGGCGGTACCGTCGTAGACGCTGAAGATCACCACGTAGCGCACGACGGTGCCCGCTGCCTTGGCGGCGAGCGCTGTGCTGAGCAACGGGACGAGCGACGCAGTCCCCGCGCAAGGGTTCAAGCGTCGCAATAACAGCAGCGATCCGCCGAATAGCACTGGCACGAGCCACAGCGCAGCCCATACGTCGTAGCTCACACGCCCCATCGACGCGGTCACGCCGACTACGTAGGCCACCGCGGCGACGACAACGGTCGTCGAAAGTAGCTGCCGGTCGGCACGGCCCAGGCTCGGGAGCCGGGTCATCATGCCGCCATCATCTCCTCGTAGATCGCTTGCAGGCGACGAGCGGCGCGTCCGATGTCGAAGGCGGACGCACGCGAGAGGCCGGCATCTCCTAAATGCGCACGCAACGACTCGTCGCGCAGCACCCGTTCGAGCGTGTCGGTCAGTTCGGCGGTCGCGCCCGGGCGCACAAGCAGTCCAGAGATGCCGTCCTCGATCACCTCGGGTATGCCGCCGACAGCAGTGGCGACGCAGGCGACTCCGGTTGCCATCGCCTCGACCAGCGCTATGGACAACCCTTCGAACTGCGAGCTCAGGCAGAAGACGTCGAATCCTGGCAACAACTCGAGGACGTCCTTGCGCGACCCAGTGAAGACCGTGCGGTCGGCTATCCCCAGGCGCTCGGCGAGATGGCGGAGATTGCTCTCTAATGGTCCGGTGCCGATGAGGACGAGCCGTACGTTCGGTATCCGCTCCCCCAGTAGTGCCGTCGCGTGCAACATCATCTGTTGGTTCTTCTTACGGGTGAAGTTGCCCACGGTGCCGATCACGGCATCAGTCGGATCGAGCCCCAGCGCAGCGCGCGCCTTCG
>DATLFA010000003.1:0-83989 GCA_035525225.1 Acidimicrobiales bacterium
CGAAGCGATCCTTGCCAGTGACGAGATCCACGAACTCGCCGCGGTCGTCCCGACGCCGCCACGCGACCGTGGTGGCCGACCCCGGCACTACCCCGCATTCATGGTCATCGTCTACGAAAGCCTCATCGGTGTGTTCGGCTCGGCCCGCCAGGTCGAAGCGGAGCTCGCTCACCCCACCATGTGGCGCTGGGTCCGCGAGACGTGCAAAGCCTCGACCGGTCTCGACTTGCCGCGGATCCCGATGCGCCGCCATCACTACCTCTATCTGCGCAACCGGTACTTGACCGACCCGCAGATCCTCGAGCTGCTCGGCGAAGTGCACCGCAGATCCGCGGCGAGAAACGCTCAGCATCTGGGGCTGCTCCGCGCTGACGGCCCCGGCTCATGGACACACCCCAGCCTCGACCGAGTCGTGTACGGCGACGGCAAAGTGATCACTCCGCTCTACCGAGCTCGTCCCGGCGAGATCCGGCTCGACCGCACCACCGGCGAGCTCCGACGCCTGCGCGCCGAGCCCGACGCGGATCTCCACTTCGAAGGCAGCGGCGACGCAGTCTGGGGCACCAAGTTCGCGATCCTCGCCACTCGCGGCCAAACCACGCACAGCCGCATCATTCTCGACGTCGACTTCGTCGCCGATAAAGGCGGCGAAGCGGCCACCGCGATGTCGTGTCTTGAACGCACCACACCACATCTGCCCGGCGCGCAAGCCGTCGTCTACGACACTGCGCTGCGGGGCGTGCACCACCAAATCATCCTCCGGAAGCTCGGGCTCGTACCCATCAACCGCGTCGCCGCCGCGAAAGCCTCATCGAAGAAACCTCGCCGCGACGCGAGGGACCAACGCGTCGAAAAGACCGTGTTCGTCGAATCCAAAGAGATCACGCGCGCCGGAAAGGCATCTACACGCGTTGATCTCTACGCCCGCGCCGGCAGCATCGGTATCGGCACCCTCACCGCCAACGGCGAACTCCACTTCACATCACTCCCCCGCGTCCGTACTCACCGCAACGCCAGCAAGAACGGCTACCGCTGGTACAACGACTACCGGCTCCCCGAACACCTCGGATCAGCGACTGTCACGGTCCGGCTCCACGCCAATGACGATGACGCCGCCCGCAAGTTCAATCGCACCGAGAACGTCCGAGCTATCGCACCCGACGACCCCGGCTTCGCCGAACTGTTCCGACGCCGCAACGACGCTGAATCCATCAACCGAGCGCTCGACGACACGCTCTGGCTCCGACGAGCCCACAGCCTCGGCCGCCGCCGGCAACTCGTCAACATGATCGGCTACGCCCTCATGGTCAACGCACTCGCCGTCGCACGCCACAAACCACTCCAGGCACTCGCCGCCTAGAACCGTTCACCAGGCCCACCGGCAACGATCGGGCACGAGGCTCAGCCCGGGCCGCGAATCGACCGACGAGCACACTTTTCGACCGGCTACGAGGCTCGGCACCAGCCGACCGAAGCGACTGAAGTGTCCGCTAGCATTCCGCCCGCACCAAGTTGGCGTCGCCCGGAAGGTTTTCTCCCAGGTTTTCTCCAACCCCCGCCCTCGTAGCTCAGGGGATAGAGCAGCGGCCTCCGGAGCCGTGTGCGCGCGTTCGAATCGCGCCGAGGGCACCACATTTTGGGCCTCTGATCAGCCGCCCGCCGTCCAACCTAGAGTTGGGCCGGGTTGCTGCTCGCTGCCTTGACCCGCGAGGGGGCCTTCATGTTGGACAAGCGAATCATCGTCACCGGTTCGACGTACGGCATCGGAGCCAGCGTCGTCAAGGCACTCGTCGAGGCCGGCGCCACGGTTGCGTCGATGGCGCGCAGTACCGATCTCGGGGAGCAGCAGGCAAAGGTGTTCGCGGCGACAGGCCCCGGGACGATCCGGTTCTACCGCTGCGACGTGTCGGTTCGGTCCGAGGTGAATGAGGTGTTTGCCGCGGCCGTCGCCGACATGGGTGGCCTCGACGCACTTGTGCACGTCGCGGCCGTCGAAGGCGGCGGGGCGCCCGAGGACGAAACCGACGACGAATGGGATCGCACCCTCGCCATCAACGCCAAGGGCACCTTCATCGTCAACCAAGAGACGTTCCCCTACTTGAAACAACACGGCGGCTGCATCCTCAACTTCGGCGCAGGCGCCGGCCTCATCGGCCTGAGCACCAACGCTGCCTACTCCGCGTCGAAGGGTGCAGTAGCGGCGTGGACCCGCTCGATTGCCGCAGCGTGGGGCCAATACGGCATCGCGGTCAACTGCATCTGCCCGGCGGTGTGGTCGCCGATGTACGACGAGCATCGCGCGCGGCTCACGCCCGAACAGCTCGAGCGACACGACGCCAGGATGACCGAGATAATCCACATAGGCGGAAAGCTCGGCGACGCCGACCGCGACCTCGCCCCGACGATCGTCTTCCTTTGCAGCGACGGTGCCCGCTACATCACCGGTCAGACCATCTGCATCGACGGCGGTGCGGTGAAAGTGCGATGACTCACGGCCATTCCCGCGCCGACTGACTTCGGCCGCGAGACGTATGCCGCACTCGTTCGCCAGGCGGAGGTCAGTCGCTCATTTCGTTCAGCGCGGCGTGTGTTCGGCGAGGAACCTTTTGATCGTGGCGTCGGTGTCGGCGAGGAGTGCGTCGTCCTTCCAATGCTCGACGAGCGTCGCGTGCGGCGCAAGAGCAGCAAGTTCTCGAGACGTGGACTGCGGGTGGTACTGGTCGTCGCCCATGAGGACGAGCATCGGCGTCTGACACGCAGCGACCTCGGCCCGAGTGGCCGACAGGATGAACTCGCCTCCGTACATGTTGTCGGCAAAGGCCGACCAGTCCGCGGCAGTGGCTTCGGGATGGTGCGGCGCGATGTCAGTCGCCCAGGCGTGAAACATCTCGAGCAGCGCGGCCGTGTTGCCGTCGACACCGACAGGTTGCAGCAACACCGCCGACGAGAACCTCTCGGGTGCAACTCGCAGCAGCCCCATGATGTACGGGCCGCCGATGCACATACCGACCACGTGACACCGGTCGATCGCCAGGTGGTCGAGCAGCGCGAGCTGATCCTGCGCGTAGGTCGTCCAATCGTCCGTGGCGCTCACGGGACCCGACGACGCACCGGCGTTGCGTTGATCCATGCCGATCACGCGATAGTGATCGCGCAGCGCCGTGCGCGGATTCCACGGCATGCGATTCCAGAGGTCGTTGGCGGAACGCATTCCGCCGGGAGCGATGAGGAGCACCGGGAAGCCCTCCCCCTCGATCTGGTAGTGCAGCCGGACTGATCCATGTTCGAGCATCGCCATGGTCACTTTCTAACCAATCGGCGACGTCCTCGAAGCACCAAGGTTCTCCGGCGCGAGCGGATGGGGGTATAGTTGGGCGTATGCCAAAGATGCAGGTCTACCTACCCGACGAGCTGTACGAGAAGGTGAAAGGACAGGCCTCCCGTCTGAATGTCTCGGGTGTCCTGCAGGACGCCCTGGTTCAGCGTCTTGCCGAACTCGAACGTCTCGATGCGTTGGCGGCTGCAGTCGACTCCTACGAAGGCCAGTTCGGCGCGTTCTCCGACAAAGAGCTGAAGCACCAGGCCGGTGCCGACAAGAAACAGATGACACGACCGAAGACGAAGAAGAAGGGCCCGTCCGCGGCGTGACCAGAGTGATACTCGACGCGGGAGCATTCATCGCGCTCGACCGAAACGATCGGCCCATTTGGGCCCGCTTGGCGCTTGCCCACCGATCGGCGCACCCGATCGTCACGCACGCGGGCATCATCGGCCAGGTCTGGCGGAGCCCTGCTCGTCAAGCTCGCCTCGCTCAGGCAATCAAAGCCGTCGATGTTCGTCCCCTCGATCTCGCTCTCGCGCAGGCCGCAGGATTGTTGCTCGCAGCCACCGGAACCCACGATGTCCACGACGCGGCGCTCGCGCTTGTTTGTGAGCCCGCGGACGTGCTTCTCACGAGCGACATCGATGACCTCGCCGCGTTGCTCGCAGAGCGGCGCATGCTCTCGGTCGGGCTCCTTCGCGTTTGAGCGTTGGTCTCGAACCTAATAGCGGGCGCCGACCGCCGCGGGGAGCGCGTCGAGCTCGGCAAGGTCATCCGGACCCAGCCGCAACGCATCGGCCGCGACGTTCTCCTCGAGATAACGGACCTGATCCGACCCGGGTATGACGACGACGTGGTCGCCCTGCGCGAGCACCCACGCCAACGCCACTTGCGCCAACGTCGCGCCTCGACGCGTCGCGACTCGTCGCACGGCCGCACCATGGCACGATCTCGTCGAGCGCGTCGCGTGTCCACAAGGACAACTCCGATTGCAGCGCGGCGAGCGGGAAGGTGCGGTGCGCGGCGGCGAGTTGCTCGAGTGTCACCTCGGATACTCCGATCGCTCGCACCTTGCCTGCCGCGACCATCTCGCCCATCGCACCGACCGATTCCTCGATCGGCACGGCGGGGTCTGCCCGATGCAGTTGCCACAGATCGATCACCTCGACGCCGAGGCGCTCTAGTGACGCGTCGCAGCATTGGCGCAACACCTCGGGCCGGCCATCGGGCATGGGGACGAACGATTCGGTATTCGGTGCGCAACCCGCCTTTGTCGCGATGACCGCTTCGCTGCGCCGGCCGGCGAGGGCCCGCCCGACGAGCTGTTCGTTGACCCAAGGGCCATAGGCATCGGAAGTATCGAACAAGGTGACACCGACGTCGAGCGCCCGTTGGATGACCCGCATCGACGCGGCGTCGTCTTTCGTGCCGGGGTCATACGCAATCGAAAACCCCATACACCCGAGACCGATCGCGCCGACCTCGATCCCGGAATCGCCGAGGGGCCGCTGCCTCATGATCGTCAGGGCAGCGACGGATCGATCTCGCGGGCGTGATCGTGCGCCGCGAGGATCGCTTCGCAGCGCTGCGCAACGAAGGGCTTCTGGCCGGGCGCCGTCATGATGTAGGGCTGGTTCTCTCGGACGCCGCGCAAGACGAGCGACGCGACGCGTTCGGGTTCGATTGCAGTGCTCATGCTGGCGTCGATCGACGAGATGTAGGCACCGACATCCGCGTCGAGATCCTTGGGGTCGGTCGACGACAGCCGGCCGAGCGTCTGCGAGATGTTGGTGTTGACGCCGCCGGGACACAGAGCGCTGACGCCGATCCCGTAGGGGACCAGATCGAGTCGCAGCGAATCCGAGATGCCCAGCACCGCATGCTTCGTCGCGCTGTACGCGCCGAGTCGTGTCTGACCCTGGAGTGCGGCGGCGGACGCCGTGTTGACGATGTGTCCGCCGCGACCTGCCGCGATCATGCGGGGGACGAAGCTGCGAATGCAGTTGGCAACGCCCAGGATGTTGACGCCGATGACCCAGTTCCAATCGATGGGAGCGAATTCCCACAGCAACCCGAACGGCGACACGCCGGCGTTGTTGCACAGCAGATCCGGCGCGCCGAATGCCTCGCTCACCGCGTCCGCGAGGCGGTCGACACTCTCGGGGTCGGCGACGTCGACGGCGAGCGCCAATGACGCGCCGGCCGTCCCCTCGATCGACGCCGCAATGGTGTCGGCGCGTCCCTGGTCGATGTCGGCCACGACCACCTTCATCGCCTCCGCCGCGCACGCACGGGCCAATGCCGCACCAATCCCACTACCCGCGCCGGTGATCACTGCGACCCGGCCCGCGAACTCCTCGAGCATCTCGTTCCCCTCATCCCGTTTGCGAGCGGGATCGTCCCGCGGCGTCCGGTACCGTAGACCGCCGTCGTCGACGCCGGGAGGGGCAATGGCCGAACACACCGAAGTGGCGGACGAGATCCTCGCCACGCTGCGGTCGGTGTGCCTCGAGTTGCCCGAGGTGACGGAAGAACAGGCGTGGGTGGGCACGCGATGGGTCATCCGCAAGAAGAACTTCGCGCACGTCCTCACGATCGACGCGGGATGGCCGCCGGCGTACGCCCGCGCCGCCGGTTCCGATGGACCGATCACCGTGTTGACCTTCCGCTCATCGGGTCCCGAGCTCGACGCATTGGGCAACGCCGGCCATCCGTACTTCCGGCCCGTGTGGTTTCCCGACATCGCCGGCATGGTGATAGACGACCACGTCGATTGGGATGTGGTCGCGGAGTTGGTCAGGCACAGCTATTGCGTGATGGCGCCGAAGAAGTTGGCCGAGCTCGTCGGTGGACCGAATTGAGATTGGCGGTGCAACGCTCCTCGTGGATTGGCTGACCAAGCGATACGGCTCACTCCTCGCGCTCGACGACGTCAGTTTCAGTGTCGAGCGGGGCCAGATCGTCGGCTTCCTGGGCCCCAACGGCGCGGGCAAGACGACGACCATGCGTGCGGTCATGCGCCTCGCGGGCGTTGACGGTCGTATGCGCGCGTTAGCGCGCCCGAGAACAGCAAGCGCGGCAGAATGTCCGAATGAATTCGCAACCTTGGCCGGTCGAACACGTGACCGCCGACCTACAACGGCTCGGAGTCGCCACCGGCGATCTGCTCATGGTGCACGCGTCGTTGCGCGCGATCGGGCCGGTCGATGGTGGCGCCGACGGTGTCATCGATGCACTCGAAGCCGCGGTCGGCCCGAGCGGCACCCTGTTCATGACGCTCGGCGCGCTCGACAACTGGGGGTGGGTCAACGATCGACCCGAGGCGGAGCGACCGGAGCTGTTGCGAGGCAGCGAACCGTTCGACTGTCTCGTGGCGCCCGCGGACCCTGAGATCGGCGTGCTCGCCGAGGTGTTTCGCACGCGCCCAAAGACGATGGTCAGCGACCACCCCGAAGGTCGCTTCGGCGCGTCGGGACCGCTCGCCGACCGGCTACTCGACGACGTTCCCTGGAACGACTACTACGGGTCCGACTCGCCGCTGCAACGCTTCACCGAAGCAGGTGGGAGAGTGCTACGCCTCGGCGCAGATCTCGACACGGTCACGCTGCTCCACTACGCCGAGTACGTCGCACCGATTCCGACGAAGCGCCGCGTCCGCCGACACCGTCTCGTGAAAGGGCGCGAGCACCCTCAGCTGCGCGTGGTCGAATGCCTCGACGACAGCGACGGTATCGTCGACTATCCCGGCGAGGACTACTTCGCAGTGATCTTGCGCGAGTACCTGGCAGCGGGCAGGGCGACGACCGGCATCGTCGGCAATGCAACGAGCGAACTCATCGATGCCACCGATCTCGTGGCGTTCGGCGTCACTTGGATGACCGAGCATCTCGGCCCTTACACGAGCCAGCTCCCGTAGCTGACAGCAACGGGACGCGACGGGTCGTCCTGATGCGCGTCGACGCGTAGATGCGCGACACGACGGCCCCGTCTCACCACCGTCACGACGGCCGTGGTGTCGGCGACGGGCGCGGCGCGCAAGAAGTCGATGGCGCACTCGATCGTCGTGGCACCTTCCGCACCGTCTGCTCGTAGCGACAACACCGCCGCCGTCTCGAGAAAAGCGGCCAACACGCCACCGTGGAGTACCGCCCGCGTGTAGTCGCCGATGTTGCGCCCGTCGGCGGGTAACACGAGCGTGCCCGACGGCCCTGCGCGCAGACCGAGATACCGGTAGTACGGCGACGCGGCGATGAGCTCGTCGATCGTGCTCATGGTTGCGTGGCGACCGTGCACGTACCGATAGCGAGCACGGCATCGGGACGATCGGGATGAAACACGGTGCCCTTCACGAACCCGACAAACGCGGCGCGATGCAGGCACTCGGCTCGCACATGCACGCCTTTGCCCGGCTCGGCCGGCTCGAAGTAATCGACCCGTATCCCCATTGTGGCTCCACCGCTCGTTGCGTCGTTCAGCGACAGCCACACGGCCAGCGAACACGCATGGTCGAGCAACGTGGCCAGCACACCGTTGGCCAGACCACCACCGTCGATCTCGACGAGATCATCTCGCCAGGCGAGCCCAAGGGTGACGCCATGGCGTTCGAGCGAGAGCAACTCGGTGCCCAAGGCGTGGTGCGCGGCATTGGTCTGCGTGGCCACCGCCAAAACCTGGCCGAGATCGAGGACGCACCCCTCGGGGCGCCACAGTCCCGTCGCCTCGTCGCGTGTCGCCCCCACCGGCACGAGAGTACCCTGGCCCCGTGTTCTCCCCCGCGCTCGGCCTCGACGTGCCCTGTGAATCCACGCTGCAATTTCACAGCCTGCCCGACGCGCCGTTCGGTGTCGAGGTCAGGGGCATCACGTGGTGCCGGCCCGACGCCGACACCGCGCGACTGCTCACCGCCGCGCTGCGACGCTGCCTGCTGCTGGTCTTCCGCGGCCACACGCCACCGAGTGAGGCCGAGCTCGACGAGTTCTTCCGTGGCCTCGGACGATTGGTGCTCGACACCGAAGACGGTCGCGCGCACTACAGCGGTCACCGCAACCTCGGTGGCCCGGCCAGCGCGCTTGCGAAAGAGATGGTCGCGTACCAACACCGCAACATCGAGAACACCGGCTCCACCTACTACGACCCCGGGCCCGAAGGTGCGAGCGAGCTCGTGTGGCACAACGACCAGAGCCACCGCCCGATGCTCAAGGTGCTCAGTGTCCTCGAAGCCCTCGAGGTCGATCCCGGTGTGGTGCCGACCGAGTTCCGCGACACCTATACCGCCTACGAGACACTGCCGCGAGCGTTGCGCAGCGACCTCGAGCATCGTCAGATCATCTACTTCGATCCCCGCCTACCGCCGCCTTCAGAGCTGCCGCGCTTGGCCGACGCCATGCATCCGGTGTTCACCGCGCATCCCCACACCGGACGGCGGGCATTGTTCGTCAACGACTTCGCGGACCGCTTGGCCGGTACAAATCGTGACGAGAGCGATCCGGTCCTCGACGCGCTGCGAGCGCACATAACCGCCGACGCACCCAAGTACGTGCATCAGTGGCGATCGGGCGACATCGTGGCGTGGGACAACGTCGGCGTGCAGCATCGGCGCGACGCGGTGACCGGCGGACTGCGCCGGCACATGCGCCAATACGGCGGCTTGGCCGAGTAGGCGACCGACATGGGCGAGCTGCGATTCGACGATCGGGTGGTGCTCGTCACCGGCGCGGGGCGAGGCATCGGGCGCTGCCACGCACTGCTCCTCGCCGCGAGAGGCGCACAGGTGATGGTGTGCGATGCCGGCACCGAGCTGTTCGGCACCGGCAGCAACGCCGACCCCGCGCACGAGGTCGTATCGGCCATTCACGACGCCGGCGGCCAAGCGCTGGCCTACTTCGGTGACCTCAGCACCGAGGAAGGTGCGCGCGGCGCAGTGCGGGCGACGGTGCACGCGTTCGACCAGATCGACGCGATCGTGCACAACGCGGGTTTCACGCTCGGCGGCATGGCGTTCGAGGACGAATCGCTCGCCCGGCTCGACGCGCTCCTCGCGATCAACACGCGCGCGTCGTACGCGTTGGCCCAGGAAGCGTGGCCGATCATGCAGGCCCAAGGCCACGGCCGCATCGTCTTCACCTCGTCGAGCGCGCTGCACGGGCTGCCCCGATCGATCCCCTACTCGACCGCCAAGGCGAGCCTCATCGGGTTGACCCGTGGCCTGGCGGCCGAAGGCGCGACACACGACATCCGCGTCAACGCCGTCGAGCCCGCCGCCGCGACGCGAATGGCCGAGAACCTCGCCGAATCAGAGTTCCGCAGTTGGTTCCTCGCGACGATGCGCCCCGAGCTGGTTTCGCCATTGGTGGCAGTGCTCGCACATGAGGACTGCCCTGTCAGCGGCGAGCTCCTCGTCGCGGGTGGCGGCCGGGTGGGCCGCACACTGTTCGCCGAAACTCGGGGCTATGTGCATCACGATCTGACGCCCGAAGACGTGCGCGACAACTTCGCCGGTGTGATGCGTGAGACCGACCACGTCGTCATGCGCGACGGAGTCCACGCTGTCGCCTACAACGCCGAGGTGTTGGGGTTCACCGCGACCGAGCCAGTTGCTATCGCCGCAGGTGCTGCGACGCCCGATGATCGATAGAGCCCAAAGACCGAAAGAGCAGGACGCAATGACCACAACCACGGCACTGTTGCCCAAGGTTCTCGAACCGTTCGCCGGACACATACTCGACGCCGACAGCCACGAGTACACGCCCATGAACATGTGGGAAGAACAGTTCGGTCCCGTCGTGCGCGAGTTCGTGCGCGCGTTCGAAGGCTCCAAGATGCCGATCCGCCGATTCGTCGCCGCGGACGACACCGAGATCACCGCCGACACGGTGTGGAACACGAAGTTCGCGAGCGCACCGGGCGCCTTCGATCTCGACCGTCGCGCCGAGGTGCTCGACTTCACCGGTGTGCGCCGTCAGATGATGTTCCCCGGCAGCATCGGGCTCTACGCGGTGAGCTTCTACTTCCGCTGTGATCAGTTCCCCGACATGTTGAAGTCGATCACCGGCGACCGCAAGGCGTATGCGCTCGAGTTGATCAGCGCCTACAACGACTGGTGCATCCGGGTTGCGCGCCAGACCGATCGCATCCGCGCCGTCGGTGTCGCCCTCGCCGACACCGTCGACGCGCTCTACGCCCAATGCAAGCGGCTGATCGACCACGGCGTGCGGGTCATCTGGATGCCGAGCGCGGCGTTGCCCGGTGGAGTGTCACCGGCGCACCCCGACCTCGACCGCGTATGGGCCATGCTGGCCGCTGCCGACGTGCCGGTGATGGCGCACCTCGGCGCGGACGCCGACTTCTTGATGACCACTGCGTGGCGCAACGCGCCGGCGTTCGTCGGATGGAAATCCGGCGAAGAGTTCCAGATGGATCCGTGGACGCTGTCGACGCTGCACCTGCCGGTACAGAACTTCCTCGCCACGATCGTGCTCGGCGGTGTCTTCGAACGCCACCCGCGGTTGCGCTTCGGCTCGTGCGAAGTGCTCGCCCAATGGGTCGGTCCGTTGGCGCAGAATCTCGACTTCTGGCACTCCCACTCGCGCAAGTTCTCGCTCGACAACATGGAGGGCGAGTTGCCGATCAAGATGAAACCATCCGACTACATCCGCCGCAACGTGCGCGTGTCGCTCTTCGACATCGAGCCGGTCGACGTCTACATCGAACAGTTCGACATGCCCGAGATCTATTGCTATTCGAGCGACTACCCGCATCCCGAAGGCGGTAAGAACCCGATGGGCGACATCAGCGGCAAGCTCGAACGCTTCGGTCCCGACATCATGCGCAAGGTGTTCGTCGAAAACGCCGAATGGCTGCTGCCCGACTGACCAACTACGACAAGCGAAAGCCTTCGTAGCCGGCGGCTGCAACCTCGTCGCACTTCTGGCGGTACAACGGCTGGCCGCCGATGTACGCCTGGTAGACGCGCGGCTTACCGGGCACATTGGCGCCGATGTACCACGAGTTGCAGCTCTCCGACGCGCGAATCGTGCCGTACGCGAGCGACGCCACGTGTTCGACCCAGGCACCTTGCGCCTCGTCGGTTGCCTCGACGGTGGTCATCGAGTTGGCGCGGAGGTGGACGAGTAGATCCGCGATCCAATCGACGTGCTGCTCGATCGCCATGACCATGTTGGTGTGCACCGACGGGCTGCCCGGCCCGGTGATGGTGAACAAGTTGGGGAAGCCCGCCACCTGCAAGCCGAGCAATGTGCGCGGACCGTCGCGCCACACGTCACGCAGCAGCTGACCATCGCGTCCGCGAATGTCGATGCGGTTGAGTGCACCGGTCATCGCATCGAAGCCGGTGGCGTACACGATCACGTCGACGTCGTAGTGCTCGCGCTCGGTCTGCACGCCCGTTGCCGTGATGCAGCGGATGGGGTTCTTGCGTAGGTCGACGAGTGTGGCGCTGTCGCGGTTGAACGTCTCGAAGTAGCCGGTGTCGAGAATGAGGCGCTTGCATCCGATCGGATAGTGCGGCACGAGCGACTCGGCCACTGCGGGATCATCGACGTGGCGGCGGATCAGCTCTCCGTACAACTCGACGCCGGCTTGATTGGCCTGCATATCGAACATCACGTCGGACCACGCCCATGGCGCGCCCCACCCGAGCTCGTCGACCTTGCTCATCCGCGCCTCGATCGGCGCGTCGAGGATCTTTTCGGACTCGTCGACCGGCGCGATCGTCACCGCGCCGAAGCGAAGTGTGCCGGCAAAGGACTCGAGCTGCCGGCGGCGCAGCTCCGGGTAGTCGGCTTTGATCGCCTGCATCTCGTCGGGTGGGATCGGCCGATTGTTCGCCGGGCGAGTAAACGCCGCCGAGCGCTGGAACACATAGAGATGCTCGGCCTGTTCGGCCACGACGGGCACGGTCTGGACGCCTGACGAACCGGTGCCGATCACCGCCACCCGCTTGCCGGTGAAGTCGAAGCCCTCCTTGGGGAAGAGACTGGTGAACAAGCTCACGCCGCCAAAGGAGTCGATGCCCTCGATGCTGGGCGTCAGCGGCGCGGACAGACATCCGGTCGCGGCGATGACATAGTGAGCGACGAACGACTCGCCCATGTCGGTCCGCACCGTCCATTCGCGGCGTGCCTCGTCGTAGGTCGCGGCGACGACCGTGGTCGCGAACTGGATGTCGCGGCGAAGGTCGAGGCGGTCCGCGACGAAGTTGAGGTACCGCTCGAGCTCGGGCTGACTGGGCATCACCTCGCTCCAGTCCCACTCTTGTTCGATCTCCTTGGAAAAGCTGTAGGAGTACTCGATGCCTTCGACATCGACCCGAGCGCCCGGATAGCGGTTCCAGTACCACGTGCCGCCGACGCCGTCGCCCATCTCGAGCACTCGTGCGCGCAGGCCGATCTCGCGCAACTTGTGCAGGGCGTAGAGCCCGCCGAAGCCCGCGCCGATCACGATCGCATCGGTCACATCGGTCACTGGATCCCCCCGATCTCGACGGTCGAATACTACGACCGCTCCCACCGCACGAGGTCGTCGATCTCGCCGCTCTCGACGTCGTAGATGAACCCGGCGATGTTGTTCAGCGGCTTGAGAAAGGAGGTACCCGCGATCAGTTCGATGTCCTCTCGCAAGGCCGCGGCGTGGTCGTCGATCGGGAAGAACCCGAGATCGGCGCCGGTGAAGTTGCGGAGCTCGGCATCGGTCACGCCGGCCAGGCCGCATTTGGTGTGCTGCATCACGACGACCGTGTCCACCCCGAGCACGTGGGTGGACAGTGCGAGGCTGCGCAACACATCGTCGGTCACGCGGCCCCCTGCGTTGCGGATCACGTGGGCCTCGCCGAGATGGAGGCCGAGAACGGCAAATACGTCGATGCGCGCGTCCATGCACGTGACGACGGCCAGTCGCCGGCTCGGGCGGGGGTCGGCCACATTTGCACGGGCCGCGGCGTATCCCTCGTTTGCGTCGAGCAGGCGCATGATCTTCGTCATGGCGGATGAATAGGCGTCCGGCGGGGGTTCCTACAAATCGAGCGCGTGAAGTTTCGGCGAAACGGCGGCTACTTGGACTCCCAGCCTTTGCGAACGGCCTTTTGCGCGGCCTGCTTCACGTTCTTCGCGGCGCGCTTTTCCTTGAGCGTCCGACCGGGCTTCTTCGCCTCGGCGGATGGTTTCGATTTTTCAGCCATGGCTGCACACTACTCTCCTCTCCCCGCTCTGAAGGGCCGCTCGGGCCCGTCTCCCCGCCCTGCCTTCCCGATCCGACACGAGTCCATTAGGGTGCCGCTCAGTGACACTGGTAGCACCCGAAGTAGAAGTCGAGCGCGTAGAAGGCCTGGCCCGTTCGGGCTTTTCGAAGCTGAGCGTGGTTCCGTTCGTGGTCTTCCACGCGATGCCGATCCTCGTCATCTTCACCGGCGTCACGAGCCGCGCGTTGCTCATCGCCGTCGTCACCTACTTCGTTCGACTGGTCGGGATCACCGCCGGCTACCACCGCTACTTCTCGCACCGCACGTATCGCACCGGCCGCGCGCGCCAGTTCCTTCTGGCGCTCGTCGGCGTCACCGCGGTGCAGCGCGGACCGCTGTGGTGGGCCGGCAACCATCGAGCCCACCATCGCTATTCGGACACCGAGCGAGACCCCCACTCGGCCACGCGCGGGTTCTGGTGGAGCCACGTCGGCTGGATCCTCTCGGCCAACTATGCCAACACGAACGGCGCGCTCGTTCAGGATCTCGCTCGTTACCCCGAATTGCGCTTCATCGATCGCCACGACTGGATCGGCCCGTGGTCGCTCGCAGTCGTCTGCTTCTTGCTCGGCGGATGGAGCGGGCTGATCGTCGGGTTCTTCATCTCGACGGTGGTGTTGTGGCACGTGACGTTCACGATCAACTCGCTCGCACACATCTGGGGACGCCGGCCCTACGCAACGGGCGACACGAGTCGCAACTCGCTGACGCTCGCGCTGCTGACGTTGGGCGAAGGCTGGCACAACAACCACCATCACCAGCCGACGTCCACCCGGCAGGGATTCCGTTGGTACCAGATCGACGTGACCTACTACTTGCTGCGCGTCGCCGGTGCGTTGAGGATCGTTTCGGACATCAAAGAACCCTCGGCCGCCGCGCTCAACCGCAACCGGTCCCGCCCCGATCGTTCACGGCCCGCGGCCTGACCTCGCCTACGGCTCTTCGAAGGGGTTGCCTTCGACATCCATTCGCAGCTCGAGGTGACCCAGCTCGAGCTTGTCACGGGCGGTCCGGTCGCCGAGCCGGCTCGGCGCGACGATCTCGACGGCTCCGTCGTCGAGATTGCGCACTGCGGGCGGTAGCAGGCACTGGTTTTCGCCGTCGTGGATCAATACCTGGGCGTCCTGCGGGAACTTCTGCAACTGCCGGATGAAGTCACGCACGGTCGCCATCCAATGAAGCTACCAACGGATCAACCGCAAACTCGCATTACAGTTCGGGCATGTCCGCCGATCGACCGCTCGAGACCGGTTGGCTCGCCGATACACCCGTGGGCGACACGGTCTTGCGCCGTTTCCTGTTCAATCAAGCCGCCGTCAACGAAAAGATTGCCACCGCGTCGAGTGGCAGGCACGATCGCACCGACGCCATCGCGATGGCCGACGCCAACGGGCCGGTGCCGTACTTCAACCAAGCGATCCTGCTGCAGCCGCTCGCGTCGGTCGACGATCCCCGGCTCGATCACCTCGCGGCCTTCTATCGCGGTGCGGGGGGACGGATGCGCACGATGCTGTCGCTGTGGCCCACGCCTGACCTCTCCCCGCGCGGGTGGTCGTTGGTCGGCCATCCCGCATTCATGGTGCGGGGCGCGTTCCCGGTTTCGTTCGATCCGGGCGCGGGCGTCACGGTCCGCACTGCCGCGACGAGCGACGACCTGCACCAAGCAGAACGCGTCGCCGTCCTTGGCTACCCCCTGGACGAGGCCAAGGGGCTGCCGCCGGGGAGCCTGTTTCCCGATGGGCTGCTCGATACCGACGTCACGATGCGCCTCGGCCACCTCGACGGTCAAGCGGTAGGTGCCGGCGCATGCCACGTAGGTCACGGCGTGGTCAACCTCTGTTTCGCCGCGACCCTGCCGCAGGCGCGCCGACGCGGCGTATGGGAAGCACTCGTGTGGGCGCGCGTCAGCGACGGACCTTCGTTGCCGGCCGTCGCCTACACGAGTGACTACAGCCGGCCGGGTTTCGAGCGCATGGGTTTCGTCCCCACGATCCGTTTCACGCTGTGGGCCGCGGCCGATTGACCTCGGATGCGGCGGCGGACCGCCTCCGAGCGCGGTAAAGGGCCAGTGCTTCGCGGTGGTCGACGATCGGCTCGGGGTAGCCCGTGTCGCGCCGTACGAACGGCGGAGGGTCGTGGATGTCGTCGGCCGCGACGCCGGCCAACTCGGGCACGTAGCGCCGTATGTAGTCGCCATCGGGATCGAACCGCCGACCTTGCAGCGTCGCGTTGAACACCCGAAAGGCATTGGGGTCGTTGCCTGTCCCCGCGACCCACTGCCAGTTCAACTGGTTGCAGGCGACGTCGGCGTCGGCCAGCAACGTCGCGAAATGGGCCGCACCGCGCCGCCAATCTTGATAGAGGTCCTTCGTCAAGAACGACGCGACGATCATGCGCGCCCGATTGTGCATGAACCCTTCGGCGGACAACTGCCGCATGCCCGCGTCGACGACGGGATACCCGGTGCGACCCTGCGCCCAGGCCGCGAACATCTGGTCGTCCTGATCCCACTCGTCGCCGCGCGGCCGCACGTCGCGCCATGACCAGCGCGGATCGACGTCGAGCACCTGATGGAAGAAGTCGCGCCAACACAGCTGGCGAATGAACGGGGCTGCCCCCTCGCGATCGCGTAACAGCGCCGCGACCTCGAGCGCCGAGAGACAGCCGAAGTGCAGATAGGCAGAGACCCGCGACGTCGCGCCGGCCGAAAGGTCGTTGTGCACTGCGTCGTAGCCGGACAAGCCGGGCGACCAGTCGCGCAGTGCGGCCAGCGCCGCATCCTCGCCACCGCGCGCCAAACTCGGCGACAGTCGCCCGTCGGTCAACTCACTCAGTCGCGGCATCGCGCCGCTCTCGACGGTCGATGGCGTGGCGATCTGGTCGGGGATCGCGCAGCGAGAACGCCACGGCGCCGAGAGCCATGCCCGGTAGTAAGGAGTGAAGACCTTGTAGTCGCCGCCGCTGCGCGTTCGCAGCTGCTTCGGAGGCACCACCGTGACCCCCTCATGAACTTCGACCGAGAACCCGCGCTCTGCCGCCGCCTGTTGCAGGTCGCCCAACCGACGGCGCGCCGACGCGGAGTAGTCGTCGCTCACGAACACTGCGTCCGCGCCGATCGATTCGACGAGACGCACGACTTCGTCGACCCACTGCCCACGGCGCACGACGAGACGCGAGCCGCGTTCGCGCAACGAGCGGTCGAGACTGCCGAGTGAATCGAGGAGGAACTGCCACCGGTTGGGACCGACATCGCGCCGAGCGACGAAGGCGTCGTCGAAGACGAACGCCGGCACGATCTCGTCACTGCGGGCGATCGCGGCCGACAATGCCGGATGGTCACGAAGCCGTAAGTCTCGGGTGAACAACACGACTCCAACCGCGTGCTTCGCCCAGGTGCCTCCCGTGCGGCGAAGCCGCACCAATCCGTTGCGGCGGAGCCGCACTAAGACGCCTGAGCGATGACATCCACCGCGACTTCGATGTCCTGACTCGCCGGCGGGCCGATCAACACGCCCCGCAATGGTGCAATGTCCGCGTAGTCGCGTCCCCACCCGATGGTGATGTGCCGTCGGGGCGGCAACTGGTCGTTGGTCGGATCGACATCGACCCAGCCGAACGGGGGCAGGTACACCGAACACCAGGCATGCGACGCGTCGGCGCCTTGCAGCTTCGGTTCTCCGAGGGGCGGATCGGTCTCCAGGTAGCCACTGACGTAACGCGCCGCCAGGCCGACAGAACGCGCGCAGCCGATGTACAGATGCGCGAAGTCCTGGCACACCCCGCGGCGGTGTTCGAGCACCTCGCTCAGCGGTGTCGCCACGTCGGAGAACTCCGGGTCGAAAACAAAGTCGGTGAAGATGCGCTGCGACAGGTCGCGCAACGCGTCGATGACGTCACGTTGCGCGCCGAACGCGGGGGCCGCGTAGCTCGACAGACCTGCCGACGGCCGCACATAGCGCGACGGCAGGCGCAGCTCGCGGGCCTCGATGCCGGACGCCGATCGGTCGGACACCGTGGCCGCCACGATCTCCTCCCAGGTCGAGCCCAAGTCCGGCGGTGAGACCGGCGCTTCGAGCTCGACCCAGCTCATCGCCACGAGATTCAACGTGTCGTGCGCCCTAGCCAGCTCGACGTAGGTGAGATGGTTGCCGTACGCATCGTCGAATCGGAGCCGATGGGTCGGCTCGGGCGTGCAGTACAGCTGATGGTCGCGCACGTCTTGTGTCTCGAGCGAGCGTGGTGTGAGCCCGGCCATCAAGTGGGAGCTCGCCATCTCGTCACCGTAGCGATACGTGGTGCGGTGGGTGACCTGGTACGCCGTCACGATCGGGCTCCGAGCACACCGGGCACATCGACGTGGCTGAACCAGGTCCCGCCGAGCGCGTCGACGTACTTCAACAACGGCCCGCGTGTCTCGACCACCAACTCCCCGACCGCCACGCCGCGTGCGATCCCGTCGACCAAGGCCTCGGCAGCCTGCAAGAGGTGGTCGGTCACCTCTGGGTACTGCTGAGGAAGCGTCGCGTGATGGTCACGGATGCGATCGAGTTGGAATGCCACCGACCGCGGGTTGGAGCTGTCGAACACGACGAGATCGAGGAGTGCATCGACGCGAAGGTCACTGCGATATCGGCGCCGGTACGCAATGAGGCTCTCGCAGCTCGCCAGCACGACCTCGGCCACGGGGGCGACGTCATCGGTCGGGACCAAGGTCTCCTCGATCAAACCGAGGGTGAGCAGTGCCCGATCGACACGCCGCCCGAGATCCCAGAACATCCAACCCGGCCCACGAACGACACTCTCAATGCTCGCGCCCGCGAGTGCTGAAAGGTCCAAGAGCAGGTCGTCGAGCGATTCGGTGAGCACGAACATGTGCTCTTGACTCGCGACGCCGTCGAGTGCGACCCGCGCGTTCTCGACGCGGGCGATGACACGCCATGCCGTCTGGGACAGGAACGCGCGCGCCGACCGAGCGCTCACGACCAGCCCGGACAAACTCACGGCCAGGCTCGATACGCCCTCGGCGAACACCGACCACAGGTCGGCCGCGGCGTCCTCTGGTACGGGGTCGAGTGAGGTGCGTGCGCTGCTCGCCACCCTGCGCAAGCCGGCCAGCGCCACCGGAAGCCATTCGGGATTCCCGTGGTGGCCGTCGGTCTCGACGCGCGTCGCGATGCTGTTCGTCGTGCGCGCGATCATCTCGGTGCGCTCCGCGTGGCGCCCCAGCCAGAACAGCGATTCGGCCGACCGCGTCGGCAGTGACCCTCGAAAGTCGACTTGCGGCAGCGCCATAGGGCGCGAGCGCGTGGTCGAGACCAACTCGTCCGCGAGTACCCACACGTCCTTCGTGACCGATGCGTTGCGGGCGCGGGCGACGCCACCGGGCAGCACCGCGGCGCCGTCGCGGCCATTGACCACCGCGGTGCGGATCACGACTTCGACGGGGACCAACGCCCGGTTGATCAGCGCGGGCGTGGTTGCCGATGCGACGACCTCGCGGCCGCTGAAGCGGTGCGGGTTGCGGCGGATCGCGTCGGCCAACTGGGCCAGCGATTCTTCGGATGCGCGGGCGCCGCGCGTGACCGTCACCGACGCGTCGCCGTTGACACAGTAGACGTCGAGCGCCTCGAGATTGGCGAGCGCATCCGAGTGTTGCGCCACATCCCCCAACCAGTAGCTCGTCGCAGTGGGCAACAGCAGGCTTTCGCCCAGCAGCCGTTCGCAGATCGAACGCTCATAGGCAGCGAGACCGACATGGTCGCCGATCGCCGAACCGAGCGCGTTCGCCACCGCCACCCCACCTTCGCGCGCGGTCATCGCGAGACCGGGCACGCCGCCACCCGAACCTTCGATCGACAGCTCGAGTGGATCGCAATCGACCGACCGCAGGGCGCGGAGCACGACGTCCACCGGCTCGAGTTGTCCGAACGATCGCAACAACAGGCGCCCATTGCGCACCACCAAGTCGTCACCTTGCACGACGTGATACCCCAGCGCCGTCGCCAGGTAGGCATATTCGAAATACTCGACCGCGTCGACACCGGCCACGAGGACCACCACACGCGGACTGCTGCGGTCGGGCGCGGCCAATGCCGACAACGCCTCATGCAGCTGCTGCCACCATTCGGTCTGCGCCATCGGCGCCATGAACGTTGCTGCCTCGGGCATGGTGCGCGAGGTGATGACACGGTTGAAGACCGCGTGGCCGAGGCCGGCCGCAATGCCGACGTTGTCGCCGACCGCCACGAAGCGCCCTGCGCCGTCACGCACGACGTCGACCGTTTGCAGCGTCACCGCGGGACCACGCGAGTCGATCGTTCGGCACGCCCGCGCGTAGCGAGGGTCGCCCAACAGCATCTCGGCCGGGATGATCTCGTCGAGCAGCAACGTGCGCGGCCCGTAGAGGTCGCGCACAACGGCGTCGAAGAGCCGGATGCGTTGTGCCACCCCGGCGCTCAACTCGTGCCACGAAGGCGCGTCGAGGCAATACGGGATGGGATCGAGCGGTGGAGGGGCGCGCGGGTCGTCGCGGTCGACATGCAGCAGCTGCGCTGCTCCCTCGGCCGCGACGAGGCGGGCGGCGAGTTGCTGGCGTTGGGTGAGATCCACGGGGCCGAGCAGTGGCAGCAGTTGATCCCACGGCGCCCGGGTCGAGCCATCGGGCGCGCGCAACGCATCCCACTGCCCCACGACGCTCGCATACCCATCGCCCGGTGGCCGGCGATCGATGGTCATATCTCTGCCCCGGCCGCGAAGTAGTGCGCGGCCAGGGCGGCGTGTAGGTCGGCGCTGGCTCGCTGCACTTCGTCGATCCATCGGCGCAACGTCACGAGGTCGAGCGGCCGCACCTCGATCGAACGGGACATCGTGGCGAGGACATGACACAACTCGACGAGCTTCGCCGGATCGGGCAATGACCGCAGCGACCGCGACAACTGCTCGGCACAAAAGGCCACCGATCGCGGGAACAGTTCATCGGCGAACAGAAACGCCACGACAGTCGAGCCCGTGGCGCTGGCGTTCGTCGACCGACGGAACATGTGCAGGCCGGCGACCGATCGCAGCACGCTCGCCCACTGCACGTTGCCATGCATCGCCGCTTCGCCCTGGGCGCCGATCATTGCCGCATTGACGTCGATCACGCGCGTGGTCATGTCCGCGCGTTCGATGTAGGTCCCGAGGCGCATGAAGGCGTGCGGCTCGCTGCGGCTCATCGTGCCCGAGGTGACCCCGGCGCAGAGCTGGCATTCGGAGATCACACGGTCGAGGAACCGCCGCCGCGACGCACGGACGATCCCCTCCGCGTTGTTGCCGGCGATGTAGAGGTACAGGTCGTTGACGGCGTGCCACAGCTCGTTCGGGATGAGCTCTCGTACGGTGCGAAGATTCTCGCGTGCCTGGCCGATCGCCGAGACGATGCTGCTGCGGTTCTCGCGGTCGCCGACGAGAAACCGCAACACGGAGAGCTCGTCCGCACGCTCATAGCGCGAGGTGAACGTCACCTCTTCGCCGGTGATCGCCAGCAGGGGCACCCATGTCACGGGAACGACCGTCGGGAGGTCGACGATGAGGTTCGTGTGCTCGCGGACGATCCGAGCGGTGTCCTCGGCGCGCTCGAGATAGCGCGCCGCCCAATACAAACTCTCGGCTGCTCGTGCCAGCAACATGCAAATAGCGTCAGACGAATGTGGAATCAGGGATGGGATGCGTCATGTCGACGACCCATGTGTCCTTGCTGCCGCCTCCCTGCGAGGAGTTTACGATCAGCGATCCTTCGCGTCTCGCGACCCGGGTGAGCCCGCCGCGAGTGACATACGAGAACGGCCCGGAAAGGATGAACGGGCGAAGGTCGACGTGACGCGGGGCGACGCCGTCGTCGCAGAGGGTCGGCACGACCGACAGCGCCACTATCGGTTGCGCGATCCAGTTTCGGGGGTTCGCGAGCACTGCGGCACGGGTCTGTGCCAGCTCTTCGTCGCTCGCCCGATCACCGATCATCACGCCGTAGCCACCGCTCTCGTTGGCCGGTTTGACGACCAACTCACGCATGTTGTCGAGGACGAAGCGCAGCTCTTCCGCATAGAGGCAGCGAAAGGTCGGCACGTTCGGCACGAGCGGCTCTTCGTTCATGTAGAAACGGATGAGATCGGGAACCCACGCATAAACGACCTTGTCGTCGGCCACGCCCGCACCGGGCGCATTGGCAATGGCCACCTTGCCGTCGCGCCACGACTGCATCAAACCCGCGACGCCGAGCGTGGAATCGGGCCGCAGCTCTGCGGGGTCGAGGAACATGTCGTCGATGCGGCGGTAGATGACGTCGACGCGCTCACGCCCCGAAATGGTGCGCATGTACACGAACCCGTCTTCACCGACCGACAGATCGCTTCCCTCGACGAGCTCGACACCCATGCGCCGAGCGAGGAACGAGTGCTCGAAGTAGGCCGAGTTGTACACACCGGGCGTGAGCACGACCACACAGGGGTCGCGGACCGCGTCCGGGGCGAGAGCGACGAGGAGTTCGCGCAGCTTGTCGACGTAACCGTCGACGGGTTGGACGCTCTGCCGGGCGAACAAGTCGGCGAAGGCGACCTTGGAGATCGCTCGATTCTCCAACATGTAGCTCACGCCGGACGGCACGCGCAGGTTGTCTTCGAGCACGTAGACCTGTCCGTCGGCGTCGCGCACCACGTCCGAACCAGAGATGTGGGCCCAGGCTCCGTACTTCGGACGCACGTTGCGGCACTCCGGCCGATAGTTGACCGAGTCGCGAATCAACTCGATGGGGAATACACCGGCCTCGACGACGGCACGTTCGTTGTAGATGTCGTCGATGAATCGGTTGAGCGCGACCAGGCGCTGCGTCAAGCCGGCTTCGATCGTCTTCCATTCACGGGCGTCGATGACGCGCGGAATCACGTCGAAGGGCCAGGGACGATCGATGTTGGCGCCGTCGTCGTAGATGGTGAAGGTGATGCCCTCGGTCAATATCTCGAGGTCGGCGAGATTCTGACGCGACTCGAGTTCGCTGCGCCCCAATCGGCGCAATTGCGCGACCACCTCGGCTGCCGCGGGTCGAGGCTCGTCGTGGGCGTCGAGCAACTCATCGAAGAACGCCCTGGTGGCACCGTCCGGCGGGGCTTCGGCTCGCACGGTCAACGGCTGTTCGGTCAGCATCGGACCATCCTCACGGGGATCGGGGTCGGCCGGACCTCAGAACGATTACTCGTCCGCGAACAGTGTCTGACGGGAATCTGGCAGGGCGCGGGAGGCACGGGGCCCGAGCGGCCCTTCAGAGCGGGAGGCACGGGCACTGGGTGACGTCTGCGGCCGACCAGGAGGGGGGACCGGCCGGCCGCGACATCACATGAAGGAAGGGTAAGGGCCGCAAGTGTCCGCACTGTTTCGTCCCTATTAACCCCTCGGTCATGCCCGACCAACGGGTTACCCAGCATGCGTGCAGTTCACACTCCGTACACGCGAGCGGCGTTGCCGGACAGGATCTTGGACGCGTCCAGCGCCCCGAGATTGGCGGTGAGAGTCGTCGCGTGGCGGCGCGAGTTCGGCCACAGCGTGACCGAATGCGGGTAGTCGCTCGAGAACATCGCGGTGTCGGCAAGGTACGGGTGTGCCGCGACGAGGTCGAAGCCGATCTGATCATCGAGCACGGTCACGAACAGATTGCGGCCCAAGTATTCGGTCGGCCGCAGCGTCGATGCCACCGTCGGATCATCCATGGCCGATCGCACGTCGACGTTCTGTTCCATCATCTGCGCCCAGAACGGAAGCCAGCCGAAGTTGACCTCGGCCGCCACGATCTCGAGTTGCGGATGTCGCACGAACACACCCCCGAGCACCATATAGGTGAATGGCCGCACCGCCGAGAAGAACCGGTACACCGTGCCGCCGGCGGTGATGTTCTGCGAGACGAGTTCGTCCCAATCGGCGTCTGCCGGTTTGCCGCCAAACGTACGGTGAAACGTCAGCGGCACGCCCGCTTCGGCCGCCCGTGCGAAGATCGGGTCGTAGTAACGGTCGTGATACGGCCGAGCCGGGTTGCCGGGTATGAACGCGGCGCGCGCGCCTTTGTCGATGCAGCGCACGAGCTCCGCGATGCACGCCGGCGCGCCGTCGTCGACCGGCAGCATCGGAAGGCCGACGAGGCGATCGCGATTCGCGGCTTGGAACTCGTCGAGGATCCAATCGTTGTAGGAGCGCAGGCACGCAAACCCGAGCTCGCGGTCGGGCTCGATGTAGACGAAGATCGCATTCGCCGGGTACACGACGCTGACGTCGACACCGTCGCGATCCATGTCGAGTACGTGGGCCGCACCGTCGTAGTTGCCCGGCAGTATCTCGTCGAAGCGCAGCCCTGAGAGCTTCTTGACCGCCGCCGTCTGACCGGCCGTCGCCTCGATACCGAGGGTGCGCTTGGGCGGCGCGCCATCGAAGCTCCACCCGTCTCCCCCGTCGGCGCCCCGGCACAGCTTCGGGATGCGGTCCCGAAGGCCGGCCGGGACGTGGTCGAACACGTGCGGCGGTTCGTTGACATGGCAATCGGCGGAGATGATGCGGGTGCTCACCTGGTCGAAGGTAATTGAAACAAACGTTTGAGTCAATACCTCCATACCTCAATACCTCGAGGTGTCGCCCTGCTCCCTGTTGCCGATCGTGAAGGTGATGCCGTCGCGGGCCAGATCGACCGCGACATCGCCGCCGGAAGCGGGGGCCGCGGCCCGCCGGCGGGCGGCATGCAGGATCGCTTCGACTTCGGGATCGGTGCGCGACGGGTCGTGGTGGAACAACAACACACGGCGCGCTCCGGCGGCTGCCGCGAGTTCGAGCGAGTACTCGTACGCGGCGTGACCGAACGACCCGCGCGTGGGCAACTCCTCTGCCGTGTATTGCGCGTCGTGCACCAGTACGTCGACGTCGCGCGCGAGATCGAGCGCATCGTCGTGCAATGCCCCGACGCCGCGTCGACCGGCGCCGCGGTCTTGCGGCGCGTGGTCGGACAGGTAGGCCAACGAGCGCGCGCCGTCACTCACCCGAAATCCGAGGGTCTTGCCTCCCTTGTGGGGAATCTCTCGCACGAGTACGTCGAAGCCCTCGAAGCGATACGCACCGCGATCGATCACACCGAAGGTCCATTCACCGCGGAGTTGATGCGGGCCGATCGGGAAATGCGGCGGCGACATGGTGCGTGCCAGCAACTCGCCGGGCTCGACACCTTGTTCGGGAAGGTACAGGTGGGTGGACGCGTCAGGCCGATCGCCGGCCGCGAAGAACGGGAGTCCGTGCGTGTGGTCCCAGTGCAGATGACTGAGCAGGATCGTGCCGCGAAACGGCGCCCCCGCGAGAACGCCGGTGAGGTTGCGCAAACCGGTTCCGGCGTCGAGTACCAACGTCGGCGGGCCGTCGCCCTGCCCGATCGCAACGCACGAGGTATGCCCTCCGACATGATTGAAGTCCGCCCCTACGGCGGGCGTCGACCCGCGTGCACCACAGATCCAGACGCGCACGATCAGGCGAGCTCCTTGCGATGGCCCGTGGACAATGCATCGAGCGCTTCGCGGTCGATCTGCGCACTGGCAACGGCCGCGACTTTACATGGCGTGACGGCTCGCAGGGTCGACGTGCGTCGACCTCCCTCGAGCGCCGCCCGTTCACCGACGACCGCACCCGGACCCAGCTCGGCGAGGATCGTTCCGTCGACGTCGACGGCCAACACGCCGTCGAGCAACAAGAACAACTCGTCGCCCTCTTCTCCTTGCTCGACGAGCGTGGACCCCTTCTTCACCTTGCGGATGTCGGGCTTCTGGCCGCCGCGCATGATCGAGTTGGAGAGCTCGCGCTCGAGCGCCGTCTCGACTTCGGTGACGAGCGCGGGCGAATCGAGATCGCCCCACGGCGTGTGCTTGCCGAAGGCCCGCTTCCACCAGTCTTTGAACTGCGTGGTGCCGCTCTTCTTCACGAGACGACCGCTGTCGTCATAGATCCAATGCCGCGGAAACGGACTTGCACCTGTGACCGAATGCTCGACTTTCCCGTCGGCGTGGATCGTCAACGACAACGTCGTCCACGCGATGGGCGGGCGGTATTGGACGAATGGCGGATGGCGCACGGTCCGCGGCGCGGGCACACCGGTGCGACCGCCCGCCGTCTGCGTGAAGCGCACCCATCCGTCGCCTCGTTCGGGTTCGACCAGCCGATCGGGCAGCGCCGTCGCCTGGACGAACAAAGAGCCTAAGCCCAGCTTCACCCGCGTCGCGCCGATCGAGCCCCCGCCCGAATAGCCGCACTTCACGATCTGCCCGTCTTCGACGTCGATCCACGCCTTCAGATGATTGGCGAAACGGAATCGATCGGCGGCACGGAGGCTTTCGACCGTCGCCTTGACATCGGGCCCGATCGTGTCGGGTGGGGTTTGGTCGTAGTGGAACGCGCCGAAAGAAAATGGCAGCTTGGGCATGCCATCGATCGCTTCGGACGGAATCCACGAGAGGGAGGTGACCGAGCTGGTGATTCGCATGGCCATAGCGTCGCGCGTCGGGGCGAGAAGCGAAACTGTGCCCCCTTCCCCCGCCGGGGGTGGGTAGCCCCACTACATGGCGACGGGCCAGCGCCCTTGTGCAACGACCCCTCTCTTTGGTCGAATGCAGGTGTGAGCGAATCGCGCATCACCGTCTTTCTCGCCGACGACAGCGTTCTCATCCGTGAAGGGGTGAGGGCGATGATCGCCCGCGAACGCGATCTCGAGGTGGTCGGCGTCGCAGAGGACTATGACGGCCTTGTCAAAGGCGCGTCGGAGCTGGCTCCCAACGTCGTCGTTTCCGACATCCGCATGCCACCCGCGTTCCAGCGCGAGGGCATCGACGGCTGCAAGGAGATCCGCAAGCAGCACCCTGGCACGGGTGTCGTGATCCTGTCGCAGTACGACGACCCCGACTACGCCATCGCCCTGCTGTCGGAGGGCGCGGTCGGCTACGCCTACCTGCTCAAGGACCACATCGCCGAAGGCGACCAGCTCGCCCGCGCGATCCGAGAGGTCGCCACCGGTGGCTCGATGCTCGACCCCGCCATCGTCAACGCGCTGATGCGCCCTATGACCTCGACCGGCGATCTCAGCCGCGAGGACGAGCAACTGCTGTCGATGGTGGCCGAGGGCAAACCCATCAAGGCCATCGCCGCTGCGACCCAGGCCACCCCGGCCGCCGTCGCAGAGGCCGTCGAGCGCCTGTTCGTCAAGCTCGCCGCCGGCGTCAGCGCGGGCTCCGACGGCGCGCTGCGGCGCCTGCGCATGTTGCATGAGGCGATCGTCAGTCGCGAAGAGCAGGGCGAGACACTGTCACGGCTTCTGCCGTCGGGCCTCGCGGACAAGCTGCGCACCGAGGGCCGCAAGATCGGCGAGACCGAGCGTCTGGTCGTCACCGTCTTGATGTCCGACATTCGGGGATATTCCACGATCGCAGAGCACGCCGACCCGACACAGCTCGCGCAGCAGCTCAACTTGCACCGCGCCGAGATGAACCGCGCCATCCTTGCTGCCGGCGGGACCGTGATGCAGTACGTCGGCGACGCGGTCATGGCCGTGTTCGGTGCGCCCGTCTCCTACGAAGATCACGCCGACCGCTCGTTGCGGGCCGCGATCGCCATGCACGACGCCCAAGAGGCCGTGAACGAACGCTGGAATGCCGATGGACTGCCGCCGTTCGGGCTCGGCATCGGGTTGTCGACCGGCGAGGTCGCCGCCGCACTACTCGGCTCGGACGAACGCGTCGAGTACACCGTCGTCGGCGACGCGGTCAACCTCACGCAGCGGCTACAGCAGTTCGGTCAGCCCGGACAGACCGTGCTCTCGGAACCGACATGGGCCGCCCTCACCAGCCGGCCGACGAAGTTCGAGCAGCTCGATCCAGAAATGGTCAAAGGACGCGACACCCCCGTAGTCGCGTATCGCATCACCGGAACAGGAGAATGACATGACCGACATCGTCGTCGAGGCCAAGGGCGTGTATCGCACGTTCGAGCAGGAGCTCGCGCCGATCCGAGCGCTGCGCGGCGCCGACCTCACCGTCGCCAAAGGCGAGTTCGTCGCGGTGATGGGTCCGTCGGGGTGCGGCAAGTCGACGATGCTCAACGTCATCGCCGGCCTCGACCGACCCGACGAAGGCGAAGTGATGGTCGCCGGCCAAGACCTCACGAAACTCGACGAGAACGGGTTGGCGTTGATGCGGCGCAAGCACATCGGCATCGTGTTCCAGTTCTTCAATCTGCTCGAAGGCATGACGGTGCTCGAGAACGTGATCATGCCGGCGCTCATCGTCGGCATGAAGCGTCGCGCCGCCGAAGCGCGGGCCCGCGATCTACTCGACCTCCTCGGTATCGGCGACAAGGCCAAGCAGGCACCGGGCGCCTTGTCCGGTGGTCAGCGCCAGCGCCTCGCCATCGCCCGTGCGATTGCCAACGAGCCGACGCTCATCCTGGCCGACGAGCCGACCGGCGCCCTCGACAGCGAAGGCGGCGACGAGATCCTCGAGCTCTTCGAACGACTCCACGCGCAAGGCCAGACCATCTTGTTGGTGACCCACGATCAGCCAGTCGCCGATGCCGCGGCGCGCATCGTTCGGATGAAGGACGGCCGAGTGGTCGATGACGGGCTCGACGCCGACATGCGGGCCGCCGCTGCTTCCGCCAGCTGAGACTGCACTGATTGTCGGCGGTACGACGAGCCTCGTGGTTTCCCGATGACCGCGACCGAAATCACTCGTATCGTCGTGATCGCGTTATGGGCGATCACGACCGGCGTGCTCCTGCGACTGCGAGCGCCGAAGCTCGCCATCATCACCGGCGTGGGCACTGTCGCGGCCGGCGTGTCGACGCTCGCTGCAGCGCTGGTCGCGCACCGTGACCTGAGCGCCTCGTCGGCCGACCGACTCCATCTCTCGAGCGGCATCGCACTAGGTGTCGTCGGCGCCGCAGGTGTCCATCTGCTGCTGGCGATGCCCAACGGGGAAGTGCCGCAACGAGCACGACGAATGTTCGTCGCCTTCGCCTACGTTGCGGGCGTCGCGTGTGGTGCGGCCGCCTTCGTCGATCGTCCCGACATTCGTTGGTGGTTGCTCGCATTGGCAGGCATCGTCGGCGGCGCGCTCGGCGTGGTGCTGTCGAATCAGCGCTATCGCCGCGCCAGCCCACTCGAACAGCGCAGCCTTCAGTGGTTCGGTCTGTCGATCGCGGTCGCGGCCGAAGTGTGCATCGTCGTGCTGGCCCTGCACGTCATCGCCGACTGGCCGAGCTCGATCTCGGCAACCAACATCTCGACGACCGCGATCATCGCGCTGGGCACCGGCGCGTCGGCATCTCGCCGACTTTCGGCGCGCGTCGACCGGGCACTCACGTACGCGGTGTCGTTCACCGGCCTCACGTCGATGGTGTTGGTCATCTATGTGATCGTCGTGCTCAGCTTCGGTCGTTCGCTATCTGATGGTGAGCGCAGCCTGTTGGTCGCGTCGATGGGTGCGGCGGGCCTGGCCGCACTGGCGTATCCCGTGGCACGGGCGCGCCTCGAAGTCGCGGCCAACCGCCTCGTCTACGGCGAGCGCGTCGCGCCCGACGACGCAGTGCGCAAGTTCGGCACCCGACTCACACGCGCGGTACCGATGGACGAGCTGCTCCTGCAACTGTGCGAGTCGTTGCGCAAGACGATGCGCTTGCATTCGGCCGAAGTCTGGACCGGCAGCGACGGTGTGTACGAGGTCGCCGCCAGCGCACCGCATCGCAATCGAGCCCCGTTGCATGTGAGCGCCAAAGCGGTGCCGGTGACGGCCCGCGCCGGTGTCTCGGGTGGGACATGGATCGAGATCTGGCTGCCCGAGCTGGCGGAGGGCCGGGTCGCGGCAAACCTACGGGTCGCGCCGCTCGCCCACGGTGGCGGGCTGTTGGGATTGGTCGTCTGCGAACGCAGCCCCGACGGCGATCCTTTCACCCGCGACGCCGATACCACACTGACCGAGCTCGCCCGGCAGGTTGCCCTCGCGTTGCACAACGTCAATCTCGACTCCGCGCTACAGGCCTCACTCGACGAGCTGCGACACAAGAACATCGAACTGCACGAATCCCGTGCCCGCATCGTGGCCGCGGGCGACGCCGAGCGACGCCGCCTCGAACGCAACCTGCACGACGGGGCGCAACAGCATCTCGTCGCGCTCGCGGTCAAGGTGAGATTGGCGCGCGACGCAGTCGAAGACGATCCCGCCGACGCCATGTCGCTGCTCGACGAACTGCGCACCGATCTTCAAGACGCGATCGCGGAGTTGCGCGCACTCGCACACGGCATCTTCCCCCCGCTGCTCGTGTCGGGCGGTCTGGTGCACGCCTTGCCAGCCGCCGCGTCGCGGGCGACATTGCCGGCCACCGTCGAGTGCATCGACATCGAACGCTACGAGCCGGAGCTCGAAGCGGCGGTGTACTTCTGCTGCGTCGAAGCGATGCAGAACGCCAGCAAACACGCCGGGGAGGGCGCCAAGATCTCCCTGCGGGTCTGGCGGGACAACGACGAGCTCTGTTTCACGGTCAGCGACGACGGCGCAGGGTTCGATCCCGCAGGCAGTGCCGGCAAGGGACACGGCTTCGTCAACATGGCGGATCGCCTGGGCGCGATGCAGGGCTCGCTCGACGTGTGGTCGGTGCGAGGCGAAGGCACCCGCATCTCGGGGCGCGTGCCCGTAACGCGCGTCAGCGCGACCGCGGACGGGCACGCCTAGCCGCTAGCCGGCGACGCGCTGCCAGCTGTCGTCGCCACCGTCGGCCCAGATGCGCCGCACCGCCCGGGGACTGAGCTCGTCCTTGTTGAGGTAGGCGCAGGCGCCGCAGGTGCGGGCATGAGGGGGCAACTGCTCGAGCGTGTAGGTCGACACGAGGACTACCAGCGTGTCGGGTCGCTCCTTGACGATCTGGGAGGTGGCCTCGAGCCCGTCGATGCCGCCCATGTTGATGTCCATCAACACGAGATCGGGCTCGGTCTGCGCCGCCAGCTCGACCGCTTGTTCGCCCGAGGTGGCTTCGCCGACGAGGGTGAACTCCGCCAGGCGGGCCACGACCGCCCGCAGCGCCGCCAAGAAGGGCGCCTGATCGTCGACGATGAGCACACGGACAGGGTCCACGCCCCCATTGTCGCGTGCCTCGACCCGGGTGAGAAGCAAGGCACCCCGCGGCGCACGGTGGTGCTGGCACCCCTGCCCGCCGAAATCTATCCGTCGGCGAGGTAGACGAGCACCGCCTTGACCCGCCGATTCAGGTCGGGCTCTTCGTTCAGGTGCAACTTGGCGAAGATCGAGTTCGAGTGCTTTTCGACGGCCCGCTCGCTCAGCCCCAGCGCCGCCGCAATCGCGGCGTTGCTGCGGCCCTGGGCCATCTCGTGGAGGATGTCTCGTTCCCGCCCGGTCAAGTGTTGCAGCCGCGACGGTGGCTTGCGGCCCCGCGCCGCTACCAGTTCCTCGACCACCTTCGGGTCGATCACCGAACCGCCACTGCTCACGATCCGGATGGCGTCGACGAGTTGGTCGATGTCGGACACCCGGTCTTTGAGCAGATACGCCCGCTGCTCGGAACCGTGTTCGAGCAGGGCGAGGGCGTAGACCGGGTCGGCGTATTGGCTCAACACGACGACGCCCACGCCGGGATGGGACTCGCGAAAGAGGCTGGCGGCACGAATGCCTTCGTCGGTACCGGTCGGCGGCATCCTGATGTCGGTGACGACCACGTCGGGGGCGATCTCGGCGACGAGCGCCACGAGCTCGTCGAAGGTGCCGCACGAGCCTGCTACTTCGAGGTCGGGCACCGATCCGAGCAAGCGGACGACGCCCTCGCGCAACAAGACGTTGTCCTCGGCCAGTACGACGCGGATGCCCACCGGCTCATCTTAGAGACCGCAGTATCGGCGGCAGGTGGTTCAGGTCGTGGTAGCCGCGCCGCTGGCGACGACCTCGCCGATGAACACGGCCGGATAGATATCGACCCCGGCCTTCTCGATCCACGCTTGGATCAAGTGCCCCTCGGCGAGCAACGCCTCGGCCGCAGCTCTCGTCTCGAGCTCGAGGGTGACCATGACCTCGCTCGGATTGTCCACCGAACGATGCACCCAATGGCGCACGATGCCCCTCAACTCACGCCGCCCGTCGCCTTCGTGAAAGCGGGCGATGAACTCGTCGTAGTCACGGACTGAGTGGATCATCACGAGTCGCACCATGCCCGATCCCCGCTCTGAAGGGCCGCTCGGGCCCGAACCCCGATCTGGCTCGTCACTCATAGAGCTGCTGCGCCAGGTAGGTGGTCTCGCCCAGCAGTTCGATCAGCTCGAGTTGCGTCGTCAGCCAGTCGAGCTGCGCCTCTTCTTGGGCCACCATCGTCCGCAACAACTGGCTGCTACCGATATCGCCCTCGCTGTCGCAAGCACCGACGGCCGACTTGAGTTGATCCACGGCCCCCCGCTCGAGCGCGGCGTGCAGCTCGAACATCTCTACGACATTTTCACCGACCTGGAAAGCGTCCATACGTTGGAGGTTCGGTAGGCCGCCGAGCAGCAGCACTCGATCCATCAGGGTCTCGACGTCGCGCATCTCCTCCATCGATGACTCGCGCAACTTGTGAGCGACCCGTTCGAGCCCGAGGCTGTCGCAGATCTTCGCATGCACGAAGTACTGGTTGATCGCGCCCAGTTCGGTCGTGATCAACCCGTTCAACGCGTCGATCACCTTGCTCCGCTCACTCATCTCCTACTCCTTCGTTGCGCGTTCGGGGCAGTCTTGCTCACCGGGGCGGCCAAGCCGGTGAGCATGACTTCGATCGTGTGTCGACATTTGCCACATTGGCTCGCTGCTCCGCATCGCTCGATGACCATGTCGACGGTGTCCGCACCGGCGCGTATCGCTGCCTCGATCGTGGTGTTGCTGACTGCTCGACACAAACAGACGTACACCGGCGCCAGCCCTTCGGCACAGACACTACGTCGCGGGTATCGCCCGCGTCGATAACGCAGAGGCGAAGCCGGCGGTGACGAAGTCGATGACGATGTCCGCGAGACGATCCGCTCGGAACTCGACTTGCCGGGCGACCCACCCCGGCAGCTGGTCGTTGGCGAAGACGAGCTCCACCGCTTCCTTCGCGACGGCAAAGCGGGCGATGCGCACCTCTGGCTCGAGCTGCGGGGTCACCCGTTCGAGCACGTCGAGGAACCGGCGCGTATATGGCTCGAATGCCGACTCGAGCAGCGACGTCATCTCCGGCTTGCCCCGTAGGTCGGCCTTGACCCGTATCCAATGCCGCCCGCCCCCTTCGTGATCGGCCGCCAACTCGGCAATCGGCACGACCAACGCGGCGACCAGATCGCGCAATTGCGGTTCGGCAGAGGCCTCGATCGCATCGAGCAACTCGTTGCGGCGCTTGCCCAACTGTGCCGCGCGCTCGACCACGATGGCCTCGAGCAGCCCGTCCTTCGACCCGAAGTGGTAGCTGATGGCAGCGATGTTCGCTCGGGCCTCGGTGGTGATGTCGCGTACCGACACGAACCCGATGCCACGCTCCGCGAACAGACGCTCGGCGACGACCAGTATCCGCTGGCGCGTCGACTGATCGTCCGATGCTCTACGCGAGGCCACTGGTCAACCCTACTTTCCGCCCTGAAAGTCCGCTCAGACAGAATGAGGGCATGAACGATCACACGGACCGCACGCCCCAGATCGACGCGGCGATGGCAGTGCGGCGCCTGGCGCATGCGCTCGTTGCCCACGACACGGCGGACGCGCTACTCGCCCGTCTTGCCGAAGATGCCCGACGTTGGGCGGTGGACGTCGAGCAGCATCCGCGGTTGGTGCGCGATGGCGATGCGTTGCGCGAAGACCGCTCGGGCGGACCGCCGGCTGACGGTGCGCCGGTCGAGCACTTCGATCGGTGCCCGGTGTCCGGTATGGCCAATCCCCTCGCGACCGATCTGGTGGCGCGCCGCGTGGGCGACCAGGTGCATTGTGAAGTCGAGCTGGGTCCTGCGTGCGAGGGGCCACCGGGGCACGCGCACGGCGGCATCATCGCGGCACTGTTCGACGATGCGACCGCCTTTCTCTCACGCGTGCTGGACGAGACCTGTGTCGCGAGCGAGCTCACCGTGCAGTACCGCCGGCCGGTGCCCATCGGCGAGCGCTTGCGGATCGAGGCGCGGGTTGCCCGCCGCGACGGCCGGCGTATCCACACCGAAGCGACGATGCATCACGGTGACACGATTGTCGCTCGCGCGACATGTACGAAGGTGATCATCGCGTCATGACGCGCGCCAGGTTCGTACCTCGGTGACATCGATCTCGATCACCGGGCCCGCCGGCGACACGCGGGAGTAGTGCCGCGGGTACTTGGCCACCAGCTGTTCGATAGCCGTCGCGAAGCGGGGCCCTTCGTCGACCACGCGCGCAAACCCGCGCAACCGAACCCACCAGAGTGACGCCCAGTCGTCGTCGTAGTGATCGATCAGGACGGTGACCCGCGGGTCGCGTTCGATGTTGTCGAGCCGCCGCAACCGACGCGTCTGCTTCGGTTTGTGATCGACCGCCGTGACAACGGTCGAGCCGGTGAGCGCGAACGTGATTGGTACGAGATCGACACCCGCGGCACCGAGCGTGGCCAGACGCGCAACCGGTGACCGCGCGGCCACTGCGAGCAACTTGTCCTCAGTCATTGCAGACAAGTGCACGACAAGTGCGGCCGTGCGCCGACGCTGCTGTCGCCCGTAGTTGCGGCGAATGGCAAGAAGCTGCGATCTTTGGCATCGGTGGGTCCGTCAGCTTTCAGTCGCTCTCACTACGCTCACGCCACTCCCGAGAAGCGGAGCACGCCATGAGCCTTTCAGAACCTGACGTCGACAGTGAAACCTCCGTGCCTTCGAATGGCAAGAAGCCGCGTTGGACGTACCAGTGGAAAGAGCTCTACAGCGAGGTCATCACGTCGGGTCTCTGTACCGGATGTGCGGGCTGCGTGGTGGCGTGTCCCCATGATGTCATCGGGTACACGCACGAGCCCGGCGCCTACAAGCCGTTCCATCTCGAAGACGAACTCGGTCCGGACAACTGCATCCACGGCGAGAAGGGATGCACCTCGTGCACGCGGGCGTGTCCGAGGTTTCGTCTGTGGGAGCCCGAAGCCAACGAACACCTCTTCGGCCACGATCGCGAAGCCGATGAGCTCTCCGGCATCTACAGCGACATCATGCTCGTACGCGCGTCCGACGACACGGTGCACAAGCTCGGCCAGGACGGCGGTCTCGTCTCTGCGATATTGATCTGGTGTCTCGAAAACCAGATCATCGACGGCGCGCTTGTCTCCTACCTCGAGGGCGACGGCACGTCATGGAAGGCGATCCCCGGTGTCGCCACCAACCGCGACGAGGTGTTGCAGAGCGCCGGCAGCCGCTACACCTATTCGGCGAACACCTTGGCCCTGCCGATCGCCATCGAGCGAGGCCTCGACAACGTCGCACTGGTCGGCATGAGTTGCCAGTCGTCGGTGCCACCGGTGATGTGGACTCGCAAGGTCGGCAAGATCGGCAAGCCCATCAAGCTCAACATCGGCCTCCTGTGCTCGAAGACCTTCGACGACTCGATCTTCGAGGAATTGTTCCTCGCCAAGTACGGGCTTCACCGCAGCGACATCGTCAAGGTCAACGTCAAAGGCGCCTTCCAGATCTGGTTACGCAACGGCGACTTCCACGAGATCTCGCTGAAGGAATGTCACGCCTGGACGCGCGAGGGCTGCAACTACTGCCCTGACTTCGCGGCCGAACACGCCGACATCTCGACGGGTGGCATCGGCATGTTCGACGACTGGACACTCACCATCGTTCGCACCGACCTCGGACGGGCGATCATGCAGCAGATGGTGAAAGAAGGGGTGATCGAAACTCGTCCGGGCGACGACGACCCGGGAGCCATCGCGTTGTTGCACCGTCTCGCGCAGAAGAGCCGCGAGCGGTGGCCGACGTGGGCTGCCGCCGACGTGCGGCTCGGCCTGCCCGAAAGGAAGAAGGTCGCGGCAACGGTCGATTAGCGAACGCTCCCAGACCGACGAGCGTTACGCGGCGGGGCCCACGGGCGCGCACCCGTCGAGCACCTCGAGGATGTCGTCGAACCGGTTGGTGTCGTCGAGATCCTTGCGGGTGTTGATGTCGTCGCCGACGTTGTCGCGCAGGAACTTCTCGAAGTCCTTGAACTTGTCGAAGGGGATTCCGGCAGGAGCGGAGATCCCGCCGTAAGAGCACTCGCAGTAGGTCGCGGCACCAGTGGCACCCAACCTCGCAGTCGAGCCCTTGACGCAGTTCTCCATATAGTTGTTCCTCACCTCGTCGTTGTAAGTCTTGGGACCGAGGTTCTGGGAACATCCTGCGAGCAGCACGACGACAGCGAGCAGTGACAAGAGACGAGCGAGGCGATTGGGCACGAGGGGCCAGGCTAGTGGCCCACAGGCCCGAAATAGTGATCGGCCGCCCAGACTGCGCAGACGCGGCGATTCTACGCCCGCGGGCGATCAGTGAGTGGTGCGGTCTCCGGCCGGTGGTGACTGCCAGTCGGACTCACCGAGCGTCTCGAAGTCGTCGAGGGACGCGTAACTCGTCTCGAAGGTCATCTCGCACACACGGGCGCGAGCCTCTTCGTCGCGATCCCTCGCGATTTCTTCGTCGGCGGCTCGTGTCATCGCCGACCACAGGCCGGTGGTTACCCGAGGCATGGAATGCGCGTGTGAAGCCATGCTCCGTTTTCGTCGCACCATGCACGCCACTGGAGAGTCATCTGGATCAACATGACGCAGATTGATCGAAATGGCCTATTCGTTCGGTGCAGGACCGCCACGGGCGAGTATCGCGTCGAACATCGCAGGGGTCAGCTTTCGCGTGAACGTGTTCTGCTGGCTAACGTGATACGAACAGATCAAGAGCCGTCCGTCGGGCAGCGTTGCTTCTACGGCGTGGCCGAATCGTGGACGAGGCGACAATTCCAACAAAGGACACAACTCGTCGTACGCGATCTGGCCCAACGCGACGATCGTGCGGACGTCGCTCAACAACCGCAACTCGCGTTGGAGATAACCGCGACAGCGCGCCCGCTCGTCGGGCAACGGCTTGTTGGCCGGCGGCGCGCACCGAACGGGCGCGCTGATGTACGCGCCGCGCAGGACGAGGCCATCATCGCGAGCAGTGCTCGAAGGTTGGTTGGCGTATCCGGCCCGATGCAGCGCCGAGTACAAGAAATCACCCGAACGATCGCCGGTGAACATACGCCCCGTGCGATTGGCACCGTGCGCCGCAGGAGCCAGTCCGACGATCAACAGCGTCGCCCGCGGGTCGCCGAAACCGGGTACACCGCGGGCCCAGTAGTCCCACTCCCGATACGCCGCCTTCTTCTCCCGGCCGATCGACTCTCGCCAGTTCACCAGTCGCTCACATTGTCGACAGTGCTCGATCTCGGCGCTGACCGCGCGCAACGAATCGGCGCGGCGACGTTGGTCAAGGGTCGGGTCCGGCGGTGCAACCAAGTGCCGCAGGTTACGGCGCCCACGACCGCCGCAGACAATCATGCCGCGGCTACCGTGGCACCAGGATCGTCGCATGCCCGTTCGCTCAAAAACCCGCTCACACGCTCGCAAGCCGCCGCCGGCGACGCTCGTGCTGTTCGTACGGCACGGGCAGACGCCGACGACCGGCACGACCTTGCCCGGCCGGGCTCCAGGCTTGCATCTCGCCGACAGCGGTCGCACGCAGGCCGACGCCGCTGCCGCTCGCTTGTCACTTCTCAAGCGCATCGACGCCGTCTATGCCTCACCCCTCGAGCGAACGCGCGAGACCGCCGCTTCCATCGGACGCGCCCGCAAGCTCGCGGTCCGCATCGACCGTGGCCTTCTCGAATGCGACTTCGGCGACTGGACGGGGCGCAAGTTGAGCGAACTGCGAAAGCTCCCCGAATGGAATGCCGTGCAGCGCTATCCCAGCGGCTTCCGTTTTCCGGATGGCGAATCGTTCACCGAGATGCAGACGCGCATCGTGACTGCTGTCGACCGACTCGTTGCTCGCCACTTGGGCGGGGTGGTCGTCGCGGTCTCCCACGCCGATCCCATCAAGGCGGCAGTTGCCCACGCGATGGGCGTGCATCTCGACCTGTTCCAGCGGGTCGTCATCTCGCCGTGTTCGATTTCCGCGATCATGTACAGCATGTCCGGAGCCGTCGTTCTCTCGGTCAACTCGACCGGCGACGATCTGACCTCGCTGGCGCCATCATGATCGAGCGACCATGAACCCCTCCTTCGAGATCGAGCGGCCCGATCACTTCACCACGGGCGCCGTCGGGCCCAAAGGGCAGCGCGTCTTCTACCTGCAAGTGCGCCAAGACGGCATCGTCGCGACGTTCAAGGTCGAAAAGCAACAGGTGCAAGTGCTCGCCGACTACCTCGAGCGCATGCTCGAGAACCTGCCGCCGTCCGACGATTCCTTCCTGACGACGACCGAGGAACTACTCGAACCGGTCAACGCCGAGTGGGTCATCGGCGAGCTGGGCATCGGCTACGACGAGGACTCCAACAAGATCATCCTGCACGCACAGGAACTGCAGACCGAAGAAGACGAGGAACCGAACGCCATCGCCCGCATCCATCTCGAGCGGCGCCAGATCATCGGGTTCGTGCGCCGCGCGCGCGAACTCGTTGCTGCCGGCCGCCCGTTGTGCCCGTATTGCGGGCGTCCACTTGATCCGGAACAAGGGCTCTGTGCCTGCTACAACTGAGTATGCGCGACCAATCACCCTTTCGTGAACGCGGCCCGCTCGCGACCGATGCCGCGCTCGATGTACTGCAGACGAGCGAGATCATCGTGCTCGGTCGCATGCCCTACAGCTCGAACGCGACCTTCCTCGTCGATCTGTCATCGGACGAGCAAAGCAACGACGTCGTCGCGCAAGGCATCTACAAGCCGGCGCGTGGTGAGCGTCCGTTGTGGGATTTTCCGCACGGCTTGTGGAAGCGCGAAGTCGCGGCCTTCGAGCTGTCCGACCATCTCGGATGGCATCTCGTGCCACCGACGGTCGAACGGGAAGGACCACTCGGACCGGGCTCGCTGCAACTCTTCGTGCCCCACGACATGGAGCAGCACTACCTCACCTTGCGCGAAGACCCGCGGCACCGGCACGCGTTCGAGCGACTCTGCGTTTTCGACATCGTCAGCAACAACACCGATCGCAAGAGCGGTCACTGTCTCATCGGCACCGACGGCAACATCTGGGCTATCGACAACGGCTTGTCCTTCCATGCGGAGTTCAAACTGCGCACTGTCTTGTGGGACTTCGCCGGCGAACGAATCCCGCGCGACATCATCGCGGACATCGAGTTTCTGCTCGACGAAGGTGTGCCCGAGTCCGTGACCGACGCGCTCGACGAGGACGAAGTCGATGCGATGTTGACGCGTACCCGGGCCATCGTCTCGAGCGGGTGTTTCCCGCGTGACTCGAGCGGGAGACGCTGGCCCTGGCCGCTCGTGTGACATTGTGGGCCATCGACGCCCACGATGCGGCCTGAGGCTCAAGTGCGGCCTTGGCCGGGCCGATATGTGGGCGTGGAGCATCCGATCGAGCAGCGTACGCCGGAACCCTTGCTCTACAGCACCGCGCAACTGCAAGGCCGTTCGCGCATCTACTTCCGCCGTCGCCGCGACAAGGTGCGTTTCGCCGCCCACGTCGGTGCGGCCGTCGCTTTGGTGGCGCTTTCGCTGTGGTGGGTGATCCCGCTGCACGCCTTTGCCGGGCCCGTGCTGTTTCAGCTCACACCGGGCCATGGTCTGCATGTCGGCGATCTACCGACGGTGCCATTCCTGCTCGTGGCCGCGTGGTCGGGTGTTGCGGCGCTGCGGATGTTGCACATCGACGATCCGCTCGTGCAGCGATCGTCCTGACGAAGGTCGCTGACGTTCGACCGTTCTGGCAGCACAACCTCTGCATATGCCCAGGTCAATTCGCGCACAGTGCTGCGAGAACGAGCGGCGACCTCGTGGGCGCGATTGCGATCTGAGCTCGCAGCGCGGTCGGCTCGGTAGGATCTCGCCGAGTCGGGACGGGCAATGCCGGGAGGGATCGTCGTCATGCGTATCCGCACAGTTCTTCCCTTGTTGCTCTTGGCCCTGCTGCTCGGCGACACGCACATTGCTTCCGCACAACCAAGTGCGCCGCCTCCACCCAGGAGCATGGCCGCCATTGGCGACTCGATGACGCAGGCGTCCAACGTGTGTTGCTGGTACCGCGATCATCCGAACAATTCCTGGAGCACTGGCGCCGCCTGGTGGGATGGCGTGGGCAGCCACTACGAACGGCTTCGAGCCATCAGCCCGGGGATCACTGCATACAACCACGCCGTATCGGGGGCACGTATGAGGGACGCCCCCGCGCAGGCGCAACAGGCGGTCGCGCAGCAGGTGCACTACGTCACCATGTTGATGGGCGCCAACGACCTCTGCACCTCGACACCCGAAACGATGACGACGGTGGCGACGTTCCGCACCGATTTCCGCCAAACATTGCAGACGTTGAATTCCGGCTTGCCGAACCGGGCGCGGATCTTCGTGGCCAGCATTCCCGACGTGTACCAACTGTGGTCGATCGATCACACGAACTGGGTGGCACAGTTGGTGTGGGATGTAGCCGACGTCTGCCAATCGCTGCTCTCCCGGAGCCGCACCGAGGAGCAGCGACAGCTGGTGCGTGAGCGGAACATCGCGTTCAACACTGTGCTGCGCGAAGAATGTGCGACCTACGATCGATGCCGGTTCGACGACAACGCGGTGTTCGACTTCAAGTTCAAGCGGAAACACGTGAGCGTGCTCGACTTCTTCCACCCGAGCCTCTCCGGCGCCGCCGACTTGGCCAACGTGACCTGGGCCCAGACGTGGTGGAGCTGAGGGACCCAAGTCTGGTAGTCGAAGAGCACGTCCACCCCTCTGTTCTGTTTCACGTCCACCGCGCTTTTCGACTTCGAAAGTGCGGTGAGCGCTCGCCGTCCACGGGTGACGGCGCGCGAGCACCGTCGCGTTTCGTCAACAGTGGCCAACTTCGTCAACAGTGGGCGCGAACGCAAGAACGAGACCGGCGCTCATATTCGCCGCCCCAAGAGCTACTTGCGAGCTTCCAGCGCTTCGATCACCTTCGGCAACACCTTGTGCACGTCGCCGACGATGCCGAGGTCAGCGACACTGAAGATCGGCGCTTCGGCGTCTTTGTTGATGGCGATGATGTTCTTGGAGCCCTTCATGCCGACGAGATGTTGGGTCGCACCGGAGATGCCACACGCGACGTACAGCGTCGGCTTGACGACCTTGCCCGTCTGGCCGACCTGGTGCGAATAGGGCACCCATCCGGCATCGACGATCGCACGCGACGCACCGGCCGCGCCCTTGAGCAGCTTCGCGAGTTGCTCGACCATCTCGTACTTGGTCGCCTCGCCGAGACCGCGCCCGCCGGACACCACAACCGCGGCTTCGTCGAGCTTTGGTCCTGACGACTCTTCGACGAAACGCTCTTTGATGCGAGCGGCACCCGTAGCGCCGACGTCGGGCACCTCGAGGGCTTTGACCGCGGCCGCGCCGCCGCCGGATTCTTCGGCCGCGAACGACTTGGGACGCACGATGACGATGCCCGGCTTGTCGCCGGCGAACTTCGTCTTGACGTTGATCGTGCCGCCGAAGACGGGCTCGATACCGGCAACAGTGGCGCCGTCGACCTCGAGATCGACGATGTTCGTGATGACCGGCGTATCGAGTTTGACCGACAACCGACCGGCCACGTCGCGACCGTCATAGGTGCTGCCGAACATGAAGAGATCGGGCGCACCCTCCGACGCGATGGCAGCCACGAGTGCCGACGCCACCGAAGGCCCGGGGAGCGCTCCGTCGAGGGCGCCGGTGGCAAACACGGCCTTGGCGCCGTGCGCGCCCAAGGCTGTCGCCACGCCACTGGCGTCGCCGCCGAAGATGACCTCGACGTTGTCGGAGATCTCACGTGCCTTGGCCAACATCTCGAGCGTGATCGTCGCCACGCGTGTCGGCGCGCCGTCAGCAGAATCGTCGCTCGCACCTTCGCCGTAGACCCAAACCTTTGCCAAACCCATCAGATGACCTTCAGGCTCTCGAGGAACGCCACGATCTTCTCGTGCGCGGTTCCGTCGTCTTCGAACTTCTCGCCGGCCGCACGGGCGGGCACTGGCGCGATATCGGTGATCTCTTGACCCGCTCCCGCCCAGCCGACACTGCCGGCATCGATGCCGAGATCGGCGAGCGTGAGTTGCTCGAGCGGCTTGTTCTTGGCCGCCATGATGCCCTTGAACGACGGATACCGGGGCTCGACCACACCGGCGGTCACCGACACGACCGCGGGCAACGGGCAGTGCACCTCGTCGTAGCCCGCTTCGGTCTGGCGGCGAACGTTGGCTTCGCCACCGTCGATCGTGATCGCCTTGGCGAAGGTCACTGACGGCAAGCCCAACAACTCGGCGAGTTGCTCGGGCAACGTGCCGGTGTAGCCGTCCGACGATTCGGTGGCGGTGATGACGAGATCCGGCGTGATGCGCCCGATCGCCGCGGCGAGCACCTTGGCCGTGCTCAATGCGTCGGAGCCCAACAGCGCAGGATCGGACACGAGAATGGCCTTGGCCGCTCCCATCGCGAGCGCGGTGCGCAGGCCCGAAACCTCGTTGTTGGGTGCCATCGACACCAACGTGACCTCACCGCCGCCGGCTTTGTCGACGAGCTGAAGGGCCATCTCGACACCGTACGAGTCCGACTCATCCATGATGAGCTTGCCCTCACGCTTGAGGGTCTTGGTCGACGGATTGAGTTGCCCGGGCTCGGCCGGATCAGGGATTTGTTTTACGCATACGACAACGTTCATAACCTGACAAGTCTTACCGCGCGGCAGAGGGGGGCCAAATCAGGGAACGATGAGGCGAAGGGAATCCGGCTCGTAGCGGAACTCGAGTGAGCGGACGTGTCCGAGGAAGTCGCCGTCGACCTGATACGGGAACGGACGATCCGACGACACCGTGCACGCCTGCATCCCTGGCCGGTAGTCGACGTGGCGGCTGCGCCGCAGCTTGGATCCGCCGCCGAACAAGGCCGAGCCCGCCAGCCGCCCGATCCGACGCAGCTTCAGGGTGCGGATCGTCACCATCGTGAGTGGATGGTCGAGGCTGGCGTCGGGTGCGAGATGGAGCGGACGCGAACCGAGGTAGGTGTAGGGATCGGTGTTGCAGCAAATGGCGAAAAACCCGTCGTCGACGACGGTACCGTCGTCGAATCGCACTTGGAAATGCGGGCGCTTGCGGTCGTAGTGGCGCAGCCAGGTGTCCATCGCGGCGTAGATGAACAGCGGATGCCCGGCATAGCGCTTGAGACCCGAGCGGCGCTCGACCTGCTCGACCACTGCGGCATCGAAGCCGATACCACAGTGGAACAGGAAGTAGCGCCGATTCACCGACCCGATGCCGACACGGCGTGTCGAGCCTCGCTCCAGCGCGTCGAGGATGGTCGAGGTCGCCTCGACGGGGTCATCGGACAGCCCGAGTGTGCGCGCGAACACATTGGTCGATCCGCCGGGCAGGGGCGCGAGCGCACTGTCGCTGCCGGCCAGCCCGTTGGCCGCTTCGTTGAGCGTGCCGTCGCCACCGAACACCACGACCAAGTCGACGTTCTGTGAGGCGGCGTTCTGGGCAAGGCGTGCCGCATGACCGCGCCGGCTCGTCTCGGCGACGTGCACTTCGTGGGCGCTCGACAGTGCCTTTTGCACCAGCACGCGAGAGCGCAACGTCACCGAAGAGGCCGCCGCGTTGACAATGAGCAGGATCTTCACGCCGCCAAACCCGTTGTTTCGCCCGAGACCACGACCCGAGTCATCGAGACTCTAAGACGTGGCGGGCGATGTCGGGGACGTTCGTGCAGATGCCGTCGACGCCCATTTCGGCGAGTGCGCTGATCCGGTCGGGCCGGTCGACGGTCCACACGTTCACCGCCAGCCCCGCCGCGTGCGCGTCCTCGACGAGCGCGCGATCGACGGTGGCGTCGAAGGGATGCAGCGCGCGGTGGCCCCGCGCCACGCACCGCGCGATCGCCGTTTCCGGATCATCGAGCCCGAAGGTGAGCAGGGCCGTGGGCAGCGACGGGGCGAGCAGGTGGACGCGGTCGATGGCGTCGATGTTGAAGCTCGAGACCAGCACCGAAATGGGCGGATCCGCCCTGCGGGTCGCGTCGACCACGGCCTGCGCCAACCAGTGCGTCGGGTCGAAGTCGGGCTCGGTGGCGAAGTTCTTGATCTCGACGTTGACTCCCAACCCCAGACACGCGGCCAACGCTGCGCCGAGGTCAGGGACCTCGAACGGCACCTCGTCACGGCGCAACGACACAACCGGGCGGCCGTCGGCGAGGTGCGGATCGTGGTGTACGGCGGTCTCGGCGTCGGCCGTGCGCCGGACGTCGAGTTCGACCCAGTCGGCGGCGACGGCGCGGGCACGGCGAAAGGCGGCCACCGTGTTCTCCGGGTGGGTCCCCGGCCGGGCAGCGCCCCGGTGGGCAATGATGAGTGGGTTGCGCCTGTTGCTCATGGAGGCCCCGACAGTACTTCTTGGGTCTTTTGGCCCAGGCCGTGTTGCCCACGCTGGGTGGGTACCTGTACATTCTCCGTGGTCTTGGTACCGACTCGCCGGGGGCACTCGGGTAGGCGAACGGACCAATCCAACAGTGGTGCACCGTGGGAGGTTTCGTGGCACTCACGACGGATTCCGTCATACAAAGTCCTGCCCTACCAGATTGGCGCGCGCTCGCTTCGTGTCGCGACACCGCCCCTGACCTGTTCTTCCCCGTCGGCTCGACGGGGCTTGCGGTCGAACAGATCGAGGCGGCCAAAGCAGTCTGCGAGCAGTGTCCCGTCAAGGAGCGCTGCCTGCAATTCGCGCTCGAGACCAATCAAGACTCGGGTATATGGGGCGGCACCTCCGAAGAAGAGCGGCGCCGTTTGCGCCGCGCCTGGCTGCGCGATCGCACGGTGGCCCGCTAAAGGCCCGAGCGGCCCTCGACCGGCACGACCAATTCGACGAAGGTCCCCGGACCATCGTGGCGCGCGCGCATCACGATGGTCCCGCCGAGGTCGAGCTCGACGAACGTGCGCACGATCGTCAGACCGAGCCCACCAGCGACGGCCAACTCGAAGTTGTCGGGCACACCGACGCCATCGTCGATCACGCGGATCGTCACGATGTCGGCGCGCCGCGAGAGCTGCACGGCGACCCGTCCCTTTCCTTCGTGCGGGGTCCCTGCCGGATAGCCGTGCTCGACGACATTCTGCAAGAGCTCGGTCACCGCGACCGCGAGCGGCGTCGTGACATGCGCGGGCAGCACACCGGCGTCGCCGGTGATCGTGAAGTGAATCGGACGATCGGGCGAGACGAGCCCCTCTTGCACCATGCGCACCAGCGGGCGCACGATGTCGAGCAACGCAACCTCGTCGCCGACATCTTGTGCCAGCGTTTCGTGCACCACCGCGATCGACGCGATTCGCCGCACCGACTCTTCGACTGCCGCCTTCGCTTCTTCCGATGACAGACGCCGGCTCTGTAGCCGCAGCAGTGACGAGATCGTCTGGAGGTTGTTCTTGACTCGATGGTGGATCTCGCGGATCGTCGCGTCTTTCGACATCAACAAGCGGTCGCGCCGGCGCAATTCGGAGATGTCCTGCACGACCATCAGTGCGCCGCTCACCTTGCGCCGCTCGAGCAGTGGGATGCAGTTGACGACAACCGTCGTGTCGGGCCCACGGTCGAGCTCTTCGAACGTCGACACGCGCGTCGCGTACGCCTCGCGGACGATACGGTCGTCGAGACCCAGCTCTCCCGGCGTGAAACCCTCGGCGTTGAGGTGGACCCCCAGACGGTGCAACGCCGACACCGCATTCGGCGAGTTGAACTCGACCCGCATATCCGCGTCGAGCACGACGATGCCATCGCCCACGCGGGGAATCCGGTACTGGTCATCCTGGTCACGGGTGAAGGGGAACTCGCCGGCGGCGATCATGCGGGCGAATCGTTCGAACAGGGCGAGGTAGGTGCGTTCGAGATCGCTTGTCGAACGGCCGAGCACCGGCAACGACTCTCGGGTCAACACCGCGACCGTCGTGCCGCGGTGACGCACGGGAACGGCCTTCACGCGAACCTCATCGAGCCCGATCAGCGGCAACGAGTCTTCACGGATCGCGCCCGACGCGAAGGCCGCGCCGACTGCGGCGCGCTCGGACGAGCGGAAGAGCTCACCGACGAGGTCGGTGCGGTAGATCGTCTGTGCCGTGGTGGGGCGGACGTGACCGAGCAGGATCAATTTGTCGTGATCGGCACTGGTGGGTGCGAACAACAACACATCGCTGAAGCTGAGATCGGCGAGCAAGCCCCATGATCGGATCAGGCGCTGAAGGTGCGCGGTCTGGTCGGGTCGCAGGGAGAGATGCTCTCGGACGAGTTCGGCGAACGACGCCACACCGTCAGGGTAGTCACCAAAGTCGCTGGCCGAGCTCCACGATGTCCGAAATGCTCGAGACGCCTTCTTCGAGCGCGGGCACGAGCAAGGTCAACTCGGACGCCGTCCCGAACTCGGCGAGTTGCTCTGCCTGACGCGTGGCCAGCGCGCGGTAGCCGAGGAAGCTGTCGGCGACCTCACGAAGCACATCGGCGAACGCAGCGCGGTCTCGTTCGGCGATCTTCATGGTTGCGGCGAGTTCGTCGGCTTCGTCGCGCAGGCGCTCGGCCGCGACGCGGGCGTCTCGGTCGCGCAGATAGGCGGGCAGCACGCGATTGAACACGACGGCGCCGAGGTGATACTTGCGGCGACGGAGCTCCGCAATGAAGAACTCGGCCTCGCGCACCGGGTCGGGGTCGAGGGTGGTCACGACGAGGAACGACGTTCGGTCATCCTGCAGCGTGCGGGTCACGGCTTTGGCCCGTTCGACGAAACCGTCGTACATGGTCTGGAAGAGTATGAAGAAGTCGGCGATGTCCTGAAGGAACTGCGCACCCAGCACGCGATCGGCCACGCTGTAGAACGGTCTCGATGCGGCAGTGAGCAGGCGCGAGCGGTACGGCGCGATCAACCATCGCAGCAATCGACTGCTGAAGAAGTCGGCCATGCGCGACGGCGCGTCGAGGAAGTCGATGGCATTGCGGGTCGGCGGTGTATCGACGACGATCAAGTCGTAGCGCCCCGACGAGTGGATGTCGTGCAACCGTTCCATCGCGATGTAGTCGTGGCTGTGCACGAACTTCGCGGTGATGTTGCGGTAGAGCGGATTGACGAGGATCGCTTCGGCAGTCTTGCGGTCGGGCGCGTGCTGGCGCACGAGCTCGTCCCACGACGCCTTTGTATCGAGCATCGCGACCCACAGCTCACCGCGCGCGGTGACACCGGCTTCCGCGAACGCTTTCTTGTCGACTCGCGTCTCGATGTTGCCGACCTGTTGCAGGCCCAGCGCGTTGGCCAGCCGCCGGGCGGGATCGACGGTCAAGGCCAGCACCCTGCCGTCGAGGTGAACCGCGGCCATCGCCGCTGCCGTCGCGACGGTCGTGGTCTTGCCGACACCGCCCGACCCGCAGGCGATGACGATCTCCTTGGCCGAGAGCAGCGATTCGATACCCGCACCCGGCTCGAAGTCAGCGGCACGCGCGGTCATGGCTCGACCCCGAGCTCGGCCGAGATCGCATCGGCGAGTTGGCGCAGCGACCGCACCCCGCGCCGGCGGGCGAACACGAAGGGCACGAAGAGCGGCTCGACTCCCGCTGGTATCGCCTCCATCAGCCGCTCGACATGCTCGACCCTCGATCGCCGGCGCGCGATGGCGAGCGCCGCGGCGTCGAGCACGGCCGGAGCGCCGGGCCCCGCCTGCTGAGCCAGCCGCTTGGTCATGGCCGGGCGGCGCAACCGGTCGAACAGCGCTTCCTCGCGACTGGTGAACAGCTCGGGCAGCAGCTGGTTGACGACGACTGCGGCGAGATCGACGTGCGCTTCGACGTCGAGTCGTTCGATGAGCTCGATCGTCTCGGTCACGGGCATCTCTTCGGGTGTGGTCACGATGACCGCACCGGTGGTCGCCGGATCTTGCAGCATCTCCAAGATCCACTGCACTTGGCTGCGCACCACACCGACGTGTACGACCTCGCGGATCGCTTCGGGCGACGCGAGCTGTCCGACCACATGACCGGTCGCCGGAGAATCGACCACGACGAGGTCGTAGTGATTCTCGCGCACTTCGAATGCGAGCTTGCCGACGGTGAGGATTTCGCGCACGCCCGGCGCGGCATGCGCGACGAAGTCGAACACCCGCGCAATCGGGCCGATGCGGCCCACCAAGGGAATGCGCAACTCGCGCAGGTATTCCTTGAGCGACTGCTCGGTGTCCATCGTCATCGCCGAGAGATTCGGCAGTATCTCGCGCGGGCGATACGCGAGAGGGCCCGTCTCGAACGCGCGCGCCAGATCGCCTTTCTCGTCGTTCTCGCACAACAGGGTGCGCTTGCCCTGCGCCGCGCCCACGATGGCCAGCGCGGCGGCCACGCTCGTCTTGCCGACGCCGCCCTTGCCTGTCACGAAGAGCAGGCGGCGATCGAGCATGGGTCGAGACTCTGCTACTGCCGGAGCCGCTCGGGCCCTACCCGCCGAAGCCGATCGGCCGCTCCGCCGTCGCGCTCGACACCTCGACGTAGGCGACCTTGCTGACCGGTATGGCCACGTCGCGGCCTTTCTTGTCGGTCAGCCAAAGCACCTTGGATTCGTCGGTGAGCGCGTCGTCGATCGTGGCCTTGAGCTTGTCGCGGTCGACGGCGGAGTCGAGCTCGACCAAGATCTCTTTGGGGGTGTGCAATACCCCGATACGAACGTCCACGTTGTCTCCCAGTGCTTTTTGGGCGGGGCAGACGGCCCCGCAGGTTCAGACGATCTTCAACTCGGGACGGTAGCGGCGAGTTGGCGCGAGTTCGACATCGATCTGCTCGGCAACACGGGCAAAGACCTCGCCGGCCTCGCTGTGCGGATCGAACGCCACGAGCGGATGGCCGGTGTCGGAGCCCTCGCGCAACGCCTGCACGAGCGGCACCTGCCCGATGAGCGGCACTTCGAGCTGGTCGGCCAGTGCCCGCCCACCGCCCGAGCCGAACAAGTCGTAGCGGACACCGTCGTTGCCGGTGAACCACGACATGTTCTCTATGACGCCCTTGATCTCGATGCGCACCTTCTGGAACATGAAGGCGGCGCGCTGCGCAACTTTTTGCGCGGCGGGCTGCGGAGTGGTGACGATGTAGGCCTCGGCGCGCGGCAGGAACTGCGAGATCGACAACGAGATGTCGCCGGTGCCGGGAGGCAGATCGACGAGAAGAAAGTCGGGTTCGTCCCAGTAGACGTCGGTCAAGAACTGTTCGAGTGCCTTGTGCAACATGGGGCCGCGCCAGATGACCGGCTGGTCTTCGTCTGCGAAGAAACCCATGGAGATGCAGCGCACACCGTGCACCTCGGGCGGAATGAGCATCTGGTCGATGACCACCGGCGGCCGATCGACACCCAACATGCGCGGGATCGAAAAACCCCACACGTCGGCGTCGATGACGGCGACACGCTTGCCCCGTTGTGCGAGCGCAATCGACAAATTGGCCGTGGTCGACGACTTGCCGACACCACCCTTGCCCGATGCGATCAACAGCACGCGTGTACGGCTGGCCGGGTCGGCGAACGGGATCGTCCGGCCTTCTGCGTGACCGTGCGCCGTTTGCGAACCCGCCGTCGACGCCGGGTCACCGTGCAGCTTTTGGCGCAGCGCCGCCCGCTCGTCGTCGGTCATCACGGTGAATGTGAGGCGAACGTCGCGCACGTCGGCGAGCGCCTTGATCGCTCCCTTGACCCGGTTGTCGATCTCGGCTCGCATGGGGCAGCCCGCAACGGTGAGCGCGATCGTGACGTCGACCGCGCCCCGCTTGATCGAGACATCGCGCACCATGTCGAGTTCGACGATGCTGCGGTGGAGCTCGGGATCTTGGACGGGCCGCAACGCGTCGATGACAGCGTCGGTCGTCAGGGGCATGCGGAGCTCCTCGAAGGGCGTGACGGACGGGTGGAGGGATTTCTCCTATCCCGATAGGTAGAATACCGATGTGGAGCGCCGACCACGCCTCCGGGAACCCGACTCCGAGTCACCCTCGGACTCTTCGCGTACCGACTTTGCCAGCGCGGTCACCGCCATCAGCGCCGCCTTCGGTGACCCCACCCGCCGCGAGATCTACCTCTACGCCCACGCTTGTCCCGAAGGCGTGACGGCGACCGAGACCGCCGAGCACTTCGACCTACATCCCAATGTGGCCCGCCATCATCTCGACAAACTCGCCACCGGCGGTTACGTCGAGGTCGACACCACCCGCACTCCCCGACCCGGTGCGGGCCGGCCGTCCAAGCGCTATCGCGTCGTCGGTTCGGGCTCGGGTTCTGCGCCGGCGCTGACCTTCGAGACTCCCCTGCGGCGCGACGACGTGCTCGTCACATTGCTCGGCCGGGCGTTGGCGATGTTGCCGCGCGAGCACGCCGAGCGCATGGCCGAAGACGTCGGTGTCGAGTACGGCCGCGTCATGGCGAGCTCGCTCGAACCGAGTGCCAATGTCGAACGCTCGTTCAGAGACGCGTTGCATGCGGTCGCCGAGGCGCTCACTGCGCATGGCTTCGCGGCCCACGCCGAAAAGAGCGGTGGCAAGTTGCGCATCGTGTCCGAACACTGCCCCTTCGGTGACGCCGTCATCGAGCATCCGGTGATCTGCGCCGTCGATCGTGGCATGGTCAAGGGCATGCTCGAATCACTCTGGGGTGCGACGAACCCCAACACGCAGTCGTCATTGCCCATGGGTGACGACAAGTGCGTCACCACCGTCATCGCGTAAGCCGCATCGCGCGTCGTGAGGCACTACCTCGACCACGCGTCGACATCGCCACTGCGCGCATCGGCATTCGCTGCCATGGTGCCGTGGCTGCGCGACCCTGCCGGTGACCCGTCGCGCATCCACGCCGAGGGGATGCGGGCGCGCGTCGCCGTAGAGGAGGCGCGCGAGCAGGTGGCCGAACTGCTCGGTGCACGGTCACGTGAGGTCATCTTCACCTCTGGCGCGACCGAGTCGATCGCGGCCACATGTTGGGGCGCTTCGACGCGCGGCACGCATCAGGTTCTCGCCGCGGTCGAGCATTCTGCGGTCCGCGAGGCCGCGGCCCGCGCCGGCGAGGTCGTGGTCGTTCCCGTCGATGGCGTCGGGCGCATCGACCGCGACGCGTTGATCGCCGCGATCCGCCCGGACACCGCGCTCGTCCACGTGCAGTGGGCCAACCATGAGGTCGGCACCGTGCAACCGGTGGCCGAGATCGTCGCGGCCTGCCGGCAGCGTGGAGTCCTCGTCCACGTCGACGCGGCACAGGCCGCGGGCCACGTGCCGATCGCGTTCGACGCCCTCGGCGCCGACTTCATGTCCGTCAGCGCGCACAAGATGGGTGGCCCCGCCGGCACCGGTGCGTTGTTGGTTCGGCGTGGGTTGCGCGTGGCCCCGCTACTCGTCGGTGGCGACCAAGAACGGGCGCGTCGCGCCGGGCTCGAGAACATTCCGGCGATCGTCGCCTTCGGCGCGACCTGCGCGGAGTTGCTCGACACGCTCCCCCTCGAAGTCACCAACGCCCGATCGCTCACCGACGCGGCCGCGCACGCGGCGTCGGCGATAGCGGATGTCCGTCAACTGGGCGACCCCGTCGATCGGGTGCCGCATCTCGTGTGCTTCGCCGTCGGCGGCGTCGAGCCGCAAGCGGTGTTGCTCGGGCTCGATCGCGCCGGCATCGCCGCGCATTCGGGCAGCGCCTGCGCATCCGAGGCGCTCGAACCGTCACCGGTGCTCGAGGCGATGGGCGTCGATGCGCATCGCTCACTGCGCATCTCGGTGGGCCACACCACGACGCCCGCCGATGTTGCCGCGCTCGCCGGCGCGCTCCCGCGCATCATCGCCGACCTCCGCGCCCTCATGACCCCCTGAAACCCTTCCCACCGCCCGTTCTCTTGGCGTTTTCAGGTGTCGACACCAGTAAAGGCCAACAGAAGCCGAGGTTCGGAGCGGGTTAGTCGTGGGTGAAGCGCTGTTCCTCGAAGGGGTCGCCGTAGTTGTGATAGCCGTTGCGCTCCCAGAATCCCGGCGCATCGCGGGCGACGAGCTCGATGCCGCGCACCCATTTCACCGACTTCCAGAAGTACAGGTGGGGGATCAGCGTGCGCACCGGATACCCGTGCTCGCCTTCGAGCGGCTGGCCGTCGTATTCGTACGCGAGCAAGCAGTTGTCACCGAGCGCGTCTTCTAGGGGCACGTTGGCGGTGTAGCCGTACTCCGCGTGCATGATGACGTGACGCGCCGACGGCAAGCGGCCGGCCAGGTCGCAGAGATCGCGCAGCCGCACTCCTTTCCAGACCATGTCGAACTTCGACCACTTCGTGACGCAATGGATGTCGGTGGTGACCTCGACCGAGGGCAGGGCTCGCAATTCGTCCCACGACAACGTCAGCTCGCTGGTCACTTCTCCGAAGACACGGAACGACCACATGCTCATGTCATAGGTCGGCACATCGCCCACGTGGAGGACCGGAAATCGCTCGGTGTGGTACTGACCGGGCGGCAGGCGTGCGGGGTCGATGCCCATCTCGGCGAGTTGCCGGCGGTTCCTCTCGAAAAAGCTCATGGTGCATTGTCGCAGCACGAAGCGGCCGCGTTACATCTGTTCACTTTCGCCGGACGCGACCATCACCTACCGTGCACCCCGTGACCGTGTTCCTCATACGCCACGCACACGCGGGCGATCGCAGCGCGTGGTCGGGCGACGATCGCCTGCGACCACTGTCACGACGCGGCTTCGCTCACGCCGACGAGATCGCGCGGTTCCTCGGCGACGAGCCCATCAGCGTGGTCCGATCGAGTCCCGCCATCCGCTGCCTGCAGACCGTCGCACCGCTCGCCCGCGTGCGGATGTGCACCGTCGAGAGCGACGCCCGCTTGGTCGAAGGCAGCGACGCCGAGGCCGCGCGGGCCCTCATCGACGAGTTCGTAGACCACCAAATCGCGCTCTGTAGCCATGGCGACGTGATACCGGAACTGATCGGACTCTTACGGTCGCAGGGCGTGCCGACCGAGGGCAGGGGCTGCGAAAAGGGGTCGATCTGGCGTCTCGATCGTGACGGCAAGGCGATCGTCGACGCTGTGTACCGCGGTCGTCCCTGACCCGCTTCGCGCGGCTACCTCGCGCTGCTACCTCTTCAGGGCCGCATCGATCGCGGAGCGCAATCCGCTCTCGGCAACGAGCATCTGCAGAGCGATGGGCTGATCTTTCGCGTTCTCGTAGATCTTCAGATCGGCGTCGGCATCGTGGGGCCGGCTCTGGGCGAGGGCAACGAACGAGCGGTAGACCCGCGCCGGCAGGTACGCGGGGTCGAGCCGAACCGCCATGTCGAGAGCAGCCCGGCTGGTCGCGAGTTGTTGTTGCCCCTCGGGCACCTTGCCCGCATCGAGCAGCTGTTGGCCGAGGCGACCCGTGATCCAGCCGCGGGTGGCGATGACCGTCGCATCGTTTGGGGTCGCGCCCAACACCCGATCCAACAACCTGAGCGCGTCGAGGACGCGTCCGTCCTCTGCCATCTGATCGGCGGCCAGCCGGATTTCGTCAGCGCTGAACCCGGCCGCCGATCCATCGGCCGCCGTCAGCGGCGGGTTGGCGACGAGCAATTTCGGGCCGACCAGTTCCGCGAGAATGCGCTCTTGTAAGCGCGTGCCCACGAGCAACTGCACAACATCGCGCGGCGCGCTGGCGATGTCGATCGCCTTTAACTCGGCGTAGGCCTCGGTCCACTTGCTGTCGCGGTTGAACATGATCGCACGGAAGACGTGCGCGTCGGGGAAGGTGGCATCGACGTTCACCGCCGCGTCGAGATCGGCCCACGCCCGTGTGAGCTCGTCGGTCTGAAAGTACAGCCAGCCGCGGTAGGTGAGCGCCCGCACATTCGACGGTTGCCTCTCGAGGGCCTTGGTGTATTCCGCGATGGCATCGTCGAGCCTGTCCTCACTCATGAATTGGTCGGCTCGGGCGATGTTCTCCGACGCCCCCCTTGCGGGGTCACCACTCGCGAACGAACCTGCATCGCGCCGTCCCGAACTGAACGCCACGCCGATACCCGCGAGCACTGCGAAGGCGACGATGCCGGCCGTCCACAGCACCACCCGGCGCTTTGGCGTCGCGGCTTCTGGCTCGAGCACGGCATGGGCATCGAGCGAACGCAACACCGCCGCCGCTCGCACGGTGTAGTCGTCGCGGAGCGCCTCGTAGTCGGCGTCGTCGATGTCTCCTGCTTCGCGTTCACGCTCGAGATCGTCGAGGGAGCGCAACAAGAAGTCGCGCTCCTCTTCGAGCGACCCTCTGTCGGCGTCGAGAACGGGGCGACCGGCGCTCATCGGCGCTCCTTTGCCGCCAACTTCGATCGGGCGCGTTCGACCAACCGACGGTCGGCATCGCTCGCTTCCGCGACTTCGGCGAGATGCCACCGGCGGAAGACGACGACGAGCCCGGCCACGGCGGTGACGAGCGCGACGACCGGCGTGATCCACACCAGACCGACGACCCCTGATGCCCTCGGCGTGAGGCTGATCGACTCGTTGAAGCTGCCGATCAAATAGTCGGTGATCTGCGCGTCGGTCTGGCCCTGATCGATGCGCTTCGCGATCTCGACGCGGATCGCCTTGGCCGGAGGGCTCTCGCTCTGTGCCACCGATTGGCCGTCACAGGAGGGGCAGGCGAATTGCTCGGCGAGATCGAGCGAGCGTTCGGCATTGTTCGGCTGGTCGCGGTCACTCAACGTCGCGATCGACAGCGCGACCACGACGACCGTCAACGCGCCGACCCAACCGATCGCTCGCCAACGAGAGTTCATCGCGACGTTGCCGGCGCGGTCGCCGCCGGAGTCGAATACTTCTCGATCAACGAGTCGAGCCTCTCGGCGGTGACGCCACCGAGCAGTTTGGCCACGACGAGACCCGATGGCGAGATGATAAACGTCTCGGGGACCTTGATGACGCCGTAGCCCACCGCGATGCTGTCGGTGTCCTTGACGAGTATCGGCCAGTCGCCGCCGCGCTTTTCGAAGAACTGGCGCGCCGCGGTCGGCGAGTCCGAGAACGCGACGCTGACGACGGTCGCGTCGCCTGCGCTGCGGTGCGCTTCTTGGAAGCTCACGAGCTCGGGATGCTCCTGAATGCACGGTATACACCACGAGCCGAAGAAGTTGACGATCACCCATTCGCCGCGCACGCGGTCGAGGGTGAAGTGTTCGTTCTGCAGCGTGACGCCCTCGACCGGCGGCGCGGGCTTGCCGACGAGCGGGCTCTTGGCCAGCCGTTCGGTTGCAGGGTCGCGCGTAGCGAGCAGGATCACCAACAACAACATGACGATGCCGACAGGTACCGCGACGAGCGGCGCGAGCCGGCGGCGGCGGACAGGGGCAGCGTCGGCGGTGGGCGCGTTCATCGGGCCGCCACCGCGACGTCGTCTTCGCGCAGATCTTCGTAGACGCGCGCCGATGTCGGCATCGTCGGCACCCGCCGGCGGCCGGGGAACGCGGCGAGCAGAGTGCCCAGGGCCATGATGATCCCTCCGATCCACAACCACACGATGAGCGGACGCACGATGACGCGCAGCGTGATCGGGTCGCCTTCGGCCTCGGGCAGCGTCACTATCTGGAGGAAGACGTCTTCTTTCCAGGAGGTGCGTACCGACGGCGTGCCGATCGGCGTGCCGAAGCCAGGGAACGTCGACAGCGCCGGCTCGTAGACCTTGCCACCATCGATGGCGATCTGTGCCCGCGTCACCGTCTTGTCCTGCTCTTGTTCGGTGCTCACCGACACGAACGTGACGTCGTGGCCGCCCACCGTGCCCGTCTGACCCGGCGGCAAGATCACCTCTTGTTGGTGCAGGTAGCTCGAGCTCGCGGCCAGCGCGACGGCGAGGATCACCACGCCGAGATGCACCACCATCCCACCGTTGGTGCGACCGATGAGCCCGCGCCAGCCTTGCCGCCGTGTCGCGAGCACGATCTGGCGCGCCGCCGCGCCCGCCGCGAAACCGCCCAGTCCGAAGGCGAGTACCGGCGCGAAGCCGCGTGCCCCGAGCACAACCGAGAGTACGAGCGCGCCCGCGGCAATCCATGCCGGCCAGAAGAGGCGCTGCGACAACAACTCGGTCGACGCCTTGCGCCACGGCAATACCGGAGCGATCGCCATGAGGAACAGCAGAACGAGACCGATGGGCATCGTCATGCGCTCGTAGTACGGAGGGCCGACGAAGATTCGGCGATCTTGCACTGCTTCGACGATCAACGGGAACACGGTACCCAGCAACACCACGAACGCGAAGGCGGCGAAGAACACGTTGTTGGCCAGGAACGCACCTTCGCGCGAAAGCGGCGAATCGATGCGGCCGGGTGCGCGCAACGTATCGCCGCGCCACGCGACGAGCCCAACCGTCAACGCCACGATGACGGCGAAGAAACCGAGCAGTAACGGACCGATGGATGAATTGCTGAACGCGTGCACCGACACGACGACGCCCGAGCGTGTGAGGAAGGTACCGAGGATAGTGAGGGAGAACGTCGCACAGACCAGTGAGAGGTTCCATACGCGCAACATGCCGCGCCGCTCTTGCACCATGACGGAGTGGAGATACGCCGTACCGGTGAGCCACGGCAGTAACGACGCGTTCTCTACGGGATCCCACCCCCAATATCCGCCCCAACCGAGCACCTCGTAGCTCCACCACGCGCCGAGCAAGATGCCGAAGCTCAAGAAGCCCCACGCGAAGAGTGTCCAGCGACGCGTCTCGAGCAACCAGCCTTCGCCGACACGACCGGTGATCAGCGCGGCGAACGCGAACGCGAACGGCACGGTGAAACCGACGTAGCCCAGGTACAGCATCGGAGGGTGGAAGGCCACCAATACGTGATTCTGCAAAATGGGGTTGGGTCCGGGCCCGTCGAATCCCAGCGGTGGGTTGAAGGTCTTGAACGGATTCGTCGGGCCGACCATCAAGAAGAAGAAGAAGGCGGTAACGACGAAGAGGACGAGCAATGCCCACGCGAACATCGGGTCGGTGATGCGGTCGCGGAACTTGCGGGCGATGACTGCGACGTAGCCGCACAGGATCAAGGTCCACAAGATGATCGAGCCCTCGAGCGACGACCAGAGCGACGTGAAGTTGAAGAACGCTCGTGTCTTGCTGCTGCCCACTTGCGCGACATACGCGGACGTGAAGTCACGGGTGATGAGGGCGCGCTCCATGATCGCGAAGATCAGCACGGCCATGGCCAATGTCACCCACGCGTATCGGCGCGCGACGCGCATGTACGGCACGGACAGCTGCGGCCCCGGCATATGCGCCGCACTGCGCAACGCGTAGGCAATGGTGCCCACGCCCATCAACGATGCGATGAAGCCGACGAGGACCGCGGTGTAGCCGATCGTCGTGTTCACGTCGTCACGTGCCAACCGGCGTCGTGAGGCACGGGCGGTGCGCTCCCCCCGCTTCGGCTTCGTCGATACGGTCGGCGTTCTTCGTCGAATAGTCGCTGTCGTGTTTGTTGTACATGCGATCGGTGGCGATGTACCAGCCATCGTCGGCAGCGCACGTGATGACGGCGTCGCCGCCCGCCGGCGGGGGGCTGCCCTGTAACCACTTGCCCTCGAGCACGACCGTAGCGCCAGCCTTGAACGCCGTGAGGGTGTCACCGGTGTGGACCACGTCGGCCTCCACCCCCTTGAACGCGATGGTGAAGCGCACCGCGCTCGCCCGGTCGAGTTCGGTCCTGGCGATCGAACCGTCGACCACGGTGCCCTGGACCTGAAAGCGTTTGGTGCCCAACGCTTCGCGGTCGCGAACGGCCTCATCCACATTCTTGAAGAACAACGAGGCACTACCGAGGGCGTTGGCGAACAGCGCAATGATGGCAACGCCGATGACGGCGACGAGCACGACCGGCAACCATCGTCGACGGCGGGCCGGTGCGACCTCGCGCGGGATGAGAGCGGTCACCTGTCGCCCTCGCTGCTCATCCACCGTCGCCGTTCGCGGGGCACGCGCCGTGTCATGGATCTCCCTCGCTGGACGAGACTCAGCGCGTAGACAGCGACGGACCCGAGAACCAGCGCCCACGCCGCAATGATGTAGCCGAGGCCGTTCACGGTCGCACCTCGGCCGCACCGAGCGTTCGCTCGGGCTTGGTCTCCCGCTCCAAGAGCCGCTCGGGCGTGGCCTCCCGCTCCAAGAGCCGCTCGGGCTTCGCTCGACCTTCGGCGCGCCGTTCGATCAATGCCTGTTCGAGCCCGCGGTGCTCGGTCTCGCTCTCGAGCCAGGCGATGCGAAAGCGATGGAGCAGCATCCACGCGAACAGGATGGTGAAGACGACCAATCCGAGCATGAGGGTGAAGAGAGGACCGTTGTCGAGCTTTGTGTCGAGCCCGACCGTGTCCTGTTGATGCAGCGTGCGATTGGACCACCAGTGGACGGAGTAGCGCACCACCGGGATGTTGGCCGCGGCGATCAACCCGACGATCGCTGCCCGTTTGGATCGCTGCGTGGGATCGCCGTCGACGCGGCGCAACGCGAGATAACCGGCGTACATCAACAACAACACGAGCGTCGTGACGATGCGCACGTCGCTCCACAGCCAGTACGTACCCCAGGTCGGTCGACCCCAGAGCGAACCGGTCGCCAGCGCGAGCGCGCAGAACAACACGCCGATCTCGGCCGAGGCGCCGGCGATGAGGTCCCACCACACCGACCGCTTCCACAGGAACATGACCGAGCCGATCGCGGTGATGATGAAGGCCATATACGCCAGCCATGCCGAGGGCACGTGGACGTACATGATGCGGACGAGGTCGCCCATGTCGCTGTCCTCGGGCGACCACCAGAGGCCGGCCAATCCCAGGAACAAGACACCGACGATCGAGAGGCCACCGAGGATTCGCGTACCGCGCGACGACGTGCTGCGAAGCTCGTCCCGTTCGCCCAGACTCTTCACGATTCCTCCAACAGTGTGCCGAACGCCAACGCACCGAACGCGGTATAGACAATTGCAGCGAGCGACAGGAGCACGAGCCAACTCCACCCGTTGACCGCTGCTTCGCCGAGCGCATCCTCGAACGCGCGCGTCGCAGCAATGAGCACCGGCGCCAGCACCGGCAACAACAACAAAGGCAAGATGGTCTCGCGCACCCTGAGGCTTGCCGCGAGCACGCCGTAGATCGTACCGGCCGCCGCGACCGCGATGGTCGCGACGACCGCGGTCACCCCGAGGAGCACCGGCGAGCGGACCGACCCCCCGTAGAGCACGGCGACGACAAAGCCGAGCACCACCTCGAGGACGAGCAACTCGATGACGAGGGCCGAGGCTTTGCCCAGGAATATGGCGACCGGGTCGAGCCCTGACAACCGCAGTGCGTCTCGGTTGTCGTTGGCCGATTCCACGGTGAACGACCGCTGCACCGCCAAGATCGCCGTGAACACGACGGCTACCCAGAACAGGCCGGCCGTGAACCGGCGCAGGGTCGCGCTGTCGCCCTCGAGCGCGAATCCGAACAACACCAGCACCGTCACCGCGAATGGCGCGATCTGCGTGAGGCCAACCCGTGATCGCCGCTCGATGCGCAGGTCCTTGCCGGTGACGAGGGTGATCTCACCCCACATTGGCCACCCCGATCGAGCTGGGGGTGGATACGGGCGCGGCGCTGTCCGCCACCACCGTGCCGCCGGCGATGGTGATCGAACGCGGCGCCATCGCCCGGGCCCGTTCGAGCTCATGGGACGCCACGATGACCGTCGCCCCTCCGGCCGTTGCGTCGCGGACAAGTTGGTCGACCGTGTCGCGACCGTCCTGATCGAGGCCCGCGTGCGGCTCGTCGAGCAGCCAGAGCCGTGGGCGACGAGCGACGACCGCGGCAATCGAGACACGTCGCTTTTGGCCCGCCGACATCGAGCCCACCGGGAGGTCGCGGAGGCGTCCCTCGATGCCCATGCGCACCAGCGCGCTCTCTGCCGAGGCTTCATCGACACCGGCCGCCCGGGCCCAGAAACGGGTGTTCTCCCACGCCGTGAGCTCGTCGTACAGGAAGCTGGCGTGGCCGATGAGGCCGACGAGGCGGCGCACCGCCCGCCGTTCGGCGCCGCGCGTCAGGTCATGGTCGAGCACCTCCGCCTCGCCCGAATGCACCGGGACCAGACCCGCGCAGACCCGCAGCAGGGTCGTCTTGCCGGCACCGTTCGGCCCTTGCAGAAGGACGGCCTCGCCAGGGGCGACGTCGAGATCGAGACCAGCCAACGCAGGGAAGCGGCCGGCAAGCGCGACCGCGTTGCGCAAGCGGACGACGGACACCGCGCGAGGGTACCGACGCCGTGAGCCGACGGCCAAGCCTGGGCCCGAGCGGCCCACCGCAGAGCGGGAAACGGGCCCGAGCGGCCCACCGCAGAGTGGGATACGGGCCCGAGCGGCCCACCGCAGAGTGGGATAGCGGGGATGCCCACGATTCGATCCGCGAGGCCGATACGGTCATAGCACCGTTCCGGCGTGACCTCGAGAGCCCTGGAGCGGCACCTGCCATGACGGAACCCCTCGAATCGAATCAACCGGCGAGCCCGTCGGCGCCGATTGTGTGGCAACGGCGACTGCGCACCATGGCCGCCCACGCCCTGGGCGCGTTGGGTCGCACGTTGATCAGCGCCGGTGCGCTGTTGTTGCTCTTCGTCGTGTACCAGCTGTGGGGCACCGGATTCCACGAGGCGCGTGCACAAAATTCGCTGAGCAACGAGTTCGAAGAGTTGCTCCTCAGCACAACGACGACCACCGCTGCGGCCCCCACCTCGGCCCCCACCTCGGCCCCCACCTCGGCGCCGACCACGAGCGTGGAGACGACCGAGCCCGCCCCGACCACCACACTCGAGGTGCAACCCGACGCAGTCGTCGCCGCCTTTCGGTCGGGCGATGCCGTGGCCCGCATGCGCGTGCCGAAGATCGATCTCGACAAGATCATCGTCGAGGGCGTCGAAGTCGACGACCTGCGCAAGGGGCCGGGTCACTATCGCAGCACACCGATGCCCGGTCAGCGCGGCAACGCGGCAATCGCCGGCCATCGCACCACGTATGGCGCGCCTTTCAACCGAATCGATGAACTGCAGCCCGACGACGAGATCCTCGTGTCGACCCCGCAGGGCGACTTCACCTACAAGGTCCTTGCGCAGAAGAGCGCCGACGGTGCGGTGAGTGGCCACCTGATCGTGAGCCCCAACGACGTGTGGGTGCTCGACGACGTGGGTGACAACCGGTTGACCCTCACGGCGTGTCATCCCAAGTTCAGCGCCAGCCAGCGCATCATCGTCCAAGCGTTGCTGGTCGCGCCGCCCGCGCTCACCCCGAAGCTCGTGTCGGTACCCACGGCGGTGGGCGAGGCCGGTCAAGCGCCGGTCGACACGATCCAAGCACCGGCGCTCGCCGATGAGCCGGTGCCGGTTCGCGAAGACCTCGACGCGGGTCTCGGCGGCGACGGTAGCCATCGATGGCCGGCATTGTTCTGGGGACTCATGGTTGCCCTCTTCATGGTGGGCATCGGCCGTTCGACGAAGCATTGGGGTCGCGTGCGGAGTTGGGCGATCTCCGCACTCCCGCTGATGCTCGTGGTGTTCGTCTTCTTCGAGCATCTGGATCGCATGCTCCCTGCGAGATGAGCGCAGCGGCGAAGGTGACGGCGCAGCGGCGAAGGTGACGGCGAGCGGCAAGCCGGTAGATTCGCCGGGGTGCGGCACGGGTTGCGGATACTTGCGCTGATCGTCGTGGCCACCGCGTGCCAACGCGACAGTGCCACGCCGGCCTCTGTCGATGGCGAATCGGTTGCGCCTTCGGCCTCGGTGAGCGCAGACTCCACCGCCGCGACCACCCGCTCCGATGCCACCGGGACGACGGCGCGATCTACGCCGGGCATCGAAGGGCTTCCGGTCGATCCGGACACGCTCGTCGTGGGCGACTGCTTCAACCGGTACGCGGGACTCCAGAACTACCAGACCATCGAGATCGTCACGAAGCGCTCGTGCGCGCAACCCCACGATGGCGAGATCTTCTACAAGAGCGACTATGAGGGTTCGGTCACGGTGAACACCTACCCCGGCAAGGAAAGGTTGACGACCGACTCGATTCGAGTCTGCTACGAGAATTTTCTGGGTTTCGTGGGCAAGGCCTACGAGACGTCCAGCTACCAACTGGGCTACTTCTTGCCACAACAAGATCGGTGGGAAAGCACCACCGAGCGTTATCGCGCGGTCACTTGCTATGTGACTGCGTACGCGAGAGGCACCAAGCTCACCGGAACGGTTCGCGATTCTCGGCTCTGACCTGCCGCTTCTATTGCAGGCACGGCGGTGCCCGCGGCATATACCGTGACGGTGTGGCCTCGCAGACCCTGCTCCTCGCCACCGTCGCCACGGTTGCCGGGTTGATCGTCGGGGTCCGGCGCGGGGGAACGCTGGGCAACGTCGCGCACGTCCATGTGGAATGGTGGCGACTGTTCTTCGTCGCGATGGGGCTCATCGGTCTCGTCGATGTCGCACCCGGCATCTCGATAGAACTCGGACTTGTCGACGTCGGCGCGGTGAGCCTCGTCGTGGCCGGCCTCGGGTTGTTGATCGTGCTCGCCGTGCGCAATTTACACCTGGTCGGTGTACCGATCATCGCCTTCGGGCTGGGGATGAACCTGCTCGCCACGATCGCCAACGACGGTTTTCCCGTGGACAGGGGTGCGCTCGTCGCGGCGCGGGTCGGAACATCGAGCACGGTGGACGAGCCGAGTCTCTCGGGCGTGCGGCACCTGCGCACCGACGACGACCGACTCTGGTGGTTGGGGGATGCCATCCCCGTTCGCGAACTCGAACACGTGATGTCGTTCGGTGATCTCGTCATCATCGCTGGTCTCGCGTGCACCGTCGTGCACCTCACCCGACGCAAGAAGCTCCAACCAGCGAGGCCGCTGTCGCCCGACGCCCGCGCCGGACTGGTGTCGATCGCCGCGCCCGAGATCCGCCTCGACGCGCCGATCATCGACTTGGCGCTCGTCGCCGAAGCCGCCGATCACGGCTACGCGGCGCGCCCCGAGGCGGCCTCAGACGCGACCTTGGACATCGGGGGCCATGACGAGCGCGAGCCCAGTCCAGGACTGGGGGATGGCTCCGAGTCCATGAGCAGTGTCGGGTTCCCAATACTCCGCGAGTTCTGAACGCAGCGCGCCCGCAACGGTCTGTCGGGCAATCTGTTGCGACACGGCCACGTCGCCCGCGCGCCGGGTCGCCAGCCAGCACAGGTAGTTCAGCTGCGGCCAGGACGGTCCTCGCCAATAGGTGTCCGGCGCGAACACTGCCTCGTCGCGATGCACCCCACAGGGCCCGAACGCGGCACCGTACTCCGAGGGATCGCACAACGAACGATGCGCGCGAGCACGCGCCGTGCCGTCGCGCGTGACGAGCAACGGCAGCAACGCGTCGAGTGTACGCACGCGGCCCGACCCGTGTTCGGTTTCACCGGCATCGATCCACGAAACCACGTCACGATCCCACCTTTGGTCGAGGTACCCGACGAGTTCGTCGGCTTCGCGCTGGATCTGTTCGTCCGCTGCGATTGCCGAGAGCTCGTACGCGTTGAATGCGATCAGAGCGTTGAAACCGGCCGACGCGACGACACACGACGGGTTCGCGATCGGTGCACCGGATGCCGACCGCACGATCGACGCGACCAACTCGCCCTTGCGGCGGTACCAGTGCTCGGCAGAGATGCCGTCGGGACACAGGTCATCCCAGCGCGGGCTATCGTCCGCGCCCGACTCCCACGGGTGCGCAAGCAAGACCAGCCCGCTGGTGAGGTGTCGGGCGCGCCGCCGAAGCAGAAACGTGATGCCGCGCAACGCCCGGTCGATCAACTCGTCGGGCACGGTGACCCCTCGACGCACGCACTCGGCGAGCGCATGACCGAACATCGGAGGCTGCGTGATCGACGACGCGCCAGTGCGTCCCCAGAACGTCGCGTGGGTGTCCGGTCCCCGCTCGTAGTTCATGTGCGGGACGAAGCCGCTCTCTTCGTCCTGCGCCGACAACGCGTGTGTCAGTTCGCGCAGCGCTCGCTCCTCGTCGCCCAGCGCCAACCAGATGAGCGTGTGGAAGCACGAGTCCCAGAGCCACTGCCACGGATAGACCACGTTGTTCGGTGCGGTGTAGCCCTCGGGCATCCATTGTGCGTGGAGCGTCTCGCTCACACGGGCGCGCAACTCACGCACATCAGACGGCGTGGGCGACACACTGGACATCGGTACTCGCTCTCGGGTGGGTATCGAGGTGCTAGAACGCTGCGCATTCTTATGGCGAGGTGCGCGATTGTGTCGTTTCGGCTGGGACGAGCCGATGGAGTGTCGGTCGTGGCGGCGACATGGTGCAAAGCTCTCGCCGACCTCGGGTTCTCGATACGCACGATCGCGGGCGATGGCCCCGTCGATGTGACCGTGCCCGGCTTGGGGATCGACGCGGCATCTGCACCGACCAAAGCCGAGTTGCGCGCCGCGTTGGCGGGTGTCGATCTCGTGGTCGTCGAGAACCTGTTGTCGATTCCGCTCAATCTTCCCGCCTCGCGCGTGCTGAGCGCAGTGTTGCGAGGACGACCGGCGATACTGCACCACCATGATCCCTCTTGGCAGCGCGAGCGCTTCGCCCACATCACCGAGTTGCCTCCGCACGACAGCGCGTGGCGCCATGTCACGATCAACGAGCTCACCCGGCGCCAGATGGCCGAGCGGGGTATCACGGCGACGACGATCTACAACGCATTCGATGTCCATCAGCTACTGGGCGATCGCGCCGCCACGCGGGCGGAGTTCGCCATCGATCCCGACGAGCGCCTCGTGATCCATCCGGTGCGCGCGATCGAGCGCAAGAACATTCCGAAGGCGCTCGAGTTGGCCGAGGCTCTCGACGCCACCTATTGGCTCCTGGGCAGGGCAGAAGAGAACTACGACGCGGAGCTCGACCGCATCCTGGCCCGGGCGCGCACGAGGGTCATCCATCGCAGTTCGTCCGATCGCGCCGGGTTCTATGCCGCGTCGGACATCGTGGCGTTCCCGTCGACGTGGGAGGGCTTCGGCAACCCACCCGTCGAAGCCGCGATCTTTTGCCGACCGGTAGCCGTTGGTCACTATCCCGTCGCTGCGGAATTACGGGCGCTCGGGTTTCGCTGGTTCGACCCCGACGACGTCGACGCGCTTCGGGCGTGGTTCGAAAAGGTGGACGAGTCGTTGCTCGACCACAACCAACGACTCGCGCGGGAGCATTTCTCGTTCGAATCCATGCGAGACGAACTCCGGGCGCTGCTCGCCGATGCGGGGTGGCTGCCATGACGGCGCCCGAGCCCGATCCCGTACTCGTCCGGCGCGCACAGGTCGCCCGTCTCGCAATCCTCGGACAGCGAATCGGTTACTTGCTCTACGGCGCAGCCATGGTCTTGTTCGTGATCGGCTTCATCATCGGATTCACGCCCGCTGTCGTCACGACCATCGTCACCGCCATGATCATCGGCTCGGCGTTGCTGGCTCCGGCGATCGTCGCGGGCTACGCCGTCAAGGCGGCCGCGCGTGAGGACCGCGAGCGCGGGCGCTAGGTTGTCCTCGGTATGAGCTCCCGCGTCGGGTCAGAAGATCGTTCGACCACCACGCGTCTGCCCGCGCTGCAGCGGCGGCGCCAACTCCTCAACGTCGCCGTCGAGTCCTTCAGCACGAGCGGCTTTCACAAGACGTCGATGAGCGCGCTCGCCGCCGCCGCCGGCGTGACCAAGCCGGTGCTGTACCAACACTTCAGTTCGAAGAGTGAGCTCTACCTCGAGGTCGTTCGCGACATCGGCGGTCGTCTGCGCGACGACCTCGCCAAAGCGGTCGCCGATGCGACTTCGGCACACAGTCAGGTCGAGGCCGGCTTCCGCTCGTATTTCCAGTTCTTCGCGAACGAGCCCTTCGCGTTCGAAGTGCTCTTCGGTGACGGATCGCGACGCGACCCCGAGTTTGCCCGTGAAGCTCACGCCGTCGAAGAATCCATCGCCGAGAGCATCGCCCAACTCATCGCCATCGACGACATGCCCGAACTCGACCGTCAGGTCTTGGCCTTCGGCATCGTCGGACTGGCCGAAGGCGCGGGCCGTTACTGGATGAACCATCACCTGGAGTTGGCGCCGAGTGACCTTGCGGCGCGTGTCGCCGAGCTCGCCTGGTACGGCCTGCGTGGTCGCCCGCGCCGCGACTGACGTTCAGAGAGTGGGGCTGATGTCGATGGGCTCGACCGGCAGCTCGTTGCGCACGATCGGTGGCAGGAACTCGCGAAGTCGCTCGGGCAACACGTTGACGTCGCTGGAAAGCAGGTCGTCGAGGGCCCACCACTTGGCTCCCATGAACGCGGCCGCTTCGAGCGATTCGAGCCCTTGCGGATTCCACTCGCCGCCGTCGCACCAGGCGACGTGGATGCGTTCGTTCGAATCGAAGTGATATCCCGCGAAGTCGAACTCGACGTGTTGGGTCCAAATGCACGGCCCGATCTCGACCTCGGTGATCCCTGCTTCTTCGATGAGCTCGCGCCGCGCCGCGTCTTCACTCGACTCACCGGGACTGATGCCGCCGCCGGGAATCTCCCACCAGGGTGGCTTGCGAAAGTCGACGGGATCTTCGGCGTGCATCAAGAAGACGCGTCCGTCACGGTCGAGCAGAACGACCCGAGCGGCGGGCCGGCGAAGGGTGAACACTGCAGCTACTGACTGCAATCGGTGCAACGACCGACCAGATCGAGGCGGTGGGTGTCGACCGCGAAGCCGTACTTGCGGGCGACCGTCGACGCGGATCGCTCGATCTGCTTCTCGAGATCGGCGGGCACCGCGAAGTCGGTGACCGCGCCACAATCGGTGCAGATCAAGTGATGGTGATGGTGGCCTGTCAGGTCTTCGGCGAGCTCGTAGTGGCTGTGCTCGTCCGAGGTGATGATCCGGCGCACTACGCCGGCCTGTTCGAGCTCGGCCAAGTTGCGGTAGGCGCTGCTCTGGGCCAGTTCGGGTTGCCGGGCTAGAATCTCGGGAAGCGTCATCGGTCGGCCTTCGTCGACGAGCACATCGACGACCGCGCGACGCGAGCCGGTGTAGCGCTGTCCGGCCGATCTGAGCAGTGTCGACACCGCGTCGTGCACATTCTTCACAGCGGCGCACTGTACCGGCTGCGCCGCGCGTCTCAGCGCTCTAGCACGACCCCGAAGCCCTGGCGCGCGAGGCGAAGGATGATCTGGCCCGGCTGCCCCAGATCCACGACACGCTGACGCGAGAGCGCCTCGAGGTCACGCAACGCGGCGCCATACGACTCGGGGCCCTGACGCCGTGCCCGGTCGAGCGTGCGGGCGTTGGCCCACACCTTTGTGCGCGCCTCGCGCAGGAACTTCTTCGTGCCCAATCGATTGAACGGAGTCAGCATCTTGTCGAGCAACGTGCGCTGACCGGGCAGCTCGAGCTTTTTCAACTCTGCATCCTCGGCGGCCACCCGCGCCGCGAGCACGGTGTCGATGTGCTGGTGATCGCCGCCGCGAGTCGCCACCAACGCAGCATCGTCGAACTCGGAGCTGGTGACCACCGCGCACAGTGCCTGCGGCAGGTCGTAGTTGATGTGCGCGTTCATCCCGAGCAAGACATGGCGTAGCGGAGGCAGCGCCGTGTCCTGTGCCCGATCGAAGGCGACTTGCCATGGTCCGACCGCAGCCGCGGTGGCCTCGTACTGCTCGAACGCTCGCAGATAGAGCCCGGCGAACACGACGTCCCACCGTTCGACCCACACGTTGTCGGTGAAGCCGCCTCGGAGGATCTCGTCACGCACCGCGCGTGTCGTCCGGGCGTATGTGCTGTGGAAGTAACGACGCGGGTCGCCGGCAGCGTCGAGGGACTGTTCGATCCGATCCATCGACGTGAGCAGCGCGCCTATCGTGTCGTAGTCGCCCCGGTCGGTGCCGTCGGGAACAGTGGAAGCCATCACGCCGGCTATTTGCCGCGGTGCCGGATCCGGATCACGCAGGTGGGCTGGGTGTATCGATCTGGGCAGCACCCGGTTGCATCCCGAGCTCTGCCCGGATCTGGTCGAGGCGGGCACGGGCCTCGGTGTTGCGCGCCGCGGCTTCGATCTCCATCATGTGCGACTCGACCGAAGTGCCCTGGATCTCGGCCATGCCCTTGGCCTTGGCATAGCGCGACTCGATCTTGTCGCGCACCTCGTTGAAGGTGGGCACGTCTTGACCCACACTCTCCGACAACGATGCCATTGCCGTGTTCATCTGCTCTTGCATCTTGGCCTGCTCGAGTTGACCCATCAGCTTGTGCCGCTCGGACAGCTTCTTCTGCAACATGGCACTGTTCTGCTCAACCGCGGCTTTGGCCTGGTTCGCGGCTTGCGTTGCCTGCAAGTGCAACGCCTTCAATCCGTCGATCTCGTTCTCGAGTGCGATCATCCGATTGGCAAACGCTTCGGCGGCCGACGTGTATTGGTTGGACTTCGTGGGGTCACCCGCGGTACTGGCGTCCTCGGCCATGCGCACCGCTTGCCGCGCGTTGGCGTTGACCCGCTCGAGCTCTTCGAGCGCGCGATCGAGGCGCATCTCGGTCTGCTTCTGACTGCCGATCACGTTGGCCGCCTGCTCTCTCAGCCGGCGGTGCTGCTCCTGTGCCTCGATGATGGCCTGCTCGAGCTGCACCTTGGGATCGGCACGTTCGTTGAACGAGCCAGTGAGCTTGGCGGTCATGTACATCCAGAAACGACGAGCGAGCTTCAGCATGGCCGCTAAGGGTAGCCCCGGTGCGCGGTCGTTCGCAGCGGGATCGCCCGGTAGGGTCGGGCGCCGTGAGCGTCGCCGAAGTGGCCAAGCCCGATCTGCGGCGCGCCTACCTCGTGTTGTTCGTCGTGGGCCTCGGCAGTTTCCTCACCGCGATGTCGTTGTCGATCGTGTTCGTGGTGTACCCCGATCTGGTCGAAGAGTTCCCCAATTCGTCCAACTCGACGCTCTCGTGGGTGCTCAATATCTTCACCATCGTCGGCGCGCCGCTGTTCATCCTGGGGGGCGTGGCCGGCGAACGCTACGGCCGCAAGCGCACCATGATCCTCGGGCTCATCGGGTTCACCGTCGCATCGGTGCTCGCGGCGCTGGCACCGAACCCTGGGTGGCTCATCGCCGCGAGAGCGATACAAGCCGTTTTCACCGCACTCATCCTGCCGATGACCGCCACCCTGATCCTCAATGCGTTTCCCGAGTCGCATCGCGGCACGGCAGCGGCCGGATGGTCGGCGATCGATGGCATCGCGGCGTCGCTCGGCCCCTCGCTCGGTGGTTGGCTGATCGATACCTGGAGTTGGCGAGCGGCGTTCTGGCTCAACGTGCCGATCGGTGTCATCGCGACCGTCGCGGCGATGATCGTCCTCGACGAGTCGAAGAACGACACGGCGCCCCGTGTGCCCGACGTCGTCGGCATGTTCGCGTTGATGGGTGGCGTGGGCTTCCTCGTACTCGGTCTCGTGCAGAGCAGCCAGTGGGGTTGGGGCAGCGGGCTGGTGATCTCGTCGATCGTGGCCGGCGCGGCGCTCGTCGCACTCTTGCTCCGTCGCTCAGGCCGGCATCCCGCACCCCTCATCGACCTCACTCTCTTCCGCAGTCGCACGTACGCGTTCGGCAACATCTCGATGTTGATGTTCGCGTTGAGCTTCTTCGGCACACAGTTCGGCGCCATCCTTTTCCTGCGACAGATCTGGGGCTTCAGCCTCCTCGATGCCGGTCTGCTGAGTACTCCGGTGTTCGCATTCACCGCGCTGTTCTCGCTCGCCGCCGGCCGAATCAGCGATCGCTTCGGCGACGAGAAGCTGAGTGCGCCCGCCGTCACCGTGTGGACGATCGGCGTCGCCATGTTGGCGTTCGGACTGCAGGGTGAGCGCAACATGGCGCTGTGGTTCACCGCGACGTCGATCGCGGGCGCGGGGGCCGGCCTCGCGTGGGGCGGCATGTTCGCACTGGTGCTGCGCCGGGTCGAACCCGAGCGCATGTCGTTGGCCGCGAGCATCACCCAGACCCTCCAGCGCATCGGCAACTCGCTCGGCGTCGCGGTCGCGGTGACGATTCTCGGGTCGCGGGTCGACACCACCCTCGGCGACCACCGGCGCATGTTCGCGGCCATGACCATTGCCGCGCTCATCACGATCGTGTCGAACCTGCTGCTCCTCCCCCGCACCCGCCGCCCTCCTCCCATCTGAGAGCCCTTCTCTTGGCGTTTTACGGGTGTCGAGACCTGTAAAACGCCAACAGAACCGGTGTTGTGGGGGAATTAGGAGGCGCCGGCCTTCGCGAAGGCGAAGCTGACGACGTCGGACACGGCCACCGTGCGGTCGCCGTCGATGTCGCCGTGGATCAGCGCGCCCTCGATGTCGGCATACGTCGCGCCGCGATCGAGAACGACGCACACGCGCGTGCCGGGCGCCGGCGCGCCTTCGCCCAACTCGATGCGGTCGCCCATGGGGCGAACGGCGACTGCCGCGGCGGTCGGGTGGTCGTGGGCCGAGGTCCACCCGACGGCACCCGCTCTTGCCGCGGCGACGAACGAAGCAAGCTCGTCTTCTTCGAGGGCGAGCGAACCACGATCTCGGCCCGCCTTGCCCATGTCGGTGCGGGCGCCCCTCGGCTGTGAACGTCTCGAGTCGGTGCGCCAACCAGCGGGCAGAGCGATCCAGTCGAGTCGCCCCGGCGCCATGCGAAACAACACTCGCTTGCCCGTGCGCAGCCGATCTTGCGTGCGCGCCACGACATCGGACGTCGCGAAGCCATCGGTACGCAGCGCGTGCTGCGCCAGCCACTCGATCTCGTCGGCGTCGGTGATCAACTGCGCGTTGGCCTCGAGACGCAAACCGCGCGGCGACTGTTCATTCGACAACAGCACTGCCACGCGATCGTCGCGCAGCATCATCTTGGCCTTCGCCGCGACGCGATAGGTGTTGAAGTACAGGTGCCCGTCGCCGGGCCACAGCGGCGTCATCGGCCATCCGGTGGGCGATCGGTCGCGCCGGCGGGCGAACAAGGTCGCGCTCGTCGCCGTGGCGACCAGTTCTCGCTGCTCGTCGTCATACACGTGGTGCCTCCGATCTCGCAGCAACGATTGTCGCACTGCGAGTATGGTGCCGCTCGTGGGGGGAGCGACCTGCATCGGCGTCGACATCGGGGGGACGTTCACCGATGTCGTGCTGTCCGACGGCAGCCGTACGTGGCGCGGCAAGTCGCCGAGCACGCCGCACGACGTCAGCGAAGGCGTGCTCGAAGCCTGCCGTCTGGTCGCGGAGGCGCACGGGACGACGCTCGAGGGCCTCTTGCCGACCGTGGATCGATTCGGCCTGGGCACCACGGCCGTGACCAACACGCTGGCTTCGTGGACCGGTCAGCGACTCGGCCTCGTCACGACCGCGGGCTTCGAGGACATCGTCCCGCTCGCCCGAGGTACGCGCGTATGCGTCGACGGATGGCTGGTGATGCCGCCGTCGCTCGTCGAGCGCGAACGCATCGTCGGGCTCGACGAACGCATCGACCGCGACGGCAGGATCATCAAGCCGCTCGACATGGGCGCCGCCCAACGGGCAGCCGAACATCTCGTGGAGAACGAAAACGTCGACGCGATCACCGTTTCGTGCTTGTGGAGCTTCAAGAATCCCGACCACGAGCACCGGGCAGTCCACGAAATACGCACTCGGTATACCGACCTCCTCGTGACGAGCGGGGTCGAGTTGCAACCAGCAATCCGCGAGTACGAACGGTCGACGTTCGCACTGCTGAACGCGTACGTCGGCCGCTCGCTCAACGGCGTCGACGCGCTGACCGCGCAACTCGCCCGCCTCGGGTTGCGCGTGCCGCTACTGCTCGTGCATTCGGGTGGCGGGTCGATGACCACCGACGAAGCCCGGCGTGTGCCGATCCGGCTCGCGGCTTCGGGCCCGGCGGCGGGCGTGACCGCGTCGTCGATCGTCGCGAAGACGAGCAACATCACGCGGGCGATCACCTGCGACGTGGGCGGCACCTCCTATGACGTCGCGCTCGTCCTCGACGCCGCACCCGAGCGTCGCACTCGCGGCGATGTCATGGGTATCTGGACGTCGGTGCCGACCGTTGATGTCAAGTCGTTCGGCGCCGGCGGTGGGTCACTCGCGTGGATCGACAGTCGTGGGTTGATGCGCGTCGGTCCCCGCTCCGCCGGCGCGATACCAGGGCCCGTCTGCTACGGCCGCGGAGGCACTGAACCCACCGTGACCGATGCATTGCTGGTGCTCGGCTATCTCGACCCCGACCACTTTCTCGGTGGGCGGATGGCCCTCGATCTCGACGGCGCGCACCGGGCCTGCGCCCGTCTCGGCGAAGCCATCGGCATCACGGGGCCGGAGTGCGCTTGGGGCATCCGCGAAATCGCGCTGGCCGAGATGGTCAAGGCCACTCGCTCGATGCTCTCGACGAGAGGCCTCGACGCCCGCGACTTCACCCTCATCACCTACGGCGGTTGCGGGCCCTTGTTCACCACCGGTGTTGCACGGGCGATCGGCGCGCCGCGACTGCTCGTGCCCGCGCTGTCGTCGGTGCTCTCCGCATTCGGTGCCGCCGCTTCCGATATCAAGCGCGAGCGCACACTCCCCCTCACCGTCATGTTGCCGTGCGATCCGGTCATCCTCGACGACGCGATCGCCACGCTCGAAGCCGAGTTGACCAAAGAGCTCGACGCCGACGCGGTCGCGCCGATCAATCGGGAGGTCTACTACGAGGTGGACGTGCGCTTCGCCCGGCAACGATGGGAGCTCACGATCCCATTGTCTTCGCCGGTGAGCGCGGCGACGATCGAACGTCTCGCACACGACTTTCGTGCGGAGTATGCCCGCCGCTACGGCGAGGGCGCCGTGATGGCCGGCGCGGCGGTCGAGGTGGTGGCTCTTCGCGGCCTCGGCATCGGTCGCACGGTGCAAGCCGTGTTCGAGCGCCGCGAACTCGACGATCCTCGTTCGACTCCCGCGCCGAGCGAAATGCGGGCAGTCCTGCTCGAACGTACCCAGCCGCCCGCGGCCGTCGCGTCCTACCGCATGGCCGACCTGCGACCAGGGCACCGATTCGACGGGCCGGCATTGCTCGACGACGTCGACACGACCATCTGGGTCCCCCCATCGTCCACTGCGCACATCGACGCGTACCGCAGCACGATCGTGGAGCTCTCCGTATGACAAGCCTCGGCCTACGCACCGACCCGATCACACTCGAGGTCTTGCGCCACCAACTCGAAGCGATCGGCGAAGAGGGCGCGAACACCATCGAACGCACCGCGATCAGTCCGGTCGTGACCGAATCGAAGGACTACTCGTGCACCATCCTCGATCGAGAAGGTGGACTTCTCGTCGGCGCGGGCAAGATCGACTACCACTTCTACGCCGCGTCGAGTGCGGTGAACGCGACCATTGCGACGCACGGCGACTCGATCGGGCCGGGCGATGTCTTCTTGGCCAACGATCCGCACAACGGCGGCGGGCTGCACGCGCAGGACGTCATGGTGCAACGTCCGGTCTTCGTCGAAGGCGAGCGAGTCGCATGGATCGTCAACTCGGCGCATCTCATGGACATGGGCGGCATGGTGCTCGGGTCCTGGGCGCCGGCCGCCACCGAGTGCTTTCAAGAAGCGTTGCGATTTCCGCCTGTGCGGTTGGTCAATCGTGGCGTCGAGGCCAGCGACATCTTCGCCATTTTCCGCAACAACGTGCGCTTGTCGGCCCTCGTCGAGATGGACCTGCGCGGCCTGGTCGCCGGCTGCCATGTCGCCCACGAGAAGATCGCCGCACTCGTTGCCGAGATAGGCAACGACAGCTTCGTCGAGGCCGTCGAAGACATGTGCGATCTCACCGAACGCGAGCTGCGTCGACGCATCGAAGCGCTCGAAGACGGCGTGTATCGTGCGGTCAGTTGGACCGAATGGGATGACGAGTTCTTCGTCGTGCCGTGCACGTTGACGGTCGAGGGCGATCACCTACACTTCGACTACGAAGGCGCGGCGCCGCAGGCCCAGCATTTCTTCAACTCGAAGCCGTACATCATCGCGAGCGGACTCGTCGGCGAGATCTGCAAGCTCCTCGCACAAGATCTGCCTTTCAACCGCGGCGCGTTCCGGCCGGTCGCACTCCGTTGTCCCAGCGGCACGATCGTCAACAGCGAACCGCCGGCGCCCGTCGCCGCCGCGCACATGGACGTCGCGTTCAATGCGGCCGAAGTCGGGATGCGGGCGTTGGTGATGGCCGTCGCCGCGACTCCCGGAAGCCCCGCGGCCCAGTACCTCAGCGGGCCAACAGGTGGATCGGCGCTCGCGACGCACACATGGTCGGGGCAAGGACTTTCGGGAATGCCGGACGGCTGGGCGATGCTCGACGGCTGTCTGGCCGGCGCATCCGCCGGCAACGACCGTGACGGCACGGACCTCGGCTCTTGGATGGTGGCCGCCAGTGGATCGCTAGAGATGATCGACGTCGAGGTCGCGGAGTCGTGGTACCCGATCCTCGTCGAGTTCAAGCGAGCCCGTCCCGGGGCGTTCGGTGCAGGGACGTTCCGCGCCGGCGCGGGATGCAACATGGCCTACTCGTTGCACGGCACGTCGCAACTCTTCGGCGTGATGCTGGGTATGCGCGAGCGCTTGCCGCTCGTCGGCATGGCCGGTGGTGCGCCCGGCGCGGTCACCGAGTTCGTCCTGCATCACCCGGCCAACGGCGTGGACCGCATCGGTGGCCACGCGAGCGACGTCGTGTTGCAACCGGGCCAGCTTTTCGAGTTTCGCTGCGCCTGCGGCGGAGGATACGGCGATCCGCTCGACCGTGACCCGGGCCGGGTCGCGGTCGACGTCAAGCGCGGGCGGGTCGGTTTCGACGACGCTCGCGATGTGTACGGCGTGGCCGTCGATGCGTCGTTCGCCGTCGACCACGCCATTACCGACGCGCTCCGGGTCGAGCTCTTGTCGCGGCGACTTGCGCGTGCGCAACCGCCTGCGATCCCGATCGCATCGGATGCCGCCGTTCAAGAAGCACACCGCACGCCACAACAACCGTTGTATCCGGGCGTCGTGCAGCGCGGATGCGTCGCGTTCAGCGCGCGCACCGGTGCACCACTTGCCGTTTCACCCGCGCATTTCACCGACGGGTGCCCCGTCCTCGAAGATCGGCGATCCTTCGCCAGCGGTCCGGCGGTCGTGACCCGCGCGTACCTCGACCCGGGCAGCGGGCATGTTCTGGTCGTCGATGTCGTACCCGACGGCGAGCCGCGGGCATTCACCACCGCACCGCGACGGTGGACCGACGCGGCGCGCTAGACGCCGCAGGCGAACGGCTACGCCAGCAGGGCGAGGATCTGGTCCTCTGCCGCGAAGTCGAAGGTCAGCGAGCGGTCGAGCCCTTCGCGGACGAACCAGTCGTAGGTCTGCTGCACCATCGACTCGAACGTGTACTCGGGTTCCCAGCCGATGTCACGGCGCAACCGGTCGATGCCGAAGACGACGCTCTGATTCCATCGATGCAGATGCGGCGCGATGCGCTGAACGAGTGTCGCAAGGTGATACTTCTGCCGGGTGCCACTTGCGGTCTGGACACCTGACGCACTCGGCCGAATCTCTATGCGGGATTGCATGCGCCCCGCCGCGATGTCGATATTGCCGTCCCACATGCCGTCCATCACATCGGCTGGGATGAACACCTTTTGGGCATCGACACCGAGAACCCGAGCGAAGACGTCGACGTAGCCCTCGCTCGTGTACGACTGCGAACCGGTGAGGTTGTAGCGCCTGCCGAACGTGATGGGCTGGCCCATCATCATCCGCAACGCACGCGCCTGATCGTCGACATGACCGACTTGGCCCAGCGTGCGCCCATCGCCGGGTATCAAGATCTGGCGGCCTTGCAAGAGCCGGCCGAACATGCGCTGCTCGCGATCGGGGATTCCGTTGTGCGGGCCGAACACCATCGACAGCGCTGCGACCGACGCCGGAAAGCCATTGTCACGGTAGTTCTGGAACAGGAACTCTTCGCACAAGATCTTGTGCAAGCCGTACTCGTTCTGGTCCGCGCTGCGGTCGACCGGGAACGACTCGTCGATGGGCAAGATGTCGGACGCCGCGTAGATCACGGTCGAGCTGGCGAATATGTAGTGGCCGATCTTGCCTCGGAACACGTCGTACATCAGCTCGACGTCTTCGGGGTGGTAGGCGCTCATGTCGTGCACGCAGTCGAACTCTTCGTCGCGGAAGAGCTCGTGGATATGGTCGTGGTCGGTGCGGTCACCGATCACACGGCGCACCGAACGAGGCAGCTCGACCTGTGTCTTGCCCCGGTTGAGGATGGTCACGTCGTGACCGGTTCGCACGAGCTCTCGCACCAGTGCATAGCCGTTGAAGAGCGTCCCGCCCATGACCAAGACCCGCATGGTGCGGAGGGTAGCCGCCGCGGCACGAGGTCATCTAATGTGCCACCGGGGGTACATCACCATGACAACCACAGCGCCGCATTTCATCTACGACCCGTCGACCGCGCAGTTCCAGAAGGACCTGTGGGATGTCTACCGCACGCTTCGCGACGAACACCCCGTCTATCGCCATCCGACGACGGGCACCTACGCGCTGTCGCGCTTCGACGACGTATGGCGGGCCGTCCACGACCACGACACCTTCTCGAGTGTCGTCGAAGAAGCGCAAAGCCTGCTCCCGCAGATGATCTACTTCGACCCGCCCCGGCACACGGCCATGCGGTCACTCGTTTCGCGAGCATTCACGCCCAAACGGGTCGCCGCTGTCGAAGGCCTCGTCCGCCAAACCGCACGTGAGCTGTGCAACGCGATCGCCGAGCGCGGCGAATGCGAGCTGCAACACGACTTCGCGGCGATCTTGCCCAGCGTGGTCATCGCCCGCATGATCGGTGTGCCAGAGGAACACATTCCCTCGTTTCGCACCTGGACCGAATCGTTTCTCGAGATCCAGGGACCACAAGATTTCGCCGAGGCCGCGGGCAAGATCTACGCGCTGTTCGCCGAACTGCTGGCCGAGCGGCGGGCGCGACCTCGCGACGATCTGATGACCGCGCTCATCGACGCCGAAGCCGAGGGCAACAAGCTGAGCGACGAAGAGTTGCTCGGGTTCTGCCTCCTGCTCATCCTCGCCGGAAACGACACGACGTCGAGCCTCATCGGCAGCGGCATCGTGTTGCTATCGAACCATGCGGACCAGCGGGCGCGACTCGTCGACGATCCGTCACTGTGGCCCAATGCCATCGAAGAACTCAATCGACTGGAGTCGCCGGCGCAGGTATTGCCCCGCACGACGACGCGCGACGTCGAGTTGCACGGAACCACGATTCCGGCCGACTCCCGGGTGATGTTGATCTGGGGTGCTGCCAACCACGACGACCGTGAGTTCACCAACCCCGAAGGCCTCGACGTGACCCGCAAGTTCTCCCGCCATCTCGCGTTCGGGCACGGCATTCACTATTGCCTCGGTGCCAACCTGGCCCGTCTCGAAGCGCGGGCTGCGTTCGAAGAGTGGCACCGTAACTTCCCCGACTATCACCTCACCGGTGAACCGCAGCGCATCGTGTCCATCTGGGCGAGGGCGTACAGCCGTATCCCGGTCTCCGTGCGGTGAACGAAGCACCTCTGCCCCTACCCGACTACGTCGGCTGGCCCATCTTTCCGTTCGAAGGTGACATGCGGGTGAAGCAAATCACACCGCTCATGGCCGACGACGTCGCGCGCTCGGGCGAGGGCGGTCGCTCGTGCAAGTTCGCGTGCGAGCCGCCCGACAGTGAGTACCTGTGGGTCGACGATATGTGGCGCGTCAAAACGCTCGATCGGTCGGCGCTGCCCGTCGGCGTCATGTTGGAGACCCGCGAACATCTCGACCTGAGTGACTTCACCCCCGAGCTCGGCGCGCGGTTCGGCGAGATGATCGTGCGCATCGAGCACGCGATGCAACGTTGTGACGACATCGGTCGCGTGCACGTCAATAGGTGGGGCGACGGCGGATCGCACTTCCACGTCTGGTTCATGGCTCGACCCAAGGGGCGGATGGAGCTTTACGGCTACGGGCTTCCGCTCTGGTACAAGATCCTGCCGCCGTACGACCTCGATCACTGGCTCGCCAACAATCGCATCGTCGCCGACGCATTGGCCGAGATCAGCGGTCATGTCATCGGGGCCACTCCGTGACCAGCGCGCTACTCGTCATGGACGTCCAGGTCGGCATCGTCGACCGCTACGCGGACGACGCGGGGCTCATCGGTCGTCTGCGTCGGGCCATCGACGCGGCGCGGCGAGCGTCGGTGCGAGTGATCTACGTCGTCGTGGGCTTCCGCGACGATTACGCCGAAGTCAGCCCCAACAACCGCAGCTTCTCTGCCATCGCGCAGACCGGTGCGTACACCGACGGCGACGACAACCGCCGCGTTCACCCCGACATCGCGCCGCAACCAGGTGACATCGTCGTCACCAAGAAGCGCGTCAGCGCGTTCGCCGGCAGCGACCTCGACATGGTGCTGCGCGCACAGCAGATAAACCACCTCGTGATCAGCGGCATCTCGACGAGCGGCGTCGTGTTGTCGACCGTGCGCCAAGCAGCCGATCTCGACTTTCGACTCTCGGTGCTGTCCGACGGGTGCGCCGACGGCGACGCCGAGGTGCATCGGGTGCTCATCGAAAAAGTGTTCGCTCGTCAGAGCGAGGTCGTCACCATCGACCAGTGGATCGACTCCTTGCGGCTGGAGGCATAGTCGTGCGCTTCGTCGTCTACGGCGCCGGCGCGGTCGGTGGGGTCATCGGCGCTCGCCTCTTTCAGGCCGACCAGAACGTCGTGCTCATCACCCGCGGTGCGCATCACGACGCCATCCGCGACAAGGGCCTGCGTCTCATTTGTCAAGACGAAGACGTGACCTTACGGGTGCCGGTCGTGCGCCATCCGGGGGAGCTGACCTTCGATGAGTACGACGTCGTGATCCTCGCGATGAAGACGCAACACACCGCAGCCGCGCTCGCCGATCTCTCCGCAGCCGCGTCGACGATCCCGATCGCGGTTGTGTGCGCGCAGAACGGCGTCGAAAACGAGCGCCTCGCGCTGCGTTGGTTCGCCGACGTCTACGGCGTGTGCGTCATGTGCCCCACCGGTCACCTCGAGCCAGGCGTGGTCGAAGCCTTCGCATCCCCTCTGTCGGGCCTCCTCGATCTCGGGCGGTATCCTTCAGGACAGGACGATCGGGCCCGATCCATCGCCACCTCGATCGAAACGGCGGCATTCCAGAGCATTCCCCGAGTCGACATCATGCGATGGAAGTACGCCAAGCTCATCACGAACCTCTCGAACGCCGCGAACGCCCTGTGTGGATCGAGCCCGACGATTGCCGAGATCGCGACTCGCGCTCGCGCCGAAGCCGAACGCGTACTGCGCGCGTCGAACATCGCGTTCGCCTCGACCGAAGAGGACGCCGAGCGTCGGGGCAACCTGCTGCAGATGAAGCCCTATGGGCCAGGCACCGGTAGGGGAAGCTCGACCTGGCAGAGCCTGCGCCGGGGCGCGGGGTCCGTCGAGACCGACTATCTCAACGGTGAGATCGCGTTGCTCGGGCGGATCACGGGCGTGGCGACCCCCGTCAACGAACTCTTGCAACGGTTGTGCGCTGAGCACGCCCGTCTCGGTCTGCCACCGGGTTCGCTCGACCCCGCGGACCTGCTGGCCCAACTCGGTTGAGGAGTCGTAGGTACACTCCTCGCGAAGTCACACAACGGGGGTGCCAATGACGGTCATCGACAAGGCCCGCACATGGAAAGTCGTCGAAGAACGGCTGGCGGTCGAACGTGATCCGCACAAGCGCAAGTTGCTCGAGATCGTGCTCGAGCACATGCTCGCGGAGGCGGCTCCCGATCTCGGGCGATTGATGGCCACGCTCAGCGAGCATCCCGACTATCACCTCTGGGGACCGCAAGGAGATCACGGGCCCAAGGGGCGTGCCGCCGTCGAGAAGTTCTACACCGACTTCGTCGCGTCGGGAGCGAACCATCTCGAGTTCGATGTCGACCGTCTGGTTGTCGACGACCACGCCGTGATCACCGAGGGCACCATGACGATGTTGTATCCGGGACGCACGCTCAACGCGATGGGCATCACCGTCGACGATGCCGATGCCTACTACATGTACCGCGATCGCATGCTCGTGCTATGGCCGTTCGATGAGACCGGCACACTGATCGGCGAAGACAGCTACTCGGGTCAAGCCGGGTTCGTCGGCATCGCAGATCGCAAGGTAGCCAACGAAGACCTCCCGCCCGAGATCAGGAAGTGATGCCGTGTACGACCTCTTGTTGAAGGGCGGCATGGTCGTCGATGGCACTGGTGCTACCGCGTACCGCGCCGACGTCGCCATCACCGACGGTGTCATCGTCGAGATCGGCACACTCGGCGGCGCCGCGCGCGAAGTTCTCGACGCCGACGGTGCGCTCGTGACGCCGGGCTTCGTCGACCCGCACACGCACTACGACGGCCAAGCCACCTGGGATTACCAACTTGCACCTTCTTGTTGGCACGGCGTCACGACCGCCATCCTCGGCAACTGCGGCGTCGGCTTCGCGCCCGTGCGGCGCGACCGTCACGACTTCCTGGTACAGCTCATGGAAGGTGTCGAAGACATCCCCGGCACCGCGCTGCACGAGGGCATCGCGTGGTCGTGGGAGACGTTCCCCGAGTATCTCGACGCGCTGGCATCGAAGCCGCGCCTCCTCGACATCGGTACGCACCTTCCGCATGGCTCACTGCGTGCGTACGTGATGGACGAGCGCGGCGCGGCGAACGAGTTGGCAACGGCCGACGACATCACCCGCATGGCTCGCATCGCCGAGGAAGCAATGCGAGCCGGTGCGCTCGGCTTCTCGACGAACCGTTTGCCGTCGCACACCGCGAAAGACGGCCGCCCCGTGCCGGGGACGTTCGCCGACGACGACGAGTTGCTCGCCATCGGACGCGCGATGGCGCGCGGTGGTGGCGGTGTGGTCGAGGTCGTGTCGGCCGAGTCGATGGGGGTCGTCGACGGCGGTTACCGCAAGGACATCGCGTGGGGTACCGCGCTCTCGGTCGAGACCGGCCTGCCCATCACCTTCTGCCTCACCCAGATCGACAATCATCCCGATCGCTGGCGCGACGTGCTCACGTGGATCGACGCGGCGCGTGCCAAGGGCGCGAAGTTCGTCGTGCAGACCGCAGGCCGCCCGCTCGGCATCCTCGTCGGGCTCACCACCAAGCATCAGTTCAGCGGACGCCGATCGTTCGACGAGGTCGCGCACTTACCGTTGCCTCAACTCGTCGCCGCGCTGCGCGACCCAGAGCGCAAGGCGCGCATCCTCGCCGAACCGAGCGATGGCGCGGGTATAGGACGGCTGCTGGGTCGCCTCGCCGACAAGGCGTGGGCGCTCGATGATCCGCCCAACTACGAGCCCGACCCCGCCGACAGTGTCGCCGCGATCGCGATCGATCGCGGCTTGAGTGCCGATGAGGTCTACTACGACCTCTACCTGGGCCACGAGGGCCGGCAGCTGGTGCTGTTCACCCTCGGCGGTTACGGCAACCGCAACACCGACCACATCATCGAGTTGTTGTCCTACGACAGTTCCATCCTCGGCCTCGCCGACGGAGGCGCCCACGTGTCGCTCATCTGCGACGCGTCCACGTCCACGTCGCTGCTCTCCTACTACGTGCGTGATCGACGACGCGGTCCGCGTCTCGATCTCGAGACTGCCGTGCGCAAGATGACCTCGGGCCCGGCAGCGCTCTATGGCTTGCACGATCGAGGCGTCGTGGCCGTGGGCAAGAAGGCCGATCTCAACGTGGTCGACTTCGACCACCTCAATTTGCGGATGCCAGAGGTCGTTGACGATCTACCGACCGGCGCGAAACGCATCGTGCAGCGCGCCGATGGCTACATCGCCACGATCGTCGCTGGCGCGGTGACGCTGCGCGAGGGCGAAGAGACGGGTGCCCTACCGGGCCGCCTCGTTCGCCGTGGGCAACGCTGACCGCGAGCGCGATGTCACGACCCCATAGCGGCAAGTGGTTCGAGGAGCTCACGGTCGGCCTCGTCGTGCAGCACACGCTCACGCGCACGGTGACCGAGACCGACAACGTGTTGTTCACGACGCTCACGCTCAATCCACAACCGCTGCACCTCGACCACGAGTTCGCCGCCGCGACCGAGTTCGGCCGTCCGTTGGTCAACAGCTTCTTCACACTCGGCCTCGTAGGCGGCATCAGCGTCCTCGAGACGACCCACGGCACCACCGTGGCCAACCTCGGCATGGACGAGACCGTCTTCCCCGCGCCCGTGTTCGTGGGTGACACGATCCACGTCGAGACCGAGGTCGTCGCGACTCGCGACAGCAAGTCACGCCCCGACGCGGGCATCGTCACATTCGAACACCGCGGGTTCAATCAGCGCGACGAGCTGGTGTGTCGCTTCCGCCGCAACGCGTTGATGCGGCGCCTACCTCGAGAGAGGGGCTCGAACGGCTCTCCAGAGCGGGGACGCTGACTGGTGCGCACCCCGCTGCGCCTTCGCAGCTTGCTCTTCGCACCTGCCAGCCGTCCCGACGTGTTGGCCAAGCTTCCGCGCGCCGATCCCGACGGCGTGGTTCTCGATCTCGAAGATGCCGTCGCGCCGAGCGCGAAGGCCGACGCCCGTGATCACTCACGCGAGGCGGGCGCCATGCTCGCACGCGAGTACCCGCAACTCGCTGTCTACGTTCGCGTCAACGCGATGCCGACCGAGTGGTTCGCCGACGACATCGCGCGCGGTGTGCCTGCCGGCGCGATCGGAGTCGTCGTGCCCAAGATCGAATCCGCGGCACAGATCATGGCGGCGGGTCGGGCCCTAGATCGTGCCGGCTTGCACGAATTGAGCATCCTCGTCGGCATCGAGACCGTCGCCGGGGTCATCAACGTGGCCGAGATCCTGCACGAGGCTCGTGTCGCCGCGTGTTACTTCGGCGCGGAGGACTACACCGCCGATCTCGGTGGCGTACGCCGCGCCGACAGCCTCGAAGTGCTGTGGCCCCGCTCGCGGGTCGCCGCGCACGCCGCGCGCGCCGGCGTGTTGTCGATGGATCAGGTCGTCACCGACCTCCATGACGAGGATGCGTTCCGTCTCGACGCGCAAATGGGGCGCTCGCTCGGCTATCGGGGCAAGCTGTGCATCCACCCATCCCAGGTCGCGTGGGCCAACGAGTCGTTCTCCCCTTCCGCGGCCGAGGTCGAGCGCGCCCGCCGCCTCATCGAGGCGTTCGAGGAAGCCACGGCACTGGGACACGGCACCATCTCCTTCGAAGGGCAGATGGTCGACGAACCGCTCGCGCGCCGCGCCCGGGCCGTGATCGCCGGCGCAGAGGGCTGACCGGTCGACCTCCGGATTCACGCGCCCATGAGCTCGACGTCGTACATCGAGAACTGCGGGTCGGCGGTGACGATCGGCATGTCGAGCATTTGCGCCTGAGCGATCAGCAGGCGATCGAATGGATCGCGATGATGGTCAGGCAGGTTTGCCACCCGCAAAGCGTGCGCGTGCTCGACTGCAAGCGGCGTCGTACCGGAGGTCCGCATGCGATCAGGGACGTAGACCTCTGGTAGTTGTGGTAACGCCAACTTCCCGAGCCGGTACTTGACGGCGATCTCCCATCCGCTGGCGGCGGACAGATAGAGATCGTTCGCCTCGTTGGCCAATACCTGCAGCGTGACGGCATCGACGCGATCGGGCGTCGTCTGCAGCCACAGCCACACGTGGGTGTCGACGAGCAGTCTCACCCGTCGAACGCCTCGAGCAGATCACCGGGGAGTGGCTCGTCGAAGTCGTCGGGCACGAGGAAGCGACCATGATCGCTACCAAAGATCCGCTTGGTTGACGGATGCATCGACACCAGTCGCGCGACAGGCTCGCCGTTGCGCAAGATCTCGACGCTCTGCCCTGCGGCTACCGCGCGGAGGAGCTCCGAGAACCGCGTCTTTGCCTCATGGACTCCGACACGTAGTGAGGTAGACTTAGTCATGGACTAAGTCTACCGCGCCGTCGTTGGTCAAATGGCTCGTTGCTATTTTCAA
>DATLFA010000017.1:0-11362 GCA_035525225.1 Acidimicrobiales bacterium
CAGCAGGTCGGCGGCGCGTTGCGGCGGGAGCTGAAATTCCGGTCGTTCGTTGAAGCGTTCGGCTTCATGGCTCAAGTCGCGTTGATCGCCGAGCGGCTCGCTCACCATCCCAATTGGACCAACGTGTACAACCGCGTCGAGCTCGAAATCACGACTCACGATTCGGGTGGATTGACGGCCCTCGACTTCGACTTCGCCACACACGTCAACCAGATCCTGGATCAACTCGCGGGCGGCAGCTCGATCGCGACGGGGCCGGTCATTTAGCTCGCGCACGCGTAGGCGACCGGCCAGGCCGCGTGCGCGCTTTGTCGACTGCGGCAGCGCGGCGACGATCTGTCGGTACTCGTCCTCGGTGAAGGCTCGCAGCGTCTCAGTGGTCACGTTGCCCGCCGAGCCGATCGCCAGCGCGACCTTCGCGGCGGCAATGTCATCGGGCGCCTCGCTGATCGTCACGATGTCATAGCGGCCCAACACCAAATAGAAGGCCTCTGAGCTCAGAACCGAAGGCCTCGAGAGTCTTCTTGCCAGCGTCAAGCCGGGCCGGTCTGTCCTTGATGGTCGTGACGCCCTGGTTGGTGAGCTTGATGAGCGAAACATAGGTGGGCATTGGGACCTCCTCAGTCGCGGATCTCCTCCGCTTCGGTGTGCTCGCCCCGACCAGAGAGTGCCGACTCTGACATGGCCACGGACACGCGTTTCATCGCTCGACGATGCACCGTTAATCGATGAACCGAGCGAGTAGCGACGCTTGTTTCAACAATGCGCAGTGGGCACAGCAGTAGAGAAGTTTGTTTACCTCGACCGTGTGACCGACGATGCGCGATCCGCACGTTTCGCGAGCCGGGGCCAGCGCCTCGATCGCGCACTCGAAGGTGTCGAAGGTCTGTCGAGAAGCGCCCATGACAACCCTCGAAGCTTCTGTCGCTTTCCTTGTCACAAACCACACATCGACCCGCAACCTCCGCCTCGCCGCCCGGCGACCGAATGCACTTGGCACGCGTGCGCGTCGAGCCTTGTCCGGCGAACCGAGCTTCGCGCCGTTCGCCGGGGAATGCGACCCGCTCGAACCAGCGCCGCGTCGGCCAGAGGTAACGAGCCTGGCCTGACCGCGACCCGCTGCTCGTCGCTGCCAGTTCGGACTTCGGATTGGTCGCCGTTAGGGTTCAGGCCAGCTACCGTGGGTGCGCCGATGTCAAGAACGACGTTAGGCCGACAACAAGGGGGGCGACGGTGTCCGTTCGCGATGAGGTCTTCGCCGCCAACGCTGTTTATGCATCCGAGTTCGGTGCCAAGTCTGGACTCGCCCTTCCCCCGCCCGTCGCTTCGCCATCTTGACGTGCATGGACGCCCGGCTCGATCCCGCGAAGTACGCGGGGCTCAGTGAGGGCGACGCTCACGTCATCCGGAATGCCGGCGGCCGGGCCAGCGACGACGCCATCCGATCGCTCGTCATTTCGTACAAGCTGCTCGGTACCAAGGAATGGTTCGTCATCCACCACTCCAACTGCGGGATGGAGTTCTTCACCGACGAAGTCATGCGCGGGCTGCTCGTCAACAGCCTCGAGACCGCCGCGCTCGGCGATGAGGGCTTCTATGACATCGGCACCGGGCCCGGCTCATCGGAAGGCAACTACATCGACTGGCTCACCATCGCGAACCAGCAGGACAGCGTGGTCGACGACGTTGTACGCATCCGATCCCACCCGCTCGTACCGCAGACCATCCCGATCTATGGGTTCATCTACGACGTGACGTCCGGTCGGCTGAACGAAGTCACAGCCGCGACAACAGCAGGCGCCGCCTAACACGCCGGCTTGACGGGAAGGCCTGCCCACCGCGGAATCTGCGCGGAGAGACGGCGCACGAGAGCCACGTCGATGTCCATCTCGTCGGCATGCATCTTTCCAGGGCGACATGAACCACTTTGTCCACCTGGCGCGCCAACGGCCGATATCTCCCGCGCCTCCACCGTTACTCGTTAGGCAGAAGCCTCGCGAGCCGCTGTCGTGCCGTGGCCGGTGTCAGTTGGCGGCGCGTCGTCGCATGGCGCGGTCGGGTGCTCGTGGCGCCGGGTTTGGTCAGATTGCTTGGGTGAGTTCGTCGAACGCGGCCGCGACACGGAGGTGGTTTCGGGCGTCGGCGCCGAGTTCGTAGTGGCCGCGCCGCACGTTCTGGATGAACGCGTGACCGCGTATCACGATTGATGCAGCCCGATCGCGTTTGAGGCCACGCATCGGTCGCAGGCGGGCCTTGAGCCGGCCGTGGTCACACTCGACGCGGTTGTTCGTGTATTGCTCGGTGTTATGGCGCGCGTCGGGCAGCAGCTCCTCGACCACCGCGATCAGCGTCGCGGCCTTGTCGTTGACCTCCGCGGGCCGAAGATGGATCCTGAGCGCGGCCTCGAAGAAACGCCGAGCGGCAGTGGTGTCGCGTCGCGGCGAGACGTACACGTCGATGACCTGGCCGTTGTGGTCGACCGCCCGATACACGTAGCGCCAGACACCGGCGACCTTGACGTAGGTCTCATCGACGAACCAGCGGTCCCCGACCACATGGCGACACGGTCGCGCGGCTTCGATCACAAGAGGGGTGAAATGCTGCACCCACCGAAAGATCGTGACGTGGTCGACCTCCACGCCGCGCTCCGCGAGGAGTTCTTCGACGTCGCCGGTAGGACAACCGGTAGCGCAGGTACCAGCGCACCGCCAACAAAATCACTTCGGGCGGGAACCGGAAGCCAGCAAACGCCGAAAGCTCCGGCACGGACGGCGCAAGACGGCGACGACGTTTCATCTCGACACCCTCGCTGCCACTATGCGATCATTCAACGCAACAGTGCCCATGGCGGATCACCGCGCAAGATGGGCACGCGAGCGAAGGCGAGTTCGTCTTCGCTGTTGGCGTCGCGCTTCCATCCAACGCAACCGTGACGTCCGGCGAGCCCACACGCTCGGCAACGCAATGGCCCGACGCCTTGGCCGCCCTCGCGATACTCGGGGGTATCGCCGCCGCGTTCGGCGGACTCGTGAGTGAGCGGGTCATCTGGGCTACGTCGGCGCGCTCGGTACGGGATCGAACCGAAGCGGCGCCGGTCCCCGCGGGTCTCAGCGTCGCGATGACGGGACTCGTCAGCGCGCTCGCGCTGTCGCTGAAGAGATCGGGGGCGTTTGCCCACATCGGCCGATGGGCCGAAGCTTTGGACGGCCGATTCGACCAGTTCACCCTGCGTGCCTTGGCACTGACGGCAGTCGCCGCAATCCTTGTGCGACGTGAACGAGTCCGCCCGTACGCGCTGGCACCCGCCGCTGCTGCGATCTGGCTGCTCGTCGCCCGCGGTCACCCCTCCGACGCCGGTCAATGGTGGGCAGTGCCGACCACGGCATTGCATGTGATCATCGCCGGCACATGGTTCGGCGCCCTCGTGCACCTCCACCGCACCGCACGAGCGGCGACTGACAGCCACGCCATCGAACGCGGCCCTCGCCGCTATGCCCGTCTCGCCGCCGTCCTGGCCGTGACCGCGATCGGGCTCGGCGCGCTTGCGGCGCTTGCTCAATTCGACCGGCCCGCACAGCTACTCACGACCGCCTATGGCCGTGTCCTCATCATCAAGATTGCCCTCCTCGTCGGCGTCCTCGCCATCGCCGCTACCGCCCGCCGACGAGCACTCCCCTCCGACGGCGTCCGCATCCGCAGGCTGGCTCGCTACACCCGAGTCGAACTCTGCGGCCTCGCCGCCGTGTTCGCGGCAAGCGCAGTACTTGCATCAACAAGCCCGCCCACACCAGCCGCCGGTTTCATCCTCGGTCCCGCGCCACTCGCCGACCCGACCGTGTGGGTCGCCGACCTCGCCGGCAACCACATGGTGCTCGCCGCCGCGACAACCGACCGGCTCCAAGTCCGCATCTACCCGCCGGGCGGGCAACCCGACGCCCAGTTGACTATCTCGCTCACCGGCCACAACCCCGACAGCAGCGACTTCGACCTCTACCCACGAACCTGCGGATACGGCTGCAAAGAAATCAACCACACATGGCCCGACGGACTATCCACCATCACCGTCACCGTCCAAAGTGACGATTATGAAGGCGGCACCACCACACTGTCCGTACCGTGGCCACCAGGTTCCGACGCGCACGATCTCCTCGCCCGCGCGATCGCCGCGACGAGAGCGGCGCCCCAAATGCGCGTCACCGAAACGGTCAACAGCGGACCAAACGCGACATCCGGCCCCTACCAACTCACAACCACCGGCCCCGCATTCATAGCCTCGCTGCCTTACGCCAACGGCGCCGACGACGTCCGCCAACTTACGGATAACGACGGCCTCACCGTCATCGCGTTCACGGTGTCCGGGTCAAACACGTGGCATCAACTCTGGATTGGCAACGACGATCGCATACGCCGTCAAGTCCTCATCGACCCCGGCCACCGCGTTGAACACGACATCAAGTATCCCGCATAGCGTGGCAAGACACGGTCGACAAGCATTGCATCACGATGATCCGCGACTGCGAAGATGGTGAACAGGCGTGAATCGATTACGCGGGCGGGTACGGCGTCGGCGTCGCTAGGTCGATCTTGTCGGCGTATGAACGATCAATCGCCGCTCGGATCTCACGAGGCGACTTGCCTTGCTGTTGCATGCGCATCGCCGCACGGGTGACGCCGAGACAAATATCTCAAGAGGGTGCCATGGCATCGAAGACCACCGTGCCGTCAGCGTTCACCTCCTTGATGTAGCAGTCCCGATTGTTGCGGTGCCCGGCATCTTGGCCACAGCCACAGAAGCAGGGCATGTAGCGCATCAATGATCCGTTGACGATTTGAAACTCATAGAGCTGCTTGACGTCGCCTTTGGCGCCTTCAATCCACCGGGGCCACACCACTTTGGACAGATCACCATCAGGCTCATCAGCAGCGTCGAACCCGCTGAAGCGGGCAGAGAAATCTTCCGTTGAGTCTGACCGAGCCTGACCGGTGTTTGATCCGCAACCGATGGCCACGGCGCCAACCCCCACCGAACCCAGCCCAATCAGGAAACGGCGGCGAGTCCACATGTCCATCAGCCTATGAGGTGGCAGCGTCGGTCGCCGGGCGCTGCTTGTGGGCGGCCATCGCTACAACCGCGTTACTCGGCTCGCTCACGATGTGGGGCCTCTGCGAGGTCATCGGTGGGTGAAGGTGCGGGCTTGCGAGTTCTTGTCGCAACGCCGCAATCTCTGCGGAATCGCCTGACGTGTCGTCGGGTTGCATGCGAAATCTTCGGAGACGAATTCCGAGCGCACGTCGAACGCCGACACGTGACCGCTGCGGAAGCGACCGGCCGCTGCCTCCAGGGTGCTTGACACCTCCGGCCATCCCGTCGCCGCCGGGCCCCACGGATCGCCAGCGTCACGTCGTCGCGACGGGAGAAGAGGCGCTTTGCCGGACCGGGGTCGCCGGTTACGAAGACCTGCCATGCCTCCTCGCACTGGCGGACGAATTCGTCGAGATCCATCGCCGTCCCCTTTCCTCGTGGACCGTTCCTGTGGCGAATCCTCGCGCCCCTTTGGCAACGATGCCCCTTTGGCAACGATGCCTCTCAGAGGGATCCGACTGCGTCTTGCGCACCTTCTCTTGTCCGCGACGGACTAGTTCAGGCTTTGCCGAGTCCAGACGTACCGGCCGCTGACGCGACCGATCGACGGGTGTGGCTCTCGTGATCCGCACAGAACGCGCGCTCGAGAACCCGGCTGCAATGAAGACGAGAGGCACGCAGAACGCTTAGGAAGGGGCCGCCTGCGGGCATGACGCGCATCCCTGAAGGCCGGCGCGCCATGTCACCGATCGTCGACACGCGGTCATCGCGGTCCTCAGGCCGCCGTCCGGGTGCGCGTTTGCCCTGGTCACCGGCTCGCACCGTGGGTAACGATCGCGGTAGCGCCTCTTCACTGCTCCTCCCCACCAACGCTGCTCGAGCAGATCGCGGGGTGCCCTTCAACGGCACATTGTGGACGCGTCGTTCCTGGCGCGACTCCGCCCCGTCAAGGCCAGCAGTCGCGAGCCGGCTACCCCTCGACGTAGGCGACCAAGGGAGGGAGCACCCCGTGCTTCTCCATGGCCGCGGCGAGCTCCGGGGGTGGCGACCCGAGCGCCGCCATCATCCCGTCGACATCGCTGACGTTGGCCGACACGGCAACCAGCTTGCTGCCGTCGTGTGCCACGTGGTCGACGACGTCCGAACCACCGAGCCCGGCGATCGCCTCGGCCCGCTCCGCCTTGAATCCCAGCCACGTGTCGACATCAGCGACTCCGTGGGTGATCACCATCTTGGGCATCGAGTGCTCCTTGCAGCTGAGCGTCGCGACCTACGACGCGGGCGGCGAACCTAACCGATGCACGACCGCGCCGCTTCGGAGGCCGATACCCCGGGCCCGCTACGAAGCGGTCTCGTGATAGCCAGGGTTTCCCCGAAGCTCGTCGTCGAGCGCCCCCGATACGCGCCGATCTCCCGCGCTTCGGAGCCGCTCTCCGACGGGATTATGGGCGTCGATATCCCGCGCCCTCCAGCGGCACTTCGAGGCGATGCCCCACGGGCACTGTTGCGTTAGTTCATCGCATGGCGTGGTTCGGCGCTCGTGGCGCCAGACTTGGTCAGATTGCTTGGCCGAGTTCGTCGAACGCGGCCGCGATTCGGAGTTTGTGGTTTCGGGCGTTGGCGCCGAGTTCGTAGTGGCCGCGCCGCACGTTCTGGATGAAGGCGTGACCGCGTATGACAATTGACGCAGCCCGATCGCGTTTGAGGCCACGCATCGGTCGCAGGCGGGCCTTGAGCCGGCCGTGGTCGCATTCGACGCGGTTGTTGGCGTACTGCTCGGTGTTGTGGCACGCGTCGGGGATCAGTTCCTCGACCACCGCGATCAGCGTCGCGGCTTTGTCGGTGACGACCTCTGCGGGCCGAATATGGGCGCTGAGCGCGGTTTCGAAGAAGCGCCGAGCGGCAGTGGTGTCGCGTCGCGGCGAGACGTACACGTCGATCACCTGGCCGTGCTGGTCGACCGCCCGATAGACGTAGCGCCAGACACCGGCGACCTTGACGTAGGTCTCATCGACAAACCAGCGGCCACCCGCTGCGTGACGACACGGTCGTGCCGCCTCGATGAGCGGCGGCGTGAACCGCTGTACCCACCGGTAGACGGTGACGTGGTCGACCTCGACGCCGCGCTCGGCGAGGAGTTCTTCGACGTCGCGGTAGGACAGGCCGAATCGCAGATACCAGCGCACCGCCAAGAGAATTACTTCGGGCGGGAACCGGAAGCCCGCGAAGGCCGACAGCTCTGGCACGGACGGCACAAGATGGCGACGACGTTTCATCTCGACACCCTCGCCGCCACCATGCGATCAGTCAACGCAACAGTGCGCTCCGAATGGCGCTGGCGCGGTCGGTCTACGCGGGCGTGGGTGACTGCGACCGTGTGGTGAGAAACGTTTCGAGCGCGGTGGCGTCGAGTGGCCGCGAGAAGAGGAAGCCTTGGCCGCTGTCGCAGTCCTCGCGTCGTAGGTGCGCGAATTGATCGTCGTGTTCGATTCCTTCGGCGAGCGTCGTGAGGCCGAGTGTTTTGCCGAGTTGTACCAGTGTGTGCATGAGCGCGGCGGCTTCGTGGGAGTTCGCGATGTCGCTGACGAAGGCCTGGTCGATTTTGATGGCGTCCACGGGAAATTGTTTGAGGTAGTTCAGCGACGAGTAGCCGGTTCCGAAGTCGTCGATGGCGATGCGCACGCCGAGTGTTTTGATGGCGTGGAGGATCCGCACGGCGAGCTCGGCGTTGCGCATGATCGCGGTTTCGGTGATTTCCAATGTGAGCGACGACGCGGTTAGCCCGGTGTCGACCAGCGCTGATTTGACGTCGTCAACAAGTTGAGGTCGTTCGAGCTGAACGGCGGAGACGTTGACGGAGATACCGATGTCGTGTCCGCGTTGGTGCCATTGCGCCCCTTGGCGGCATGCGTGTTCGAGGACCCACCGGCCGACGTCGACGATGAGCCCGCTTTTCTCGAGCATGGGAATGAACTCGTCGGGCATTATGAGGCCGCGCGTGGGATGATTCCAGCGCAGCAGCGCTTCGACGCCGGTGACCTCGTTGGTGGCGAGGTCGAAGATCGGTTGGTATAGGAGGGTGAATTCGTGACGCGAGAGCGCATCGCGGAGGTCGCGTTCGAGCGCGAGCCGGTCGAGGAAGGTGGCCTGCATCTCGGGCGCGTACACGACATAGCAGTCCTTACCGGCTGCTTTCGCCCGGTACAGCGCAAGATCCGCGTCTCGTAGCAGCTCACCGGCGGAGCTACGGTCGCCGGTCGCGATACCGATACTCGCGGTGAGCTCGACGGTGGCGCCTTCCGTACCGGCGAGCACGTAGGGTTCTCGCAGCACCGCCAGGAGCCGTTCGGCGACCAAGGTGGGCTGGAGTTCCGCCGGTTGCGTTTCGGTGAGGACCACGAACTCGTCGCCGCCGAGTCGACCCACGGTGTCGGTGTCTCGCGCGGCGCTCGCCAAGCGAGCCGCAACCGCGCGCAACAACAGGTCGCCGGCCTCGTGTCCCAGTCGGTCGTTGATGTCTTTGAAGCCGTCGAGATCGATATATAGCGCGGCGCCGCCGGTACGGTGCCGTCGAGCCCGGTGCAACATGTGCTCGACGCGATCAAGGATCAGTGTCCGATTCGGCAGACCGGTGAGCGAGTCGTGGAGTGCCTGGCGATGGATCTGCTCGACGAGACCGGCGTTGGTCAGCGCGGTGGATGCGTGTGCGGCGAGGCCGCGCAGCCGTTCGTCGAGATCGCTCGACCGGGCGAGTCGCTCGGGGCGATCAGCGACGGCGACGACGAGCCACCCGGATTTGGTGCGATCGATCGCCACGGGCACGACGACCATGGCGACCACGCCCGAGGCGTCCATCAACGCTCGGCCATTCGGGCTGGCATTGCCGGGATCCACATAGTGCAACGCGTCAGCGGTGTCCGGCGCGAAAGGAACATCGGTGCCGACGAGCGCAGCCTCGCCGTTTGGCGAAAAACCGTGTACCGCGATCACTCGGGCGGACGCCGCGTCCTGGTTCGCGATCGCGACCACGGCGCGGTCGCAGTCGATGACGCTGGGAATGGCGTGGGCGATGATGGCCGCCATTTCGTCGGTTGTCACCACTTCGGCCAGCGCCGTCGACAATCGCAGCAACGTGCGGGCGGTGTCGCTTTGTCGTCGGGCCTCTTCCAGCGCAGTCGCCGAATCGAGCGCGGTGGCGGCCAACCGCGCGTACGCTTCCAACAGCACCCGCTCGTGGGCCATTACCGACCCGTGAGGATCAAGAGCAACGAGGCGGCCATAGCGGCGACGAGTGGACGCCACGTCGGCCGCGAGTCCCCCGATCATTGCCTCGGGCGTGTCCAACGCCAAGACGGTCGCGGCGATGGCGTCGGCGTCGGCTTGGTCGATCCCTTCGCAGTACACCCGCGCCGTGGGCCACGGCAGCGGCTCTAACGCCAGCACGAACCCAGGAGCGCGAACCGCTCGTGCCGCCGCCGCGACGACACGCGACAAGACAGTCTCGAGGTCCTCCGCCGAAACGAGCTCCGCGACGGTGCGTTGGAACGACTCCAAACGCATTTCCAGCAGCTGCGTCCGCGTCGTCAAATACGACACCTGACGCGCCATTTCATCGGTGGCGTCCCACCGTACGGCAACGGTGCACCAATGATCACCGCCCCGCTCGCACGTCTCCTCCACAACGTCGACGTTGCGAAAACCGAACAGTCCCGGAGCGAGCGTGGCCAATCCTTGCGCGAACGCGCAGAACTCCGCGAACGGTGCAAACCCGGCGTCGAAGCGGCTCTTGATCAACCACTCCGTCGGGCCCCGCTGCTCGGTCTGCGACTCCATAATGTTCACGATGCCGGCTTGGCCGGCGCCGATCTGCTCAAACAGCGCCGCCGGCGAACCGAGGGCCTGCATCGCCTCGATCGTCTCCGGCATCGAACCCGCGGCGATCGCCGCCTCTTTTCCGATCACCACCAGCCGGTCCGCGCCACCGAGCATCACGGCCGCCGCCTCGAGCAGCCGACGAAACTGGTCGTAGCTACTCCAACACGAATCCTCGGTAAGAACCTCGACCGGCCGGGTCTCGCCCGCCCGACCAAGCAGCTCCTCCACCGCGCCATCGACACCATGGTCGCGGAAATGATCGAGGACCATCCGAGCCAACGTGCCCGAGAAATGCCGCGACATCCCAACGGACTCATCTATACCCATCGCCATCTATCGGCCGCGCAGGGCAGCGAATTGAGCCACCTCGTCGTCATTCACCTCGACAAACACTGGCCACGGTCTGCAAGGTCGGGCCGACTCGTCTCTGCATCGTCGGCCTCATCCGGAACGACGAACAATGACGACGAATTACGGTCCTCTCGACCACGTCCTTTGACAATCCCCTCGCCCGATGGAAACGGCGGGTATGACCCACCCGTCCGTCCAACGGGGAGAGTGCCACGCTGCCCGGCGCAATTACTCGACGATGCTCATCTTTCGAAAGCAGAAATCGGACGTCGGACATGATGCCGAGGGGCACTGTTGCGTTGACCGACCGCATGTGGTGCGGTGATGGTGTCGAGATGAAACGTTCTCGCCAGCTTGCGCCGTTGGAGGCGGAGCCATCGACGTTCGCTGGCTATCGGTTCCCTCCTGAAGTGATTCTGTTGGCGGTGCGCTGGTATCTCCGATTCGGCCTGTCGTACCGCGACCTCGAGGAACTCCTCGCCGAGCGCGGTGTCGAGGTCGACCACGTCACCCTGTACCGGTGGGTGCAACGCTTCACACCCTTGCTCATCGAAGCCGCGCGACCCTGCCGCCATGGTGTCGGTGACCGGTGGTTTGTCGACGAGACCTACGTGAAAGTCGCCGGGGTGTGGCGTTATGTGTACCGGGCTGTCGACCAGTACGGCCAGGTGATCGACGTGTTTGTGTCTTTGCGTCGCGACATCGCCGCGGCCCGCCGATTCTTCACCGCTGCGCTGACCGCACATGGTCAACCGGCCGAGGTAGTTACCGACTTGGCCCACGCACTCGAGCACGTCATCGAGGAGTTGCTGCCCAACGCGTTGCACAACACCGCGCAGTATGCGAACAACCGGGTCGAGTCTGACTGACCACGTTCGGGTGAAATTCGCCAGAGTTACTCACTGAAATTCCCTAACAGGGTGCTGAAAAGCGTCTGCTGTGGCGATGCTGAGGGTTATCACGTTGCGGCGGCCTCAGTTCACCAGTTGGTGCCGGTGTGCTGGTCGGCTTCGGCCTGCCGGTTTGCCGGTTGGCTCGGCTTGCCGGCTCGGT
>DATLFA010000027.1:0-56772 GCA_035525225.1 Acidimicrobiales bacterium
AGGCGGATCCAGAAGCCAACCTGCCTGCAGAGATCTCTGACCGGAGATCCCGCAGCGCGAGGACGTGTTGCACGCGACCTGCGATGATCGCATCGGCCTGTGACGAACCTTACGTATCCGATCTCTTGGCTCGGGCGACGAGCCGCGATCCCCCTGTCCCGATGCTCCAGCCGCTACAGGCCGACAAGCACGCCCGCGAGAGCGTCTAGGGGCGACGCGGCTCGCCGAGACTGCCGCTCGCCACATGTAGTACGCAGCTGTGCCGTGCGACGCCTCGCAAAGAGAAGGAAAGGTCGACGAAGCGCACGATCGACACAACTCAGGTCTTCGAACAGGCGCCGAACGACGCCACGGACAGCCTCCGCGCGCATGGCTACGACGTCGTCGACGCGAAGCTGGGCTGCAGTGACTCGGTCCGTGCTGGACTCGTAAGAACTGTCCGACCGTCCGACGTCGACACGAACTTGATCGACTACAACTTGCCCCGAAATAGTGTTGTCCTCAACGCGGACCTCGCCGCGACCGCCACGAAAGTGATCCTCTACGTGTCCGACGGCAAGAAATGCTGACGGTGAGAATCAATCAATCTTTTCCCAATCGCTTGTTGGTGCAACCAATCCGCCGGCGATGAAGTCGATCAGCGCTTCGACATAATCCACTTCACCATCTGAGTGCAGATGACGACGCCAGTACTCGATGCGTTGCCGTAAATTGCCGAGCGCTTGGACCATGAGTACCTGTGCCGTAGCGAAACGAGACGCCGCCACCTCTGCAGGCAACTGCGGTGCTGTTCTCTTGAAGTGCTCGAGAAGTACAAGGGATTCCTTCTCAAACTCTTGGGCACCGAACCTCTGATATTTGGGATGGCTGGTCACTGCAACGCTGAAGGCTGCGTAGTTCTTTCCCATGTCGACCATTGGGCGTACTAGCGCTTCGACGATCTGGCGTACCGACGGGGAACCCTCCTCCAACGCGGACACAATCGGCTGGGTGCGTTCTCGAAGTTCCGCGGCACGAAGCTTGAGTATCGCCACCACGAGATCGTCCTTCGTGCCGAAATGATAGAAAGTCGCGGCCGAATTGACTTTGGCACTCGCGGCGATGTCGCGAATCGAAACGCCATCGATGCCGTTCCGTCCGAAGAGACGCTCGGCCGCTGCGATGATCCGCCGACGGGTCGCCGCGCCTTCCTCCGACCGTCCGGCCACTGTGTCGCCTTTCGAAGCCAGCTTCGGACCGAAGCACGCGGTCCTCCGCCGGCCAACTCGATACCAAGCTCGTCGGTGTGTTTATACCGCAGTTGCGTGATGAAACGGGAGACGTGGCTACGCCGGTACTCCAGCAATCGGGTGACGCACGTGGCTGGACGCCGCCGCGAGCATATTCTAACTCATACAGTTGACTTAGAATACCCATCGGGCATACGCTGACCTGTGACAGTCGTTACAGGTCAGCCGGGCATGGTTGCCCCGGCGATGCGGGCACCACAGAGGGGGGACCGTGAACTCACGATTCATGCGCTGGCTCGTGGCAAGTGCGGCGCTGGCGATGTTTGCCGGGGCGTGCGGCGACGACGGCAAGGAGGGCGCTACTAGCACCACCGCGACCGGACCGACGACGACGGTGAAGAACACGGCATCGGACACCGGCGTGACCGAGACTGGGATCAAGATCGCGATTCACTCGGCGGATCTGAGCGGTCTCATCAAGGGCGGGTTCATCAAAGGCGTTCCCGAAGACGCCCACACGCAGAACGCGCTGCGGATCTCGTACTACCTCGACAAGTGGAATGCCGAGGGCGGCATCAACGGTCGCAAGTTCACGTATGAGATCGTTACGTGGGATCCGGCTGACCCGAAGACGTACCAGAACTCGTGCCAGACCATCATCGACGGCAAGTTCTTCATGGTGATCGCCTCCGGAGGTGGATTCCCGGGCGACTCGATGCCATGCATCACCAACGAGGGCAAGACCCAGTACATGGGCCTCGACCCGGTCAGCGCCAAGCAGATGAAAGACGCCGGCGGCAACTTGATCAACCTCGCCCCGCCCGGCACCGCAAATGCGCAGGCCGGCATCGAGGCACTGGTCAAGAACACTTCGGTACTTCCGAAGACCGCGAAGTTGGCAGTCCTGCGTGGTGACTTCGACTATCAGATCGAGGCCTACAACGAGGTCGACAAAGTCCTCAAACGCGAAGGCATCACCCCGGTGTTCAGCGACGTGGTGAAGGTTGCCAACATTTCGGCGGCCGACTCGATCAAGAACGTGTCGCTCGCAGTCGAACGGGTGAAGGCGGCTGGCGCAACCCACATGCTGATCATGCTGCAGTTCGGACAGGTCTCAGCCTTCGCGACGGAGGCCACGAAGTCCGGCTTGAGCCTGAAGTACATGTACCTCGACATCGCCTCCGGCATGTGCCAGACCTTTACCGCCAGCCAACTCCCGCAGGAGCTCGACGGGTCGGTGTGCCTCACGCATTGGAACAACATGCGTTGGGATACCAACGGCACAGTCGCACAAGACACGCCGTTCGAAGCGCAATGCCGCAAGGAGTTCGAGGAGATCTACACCAAGAACCCGATCGGCAAAGGGTTCCCATCGCTCACCAAGACCAACCCAGGGGTTAGCTATCCGGGCATCAAGGACGGCAGCGGCAAGCAGATCGACATGGATCAGAGCTTCTATGAGTGTGGGCTCATGGCAATCGTAAGAACTGGCATCGAGGGCGCGGGTGCCAACCTCACGAAGAAGACCTACCAAGACGCGATATTCAAGAAGAAGGATTTCGAAGCGCCCGGGTTGGCCGGCAGCAAGGGAACCATCGAAGCCAACAAACCGTGGCTGACCTCGAGCGTGCAGCAGATCGTGGTCACCACAAACCCAACCGGCTTCAGCGGCACGGTCGACGCCAAAGGTCTCTACGGGCCGGGTCGTTGTCCGTCACCGCTCGGCTGCTGGCGAACCGTGCCGAACACCGTCACGCCTCTGACATACAGACTCTCGTAGCCAACCACTCAAGACGAGCGCGAGACGGTCTAGCCCGAGTACCGACGACCGCAAACAGGAGAAACATGAGACTCGCGGGGCGATCAGCAATCGTTACCGGCGCCGGTAACGGCATCGGCAAGGCGTGCGCGATCGAGCTCGCGCGCCACGGCGCGATGGTCGTCGTCAACGACCTGGGCACCGATGAATACGGCGCCGGCCGAACGAGCAAAGCCGCCGAGAAGACCGTCAGCGAGATCGAGGACCTGGGCGGCAAGGCCATCCCCAACTGCGACTCGGTCGCGGACTCAGCCGGGTGCGAAGCGCTCGTGCACGCGGGCGTCGCGGCCTATGGCCAAGTCGACATCGTCGTCGCCTGCGCCGGCGCCCTCCTCGATGCCACGCTGCAAGCGAGTGACGACGACTACCGCCGCTTCATCGACTTGTTCCTCTCACAGAAGTTCTGGCTCGCCCGCGCGACGATTCCCGCAATGGTGGAACGCGGTTGGGGCCGCCTGATCACCACCACATCACACGGCGCGACCGGTCTGCTCGGCTCGCCGATCTTCGCCGCCGCCATGGGCGGAGTGATATCGCTCACAAAGGCAATCGCGTTCGAGCAGCAAGGCACCGGCGTCACCGCGAACTGTTTGGCGCCCGGCGCGCAGACACGGCTCGCGAAAAAGACCCACGCCAGATTCGAGGCGATGCACGAGGCCGGCCAGATCTCCGACGAGGACTGGGACCGATTCCTCGATCAGCCGCCCCCGAAGTACGTCGCGCCGATCGTGGCGTGGCTCGGCTCCGACGCCGCGAGCGGGGTGAGCGGCGAGGTATTCCACGCGACCGGCGGCCTCGTGTCCCGGTGGACGCGCTACGAGGACGAACGCGGCGTGTACCGCGGCGACCACCGCACCGTCGCGCCATGGACGCTCGACGAGCTCGACTCTGTAGTCCCGAAGATGTTGCTCTGACCCCCATCGAGTATCCGAATCGAGAAGTGTCAAAGCTCCGGTCTCGACGTAACGCTCGAGCCTGCATACTGCGCGTGGACAACGGTGCCTCCGCAGTCGGGACATGGCGAAGCGACCTCTGCCGCTCGCGCTGTTGCCGAAGCTGACGGTGGATCGAGGCTGAAGCCGACGCCCGCGCCGCGGAGACGCTCGACGACGTGATGTTCGGCAACGGCTCGCGGGATAGACGCGGGATGAAACGAGACTCAGCTACCGAGCGATGCGGTCGCGAGGCTCTGACCTGCGTGAATAGAGTGGGCCGCCTGGGGCTCGAACCCAGCACCTGAGGATTAAAAGCACCAATCCGGTGCGTTCGTAGTCGGCTGTGGTGGTTCGTGCACGTTCGCTCATCAGGGCTGATGCGCGAAACCGAACGGTTGCGGTCGACGTCGAACGGCTGGGGACGCACCAAAAAAGCACCACAAACGGAAGCGTGACTCACGGCGATTGATCAGCCCTACTGTTATTAGCTACACTGATATCGGTGTGGGAGGTCGAGTACACCGACCAGTTCGGTTCCTGGTTGGAAACCCTCGACGAGGAGGACCAAGACGCGGTGATAGCTCGGGTGGAGTTGCTCGAAACACTTGGTCCGGCGCTCGGTCGACCAGCGGTCGACAGCGTCCACCAGTCTCGGCACGAACATGAAAGAGCTGCGGGCCGAGCGGTCGCTTCGCGTGTTGTTTGCGTGTTTGATCCGAGGCGCACGGCGGTCTTGTTGATCGGCGGTGTCAAAGAGCCCCGACGATCCGAACAGCCCGAACTGGAACCGGTGGTACGACCACTATGTCCCGATCGCCGACGATCTCTATGACACCCACAACGCCGAACTGCAAGAAGAAAGGATTGATCTGATGCCCAGCACCCGTAAGTTCAGCGAACTCCGAGACAGCGCGCGACGAGAGCCCGCACGTGCGCGACGCATCGACGAGGCCAAAACGCGCGCGCTGCACGAGCAGGCCACCTATCGGCTGGTCGAGCTGCGTGAAGCGCTCGGTCTTACCCAGTCCGAGCTAGCCGATCTGATCGGCAAGTCACAGTCCGCGGTGTCTCAGATCGAACACGGCGAAATAGGTTTGTCACTCGAGATGCTGCGAGCGATCGTCGCGCAACTCGGCGGCGAAGTAGAGATCACCGCAGTGTTCAAGAACCGACGCGTACTCCTCGACGCCTGACCGACTGAAGCGGGCAGACAGTCGTTCGCCGTCCCTTGGCGCATCTCCCACTTGGATGACGGATGAAGCTTGAGGACTTGTTGATGTCGTCGATTGGCTTAGGTGCTCTTGGCGCGCCGCCGGAAATGAATCCCTTGACTGAGACTGACGCCCTCCAAGAGGCCCAGCTCCTGGGAGTCCGGTTCGATGCGTTGAGTCTCACCGCGGGTTTGCTATTCGAGCTTCGTACGCGCTGCAATTGCGCGGGGCGAACACCGGAGTGCTCATCGCTCGGGGAGTCAAAGGTTTGTCGTGGTCGGGTCCGAACCATGCGACTGACCTCACGGCTTGGTCGATCGGGTGGGTTGCAGGGCACAAACTTCGAACGAGTCTGGGCCGACTATGCATCAACGTGTTGAAGTGAGGCGAGCGCACATTCGGCCGTAGCAAACCTGGTGTCTGCCTGCTCGAGTTTCTCTCGTCGACCGGCATGCGCGCCGGCATGATTCGGCGACCCAAACGATGTGCCCTCTGCCGCCGAAGCGCGACCATCGCGCGCGCTGGCGTTGGCCAGCCGTGCTGGTGGACCTCAAACCCGATTGCGAGATGTTTGACGCGAGAGATAGGGCGGCGGCGAACATCGGCGAACGGCTGGGGACGCACCACAATCACACCACAAACGGGTGTGATGGACCCGGGCCGGGCTGGAGACTTTGTGACCCGCGTCGTCTACGCCGCCGTGGACCGTTCCATCGACGCGCCGCGAACTTCTTGCGGCGACCGCTGGTATCGCGACGCGCCCGGCAAGGCTTGGCGCGCGGCGTCAGAAGGTGACCAGTTCTCTTTTGGCCCGCCCGCTCGACGTCGTGCTCTCGAATCCGAGGACCATGCGTAGATCCAATGCGTGCGCCATGCGAGACAGGGTGTCGAGGTTGGTGCGATGTCGGCCGCTCTCGATACGAGAGATCTGGGAGTGGCTCGTGCCGACCAGTTCGGCCAGTTCCTCTTGGCTGAGTCCCTTGTCCATCCGATACTTGATCAGAAGCCAGGCGATCTCGCGGAAACCCTCGCGCTCCGCCTGCTGGGTGCGGTACTTGGGACTCCGTGCGGCCCGTCGACTGGCGGCTTCCTCGGCGGCGCTGCCGGCCGGACTGGCCTCCGCCGCGCGGCGTGCCTTGGCCGGTTTCGGGCGGGTGAGGGTCTTGGCGGCAAGGGTCGAACGAGGCATACTCAGACCTTATCAATTTTGATAAGTCCTGCCAACGCTCACCTCAGGGGGCGTCGTGGCCTGCTGCTCGGGGCGGACGGCGAGGCCGTTGATCCATGCGCTCCCTAAAGTCGTTGAACCGACTCTTGGCGGTCTCGATGTCGGCCAACGGGACAGCGCCCGTCCGCTTCTCGAGCGCGTGGAGGAGTACGAAGAGGTTGCCCGAACGCTGGTAAAGAATGCGGTAGAGGTCGCGCCCGTAGTGGCATCGCAGTTCTCTGAGCTGTCCGTCGATCTGCGAGCTGTGCGGGAACGGAAGTGGTGGATCATTGTTGGCTACGCGGTTCAGAAGGCTGATCTTGTAGTCGAGTTCCTCCTGCCGTTCCGGCGCGAGGCGGTCGATGAAGACGTTGACCGGTTCTATGCCTTTCTTGTCCCGGTAGTACACGGCCTGCATTGTCGGAGTCTAGAAACCACGGCCGTACCGTCAGATTTGCCACGGCCGCGAAGTCGGACGCAGTCACTGGCGCGACTACAACACCGGTGCCACCCTTGCTGCAGCCCAGAGCGCCGCGTGGCCCTCGGGTACCGTCAGGCGGTGGTGACCAAACTGACCGCCAATGGCTGGACCGTGTTCGACAACTCCACGCTGGGCACTCGGCATCTCATGAATGTTCGAAACGACGAGGCGTCGGCTCGACATTTGCGACGGGCGCGATCGACGCCGCTTGCCGGAAGTCCCCAGGTGTGCTCGGCCGGCAGCTCGGGGGAGAATCACCTGAGTGCTGTCACGTAGAGCGGCAGTAGATGCGTATCGACGACAACAATCCCCAGGTGCGACGAGGAAGGCCCCGAGTGCACATCGGGAGGCGCCGGCAGGGCGGAGCGCTGACCAGGTGATTTCGCAACGGCGAGGCAAGCGCAAAGTCAAGAAGAATCGGTGAACAACCCGCTGAGCGGCGTCTACTGCACCAAAAAAGCGCCACCAGACACCTGGGGATCGTTTCGGCACTCCGCTGAGAGTGGTGCATAGCCCCTAGTCAGAGTATCTGTGGGCCGCCTGGGGCTCGAACCCAGCACCTGAGGATTAAAAGTCCCCTGCTCTACCCGATGAGCTAGCGACCCGACGCCGCGACGGTAGCCGTTCGGCCGCGCGATCCCGCAACCGTTTCGGTCGCAAGGCCGGCAGCAGGCGCTGCCACACTGTTCCCATGCGTCGGACCGTGCGCCATTGGACCGTGAAGTTCGGCCTGTCGGCGCTCGTCATGGCCACGGCCGTCGCCGCCTGCTCGGGTGGCGACGACGATGGCTCGACGAAGTCACTGGGCCCGCTGCGGTTCGCGCCACTCCCGCCACCGCCGCTGCCGATCGCCGCCAACTCGGTCGTCGACAACGCGGACACGGTCCTCGCGCTCGGCGGCGGCCGGCTGTTTCGCTTCGACCCGTGGACGCCGGGCGCAATCTGGGTCGAGCGCGAACGAGATCTTCCCAGCGCCAAGTCGCGCCTCGTGTCGTGGAACGACCGTGTGTGGTATCTCACCAACGATCGTGGTCGCCTCGAGTTGGCGTCGGTGGCGCTCAGCGACGAGCACCGTTCCGACACTCGCACGGTCAGCGGTGCTACCGATGCCAGTTTGGCGATTGTGGCGGCGCGCGACGCCATCTATGTCTTCGGCACCGACGGTGGGTTCCGCATCGATCGCGATGGCGAGTACTTCGAGTTTCCCGGCCCGCCCGATCGCCGCGCCGTATCCGACTGGTCGACGGCCGAATTGGTCGAGTTGAGCGATGGATCGATCGTCGTCGTCGATGGCCAACGTCTGCGCTGGATCTTCGAACCCGACCTCGCGCGTTGGCGCGAGCCGGCGGGCGACCTCGGCCAACGGGAGATTCGATCGATGGCGGCCTCGGACGACGGCGCGTACCTCCTCGCTGGTTCACCCTCGCAGATACTGCGACTGGTCGCGGCGAACAGCTTCGCGCCGGTGAGCTCCCCACTCGGCCCCGGCTGCGACACGGCCTCCCTGTATCCGACTGATCTCGGGCTCGCGTTGGTCAGTTGCGGCACGGTCATCCTCGTCGACGACGCCGGAACACATTCCGTCGTCGCCCCTGAAGGGACGACCATCGTGCGCGGCCCGCGCGGCCGTCCCCTCGCGGTCCGCCGTGACGCGGGTGAGGTGTATCTCCTGGAGTTCACGCAATAGCCATGGCGCACGGTCGGGATCGAGAGAACAGTGCGGGCCGATCCGTCACCGTTCTCGTAGGATCACGAGATGGACAGCGAGCAATTCTCCGATCGGACCCCGCCGGCCTCACCCGCCACTTTCGATCGTGACCGCCTGCTCGACTTGGTCAGCGACCTCGAACGTGACATCTCACTCGTAGAGACGGCCATGGAAGACATCGAGCAGGAGAACTACGACTCGGTCGACGCGGCCCTCGTTGCGCTCGCTGGTCGTCCCGCTGCACCGATCACGTGAGCCGTCGGCGCGCCGCGGCAATCAGCGCATCCGCCGTCGGTGGATTGGGTTACGTGGCGGCGCGACTGACCCTGCGTGACGCCGGACGGCGCGACCGCATCGCGCGCACCGCGCGTATCTGGAGGCTCACGGTGCGCCGTGCCGCGCACTTCGGGTACACCAAAGCGCGTGGCGCCACCGCCACCGCCGAACGACGCCGCGCGCTCGACGAGCACTTCAAGATCAAGACCGCCGAAGACGTTGCCCGCGAGCTCGGGAACATGAAGGGCGTCATCATGAAGGCGGGCCAGATGATGTCGTACATCCTCGACGGCCTGCCTGCGCCGGCGCAAGCAGCGATGGCCACGTTGCAGGCCGACGTGCCACCGATGTCGCCGTCGGCCGCGGCACAGGTCGTGCGAGAAGAGCTCGGCCGCGATCCGCACGACATCTTCCTCGAATGGAACGACCTGCCGGCAGCCGCCGCGTCGATCGGACAGGTGCATCGCGCGGTGACGCGCGACGGCCGCATCGTCGCGGTCAAGGTGCAGTATCCCGGCATCGACATGGCGATCGGCAGCGATCTCGCCAACGCCGAGTTGCTGTACGCGATGCTGAGCTCGTTCACGCTGAAGAGCCTCGACACGAAAGCACTCGTCGAAGAGTTGCGGGCGCGCATGTTCGACGAGCTCGACTACCGCCTCGAAGCGTCGTGCCAAGCCGAGTTCGCCGAGCGCTATCGCAACCATCCCTTCGTGCGCGTGCCCGATGTGTTGCCCGAATATTCGACACGACGCGTGCTCACGAGTGAATGGGTTGACGGCCTCAGCTTCCAAGACTTCATGGCAACATCGACCGATGCGCAACGCCAGCACGTGGCCGAGGTGATCTTCCGCTTCGTGCAAGGCGCGATCTATCGCAACGGTGTTTTCAACGGTGATCCGCATCCGGGCAACTATCGATTCCACGACGATGGCACGGTGACCTTCCTCGATTTCGGTCTCGTCAAGCGGTGGGCCGAAGGCGAGTTCGAAACGCTGATGCCCCTCATCGACCCGCTGCTCGACCGCGAGTACGACGTCATGGTCGAGCGTATGGTCAAGGTCGGCTTCCTGCCCGCCGACCACGGGCTCGATCCGATGCACGTGTGGGAATACGTCAGCGCCCCGTACAAGCCCTACTTGGAAGACGAGTTCACGTTCACCCGTGACTTCACCGGTACGACGCTGATGAGCCTGCTCGACGTCAGCGGTCCGTTTGCCGACGTCATCGCGAAGTTGATGATGCCGACGTCGTTCGTGATCCTCGACCGTGTGGTGTGGGGCATGTGTGCGTTGCTCGGTCAATTCGAGGCGCGCAATCGTTGGCGCGATCTCTTCGAGGAGTATCGATTCGACACGCCGCCGACCACCGAGCTCGGCCGCGCCGAACGGGCGTGGCGCGACTCGATCGCTCAGAACAACGTGGGCTTGTAGCCGACCTCGACCTCGTTGACAACGACGTCGACCGCGACGTCGACCGCGGTGTGGTCATCCGCAATGTCGCAATCCACAATGTCGACTTCCATCGCGTCGTCCGCGTCTGTATCCCTTTGCCCGTCGGGCGCGTAGTGCACGCCGGTGAGGAAGCCCCGGGCCCGTTCGGCCTTGGGGTATTGATCGACGAGCGCGAGGAACTTGGGGTTGTGATGGAACTCGACCAGATGTGCGAGCTCGTGCACGATGACGTAGTCGAGGACCCATGACGGGAATTGTGTGAGCCGCGACGACAAGCGGATCTCGCCGCTGGCCGGCGTGCACGAACCCCATTGCGACTTTTGGTTGTCGACGAAGCGGATCGACTTGGGCAGTGGCAGCGCGTAGCGGCGAGCCAGTAGCGCAGCGCGCGCGGTCAGGTCGATGCGATCGCTGGCCTCGGCCCGTTGCAAGCGGGCGACGAGCTCCGCGGTGTACCGATCGACTTCGGACTGCTTCATCCGCGCCGGTACGTGCACACGGATCGTGCCGTTGATGATCTGGGCCTCGACGGTGCGTTTACGCCGGGCGCTGCGAACGATCTCGACGGGAAGCGTGATACCCATGCCTACAACAGATCTGGGACCGTTGCGGACTCGGCATCGACGAGCGAGACCGTGGCGCTCAGGTGGAGCGCTCCGTTGCGCACCAAGAACCACCGCGCGCCGAGATTGGGCTTGCGCTGGAACGGCGCGCCCAGATGCGACTCGAGGGTGTAGATGACGCCGCCGTGGGTGACCACCACCACCGTCGCCGGCCCGTCGATCGCGGAGAATCGATCGATGATGCGATCGACGGCGCGCAACGTGCGCGTCAGCATCTGGTCGTCGGGCTCGTAACCCTGCGGTCTCGTGCCATTGTCGAGGTAGCCGGGGAATCGCTCGTCGATCTCGATCCGTGTCAGGCCCGACCACTCTCCGGCGCCGCGCTCGATGAGGTCGACTTCTAGATGCAGCGGAAACACGTTGATCGCGTCGCTGATGATCGTCGCGGTCTCGAGCGCCCGCACCAAGGTCGAGCTCACGATGCCCGCAACCGGTGAGGCCGATCTGGTGGCTGCGGCGTTGATCGCGGGTGCCGCCAGACGCGCCTGCTCTCGCCCGAGGTCGGACAGCGGCGGGTCGGCCTGGCCCTGCCAACGACCCAGCGCGTTCCACTCGGATTGGCCGTGTCGGACGAAGAGCAAGCGCAGCACGCCGGCACCATAACGGAGCGCGACGACACCCTCGGGTCACACGCCCACGATCGGACGACGGACGCATCCGTAGACTGTTGCCGTGGCACGACTGCGTCTCTTTGCTTCGGTTCGTGTCGCTGCCGGCACGGGTCGTACCGACGTCGACGGCGAGACGGTCGGTGAGGTCGTCGCCAACGCCTGCGCCCGCTACGGCCCCGATTTTACGGCCCTCGTCCAGAGCTGCCGCGTGTGGCGCAACGGCGAACCGGCCCTCGACGGCGACGCTGTCGGCGCCGCTGATGAGGTCGCCATCCTCCCTCCCGTCTCGGGCGGCTGAACCGGTCCTAGGCGCTGGCCCAGCGCCCGTCGCGGCGCGGATCGCGTCGTGCAATTGAGCGTACGCGCTCGCGGTGTCTACGATGCGACCGCTCTCCACAGAGGCGAACCGATTGGGGTGGACACGTGAAGATCTTCGAAGACTTTTTCGATGCAGGTGGCGGCGGCGACTTTCTCGGGCGTTTTGCGCACATCCTCGTCGGCATCACCTGGATCGGCTTGCTGTACTTCTTCAATTTCGTGCAGGTGCCGGCCTACGCGCAGATGGAAGCGGGTGCCCGCGGTGAGGCCCTTCGCAAGGTGACCTTCCGCACGCTGTGGTGGTTCCGCTGGGCGGCGCTTCTCACCTTCCTCACCGGTGTGTGGCTGTTGACGGTCAGGGAGCTGTGGGACTTCAAAGGCCAGGAAGGCTTGTCCATTGCCATCGGAGCGCTGCTCGGCACCACGATGTTCGTGAACGTGTGGGGCATCATCTGGCGCAATCAGAAGATCAACATCGCGTCTTCCGAGGCCGTCGCGGCAGGCGGGCAAGCCGACCCTCGAGCCGCGAAGGCAGCCAACGCAGCTGGTCGTGCGTCGCGCGTCAACACGCTCTTCTCGATCCCGATGTTGTTCTTCATGGTCTTCACTACGCACTACGCAGGGCGATACGACGATCCGACGGGCGGCAAGATCGTTGCGTACGTGCTCATCGCGTTGGTCATCTGGGCCGTGATGGAAGCGTCTGCGCTCGGCTATCTCGGCGGTCTCGACAACGCCATCAACAAGGCGATCCTCGCGGATCATCGCAAGACGCTCGCTGCGGGGTTCGTCTACCTGCTGATCCTGCTGTTCATCGGCTGGGAAGCCATCATCGGCTAGCGGTTGCCGCGCGTGATCGAGCTGGTCGTCTAATTGCGTCTAATTGACGACCAGCTTCGCTTCCATACCCGCGTCGCGGTGGCCCGCGATGTCGCAGTAGATGTCGTAGGTGCGTGCCGCCAGCGTCACCGCGCCGGTCGTCGTCTGGCCGGGGGTCACCGAGAGCTTGAACTTCTTGCTGTCGATACCGACGATCAGGACGTTGTGGTTCTCTCTGCCCTCGTTCACCAACGCGACGTTGATCGTGCCGGCCTTGGCCGTGTAGCTGTCCAGGTCATAGTCGTACTTGCCGCCCGGATCGAGGGCCTTGACCGTGAGGTCGATCGGGCCCGTCGTCGGCTCGCTGGCGTCGCCACCGCTGCTGCTCCCGCAGCCGCCGAAAAGCAGGCCCAAGGCCGCGACTGTCGCGATGGCGGCCCGCTTGCGATGAGGCATCTCTGTTCCTTTTCTTCTTCTTCACGAGCCACGGACTCGGTGGCTGACCGGGCACGATACCTGGACGAGGGGGCGCCCCATCGGTGCTCGGGGTCACAAGATCAGCCCGCACGTTCCGTAAGCTGCCTCCATGAACCCGGATCTCGATCGCGTCACCAGCCCCGCCTACCTCGCGAACCTCCTCACTCGACCGATCGGTGACATCCGGTCGATGCGAGCCGAAGGGCAGTCGATCGAAAACGGGATGTCCTACGTGCGGCGCGTCGCGCAGGGCCGAATCGACATCGTCGCCGCCGAGCTGCAACGCCGGCGCGACGGCGGCAACCCCGCCGATCTCTCCGACCTCGTCGCCCGCTTGCCCGACATCCTGGCCGACCGTCACCGCTCGGGCGGGCCGATCCGCGCGCCGCACGACATCACCGTCGATCGAGTGGCCGACGAGCTGCTCGACGACCTCGATGCCATACTCGGCCCCGGCACCATCAGCGACCTCACCCACCGCGACGAGGCCGAGTTGACGGCGACGCGCGACGCGCTGACCGAGTTCGAGCGCAAGCTGTCTTCGACCCGCCGAGCAATCCATGACACCCTCGACACGTTGCAAGCCGAGCTCACACGGCGCTATCGCACCGGTGAGGCCACCGTCGATTCGCTGTTGCAGTAACAACTGAACTAGAGACGAGAGCAGGGCCCGAGCGGCCCTCGGCAGAGCGGAGAGCAGGGCCCGAGCGGCCCTCGGCAGAGCGGAGAGGTTGTGGTCCAGTCGGTGCGCGGCGAGCTCGAAGATCGATTCGTCGAGCTGGGTAAATTCATCCAGGACCAGAGGCGCCGTACGCACCTCTCGGTCCGCCGCCTCGCCGACCTGTCGGGCATCTCGAATCCGTACCTCAGCCAGATCGAGCGGGGGCTACGGAAGCCGTCGGCGGAGATCCTCCAGCAGCTGGCCAAGGCGCTGTCGATCTCGGCCGAGACGCTCTATGTGCGCGCCGGCGTCCTCGACGCCTCGACGCAGCCGCCGTCGGGTGTGGTCGAAGCGATCCGGGCCGATCTCGATCTCAGCGAAGATCAAAAATCGTCGCTGGTGCAGATCTACGAAAGCTTCCGCCTGAGTGGCCCGACCGCTGCCGCGCCCGTCGCGCCGAGCGATGCGCCGCGTCCCGCGGCGAAACCCACCGTGACTCGGAATCGCCGCCCGGCGAACAAGGTTGACTGATCCGTGCGCCGTCTCGCCGTCCTCAGCCTGCACTCGTCGCCGTTGCTCCAGCCAGGCTCGGGTGATGCCGGGGGGATGAACGTCTATGTGCGGGAACTCGTGGCGTCGCTGGCGCAGGCCGGCGTGCAATCGACGGTCTACGTGCGCCGCTGGCGCGATGATTTGCCTCCTGTCGTCACCGTCGAGCCGGGCTTCCGTGTCGTGCACATACCCGCAGGCCCCGCATCGTTGGCGAAAGAGCAACTGCTGTCGACGGTCGACGAGTTCACCGACTTCGTGATCGACGACTTGCGCGTCGAGGGCGATGTCGACGCGCTGCACGCGAACTACTGGCTGTCGGGCATCGCGGCGCACCGCATCAAGCACACGCTCGACCTGCCGCTGGTGTCGGTGTTCCACACCCTCGCCCGGGTCAAGGCCGACACCGGTGATGCCGAACCGCAGCGACGCGTCGACGCCGAATCCGAGGTCATTCGGTGCAGCGACGTCATCATCGCCAACTCGAGGGCTGAGGCCGATCAACTCGAGCACTACTACCACGCTGATCCTTCGCGCGTAGAGGTGGTGCCCCCCGGCGTCGACCATGCGTTCTTCTCGCCCGGCAACAAGCAGGGCGCCCGCAAGGCGCTCGGTCTCGGTGCCGAGCCCGTATTGCTCTTCGTCGGTCGCATCCAACCGCTCAAGGGCGCGGCGGTCGCGATCGAAGCACTGGCCCGCTCACGCCATCGCGATGCCAAGCTGCTCATCGTCGGCGCTGCGAGTGGTATCGAGGGCAACGACGAGGTGCGGCGCGTGCACGCACTGGTCGACGCGTTGCGCCTTCGAGACCGAGTGGTGTTCGTCCCGCCGCAGCCGCATCACGTGCTGTCGACCTACTACCGCGCGGCGGACGTGGTCCTCGTGCCGAGTCGGTCGGAGTCCTTCGGGCTCGTCGCGCTCGAAGCCGCGGCATGCGGTACGCCGGTGGTGGCGGCCGCGGTCGGTGGGCTGCTCACCCTCGTCGACGATGGACGCACCGGCTACTTGATCGACAGTCGCGAGCCGCAGCACTACACCACCGCGATCGATCGGATCCTCGGTGACGAGTCTCTCCGCCAGGCGCTGTCGGCCGGTGCGATCAGGTCGGCGGCGAACTACACGTGGGCGACCACCGCCGCGCGACTGCGACGCATCTACGCCGACCTCGTCACCCGCGCCCCCTTGCGTTGCGACTGATGGATGATCCGCTCGCCTCCGACGAGGAATTGACCCGCGCCGAGGCGCGCATCACCGAGTGGCTCGAACATCAGCGCCGGGACAATCCCGCTATCGCGGCGGTAGATCGAGGCGAATCGGGTGAACGGCGGTGGTACGTCCGCCTCCATGGTGTAGAGAAGGACTTCATCACCGTGTGGTTCGTCCTCGGGCAACGCACGCTGCAGTACGAGACCTACCTGACCCCTGCGCCCGAAGAAAACCATGCGGCGTTCTACGAGCACCTGCTGCGCCGCAACGCGAAGCTCAACGGCGTGGCCCTCGCCATCGGCGCCGAAGACGCGGTGTACCTGCGGGGCCAGATCGGCGTGCGTCACATCGACGAGGCCGAGCTCGACCGCATCGTCGGATCGCTCTACGACTACAGCGAACGGTTCTTCCGACCTGCCATGCGCATTGGGTATGCGTCGAGGTTTGTGGACTGATCGGAGTTATTTCTCGATCTCTCATTGAATTTCGGCCCCTTGTGCTGCTACCTTCTCCGTGGGCTCGGGGAGTGGCCGGAAGCCACCGATCGGGGAAGTGCGGCGGAGTTCAGTTCTCTCCTCGGGCCCCTCTCCAATGGGCTTTGCGGGGCGACACGACAGTGTCGGCCCTAGCTCTTTTTGACGGGCGGTGCTCATTTGGGGCAGCCGGTAGCGTCGGGTCATGGCACGGCTCCAGATCATCGGCGGCGGAAAAATGGGCGAGGCACTCGTGGGAGGCCTCCTCGAACGAGGATGGGCGCGCCCCGAGGAGTTGACGGTCGTCGAGAAGTTGCGCGACCGGCGCGAGCTGTTGACCGCGGCGTTGCCCGGTGTGGCTGTACGAGATCGTCCCGCTGACGGTGTCGACGCCATCGTGGCCGTCAAGCCCGACGCCGTCGACGACGTGTGCACCGAACTCGCCCGCCGCAACGTACGGCGAGTGTTGTCGATCGCCGCGGGGATCCGGCTCGCGCGACTCGAGTCGAACCTCGGCGATGGTGCGGCGGTCGTACGCGCGATGCCGAACACGCCGGCGCTCGTGGGTCTCGGCGCCGCCGCGATCGCACGCGGCGCACATGCGACCGACGCCGACATCGGCTGGGCGGAGAGCATCCTTTCGTCGGTGGGTGAGGTGCTCGAGGTCGAAGAAGCATTACTCGACGCTGTCACCGGGCTGTCGGGTTCCGGACCCGCATATGTCTTCTTGTTGGCCGAAGCGATGATCGATGCGGGCGTCGCCGTTGGTCTGCCGCGCGACGTGAGTGTCGCGCTGACCGAGCAGACGCTGCTGGGTTCGGCGACGTTATTGCGCCGATCGGCCGACGGTCCCGCCGTGTTGCGACAGAATGTGACGTCACCCGGAGGCACGACCGCCGCCGGACTCGCGGTGTTCGAAAACGCGCGTTTCCGACAGATTGTCGTCGACGTGGTGACAGCTGCAACGGACCGGTCGATCGAGCTCAGCAGCATGTGACGGCGAGCCGTTTCGCGGTCGAAATCAGGCTCCACTTTTCTTCTGGGGCTCAGGTGTCGTAGATTGCGCCGCCAGCGGAGAGGGGTTGACCAGTGGCGCAGCTCGAACCGAAGGCCAAGTTTCTGACAGTGGCCGAGGTTGCATCGATGATGCGAGTGAGCACGATGACCGTGTACCGACTCATCAAGGCCGGTGAGCTCGGTTCAGTCCGCGTGGGCAAGTCGTATCGCATCAAAGAAGACGATGTCGATCGCTACCTTGCATCGCGTTACATCGAAGCTGGCTGAATCAGGCGTACATCCTCGAGGGGGAACCGGCGGTGTCTTGCCGCCGGTTCTTTCTGTGTAGGGTGGCCGATGCAATGACCCCGCCGTCGTCGTCGCCGCAGTCACCGTTGTCACCGTTGCGCTTCGACACGATCTCGTTCCTGTCCGACTATGGGCTCGACGACGAGTTCGTCGGGGTCGTCAAGTCGGTGGTGCGTTCGCTCGCGCCCAATGTGATGGTGATCGATATCACTCACAACATCGCACCGCACGATGTGCGCGCCGGAGGCCTCGCACTCGCGCGCGCGTCGCAGTATCTCGCGCCGGGCATCGTGATCGCGGTAGTCGATCCCGGTGTGGGTAGCGTGCGCCGTGGGGTTGCGCTCGAGGTCGGTGACGGCCAGTCGATACTCGTCGGCCCCGACAACGGTCTGCTGGCACCGGCGGTCGCGATGTGCGGTGGCGCCACGGCGGCCGTCGTGCTCGACAAACCAGAGTTTCACCTGGTCAACGCCGATCCCACCGTGGGCGTCACCTTCGCCGGCCGAGACATTTTCGCGCCGGTCGCGGCGCACCTCTGCCTCGGTGTCGCGCTACAAGAGTTGGGCACTGCGATCGACGTCGAGACGTTGACGCCAGGGCTCATACCGGTAGCGCGCAACGAAGCCGCCGCGATCATCGCGGAAGTGCTGTGGATCGATCGTTATGGCAACGCGCAACTCAACATCGATCTCACCGACATCGCATCGATCGGTTCTTCGTTGCGTGTCCGCGCGCGCGATTCGGTGCGACGCGCAGTGCTCGCGTCGACCTATGTAGAAGTGTCGACGGGCGTCGTCGGTCTCGTCGTCGATTCGTATGGACTGCTGTCGTTGTGCGTCGATCGCGGGTCGGCTGCGCTCGAGTTGCGCATCGCTGCCGGAGACGAAGTCCGCATAGAGCGCGTAGACGATGATGACATTGCCACCGAGAGTGTCGACGTATCCATCGCCCTACGCAAGAGAGGGAACGCATCATGAGACAAGGCACGACGATCGCACTGGCGATCTTGCTGCTCGCCATCCTGCTCGCCGGTGTGATCCAGCTCGTGATCCTCGCCTGATCACACGGTCCTGATCTCACGGTCCTGATCTCACGGTCCTGATCACATGGTGATGGCGAGGCGATCACGGGAGAACCGGGCCGCCCCCCGCACGTTCAGCCACAGCGCCAGGATCCACATCACGGCGCCCGCCGCGAGCGCTGCCGGCAAGCCGATGAGCAAGAGACTCGTCGCCTGACCCAAGGTCAACACGATGAGCGGCAAGATCACGGTGCCGCCGAGCTGATTCGCCTCCTGCGTCGTGCGGGCGCGCGCCGACACCCGCACCATGATGCCCAAACCGAGGGCGGCAACGGCGGGAGTCATCCACGCGATCATCACGATCCATGTCCCCGTCGGCACGAACACGCGGTGCATGACGGGCCACGCGGCGGCATTGGACACGATGGCGAACACGACGAAGCCGATCCACGAGATGATCACCGCGGGTACGAATGACACGAGCATCTTGGCGACGTACAGCTCGCGATCGGTCACCGGCAGGTGCAGCAGGCTCTCCATCGTGCGCCGCTCCTTTTCACCGGCGAACGCGTCGGCCGCGAGCACGGCCGACACCATGAGCGGGACGATGAGGAACAAAGGAGCGAGCAGATAGCCGTTGACCAAGACGACCATCTGCTGACGCAGAGGCAACTTGGCGATCGGCTCGGACAACTTGCCGGGCATGTTGTCGAGGAAACGCTCGATGCCATCGCTTCCCGCCCGCGAAGCCACGAGCGCGAGCACCAAGGGCAGCACCACCAGCATGACGGTGGGCACCAGAATCATCGGCAACACGACGGCCTTCGACCGCTTCACCGCGGTGAGGTCTTTCCGCATGATGGCGCCGATCACCGACCAGTTCATGACGACCTCACGCGGCGCGGCCGTCGAGATCGCCGAGGGTGGCGGCGGTGGTGACGATCCGATGGTCGGCGGGGGTTCCTTCGCCGGCCACGACGCGGGCCTCTATGGCGAAGTACACGTCCTCGAGCGTCACGACTTGTGGCGTGGCCCCGAAGATCGTCCATTGCTGCCCGACGAGATGGCTCACGAGCGGCGGTACGTCGTCGCGGCTGTCGACCCGCACGGTGGCACCGGTGGCGGTAGCACAGGCTTCGTGCACATTGCGCAGCGCACACAACGCCAGCAACTCCGCGTCGGTGGCGGGCCGGCCGAGGTCGAGCGCGACCGCGAGGCCAGGGAACAACTCGCGGGCGAGGTCGCTCGGGCGCCCGCTCGCGCAGAGTTGGCCCCGGTGGAGCACCGCGATGCGATCCGCAACCTGCCCCGCCTCGGCCAGAAAGTGCGTGCACAACACCACGGTGCGCCCACGATCGCGCGCCAATGCCTGCACCAAATCGATGACCGCCTTCGTCGCGGCCGGATCGAGGCCCGACGTCGGTTCGTCGAGGAACAACAACTCGGGATCGTGGATCATCGCGCGAGCCAACGCCACACGTTTGCGCTCGCCGGTCGACATGCCTTGCACGGGATGATCGGCCCGTTCGGCCAGACCGAACTGCGTGAGCAACGTCGTCGTCCGGCCCGCCGCGTCACTTCGGCTCAGGCCGCGCATTCGGGCGGTGAACGCCACGTTCTCGCGCGCCGTCAGGCGATCGTCGAGGCCGGCCTGCTCGGTGAGCACGCCGGTGTGGCGGCGAAGTTCGTCACCCTGGGTCGCGGGGTCGAAGCCCAAGACGAGGCTGGCTCCCGCGTCGGGGCGCAGGACTCCGTTGAGCAGTCGCACCGTCGTCGTCTTGCCCGCCCCGTTCGGGCCGAGCAGCGCGAGGACTTCGCCCCGCTGCACCTCGAGGTTCAAGTCGTCGACCGCGATGCCGGTGGGAAACGAACGACGGAGATGTGCCGTTCGAATGGCGGGCGAGTTCACCGGCCAGCCGTACGCAGCGCGATCAGCACGATGGCTACTCGTTCACGCGGTGCGGAGGTCGGCGTCAGCACCGGCGCGGTGACCGGAGGTGCGGTCACGGGCACGACCGGCACGGTGCGAGTCGTCACGGGCGGTGGGGGAGGCGGGGGAGCGGTGGGGGGCGGCGGGGGAGCGGTGGGGGGCGGCGCAACCGTAGAGCCCGACAGCTGCATGAAGCGGTGCGTCGTGAACATCTTGGGGCCGACCCAGACGACGCCGACGCCGATGTAGGCGAACGCGGGATCGACGATGTTCTGGTAATGCGTCGGGCTGTTGATGAACGCGTTCATGATCGGCGGCGCGCTCGGGCCGGTGCCGACGTTCTCGCCGAGCTTGATCCACGGCGAGGTCACGCCGGCCGAGATCGGGCTCGCATGGAAGATCTTGTCTTTGTCGGCCATGGCCTGGGCGTGTTGGCGGCCGAGCGCGGTGAGTTGCCCATCGACGGCCAGCGGGGGCGCGCCGACATTGGCTCGCGCCTGGTTGACGAGGGCCACGAACTGCGCCTCGTCGGCAGCGGGGTTGTCGCTCCCGGCCCCGGCGGGCCCCGAGACGGCCACGAGCATTGACGTCACGATGGCTAGGAGCAGCACGAGCATCCGTGCGGCGCGTCGCGGGGGCGTCAACCTGGTCTCCTTCGTCGTCGGGGTACAGGAGAATGATCGACACGCGGGAGTGGTCACCTTGAGTGGTCATTCGGAGCAGATTCACCCCTTTACGTGGTCGAAACCGCCTGAGGGGTGTCCGCCGGCGACGAGACGACTGACCGCGGACAGCAGTCGAAGACGGGTTGTCGCCCGCCAAAGTGTGAGCTTTGGCGAGGCAAAGCTTTGTAGAGGCGCGGAGGCGACCGTACCCTGCGTAGTGGTATGTCAAGTCGACGGATCCCAGAAGCGACGGTTGCCCGGCTTCCCATATACCGGCGGAGCTTGATCGAGTTGGCCCAAGAGCACATCCCGACGGTGTCGTCGGAGCGCCTTGCCGACATGGCGGGCGTGAACGCCGCCAAGGTGCGCAAAGACCTCTCCTATCTCGGCACCTACGGCACGCGGGGGGTGGGGTACGAGGTCCAGCAGCTGCTCTACGAGATCGAATCGAAGCTGGGATTGACCTGTGACTCGCCGGTCGTGGTGGTCGGCGTCGGCAATCTCGGCCAAGCGCTCGCGAACTACACCGGGTTCCGCCAGCGCGGATTTCCGGTGGTGGCGCTGGTCGATAGCGATCCGGCCAAGATCGGCGACTCGGTGGCCGGTCTGGTCGTGCGTTCGATCGACGAGCTCGACACCATTGTCGCCGATCTCGGAGTGTCGATCGGCATCATCGCGACACCGGCAGCCAGTGCCCAGCATGTCGCCGACCGCCTTGTCGCGGCGGGGGTTCGATCCATCCTGAATTTCGCACCGTCGGTGCTCAGCGTGCCGGCGCACGTGCCGGTACGCAAGGTCGATCTCGCCACCGAACTCCAGATCCTCTCCTTCTACCAGGAGCACCCGGCCTACCAGGAGCACCCGGCCGAATCGGGTCGACCCCAGCCCGCGGCATGATCGTGCGTCAGATCGACGCCGTGCCTCCCGCTCGGGAAGGCCGCTAGGACCACTGAGATCGAGCCACCGGTTGGCGCGAGCACGACGAGTCGAGAAAGCTGGTGGGCGCTCGCAAGCTGTCGGTTTTCGCTCCTAGTCTTGCTGTGCACAGACCATCTCGGGTCGAGGAGTCACAGTGTCGTTGGTTGTGATCGGGCTGAACCACCGGACAGCACCGCTCGATCTTCTCGAACGTATGAGCATCGATGATTCGCGCCTGACGAAGGCACTGGCCGACCTCATCGATCGCCCCCACGTGACCGAAGCCGTGATCCTCTCGACGTGCAACCGCACCGAGGTTTATGCCTACGTCGAAAAGTTCCACGGCGCGTATCAAGACGTGCGCGAGTTCCTCTCCGCGATCACCTACCAACCTCCCGAGCTCTTCTCGGACCATCTCTACGCGCACTACGACCAAGAGGCGGTTCGCCACCTCTTCCGTGTGGCCTCCGGTCTCGACTCGGCGGTCGTCGGCGAAAACGAAGTGCTCGGTCAAGTGCGGCGGGCGTGGGAGACGAGCCAACACGAACACGCCGCCGGTCCGGTGCTCGCGCCCTTGTTCCGTCACGCGGTCGAGACCGGCAAGCGGGCACGCACCGAGACGACCATCAGCCGCAACATCGCGTCGGTGTCGCAGGCGGCGATCGCGATGGCGCGCCAGCGCATGGGTTCGCTCGGGGGCATCTCGGTGCTGGTGCTCGGCGCGGGCGAGATGGGCGAAGGGCTGGTTCGTTCGCTTCACGATGCGGGCGCATCGTCGATCGCCATCGCCAACCGCACATGGGAAAACGCGGTCGAGCTGGCGGCGCGCGTCGACGGCACACCGGTACGACTCACCGAACTCACGGCAACGCTCGTCGGTGTCGACTTGTTGATCACGTCGACGGGGGCCTCGTCGCTCATGGTCGAGGCCAACGAACTGTCGGCGCTGATGGGACGTCGCGACGGTCGGCCCCTGCTCATCGTCGACATCGCCGTGCCCCGCGACGTCGACCCCGCGGCGAGTTCGATCGACGGCATCACGTTGCTCGACATGAACGATCTGCGGGCCTTCGCCGATTCAGGCATCCGCGAACGCCAACGCGAAGTGTCTGCGGTCGAGGTCATCGTCGAGCAAGAGGTCGAGCGCTACTCGGCGTATGCCACCGCGCGAGAGGTGGCACCGCTCATCGCGGCGCTGCACGGTCGCGCCGACGAGATCCGTGACAGTGAACTCGAGCGTTTTTCCAGCCGGTTGAACGATCTCTCTGCGAAAGAACGTGAAGCGGTCGAGGCACTCGTGCAAGGCATCGTCGGCAAGATGCTGTATCGCCCGACGGTTCGTCTCAAAGACGCCGCTGGCACCGCGCGCGGCGAACGCCTCGCCGACGCGTTGCGAGATCTGTTCGATCTGTGACCGCACCGCGCCTGCGCATCGCGACGCGAGGCAGCGCACTGGCGCGGTGGCAAGCGGAGCACGTTGCGCAGCTCTTGGCTCGCCGCGCCGGGCGTGCGCCCGTCGAGATCGAGTTCGTCGTCGTCGAGACCGTTGCCGACCGGCGTCTCGACATCTCGATCGAGAGCATGGGAGGCAAGGGCGTGTTCGTCAAGGAAGTGCAAGAAGCAGTCCTCGACGGGCGCGCCGACGTCGCGGTGCACTCGGCGAAAGACCTGCCGTCGCTCACCGTTGATGGATTGGTGCTGGCGTCGATCACCGAGCGCGCCGATCCTCGCGATGTGCTCGTCGGTGCCCGTTACGACTCGCTACCGGTCGGCGCGCACGTGGCGACCGGTGCGCAACGCCGCCGTGCGCAACTCGCCTTTCACCGCCCTGATCTTCACTTCAGCGAACTGCGCGGCAACATCGCGACTCGCCTCGCGAAAGCCGCTGACTACGATGCGATCGTGATGGCCAAGGCGGCGCTCGATCGGCTCGCCCCCCAGCTTCGTGCGAGTGGCACGATGCCCGAGGTCGTCGACGTTCTCGATCCAGCAGTGATGACACCGCAAGTCGGACAAGGCGCGCTGGCCATCGAATGCCGCACCGGCGACGAAGTGATGCACCACCTCGTGTCGATCGAGCACGGTCCTTCGCGCCGTGCGGTCGACGCCGAGCGGGCGTTCCTCTCCGAACTGGGCGGCGACTGCACGCTGCCCGCAGGAGCGTTCGCCACGTTGGTGAGCGACGACATCCAGATCACCGGTGTCCTCTGCGCGCCGCATCAACCGGTGCTCGTCAAGGAGACGCGCCGCGGCAAAGACCCCGAGCTCGTCGGCCGGCTCGTGGCCCGCAATCTCGTCGAGGCACTGGGCGACTCATGGCCGAGCTGAATCCGCGCGTCGCGGTCGTGAGGGTCGCCGTCACCCGCGCGGCTGCGCAGGCGGACGAGCTCGGTCGACTGTTGCGAGGCGCCGGGTTCGAGCCGGTGACCGTGCCGGTCATCGACATCGTCGACCCGGCCGACGGCGGCGTTGCACTACGCGCCGCTGCCACCCGCCTGGCGCAGCCTGGTCGCTATGACTGGGTGGTGCTCACCTCGGTGAACGGTGCCGAGCGGCTGATCGCGGCCGCTCCGCCGCCGTGGGGTGTCGACGTTGCCGCGATCGGGCCTGCCACCGCGGAGCGGCTGGGCGATCACGGTGTCACCGTCGCCTTGGTGCCGCCGCGCTTCGTGGCCGAGTCGCTCGTCGACGTGTTCCCCCGCGGCCCGGGCAAGGTGCTGTTGACCCGTGCGGCAGTCGCGCGCGACGTGCTGCCCGACGGTTTGCGCGCCAAAGGCTGGACCGTCGACGTGGTCGACGCCTATCGCACGATCGCTCCCGAGATCGACGAGCGCCAACGCGACGAGATAGCGAGCTGCGCCATCGTGACCTTCACCTCGCCGTCGACGGTCAACAACTTCGTCGAGTTGCTCGGCGTCGACGCCCTGCCGTCGACAGTCGCCTGCATCGGGCCGATCACGGCGGCTGCCTGCGGCGAGCACGGCATCGTGGTCCACGTCGAAGCCGAGGTACACACCATGGCCGGTCTCGTCGACGCGCTCACCAGCCGGCAAAACGCTTTGCCAGGGGCGGCGGCGTCGACCACGATCGATCCATGATCGACGCGTTTGTCTTCGACTTCGATGGGCTCATCGTCGACACCGAGTGGTGCGAGTACGTTTCGATCGCCGAGCAATTCGAGCACTACGGCCAGTCCTACGCCGTCGAACATTTCCAACAGTTCGTCGGTACTGCATGGCCGACCGGCTGGACCCAAGAGCTCATCGCCACGGTGGGCGAGCCGCTCGACACCGCCGTGTTGCATGCCGCGCGCCGGCTACGTCGTGACGAGTTGTTGTGTGCAATGGGGGTCTTGCCCGGGGTGGTCGAGTTGCTCGACCTCGCGCGAGCACATGGCATGGCGCTGGCGGTTGCGTCGAGCTCCACCCGTGACTGGGTCGAGCCGCATCTCGAACGGCTGGGTATCCGCGATCGCTTTGCTGCCGTGCTCACCCGCGACGACGTCGAGCACGCCAAGCCGGCGCCCGACCTCTTTGCCGCCGCCGCCCGCGAGCTCGATGTGGCGGCCGGCAAGGCCATCGTGTTCGAAGACTCCTTCAACGGGTGCACCGCGGCCAAAGCGGCGGGCATGGTCTGTGTCGTCGCACCGAATCGCATCACCGCGATCCAAGACTTCGCGCACGCCGATCTGGTGGTGCCCTCGTTGGCCCATGTCGAGATCGAAACCCTGCGCCGGCTGATTAACATGACGGCGTGAGCTTTCCGCAGCGACGACCCAGACGGTTGCGGCGCAGCGCGGCACTACGGCGAATGGTGTCAGAGACCCGTATCAGCACCGACGATCTCGTCGCGCCACTCTTCGTGCGCGAAGGCATCGACGAGCGCCAGCCGATCTCGTCGCTCCCCGGCGTGATGCAACACACCCGCGACTCGCTGCGCAAAGAGGTGGCACAGCTCGTGGGCTTGGGTATCCCGGCGGTGATCCTGTTCGGTGTCCCCGAGCGCAAGGACGCGCTCGGTTCCGGCGCGTGGGATCCCGACGGCATCGTGCAGGTTGCGCTGCGCGATCTGCGCGACGACCTCGGTGACTCCATGGTTCTCTGCGCGGACCTGTGCGTCGACGAGTACACCGACCATGGCCATTGCGGCGTCCTCGACGGCAAGGGCAGCGTCGACAACGACGCCACGCTCGATCTCTACCGGCAAATCGCCGTCGCGCAAGCGACCGCCGGGGCCGACGTGATCGCGCCCTCGGGCATGATGGATGGTCAGGTCGCCGCCATCCGCTCTGCGCTCGACGGCGCCGGCTTCGACGACCGCGTGATCCTCGCCTACAGCGCCAAGTACGCCTCGGCGTTGTACGGCCCGTTTCGCGACGCCGTCGACGTCACCATCGCCGATGGCGGCGATCGCAAGGGTTATCAGCAAGACATCCGCAATGTGCGCGAATCGATCGAAGAGGTGCGGCTCGACATTGCCGAGGGCGCCGACATCGTCATGATCAAGCCGGCGCTGTCATATCTCGACGTGATCGCCCGCGTTCGCGCGGAGTTCAACGTGCCGATCGCGGCGTATCACGTGTCGGGCGAATACGCGATGGTCAAGGCGGCGGCCGCCAACGGATGGCTCGACGGCACGGCGGTCGCGGTCGAGCACCTTCATGCCATCAAACGCGCCGGCGCCGATTTCATCCTCACATACTTCGCCCGAGACATTGCCGAGCTGGTCCAGTGATCGTTCGCGTCAGAGGAGAGTGACGACCCTGTGTCACGCAACGACGAGTTGTTCGACCGCGCCCAACGCGTCATCCCCGGCGGGGTCAACTCCCCGGTCCGAGCCTTTCGTTCGGTAGGGGGCGCGCCGTACTTCGTCGCGCGCGCACAGGGGCCTTTCGTGTGGGACGCCGACGGCACGAAGTACATCGACTACGTGCAGAGCTACGGCGCGTCGATCGTGGGCCACGCGCATCCGAAGGTCATCGAAGCCATCCGTGCGGCAGCGCTGGACGGCACCAGCTACGGCGCGCCGACCGCGCGCGAGGTCGAGTTGGCCGAAACCTTGTGTGACGCGGTGAGCGGTCTCGAGATGGTGCGACTGGTGTCCTCGGGCACCGAAGCGGCCATGAGCGCGATCCGACTCGCGCGCGGTGCCACTGGCCGCGCCGCGATCCTCAAATTCGCCGGCTGTTATCACGGCCACTCCGACAACTTGTTGGCGGCGGGCGGTAGCGGTGTGGCCAATCAGGGTTTGTCGGGCTGTGACGGTGTCACCGACAGCGCGGTGGCCGACACCATCGTGGCGCCGTACAACGTCGTACCGTCGCTCGACGAACGCGTCGCGGCGGTGATCGTCGAGCCCGTCGCGGCCAACATGGGGCTCGTCGCGCCCGCACCGGGATTTCTCGAAGGGCTTCGTCGCGAATGTGACCGTGTCGGTGCGTTGTTGATCTACGACGAGGTGATCACCGGGTTCCGGCTGTGCCGCGGCGGGGCGGCGCAATGGTTCGGTGTGCGGCCCGACCTGTGGTGCTTCGGCAAGGTGATCGGGGGAGGACTTCCCATCGGCGCTTTCGGCGGCCGGCGCGATGTCATGCGACATCTCGCTCCGCTCGGCGGTGTGTACCAAGCGGGCACGTTGTCGGGCAACCCATTGGCGACGGCGGCGGGGCTGGCCGTGCTCGAGCTCCTCGACGACGATGCGTTCGCACAACTCGACTCCATAGCCGCTCGGCTCGGCAAGGGGTTGCACGATGCCTTCACCGCGGCCCGCAATCCTGCCGTGCTGCCGCGCGTCGGGCCCTTGGTGGGGCTGTTCTTCACCGACAGGGAGCCGACCAACTTCGACGAGGCCGATGTGGTCGCGCGCAACGGCCGCTATCCGGTGGCGTTCCACGAGCTACTGGAGCGCGGCGTGGCCTTGGCCCCCGGGCCCTACGAGATCATGTTCCCCAACCTGGCGCACGACGACGACGTGCTCGACGCCACCTTTGCAGCCGCCGCCGCGACATCGCCACTTGGCTGACGCACCCGCACGCGCGGGCACTAGTCGTGTGACTGAGCGACTTCGGTCAGCGGCGTCGGAGATCGTGTAGCGAACGGATCGATACACGAGGTCGTCCGAGCGCGTTGACGAGTGGCGCGAGGTCTTCTGGATCGCTCGTCAGTACCTCCTCAGCGCGTCTTTGCGCCATCACGACAACACTGGCGTCAACGATGTCAACGGCACCGGTCTCGCGCAACACCCGCCCGACTGTTCGTGCATGCTCCTCAGTGATGTCACGGACCTCACAGCCGGGCAGAAGCTTCGAGAGCTGTGCTCGAGGTCCGCCCCGCCGCCTGTGCCAGGACCGTCGAGGGAACGGTAGGGCGGATGACTCGATCGAGGATTCTCTTATGGACGGCCCACATGAGGCGCTCGCCTCGTTCGCCGGCAATTAGCGCGCCGGTGTCGTAGGTGTATCCACTCACGAGGCTCGGCGACGCCGCTTGCGGGCCAAGAAGCGGTCGCCTCGGCCAGCTCGCCATCGGTCAGAGCGCCGTGTTCGGCCTCCCACTCAGCCACGGCACGCAGCCCGGCCTCGACATGCAAGGCGTGCTCGGCGGACTCGTTCAACCACGACGACAGGCTCACTCCACGACGCTCAGCGGCTGCAGCTGCGGCCCCCGCCGCGGTCTGGTCCTCGAGCCCAACAGAGAGCTTCCGAACCGGCATGCCGCAACGGTAGTACCTCGTTCCTGCCCGCCCAACAATTGTTTGCCGCGAACAGATCTTGTCATCGCCGAGTCGCAGCACGATGCACGGGGTGTTGGTCGCCGGGTACCGCGTCGCGGGTTCTACGCAGGCGGCTCGACGGACTGTTGTTGCTTGCGCGCCCGCAGCTTCGCCGCGAGTTCGGGGTCGTGGATGCGCGCGCGACCTTTGCCGGCCGCCTTTGCGCTGTACGCCGCGATGTCGGCGCGGCGCAAGATGTCGGGTGCGTTGAGATCCTTCGTGACTCTTACGACACCGATGCTCGTCGAGATGCGCACTTGATGAGGGCCGAGCTGAAAGGGTCGCTCGATGGCCTCGATCAACCGCTGCCCGAACCGGATCGATGCCGCGTTGTCCTCGAGGCCGAACACGATGGCCACGAACTCGTCGCCGCCGTAGCGCGCGCCGAGGTCGTTGGTACGCAGCGCCGCGACCAGCCGCTTGCTGACCGCGATCAGTAGCTCGTCACCGACCGCGTGACCCCACGTGTCGTTCACCGCCTTGAATCCATCGAGGTCGAGGAAGAAAACCGTCGCCATCTCCGCGTTCGCCGCCACGCGCTGGAGCTCGTCCATGAACACGGCCCTGTTGGGCAGCCCGGTCAATGCATCGTGTTGCGCGGCGTACGACAGTGCGCTCTCGCGCTGCTTGTCGAGCGTGATGTCCCGCGCGACAACGGTGAGCATCGTCGTGCCTTCGACCGGGCTCACCGTCAGCGCGACCGCGATGTCCTCGCCGTGGATCTGGTACACCTTGTTCTCACCCGAGACGAGATCGCCCCTCAGGTAGCGCCGGATCGGCGTGCCGACGAGCTTGGCCGCGTCATAGCCGAGCAGGCGGGCACCCACCGTGTTGACTTGGCGCAGCGTGCCCGTGGCGTCGACGGTGAAGATCGCGTCGCCGGCGTGTTCGACGATGGCCTTTGCCCGCATCTCGTTTTCGCGGAGACCGTGCGTCGTCGAGCGCAGGCGTTCGATCGTGGCGTGCAAGGATCGGCCCAGCGCGCCGGGTAACGGTTCGTTGAGATGCGGAGCGTCGAGTTGACCCGCGGCCAACGCGGTCGTTTGGGCGACGAACCGATTGAGGTTCACCGTCAGGTCGTTGATCGCTTCGGTCACGACCACGATCTCGACAGGACCGCGCGGCTGCAAAGGGGAACCGTCGAGCGAACCCTCGGAGACCGCCCGAGCGCGCTTCTCGACTAATTTTAGCGGCCGCACGATCGAGCGAATGGTGGCGATGGTGATCAATACGGTGAGCAGGACGAGCGCCAACGACTGCAACGTCGCCAGCTCCAGCCGTTGGCGAGAGTCAAAGGCAGCTGCGTTCGCGGCTCGGACGAGCGCACCGGCCTCGTCGCCGGCGAAGGTGGACACGTCGCTCATCACGACCCGCGACGCGTCGAGAAAGGCGGGAGCCACCGTTGCCTGATCGCTCGATGCGCCGGCTCGTAGGCCCATTGCGACGAAAATGCTCTCTTCGGTCTGGAGCACTGTTGCGAACGCGGCTGATGACGTGATCGTCGCCCACCTCGAGCGTTGGGCATCGTCGAGTCGCAACTCCAGCTGGGCGATGAGTGCCTGCTTCTGAGTCGTCGCGGCGGCGAACGCCAACCGATCGCCGTCGGTGCGTAGGGCTGGCAGCACGTAGTTGCCATAGGAGAACAACTCGCGCGCTTGCAGCGCGACCAGATCGAAGAGCAGCTTCGTCGAGTGATACTGCGCCGTCAGGGCCGGCGCAACAGGGAGCTCGGCGAAGCCGGTCGTCGCGATGTCGAAGTCGGACTGCGCGACTTGCGCCAGAGCAGTGCTCACCGCGCCGAAGTCGCGTTTGACCTGATCGATCGGCGCGGTCATCCGATCGACCGCGGCGCGAAGGTTGATGACCCGGGCGACGAGGCCCAGTGGTTCGCTCGGCAACGGCAGGTCGCTGCTCGCGATCTCTTCGAGACGCCGATCGACCTGCGTTCGGGTCTCGCGGAGCATCGCTTCGATGTCGAAGCCCAGCTGTGCCTGGGCCGCGTCGGGCGACACGCTCGCCAACGCCAGTTGGATACCGGTCGCCGAGAGCATCTGTTCGAGCTCTATGTGGAAGATCAACTGGCCGAGCGGTACCACCCGTTCGATGTGGGTTGCCGCGGCCTGCGCGGAGGTCGAGTCCTCATTCCGGCGCCGGAGGTCGCTGTAGGAGAGCAACGCCACGGCGAAGAGGGGCAACAAGATCATTCCGGTGAGTCGGGTGCGTAGGCGCGCGCGGCGCACGCGCCGGGTCAATCGGCGGCGCCTGGACAGCGACGGTGGTGCGGGGCCCACAGGAGAACTCACTGCGCATGGTTATCGACCTAAACGTCCTCAGACTCGATAGGCACGTCGGCCCCACCGATTGGCCCGCGTTGCTCTGTGGTGGTCTACGCGAGGCGCAGGTTGGCCCGTATCTCGGTGCGGGCAGAGACGAAGATGTCGCGTTCGTCGAACCACTGGTACTTCGCGGCGATCGTGGGTGAATCGGCCTTGTCGGTGTAGACCCATGCCATGAAGGTTTCGGCCAGGTCCTCGTGGACGCTGTCAGCGGCGTACTGGGTGACGTACTCACCCGACACGTAGCCGGCCGGCTCGACCACGCCGGACCAGAACTGTCGTGCGTAGTCCGCCAGCAGTGATTGGGTGTGGGCGCAGCCGATCTCCATCAACTCGCCGGCGCAGTTGGTGCGTTGTGACGTGAGATCGGCTTCGCGCAGGGTGTAGAGATGCGCCAACTCATGGACGAGTGTGCGCTGCAGGACGTCTGGTGACTCGGACGGATCGATGCTCAAGATCCACGAGTCGCGCTCGGTGGTCGACCTGTGCACCATCCCCAGCGTCCGTGCCGGTCCGTCGGTGATGATGTTCAGCTGACGGATCTGGCCCAGCGCATCGGCGGGCAAGGTGTCCTCGGCCAGCACCCAAATACGGCGGTGCTCCGGGATTGCCGTTGCCTCGAGTTGCCCGTCGGTCACGCGGTACATCGCCACGAGCTCGAGGTCGGTGTCCTGGTAGCGGATCGTCTCCGCCGTTCTGGCCGCGGCTCCGGCCTGTGGATTCAACACGGTGACCGCCGCGCCGATGTCGACATCCGTCGTGCGCAGCGAACCGAACAGCGTTGCGAGTGCACAAACCGTCAATAGACGAAAGACGATCCGGCGGATCCTCGGGCTGGTTTTGGCTCGCATCGGTACTCCCGAACAGGAAGGTACGGTGCGGCGCGCGGCGGCGCATGAGGCCGGCGTAGACGCTCGGAGTAGCTATTTCGAGTGTGAGTACTAGTCCGCGTCAGCTCAACTCGCGGCGGCGAGGGAGTCGGGCACGAATCGCGCCAGTTGCTCGATCACTTTGTAGGCGCGTTCCGCGGTGCCTCGTTCGCTCTCGTCGAGGAGGTTGGCCATGATCTTGAGCGCCCACTCCATGAGCGATTGCGAGCGCATGCCGACCCGAGTCAGCTCGCGAATCAGCGTGGGTTGCCCGATCACCTTGGCGAACAGTCGGGCAACTTTGAAGTAGAGCTGGAACTCATCGTCGAGGATCTGCGGGTAACGGTGGATCACCAGTCCGTCGTTGGTGGCGAGCGCTTCGGCGACCAGCGTCGAGGCCAGGCGGCCGGTCTCGTACGCGTAGTCGATGCCCTCGCCGTTGAACGGGTTGATCGAACCGGCGGCATCGCCGACCACGAGCCAGTTGGGGCCGACCTTGGGTCCCACGGACCCGGCCATGGGCAGCCGGCCACCGGTGGGCGCTTCGGTGGGGGAATCGGCATCGATGGCCCAGTGGGCCGGGAGTGTGCTCGCCCATTCACGCATGAGGTGGCTGGTATTGACGCTCTTGTAGTCGCGGAAGGTCGAAAGCAGGCCGATGCCCACGTTGATGAGCCCGTTGCCCATCGGGAAGACCCATCCGTAGCCGGGCAACGATCGACCGTTGCGATCGCGTACGTCGAGGGCGCTCTCGATGAACGGATCCGCGTGGCGTTCGCTCTCGTAGTACGTACGGATGGCGATGCCTTGTGGGAAGGCACGGTCGCGCCAGGTGCCGAGCGCCCGGCCGAAGCGTGAGTTCGAGCCGTCGGCCACGATCACGTAGCGGGCGTAGATCTCTTCGGTGGTGTCGTTGTCGTGATCGTGCACGCTGGTGCCGAGCAGTAGCCCGTTGCGCAGGATCGGGCCGATCGCTTCGGTGTGCTGGCGCAGGGTCGCACCGTGAGCGACGGCGTTCTCGGCGACGAAGGTGTCGAGCTCGGCCCGGCGGATGACGTAGCCGAAGCTCGGATGCCGAGGATGTTCGGGCCACGGCATCTCGAGGGTACGCCCGTGGGCCACCACACGGAGGCCCCGCATGCGATGCGAGGTCTGCAAGCGCTCGGCCAGGCCCATGTCGTGGAGCTGCGTGACTGCCCGAGGGGTCAACCCGTCGCCGCACGTCTTTTCACGCGGGAAGCGCTTCTTTTCGACGAACACCACGTCGAGGCCGTGGTCCGCGGCCCAATAGGCCGATGCCGCGCCGGCGGGACCGCCGCCGATGACGAGCAGGTCATGTCGGTGCGTCGACATCAGGCGCCGCGACGGCGCTCAGTTGGCCGGGGCGGCGGTGTCGCCGGCCGCCGTTTCGGCCGCCGCGATGAGGGCTTCGATCTCTTCCACCGTCGTACCCTCGGCGAAGTTCGCGGGCAGTTCCGGTGAGTCGGCCAGCTCATGGAGGCCGAGCTCGGCTTCTTCGGTCGACCCGCCGTGGCGGACGCGCTCGTAGTAGACGACGGCGAGCAGGTCCCTGGCGGACAGAGTGCTGGCCCACGCGGCCATGCCCCCGGCGGCGATGCGCTGGCCGCCTGGCCGATCGGGATTGCCGTAGGGAGAGCCGATGCCGACGGCGTTGGAGCCGTTGATGACCCACCAGACGTGCTCGGCTGCAGTCGGGAAGGTGGCGAGGACCTGCCCGTTGCTCAACTGTTGCCCAACACCGCCCCCGCCGCCGGGGCCGTGGCAGCTGGCGCACTTGCCGGTGTACTCGGTAGACCCCTCGGCCAGCAGGCCGGCCTCTGCGACCGGCGGTCGCTCGAGCGTGCCCACGTAGAGGATCATCCAGATGGGGAGGAACAACAGCACCGGCACGACCCAGACCGGCATCTTCTTGCGGGCCAGCGCCGCCGCCACGTAAGGGGGCACCGGCTCGGGGGCCTTCACGGCCACCGGTGCGGGGGCCGCCGCCGCTCTCGCCGCGGGCGCCGCGGCCGCGGCGGGTGCCGGCGCGTCATCGCCAGCTTTGACCGGAGTCGTCGAACTGGCGGTCTCGCCGTCTTTCAAGAGCCCGAGCGCGGCACGGCGGGCTTTCGACCGCTCGAGGAGGTGCTCAGGGATCTCGGTCAAGGTGACCTCCGCGTCGCGGGGGATTCGGGGGATGTGATTCGTCAGGAAGCAACGTGGGCGGCCGGCGCCCGGGACGCGACCCTCCAGAAACAACTTCGTACCTTATTCAGATCATCGCGCGACACGCCACGTCGAGCGTCGATAGCGCCCCGGTTGCTGGGTCCAACTCGCCCTGAACAACGCAAGCCATGTTTGAGCTAGGCGCAATCTCACAATGCGACGGGTCGCGAGGGGCCGTGCTAGACAACCGGGCGTCGGCCGCACCCCCGCCGCGTGTGTATTCGTCCGGCGAGAGCCCGCTTTTTCGGACTCCGTGTCGGACGGGGGCCCGGCGGCCGCCGTACAATTGTGATTGCATTCACGAGCGAAATCGGCAGAAGCGAGGAGGTGCGCAAGCGGTGGTCGCATTCACTACGTCGTGTGTCGTACTCGTGCTGATGGTGGCGGTCGGACTGTCCTTTCGGGGACGGCGACCGGTCGGCACGCCGCTCACTTGGGGCGAGGCCATGGTGGCCGCGACGTTTGTCTTCTTCGCCATGTTCTGGGGCTACGGCGTCGTCCCGCATTTCTGGTTGGCCTGGGCCGACGGCGACCTTCAAATGGTACCCAATCGCATCTGGATGCAGCCGAGTTACAAGAGCGGTGCGTCGTCGTTCGAGTGGCCGTTGCCCATCACGGTGTCGTATCAGGCACTGCGCGACATCGTCGCGGTCGGCATCTACGGCGTCGTGTTCGGCGCCAACATCGCGTTCTGGCCGCTCTGGCAGAACCGGGGCAAGAAGAAGCAGCCCGAACTGGTGAAGTCCGAGTTCGGCCGCCCCCTCGTGCGCGAGGGATCCAACTGATATGGCGAGCGATGCCAACCCTCCGATGCCCGAGTTCCGGGACGACTACGTCCTGCAAGAAGTCGATGCCGAGTGGTTGTCGCGCGCCGTCAAACCAAAGCAGTTCATCCACATCGACCAGTCCGAGTGCATCATGTGCGAGGGCTGCGTCGACATCTGTCCCTGGAAATGCATCTTCATGGTGTCGCCGAGCGCCATCGCCGAGGCGATCGGCACCGAGCGCCCAGGGACCGATCCGAGCGACCACGTCATCTTCACCATCGACGACGATGTCTGCACGCGGTGCGCGTTGTGCGTCGACCGCTGTCCGACCGGCGTCATCATCCTCGGTAAGGTCGGGGCCGCCCCGGCATCCGGTGATCCACACCAGCGCACCAATACGTATGGCTATGGCTACGGCATGCGGCTCGGCTGACGGCCGCGCATGACCGACAACGAACGAAGAGGGAGAGCGACAACGTGGCGATGACGAGACAGCCCATCGGCGAGCGCGTGGCAGCTCAGCTGAACAAGGTCGTCGACACCGTGCAGGGCTCTCAGGCGTGGGCTTCGATCTTCCGACCGGGTTCGATCTTCCGCAAGGGCTACAGCGACAGCCCCCGTAACCGCTCGTACGTGATCATGAACAGCGTGCTCTACCACCTGCACCCGGTGAAAGTGAAGCGTCACGCGGTCAAGGTCAGCTACACGCTGTGTCTCGGCGGTCTCAGCTTCTTCTTGTTCATCTTGCTCACGGTCACCGGCATCTTCTTGATGTTCTTCTACCGGCCTACGGCCGCGCAGGCGTGGGACGACATCTCGACGCTGCAGACGTCGGTCACGTTCGGCCTGCTGGTGCGCAACATGCACCGATGGGGCGCGCATCTCATGGTGCTGTCGGTTTTCTTGCACATGGCCCGCGTCTTCTATCACGGCGCCTACAAGTCACCGCGCGAGTTCAACTGGGTCATCGGCGTGATGTTGTTGCAGCTGACACTGCTGCTGTCGTTCACCGGTTACCTGCTGCCGTGGGATCAGCTGTCGCTGTGGGCAGTCACCGTGGGTACCAACATGATGGGCTACACGCCGGTGTTCGGTAACGAGGTGCGTTTCGTGTTACTCGGAGGCAAGGAAATAGGCACCGACACGCTGTTGCGATGGTATGTGCTGCACGTGTTGATGCTTCCGTTCGTGATCGTCATCTTCATGGCGATCCATTTCTGGCGAGTCCGCAAAGACGGCGGCATCTCGGGTCCGCTCTAGGGCACGAGTTGACGAGGCGAGGTCCCCGCAAATGACCGAAGTTCCCGAACACCTACGCAAGCGGGCCGAAGAAGCCCGCAAGAAGGCCGAGGCCAAGGCCGCGGGTGGCGAGGCCGCGCCTGCTGCCGCGCCCGAGGCCGCCGCGCCCGCCGCTGACGCCGCCGCGCCCGCCGGCGAGAGCAAGATCCCCGCGCATCTGCTCGAACGCAGCAAGGCCGCGCGAGAGAAGTCGGGCGGCGCGGCCGCTGCTGCCTCGGGCGGTGGCACCGCGACCGCAGTGGCGACGACCCCGGCCGCGGGCGGGGCCGTACCGGCAGTTGCCGGTCCCGCGCCCACGCTGACGGGCCCGGGCGGGCACACACAGCGTCTCTTGACGGTGGTCAAGTCGGGTTCGATCCAAGACGTCAAGGCGACGCCGCAGGACAAGGTGCACACCTGGCCGCACTTGCTCGTCGTCGAGTTCGGCGCGGCGCTCGCCTGCACGTCGTTCCTCTTGTTCTTCTCGATCTTCGTCAACGCGCCGTTCCTCGAACTCGCGGACGTCAACCAAACGCCGAATCCGTCCAAAGCGCCGTGGTACTTCCTCGGTCTGCAAGAGTTGTTGACGATGTTCCATCCCATGGTCGCCGGGGTGACCATCCCGGGCATGGGCATCTTCTTGTTGACCTTGGCGCCGTATATCGACAAGAACCCGAGCAACAAGCCCGAGCATCGCAAGTTCGCCATCTCGCTGATGACGGTGCACCTGATGTTCTGGGCGACGCTGGTGATGATCGGTTCGTTCTTCCGGGGCCCGGGGTTCAACTTCGTGTTCCCCTGGCAAAGCGGCATTTTCTTCGAGTTGTGAGGATCGATTCGTGGCTTGGGTGTGGTCGTTCGAGATGAGGAGCTGACATGGGATACATCGTCCTGGCGATCGTCGTGCTCGTAGTGCTGGCCGGCATCGTTCTGTTGGCCGCGATGCGGCGCAACGATGCGAATCGCGCCATCGGCGAACTGTCGCGCGAGACGAAGAAGCGTGATCGTGATCTCGCGACCGTCGGCGCTGTCAGTGGACGCGATGTCGAGCGCGCGGCGGTGCTCGAACGGCGCGGTGTGTCGACCGACCTCGTCGCCGTCACCGCTGCCGCGCCACCGGTGGCATTCGTCCCGCCCGACGACGACGCCCTCGGCTCCACGCGGCGACAGTTCTTCAATCGTTCGATCGTTCTCATGATGTTGGCGTCGCTCGGTGCGTTCGGTGCTTCGTGCTTGGCCTTCTTGTGGCCGCCGAGTACGGCGGCGGGCTTCGGCGGTCGTATCACCGTCGGCCGCATCAGCGACGTCCTCGCCGACATCAAGGCCGCCGGCGGTTTCCTCTACAAGCCCGAAGGGCGTATGTGGATCACCGAGTATCCGATCGGGTCCATCGAAAAGGCACGCAACGTGTATTCCTCGTCCGAGCTCGCCGGTATGGAGCAGGGCGTCATCGCGCTTTATCAGAAATGCCCGCACCTCGGGTGCCGTGTGCCGAGCTGCAACACCTCGCAGTGGTTCGAATGCCCGTGTCACGGCTCACAGTACAACCGTGTCGGTGAAAAGCGCGGCGGCCCGGCCCCGCGCGGAATGGACCGCTTCGTCATGTCGGTGCAAGACGGCGTCCTCACCGTCGACACCGGCACGGTCATCCAAGGCCCCGCGATCGGTGTCAACACCACCGGTCAAGAGGCGGAAGGTCCGCACTGCATCGGCCTCGCCGGCGCACACTGAGCCAGCAACGAATCGAGAAGACCTTCCTATGATCTGCGCGGAGTTCGCATGATTTTCGCGGCAAGCACGCAACGCAACATCGGCCTCGTCATCGCGACGATCGTCATTGTCGGGTTCGTGCTCTTCGTCTTCTTCAACCTGAGAGAGGCGCGCGAGGAGATCGGCGCCGAAGTCGAGCTCGCGCCCAATCGCAAGCCCTATCTCTCCGACGAAGAGCTCGAGAACACCAAGCTCAACCGGTCGCTGCTCTTCAGCCTCGTCATGTTGGCAACGATCGCGGTGGGGTTGCCCGCGTACTGGCTCGCCGAGCCCGCCCGCCAAGAGAACGCATTGACCGGTGTGCTGCGCAAGGACGCGACTCGCGGTGAGGTTCTCTTCGAGAGCAACTGCCAGAGTTGCCACAACCCGGGAGGCGTCGGCGGCGTCGCGCCCTACACGCTGACCGACGAAGCCGAAGGCAGGTTCGTAGCCCAGGTCCAATGGATCGCCCCCGCGCTGACATCGGTCTATACCCGCTTCGACGAAACCGAAGTGCGTTACATCCTCAACTACGGTCGCGGGGTGATGCCGGCATGGGGCACAATCGGCGGCGGCCCGATGACCGAGCAGCAGATCACCGAATTGATCGTCTACCTGCGCACGATCCAAGACATCGGCGACGAAGGCGAAAAGAAAGTGCAGGACCAGGTCATGTCGGGCGTGCTCGCAATGGCCAAGGCCGACGTGCTCAGAGAAAACTCGACGCTGGCGGCGCAGGCCACCGCGATCGCCGCCGACGAGGCCACGGCGGCGTCGCTCCAAGCGGAGATCGACCGGACCACCGAAGCGTTCCGGCGCGACCTGCTCACGGCCACCAGGGCGCAGCTCCAGGCCAAGATCACGGCGGCAAGGGAGAAACTCGACGACGAGGCCGACGTCGCGGCGCAGGCGCGCGTCGACACCATCGCCAGAGCGCCCGAGGGCTCGCCCAGTCAGGCCCTCTACGGCAAGTACCTCTTCAGCAACCCCGCGAGTTCGGGTCAGTACAACTGCGCGCGCTGCCACACCAAGGGTTGGTCGTACAACGGCGAAGAAGTCGAAAACCGCAACGGCGAGCCGTTGTTCCCGTCAGGTCTCATCCCGGGTGGTGGCTTCTTCGGGCCAAACCTGACCAACGGTGTCACCACTCGTCAGTTCGAGATCAGCGAGACCCACGAGGACTTCATCGCGAGCGGCAGCCAGACCGGCGTCAGGTACGGCCAATATGGTCAAGGCAGCGGCCGGATGCCCGGCTTCGGCGCGCGTACCCAGGCCAGTTGCGAGATACCTCCGGACCCAGGTGAGGGCGGTCCCCCCGTTGCCGATTGCGCCTATCCGGCCATACTGACGCCCGAGCAGATCGCGGCGATCGTCGCCTACGAGCGGAGCCTCTGATGCTGGCTGCGCTCAACACCGCCGTCCTCGCCGGCATCAACTTCGACGTGACCATCCGCGGTCTGCTCGTCGTCACCGTCGCCGTTGCCTGCCTGATGGGGTCCATCTGGTTGCTCCTCGCCACGAACACCGGTATTCGGGTGGGCACATTGCTCGCCCTCACCGGTTTCTTCGGCTGGATGGTGATCATGGCGACGGTCTGGTGGATCTTCGGCATCGGCTGGGCTGGTTCTGCACCGTCGTGGCAGACGATCGACATCGTGCGCGGGGGAGACCTGACGCGGTCGTCGGTCGAGAAAGTACGCGACCTGCCCAACGATCCACTTCCATCGGGCACTGCCTATGAATTCATCGTCGCGTCGTCGAGCGAGATCGCGAAGCAGGAATACGCATCGCCGATCCCCGCCGACCAACTCGAAGGCCTTACTCCTACCGAAGCTGCGGCACGCACGGCCGATTGGGAGCTGCGCAACAGAACCGTCACGCTGTCAGAGCTCGCGGCTGTCGACCGACCGCTGATCGACGCGGCGATCGAAGATGGCACCATCCAGCTCGGCGGTTGGCGCCTGCAGTCGACCGCGCAGTCGGGTGAGGCCGTTGCGACGGCCACGGCCGAGTTGATCAACGAAGGTATCTTTGCCGACCCCACTGAGTTCAAGGTGCTCAACACCTTCGACGTCGGTGGTAAGCCCAGGCTCTCCGACAACCCCAGCCGCTGGGATCGCATCGAGCGTTACGTCGGCAACTCGTTGCGCCTCAGGCACCCGGTCCGATTCAGCGTCGTGCAGGTCCAACAAGTGAAGGACAAAGAAGCCATCGTTGGCGAAGCGCCCCCGCGGCCCGAGGCAGACCCGACCCAGCCGGTGATCTCGGTGGTCATGGAGCGCGATCTCGGCAATCGCCGCTTTCTTCCGGCCATGACGACCATTGCGTCGCTGTTGTTGTTCGGCGCGTGCGCCTATGTGCTGCATCTGCGGGACAAGCAGTCGATGGCCAACCGAGCCGCAATCGTGAAGAAGTAGCCGCAGATGGGCCAGTACCTGCCGATCGTCGTTCTGCTCGCACTGGCTGCGCTGTTCGCGGCGGGCAGCTTCATCGCATCAGGTCTGCTCGCGCCGCGCAGCCCCAATGACCGCAAGAGCGCGCCCTACGAATGCGGCATCATCCCCGCCAAGGAGACGCCCGAGCGTTTCCCGGTGCGCTTTTTTCTCGTTGCGATGATCTTCATCGTGTTCGACATCGAGATCATCTTCTTTTACCCGTGGGCGCTCGCGCACGGCGCAACCGGGCTGTTCGGTCTGGTGGCGATCCTCATCTTCACTGTGGCGGTCTTCGAGTCGTTCGTCTACTTGATCGGCAACGGCGCCCTCGATTGGGGTCCCGTCAAACAACTACGCACCATGCGATCGATGGTCAGTGCCGAACGCACTGCCGAGACGACGGTTCGCCGTGTGGGTCTCGAAGGTCGGCCTCACGATGGAGAGGCGGCGTGATCGATGGGCGTTCAAGGCATACTCGATGACGGCCTCGCCGGGATCCAGCACAACTTCCTGACCGGCAAACTCGAAGATCTCGTCAACTGGTCGCGCGCTCGATCGTGTTGGCCGGCGACATTCGGGCTTGCATGCTGTGCCATCGAGATGATGGGCACCGGCGCCGCGCACTACGACTTGGCCCGCTTCGGCATGGAGGTCTTCCGGGCCTCCCCGCGACAGGCGGATCTCATGATCGTTGCCGGTCGGGTGTCGCAGAAAATGGCACCCGTCCTCCGCCAGATCTACGACCAGATGATGGAACCGAAATGGGTCATCTCGATGGGCGTCTGCGCGTCGTCGGGCGGCATGTTCAACAACTACGCCATCGTGCAGGGCGTCGACCAGATCGTACCGGTCGATGTGTACGCCCCCGGTTGCCCACCCGCGCCCGAGACACTCATCCACGCGATCACGACGCTGCACCGCATCATCGAAAACGGTGAGCTGATGCAGCGCCGGACGGCCACCGGCCAAGGCGCCGAAGTGACCATCGAGCAACGCGAAGCGACACCGATCGTGCTCAAGCGGTCCAAGCGCCATCTCGCCGCGGGCGAGACGACCCCGAGCGGAAGGCGTTGAGTCGTGGCCGACGAGCCGGTCGACGCGCCCGTTGAGGCTGTGCCCGAACCCGAGCGCGCCTTTGGCGCGCTGGTGACCTATTCACGCGGCCAGCGAGTGCTGCATCCCACCCGTGAGGCGCTCGTCGCGACGGTGACGAAGTTGCTGGGCGACGGCTACAACCAACTCATCGATGTCACCGCCGTCGACTATCTCACCCACGACGGCTCGCGCGAGCTGCCCGACGGCATCGAGCCCGAGCGTTTCGAAGTCGTGATCGGTCTGATCTCGCACAGCAAGCGCGAACGCGTTCGTCTTCGCGTACAAATACCGGCAGACGACGCCCATGTCGCGTCGATGTTCGATCTCTATCCCGGTAGCGAAGCCCTCGAGCGCGAGGTCTACGACATGTTCGGCATCGAGTTCGACAACCACCCCGACCTCACGCGCATATTGATGCCCGAAGACTGGATCGGCTACCCGTTGCGCAAGGACTACGCGATCGGCCGTATACCGGTGCAATTCAAAGACGCTCCTTCGACCCGTTGATGCGATGACGACCACCACTGACACTTCATCCGACGAACGAGTGCGCCGCCGTGATTCCTCCGCGGTCCTGCGGATGTCCGAGCGTGAGGCGGCGACGCTCGACACTGCGCCAAAAGGCCCGCGCGACGAAGAGCACATGATCATCAACATGGGCCCGTCGCACCCGTCGACCCACGGCGTGCTGCGGTTGTTGCTGGACCTCGAGGGCGAGACGGTGCTGCGATCCAAGCCGATCATCGGTTACCTGCACACCGGCATGGAGAAGACAGGCGAAGACCTCACCTTCCTGCAGGGTCCCACCAACGTGACCCGCATGGATTACGCCGCACCGCTCTTCAACGAGCTGGTCTTCTCCCTCGCCACCGAAAAGCTCCTCGGCATCGAAGTGCCCGAGCGCGCCACGTGGATACGCATGATGATGTGCGAGCTCAACCGCATGGCCTCGCACTTGCTGTTCCTCGCGACCAACGGCATGGATCTCGGCGCGGTCGGCATGATGATCTACGGCTGGCGCGAGCGCGAAGAGGTGCTGCGGTTCTTCGAGATGGTCACCGGGCTGCGCATGAACCACAACTACATACGCCCAGGTGGTGTGGCCGCCGATCTGCCCGACGGCTGGTACGACGCGGTGATGACCATCCTCGACACGTTGCCCTCGCGACTCGACGAGTACGACACCTTGATGACGGGACAACCCATCTGGCGCGAACGGCTGCAAGGGGTCGGCATTCTCGGCACCGACGAAGCGCTGGCCCTGTCGGCGACCGGTCCGCTATTGCGCTCGACGGGCTACGCGTGGGATCTGCGTCGCGACATGCCCTACCTCGCGTATGCCGACGTCGACTTCGACGTCATCGTGGGTTGCTACGGTGACTCCTTCGATCGTTACGCCATCCGTATCAACGAGGTGCGCGAGTCGATGCGCGTAGTGCGGCAATGCGCCGAGCGCATGCCGAGGGGCGACTACCGCATCCAGGACAAGAAGGTCACGCCGCCGCCACGAGCGCGCATCGACGAGTCGATGGAAGCGTTGATCCACCATTTCAAGATCTTCACCGAAGGTTTCAAGGTGCCCGCGGGCGAGGTCTACGTGGCCGTCGAATCACCGCGGGGCGAGCTCGGTTGCTACATGGTCAGCGACGGCGGCGCTCATCCGTATCGCATGCATATTCGCGGGCCTTCGTTCGTCAACCTGCAGACATTGCCGTATCTCATGCAGGGCGGTCTGATCGCCGACGGTGTCGCCGTGATCAGCTCGGTCGACCCCATCATGGGCGAGGTGGATCGATGACCCACCGACCCAACAGCACAGGCGATCGCTGATGCCCCGATTCACTGCCGATTTCCTCGTCATCGCCGACGAGATCCTCTCTCGTTACCCCGTCAAGAAGAGCGCGCTGATCCCGCTGTTGCACTTGGCGCAAGAACAGGCGGGCTACGTCAGCGAAGAAGCGATGCAACACGTCGCAGAGCTCGTCGAGGTGACCCCGGCCGAGGTGTTGGGCACGTGCAGTTTCTACGAGATGTTCAAGCGCGAGCCGATCGGCAAGTTTCTCGTCAACATCTGCACCAACATCTCGTGCCAGTTGCTCGGCGCCGAAGAGCTCTTGCATCACGCCGAGCGCACCCTTCAGATCAAGCCCGGGGGTACCACCGCCGACGGACTGTTCACTCTCGAAGACGTCGAATGCCTTGCGGCGTGCACCGAGGCCCCCTGCCTCCAGGTCAACTATCGCTACCTCAACAAGGTCTCGCCGGCCGACTTCGACCAGTTGATCTCCGATCTGCGCACCGACACGCGACGCAACATCCCACTGCACGGCACGTTGGGCCGGGTGCGCCAGCACATCCCGGATGATCGCAGGGCCGGCAACGTGGCGCCCGACGACAACTCTGCGCCTGCGTGGCTCGCCGACGGTGCGTTGTCATGACGATCAACGAGACGCCCAAGATCATCACCTCGCGCTTCGATGTCGCCGACGGCCACACGCTCGAGGGCTACCTGCGCACCGGCGGCTATCTGGGCTTGCGCGACGCGTTGGCCAAGACGCCGGCGCAGGTGCACGACGACGTCAAGAACGCGTCGCTGCTCGGCCGCGGTGGTGCGGGGTTTCCCGCCGGCACCAAGTGGGGCTTGGCGCCGGCCGGCGTATGGCCTCGCTACATGGTCATCAACGGTGATGAATCCGAACCGGGAACGTACAAAGATCGGCTGCTCCTCGAGCGCGATCCCCACCAACTGATCGAGGGCATCCTCATCGCGTGTTACGCCGCCGCGTGCGGTCAGGCCTTCTTGTACATACGGGGCGAGATGGCGCATGCGCACGAGCGAGTGGCGGCCGCGCTCAACGAGGCGTATGCCGCAGGGTACGTGGGCAAGAACATCTTGGGCACCAACTTCTCCGTGGACATCGTGATGCACTGGGGCGCCGGTGCCTACATCGTCGGCGAGGAGACTGCGCTCATCGAGTCGCTCGAAGGCAACCGGGGCATGCCGAGGCTCAAGCCACCGTATTTCCCGGCAGCGATCGGCCTCTACCAGAAGCCCACGATCGTGAACAATGTCGAGACGCTGGCAAATCTGCCGTGGATCTTGCACAACGGTGTGGACCAGTGGAATGCACTTGGTGCCGAACAGTCGAAAGGCACGCGAGTGTTCGCGGTGTCAGGGCACGTGAAGAAGCCGGGTGTCTACGAGGTCGAGTTCGGTGTCACGACATTCCGCGACATCATCTACGACCCCCGGCTCGCGGGTGGCATCCGCGGCGATCGTGCCCTCAAGGCGTTCATCCCCGGTGGTGGTTCGGCGATGTGGTTCTACGAAGAGCATCTCGACCTCCCGTTGGAAAAGGGCACCGTCGATCGCGCCGGCTCGATGCTCGGTTCAGGGGCCATCGTCGTGATGGACGACACCACCGACATCGTCAAAGCGGCACTGCGCGTCGTTCGCTTCTTCAGTCGTGAATCATGTGGCAAGTGCACGCCATGCCGTGAGGGCACGACATGGCTCGAACGCATTCTCGATCGCATCGTCGATGGTCACGGCCGTCCTTCCGACCTCGACCTGTTGTTGGACATCTGCGACAACATAAGCCCCGGCCTTGCATGGCCGCCGAAGCAGACGACGATCTGCCCGTTGGGGCCGTCCGCGGTATCGCCGATCGTGTCGACGATCAGTCGGTTCCGTTCAGAGTACGAGGCCAAGATCACGATGCGCCCGTCGATCCCGGTCGTAGGGGTGTCGACATGACCGACGTCCAGCAATCTGCGCCCGCGGTCGCCATCACCGTCAACGGGACCGCCGTCGATGCCAAGCCAGGCGAGTTGGTCATCGAGGCGTGCGAACGTGCCGGCGTCTATATCCCGCGGTTCTGTTACCACCCGCGGATGAGTCCGGTCGGCATGTGCCGTATGTGCCTCGTGAACATCGATACGGGCCGTGGTCCTGCCTTGTCTCCGGCGTGCATGATCAAGGTGTCGCCCGACATGGAGGTCGACACCGAGGCACCCAATGTCAAGAAGGCGCAAGACGGTGTGCTCGAGTTCTTGCTCATCAACCACCCGCTCGACTGCTCCGTGTGCGACAAGGGCGGCGAGTGCCCGTTGCAAGATCAGACGATGGCCTACGGCCCGGGCGAATCGCGTTTCATCGAAGAAAAGCGCCACTTCGAAAAACCGATTCCCATCAGTGACTTGGTCTATCTCGACCGCGAGCGGTGCATCCTCTGCGATCGGTGCACTCGCTTTGCCAAAGAGGTGGCCGGCGACCCGCTGATCCACTTCATGAATCGCGGTAACGAGACACAGGTCAACACCTTTCCCGACGATCCGTTCGCGTCGTATTTCAGCGGCAATACGGTGCAGATCTGCCCCGTGGGCGCGCTCACCGCCAAGCCCTACCGTTTCAAGGCCCGGCCATGGGACCTCGAAGAGATCGAGTCGACCGCCACCGTCGACTCCGTCGGTTCGCGCATCACCGTTCAGTCGTCGCGGAACGTCGTGTTGCGCTACCTCGGTGTCGACAACGATGCAGTCAACTGGGGCTGGCTGTCCGACAAAGAACGCTTCAGCTTCGAAGCACTCAACAGCGAAACTCGTCTGACCGAGCCGCTCATGCGCGGCGACGACCTCGGCAAGCTCGAGCGTGACGGCACGCAGCTGGTGCGGGCCACGTGGGCGCAGGCATTGCGGGCAGCCGCCGAAGCGATCTCGCTCGCGGGTCCCGACAGACTCGGCGTGCTCGGTGGGGCGCGGCTCTCCAACGAATCGGCCTACGCGTGGGCCAAGCTCGTCAAGGGCGTGATCGGCACCGACAACGTCGATTGCCAGCTCGGTGACGGCCTGCCGGCGGAGCTGCTGTTCTCGCTGCCCCGCGCCACCATCGACGATGCCTGCACCAGGGGCGGGGTCGTCGTCCTTCTCGGCCCCGATCCCAAAGAAGAGCTCGGCGCGCTCTATCTGCGACTGCGCCACGCCGTCGTCGAGGACAAGGTGACGCTGATCGAGCTCACGCCTTGTTCCACCGGCCTCTCGGGCTACGCGGCGCTCTCGTTGCACGCGCGTCCGGGACAAGTCGACGCGCTGGCGCGTGCACTGGTCGCGAGCGAAGAGCCAACCGGAGATGTCGCCGGCGTCAGCCGCGACGACATCGGCCGGGCCCGGCGCAGCATCCAGTCGGCCGCGCCGGTCACGGTCGTCATCGGCCGCCCGTCGCTCGCCGAGTCACCTGACGCCGTGATCGATGCCGCGATCCTGCTGCACCACGGCATCGCTGGTGTGCGCTTCTTGTCGGCGCTGCGGCGCGGCAACGTGCACGGCGCGCTCGACATGGGTCTGACGCCCGGTCTGTTGCCCGGTCGTGTCGCGTTGGGCGCAGCCGGTGCTGAACTGCGCGACGAATGGCCGAACCTGCCCGCGCAACGCGGCCTCGATGCGCGCGGCATTCTCGAAGCCGCCGCCGATGGTCGCATCACGACGCTCGTGTTGTTGGGCTCCGACCCGCTCTGCGACTTCCCCGACGGCGATCTCGCTCGCCGCGCGCTCGAACGAGTCGAGCGCCTCATCGCGGTCGACCTGTTCGTCAACACGTCGGTGGCACACGCCGATGTCGTGCTCGCGGCAGCCGGCCCTACCGAGGTGTCGGGCACGTTCACGAACCTCGAAGGACGTATTAGCCCGCTGGCACAGCAGGTCACGCCGCCGGGCACGGCGCGCGCCGACTGGATCATCGCCACCGACCTGGCCTCGCAACTCGGCCAGAGCCTGCGGCTCGAGTCCCACGATCAGATCTGGGCCGAGATGAGCCGGCTGTCGCCGATGCACGCCGGTATCGACGGCGCGGCGGTGGCAGAGGGTGCGCTCGTGGGCGGCGCGCCCATCGCGTACACGCCCGATGCTGTATCCCGCTCTGACGAGGGCCGCTCGGGCCCTGCGGACACGGGGCTGCTGCTCGTCGTGACGCGCAAAATGTACGACCAAGGTGTCGGCCTGCAGAACTCTCCGTCGAGCGCACATCTCGCGCCACCCACATCGGTCCGCCTCAATCCCGCCGACTTCGCTGCGCTCGGTGTCGCCGACGGCACTACCGTGCGCGTGGCCACGGCCCGGGGCGAGGTCGCCGCACCGGCACTCTCCGACGCCGGCGTGCCCAAGGGGACCGCCGCGATGGTCTTCAACCAAGACAATGCTTCGGCTGCGGCGCTGATCGACGTGTCGAGCCGCGTGACCGCGGTGAGAGTCGAGCGGCCATGACCTCGACGGTGTTCGCGCTCGACCCACTGCTCATCGACGTCGATTTCGGCGACGTGCTGATCGTGTTGCTCAAGGTCGTCATCGCCTTCGCGTTGTTGCTCGTCGCCGTGATGCTCATGATCTGGTTCGAGCGGAAGCTCATCGCCAAGATGCAAAACCGCATCGGGCCCAACGTCGCCGGCCCATGGGGCATCCTGCAGACGCTCGCCGACGGTATCAAGCTCTTCTTCAAAGAAGACCTGGTGCCCGACCGCAGCGATCGATTCGTGTTCAAGTTGGCGCCGTATCTCTCTTTGGTGCCTGCCTTCCTCACATTCGCGGTCGTCCCGATCGGCGGCAACTTCCGCCGAGACGGAGGCGTGGTCGACGTTTTCGGCGAGCAAACCTTCTTGCAGGTCGTCGACGCGCCGATCGGGTTGCTCTTCTTCTTGGCCATGTCGTCGATCGCGGTCTACGGCATCATGCTCGCCGGTTGGTCGTCCGGCTCGAAGTACCCGTTGCTCGGGTCGGTGCGTGCGTCGGCCCAGATGATCTCGTACGAGGCGGCGCTCGGCCTCGCGCTCGCCGCGGTGTTCCTCAAGACCGGCAGCTTGTCGACGCACGACATCGTCGCCGGGCAAGTGGGCAACATCATCGACTGGAACATCGTTCAGACGTGGGGCGTGCCGTTCATCATCTTCTGGATCGCGGGCACCGCCGAGCTGAATCGACCGCCGTTCGATCTCGTCGAGGCCGAACAAGAGCTCGTCGGTGGGTTCCACACCGAGTACAGCTCGATCCGATTCGCCATGTTCTACCTGGCCGAGTTCATGAACACGATCACCATGTCGGCGATCATCGTGACGATCTTCCTCGGCGGCCCCAACGGCCCGTCGTTCGGTCCCGACTGGGTACGCAGCTGGGTGTTCCCCACGGGCTGGTTCATGATCAAGTTGGTGGTGTTCCTGTTCGCATTCGTGTGGTTCCGGGCGACGTTGCCCCGCTTCCGCTATGACCAGCTGATGGACCTCGGTTGGAAGGTGTTGATCCCTCTCGCGTTGGGCTGGTTCGTGCTTCTGGGCGCGGTCGATGTCTTCTACGCACGCGGCTGGGACATCGGGCAACGCATCGGCGTGGTCGCCATCGGCCTCGTCGTGATGACGCTGGCAGGTTTCTTGTTGCGCAGCGCAGTGCGATCCGGCGCCCGCAAACGCGCCGAACTCGAGGAGGTCGCGGCCTGATGGGTTACCTCAAAGGCTTCCTCGTCACACTCTTCAAGTTCGTCGATCGCGAGTCGAGCGGTGCCATCGTCACCACCGAGTACAGCGGCGGCGACAAGAAGGACAAGCACGATCAAAAGAGGGAAAGGCCGAATCGCCTTCACGGGCGCCATGTGCTCAACCGCTACGAAGACGGTATGGAGAAGTGCATCGGATGCGAGCTCTGCGCCGGTGTGTGCCCGGCGCGGTGCATCTACGTCCGTGGTCGGGACAACGATCCCGACGCGCCGACGTCACCCGGCGAACGCTACGGATTCGTCTACGAGATCAACTACCTACGGTGCATTCATTGCGATCTGTGCGTGGAGGCGTGCCCCACCGAGGCCATCACCGAGTCCAAGCTCTTCGAGTTCAGCTTCACAAACCGCGCTGACGCGATCTACACCAAGGCCGAGTTGGTCGTGCAAGACGACGGCAAGCCACAACAGTTGCCGTGGGAGGACTGGCGCGAAGGCGACGATGCCAACACCTCCGCGTGGATGCGGGCCACTGCGCCCTCGGGCGACGTGGACTACGAAGGCACTGTCTCGTGGTCCGGAGAACTCGGCTACGGCGTCCGCCAGCCCGAGCAGGGACAGCGCTGATGGAGCTGGCAGTCTTCATAGCGGGAGCGCTCATCATCGCGGTCGGCGCCATCGGGGTCGTCACCATGCGCAACCCGGTGCACTGCGCGTTGGCGCTCGTGATGACGCTCTTCGGCGTCGCCGTGTTGTTCGTACAACTCGACGCTCACTTTCTCGCCGTCGTGCAAGTCATCGTCTACGCCGGCGCGATCGTCATCTTGTTCCTGTTCGTGATCATGTTGCTCGGCGTCGATCGCGCCGACGATCTCGGCATCGAGCCCATCAAAGGCCAGCGGCCGATGGCGTTGCTCATCGGTGTGGCGCTGATCGCGTCGGCCCTGGTCGTCATCGTGTCCTTGGGCGACGCACTCACGGGAGCGACCTCGACTACCAAAGAGCTCGGGCCGTCCGAAGACAACGCCAAGGCTTTGGGTGAGCTGTTGTTCACCCGCTACGCGTTTGCCTTCGAGATCACGGCGGTCCTGTTGACGATCTCGGTGATCGCCGCGGTGGTCTTCTCCCGCAAGGTCAAAGGTGAGCTCCAGGACGTCCCTCGGTCGGCTCTCGACGAGCTGATGGCGGCCGGGCACGACGGCGAGTCGAAGGTCGACGAAGGAGCGAACGGGTGATGGGTGTACTCGCTTCGGTCGACGTCACCATGGAGTGGTACCTGATCCTCGGTGCGGGCCTTTTCGCGTTGGGCATGTTCGGCATGCTGACGCGCCGCAACCCGTTGGTGATGTTCATGTGCGTCGAGCTCATGCTCAACGCCGTCAACCTGACCTTCGTGGCGATGGCCAAGAAGCTCGACGACCTGGGTGGCCAGATCGCCGTGTTCTTCGTGTTGGTTGTCGCCGCGGCCGAAGTCGTCGTGGGTCTCGCAATCATCGTGTCGATCCTGCGCCGGCGTCCTCACGCCACTGCCGACGATGTGTCGGTGTTGAAGGGATGACGACGCATGCTTGACGCCGTTTGGCTGATCCCGGCCTTCCCCCTCGCCGGCTTCGCCGTGTTTGTGCTGCTCGGTCGCAAGCTGGGCGAGCCCCTCGCAGGCTGGCTCGCGACCGGTGCAATGGCGGGGTCGTTCGTCTCGACGGTGATCGTCTTCTTCGGCCTGACCGACCGTCCGAGCGATGACCGCTTCTTCACCCAGACCCTGTTCAAATGGTTCGGGTCAGGTTCGTTCACGGTCGATGTCGGGTTCTTGGTCGATCCGTTGGCCATCACGATGTGCCTGTTCATCACCGGCGTCGGCACGCTGATCCACCTCTATTCGATCGGCTACATGCACGGCGACCCGAACTTCTCGAAGTTCTTCGTCTATCTCAACTTGTTCGCCTTCTCCATGTTGATCTTGGTTCTCGGCGACAACATGCTCCTGACCTTCCTCGGTTGGGAAGGGGTCGGCGCCTGCTCCTACCTGCTGATCTCTTTCTGGTTCGACAGCGAAGCCAACGCGTCGGCCGGCAAGAAGGCCTTCGTCACGAACCGCATCGGTGACTTCGGCTTCATGATCGCCATCTTCTTGACGTTCGAGACGCTAGGCAGTGTCACCTACCTCGACGTGTTCGAGAAGGTCGAAGGCCAGTTCCTGTCGCCGACAACAGCGTCTGCCATCGCCGCGCTGTTCTTTCTCGGTGCGGTGGGCAAGTCCGCGCAGTTCCCGTTGTATCTCTGGCTCCCCGACGCGATGGCCGGCCCGACACCGGTGTCGGCGCTCATCCACGCGGCCACGATGGTCACGTCCGGCGTCTACTTGATGACGCGTCTCAACCCGATCTTGTTCGAAGCCAACGATTGGGTGCCCAATCTCATCGCCTGGGTCGGTGCGGGAACCGCACTGTTCGCGGCGACGATCGCCATCGGTCAGAACGACATCAAGAAGGTGCTTGCCTATTCGACCGTGAGCCAGCTCGGCTACATGTTCCTCGCCGTCGGCACCGGGGCCTATGTCGCGGCGATCTTCCACATGGTCATGCACGCGTTCTTCAAGGCGCTGTTGTTCCTCGGTTCGGGCTCGGTCATTCACGGCATGAACGGCGATCAGGACATGCGCCACTACGGGCGGCTCGCCAAGTTCATCCCCATTACGGCATCGACGTTCATCGTCGGCTGGCTCGCCATCGCGGGTGTGCCCCCGTTTGCCGGCTTCTGGTCCAAAGACGAGATCCTCGCTCACGCCTGGGATCACAACAAGGGTCTGTGGGTCGTCGGCATCGTGACGGCGCTCTTGACCGCGTTCTACATGTCGAGACTGGTCTTCATGACCTTCTTCGGTTCGCGCACTCGCTATAGCGACCCGACCAAAGAAGAGATCCTCGCCGCGTGGCGTCAAAAAGTCGCGACGGCCCAAGAGTTCGCTCACAGTCGAGTGATGGCGGCGACTAACGCCGAAGAGGCCGTAGCGGCCGCCCGCACCAAGCTCGCCACGGCGACCGACGACACACGAGCCGCGATCGATGCCGAATTCGATACTGCACAGCGAGCGCTATTCGATGCGCGGGCCGCCGCCGACGAGGCCACGCTGAGCGCCACCGAGCTGGCCGGTCGGGTTTCCCAGCTTCGGATACCCGACGCGGCGTTCGACCGGGAGCCCGACGTCGAAGGCATTGCCGACCTCTTGCCCACGGCCGACATCGCGGCGCGCAAGGCATTCCATCCGCACGAATCGTCGTGGCTCATGTGGCTGCCGCTAGTGGTACTCGCCGGCCTGTCGGTCGTCGGCGGTATCGTCAACTTGCCCTTCACCCACTCACTCAAGCGGCTCGAGATCTGGCTCGAACCGTCACTGTTCGAGCACGAAGCGCATCTCAACGTCGACGGCGCGGGGTTATGGGTGCTCGCTATCGTCGCAGTCGCCACCAGTGCTCTCGGCATCGCGGGCGCGTACCTCGTCTATATCCGAAGGCGCGTCGACCCGGCCCGTGTCGAACTGCCCGTGTTCGCGAATGGGTGGTACTTCGATGAGACGGTGTCGGCCTTCGTTGGCGGGCGGGGTGAAGCCGGCTTCGAGACTGCGGCCCGATTCGATCGCAAGGTGATCGACGGCATCGTCAACGGTGTCGGCATCGGCATCCGCACGGCTGCCAGCTATGGGCGCCGGATGCAAACGGGCTTCGTGCGCAGCTATGCCCTGTTCGTCGGTGTCGGTGCCGCGCTGCTGCTCGTGCTGTTCCTTACGAGGGCGGCGCTGTGATGAGCACTGCCTTGTTGGCGCAAGAAGCTGCGACGAGCTTTCCCATCCTGCCGTGCCTCATTGCGATTCCGGCGGTCGGTGCGGTGGTGGTTGCGCTGCTCGGCAAGCGTCGCCCTGACATGATCAAACTCGTCGCGTTGCTGTTCTCGCTCACCACCGGCGCGATGAGTGTCTGGATGCTGGCGGCGTTCGAGAAAGAGTCGTCCAGGTTCCAATTCGTTTCAGAACGCAGCTGGATCAGCGACCTCGGCATCTCCTGGTTCCTGGGCGTCGACGGCATCTCTTTGTTCCTCGTCGTGTTGACCGGTGTGCTGTTCCCGCTCGCCATCTTCGGTGTCGATCCCGATCATGACGAAAAGCCCTATTACGCGTGGCTGCTGTTGCTCGAGGCCGGGTGCATGGGCGTGTTCATGGCGCTCGATCTGTTCTTGTTCTTCGTGTTCTTCGAGATCGTGCTCGTGCCCATGTACTTCCTGATCGCCAAGTGGGGCCACGGGCGCCGGCAATACGCGGCGATGAAGTTCTTCATCTACACGATGTTCGGCTCGGCGCTCATGCTCGTCGCGCTGGTGTCCACGGCAGTGCTGCACGCTCGCGCCGTCGACGGGCCGCTCACGTTCAATCTCGTGACGATCGCAGACACGCAAGTGTTGTCGATCACTACGGGCCGTTGGATCTTCCTCGCGTTTGCGCTCGCCTTCGCGATCAAGGTGCCGCTGTTCCCGGTGCACACGTGGCTGCCCGACGCGCACACCGAAGCACCGACGGCAGGCTCGGTGATCTTGGCCGGCATCATGTTGAAGTTGGGCACCTACGGTTTCCTCCGCTTCGGCATCTACCTCTTCCCCGAGGCCGCGGTGTACTTCGCCCCGACGATGGTCGCGCTGGGCGTGATCGGCATCGTCTACGGGGCCATCGTCGCCTCGATGCAGCGCGACCTCAAGCGACTGGTCGCGTACTCGTCGGTCGCGCACCTCGGCTTCATCGTCCTCGGCACCTTCGCGCTCAACCGCCAGGGCATCGAAGGCGGTATCTTGCAGATGGTCAACCACGGGCTATCCACCGGAGCGCTGTTCTTCCTCGTGGGCATGATCTACGAACGCCGGCACACGCGAGAGATCGCCGAGTTGAAAGGCCTCCAGAAGTCCGCCCCGATCATGGCCGCTGTGTTCACCGTCGTCATGTTCTCGTCAATCGGTCTGCCCGGGCTCAACGGCTTCGTCGGCGAGTTTCTGATCCTGCTCGGTGCGTTCGCCTCGCATCGTTGGTGGGCCGTCGTAGCGGCCACCGGCGTCATCGTTGCCGCGCTGTATCTGCTGTGGGCGTATCAGCGCGTCTTCCACGGCACACCCGACGAAGCCAATCGGTCGATGCCCGATCTACGCGCTCGCGAAGCCTTGGTGCTCGCGCCGCTCCTCGGTTTGATCGTGTTCCTCGGTGTGTATCCCAAGCCCGTTCTCGACCGCATGGAGCCTTCGGTCGTCGCGCTCATCGATCACGTCAGTCGCAATGTGCCCGAGTTCAGGGAGATGGGTCCCAAGACCGACGAGCAACTGGAACAAGAGAAGGCCGAACGTGAAGCGCACGCGGCCGGCGACGAGGGTGGCGCCGGCGGAGGAGAACACAAGTGAGCCTCGGTGCGTTCCTTGCTCAGGTCGACACGGTGGCGATCCCGTCGCCGTCGGTCGATTGGCCGGCGTTGGTCCCGTTGATCATCACCGCGGCCGGTGGCCTCGTGTTGCTCACCATCAACTCGGTCGTCGACCACTTGCCGCGCTGGTTCTCGACCGCATGGACCGTTGCCGTGGGCATCGCCTCCGGGGTGTGTGTCATCCCCGTCTGGGTTCGGGTGAACGATGCCGGGCGCGGGCCGACGTCGACGTTGTCCAACATGCTCGGCGTCGACGGTTTCTACCTTTTCTTCGTGGCGATCATCAGCGCCGCCGTGGTGCTGACGGCGTTGCTCGCCCACGACTATCTGCGTCGTGAACAACTGGAAGGCGTCGAGTTCTACGTGCTCATGTTGTTGTCCGCGTCGGGCGGCATGGTGATGGCAGGCGCCAACGACCTCTTGGTGTTGTTTCTCGGGCTCGAAGCGTTATCGATCGCGGCGTATGTGTTGGCCGCGATGCATCTGCGGCGGTTCCAGTCGCAAGAGGCCGGCATGAAGTATTTCGTGCTCGGCGCGTTCTCGTCCGCGTTCTTGCTGTACGGCATCGCGATGGTCTACGGCGCAACCGGATCGACCAATCTCGTCGAGATCCGTTCGTTCCTCAGCTCCACCTTCTTGGTGCACGACGGGATGTTGCTCATCGGCATGGCGCTCATGCTCGTGGGTCTCGGCTTCAAGATCGCCGCCGTGCCGTTCCATTCGTGGAGCCCCGATGTCTACCAAGGCGCGCCAACCCCATCGGTGGCGTTCATGGCGGCTGCCGTCAAGGCGGCCAGCTTCGCCGCACTGTTGCGGGTCTTCGTGGTGGGATTCGAGCTCTATAGCGAAGATTGGCAGCCGGCGATCTACGCCCTCGCTGTCGTTACGCTGCTCGTCGGCTCGACGCTGGCGGTCGTGCAGACCGACGTCAAACGCATGCTCGCGTACTCGTCGATCAGCCACGCCGGTTTCATCCTCGTGGGCGTCCAAGCCGCATCGGCCAAGGGCACCGCGTCGTGCCTCTTCTATCTGGCGGCCTACACGTTCATGGTCATCGGCAGCTTCGGCGTCGTCACCCTCGTCGGTCGCACGGGCGATGCGCGCCACTCGCTCGACGATTATCGCGGCCTGGGCGTGCGCCGGCCCCTGCTCGCGTTCGCGTTCACGCTGTTGTTGCTCGCGCAAGCCGGCGTGCCTTTCACCACCGGATTCTTCGCGAAGTTCTACGTGATACAGGCGGCGACCGAAGCACGCTCGTATTGGCTGGCCATCGTGGCCATGGTGTCCGCCGTCATCGCGGCCTTCCTCTACCTCCGCATCGTGTTGGCCATGTATGCGAGCGACGCCGAAGCCGACGACACAACCCCTGTAGAGATCCCGGCGCTTGCCGGTCTGGCCATCGTCATCGCGGTGGGTATCACCCTCGTGTTCGGCTTCCTGCCGTCGATTCTCGAACATTGGGCGCGCGACGCAGTGCCGGTCATCGTCGCGGTTTCGACCGGCTGACGTGAGCGAGTCGGTGCGCGTCGACCCACAGGGCCGCGCGCGGTGCTGGTGGCCGGGCGAAGCGCCCGACTACGTTGCGTATCACGACGACGAGTGGGGGCGGCCGGTCGTCGACGATCGACGGTTGCTCGAGAAACTGGCGCTCGAAGGCTTTCAATCCGGCCTGAGCTGGCTCACGATCCTGCGCAAACGCGAGAACTTCCGCCGCGCGTTCGCCGGTTTCGATCCGACCGCGGTGGCGAAGTTCGGGGCCGCCGACGTCGACCGTCTGCTCGGTGATGCCGGCATTGTCCGTCATCGCGGCAAGATCGAAGCCACCATCAACAACGCGCAACGATGCGTCGATCTCGTCGACGAGTTCGGTTCGTTGGCGGCGTACATCTGGACCTTCGAGCCGCAAGACCGCGACCCAACTGCCACCCCGTTGCCCTTGCCGTCGCAGACGCCCGCTTCCGTTCGGCTGTCAAAAGACCTCAAGCGCCGCGGTTGGCGCTTCGTCGGTCCGACGACGGTGTACGCCTTCATGCAGGCGATGGGTCTGGTCAACGACCACGTGCTCGGCTGCGAATGGCGGGCGATCTGCGCCGCCGAACGCCGCTCCCTAACCGTCCCCTAGGTGGTTGGTGTCTTTCGCGGTAGCTGTTGGTGCTCGCGTTTTTGGTCGCGATGTAAAATAATGGGGGCATGACCTTTGGTGCGACGCCGAAGCAGGCGGATATGTGGCTGGGTTCGGCGCAGGTAGTCGAGGGGCGGGTGGCGGCGGATTCGATTTGGGTGTTGTTGCATCGCGAGGGTCATCGGCTGTTCCCGGACGAGATGTTGGCGGATCTGTTCTCGGATCGGGGTCGGCGCAGCATCCCGCCTCAGATCGTGGCCACGGTGATGGTGTTGCAGAAGTGCTTCGGCAAGACCGACCG
>DATLFA010000065.1:0-24239 GCA_035525225.1 Acidimicrobiales bacterium
CTCCACGTCGTCGACGAGGGGGTCGGCATCGTCGGCCGACGCGACGGCAGTGAGGAGTCGCCGACGGATCTCTTCTTTTGTGATCGCGGGCGTGTCGGAATTGCGGGTCGACATTGGACCCTCCGCTCATTGATCATCAGCCAAAATTCGCCGGACAAATCAACACTCGGCCCGACGCCATCATCCTCGCTTGTTGTGTGATGGACGCAGTAGAGGATTTGGTCCCACCACCGTCACCTGTGTTGCGAGTGCGTCCAGCTCGAGAGGGTCGGTTTTTCCCGACCCGTTTCAGTCGACAGGACCTGATACTCATCGTGGTCGGCACGCAGATGTCCCTCCTGTTCCCTGAGCTTGTTGCGGCTCCTCGTCGGACCTGAAGTACCGACAGGCGATCTGCGCCCTGGACAACTGCCAGGAATGATGCCGCGTGACAGATAGCTCGGGCCACCACGACGGTAGGTGATAAGCGAGCCGAAGATGGGACTTCGGACCCTATCGGTGGGCTTCTTACGGACAGACGGTGAATGGGGGAGGTATTCAAGGAGGACGACATGACGAACAACTGGGCCGGAAGCGATGCTTCGCCGGTGCGTGAGTGCTGCGACCGTGCACCGGTGGCAGTGAGCCGCGACGCTCGACTTCGCGAAGTGGCCCGTCGCATGCGCGACGAAGACATCTCCTGCGTGCTCGTCGGCGACCGCGAGGAATTGATCTCGATCGTTACCGAACGCGACCTCACCGAGGCGCTGGCTCGCGGTCTCGGCGGCGACGCACTCGTTACAGAGATCGCGACAGCGAACCCGGTGACGGTCAGTGCCGATGCCACTATTCGCAATGCCGCGGCGCTCATGCTGCACTACGGAGTTCGTCATCTCGTCGTGACGGATAACAACCGGGCGGTCGGCGTAATCTCCGCCCGCGACGCGCTCGCCACGCTAGTGCGAACCGACACCCCCGAGACCTTCGTCGCCATGATCCATCAAGCGCTCACCTCACGCCCCGACTGCTGGTGGGGCTGACGCCACGCAACCGATCAACTCGTCTGCCAACTTCACGCTTGGCGGCTCGCGTTGTTCCCGGAGCTCGCGCAAACACGACCATCGGCACTGCCAGATCACCCTTGATGCCACAGGACTCCCCGCAACCGCGAACCACGCGTCGACGGCTGCACCTGCAACCTCACGCCCGACGCCTGAGACAAAGCATGACCTTTGCCTCTGGTCAAGCGCGACGGCCGGCCGGACAATAGGTCGCGGATAGTAAATCCCGACTCGAAAGGGGACACAAGATGTTGATGAGATTCGATCCCTTCCGCGACTTCGACCGCATGACGGAGGAGGCCCTCCGGCCAGCTAGGCGCCCGCGGATGCCGATGGACGCGTACCGAAGGGGCGACGTATTCGTGTTGCACTTCGATCTTCCCGGTATCGACTCGAACACGATCGACCTGACCACGGAAAAGAACGCCCTGACGGTGACTGCCGAGCGAAACTGGCAACCGGCCGAGGGTGACGAACTGGTCATCACTGAGCGCCCACAGGGTACCTTCAGCCGGCAGTTGCTGTTGGGAGACAGCCTCGACACCGAGCGCATCACCGCCCGCTACGACCAGGGCGTGCTCACGATCACGATCCCGGTCGCGGAGCAGTCCAAGGCCCGCAAAGTGCAGGTCACACGGGGCGGCGAGTCCGAAGTGATCGAGGCGAGTTCACCTTCGCCTGAGTAGTGCGCAAACCGCACGCGGCGCGTGGCGGCACTCGGGGAGCGAGCTCTTTGCAGCTTTCGCCTTCGGAGAACACACGGCGGCGTACTACTCGCTCGATCGACTCCTGATGGGGCAGCGAACCGAAAAACGACGGACGAACTGGATCGCCAGGGCGGGGTCCAGACCCCCGTTGCGATACACCTCCGGCGGTTCTGGAGGCTCCCCGATTTCGTGAGAACCCGGGGCCGACCGGCAGCGTCTGAGTCTTTCGGACGTGATGTCCGAATGCTGAGCCAAACGGGCTGGCAGCCCGTACTCCTCTATCTGCGCGGCCAACAGCGCGACGCGGACCACTTTCGCCCAGCAGTCGGTTCGGGGCGATGAAGTCGCGGTCGATGTCCTCACCGGAAGCGTCGTGGTCGCCGGACTTAGGGCAGCGCTAGCCCTCAGTCGTCCGAGCGACCGGAGGAGTCCTCGTGATAGGGGCGGAGGCCGGGGCGCGCAGCAGGACCACGCTCACCGTCAGGACCCACAACGGCAGCACGACGATCGGGATGAACAACGTGCTGGCGATCAGCAGGACTGCGGCCACCCACCCGGCTGTGGTCAGCCACGTCGGAAAGAGGGCGGTGCGTCGGGCCGTCCAGGAGATCACACCGATCGCGACCGAGGCCGCCCAGCCACCAGCGCCCAGAACGAAGCCGTAGCCCGCCTGCTCCGCCCACCGCAGGACGTCGGGTGCCGGAATGGGAATGTCGCCGATCTCGACGGACAAGGAGCCGGTGGCGGTGACGACCGCGCCCATCACGAGCAGCGTGGCGAAGAGCGCCCCGCTCACCAAGGCGATCGTCGGCGCGTCCCCTGTTTGATAGCGCGAACGGAGGCCGCGGATGACATGGACCAGGAACGGAATGAAAGCGAGAGCGGCAAGGATGAGCGCCGCCAAGCCGATGATCTGTTGCGCACGGTTGCCTCCGTCGTCGAACCATTCCGTCCACTCTTGGTCGGGGGCGTCGTAGTCCGGGGTGTTCGTCAACAGCAGCATCCCGAGGACGAACAGCACCGCGAACGCGATCCCGAACAGCCCCGGCCATCGGTTCCTCATGAGTGACTCCCCCTGCACTTAGCGGACTCGTGGCGTGAGGTCCGCCTGGTCCCGACGACTATAGATGAAAGCGTTCGAAACGAATCCTTTAGCAACCGGCCAAGAGCCAGGTCCCCAGCTCAGCCGGAGGCCTGGCTCTTGTCGTCGCTGGGCGCCGTGTTCAACTTTGCGCTCGGAGCTGTACCGCCGCTCGCAGCGGCGGCGAGAGAGGGCATGATCGCCGCCACGCCGAGTTATCGCCGCGGCGACGCGTTGCACTGCCCACCGACCGTCAGGGCCGAGGCTCCACGGCAATGCTCGATTTGCTCACCATCAGACCCCCCGGCGTTGCACGCCGCTTGTTCAGTCATGACACTAAGTCACCTGGCGGTGCACCTCGGGGGTAGAGATGTCTGATGGCGCCGGGAGGGATTCGGCTTGACGCGACGAACGCTTCGAGGTCACGGCCCGTGCGGCGTCGCTACACCAGGTGAAAGCCTTGCAACAAGAGACTCATGCGCTTAGGGGGATCTATGTCGCATCCAAACGAGGACCTTGTCCGTCGCGGTTATGAAGCGTTCAGCAGCGGTGACATGGACACGTTGGCGCAGGTGATGAGTGCCGACGTGGTGCATCGCGTTCCGGGTAAACACCAGCTAAGTGGCGAGTACAAGGGCCAAGCAAGCGTGTTCGGCTACTACGGAAAGCTGAACGAACTTACCGACGGTAACTTCAGGGTCGAGCTCCAGAGTGTGCAAGCCAAGGGCGACAACGAGGTGATCACGCAGCACCGCAACATTGGACAACGCGCAGGAAAGAACCTCGACGAGATCGAGACCCTCGCTTTCAAAGTTGCCAACGGCAAGATCACCGAACTTGAGGAGAAGCCGCAGGACCAAGCAGCGACCGACGATTTTTGGGGAGCCGCGTGAGGCAACGCTTGGGTTGATGGGTGGCGTGACTCCGAGCCGTTCGTTTGGTGCTACCCCAGCGCCATCCTGGTCGTGAGCCGTTCAATCGCGGCCGCGCTGTTGCGCACCATTCACGGCCGATGTCAGTGGGGCCCGCGATGATGGAAGGTCGGGCGGGCGTTCAATGCGCGCGCGTAACGCAACTCGTTGTCCCAGTCCACGGCGCCCGCGCCGGTGCGCCCATCGTCGGATTCGCACAATGGACCGCCGAGTGGCGCAACACGATCGTCCATCTCGAACCCAACACCATCTCCTTCTACGACTCGATGCTGCGCGCGCATGTCACTGCTTGGTTCGGCACCGCCCGGTCGGCACGATCGACCAAGCTGTCGTGCGTCGATTCGTGTCTGAGATCGTGGCCGCCGACAACGGCGCACGCGTCGTTCAAGGCGCGCTACAGACCGCGCGCCACATCTTGTCGATCGCGCACGGATCCGGCGCCATTCGCCACAATCCATACGTCGGCGTGAAGGTGCCTCGACTGGAGCGACGCGACTGCGTGTTCCTTACCGCGCAGATCCTCGAGCTCGCCGACGCGATCACACCGCCGTACGGCGTCTTGATCAAGTTCGCCGCATACACGGGATTGCGTGCCGGCGAGATCGGCGGACTTCGACTTCGCCGACTCGATCTGCTTCGCGGTCAGGTCGACGTGGTCGAAGCGCTGAAGGACACGTCGGGTCGATTGCATTTCGGGCCGACGAAGAACCACTTGCGTCGCACCGTCGGCTTGCCCCGGTTCCTGTGCGACGATCTCGGCGTGTATCTCGCGGGTCGCAATCTCAAGCCGGATGACCTTGTGTTTCAAAGCCCAACAGGTTCAGCACTGCGGCATCACGAGTTCTACCGGCGCTACTACAAGCCGGCAGTTCGCGCCGCAGGGCTGCCCGATGGACTCCGTTTTCACGACCTACGCCACACCTGCGCCCGCGCTGCTCATCGCGCAAGGTGCGCATCGGCGGGCGATCCTGGAGCGGCTCGGGAACGCGGACCGGGACCGTGGTCGCGCTCGCCAACAAAGCGCGACGCGTATGACAGATAGAGACCCCCTCGAGCCACCACGGCACGTGTGGTACGAACTCGACGAGGCACAGGATCTGCTGGCCGACCTGGAGGACGCGCGCGACGCGCTCATCGAGGCCAACCAACTCTCCGCGACGATGAGAATCGAAGAACAGATCCGCCGACTCAGCCGTAGGCTGGGATTCGACCAATGGGAGGGAGGCGCCGATGATCACTGAACTGCTGCGGGCATCTGAAGCAGCTCGCCGGCTGGGCCTGCCCACACGCGAACTCGTGCGGCTGATGTACGACCACAAGCTGCGCTACGTCATGGTCGACGGCATCGCCCACGTTCCGGCCGACGCCCTCGACGAGTACCGCTCAACGACCTCCTGAGCACTGCGAATCCGACCACGCTCCGTGCTGTGCGACGGAGCCGTCACCGCGCAACCGTGTCCCGATCTGTCCCGATTCATCCCGTCTTTTTTCGTCCTGTGGTGTTTCTCATGTGGGAGCGTTGTGGGACGGAGAGCCCATTCGCGCCTTGTCCACAGGCCACTTTTGCGTCCCAAAAGCGCATTTGACCTGCGAGAATAAGGGGTGGGCCGTAAGGGATTTGAACCCCTGACCCCTTGCGCGTCATGGGCTTCAAGTGGATGCCGGCGGACGGCCACGGACACAAAACCGCAGATCAGCAGTGTGGGGAGACAACCAAGGATTGCGTCGGACGCCGGCGAACGGCATCTCATAGCTGAAGTTTAGCTGAAGTGGTCGTGACACCTGTTCGGTCCTCACGGAGATTGGACTGTGTCTCGCGTGTCGGCAGGCGAAGCGGTGATCACGATTCGGCGGGAAATGGCTACCGGTCGATTCCGAGGGTCTGCTGGCGTGATGTCTGTAGTCCTGTTGCGCGGTCTGCCGTAGGGATCTCGAGGTGGTGGGCGTGTTCTCGTCGGGTGGGTTCGGTGAGGTAGAGGTCGTTGCTGAGTCGTCCTCGTGAGAGGGCGACGTAGCCGAGTTCGCGGTAGAGGTCGCCGGTGCCGAGTATGTAGGCGCGGTCGGTGGTGATGCCTTGGGCTTTGTGGATGGTGATGGCGTAGCCGTGTACGAGGTGGCCATCGTGGAGGTACGCGTCCGAGATTCGTCGGGGCTTGCCGTGGTCGGGTCGGATGGTGATCTCGCCGCTTCGCCCATGGATTTTCGTGATGGTGGCGAGGGTGCCGTTGCGGACGCCGAGGTGGTAGTCGTTGCGGAGTGTGACCACGCGGTCGCCTCGCTGGAACGATGTCCCGTCGACGGTGAGCACGACGCCGCGCAGGGTGCGGTCGTCGGTGAGTTGTTGGCGTGCGAGCGCGTTGAGTTGGTCGACGTCGCTGCGCCGGGGGGCGATCATGATGGCGTGGTCGCCGTTGCGGGTTGCGGTGTGCCAGGCGTCGACGAGTTGACGCTTGGCGGTGTCTCGGTCGGGTGCGCTGTGGATGTGTCCGTGCTCGGCGTATGCGGTAAGTGCCTGCTGCACGTTGCCGTGGCGCAGCTCGATGAGCGCGTGGCGTTCCCACGGTTCGTGTTGTCGCCGGTTCTCGATCAGTTCCACCGGCGCGATCCGGGCGGCGAGGCCCCGGAGTAGTCCGCCGGCTTCGATCTCGGGGAGTTGGTGGTAGTCGCCGACGAGCACCACCTTCGCCCCGACGGCAGCAGCGGCGTCGAGGATCGGTGCGAGTCGTCGCGTGCCGGCCATACCGGCTTCGTCCACAACGATGACGTCGCTGGCGGTGAGCGGCCGACGCTGAAGCTCCCCGACGAGTTTCGCGATGGTTTGCGACGGGATGCGGGTGTTGGTTTCGAGTTCTTGCGCAGCGCGTCCGGCGAGCGCGGCGCCGTGCACGCGGTAGCCGCCCCGTCGCCATACTTCGCGGGCACAGCCGAGCGCGTAGGTTTTGCCGGTGCCGGCGGCGGCGACCACGACGTCGACGCCGTTGCCGGAAGTGGTGAGCGTCGCGACGAGTCGGGCTTGTTCGCCGGCGATCGTCGGATACAGGGCGAGCACGGATCGCATCGTCGATGACGGCACGGCACCGGCGCCTTCGTTGCTGCGGGCCACGGCGGTGGTGACGAGGCGGGTTTCGATGTCGAGGAGCTCCCGCGTCGAGTAACGCTCCGTGCTATCGGTGGTGGTCAGCGCGACGACATCGTGGCGGCCGTGGAGGAACGCGTCGGCGTGGGCTTCGATGTGTTGCGCGGTGGCGCCGGTCGGCGCGTACTGCGAGATGGCGCGCACCACATCGCGCCGATCGAACGTCGACGCGTGCTCGGTGAGCCCGACCGGGCTCGCCAACTGGTCATGCACCACTTGCACGTGGTGCAGCCCGAACTCCAGCGGCGCAGCGCGGCCAACGATCGAGTCGAGTTGCGCCGGATCGAACCCGACCTCGCGTGCCTGCTCACCCCATCGGGCGAACAGGGAGGTCGAGTCGAGGTCAAGTTTCGCGCCGCGGGTGTCGAGCACGGCTTGTCGCGCTGCGGCCGGCGAGGTCTGTCCGAGGATCTCGAGTCGTTCTTCGATCTCCACTCGCCGCGTCGAGAACATGCTCAGCACCGCTGTGGGGATGCCTTCGACCTCGGCGCTGCCGCGCTGCACCGACGTCCATCCGACGCCGAGCACGGCGGTCAGCTGGTGACGGAGCTCGCTTTGGTAGAGATAGCCGGCGGTGCGGGCGTGTCGGTAGAGGTGGCGGCCGTCGAGGGTGCCCCACCGGCCGTCGATGCCTTCCACCATGTTCGGCACCAACACGTGGGTGTGGAGCTGCGGGTCGCCGTTGCGCGACGTGCGATGGCGGAACCCCGCGGCGAGCAACCCCTTCGACTCGATCACCTCCGCGCCGCCGTGGCCACGACGGGTGAACGCGGCGTTGCGTTCGATGTAGTCCAACGCCGCGTCGACTGCGCGTTGGTGGGCATCGGCCACCGCGAGGTTGACGCCAGGGTCGCCGAGCGCCCACAAGACGCTCACCGACTTCGGCGCCGAAAATGTGAGATCGAACCCGGCGATCTTGCGGTTACTCGTGTTGACGAGTTTGTAGGCGTCGGTCGGGTCATGGCCCTGGAGTACCGCGCGCAGCTGTGCCGGGTCGACGTCTCCGTCGAGGCCGAGCTGGTGTGACGACGCCAACCAACGGCCCGGTGCTTCGCCGGCGCCGGCGTAGTAGTCCTCGATCCCTTGCGCAACCTGATCGACGTAGTACTTCTGTTGGCCCATGGTGAGTTTGCCGATGCTCAACACGACACACGCCCGCTCACGGTGAGCCCGTCGCGCACCTGTGGTGCAATTGTGTGAATCGTCCGAGTCAGGAGTTCGGAAGCGGCGATCTTCATGCCCTTCTTGTGGCCCCTCGCGCGGCTCGAATCGGACAAGAAACTTGGCAAGATTCGAGTCGTCGGCCTCCGCGCCTTCGAGGCATGACGGTCGAAGGCTGTGAGATACCACGATCACCGCGCGTTCCCCACACGGGTGAGCGCCACGATGCTCGTCGTGAGCTCGATACGACGGAAACGTCGTGCGACGCCCGATCAGCTCGGCGAACCGACCGCCCAGCAGAACGACCGCCTCCTGCGACGCTGACAGCCAGCATGCTGTCAGGCCGCCTCGTCCAGCGAGCGACAACACACCGGATCCCGACGCAACGGACGATCGGACATCGAAGTGTCATGGTCGACGGAGTCACTCACGGTCAACAGCGCCAGCCCGCGGTCCCGATTTAGGCGCCTCATGGTCGTTGGCGGAGATGCTGCCAGACGATGCTGCGCGAGCGTGAGTTGAATAGTGAGCTGAACCGTGAGTGGCTACGGCTCTGCGCGCATCATGCGTACACAACACGTCATCGACGCGCTCGACGCGGAACTGCCCGGCCGCGTTCCCACCGCGCAAACTCACGCAACTGACCTCGCCAACCCATGAATCGGCGGTTAAATGGCCGGCGCAGCCCTGATGTCCGATCGATCGTCGGGTCGCGGTCATGTCTTCTCGCAAGAAGATTCTCGATCGGAGTGACGGAGTGACCCGCGCTGTCGGTGACCAATAGACCAGCGCTGTCGGTGGCCAATAGACGCGCGGCGTTCAGCGGTACCCTGGGAGCAGGTGATTCGTATGCGAGCAATCAAATGGTTATGGCGTGGCTTGGTCTCAGGCCTGCGGCAGTCAAGACTGGCATCAACCAAGCAGCCCACCGAGGGCGCGCTCGGCGGAGTCCACGGCTACAAGCGCAAGGACTGACTCACAGGAGACCGCCTGCCCACCCGAGCGTTTCAATCTAAACCGCCCCGAGAATCGTGACTGCTCTCACAAACTCGGGGGGGGGTTCAACCGGCCCGTCATGCCTTCTTGACGGTGCGGGGGCTGCGATTGCAGCCCTACTAGCGTGGGCGGATGTTCTCCCGTCTCGATGGTCGTGTTGTCCTGATTACGGGTGCGGGTAGCGGTATCGGCCGAGCGACGGCGCTGTTGGCCGCGACGCAAGGGGCCTCGGTCGCCGGCATCGATGTCGATGGTGACGGTCTTGACGCAACTGTTGATGCAGTGAGACGAGGCGGCGGCCGAATCGCCGCTCGTGTCGCCGATGTCGCCGACGCGCCCGCGCTCAGTGCCGCAGTCCACTCGCTCGCCCAGGATCTGAGCGGTTTTCACTGTGTCTTCGCGAACGCCGGCATCCTTCCACCGCCGGTCCCTTTCGAGGCGCTCGATTGGCACCAGTGGGATCGGGTGCTCAACGTCAACCTCAGCGGCGCGATCGCCACCCTGGCATCCGCGTTGGCTCACGTCGGCGACGGCGCGTCGCTGCTCGTGACCGGATCATCGATGGCGATACGCCCACGAGAACAGCGCCTCGCCTACGTCGCCGCGAAAGCCGGCCTACACGCCGCAGCGCGGGCGCTCGCCTTGGAGCTCGCACCGAGACACATCAGGGTAAACGTCGTCGCACCGGGACTCACCGACACCCCGATGGTCCAGCGAGTCCCCGGACACATCGAAAGCGGACTGCCGAGCGTCCCCCTCGGCGAACTCGTCACTCCCGACGAAGTCGCCGCACTGGCCGTGTATCTCTTCTCTGATGTCGCCCGCCACGTGACCGGCGCGGTGTTCACTCTCGACGGTGGGCGAACAGCCGGCTGACGCAGCGATTCGAGATGCCAGCGCCCTCGAGCGCAGCCAACCCGCGGCACGATCATCAGGTGTTCGCTCGCTCAGGCGATCGCAGCGCCGACGGAGACATCATCGGGAAGCGACAAAAGCCGCACTCGACCGTCGAGCTCCATCGCCCCGAGCAACAAGAACTCGCTGACGAAACCGGCGACTCGCTTCGGAAACAGATTCACCGCGCCCACCACGACACGCCCGAGTAGCTCCTCACGGTCATAGTTGGTGACCTGAGCGCTCGTCGACAACACTCCGACCGCGGGCCCGAAATCGACCGTGAGACGCCACGCCGGCTTGCGTGCCTCAGGAAATGCGTGCACTTCAGTGACGATCCCGACCCGAAGATCCAACGCCTCAAAAACATCGACGGAGACCAAGTCCTTGCGACCCCGCGCCTGCGCACCGCGAGCAGAACCACCTCGTGCCAGATCCATCCACCAGACCGTAGCTGCGCCTCCAGCCGCGCATCCTTGCACGGACCGAACTCGGAATCGGTCCGTCAGGCCGCCTGAAGTCAACTCACGGTCGGGTCGACCCACTCACGGTCCCTGTTTTGGACGACTCACGGTCGCCATTTCGGGCCACTCAAGGTCGTCGCGTAGGTGCTGGTCCAAGAGATGTTTCGCGATCGTGAGTTGAAACGTGAGCTGAACCGTGAGTGGCGTGTGGCCCTCTGTGGTCATGCAGACACAACACACCATCATCGACGCGCTCGAAGCGGAGTGGCCCGTCGTCGCTTCCAGTAGCGACGCACGAACACGACTGGCCACGTGGCGGATCGCCGAGCCCGACCTTGCCGAGTTTCCCACGATCGGTGTGGTCGTCGCCGAGATCCAGCGCAGGGACCAACCCGACTCCGTGCGGGCGATGGGGGCGTTGGTCCGACTGGCGACATCGGAGCCGCTCGCCCGGCGGGCGGTGCTGCAGGTGATGATCCCGGTGATGTGCGGCCGCATACGCGCCGTTCGCGACGTTTGTGCCCGGTCGGGCGTCGAGATCGACCTCGACGAAGCCTCCCAGAGCAGGTCAGCCACGATGCGACAGCCTAAGGCGGGCAGCGAGGGGACCTACCGGGGGACCTACGAAACGACGAGGTCGTGCGTTGGAAGATGCGCCGCGAATCCCTGCGGATCGGTATCACTTCTGTTCGCCGCGTGAGGGCGTTTCAGAACGCACTACCGCAGATGGATGACTTTCGATGAGCCAGGCCGGCGCTGAGCAGACGGACGGTCCCGATGCGGATTCAAGCGGCGCGAGTGCAGTCACGCCTGTCGAGGGCATGAGCCCCTACGCGACCGGTGGAGGCGGCGTGACCTTCGAGCGCAAGTTCGCGGTCCAATACCTCGCCCATCTCCTCGTCGGCGATGGTGCCGTCGAGTTCGGGGATGGTCGTTCCCTCGTGAGTGTCGCGTTCCAGCAAGCCCCCGACGATCCGGTGGACGACCTCGTCGTCGTTGCGGCGCAAGTCGGCGAGTTGGAGCCGTCACTAGTGCTGGCAATCGGAGTTCGACGCGCGCCAAAATTCGTGCAGAGCGACGAGTCAACCCAGAAGCTCGTCCGCGAGTTCGTCCGTGCGGTGATCAACGCGCCGACGGACGGACCCGAGCACCGGTTCGCCCTCCTCGTCGCAGGACCACAGCCACACGCCGAACAGCTTGCGGAGCTGGCCGAACTCGCCGCCGTTCAGGCGACTCGGGCCCGAATTCTGACGAACGCTCCCGGACGAGTATGGACGCTGAACAGGCTGTTTACTTGGAACTCGGACGGCCACGAACCTGCGCGACTGGCGGCGCAAGCGCGATGAACGCGCGATGAAGTTGGTCTGTTTGTTGTGGGGCTGAGGCAGTGGGAACCGCCGGTACAAGGGATCTCGGAGCTTGCCCATGTACCGGTCTGGTTGCGAGCAGAGTTTTCGTTGCGAAGCCTCGACGTCGAAGGGCAACGTCACGCTTCGAGGACGATGTTGCGCATCGAGTCGACCGACGCGCTCCATCCGGGCGGCACGACGATCGAGGTCGCGGCGCCTTCGACGATCGCCGGTGCGGCGATGGTGGCGCCAAGCGCCAGTTCTTCCCACGTATAAACGGGCGTGTCGACGTAACCGTTGTGTTCGGCGAAGAACACCGACCGCGTGGTGACCGCGTCGGCCGGGCGGGCCTCGGGCACCATCTCACGGCGCGGTTCGGGAGTCGGGACCTCGCGCACGGCCCGCACGCGATAGGTCACGAACTGAACGGGTGCCCGCGCGTCGACGCCGTAGGTCGAGTGGTAGATGCCGTGGAATCGTTCGGCGGCGTCGTCGAGATCGGCGCGCGTGAGCGAGCCCGAGTGCACGGGCACCGGTAACTGATGAACCTGGCCCGGATAGCGAGCGTCGATGACGCGATGGAACGTCACCACCTCGGGTTCGCATTCGAGGGCTTTGGCGGCGCGTGCTTCGAGGTCGGTGAACCATCCGTTGATCGCATCGGGATCCGCGTCGGTCGCATCTATGACCGTGGTGCGCACCTGGGTCACGGTCGGGTCGGCGGCGACGAGGCCGATGGCTGACGCGACGCCGGCGGCCCACGGCACGACGACTCGGCGGATACCGAACGCGTCGGCGAGGCGGGCGAGGTGGATCGGTCCGGCGCCGCCGAAGCCGACCATCGTGAAGTCGCGCGGGTCGATGCCTCGCTGGATCGTGACGATGCGGATGGCGGCGACCATGTTGGTGTTGACGATCTCGTGGATCGTGCGCGCCGCGGTGACCGGATCGACGCCCAGAGGCTCGCCGACGTCGTTGCGGATCGCGTCGCGGGCCTGCTCGAGCGACAGCGAGACGCCGTCGGACAGTTCGCCGGCATGGAGATAGCCGAGCAGCAGGTTGGCGTCGGTGACGGTCGGCCGGGTGCCGCCGCGGCCGTAACACGCCGGCCCGGGTACGGCCCCGGCCGACTGCGGGCCGACTTGCAGGGCACCGCCGCGATCGACCCACGCGATTGATCCGCCACCGGCACCGATTTCGGCCAGATCGATCACCGGCGTCTTCACCGGAAGCCCCCTGCCGCGGTGATCGCCGACGCTGGCGGACTCTCCCACGCGGAACTCGTAGGTGAGTGTCGCTTCGCCACCGCGCACCGCGGCAGTCTTGGCAGTGGTGCCGCCCATGTCGAACGACAACACGTCGCGGGCACCCACCCATCCGCCAACGACGCGCGCTGCCATCACTCCCGCGGCGCCGCCCGATTCGATCGTGGCCACCGGCCGCTCGGCGGCTAGGGCGGCCGACAACGAGCCGCCGCTCGATTCCATGATCTGCACCGGGCACGTGATGCCGAGGGTGCGCAGCATCTGTTGCAGACCGGCCAGGTACGTGGCCATGACCGGCCCGATGTACGCGCACGCGATGGTGGTGGTGGTGCGCTCGTACTCACGCATCTCGGGCCACACGTCGCTCGACGTGACGACGAACGCGTCGGGCATGGCGCGCCGGCAGGCGAAAGCGAACGCCTGCTCGTGCGCGGGGTTGGCATAGGAGTGGAGGAAACTGATCGCGATCGCGGTGGGCTGCTTCCCGACGATCGCGGCGACCGCCCGATCGATCTCGTCCTGCTCGAGGTGCAGGTGTACCGCGCCGGTCGCCGTCATGCGTTCGCGGACCTCGAACGTGAGCTCACGCCCGATCGCGGGATCGGGCGGCGGGAACAACAGGTCGTAACGCAGCGGACCCACGCGGCGCTCGCGCGCAAGGCGAAGGATGTCGCCGAAGCCGTTGGTCACCGCCAGAGCGGTGCGGGCGCCCCGTCGTTCGAGCAACACGTTGGCGGCGAGCGTGGTGCCATGCACGAACCGCGAGATGGCCCCGCCCTCGAGTCCGGCCCGTGCGAGCGCGACTTCGACACCATGGCGCAGGCCTTCGCGCGGATCGCCCGGCGTCGTGACCACCTTCGCGACGTGGATGCTGCCGGCCTCGTCGACCAACACCACGTCGGTGAACGTGCCGCCAACGTCGACGCCCATTGCGGCGCTCATCGGGCCCTGCGCAACGCGTCGCGCCGCTCCGCGGTCGCATCGGGGTCGAGGGTGCCGTTGGCGTCGACCACGACGCCGTACGCGTCGTGCGCGTGCGCGACCGAGACGCGTTGTTCGACGACGTCGCGCGCCACCGCGTCGGGATCGCGGTCGAGGGGCGAACCGAGACCGCCGCCACCCGACGTGCCGATGAGGAACATGTCATCGGCGGCGAGGCGAATGTGCGACTGCCGGTGCGCGAACTCGTCGACCGTGCCATCGGGATGCGCCGAGCGCCAGTACCCCTTGCCGCCCGGATCGCCGCCCTGCCGACCGGTCGGAGCCAGCCGCATGCGATCGCCCCGCACCACAAGCTCGGCGTCGGAGCGCAGGCGGATGGCGGTATCGATGCCGAGCCCACCCCGATGCTCACCGGGCCCGCCCGAATCGATCCGCACCCGCGAATGCTCGATCATCACCGGGTATTGCGCCTCGAACGGTTCGACTTGGAGTACCGCGCCCCGTCCGCCGAGCACGAACGCGCCCGTCGCGTCGGGGCCATCGCACATCGATCGCGCGCCGAGGCCACCGAAGTCCATCGCCATCACGAGCCACGGCGAAGATGCGCCACTGACCCAACCCGACATCGCGAACACGTGCGAGATGCCCGACGATGCGAGTGCCTGTTCGGGCCGCGCCGCCGATAGCGCGTCGACGATCGCTTCCATCGCCGCGGTCACCGTGACCATTCGTCCACCACACGCCGCCGGCGGGTTGGGGTTCACCAACGTACCACGAGGGAAGTTGATCACGAGCGGGGTGAAGCATCCCTCGTTCATCGGGATGGTGTGATCGATGAAGCAGCGCACCGCGAACAACACACCCGACAGTGCTTGCGACAACGATGCGTTGATCGCTCCTTTGGCTTGGGGTGACGTGCCGGTAAAATCGAGATGGATCGAGCCGTCGCCGGGCAGCGTGATCTCGACCACCACGTCGTAGGTCTTGTCGGCTTCGATGCCGTCGGAGTCGATGACGAAGCTGCCGCGGTAGGTGCCTTTGGGCAGCAAGCGCAGCTCTTCGCGCGTGCGGGTCTCGGTGTAGTGCAAGTAGTCGTCGACGTACGCCGCCAAGCCCTCAACGCCGTAGCGCTCCATGAGCTCCTCGATGCGACGCGCCATCACGTTGACGCCCGACACGAGCGCGCGGATGTCACCCAGCACCTTGCCGGGAGTACGGCTGTTGTGCTCGAGGATCGTCCAGACGGTCGCTTCGGGTTCGCCGGCGCGGTAGAGATGAATCGGCGGCAGAATGACACCCTCGGCGAACATGTCCTGCGCGGTCGCCGCCACCCCGCCCGCGTACCCACCTCCGAGGTCCGCGACGTGGATGATCGTGCCCGCGAAGTAGTGAGGCCCGCTACCGTCAGCGGCGAACACCGGCCGCAAGATCGCGATGTCGTTGGCGTGGATACCGCCCTTGAACGGATCGTTCTGCGCGAACACGTCGCCCGGCTGCATGGTCTCGATCGGGATGTCGATGAGCATCGCTCGCAACGACTCACGCAGGCTGGACGAATGCAACAGCGTCGTGGCCGTCGAACTCGCGACCAGCCGGCAACGGGCATCGAGCACCGCCGTCGACGCATCGGCGCTCTCCTGGATGAACGTGGAGTGCGAGGCCTTGACGACCACGGCACCCGCCTCTTGGGCAGCGACCGACAGAGCGTTGCGGACGACTTCGGCCGTTACGGCATCGAGCACGGAGTGCTCAACTGCGGACATTGTTCACTTCTTCGGGATTGGTATTGTCGTTTTCAGCAACGGAGACGGGCGAACTGACCGCGAGAGCACGATCATGTCGGCGAAACCGCCATTCAAGTCAGCATGGAACTCGAGCACGTCAACGACAGCTGACGGGGCAGAAAGAGAGAAGTCGGGGGCGGACATCCCGTGCGCCGCGTGAGTCGTTCCAAGGATGGTCGGGGATGACTGATCGGCAGCCGCGTGAGATGGTTGTGTTCGTTACCCACGGGGTTCTTGAATTGTCGCCGCTACGAGATAGGCGTCCGAACGCGAAGGGAATCGACGTCTACAAGTTGACAGGTCGGTGTAGGCGGGTGCGTCTCGGGGCAGACCCAACGTATGGCGAATCGGCCTCTCCTATGTCCAGCTGTGCTTATCCAGTCGAGGCCGGGAACTTTGGGATCCTCGCGAGCGATCGCGACTTTGAACTCGCCGTTTTCCCCGAGACGCGCCTGTGCTCGGTTGATCGACACTGGATAAAAACGCGCGTCGCCAGAATTCATCCAAGGGCTCCAGAACTGAAGTCCCCAGTAGTCACATGGGACGACAATGCCTTCGAGGATGAGTGCTTGGCCCGGTTTCAGCTCGACTCCGCCGATGTTGTATGCGATGTCGGCACCAGCCCATGTGCGACTGGGTTGGTCTGGTGTGAGCCTCCACGTGTCCGTCGTTTGGTTTGGCGTGGCGCGACCTAGCTCTGTGTATCGGCTTTCCGTCCTGTCGCGGATAATGCACGCCAGTTGCTCGATCCGTTCGGCGACTTCGTCGAGTCCCATGGGCTTTGCGGGCGGTGGAGGGTCAAGTGGCTCTATTGAGAAGGTCGCTAGTCGGTCGTGTATGGGGTCGAATCGGTAGAACCGTGCGAAGATTTCCGTTGCGTCGGGGGTCAGCCGCAGCCAGTTCTTGCCTTCCTGCGTCGGTGAGACGATGATTTCGAACCGACCGTCGTCGTCAGTGACGAGATCGTGATGGTTCATCACACTCTCGATGTAGTTCTCCTTCGTCGAGCCGCGCGTGCCACGATGGAGCGTGAATGCGAGGTAGGCCTCGTCGCCTCGTTGACCCACGATTCGATAGCGACGGTCGCCACGAAGTGACGCCCAGAAGTACTTGACGTCGGGGTGTTCTCCGCTCCATTGTTCGCCATCTTGTGGGTTGAGCGGCAAGAACTCTGGTCGATCTAGATCTGGAGACATGTATCGCTCGATGTTCGCGTGGATGAGATAGTCAGTCAGGTTGCGGTAGCCCTCTGCAAGTTCGAATTCATCGAACGAGTCGAATGGAGCTAACGCTGGATCGGACGCACGCAAGACATCAAGGAACTCGGTCCATGCGCGGTGGGCACGTTCAATTGCAGTCATCTACTACTCCCAGTTGGATAAAGTTGTTCGAGTCGAAGTAAGCGTGGCTGACGTCACGATGAGACAGTCACTGATCAAGCCACGCTTGCGAAAAGATCATGACTCCTTGCACGGTCGATTGAACGCCTTGGAGCTTGGCGGTGTGCAGTAGACCCACCGGGAGGGCGACGAGTGGCATCATCGGCACTTTCGCGGTGATCTCAGTTGCGAACTTGCCATAGCCGGAGACTCGTTCCGCGTCAGTCTTCGCTGTCGCGATCTCCGCGAGTGCGGTGTCCAAGGCGGGGCTCTTGAACTTTGACGCGCTTCGGCCGTCCGTCGAATTGAAATTTGAGGCGAGGATTGCGTAGGTGCCCTCGTCGTTCACGAGCCCGAAACCGGTCACTTGGATGTCGAAGTCGCCTTGAGCCGCCCTCGTAGCGGATTCGCCCGCAGGGAGGTTTTCGATTTGCGGTTCGATTCCGACGGCCTTGAGCATTGCGTCGAGAGCGACAGTGGTGTTGATGCCCACCGGTAGGTTGGTCGAGATGATTCGTACGCTTCCATTCCAGCCCGCTTGTTTCGCTTCGGCGACGTAACGGCGGGCGGCCTCGGGATCGTAGGCCGGGCCCTTTACGTCCGGGAGCCACGGAAAGCCTTTCTTGAACAGCTCGCTGCCGGGGACGCCCTGTCCGCCGAAGACTCGGTCGTTGACGACGCGGGGATCGACGGCAGCAGTGATTGCTCGCCGCACGTTGACGTCCGCCGTGGCACCGGAAGCAGTGTTGAACAACAGCCCGCTACCTGCGTTGTCTGTCGCGTCAATATGGACGTATTTCTTGGCTTTCGCGTCGGCGACGACCTGAGCGTCACGCGCGTAGACTGCTTGCGCCGTTCCGGTGTCAAGCATCGAGAGAGCGTTCGCGTCGCCGCCAGGCACGAAGCGAATCTCGTCCAGGGGCACCTGTCCGCCGAAATAGGTGGGGTTGCGGGTCATCACGATCGACTCGCCAGCCTTGAATGAACTCACGATGAACGGGCCTGCGCCAACGGGACTCAGGTTGAACGCGCATTGCGCGGGCGGCTGGGCGCCGGCACACTTCTTGAGCGCGGTCGGTGAGGCGATCTGACCCGGCAACGTAGCCAGCACGAATGGAAACCCTGACCATGGGCTGCGCAGCGTGATCGTTACCGTCAGCGGGCCGGTCACCTCCAGGTTGCTGATGGGGGCTACGTAGGTGGCAGTCCCGCGTGTGTTCCTTGGACAGGCGACGATCTCGGCGCATGGTGGCGCGCCGGGTTGACCGGACCGGTGCCGGTTGAGATTGAAGACGACAGCGGCGGCGTCGTACGGAGTGCCGTCGCTGAACACGATGCCCGGCTTTAGTCTCAGCGTCCATACCGTGAAGTCGGCGTTCGGCGTCAGCGACTCCGACGTGCGGTTCTCGTACTTCCCGGTTGCCGGGTCGAAGCGCACGATCGCGTCGTACACCGCCAGCATCTCGCTTCCGCCAACCGCACCGTTACCCGACGAGATGACCAACGGATCCAAACCGGCCGCCATAATGTACGAGGCGAATGTGACTGTGCCGCCAATTTTCGGTTGCTTCGACGTTGACGGGGCCGGCGCGCTCGTGGAGGGCGCCGAGTTTTCCGTGTTGCTGGTTGATTGATCGCTATCGTCGGCACAAGCGGGCAACATCACCAGCGTGGCTAACGCACCAATCATCGCCTTGCGGGCTCTTAGATGATTCATTTTCTGTCCCCCCTACCTAATTGGTTTGCTGCGCTGGCGCGCCTTCGTCGGTTTCCTCGCGCCGTCGTCCCGAAGGTCGCTGATCTTCACGAGCCGACAGGAAGGAGTATCGGGTAAGCGTGTGGCGCACATCCATCGCACAAAGAAGCCGGTTGCGAACGCGAATATGTGGCAAAGGTTGCGGTAACCCAGCGCAGCTTCATGCGCGTCCAAGTCGACCCCGGCGGCTTCGCCGAATCGCTCGTCCCCACGTTCCAAGGCGTCCAACAGCCGGCGCCACGCCGTTGCAACGAGTTGTGGTAAAGGCTGTGGGCCACGAGACCCTCCTCGGCAGAGACAGATTAACTACAACATGTGTTGGAGTCAAGAGGCCCACGCCCGGCTCGATCGTGTTAGGGTCTTGTCATGCCTGGTCGATCACCGTCCGCGTTTCCTGGCGCCGTGCGGCAACGGCGCAGTGATACCGGCGAAGCCACGCGACGACGCTTATTGGACGCCTCGGAACGCCTGATCGCCAAGTACGGCATTGATTCGGTCACAGTCCGCGACATCACCGCTGCAGCGAAGACCGACGTCACTGCGATTCACTATCACTTCGGTTCGAAGGATCACCTGATCGAGGCGACGGTGCGTCGAGCGCTCGATGCGCTGAATGCGCTACGGGCGCCGCTCATCGACGAACTTGATGCAAACGGCACACCAACGACCCGCGACATCGCTCGCTGCCTTGTCGTGCCAGCTGTTCACGTTCATGGCACTCCACGACCACGACAACGACATGCCGTCGTCGCTGCGGCATCTCGGCACACCGTGTTTGTCGCCGTTGTTCTCGAAGGAACGGAGAAAAACATCGGCCGTTACCTTTCCGCGCTCGAGCGAGCACTTCCCGGCCTATCGTCCTCCATTCTCCTAGGCCGACTCCATTACGCACACACACTGATACACAACGCCCAAGGTCCCGGGTCGCAACTCACACAAAAGTGGTTCGAACAGCACAGCGCGCGACCGTCGAAAGACCCGACCGACGCCCTTATAGATTTCGTCGCAGGCGGTTTCGCAGGAACCCAATCGCGTCAATGACAACCCACGGAGTGTCGCTGGTGGCGCGCCGACGATGCAATGATGCTGACCGTGGCGGTGTGGCTTCGCTTCGCGGCACCGCAGGTAGGACTGGCGCGCTGCGAACGCCTCGGTGTCGACCCTCGCAGCCGCATGGCGACGCTGCGTGATGTCGCGCCGCTGATCGTGCGTCAGCCGACACGAGGGCGTTTCGCGTTGGGCCGGGTGGAGGTAGCGCAGTGGCGACCTATGAACGTCCACACTCGTTCAAGAGGGTCCGTCAGAATTCGTCCTTGTGATTCTGCAAGCTAAGAAGCTGTCGTGACACTTCGCCCCGTGCGCGCGGTCACGGTAGGACGTCGAGCAGTTGACACAGTCGTTTCGTAGGATGCACTTGTGGTGTCTCGACAACGCGGGCACGGGGACGGCTCGATCTATCGACGCGCCGTCGATGGTCTGTGGATGGGCTTCGTCACAGTCGGCAACGCCGACGGTCGGCAAGTCCGTCGATATGTAACGGCGCGCTCGCGTGCCGTGGTGGTGGAGAAACTCGAGGCCCTCCGATCCGCGCAGAACGCGGGATTGTCGGTGCCGAATCCGAGGACCACTGTTGGTGAGTACCTAGTTCGGTGGCTCGCCGACATCGTGCCCGACTCGGTTGGGTCCGTGAACACGCTCGACAACTACGAGTGGGCGGTGCGCCTGCACCTCGTCCCCGCGCTTGGACATCGGCCTCTCGTCAAACTCACCCCGGCTGACGTGGTCGAGATGCTGAGGGCCAAGATCAGCGCTGGCATGGCCCGGAACACCGTGATGCGGTTGCGGTCGATCCTCGCTTCCGCGCTCGACCAAGCGCTCATCGAAGGGCTGGTTGTGCGCAACGTCGCGGCAATCACCAAGCCGCCCAAGGGCGGCACTGTCCCTCACGGACGATCGCTCGATGTGGCCGAAGCCCGAGCACTGCTGAAGGCAGCCAAAGGCAGCCGCCTCGAGGCCGCATTTGTCACCATGCTCATGCTCGGTCTCCGCCCGGGCGAAGCGCTCGGACTTCGCTGGGAGGACCTCGACACGTCCGCCGGGACATTGCGGGTCGAGCGGGCGCTCAAGCGCGAGCGCGGCGCACTGCTTCTCGGTCCGACCAAAACACGCCGCAGTCGCCGCGCTCTTGGGGTCCCGAGCCCTGTGATCAAGGCGCTCGCCGTCCACCGGAGACGTCAGGCGAAGGAGCGCCTGCGCGCCGGCCCTGCGTGGCAAGACAACGATCTGATCTTCCCAACCGCGCTAGGGACACTTCTCGACCCGAGCAACTTCCGTCGAGAGTTCAACCGTGTCTGCACGGCGGCCGATCTCGGGCACTGGCACCCGCACGAACTCCGGCATAGCGCAGTGTCGTTGTTATCCGCTTCGGGCGTGCCGATCGAGCTCGTCGCCGACGTCATGGGACACACCACCACACGCACCACCGAGGCCATCTACCGGCACAACGTCTTGCCTACAGCTACGGGTGCGGTTCAAGCCATGGACAATATGTTCGAGGACTGAACCGTCGTTCCCCTGCGTCCGCTGAAGGCCGCAACTGTTCGCCGTTAGCTGAAGTTCATAGCTTAAGTTTAGCTGAAGTAGCCAGTTTGAAATCCACCGAAGTATCCGGCGAGGTCGAGGCGCACTGCCTCTGACCTGGGCACTTAGGGGTGGGCCGTAAGGGATTTGAACCCCTGACCCCTTGCGCGTCATGCAAGTGCTCTGCCAACTGAGCTAACGGCCCCGGAGGGCCAAGAGCGTAGCAGCTAGGACTGTGACTCAGGCTCGGAGATCCGCCAGCGAAACGCGTCCCTGAGCGGGCCGAGAGCAAGGAGCGCGCCGGCGGCGACGACGAACGCCGCCAGGCCGATCAGCAACAAGCCCCCACCCGTAGTGATCGGCCCGATGGTCGATCGATCGTCGGCTTGCTGCACTCGCATGCGATTCCAGAAGAACAGGCCGGCCAACAACAAGGCGCACCCGGTGATACCGAAGCGCACGATGGCGTGGGACGAGCCGACCCACGCCGCACCGGCGAGCCCGGCGGCAACAACGGCAACGACGAGCACGACCCACCCGTTGCCATGATGCGTTCCCGAAAGGTCATAGCCGTCGGTGTAGCGCGCCCAAGGCAACAGCGAACCGACGATGGCGATCGCGGCTCCGAGGAAGGTGAATGCGCCCGCCATGCGCGCCCGGGGCGCGACCTTCGGCTCGGGCGTGGGTTCGACGGGCGGCATCGGCCAACCGTCGGGCGGCGCGGGGTGCGGGGGCAGCGGCGGCTCGGCCGAGTACCACGCAGATTCGCGAGTCATCACGTCCACACGGTACGGCAGGCGCGCGGTGGTTCCACGTCAGGTGGCGCTGCCAGAACAGCTACGGCTAGCGCGCCGCGGGAGTGGCCTGTTGGGCCTTGGCCGCGATGTTCATGAACGCGGACCGGTCAGACGGATCAGCCTTGCGACCGACACGGGTCACGACGTCGACATCGAGCGCTTCGGAGCGCAGCGCGTTCACGGTGCACTTGTCGCGCGGCCGCACCTTGAACGGATCGAACTGGTAATTGCGCATCGCGTTCTCGTGCGTGATCTTGCTGATCACCTCATCGGCGACGCCCACGAAGAGCTCTTCGATGGCCTCCGGCCCGAATGGCCACGAGCTGTCGCTGTGCGGGAAATCGGATTCCCAGCACACGTTGTCGATGTTGAACTCATCGAGCAACTTCACGCCGATGCGATCCTTGATGAAGCAGCACATGATGTTTCGCTTGAAGATAGCGGTCGGCGACATCCCAGCCGGGAACTCGTGCATCGTCCAGCCCGAGTGGCGATCGTGGATGTGCTCGGCCCGTTGCAACACATAGGGGATCCAACCGATGTCACCCTCGGTGAGTGAGAACTTGAGCGTCGGGAAGCGGTTCCAGAACTCGGCCCATACGAGATCGACCAGTGTGAACATCGACATCGTCGAGGACAGGTTCATCGGGATCGACGGCGGCGCGTCGGGTGAAGTCGTGGAACTTTTGGACGACGAGCCCACGTGACACGCCAACACCGTGCCCTCGTCACAGCACGCCGCGAACAACGGATCCCAATAGTCGGTGTGGATCGACGGCACACCGAGCGCCGCGGGATTCTCCGAGAACGTCACCGCGTGACAACCCTTTGCCGCGAGCCGATGCACTTCCTTCGCCGCTTCGTTGCTGTCGAACAGGGGGACGATGCCGCACGGGATGAACCGTTCGGGATATGCGCCACACCACTCGTCGACGTGCCAGTCGTTGTAGGCCTTGATCATCACGAGGTTGACATCGCGATCGGGGCCTTCGCTCAGCACCTGGCCGGAAAAGCCGGTCCAGTTCGGGAAGTTGAGACCGGCGAGTTGCCCGCCCGCCGACATGTCGCGCACCCTCTCGTGCACGTCGTAGCAACCCGGTCGCATCTCGTCGAACGACGAGGGGTTGACGTTGTACATCTCGCGCGGCTTGCCCGCGACCGCGTTGAGCCCCAAGTTGCGGCCCTTGTTGTCGCCGTACCACCACTGCTGGTAGCCGTTCTCGTCGGTCAGCACCCGCGGTGCGCGGTCTTTGTACTTCGCCGGCACGTGAGCGTCGAACATGTTCGCGGGCTCACAGATGTGATCATCGACGCTGATGAGGATCATGTCGTCGCCATGCATGGCCACCCCCTGGATCAATCGCCACGATACCCGACGGCCCGCCTTCGCCGAGGATCGATCGTCTTCGCCCACCCGCGAGCGGGTTGCACCGAAATGGGCGCTCGGGGGCCCTCGGTCCTCGCAAAGCCAGCTCCCGTCGGCCAAGGCTTCACATCGATGTAACTTTGCGTACCCCTGCCAGCATTTCGGCCGTCGTACAGTCCCCCCATGAGCACAGGACTCAGCATCCGGCGCATCGAGGAATCGCTCGACGCAGTGCGAGCACTCGCCGAGCTGTCGCCCGAAGGCACCGCCGAGGTCAACGACCGGGTCGAGCAAGCTCGCTCGATGATCGAGAGCCTCCCCGACCCCATCGGAGTCACCGAAATCCGTGCCCGCCGATCGCCATGCGTCCCGCCGCCTGAACCCACAGTTCGGGACCCCGCGACCCCATTGGTTCTCGGACCGCTTACCTACCCGCATGTAAGTAAGCGTTTCGATTACGAACCATGTAGAGCGCCGGGCGGGATTTGAACCCGCGATACACGGCTTTGCAGGCCGCTCCCTTTGGCCGCTCGGGCACCGACGCATGATTGGATCACACTGACGCCGAAGCACCCGCTGATCGCGTCGGGCATGCTACCCGGGATGGACG
>DATLFA010000071.1:0-117030 GCA_035525225.1 Acidimicrobiales bacterium
CGAAGAACCGACACAGCAATCGTGTCGCTCTCGATACCGAGTCCGTGTCGCTGCTGCGTGATCACCGAAACGGATGCCCCGAGGCCGAAACCGAGTCGTTTGTGTTTTGCACCGATGACAACGGGCGAAAACCGTGGCGTCCGAACTGGGTGACCAAGGAGTTCATTCGCTACCGCCGCACCGCGGACATCGGCGCGTTCCGTTTGCATGATCTTCGCCATTCATGGCCACCGCGATGCTGGCCCGCGGCGTCCCGGTGGTGACGGTCTCCGAGCGTCTCGGTCACGCCCGCGCCTCAACAACACTGAACGTCTACGCCCACAGCATTCCCGGCGCCGACCGAGACGCGGCGGACGTCATTGCATCCCTTCTGCGCGATTCGGGCGAGCCGTCCATGGTGACGCGGTGATGCGATGACGACACCGACGGGGCCGGGTCGGCGCAAAGCGCGACTGATTCGTGACGAGCCCTTAGCCGGGGACGCGTTGGTCGTGTTGCGCGCGGCGGCGGCCGACCGCTCACGCACACTGCGCAACGCCATCGCTGACGCGACGGAGTCCGGGCTGACCTACGTGATCGTGCGCGCTGACGGCACCCGCGAAGTGCTCTACGGTCTCTCCGTATTCGCGCAGCGCAGCGACCGCACCGTTGCCGACACGTTGCGGACCTTCACGTGGGCGCCGCACTTCCTGCGGTTCACCGCGGGAGAGATCCGCGCTGGCGGGTTCGAGTTGTTCGCGACTGGAGCGAATCCTGATCACTACGACATCGCGGTGCTGCCAGGCCGCAGCGAACACGACCCGACCCCGACGCCTGCCGAGCTGCTCGAAGCCGTGGACCACCTGCTGGCGATCGCAGGCCAGCTCCATCCCAACCCCGCCTACACTGCGTCTTGAGGATCAGCGGAGAAGAACCAATGAAGCCCCTGCACGGCACCTGGACCGTCACGACCGTCGACCCACAAGACGTTGAGCGGCTGGCGACGCAGCACACACCCGATGCGCTCGCAGTCGAGCTCGGCGTCGATTTGGTCGCGGACCCCAACCGGGAAGATGACGCCGGTTATATCTGGACCCGCCTACACACCGCACGCGATGTGCGAGTAGTCACTCCCGGATCCGCGGTCGTGATCGGCAGCGATCTCGGGGAGTGGGTTGCCAAAGTGATCGCGTGGGACTTCGAAGTCAGCGACGACGATCCGATCGTCACCCTCGAACTTGTCCCACTGAGCCCCGCTGCGCTCGCCGCTGCGCTTGCGCGCCACAACGCAGCCTGATCTCGAATCAAGCGCGATGACGATGACATCGTCTAGTCCGTGGCATGTCGATCGAGTCGCCCCTGAAGTCGTCGAGCGCCTCGCACAAGCGCACGAGCCAGACCCCAAAGCAGTCGCCGCAGGCGTCGACATCATCAGCGACCCGCATCGCGTCGACGACGACGGCTTCAACTGGACACGGCTGCACCACGCCTGCAACGTCGCCGATGTCGTGCCCGGGGCGGCCGTCGTTGTCGGCTCCGTGATAGGGGAATACCTCGCAAAGGTGATTGCGTGGGACTTCGAAGTCAGCGACGACGATCCGATTGTCGTGCTCGAGTTACTGCCGATACGACCGAGCAAAGTACAAGGCGCTCTCGCACAACGCCCACCCACCGGGTAAGCGAAATCTGGGTTGCGATTTTTCCAACATCCTGCCAACACAACGTGGGTTACTTTGAACCGCACACGACCGCAGCGCTGCGAAAAGTGCCGTGAAACCGGGCATTTGCGGTCCAGAAATGAGAACCAATCCCATTTGCCAAGGTGAGGGTCGCGGGTTCAAGTCCCGTCTTCCGCTCCAAGAATCCCTGATAAGAGGCAGTGCGGCAGCGCGTGGGGCGCTTGGTGTTGCCCATCATGCCCATCGGTTTGCCCATCAAGTCCGTTGGTTTTCGGGCCGATGTCTTGGGTCATGCAGGGTTCGATACGTCAGCGCAGTGCGGGTTCGTGGGAGTTACGGGTTTTCGTCGGGGTCGATCCCGAGACGAAGCGGCGCCGCTACCGGTCGGTGACGGTGCGCGGCAGTCGTGCGGACGCGCAGCGTGAGCTCGATGTCATGGTGGCCTCGACATGTTCGGTCCGCGAGGTTGGGTTGCGTTCCTCGATGAGCGAGTTGTTGGAGGCGTGGTTCGCCATTGCGTCGACGAGTTGGGCGCCGACGACGATCCGCCAGACCCGTTCGGTGTTGAAGTGCTATCTCCATCCCCGTATCGGCGATGTGGCGGTGGGGGATCTGACGCCAGCGGCGATCGACGCCATGTACGCGGCGCTGTATCGCGGCGGCGGCATGCGTGGTCAGCCGCTGTCGGCGGGGACGTTGGCTCGGGTACATGTCGTGTTGCGCGCCGCGTTGGGCCAAGCGCAGCGTTGGGGGTGGATCTGGGACAACCCGGCTGAGCGTGCGCATCGCATTGTCAGCGTCGCCCCTGAGCTGACACCTCCCACGCCTGACGAAGTGCGTGTGTTACTGGATCATGTTCACAGTCGGGATCCGGCGCTGCATACGTTCGTGGTCGTGGCCGCGTTCAGCGGCGGTCGTCGCTCGCAGTTGTTGGGCTTGCGGTGGCGCAACGTGGACTTCGATCATGGCCGTCTATCGTTTTGCGCGGGTTGGGTGGAAGGCCCCGAAGGGCCGGTCCTCACCGCTACCAAGACGAAACGGCGCCACGTCGTCGACCTCGACGCGGGCAGCATCGAGGTGCTCGTCGACCACGCGCAACGTTGCCGCACTGCCAACGCCGGGGTATTGAACCCGGATGGTTTCGTGTTCAGCGACGACGCCGACGGTGCGGCGGCGTGGAAACCGAACCGGGCCACCAAAGCATTCGGACGACTCCGAGCCGACGCGGGCTTACGCCATTTCCGTCTGCACGATCTCCGACATTTCATGGCCACACAGATGCTCGAAGCCGGCGTGCCATTACCCGTCGTGTCACGACGATTGGATCATCGGCGCGTCTCGACCACCCTCGACCGTTACGCCCACGCGGTGCCCGGCGGCGACGCGGCCGCCGCGCAAACGCTGTGGCGGATCGTGCAACAGGCGAGCTGACGCATGGGCGGTGGGCCGACGACGTGTGCGGCCGAAGTGATGGTTCGTTCAGGCGACGGCGTCGATGGTGTTCGCGAGTTGGAACTGGATCCAGACGCGGTTGGCGTCGCGTCGTGGGACTCGGGCTTTGCGCGCTTCGAGTTCGTCATCGCCGACGCGTATCCAGTCACCGGGCTGGGGGTCGAAGAAGGGGTCGTCGGCGCGTGGGCTTTGTGAGATCCAGCATTCGACGACGAGATCAGCGCCGACCTCGTTGGGGTCGTAACGCAAGTCGTAGTCCGGAACGCCGTCCATGGCGGTCATTGTAGGGCGCCCCGTTTGGACGAGCCGTCGAGATGGCGGGGCCTATAAGCGCCAATATCACGTTGCAGTAATAGTTCGTTGGCGTTATCCTAGGTCGGTGTGGGAAGTGTTGTACACCGATCAGTTCGAGGCATGGTGGGACGAGCTGAGCGACGCGCAGCAAGATGCGCTCGATGCGCGGGTACGTCTGCTTGCGGAGTTCGGTCCGAGATTGGGTCGTCCTGCGGTCGATCGCATCGCGACGTCGCGGCATCACAACATGAAAGAGCTGCGAGCGTCGAGCGACGGCACACTGCGAGTGTTGTTCGCGTTCGATCCGTTGCGCCAAGCGATCCTGTTGATCGGCGGCGATAAGGCCGGTGACTGGAATGCGTGGTACGTACGAATGGTCCCGGTAGCTGATGACCTCCTCGATGAGTATCTCGAGGAACTCGATCAGGGCAAAGGAAGTGTGTGATGGCGAAACTGAAGAACTATCGGCGGCTGCAAGCCGACATCGACCGCGACCCCGCCCGTCGCGCTCGAGTCGACGCAGAGCGCGCCGCCGCGCTGCGTGAGCAACTCGAGTACTCGCTCGCGGAGCTGAGGCGGGCCCGCGAGATCACCCAGGAAGCGCTCGCCGAGGCCCTCGACACGACGCAGTCGGGTGTGTCGCGTCTCGAGCATCAACACGATCTGCACCTCTCGACATTGCTGCGCTACGTGGAAGCACTAGGTGGACGAGTCGAGATCACCGCCGTGTTCGACGACGAGCGCCTGTCGATCGCACCCAACTGATCAGGCGAACAGCGGACCGCCGGAGGTAACTCATTGACCCTTGACGCAACGTGGACCGTTACCAACGTCGACGCGCAAACCGTTGAACACCTGGCGTCGCAGCACACGCCCGACGCACAGGCAGTCGAACTCGGCGTCGATCTGATTCGGATCCCCACCGAGAAGACGACGCCGGCAACATCTGGGCCCGCCTACACACCGCACGCGACGTCCGCTTGGTCACGCCCGGATCAGCGGTCGTGATCGGCAGCGCACTTGGAAAGTGGATTACCAAAGTGATCGCCTGGGACTTCGAAGTCAGCGATGACGATCCGATCGTCGTGCTCGAACTCTTGCCGATACGACCGAGCAAAGTACAAGCCGCTCTCGCACAGCGCCTAACCCCTGACGCTAGGTAGCGATGTCGAACCGTCCAGCGCAGTGCGATTCTGTCAACTTCTGAGCAGTAGGTCGAGTAGTCGTTCTTGGTGTACGACGCGCCGTCCTTGATCAAATGTGCGTTGCAGCGTCGGGTCCCACGGGGTGGCGGGCGCGGCCGCGTCGTCGATGGGGAGCGTCACGTCCGCTTCGTCGGCGGCGTTGAGTGCGTCGAGATAGTCGATCGAGGTCATCCGCCACGGCCTCAGGCCGAGTGCGTGCATGCGAGCGCAGATCGCGAGACCGGCGGCATCGTAGTCACCGTGATAGCGAATGCTCGCGCCTTGATCGAGCAACTGCAGGAGCAGCAAGCGCACGGCGCTCGAGGGATTGCCGTTGGTCGCGATGACGGCGATGACACTGCGGCGTTGGGCCGCGGCCTCGACGATGCGCGGGTTCTCGACTACGAGAACATCAGCGCCCGGCGCAACGGCCAGCGGATGTTCGCGCAACGCGAATTGCGAGAGATGCAGCGGTACGCCGAGGTCGGTCGAGGCCGACACGATTCGGCTCAGACTGCACTCTCGCGCGAACGGCATCGCCCATGTGAGCGCGGGCGCCGAGGTGAGGTCGAGGTGCACGCTTGCGTACTTCCAGACTTCTTGGCGTCGGTCGGCTTCGTAGCGGTAGCCGAGCGCCCGGCTTGTAGCTGCTTCGAGTCGCGTCCCCGTATCGAGCGCGTGCGCGTCGCCGAAGAGTTCTGCTGCGAGATCGACGCGACTGATTGATGTGGGTAACTGCGACGTGGAAACCCTGTCGAGCTGATCGAGCACGCGGCGAACTTTGTTGACAATCGCGACCGCCGCGTGTGCGTCGAGTCCGCGTAGCACGCCGGCGCGTATGACATCGTCGATCCATCGGGGAGCCCACTCGTCGGGCCACGCACTGGCGGTGCCACGAGCCGAGGCGCGGGCGTCCTCCGCCGCTCGGCGTTCGACGCGGCGGCGTTCGGGTTCGGACGAAACGGGGAAACCGAGTTCACCGAGCGCATCGGCGAGCGATGTGCCGATCTCGAGCTCACAGAGCGCGTGTTCGAGGAGGGCGAGGTCGATTGTCGCGCCCGGCGCCTTGCCGATCAGTGCGGTCAGCGTTAGTCGAGACGCGGATGTCAATGGCGGTAGTTTGAGCCGCCCGAGGGGCGCGGTGCCGGTGCGTTCGAGCCGTCGGCGCACGAGCTCCCAGACCGGTCGAAGTTCATCCGCCCGCAAGGACGGCCGCTCGGTCACCACAAGGCGTCCTGTGCCGAAGCTGGCTCCGCTTCGTCGCGCTCGAGAGGCGCGAACCGTGCCGCGCCAGCGAGTACACGAATTGCCGTCGGCTCGTCGATGCGTTCGGCCAAACGCTGCTCGACCAGTAAATCGATCGCTTGGCGAGCGAGGCGCTCCGGTGCGTTGACGAGGTCGTTCGCCCAGCGTTTCGCGTGTCGTGCCGCGAGAGCGGCGACGGTCTCGATTACGTCTGGCCACGGCGTCGTGGTGCGGTCGCGCAGTTCGTCGATGAGGAGGAGCGCGCAGTGCCCGACTGTGCCTCCGCTCGGGAATCGCCGCTCTGCCAACGAGCCACTCGGATCGATTGCCGCGACGCCCTCCGCTCGCGCTTCGAGGATGAGGCCGAACATCTCGTCGAGGATGCGGTCCTCCTCGCCGAGCCGTCGCCGCAGTTCGCTCCACTCATCGTCGGTGAGATCCTCCCGGTAGATCACTGGTGTCTCGACGAGACGGGCGCGGAGCCACTGCCGTGTGGAGGTGCGGCGCTCGGCGCGTCGAAGTAGTTCGTCGGCATCATCGACGCCGACAAGTGCGGGTAGTGGCATCAGGGTGATGCGATCGGGACGTACCTTCAATACCGCGTCGGCGCTGTCGTCGCCTGCGTAGGCATCGATGTGTGAGTGCAGTTCGACGGCCAGGCCGTGGTCGATCATCCACCGAAGCACGGTGACGAGCGCGCGTCGTTCGGTCGCGTCACCGCTGAGCACAATGTCCGCTTCGGCAGCCGCGGAGCGGATCTGATCGACGAGATCGCGCAAGCTGATGATGGCCGGGCCGGCGGCGGTCGACGCCAGCACCAGTGCCAACAAGATGTACTCGAGTTGGTGAAAGGCGCGGTCGGTACTGGTTCGCAGCGCACGATGCTCGACGAGTACACCCGATTTGAACAAGCGTGCCGTGTCGGCGTCGAGGTGCAGTCGATATCCGAGGCGTTGGGTGAACCAGCGATCAAGGTCGCTGGCGTGGCGCCGGATGAGGCGGAACATCTCGGCGTCGTGCTCCGCGCAGGTGAACGGCTGCTGGATGAGATGACGGGCTGCATGCTGTCGCTCCAACGCGTCTTGCGGGTTATCCGACATCGGGGACCCCGACGACCGCGGGTGGAGGAGTTGCGTCCGCTGCGGTGATTTCGACCTTCAGGTCGCGCAACGTCAGCGCGCCTTCACTGCAGGAAACGACGGTGTGATGTCCGAGCGTCCGTTCGATGGCGCAGCGAAGTTGACCGTCAATGGTGCTCGATCCAGATGCGTTGACCGGTAAGTTGCGCAGCGCTTGCGCGAGTGCGTGTTGTAGGCGGGCGAAGGCGGCGCTGCTCAAAACTCGGTCTTGGAGGTCGGGCCCGTCGAGGAGTTCTGCGTCGACGCGGCGGCTGGCGGCGAGTTCCTGCTCGCGCCGCATGCGCAATAGCCGCGTCTGGGCGGTGCGGTCGGGGATGGGGGTCGCCCGGCCCCGGTTGGCGGTGTCGCCGCGTTCTCGGAGAGACAATGGCACCAGAGCGCGCGGTGCGTCGTGCCACGGCGTGGCTGTGCTCACGGGATCAGCGCCGTCTTCGGCGCGGACTCCCCAGTGGTTCGTCGCGTGAAGGCCAAACGCGGCGACCGCAATAAGGGGTGCGTTTTCGGGTGTGGCGTCGGCGAAGAAGCGCGCGAGTCGTAGGAAGTCGGCTCGCCTCGACGAGGCGTCGATGCCGACTCGCGAGAGTCGGGCCAGGTTGAGCGTCAGGGTGCGGATTGCGGAGATTGCCTCGCGTCCGAGCTTTTCGATGCGAGAGGGTCGGCCGGGTCGGGTGACGAACCAACCGAACAGATGCTCCCAATCGGCGTGCGTCGAGCCCGGGGCGCGAGTGACGGTCACGGAGTCGGCGAGTCCGGCTTGCTCGACTCGGGCCGCCAGCCCGCGGTTGGCTCTCTCGATGATCGTGTCGAGTTTCGGCTCGAGTTCGGTGAGCAACAGTCCGATCGGACGTGAGGTGCGCTCGATCTCGTCGAGCCGCTCGGCGACATAGCCGACCAGGACTTCGGCGAAGAAGTTGAATTCGTCGGCAGAGAGGTCGTAGCGGCTCTGCCACTGGTTGATCGCGGCGAAGAACTGTGTGATCTCACTGGTGAAGGACTGATGTGGGTCGAAGACCTCGCGCACGAGATCGGCGAGGGCAACGCCATCGACCGCTGCTGCGTCGGCGGCGTCGAGGGCCCGCAGTGCGTCGAGCATGGTGCGGAGACGACCGGTCGAGACGTCGCGAACTTCGTCGACGCGGGTAAGTACGCCTTCGACGAGTGTGTGCACTTCTTGGCCGGCGCGGGTGATGAGGTAACGGTTTCGGCGTCGGTAGTAGTCGGCGATGCTCGTGGGGTGGCCGACCGACGACGACACCGTCAGGTTGCCCCATCGGCGCAGGCTCTCGAGCCGCTCGGCGACCATCGATGGATCATGGTCGCCGTCTATCGACGCGAGTTGCGCCGCGACTTCGTCGGGCGTGAACTCGGAGAAGAACGTGCCGGCGAACACGTCCATGATGGAGCGGTAGTCGCGCCACTCGTCGCCATTGATGTAGCGGAAGAGTCGCCGGCCGGTTTCTTCCCGCTCGCCGATGAGTTCGAGCGTCTCGTGGACACCGTTCGAATCAGCTATGTCGCTCATGGCTGATACCGGCGGGTGTGGCCGTCCCAGTGGGCGTGTTCGAGCACGATCACGCCGAGGTCTGCATCGCGCACGACCTCGACGATGGCGAGCTCGGGCACCGTGTCGTGGGTGCCCCAGAGGCGTTCGCTCGTCGCGATGAAATCCAAGTCGAGTTCGACGAGCAAACCGAACAGCTTGGGATGGTTGTCTTCGGATACTTTCGAGAACGCGTCGTCAAGTAGTACGTACCGCGGCGCATCGGGGGCGGACTCGGCGAGCGCATCGCACGAGGCGGCGACGGCGGCGAACAGCGGGAGGTAGGAGACCACCTTCTTTTCGCCCTCAGAGAGCGCGGTGCGGCGGCTAAGTCGTTCGTCGTTCTGCCCCGGTCGATGCAAGATGAGCGACATCTGGTGCCACGCGCGATAGTCGAGGACTTCCGCGATGAGTTGGCGGTAGGGCGCGTCGGGGTTCTCGTTGCGTGCGTCGGCGATTCGTTGGGACAGCGCGTCGATGAGCTCACGGTCCTCGTCTGCAGTGCGCAAATCGGGTCGTTTGGCCAGCAACCCGATGATCCCGCTGAGACGGTGATCGAGATCGTCGCGTCGCACCCAACGCAGCGACACGCCGATGCCATGCGATGTCGTAACCGTATCGAGGCGTCGATTCATCAACGTTACGAGCTCACGCGCGGCGTGTAGCTTTTCGGCGACCTCCTTTGCGATGAGCCCCTGGAGCAGATTGTGCAGCGCTTGGTGCTGCTTCGCCGTGAGCAAACTCGCCATACTTCGCAATTGCGCATGCGCCCCAGTGGCGGCGGCGTGCAGCGGCATCCGACCGAGCGGGCCGGTCACTTCGATCTGCAACGGCAACGTTTCGTCGGGTTGCCGATCTTCCGCATCCCATCCCGTACCGAGCGCGTCACGTCGTTGGCGCAGCGACTGGCGCATCCCGTCTGCGGTTGTTTGTGTGCGGTCGGGAGGGCGGACGCTGGTGCGTACGAGTTGCGCAAGTTCGCGGAGCCCTTCGGGAGTCTCGTGCACCGACGGGAACACCGCGTCGATGTCGTCGCCATCGTTCTCGCTCGAGGTGACTGCCGGCGACAGCGCCGAGTCGATGATGCCGGGCACGCTCATCGCGCGCCGCAGCAGCGCGAGCGCCTCGATGCACTGATGCTCGGCGGCGACTCGTTGCTCGACCGCCTGCGTGACCTTCACGTTCAGCCCATTGACACGGCCGTGGGCGTCGAGGTGGGCGCCACGCGCATCATCGAGCGCGGCGAGCGTCACGCCAAGGTCGCGCTCGCTGACGTCGATCGACGCAACAATCTCGGCGAACTCGAGACCGATGGCGTCCTCGAGCGTCGCCAGACGCGTCGCGGCGGAGTCACGCTCGAGATGCGCGTCGTCGCGGCGCACCGCGGCTTGCCTCTCGTCGACGACGGATCGTTGCAGGAGAGCGGCCTGTTGCGCCCAGTGCTCTATCGACCGTGCGACGATCCGCACCGCCGCGTCAACCTGGTCGCAGCAAGTGGTGGTCTCACGCAATGTCGATTCCACCATGTCGAGCCCGGCTCGATCGTGCGGGAGGCCGAGGCTCGACGCGGTTCGTCGTGCGGCTTCGACGGCACTGGCGTGTGCGCGGTCAGCCCGGTGTAGATCGGCCTTGCGCTCCGCCAGGCGATTACTCGCAACGGCGACGCCTGCGGCGGCGAGTTCGACACGCTGGACGGCGTCACTCAGGGCCGCCGCCGACGGCACCGACTCGCGCAGCCCGACGGCGTTCGCGACGTGACGCCGCTGCTGCTCGAGCGCGCTGGTGGTGACCCTCAACGTTGACTGCGCATCGGCCAGTCGTGCTGCCGCCTCGGAGCGGCTGCGTTCGAGCGCGGCGCGTCGTGCACTCACGCCGATGTGATCAGCTTGCGGCTTCGTGTGCCGGCCGTGCAAGACGCCGACGCGGAAGCGACCGGTCACGGTGACGACCGTGTCGACGTCGGTGGCGTCGAGATCGCCTTCATCCACAGAGATGGCATCGAGGAGCTGCTCGACCGCGTCGGTGAGCATTTGATCGTCGAGACCTTCAGGCAACGTAACGTGCAACAGCGATCGCAGCGGATGGGCGACGCGTGCGCCGGCTCGCGCCAGGAGCTGACCGTCGACGACGAGGGCACCGTCGTCGCGGACCTCGGCGGTGAGCAGCCCGGAGGCTTCGATCGCCGCTTCGAGTCGTGCGCGCTCGATGGCGTTGAGCGCAGGATCGAAGTCGACACATTCGGCGAACGTGATCCCGGGTTGGGTGCGCTGCCAGGGGGCGGCAGACGGGTCGGGAAGCGTTTGGGCCATCAACTCGGCGAGCCTTGCCGCCAGCTCGTCGACGTCGCGTTGCTCGTCCGCTCGACGCGCCTCCAACGACGCGGCGGCACCGTTGTGGTGGTCGATTACCTGTTGCACGGCCGCGAACAGCGATTCGCGGATTTCGTCGCGCCGGTCGGCGAGGTCTGGTGCTACGAGCAAGGCCGCATCGGTCACGTCGAGGCCCTGGAGACGCTGGTGCTCGACCAGCCGCCCGGTCCACGCGTGCAGCTCGTCGCGCCACTGATCGGTGACGGCTGCGCGGGTGGCTCGAGCTTGCGCGTATCCCTCGCGCGCGGCCTCCTCGTCGGCGCTCGCTTGTTGCGCCGCGCGGTCCGCGTCGTCGAGCATCCTTGCGGCGCGGTCGACCGCGTCGAGTTCGCCCCGAAGCGATTGCACGTCGCCCGAGCGATGGTGAATCGCGCCTCGGAGCTCCGTCAGATCGACGCCGAGGGACTCGCTATTGAAAGCGGTTGCGGGCACTTCGATGTCGACGTCGTCTGCCGCCGGCTGAAGTGGAACCGACGGTGTATCGGGTGGCCTGGTAGAGAGTCCCACGGCACGGGCGAAACGAGAGAGGTCCGAGAGCCTGTCGCGGACGTTATCGAGGTCAGCGTGAGACTGCGTGGCAGAGTGTTGAACACTGAGACGGGCCTCGTTCCGGCGTCTCGAACTTTCAACGGCATCGGCTTCGGCGAGGCCAACTCGTCGTTGGAGAGACGCCAAGTGTTTGCGGAGATCGGCGAGTTCGGCGCCTGCGGTGTAGACCTCGCGCGACTTCAACGCGTCTATCTCTTCGCGCAACCGTCGCTGGGCCGCATCGTGGTGATCGACCGCACTCTGCGCCTCGACCCGTTCAGATTCGGCGACCTGTTGCTGCTTGCGCAATGTGGCCTCGGCACGAGAACAGTCGAAAGCGTGCGCGACCTCTTCCAGTGATCTGTCAGCGCGGGCGCGAAGTTCGCTACGGGCGTAGTTCCCGTAGAGGTTGTCGAGCGCATCGAGCGCGGCGGCGGTGCGAGTAAGTGCTTCGACGTTGCGGCGGTGTTCTTCGAGGTCTTCGAGCGGCTGGGCGGCATCATCGAGTGCTGCTTCGGAGAGCTGTGGCAACGCGTCGGCAAGATGGGTCGGAAGGTCGGCCTCGATACGATCGCCAACGCGCGGGTTGCGCACGGTATGCAACAACCGCATGTGCTGTTCGAGGTCGGCCCCGCCATACAAAAGGCTGCGGACCTCGGCGCGGTAGCCGGCCCGCTGCTCGTGGGTGTACACCGCGTTGGGTCCGAGTTCGGCTCGGAGCGCGTCGATGCTGAGCGGCGTCCTGGCTTCGACAAATGAAAAGTCGATGCCCGGACGACGAGGTGTGACGAACCACCACGTGGTCACGCGGTCAGTGGATCGGTTGGCGCGTATGCCGCATCCGCATACGAGATACTCGTCGTCGGGCGCGTCTCCCCGACGGAATTCGATCCAGAGATAGCCAACAGGCTGCGGTTCGTCGCGACCCGAGAGCATCCACGCACGGAGCACGCCCGATTGTTCGCCCGCCGCGTCGATGCGGCGCGTATCGGCTTCGAGCAGGAACGGCAACAACATGTTCATGGCGGTCGACTTGCCTGAGCCATTCACGCCCCGAAGCAGTAGGCGCCCGCCGCCGAAGGTCAGTGTCTCGTCGCCGTACTGATACACGTTCAGAATGCCGGCTCGATTCAGCGCCCAACGTGTCATGGCCATCCCTAGCGCGACGCTGCCGCTGGACGGCCGGTAGCCGTCGGCGAAAGAACCAGGGGCGGCGAGTCGGTGATCATCGCTCGATACAGTACGAGAGCCCAATGACATCGTCGGGGCCGGCCCGACGGGCAGCCAGGTGCGGTGGCGGCACCCAGCGCGGTAGCGGAACAACGTCAACATGTGTTGACGTTGCGTGAGGGGCCGGTAGCATGGCGAAGTGGACATCGAGGCGAGCGCCCGCAAGCACGGTGTCGCGGACGAGGCGATGGTTCATGCGTATCGGCATCATTGGCGGGCCTTCGCTACCGATGACCCGACGGTGACGATGTACATCGGGCCGTCAGGGGACGGTGGGCCTCTGGAGGTGGGTGTGGTGGTAGATGACGACGGCGAGGCGATTATTCATTGCATGCCGGCGCGGTCGAAGTTCTTGAAGGGATGGTGGACACCATGAGCAAGGTCTCACGGGCGAACAAGGCGAACGCGCTCGAACGTTGGGCTGATGACGTGCAGCCTGAGGATTTGGTGGCGGTCGATACCGCAGTACTGCGTCACCTCGCGGAGCTCGCAGAGCAGCGAGCATCGCTCGAGGGTGAGCTGACCGAAGCGGTCCTCGAGGCACGCCGGTCCAATCGATCGTGGTCCGAGATCGGCGCCATGCTCGGCGTTTCGAAACAGGCAGCGCAGCGCAAGTACGGCCGAGCGGTCTCAGCCGCGTGATCTCAGTTGTCGAACGTGCTCTACACCTCTCGACGATGCTCGACGACGATCCGATCGTCGTGCTCGAGATGTTGCCGATACGACCGAGCAAAGTACGACGCGTTCTCGCACAGCGCACACCCACCGCGTAAGCGAAAATCCAGGGTGCGATTTTTCCAACATCCTGCCAACACAACGTGGGTTACTTTGAACCGCACACGACCGCAGCGCTGTGAAAAGTGCCGTGAAACCGGGCATTTGCGGTCCAGAAATGAGAACCAATCCCATTGCCAAGGTGAGGGTCGCGGGTTCAAGTCCCGTCTTCCGCTCCAAAAGCCCTGGCAACGAGCCAACGGACTGGGACGTCGTGGCCTTGCCCATCATCCGCCCATGGGTTTCCCATCGCTTCTAGCGTCGGCTGAGTGGTGGGATCGATGCGGCTGCGAGGCCGCGACTCGTGGGAGCTACGCGTCTACTGCGGCGTTGACGCAGCGTCGAAGCACCCGCGGTGACCCGCACCGTGCCTGGCTCCAAACGCCGCGCCCGCACCGCGCTCGCGGAGCTTGTCAAGGAGGTCGACCACGCCCGCACGCATCAGGGGAGCGTGGGGGAGTTGCTGGAGCGTTGGTATGCGGCGGCGTCGCCGATGTGGGCGGCGTCGACGCGCCGTCAGACCCGCAGCGTCATCGACCGCCACCTCGTCCCCGGTCTCGGCGTGGTTCCGCTGGCCCGTTTGACCCCGGCGATGATCGACGAGCTCTACGGCAACCTGCGCGGTCGCTACAGCGAACGCGAACTCTCGCCGGGCACCGTGCGCCGCATACATGTCGTGTTGCACCGAGCCCTCGCGCAAGCGCAGCGTTGGGGATGGATCTACCCCAACCCCGCCTCGCAGGCGCAACCTCCACGTATTGAACCGGCCGAGATACGACCGCCGACACCGCAACAGGTCACTGCGCTGTTGCAGTTCGTGCGCGACCGCGACCGGGCGTTTCATCTCTATCTGCATCTCGCGGCGTGTGCGAGTAGTCACTCCCGGATCAGCGGTCGTGATCGGCAGCGATCTCGGAGAGTGGGTTGCCAAAGTGATCGCGTGGGACCTCGAAGTCAGCGACGACGATCCGATCATCACCCTTGAACTTGTCTCGCTCAGCCCCGCTGCGCTCGCCGCTGCGCTCGCGCGCCACAACGCAGCCTGATCTCTAACCAGGCTCGATGACGAGGTCTTCGTCGAGTCCGGGGCATGTCGAGCAAGTCGCCCCTGAAATCGTCGAGCGCCTTGCGCAAGCTAGGCCAAGCGCAGGTCGGTGGCGCCGGCAGAGGAGCGGGGCTACGGCTATCGGTGGTGCCCTCGGTCCTTTCCCGCCGAATCCGTTGAAAGCCGCTCTGCAATGTCGACTTCGGTCATGTCGTGCGCAGCAGGTGGGTCGATTCGGCTGACCGGCGACTTCGACCAGCATCGTGCCGTCCATGACGGGCTGCTCGTGAGCATCGGCGACGTGTTGAAATGTCGGCTCGACACGACAGAACTCGAGGTACGCGTGTTGCGCGACTTCTACGTTGCCCATCACTGATTGGTGTTCCTGATCCGTAACACCACCCGCTGAACGATCACCAGGTGGCCCAGCGACGGACACCTGTTCGACGCTGCGGCCGCCCATCGGCGCAGCCCGCAGGATGCACGCCGATCGACGCGCCCTATATAGTCCGGCGCCAATGCGGTCCGGGGGGACCGGGGACTCGTTCGCCGTGTGCGAGATCGAGAGGGCACTATGACGGTGACCGAGCAGCCGGTTGTTGTCCGAACGCGCCTCGGCGGACAAAACTTGAGGAAGGACCGGTGGTGGCTACCGCCGTTGGTCACCGTCGTGATCCTCGCCGGATTCGTCGTCTACGGCACGTGGGTGGCGTTCGCCAACAACGACTACTACGTCGATCCGTACCTGTCGCCGTTCTACTCGCCGTGTCTCGCCGACAACTGCGAAGAGCACACCTGGAACATCATCGGCGACTGGTGGGGCCTGTCGCCGGCGCTGCTCATCCTGCCGTTTCCGCTGCTTTTCAGATTGACCTGTTACTACTACCGCAAGGCCTACTACCGGTCGTTCCTGTGGTCGCCTCCCGCGTGCGCAGTGCCCGACAAGCTGTCGCGCTATCGGGGCGAGTCGCGGTTTCCGTTGATCCTCCAGAACGCGCACCGTTACTTCTTCTACCTCGCGCTTCCGTTCCCATTCATCCTGTTGTGGGACGCCATCAAAGCATTCGACTTCGGCGGCGAGTTCGGTATGGGTCTCGGCACACTCATCTTGCTCGTGAACGCCGTCCTGCTCGGCACGTACACGCTGTCGTGTCACTCGTGTCGTCATCTCTGCGGCGGCCATGTCAACTCGTTCTCGCAGGCGCCTGTCCGGCATCGACTGTGGAAAGGCGTCACACGACTCAACGCTCGCCACATGGAAATTGCCTGGGTCAGCCTGTTCGGGGTGCTGATCAGTGATCTCTACGTGCGCCTGTTGGCGAACAACGTCTTCGACGATCCGAGGTTCTTCTGATGGCCGACGAGGGAGTCCATCAGTTCGATGTCGTTGTCATCGGCGCGGGCGGTGCTGGTCTCCGTGCCGCAATCGAGGCGTCGGATCAAGGAGCGAGAACAGCGCTCGTTTGCAAGTCGCTGCTAGGCAAGGCGCACACCGTGATGGCCGAAGGAGGCATCGCGGCCGCATTGCGCAACGTGTACTCCGAAGACAGTTGGCAGGTTCACTTTCGCGACACCATGCGCGGGGGCAAGTTCTTGAACAGTTGGCGGATGGCCCAACTTCACGCGCAAGAGGCCCCCGACCGCGTGCACGAGCTCGAAGAGTGGGGCGCACTCTTCGATCGCACCGAGGATGGCCGAATCCTCCAGCGTGACTTCGGCGGTCATCGCTTCGCCCGCCTCGCACATGTTGGCGACCGCACCGGGCTCGAGATGATCCGCACGCTGCAGCACCAAGCGGTGCACCGCGGGATCGAAGTGTTCATGGAGTGCACCATCACGCAACTGCTGAAAGATGGTGAGCGCATTGCCGGGGCATTCGGATATTGGCGGGAATCTGGTCGGTTCATCGTCTTCGAAGCACCAGCGGTGGTACTGGCGACGGGGGGAATCGGTAAGGCGTACCAGGTGACGTCGAATTCGTGGGAGTACACCGGTGATGGCCATGCGCTCGCGATGGCAGCCGGCGCTGATCTCATCGATATGGAGTTCGTACAGTTCCATCCGACGGGCATGGTCTGGCCGCCATCCGTGCGGGGGATACTCGTGACCGAGGGCGTGCGCGGCGACGGCGGCGTGCTCAAGAACTCGGACGGCGAGCGCTTCATGTTCCGGTATGTCGCGGACATGTTCCGCGCCGAGACGGCCGAAACCGAAGAGGAAGCCGATCTCTGGTACACCGACAAGAAGACCGCACGGCGGACCCCGGATCTGTTGCCTCGCGACGAAGTCGCTCGCGCCATCAACGCCGAGGTGAAGGCAGGCCGGGGGTCGCCCCACGGAGGCGTGTTCCTCGATATAGCGTCTCGCCGCGACGCCGCGTACATAAAGCGGCGCCTGCCGTCGATGTACCACCAGTTTATGGAACTCGCGAACGTCGACATCACGAAAGACGCGATGGAAGTCGGCCCGACCTGTCACTACATGATGGGAGGGGTCCGAGTCGATCCCTACAGCCAAGAGTCCACTGTGCCGGGGCTGTTCGCAGCCGGCGAAGTCACAGGTGGGATGCATGGGGCGAACCGGCTCGGAGGCAACTCACTGTCGGATTTGCTGGTGTTCGGCCGGCGCGCCGGCCAGTACGCCGCCGAGCACGCGAACAAGGTGGCGACGCCGCCGCGAGCGGAACGTCGTCAGCTCGATGAGATCGAACAACGTGCGCTGCAGCCCTTCGAGGACACGGGTACCGAGAATCCGTACACCGTTCATCAAGCTCTACAGGAGTGCATGAACACGCTTGTCGGGATCATCCGTACGGAGGACGAGCTCGTCAAGGCGCTCGACGAGATCGCAGTGCTGAAAGAACGAGCAACGCGTGTCCGCGTCGAAGGGCACCGCCAATACAACCCGGGCTGGCACCTCGCGTTGGACCTCAACACCCTGCTCGCCGTGTCAGAGGCGATCACTCGTGCCGCCCTCGAACGCAAAGAGAGCCGGGGAGGGCACACCCGCGACGACTTTCCTGAAACTGATTCCGAGCTCGGCAAGGTGAATGTCGTCGTCCGTCAGCGCGGCGACGACCTGATTGTGAGCACCGAGCCGATTCCGGCCATGCCCGACGAGCTCAAGAAGCTCTTGGAGGACCAGTGATGGCTGCGACTGTGAAGTTCCGGATCTGGAGGGGCGACGCGATCGCCGGGGAGTTTCGCGAGTACGACACGGTGGCCGAGGAAGGTGAGGTCGTGCTCGATGTGGTGCACCGCATCCAAGCAGATCAGGCGAACGATCTGGCGGTGCGCTGGAACTGCAAAGCAGGTAAGTGCGGTTCGTGCAGCGCGGAGGTGAACGGGAAGCCGCGATTGATGTGCATGACGCGGATGGATCTGTTCGATCCACAGGAGACGATCACATTGTCGCCAATGCGAACGTTTCCCCTCATCCGTGATCTTGTGACTGACGTTTCGTTCAACTTCGAGATGGCGAAGCGCGTGCCTCAGTTCAAACCGAAGACGCGGGACGCGGACGGCGTGTATCGAATGCAGCAGTCAGACATCGATCGTGTGCAGGAGTTCCACAAGTGCATCGAATGCTTCCTGTGCCAAGACGTTTGCCATGTGATCCGAGACCACGAGGAGAACCTGCCGCAGTTTGCCGGTCCTCGAATGTTCATCAGGTACGCCGAGCTGGAGATGCATCCTCTCGATACCAACGATCGGCTGGACCTACTGCAAGATCAGATGGGCTTGGGCATGTGCAATATCACCAAGTGTTGCAGTGACGTGTGCCCCGAGCACATACAGATCACTCACAATGCGATCATCCCGCTCAAAGAGCGTGTTGTCTCGCAGCGATACGATCCGATCGTGCGAATCAAACGAAAGATTCGCGCGCGGCGCCCGGATTCGCCATGATCTGCAAAGGAGGGAGTATTGACCGACGATTTCGTACTTAGGGCGATCTCTCCGAGCGCGGTCCCCGAGGCCCTGGCGAAAGCCGAGCGCTACCGATTGTTGAACCAACCCGACGAGGCCGAGAGCATCTGTCGCGACATCTTGGATGTGGAACCGGGCTATCAGCCGGCTCTCAGCATGCTTGTATTGGCGTTGAGCGATCAGTTCGGGCATCAAGAGACGATGGGCAACTTGCGCGAAGCCACGCAGGTGGCCGCCAAGCTCGAAGACAACTACGAGCGGCTCTACTACGGCGGGATCGCACGCGAGCGGGCGGCCAGAGCAATGCTCACCGGAATGTCCAGGGCATACGCCTACGACGGGTTCCGCGAGGCCATGGACTGGTACGAAGAAGCGCTCCCGCTCCGCCCGCCTGGGGACGACAACTCCATTCTGCGCTGGAACTCGTGCGTGCGTGCCATTCGGAAGCACAATCTGCACCCGCGCGTCGACGAGGGTGAGCTGCCACTCGAATAGTTTTGGTGTTCGCGTTGCTCGCCTTCCAACGTCCTGCCAACACAACGTGGACTGCTGTGAACCGCAGGTAACCGCACGGCTTCCAAATTTGCGGCGAGATCGGGCGTGTGCGACACGATGCGGCGATCCGGTCGCTTTTTTTGCCGGTTGTTACCGGATTGCGATGGCGCCGGAGAGAGGTGTCAGCGTCCCGTCGGTTGCTGTCTTGGCCTCGATATGTGGTGTGCGAGTATTTGAGCGAATCCGGCAGCGTCGCGGGGAGACTCGGCAGTGGCACAGCGGACCGTTCAACCGATCGACGAGTATCCGATCGGCGCCCCCGACGGCGCTCCGTTCGCGTTGCTCTCGCAGCTGCGCGAGCATGCGCCGGTGGCCTTGCTGGGCGACGGGCGATACTTCGTGACCCGGTACGAAGACGTGCTCGACGCGTTGCGAAGAATCGACGAGTTCGTGGGAAGCATGCGCGATCCCGAGGTACGCGTGCCGACCGATCAGATGCTGCTGATCGAGATGGCCGAGCCGCGCCACGGCCGGATACGCCGGTTTTTCAACACCGGGGTGTCGAAGGCGCGGGTGGCGCAGTTGGAGCCTTGGATCAGATCGTTGTGCGAGGACGCGATCGATCGGATTCTTGTGCGTAGCGGCCCGACCGATCTCGCAGCGGCGTATGTACGCAGCATGCCCACGTCGGTGATCGCTCGTCTCGTGGGCGCATCGGCCGACGACCACGAGCAGATCGCGGCGTGGGTCGACGAGCTGTCGAACAGCGAGTACCTGTCGCGCAACCGGGGCCCGCTGGGCGTTGGTCTCGAGCATGGGTTTCCAGATTTCTACCGGTATCTGCACGAGATGGTCACGACGCGCCGAGCGGACGCGGAGGCCGACGACTTCATCGCGCAGTTGATCCGCACCGAGGTGGACGGTACGCGTCTGTCCGACAACGAGATCCTGGCGATCGTGGCGCTCATGTTGCAGGCGGGCAGTGAGACGACGCGGCACCTGCTCGCGAACATCCTCGTGCACGTCGCGAACGAGCCATCGACACTCGACGACTTGCATCAGGACAAGACGCTCGTCGCCGGATTCGTCGAGGAGATGCTTCGGTTGTACCCACCGGTGACCGTGCTCCTGCGCAACGTCGCGAGCGGAACCGACCTCGGCGGCTGCCCGTTCACGGGCGCGGGCAAAGCACTGTTGTCGATCTCGTCCGCGAACCGCGACGATGCCGTGTTCGAGGGGCCCGACGAGCTGCGCCTCGGTCGCCCCAACGGTCTCTCGCACCTCGCGTTCGGAGGAGGTCCGCACGTCTGCCCGGGCGCAGCGTTGGCCCGCCTCGAGGCACGCGTCGCCACTGATGTCCTCGTCGAACGGGTGCGCCGTATCGAGCTCGACCCACAATGGCGCTACCGCGCCGTCCCGGTGTTCTGGGCCAATGGTCCCGTGGATGTCGTCGGGACGATGATGGCGCGCGGAGACGCACGATGAATGACGGCATGCCACGGATCCCGCTTCCGACGTTGCTCGCCTACGCACGGGGTGCCGAGGCGTATTCGCGCAGCACGGGCACGACATCGCCGAGGAGCCGGTCGATCGTCGGAGCCGGGTCGGCTCCGGCGGTTGCGGGGCAAAAGACGAAGTGGCGGGCGCCGGCGTCGTGGAAGGCCTTGAGCTTCTCGAGAACCTCGTCGACGGTGCCGGCGGCGGCCACGGTGTCGACCATCGGGCGGAAATCTTGGTCGTAGGTTCCGCCCATCGATCGAGCGGCCTGTTCGCGGGCGGTGTTGCTGTCGGAGTCGATGTTGACGAATACCCACACGTACCAGCCGAACGCAACGAGGCTGCGTCCCTCCTCGGCGGCGGCCGAACGGACGGTCGCGACGGAGGCGGCGTAGCGGCGCGGTGAATACAGATAAGGGAACCATCCATCGCCGAGGGTCGCGGCTCGGCGCATGGCCGCGTCGGATCGGCCGGCGACGACGATGGGTGGTCCGCCTTTCTGCGCTGGTGGGGGATGGATGCGGACGTCTTCCATGGCGTAGTACCGGCCGTCGTGGTTGATCGCTTCGCCGGTCCACAGTCGCCGGATCAGAGGGATCATCTCGTTGGTGCGTCGGCCGCGTTCGTTGATCGGTACCTGGCAGGCCCGGAACTCCTGGGGGTACTCGCCGCCGACGCCGATGCCGAGGACGAGGCGGCCGCCGGTGGCGTTGTCGAGGTCGGCGATCTGCTTGGCGATCAGCGCTGGCGGGTACAGCGGCAACAGAAGGATGGAGGTGCCGATCCGGACGCGTTCCGTGAGGGCCGCGAGTCGGGCCAACCCCATCATCGTCTCGGGGCTCGGGTTGCGAGAAGCGACGTGACCGCCGGCCCAGAGGGAGTCGATCGGCAGTGCCTCGAGGTCCGCGATCGTGCGTTTGCCCGCACTTGGGACGAGGCCGACCTCGATGGTGCCGTCGGGCGGTGCGGCTGAGTTCAACGTGCGCTCCCTCTGATCAGTTGCGTGGGGTTGGCGCGTGGCCGCCCGCGCTCGCGGTCGCTCGTTCCGCGGCGCGCACGAGCTGAGCGCCTCGCGCGCGCACTTCGGTCGGGGTGACATCGAACTCAGGACCGAGCAGGAGGATCGACGAGACCGCGCGGCCGGCGCGATCGAACACGGGCGCCGACATGTGACTCACGCGCAGCGTGTCGCTCGCGTCGAGGTCGGTGGCGAGGTACTCACTGTGCACCAACTCCGCGATCACTTCGTCGCGAGTGCGGCGTGCGTGCTCGGCGCGGGGCTGGCTCACGAGTGTGCTGAGCGCGTCGACGAGCTCGGGTCGACGCGGCGACGCAATGTTCACGCTGTAACCGCGGTGACGTACTTCGGCGAGCGCACGTCGATAGCGGTCGCGCTCCGCTCGACTGAGTGATCGCCCTGCACGCTCGATCCACGCGTCGGCGTCGCGGTCGTCCCAGGCGACGTAGACCGCGCCGAACGGCGGCTCGTGGGGGATCGACTGGCCCACCTGTGCTCGCGGGCCGAACGGGGGACCGAAGTCGAACACCTCGGCGACCCGCGACTCTTGCCCCTCGCGAACCGACACCGCTGCGCACGACGCGAGGTCGAGTGCGAGCTGCCCTGCCTCTGCCGCCGTGGCGCGCAGGCTGGAGTTGGCCAGGCGGGCCGCGTCGCCGACCGCGATGCACGACGGACCGAGGCGGTACCGAAGGTCCTCGTCGGCTCGCAGCACGAACGCCCCTTCGGCCAGCGCCTGAAGGATCGCGTCGCAGGTGGCGCGGGGAATCGCGAGCTCTTTCGCAAGTCCGGAGACGGAGTATGACTCGTCCGGGTGACGGGCCAGATGGCGAAGCACGTCGCACGCTCGCTCTACGGCGGGGGACGGAGTGATCGGCAAGGGAAGCTCCCGTGTTCGTACGGCGAAGGCATGCTAGTATAACAGGCAATATGCTGATATACGAGCAACTTCTGGTTGGGCGATGACGGGTTCGGGCATCGGGGGGCGGTTTGCGATCGCCGGACTCGGTGTCACCGAGCAGGGTCTGCGTCTCGGGCGTCCGTCGCGCGACTTGCGACGCGAGGCGCTGGAACTCGCCCTCGCGGACGCTGGGCTTTCGCGTCGTGACATCGACGGTTACGTCGGAACGTCGAGCGAGGCGTTCGACGACATCCGTCATCTCGGTCTTGCGCCGGGGTTTGCGTACACGATGCAGTCGGGTGGCGCGACGGCGACCATGTCGATCCTCAACGCGATCGGTGCGATCCTCACCGGGCAGGCCACCACGGTGGTGTGCATGTACGGAGTCGCGATCTCCGGCGGGGTGCCTCGCGTGGACGGCAGCAAGGGCGGCTACGGCACGTTCGCCTACGGGTACCCGCGGCTGTACGGCTTCATCGGTGCGGGTATGACGCACGCGCTCCATGCGCGGCGGCACATGCATCGCTACGGCACGACCTCGCAACACCTCGGAGCGGTCGCGATTGCGCAGCGCGCTCATGCGGCAGTGCGGCCCGGCACGCTCGGCTACGGCAAGCCGATTACGCTCGACGACCACCAGAACTCGCGCATCGTGGTGGAACCGTTCCATTTGCTCGACTGCTGCCGGGACACCGACGGCGGCGTGTGCGTGATCGTCACGTCGATCGAGCGCGCACGCGACCTGCGATCGACGCCGGCGGTGGTGCAAGGCATCGGCACCGGACACAACATCCGCAACTGGTGGACGGGCGACGTGTACGACCTCCACGACGACATCGCACCGGCGAAGCAGAAGGCATTCGCACAGGCCGGCATCACGGTCGACGACATCGACGTTGCCGCGCTCTACGACCCGTTCACGATCTCGGTGATCATGCAGCTCGAGGCATACGGGTTCTGCGCGTCGGGTGAGGGCGGTCCATTCGTCGCGTCCGGAGCGACGCGGCTCGACGGTGCGATCCCCACCAATACCGGTGGGGGGCAGCTGTCGGGCTTCTACGCGACCGGGTTCACTGCGGTGGTCGAGGGTCTGCGCCAGATCCGTCGTGAGAGCGGCGCCACGCAGGTGCCCGACGCGCAGGTCGCTCTGGTCAGCGGCCACGGTGGCAACGGCGGAATCCAGAACACGTGGGCGCACGCGACGATGGTGCTGGGGGTGGACCGATGACCGATAGTTCGCTGCGGCCGATGGACCTCGCGCCCGATGAGCTCGACGCGCCGTTCTGGGACGGGTGCAAGCAACACGTGTTCCTCGTGCACCGTTGCATCTCGTGCGGCCGCGCGTACTGGCCCGCATCCACCTGCATCGACCATGGCTCGTCGGCCATGGAATGGCAACCGGCATCGGGGCGAGCCGAGGTGTTCACCTACACCGTCGTGCATCACGCGTATGACCGGTCGCTCGTCGACAAGCTGCCGTATGCGGCGGCCGTCGTGAAGCTCGACGAAGGCCCCTTCTTCCACACGGACATCGTCGGCTGCGCGCCGTCCGACGTGCACGTCGGCATGCGCGTGCACGTCGTGTTCGAGGCCGTGGACGGCGACATCGTCATTCCGCATTTCACTCCCGACTCGGACGCCTGAGACGGCGAAGCAAGGAGAACACCATGACCATCGTGTCACCCAGTGAGTGGTTGATTTCCGTCGACGATCACGTGATCGAACCGCCGAACGTGTGGCTCGATCGTCTGCCATCGAAGTACCACGACCGTGCGCCGCGCATGGCGAAGGGCGACCGTGGTGCGGCGTGGCAATACGAGGACAAGGTCGTTCACACCGTGGGGTTGTCGGTCGCGGCAGGCAAAGAGAAGGAGGAGTTCTCGCCGAATCCCGTGTCGTTCGACGAGATGCGGCCGGGCGCGTACGACCCGCATGAGCGCGTCAAGGACATGAACCGTGCGGGAATCTTGGCATCGATCTGCTTTCCGTCGTTTCCGCGATTTTGCGGTCAGATCTTTTGGGAGGCGAAGGACAAGGACCTCGCGTTGTTGTGCGTGAAGGCGTACAACGACTGGATGATCGACGAGTGGTGCGGTGCCGCGCCGGGCAGGTTCATCCCGCTCGTGCTCATCCCGCTGTGGGATCCGATCGGCGCGGCCAAAGAGATCGAGCGCACCGCGGCGAAAGGTGCGCGCACGTTCGCGTTTTCGGAGAACCCTGAACCGTTGGGCTTGCCGACGATCCATGACCCAGGTCGGTATTGGGATCCGGTGATGTCTGCGGCGCAGGAAACGCGCATGGTCGTGAGCATGCACGTCGGGTCGTCGTCGACCATGCCGTCGATCTCGTCCGATGCCCCTCCGCTCGCAAACCTCACCTTTGGCGCGGTGCGCGCGGCGGGAACGATGCTCGCCTGGTTGTTCAGCGACTACTTCGAGCGCATGCCGAACCTCAAGATTGCGTTGTCGGAAGGAAACATCGGCTGGATGCCCTATTTCATCGAGCGGGCCGAGCAGGTACTCGACAAGCAGCGCCATTGGGCGGCCAAAGCCGGGGTGCAGTTCTACAAGGGCGACTCCGGCACTGGGTCGGCCAAAGCTGTCCCGCAGGCAGATCTCGGCACACTCGACGTGCGGCGCACAATTCGCGATCACATCTTCGGGTGCTTCATCGAAGAGACCTCTGGTCTGCGTTGCCTCGACATCATCGGTGAAGACAACGTGATGATCGAAACCGACTATCCGCACACCGACACCACGTGGCCGGACTGCATCGAAGTGGCTCAGCAGTTGGTGAAGGAACTCCCGCGGGCTACGCAACGCAAGATCCTGCGCGGCAACGCCGAAAAACTCTTCCGGTTCACGCCGATCGAGCCCACGCTCTCTGTTGGTGCGTGATGGTGCAGCCATCGGTCGACGTCTTCGGAGGCGTGCGCATCGTCGAGCTCGCGCAATGGGTATTCGTGCCTGTGGCGGGTGCGCTCATGGCGGACTGGGGTGCGGAGGTGATCAAGGTCGAGCACCCGCAAGGCGGCGACGGTTACCGCGGTCTCGTTCTGCCGGGCGCCGGCTCGTCAACGGTCAACTATTCGATGGAGATGGCCAACCGCAACAAGAAGAGTGTGGCCATAGACCTCAAGACCGACGAAGGCCGCGCCGCTCTCCTCAAGCTCATCGAGAGCGCCGACGTGTTCCTCACGAACTTCCTGCCGTCGGTGCTCGACCGGCTCGGTCTCAGCGTCGATTCGTTGCGCGCAATCAACCCACGATTGATCTACGCGCGCGGGCACGGCTATGGCGTGCGTGGCGCGGATGCCGATACGCCGGCATACGACTCGACATCGTTCTGGGCGCGTGGCGCAATCGAGGAGACCATCGCACCGCGGGGCCTACCAGAGCCGATTCCGCAGCGCGGCGCGGTCGGCGATCGCTATGCCGGCACGCAAATCGCGTTCGGCATCGCCGGTGCGCTCTTCCGGCGAGAACGTTCGGGCGAGGGCTCGGTCGTCGACGTCTCGCTCATCGGCACTGCACTGTGGATGATCGCTTCGGATGTGCTGTCGCATCTGCAGGGCGCGTACCGCCAGAGCCCCCCGCTCGGTGAGCCACGCGCTTCTCTGCCAAACCCACTCGCCGCGAACTATCGATGTGCCGATGGTCGGTGGCTGATGATTTGTTGCCTCCAGCCCGACAAGTACTGGGTCGACCTCTGTACGTTGCTCGGTCGTGACGATCTCGTCGCCGACGAACGCTTCGGCTCGATGCAGGACCGCGCCGCGAACAGCGGCGCGCTCGTCGTCGAACTCGAGGTTGCGTTCGCAGCTCGTTCACTCGACGAGTGGCGCAAGCTGCTCGACGCTGCACGCATCCCGTGGGGCCCGTATCAGCGCGTCGACGAACTGTTGAACGATCCGGCCGTCGTCGCGAACGGATACATCGGAACCGCCACGCGCTCGGACGGTTCGACCTTCCCACTTCCCGCCGGCGCCGTACAGTTCGACCAGCAACCAGCCGCGCTGCGCGCCTGCCCAGAGCTCGGCGAACACACCGACGAGGTGCTCGCCTCGCTGGGCTACAGCTGGGACGACATCGTCGCACTCAAAGTGTCGGGCGCCGTTCTGTGAGCAACCCGAATGTCGTCATAGCAGTCGACAGTGAGCGTTGCATGGGGTCGGGGATCCCGAGCGCGCTGTTCGCGCCGCGGTCGAGTCGTGCCCGCAGCGCGCCATCAGCATGAGCCACGATGAGAACTGATCCATGAAGCTGGCGCAGAGATCTTGTCGTCATCACCGGAGCCTTCGGTTTGGTCATACGTACGTGCGGCAGCGCACTACTGTCGCCGGTGCGTAGGTTCCTCAGCAGGGGTTAGCCGCTTGTCGATTTGGCGAACTTGCGCGTGGTGAGGATCGCGAACACCACAGTGATGCCGACGGCCCACGCCAATGCGACCCACGCGTCGTTGCCGGCGTCGTAGCCGTTATAGAGCGCTCGGCACGCATTTGTGAGGACAGTGAACGGGTTGTTGCGGGCGATCGGTTGGAGCCAGCTGGTCATCCGATTGACATCGACGAAGGCCGAAGACACGAATGTCAACGGGAACATCCATATGAACCCGGCGGAGTTCGCCGCCTCGACCGAGCCGACCGAGAGCCCGATGAGTGCCTGGATCCAGCTGAACGCGTAGCTGAACAGGAACATCAACCCGGTTGCTGCAATCGCGCCGAAGAACGAGCCCTCAAACCGAAACCCGATGACGAACGCGACGATCAGCATGACCGCGAAGGTCAACACGTTGCGGACGATGTCGGACAGGGTCCGACCGATCAGCACGGCGGCCGGGTACATCGGCAGCGATCGCAGTCGGTCGATCATGCCCTTGCTCAGATCATCGGCAACGCCAACACCGGTGAATGCCGAGTTGAACAGCACCGTCTGGGCGAAGATCCCGGGTATCACGTACTGCACGTAGTCGAGCGGCACCTGTACGGAGCCCCGGAACACGTACACGAAGAGCACGATGAACATGATCGGTTGGATCGTGGCGAACATCAGTAGCTCGGGGTTGCGTGGGATCGCCCGGAGGTGTCGAGTCGCCTCGGTCCAAGAGTCCTTGATCAGCCAGCGAAATCCCGTAGGTATGTCGCGTCGGTCGACCGTGCGGTCTGACGACGACATGTCGCGTGCAGTAGTGGATGTCATGGCTGTGTCCTGTCGTTCGAATGCTTCGACGCTTTCGCTTTCGTCTTCCGTTTGCCATCCGTCGAGGTGGGGTCGAGTGCCTCCTCGGCGGCGCCATGACCCGTGAGCGCGAAGAACACGTCGTCGAGCGTCGATCGGCGGCCGACCACGTCGACGAAAGGGATGTTCGCGGCGTCGAGTTGGCGCACGGCGTTCGGCGTCATCCCCGACACCTTGACCACGGGAACGCGGACAGTTCGAAAGGGACCGTCGTCTTCATGGTCGACAAGGATTTCGCCACACGCCAAGCCGGCAAGCGCCGACACCACCTGTTGAGCCGCGTCGAGCGATGTAACGCTGACCTCCAGCACGTCGCCGCCGACTTGTAGCTTCAACGCGTCGCTCGTGCCGCGAGCGATCACCCGGCCATGATCGATGACGACGATCTCGTCGGTCAGCCGTTCGGCTTCGTCGAGGTACTGGGTGGTGAGCAAGGTCGTCGTGCCGCCGCGCGTGAGTTCGTCGATCAATTCCCACACCGACTGACGCGCGCGCGGATCGAGACCAGTGGTCGGCTCGTCGAGAAACAGCACCGACGGCCGAGCGATCAGGCTCATCGCGATGTCGAGGCGGCGACGCATGCCCCCCGAGAAGCCCTTCACGACGCGGTCGCTCGCCTCGACGAGATCGAAGCGCTCGAGCAGTTCGCGGCCTCGTTCCCTCGCTTCGGGGAGGCGCATGTGGAACAGCCGACCGACGTGCTGGAGGTTCTCGAACGCCGTGAGCCGTTCGTCAACCGCGGCGTATTGTCCTGTCAGCCCGATGCGCGACTTCGCCTGCTGCGGATCGGCGACGACGTCGATGCCATCAACGAAGGCTCGTCCGGCATCAGGTCGGATCAGTGTGGTCAATACGCGCACTGCCGTCGTCTTGCCCGCACCGTTCGGCCCGAGAAGTCCCACGACCGTGGCCCGGTCGACGCGAAGGTCGACACCGGCGAGGGCTTGCGTCTCGCCGAATGACTTGAACAGCCCTTCGGCAAAGACCGCCGGCTCAGAACTGTCGTCGATGTTCGTCATTGCTGGCACCTTGACATCCTCGTCGTTCACTCTTTGTCACCGCGATGCACGGTACGACGCTGCGATACCCCGCAACTCATCGAATCCTTCGACCGCAGCCGCATCGCAGTGTCCACCATCGTCATCCGTCACACATCATGATTTTCACTCTGGATTGCCCGCGGAACGGACCAACCACGGGTCGTGCGCGCAGAAGACAACACCTTGCTGCGCGACGGCATCGCGCTCGTACTCGCCGACCACGACATCGACGTCGTTGCCGCCGTCGAGGGAGGTGTCCCGGGATCACTTGGTCCGGAAACGGTTCAACGCGGGTGGTTCAGGCAACGGGTGATGGGTGGGGTCGCCGCAGCCGAGTCCGGCGATGTAGATGTCGAGATGACGGTGGGCTATCGCCCGTTCGTCGGGGCGGGGCAGTCCGAGTGCTACCGGGCGGGAGAATCGGATGACCGCGAACACGACGTCGGGAACGCATGTTTGGTCGCGTAGGCGGCCATCCCGCTTGCCGCGCTCCAGGATCGCCTCTAGGAGCGTCGTGATGCGCGTCCGATGGCCTGTCCAGTCCGGATCGTGAAGGAGGGGGCGGATCAGGTTGAGCACTCCGACCCCGCGGTCGACCGCTTCATGCATGTACTGGCGGAGGGCCTCGTAGCCATTGCGAGCCTCCGTCAGCGCCGCCTCAGCGGCTTCGATGCTCCGGTCGAGGGCGTGCTGCGCGGCCCCGTCCAACAAATGTTCACGGTCAGGGAAGTGCCGATAGAGCGTGCCGATGCCGACTTCGGCTCGACGCGCAATCGCATCGAGAGGGGGTTCGCCGCCGACCTCGAGGATTAGCTCGATCGCGCAGTCCAGAAGACGTTCCCGATTGCGCCTCGCGTCGGCTCTCATCGGAATCCGACGAGCGACCCGATGCGCTGACGTGGAGCAGCGCACCGCTCCGCGCGCAGCAGCGACACCGGGTAGGGGACATCGACGACGCGTTCTCCTCGCTTCAGCCTTGTCAGCACTCCACCCTCCTGGTCGACCCCCTGCGCACGTTACCACGTAAACGGAGTATAATCCTCCGTTTGGAGCGGGTAACTGACGTCGAGTGACCGCGCCTCGACAGCTCGCCATGACCAAACACCGCCGTCACTTGACGGCGGTCGACCGGGATGAGGACAGACACCAGTGACTCGCACAAACGGACACGCGAATGACCAACGCACTTTGTCCGAACCGAGGAACCCCGACTTCCAGCCGCACGACTACGTGCTTGGCATCGGCGAGGTCGATCGGACGCGAGCGGCTGTCGTCGGCGGCAAGGGCGCACAGCTGGGGGAGCTGTCGCGAATCGATGGCATCCGCGGGCCCGCGGGCTTCTGTGTGACCACGGATGCGTTCCGGAGGATGCTGGCGAACGTGCCGTCGATCGATGCGCACCTCGATCGGCTGGTGCAATTGGATGCGAAGGACGTCGAGTCAGTACGCGAGCTCAGCGCCGACCTCCGCGTCAGAATCGGGCGGACCGACATCCCCGACGATGTGGCACAGGCGATCACGAGTGCGGTCGTTGCGCTCGGCGAACGATCGGCCTTCGCAGTCCGGTCGAGCGCTACCGCGGAGGACCTGCCGACAGCGTCATTTGCAGGTCAGCAGGACTCGTATTTGAACGTCATCGGCGCATCGCAAATGCTCCAGCACATCAGTCGTTGCTGGGCGTCGCTGTTCACCGAGCGAGCTGTGATCTACCGCATGCGCAACGGCATCGACCACCGGAAGGTCGACATGGCAGTGGTCGTGCAGCGCATGGTCGTCGCGCAGGCGTCGGGCGTGATGTTCACGGCGGACCCCCTTACCGGGAACCGAAGGATCGCCTCCGTCGAGGCCACGGTCGGTCTCGGCGCGGCCCTGGTGTCCGGGATGGTGGACGCTGACGCCTACAGGGTGTGCGATGGAACGATTGTCAATCACACGGTGGGCACGAAACTGGTCGCCGTCCACGGGTCACCTGAGGGCGGAACACGCGAGGTCGCAATCGACTCGCCACGCCAGTCGCAGCCAGCCCTATCCGGTGAGCAGGTCCTGGAGTTGGTGCGGCTGGGCCGGCAGATCGAAATGCACTTCGGTTGTCCCCAGGACATCGAGTGGTGTCTTGATGACGATGGCTTCCAGATCGTCCAGAGTCGACCCATCACGACGCTGTATCCCGTTCCCGAGGTCGACGACGGAGCCGACCACGTCTACATCTCCGTGGGCCACCAGCAGATGATGACCGACCCCATGACACCCCTCGGGCTGTCGGTGTGGCAGTTGACCTCTCCAGCGCCGATGCACGTTGCTGGCGGGCGACTGTTCGTCGATGTCGCCGCACGGCTCCAGTCGCCAGCGGCCCGGACCGCCACCCTCGAGATGCTCGGGAGATCCGATCCGCTGATCCGCGATGCGCTGGAGACCGTGCTCGAAGGAGCCGACTTCCTTCCGTCGGTGTCCGACGGCCGATCCGACGCGGCGCCGGAGGTCGCTGCTCACCCTGAACCGATCGCGATCGACCCCGCCATCGTCGTCGAGCTGATCGAGCGGCACCAGGCATCAGTCACCGTGCTCCAGGGGGAGATCCAGACCCGGTCGGGGCCCGACCTGTTGGACTTCATCCTGGTCGATCTCGGAGAGCTGAGAGCGCTGCTCTTCGACCCGAAGAGCCATCAAGCGGTGATGGCGGGCATGGAGGCGATATGGTGGCTCAACGAAAAGCTGCACGAATGGCTCGGCCAACAGAACGCAGCCGACGTGCTGTCCCTGTGCGCACCGAACAACGTGACCGCGGAGATGGGCCTCGCGCTCCTCGATGTCGCCGACACGATCCGTCCCCACCCCGAGGTGATCTCGCATCTCCGGGCGGTAGCGGACGACGAGTTCCTCGACCAGCTGGTCGGCCTCGAGGGCGGGAGAGAGTCTCGCGACGCCATCGTCTCGTACCTCGACAGGTACGGGATGCGGTGTACCGGGGAGATCGACATCGCCCGGCCCCGCTGGCGCGAACAGACCTCGGCGCTTCTCCCCGCGATCTTGTCGAACGTCGAGCACTTCGAGCCCGGTGAAAGCGCGCGGCGCCGCGAACGCGGCGAGCAGGAAGCGCAAGCGAATGTGCAGCAGCTTCTGCAGCGACTGCGAGCACTGCCCGGCGGGGAAGAGAAGGCCGAACAGACCGCGCACGCGATCCATCGCCTTCGGACCTTCATCGGGTACCGCGAGTTTCCGAAGTTCGGCATGGTCAGCCGCTACTACATCTACAAGCGGGCCCTGCTGACCGAAGCCGACCGGCTCGCGAAGAACGGTGTGCTCGAAGCAGCCGAAGACATCTTCTTCCTGACCTTCCAGGAGTTGCACGACGTCGTGCGCAGCGGTCAGACCGACCGCGATCTCATTCAGCGACGCAAGCTCGACCTCCGGTCCTTTCGCTCACTCACCCCGCCCCGTGTCCTCACCTCCGATGGCGAGGCACTCAACGGTGCCTACCGACGTGACGATCTTCCAACCGGCGCCCTAGCAGGCTGGCCGTATCCGGCGGCACGGTCGAAGGTCGAGCCCGTGTCGTGCTCGACATGGCCGAGGCCAACCTCGTACCGGGCGACATCCTCGTCACACCCCACACCGACCCCAGCTGGTCGCCGCTGTTCCTGACGATCGCCGGACTGGTGACGGAGGTCGGCGGCCTGATGACCCACGGTGCAGTCGTCGCACGGGAGTACGGCCTCGCCGCCGTGGTCGGCGTCGACCACGCCACCCAGCGAATCCAGGATGGACAGCGCATCCGCGTCAACGGAACGAGGGGCTACATCGAGATCCTCTCCGATCCGACGTAACCACAGGCGTAACACGCGAAGGGTCATGGCGTCGAGTGCGAGGAGGGTGTTGCCGTCGCTCGCGGTCGCAGCCGTTCTGCGTCAACACAGAGCGCCGTCGTCATGGTGTTGCCTCCGTGAGTGCGGGGGATCGTGCTGGTCCCGCGCGCTGAAGTCGATTTGGCAGCGGCGGATCGTGCGGCTCTCGGTGGCGGGGAATTCGTTGCGTGCGTGCTGCAAGACCAAGTTGTCCCAGATGAGCAAGTCCCCGGGTCGCCAGCGATGCCAGTACTGAATGGCGGGTACCGCGAACGAGGCCTGCAACTCGACCAGCAGCGAATCACCGCCCGCTTCGGGGATCGATTCGGTGAACAACGGGTTGACGAACAAGATCGGGATGCCGGTCACGGGGTGGGGGAGCACTACCGGATGCCGTACCCGGCTCGGCACGGGCCCTCTGGGGAAGCGCTCGACATGCACCGCGAATGCGTCGCCAATCCGCTCGCGCAGCGCCGCCGGCAGTCGCGTATACGCCTCGGCCGCGTCGATGAACCCGGTCTCGCCGCCGGTCGTGCTCACTTCGATGGCGTAGAGGCAGATTGCACCGACCGGATCGGCGAACGAGTAATCCTGATGCGGTGTGAGCTCGGCGTTGGCACCGCCGGTGCCGTCTTCGCGCGTGTTCGACAGATACGTGTAGCGCAGGTCGGTGTCGCGCAGGTGGGGATGGATCGCGCGCGATGGCGTGCGGATGGTGCCGAACCAACTTGCGAACGCCAGCTGCTCGTCAATCGAGAGTTGCTGCTGATCACGCACGAGCACGAGATGACGCGCGAAGAACGCGTCGACCACGCGCTCTCGATCGGTGTCGGACGTGCCGGCGCGCATGTCGAGGCCGACGACCTCAACACCAAACGGCGCAACAAGCGGGCGCAGCTCGACCCCCATGCGGTTACAACGTACTGTGTGAAAAGGGGATTTGTGATCGTCTCGACTGACTCACACGTGATCGAGCCGCCGGATCTGTGGATCTCCCGGATGCCCCGCTCGCTGCGCGAACGCGCCCCGCATCTCGTCGCCGACGACGACGCCGACTGGTGGTATGTCGACGGCCTCAAGCTGATGTCGGTGCACGGCGGCGTCGATGTCGGCGTGCGCTTCGAGGATCAAGCGAAGCTGCGGATGGCCGCTCGCATGAGCGAGGTGCGGCGGGGCGGCTACGAGCCCGACAGCAAGCTCGCCGACATGGACGCTGACGGTGTCGACCGTGAGGTGCTGTACACCACACTCGGGCTGCAGTTGTGGCGACTGCCCGACACAGCGTTGCTGCAGTCGCTGTTCGCCGCGTACAACGACTGGATCGCCGCGTTCTGTGCCGCCGCACCTCACCGGCTCGCAGGTGTGGCGCTCGTGCTACTCGACGACATCGACGCGGGTATCGCCGAATTGCAGCGCGCCGCGCGCCTCGGATTGCGGGGCGCGATGATCAGCGTCTACCCGGATGAGTCGATCGCATACGACCATCCGCGCTACGAGCCGGTCTGGGCTGCGGCCGCTGATCTCGACGTCGTGCTGAGCCTGCACATCGGCACGAACCGCGTACTGCCGTCGCCGCCCTCGTCGACATCGCACGCGCCGTCTGACATGGCGCTCAAGTTTCTGTCGACACCGGCGCGTTACACAACCGCTGCGCACTGGGTGCAACTGTCTCTGGCGAACATGATCTTTGCCGGTGTGTTCGAACGCCATCCGACGCTGAAGGTGGTATCGCTCGAGCACGAGATCGCGTGGGTGCCCCACTTCTTGCAATCGATGGACTACACGTACACACAGCGGGCCCGCCGATCCCAGTGGTACCGGTTCCAAGACGAGGCACGACCGAGTGACTTCTTTCATCGCAACGTGATGATCAGCTTCCAGGAGGATGCACTTGGTTTGCGCCTGCGCGATGTCGTGGGTGTGGGCAATCTCGTGTGGGGATCCGACTACCCGCATGCGGAGTCGACGTTCCCGCACAGTCGCGTGATCCTCGACCGCCTGTTCGCAGAGATCCCCGACGCGGAACGCACACAAATCCTCGACACGAACGCGACCGCGCTGTACTTCTCATGAACGCGCTTGTCCTGTCGCCCAACGTCGAGCTCCTCTTCGCCGATGCAAGTGCCGATTTCAACGATCGAGTCGCGATCGCGGCAGCCGCAGGTGTGCGCGTCGTCGAGTTCTGGGGCTGGCGCGACAAGGATGTCGACGGCCTCGAACGTGTCCTTCGCGCGAACGACGTGCGCGTCACGGCCATGGTGATCGATCCGATCGTGTCGATGGTGTGCGAGCCGCAGCAATTCGTCGCCGCGATACGCGAGACCGCCGCAGTGGGAGGCCGGCTCGGCGCGTCGACGATCATCGTCGCGTCGGGCGCCCGCGACGAGACCGCGTCCGCGGCCGAGCAGTGTGACCGCGCGGTCGCCGCGTTGCGCGATGCGCTGCCGTTTGCTGAGGCGAGCGGGATGACGCTGGCCATCGAACCGCTGAACACTTTCGATCACCCGATGGTGTATATCAGCCGCCTTCACCACGCCTTGTCGGTCGTCGACTCGGTGGGATCAGCAGCGCTCGGGATCGTCGTCGACTTCTACCATGCGTCGCGGATGAACGAGCTCGTCGCCGACACCATCGGTGATCGCGTCGGGCTCATCCGGCATGTGCAGCTCGCTGGTCTGCCGCAGCGCGATGAGCCGAGCGCGGGTGGCGCGCCGTATCTCGACACTGTCCGCGCGTTCCGCAACGGCGGCTACGACGGACCGATCGGCCTCGAGTACCGCCCGCAGATGGCGAGCGCGGCAAGCTGGGTCTCCGTACGTGCGTTCTTGTGTGAGCAACTGGAGGCAACGGCGAGATGACGCTGCGTTTGCGCGACGAAGTGGCGATCGTGACCGGATCGACATCGGGGTTGGGCCGTGAGATCGCAACGCTGTTCGCCGAGCAGGGTGCGTCGGTCATCGTCAGCGGCCGCCGTGTCGACGCGGGTGAAGCGATCGTGGCGGAGCTGGCGCGCGCATCTGGTGCGAATCATCTGTTCGTCGCGAGCGATCTCACGACGCCCGAAGGTCGAGAGGCGCTCGTCGATCGCACGGTGGCGCGGTTCGGGCGACTTACGGTGCTCGTGAACAACGCGGTGTCACCCACCGCGATCGCGCGCGACGGCGTGGTGACGGCCATTGACCACGAGTTGTGGCACGACATGTTGTCCGTCACCCTGGTGGCAGCGGCCGAGATGTGCCGGCTGGCGATCCCGCATCTGATCAGTGCCGGTGGCGGCTCGATCGTGAACGTCTCGGCCAAGTCGGCCAGCCTGGCTCGCCCCGGTCAGGCCGCGTACTCGAGCGCGAAGGCAGGCCTGAACGCGCTCGGACGGTCGATCGCCGCCGACTACTCGCGCCTCGGCGTGCGGTGCAACGCGCTACAACCCGGCTACATCATCCACGATGGTCGCGACGCCGGTATGACCGACGCGCGTCGGGCCGAGCTCGAAGGCATGCAACTCACCCGGCTGGCAACCGCGCGCGACGTCGCGCTCGCCGCTCTGTTCCTCGCCAGTCGCGAGTCCGAAGTCATAACCGGCATCACGCTGCCCGTCGACGGTGGGTCGACATCGGTGCGCGGCCGGCTGCTATGACTGCACCAACTCCACTCGCCTCAGCAAGGAGCCCTATGGCCGACTCCAACGAGTTGTCGTTCCTGTGCATCGGCGCGCTCGGCACGGGCTTTCTCGAATCGTCGCTCGAGCGGGGTCTGGCCCTCACGCCGGACTTCATCGGCGCCGACGCGGGCAGCGTAGACGGCGGTCCCAACGCGCTGGCCGGCGTCGCACCGGGCTGGCCCGACGCCGCCTACCGGCGCGATCTCGACCTGTTGATGCAAGGCGCCGCGCGCAACGGCATCCCGCTGCTCATCGGGTCGTGCGCCACCTCCGGACGCGACTGGGGCGTCGACTGGTTCGCCGGTATGGCCCGCGACATCGCGACGACCATCGGCCGCAAGCTCAAGGTGGCCAAGATCTACAGCGAACTGTCGGCCGACTACGTCGTGGAAAAGTTGCGTGCCGGCAAGCTTCACGCGCTCGACGCGGCGCCGCGGTACGACGAGGACGTCATCCGCCGCAGCGTGCGCATCGTGGGCGTGATGGGTGCCGAGCAATTCCAGGCTGCGCTCGATCTCGGTGCCGACGTCGTGCTCGGCGGCCGCGCCACTGACACCGGCATCTTCGCCGCGATACCGATCGCCCGCGGGTTCGACCCGGGACTCGCGTGGCACGCCGGCAAGATCGCCGAATGCGGGACGTCGGCGGCCGAACCCCGTCGGCGCCTCGATGTATTGCACATCGTGATGGAGCGCGAGTCGTTCGTCGTGCAGCCTCTCGCCGACGGCATTCGCTGTACGCCGTTCAGCGTCGCGTCACTGCAACTCCATGAGGTTGCCGACCCGTTCACGATGGTCGAGCCGGGCTGGACCACCGATCTGCGCCACGTGCGCTACGACGCGGTTTCCGACCGTGCCGTGCGGGTCAGCGGCGCCACCGCGGTGCGTACTCCGTACACGGTCAAGCTCGAAGGCGTCGAGCGCGCCGGTTTCCAGCGCATGTTCATGTTCGGCATCCGCGACGAGACCTTCCTTCAGAACCTTGACGCATGGATGGCGTTCATCGACGGCGACATCACCACGCGTTGCGAAGAGCTGTTGGGTCCGGGCGGGCGTGACCTCGTGCAGGTGCACATGCGGGTGTACGGGCGCGACGGCGTCATGGGACCGCGCGAGCCGATCAAGCAATTCGAGGGCCATGAGGCGTTCTTCGTCGTCGACGTGACGGGCCCGGATCCGGAGACTACGGAGACCGCAACGAGCGTCATCTGGTACGCGTTCATGCACGCGAAGAGCCCCGGATGGCGCGGTGGCGCCACGGTGGCCTGGCCGTTCTCGAAGGCGGTGTTCGACAACGGCGAGGTGTTCCAGTTCAACGCGCACCATGTCGTCGACGTCGACGACCCGCTCGAACCATTCCGCATCGAGCTCGAGGAGGTGGGGTGATGACCACGCGAGTGGTCCGTGACGTCCTCGTGTCGGTGCGCAGCAAGAACGCCGGGCCGTTCACCGTCACCTTCGACCTGTTCTTCCCCGATGCCGAGACTTTCCACGACGTGCAGCTGCGGGGAGTGATCACACCCGAGGTCGTGGGAGGGCTCTACGGCCTTGCCCCCGACGCCGTCAAAGTCCATTGGTTCGAACCCGCTCTCGCGGTCAAGGTCGCCGTGCCGCGCCTCGTGCCGGGCGGCGCGCCAGGTGACAGCGATGTGGCCGGAGGCCAGCAATACGCACCGCTCCTGTCGCTCTCGCTCGACTAACCACCGTCCCATGGTGTGGCGGTGCGGGTTGCATTCATCGGGTTGGGGAACCTGGGCGGCCCGATGGCCCTTCGGATCCAGCGCGGGCGTCACGACCTCGCCGTCCACGACCCGCGAGGTGACGTCGCCGCGGCCCTCGAGCAAGCCGGCGCACGCCGGTGAACCAAAGCGGGCGGAAAAGGGTACAGACGTAACGGCGTCAGGAGGCCCCTGTGAAGTCACGGTGGAGGTCGATGAAGAAGTTCGAGGCGGATCGCGAGTATGTCGTGTTCGCTTCGAGCATTCCTGCGCGCAGCAGGTTGTCCACTGGGCGACTGTTTCGCGGGGCGAGTGCGGTCCGTAAGCAACTTTCGTGTACCGAAGGATTGGTCGGGTTCTCACTGTTGGCGCGGCCGTGGCGAAAGCAGTACGCCACATTGTCGGTCTGGGTCGACGAAGCCGCCCTGTCCGCGTTCGCCGCTGCGAATCCTCACCGCGAGCTGATGGAGAGGCTTGCGCCTGAGATGGAGGCGACGAAGTTCGTGCGGTGGACGATGACTGGCTCCGAAGGTCGCCCATCCTGGCCCGGTGCGCTGCATCGACTTGGTTGAAACTGAACCGATGAGCGCGGTGAGTGGCACAGTGGTGCATGAGTCCTTCGAGGGTCGATGTCCGCAGCGATGCTGAGTTGTTGCTCGCTGTCGTCGATCGGGATCGGGGCGCGCTCGTGGAGTTGTACCGGCGTCACGAACCGTGGCTGTCAACTCGGCTCGCGTACCGCTGCTCCGACCGCAGCGTCGTCGAGGAAGTCGTGCAGGACACGTTCGTGGCTGTCTGGAACTCCGCCGCGAAGCATTCGGGTACCGGCGCGGTCGCAGCGTGGATTTGGGGGATCGGCTATCGCCAGTTGCTGCACGCGATTCGGCCGCGCCGATCGGTGATCGAACGGCTTATGGCGCAGCGACCTGGCAACGCGGCCTCGGCTGAAGAGGAGTTGTTCGCAGCGATGGACCACGGAGACGTCGGCTCGGCTCTCGGCAGGCTGTCGCCGGAGTGCGGGCGGTGGTGCGGGCCACGGTTCTCGATGGGCTGACGTGCCGTGAAGCAGGACGGCTTTTGGGCATACCGAGCGGCACCGTGAAGACGCGGATGATGCGGGCGCGGCACGAACTTCGGGAGGCGTTGTTATGACCTTCGACTACGACTGGCACGTCCCCGTCGATCGGCTCGAGCGTTACGCTGCCGGCGCGGCGGGACCGATCGAACAGGATTCGATCGAGGCGCATCTGTTGGTATGCGACCATTGCCGGGCAAATCTTGCCACCGCTCGCCAAGATGCTGCGGCGGCTCACGATGCCATGTTGCGCGCCATCACCGACCGCATCGATCAACCTCGGCGCTCACTGCATCGCTCGACCGGCGCGCTGCAGGTGTCGCTCGCGAGTCCGGCGCTCGTCGGCGCGTCCGCGTTGTTGGCGACAATGTTGTTGGCCGCGGTCGGTGTCGCCGCCGCGATCGAACCGCGGTTCAGCATCGCGGTGCTCGTAGCTGTGGCGCCGCTTGCCCCTGTCGTCGCGGCGGTCGTTGGCTTTTGGCCCGCAACCGACCCGGCCGGCGCACTGTCGGCCGCCACTCCGTTGGCTGCGGGCCGGTTGCCGTTCCTGCGGGCCTTGTTCGCCACCGCGGTGAGCGCCGCCGCCGGTCTGATCAGTAGTGCGTTCACGCCGCTCGGTTGGTCCGACTCGCTGGTGTGGCTCGCACCCGGATTCGTTTTCGCCGCGATCGTCATCGCGGCGGCGACATGGATGAACCCGCTGCGGGTGGCGGTGGGCCTCGGCGCGGGATGGTGTGTGGTGTGCACGCTGTGGGCTCGAGGGCACCGCTCGCTCGCCACCGTCGACGCCGTCAACGAATTGGCCACGCACGGTGCGCGCATACAGATCGTCTGTGTCGTCGTGATCGTCGTCGCATCGATCGTGACGTTGTCGCGCCGCGACGCCCAACCGAACTGGAGAACCACGTGACCTCTGATCTCCACCTCACCGGCCTGGCGAAACGCTTCGGATCGACCGTCGCTCTCGACGACTTCAACTGGTCCGGCGGTTCCGGCGTCATTGGTCTGCTCGGCCCCAACGGTGCGGGCAAGACGACCTTGTTGCGGATGCTGGCGACGGTCCTCGATCCGGACCGCGGCACCATCAGGATCTTCGGTCTTGATCCGGCTCGATCACGCGACCGTCTGGCGATCCGGCGTCTGCTCGGCTACCTCCCTCAACACACGGGGCTGTACCCAGGCTTCAGCGCCTTCGACCTCGTCGACTATGTGGCAGTCCTCAAAGAGATCGCGAACCCCGCGAGCCGCCACGACGCGGTCCGCCGGTCGCTGTGCGCGGTGGGGCTCGAGGACGAGATGCACCGTCGCATCCGCACCCTGTCGGGCGGCATGAAACGTCGAGTCGCCATTGCCGCCGCGCTCGTCGGACAACCTCGGCTGCTCGTGCTCGACGAGCCCTCCGCCGGGCTCGACCCTGACCAACGACTGCGGTTACGAGACGTCGTGTCCCAAGCAGGACAACTCGGAACCGTCGTCGTCTCCACCCACCAGACCGACGAGGTTGCCGCATTTTGCCAACGCGTATTGGTCCTCGACCGCGGCCGATTGCGATTCGCGGGCACGCCCCGCGAGCTTGCCAACATGGCGACCGGGCGCGTGTGGGTCGACGACCATCCGCACCCCGACGCCGACCGCAGTTGGATCACCAGCGATGGCCTCGTGCGCAGTATCGGCACGCCCCCCCAGGGCGCGCAGCTCGTCGAACCGAACATCGACGACGGCTACGTCTTCGCCACCAGTAACGGAGCAGCACAATGACAGCGCTGACAGTGGCCCCGACCGAGCGAATCTCTGCTGGCGCGCTCGGTCAACTCGCGATCATCGAAGCCGTTCGTTCCCTGCGCCGTGTGTCGGTGTGGGCCGGCCTCGTTCTCGCGGTCGTCCTCCTCGCAAGCTCCACCACCGCGGACTGGCCCGGCGGCGGCTACATAGAGAAACTGCCGCAATCGTTCGCGCCGATCGTGCTCGGTACCTTCATCGCGGCGTTCCGCACCGGCCGACGCGACGCCGACTACGACGTCGCGGAGAGCGCCGCCATCGGCTGCGACCACCGGGCCTTGGCCCGGCTCAGCAGCCTCGCCCTGCCCGTCCTTTCGACGGTGCTCGTCGTGGTCGGGTTCGCCATCGCGTCCCGCATCGAAGGCGGCTTCTGGCTCGGCGATCACCCACGACGAACCGACACCGCGCTCCACCCCTTCGTCGAGCTCGCCCAGCCGGTCCTCATAGTCGCGTTCGTCGGCGCCGCCGGCATCGCGATCGGACGCAGCAACTGCTGTTCATCGAACTGGACACCGGGACCAACGTCGATCAGCTCCCCGCCACCTGGTTCGTCGAGCTTCCGCACGACGGACCACCAATCCGCCAACTCGTGCATCGGCCAACCATCGTCGGACATGATGTCTACCTGGTCGGCCTCACCGCATTCGCGGCCGGCGTCGCCGTGCGCGGCAGCCGCGGCCGGCGCGTGGCATTGGCTGGTATCGCCTTCGCAACCGCGGGCGTTGTCGCACAGTTCATCGTCAGCCCGCTGTGATCAGCGTGACACCCGCGTGGCTCGCGCCGACGCGACGTGCCATCGACTGGACACCGCTCACGCTGATCGCCGCGACCCTTCTTGCCACCGCTGCCGTCTTGGGCCGTAGAACGATCGACGTGCCGGCCGTAATCCAACACTTGGCGGTCGCGGCACTGAGTGCCGCCGGTGTGCTCGGTCTGGCAGACCCGGCCCGTCCGCTGCTTCAGGCCTTACCCACCTCACCGCTGACGCGGCTCGCACATCGCGCGGCGCTGCTCATCGGCGCGACCGCATTCGTCACCGTCCTTCTTGTCGCCGCCGAACGTGTACTTGCGGTCACGCCGACAGCCGAGCCGGAACTGGCCGCCGCGCTCCTCGCCTTGGCAACAGCGGGGACAGCGGTGCACGCCGTTTGCAACCCCTTCGTCGAACACACCAACGAAATCGCGGCCGGATCGATGCTGCTGTGGGTCGCCTCCCTGAGCCTTCCCTTCGCATTCATTCCCGTTGCGGTGCGCGTGGCTTGGCTGCACCACCCCTGGCCAGTCACCGCAACCGCTACGGTTGTCATCGTCTGCGCGATGACACGGCGCGACGCGCGCTGAGCGAAGAGACGACGCATCCCACCGATCATTCAATGCGGCGGTGTCCGCAGATGCGTCGCGCTCACACGGCGACGAGGTTCGCGGCGAGGCGCATCTTGCGTTCGCTCAGGTACCGCCGCCGTCGGCCCAGATCGTGGTGCCGTTGAGATAGGACGCCGCGTCGGACGCGAGGAACGTGCACAACCCGCCGATCTCGTCGGGGGTACCCATGCGACCAACGGGGATGCGGTCGATCGTGGAGCTCCATTGTTCGCGGTTCTCGGGCAACAGCAGATCGGCCATTGCCTCGGTTTCCACCCAACCGAGAGAGATGCAGTTGACTCGCACCTTCCGTCCCCAAGCGACGGCCAGTGAACGGGTCATGTGATTGAGGCCGGCCTTCGCCGCGCCATAGGGAACGAGCGAACCACCGCCGCCGGTCGGCATCGATGCCTGGCTCGAGATGTTGATGACGCACCCGCCGCTGTCCTGCGCGCTCATGACGCGGTATGCCTTCGCGGCGAAGATCATGGGTGCCGTGAGGTTGAGCTCGATGATCGCTCGGATGAAACGAGGTGACGCGGTGGCGATGTCAGCCGGCGGTTGACCGCCGGCGTTGTTCACGAGGACATCGAGTCGGCCGAACCGTTCGAGCGTGGTGGCGATCACACGTTCCACATCGTCGTCGTTGCGGATGTCGGCCTGGACGTGCATCGAGCGCGATCGCTCGTCGTCGGTCTCGGCGGCGGGGCTGTGGTCGAAGGACTTGCGGGCACAGCTCACCACCGACGCGCCGGAGTGGAGGAAAGCCCGGCTGATGCCCAACCCGACCCCCTGGCTGCCACCGGTGATGATGACGACCTTGTCGTCGTGATGGTTTGGCTCAGACATACTACGTACTATAACGTGTTACTGTAGTTGGCGCGTCCTCGAGGAGACTGGCGACGGCATGTCGAAAGGGGGCCTGTGATGGCAGACCTGCAGCGGATGAACGAGCTCTTGCGTCCGGTGGCGCCGCCGCGCGTGCTGGAGGGCGTCTACACAGACGATCAATACGAGCGGATTCTCGGAGTTATCAAGAGCCGCGGCCCGTGGCCGACGATCACCGCTCTCCACTTCAATACCGTCGAAGAGTTGGTGGCGACGACGTCGGGGCCGATGCGCAAGGGCGAGGGCGCGCGGTTGACACTCGACGATATCGCGACGGCAAATTTCCGCGGATACCTGGCGCAACACTCGATCGCGTTCTACCCGGAGTTGCACGACTGCTATTACAACGCGCGCTTCCTCGAGATGGCCCGTGACTATTGGGGCGCGCAGTACGCGAAGCCGACGCTGATGCTGTTCAACTTGTGCGGCCCGCATCACAGTGGGTTGAGCGCGCATCTCGATGCGGTCACCTTCCGCGGGATCCGCATCGAGAACTCGCCGGTGTGGTTGCAGAACGTGATGGGGAAGTCGGGACTGTTCACCGAGCATCTCGTGAAGATGGCGCAGGTGATCACGTGGTGGTATCTGGGCGACAACGGCACGTTCACGTATTGGCCTGACGGGCCGCTCGGTGAGCCGCGCAAGCTGGAGCATCCGCTGTGGAACAAGGGCGTCGTCGTGCAGAACGAGGCGATGTTCCATCGCGGCGACCCGGTTGGCCGGCCGGAGGAGCGCGATATATCTGGTCTCAAGCATCGTTCGCTCATCGGCTATGACGCGGAGCGCGACGATTGGGCGATCACGACCGACGGCGGGGTCATCCGGCGTTACCGGCCCGAGCAGATGCGGCTCCTCGTGCACTGGAACGCGGAGGTATTCGCGGACATGGACGAGGTCAAGAAGAACATGGACCATTCCGACGACCTCACGCACGACATCGTGTTCGAGCGGTTGCTCGCCGATATGCGATCCAAGGGCGTGGCGGTCGCCGAGCCGTCGGATCCTCTGCACGACAGCGACTTCATTCGTGCATTGATCGCGACGTACACGATCGCCCCAGCGACCGACTGGCTCGCGCCCACCGCGGCGTGACGCCATGACAACCAACGAAGGACTTCGCCTCATGATCCGCCACGACCGCTTCGCCGCGCACGAGTTCATCAACCGCTATTGGTTCAACTACGACGAGGGGCACCTCGACGTCCTCGCCGGCCTCTTGACCGAAGACTGTCATCTGAGCTCGCGCACCGAAACCGGCCAACATCCCCACGAGGAGTTCATCCGCTCCGACAACCACGGACGCGACACCGCGATGGCGTGGACGAAGGATCATCGAAAGCACAGCCCTTACCCGTTGCGGCATCACGCGGCGAACGTGCATGTGGTGGCCGAGCGTGGTGACGAGCTCGATCTCGAGTCGTATTTGTTCGTGACCCAGATCATCGAGCGCAAGCCGAGCACCCTGTCGAGCGGGATCGTGCACTGGACGCTGAAGTTGACCGACGACGGCTATTGCGTCCACCGCAAGGACGTCGTCTTGGACTCGATCGAATCCGCGCCGTTTCAACAAGTGGACTTCGTCGCCAACCGACAGCAACGCTGGTAAGACAGTGGGGGAGCGCACCATGCGGGCCCAGGGTTATCGGGGAGTCGTGAGTGTCGAGGCGAGGAGTGCAGTTTCCCATGAAGGACATTGAAGGTCGGGTAGCGTTGATCACGGGTGCGAGCCGTGGCATCGGGCAAGCAATCGCATGCCGGTTCGCGGCGGAAGGTGCCGACGTCGCACTCGTCGGGCGTGGCCCCGATCGCAGGAGTACGAATCTGGCCGGGTCACTCGATGAAACCGAGCAACTGGCCAGGTCGATGAACGCTGGACGGGTCCGAGTAGTGATGGCCGACATCGGCGACCCGACTGCCGACAAGTCCGAGATCATCGCAGACGTCCATCGCGCGTTCGATCGCACGCCCGACATCCTCGTGCACGTCGCCGCTGCGCCCCGCGAGTTCGACGACGGCCGCCCGTTGGTGATGTTCGCGGATACGCCACGCGACTGGTTTCAGCGCAGCGTCGAGGTCAACGTGTGGGCAATGTGGGATCTGGCGAAGTGTGTGATACCCGGCATGCGCGAGCGAGGGGCAGGTTGGATCCTGTCGATCTCGTCTCGCCAGGCCGCGCCGAGGCCAAGCCCGGTAGACGGACGCGCGCCGTCGCGGCTCGGCGGCGCCTGCATCTACGGCGGCACCAAGGCTTTCCTCGACCGCATCACCACCGGCGCCGCCGAGGAGCTGTTCGCGGACAACATCGCGGTCAACGCGTTGGCACCGACCGGGCCAGTGAAGACGCCGGTGTCGGCGAGTGTCACACCCCACCTGCGACCAGAGGATTGGGAACCAATGGAGACGATGGTCGAAGCCGCGCTCGCACTGTGCAGCGGCAACCCTCGTGAGCTCACCAGCCGCGTTGCGTACAGCCTGCCGTTGTTGGTCGAGCTGGCGCGGCCGGTGCGCACACTCGACGGCCTCGAGTTGCTCGACACCTGGCAACCCGACCCCGCCGATCCGCGATTGCACGGCGCGGCCTATCTCGCGGGGCACTGAGAGGCTCTCGTGATCCGTCTCGACGGCAAAGTCGCATTGATCACCGGTGGAGCACACGGTCATGGTGAGGCCGCGTCGATACTGTTCACGGAAGCGGGTGCAAAAGTGGTTGTCGCCGACGTCGACGACGTTGCCGGCAACGAGGTCGCGACCAGGGCGGGTTCGCGTTTCGCGCACCTCGACGTCACGATGCCCGACAGCTGGGACCGCATCGTCGACCTGATGGTCACCGACTTCGGGCGCATCGATGTGCTGTACAACAGTGCAGGCATCATCGCTTGGCACACGATGACCGAAACGCCGCTCTCTGTGTGGGAGCGCATCATCGCGGTCAATCAAACCGGTCCCTTCCTCGGCATGCGTGCGGTTGCGCCGGTGATGAAGCGGCAACGCAGCGGATCGATCATCAATACGTCTTCAGTCGGAGGGCTGGGCGGGTCGAGCCCTTGTTACGCGTACGGTGCGACGAAGTGGGCGCTGCGGGGCATGACGCGCAGCGCGGCGCAGGAACTGGGTCCATTCAATGTGCGCGTCAACGCGATCCTGCCGGGGACCATCCGCAGCCGCATGATCGACGGAATGGACCTCGATGCAATGGCGGCGGGCATTCCTCTGCGGCGGGTCGGAGATCCAGCGGAGGTGGCCAAACTCGCGCTGTGGCTGGCATCGGACGAAAGCGCGTACGCCTCGGGCGCAGACTTTCTCTTGGACGGAGGCTCTAAGGCGTAGCGCGCCAGAGCCGGTCCGCCGCCTCGGTATTGATGTACTCGGTGTCGGGCGGGATGATGAAGTCGAGGTCAGGCCCGGCGAGCGACGGGCCGCCGGGCAGGAGCGTGTTTGGCGCGGGTGGCGGTGCGGCGAACCGTGGCAGTGCCACTGAACAGTACGTGCACGGCGGCTTCGAGTTCGCGGCGCACCCACGTCGTGTCGTGGCCTCTGGCGAGCCAGCCGAGAATCACGCTGTCGACGACGTGCCCGAGGGTAGTGATCACCGCGTCACGATTGTCTATGACGTCGTCACCGATCGCGGCGTCGAGCATGCTGGTGTACACGCTGCTCACCGAGGCTTGTGCGGGGCCGACTTCGGGATCGAGGGAGTACATGGCGCGCATGAGCGTGCGGGACAGCGGTTCGTCATCGAGCGCCTTCGCGAACGAACGCATGACACTCGAAACTCTCGCTTCGGCCGTTGCCCCCCGCGGAGGGCGCGCCGAGATCCGGGTGCGAAATGCCTCCATGTTCGAGAGATGGGCCTCGGCGATGAGGTGATCCTTCGAACGGCAGAACTGATAGATCGTCGTCATCGACAGCCGGCACGTTTCCGCCAGTTCACGCATGGATACGGCGTCGTATCCTTTGCGGGCCGCTGCGCGCGTCGCCTTCATCAACCGTTGGTAGCGGGGGTCTGCCCGACGCGCGGTGAGCGCATCATCGGTATCGACGAGGGTCATCTCCCGAGGGTAGCGCCGACCGGTGACCGGCGGCGTCATCCAGCGTGATGTCGACCCGAAACGTGTAACGTGTTCTTGCGCCGGCATCGACCTGGTCGCCGGCGCTCTGGGGGTGGACGATGGCTGTCGTCGTGGACATCGACTCGCATGCCGAGCCGGCACCGGGCTGGCTCGACGAGTACCCGAAGATCAAAGCCGCACTGCCGCCGAGGCTGCCCGAGAATGACCCGCAGTTCAATACCGGCGAAGCGTGCGCCGAGATGTTCGCGTGGTTCGTGGCGAGCGACCTGCAGCGCGGCCGCCCGGTCGCGCAACGGATGCCGGCGGCTGCGCTGACCACGTCGGTCATGCGGATGATCTACGACTCGGCGCGTCCCGAGGGCGTGTTTTATCCCGGTGCGAATCAGCATTGGACGCTCGATGCACCGCAACGCCTCGCATGGATGAACCGACAAGGTATCGACGCACAGATGCTCATCTCGGGCGGGGCCTACACACTCGCGCGCGCTATCGACGATCCGTCACTCGCGATGGACGCGCTCGCAGCAGCGAACAGCTGGATGATCGACCACGTCGGCACCGACATCGACCGCATGAAGCCGGTCACCACCGTGCGGCTCGACGACCTCGATCGCGCGATTCGCGAGCTCGAGCGAACTCGGGGCCTCGGGTGTCGGATGTTCCTCATCCCCGGCGAGCCGGTCAACGGCATACCTCATTTCGACGCGCATTTCGACCGGCTCTGGGCCGCCGCGTGCGACCTGGGCATGATGGCGATGCTGCACGTCGGCATGGGCCCCGCGACCATGCATCCCGGCTGGGGTAACACCGATTCGCCCGCCTTGATCAAGCGCATGGCAACGTCGATGTCGTATCAGGCGGCGCCGATCCTTCTCAACGCGATGATCTTCGGCGGTGTTTTCGAGCGCCACCCGAACCTCACACTGGTGATCAGCGAGTTCGGCATCGATTGGCTCCCGTTCACGGTGCGCAACATGGACGGACGCGCCGCTCCCGGCGCCGCACTGCTCGGCGACTACGACCTGTCGCTTTCGCCGAGCGAGTTCGTGCGCCGCAACGTGCGCGTGTCGCCGCTGCCTTCGCCGGCGCAGTTGCCGCTGGCCGTCCTCGAACAGCTACCTGAAGTAGCGGTGTTCTCCACCGACTTCCCGCACATCGAGGCCAACCCTGAACCAATGACGCACTACACCAGCGCACTCGCCGGTCTCGATCCGACGACGCGAGAGTCGTTCCTCGGTGGCAATATCGTCGACTGCTTTGCCCGCATGGGCGATCCGCTGTGAACGAACAAGCATCCCAGGAGCCGCAATGAGCCTTCCATCCAACGTCGGAGCCGTCGACCTGATGATCGGCTTCCCGTTCAAGGACAAGCGGGCGATCTATGAGTACTTGCGCAAGGGCATCAAGGACACTCAGTCGAAAGATGAATACGACTTCCCGGTCGAGTACATGTTCAAGGACGTTCCCGACGAGGCGACCGAAGACGACGATCCGATCGAGATCACGTTCCGCAAGATGGATGCCCACAACATCACCGCCGGTCTGTTCGGCGTGTCGGAACAGTCCCTCGAGGCGCGGCGCCGATATCCGGGCCGCGTGTATCTGTCGCTCGAGGTCGACCCCAACGACATCACGGGCACGGTGCGCCAGATCCGTGCGGCGCATGCGGATCACGGCATCAAGGCGGTGACCACGTTCCCCGCGGGTTGCAATCCACAAGTGCCGGTGAGCGACCGGCGCTATTACCCTGTGTACCAAACCTGCATCGATCTCGATATCCCGATCATCGCCAACGCCGGGATTCCCGGACCGCGCTTTCCGGCCGCGTGTCAACACGTGAAGCACTTCGACGAGGTCTGCTACGACTTTCCCGAGTTGCGCATCGTGATGCGTCACGGAGCGGAGCCGTGGGAAGCGCTGGCGGTCAAGCTCATGTTGAAGTGGCCGGGGCTCTACTACATGCCGAGCGCGTTCGCCCCCAAGTACTACCCGAAGGCCATCGTCGACTTCGCGAATACCCGCGGCTCCGAAAAGATCATGTACGCGGGCTATTACCCAGCCGGTATCACCATCGAGCGCAGCTTCGGAGAGCTACCCGACGTGCCGTTCAAGGACGGCGTATGGCCGAAGTTCCTGCGGGAGAACGCCGTACGAGTGTTCAAGCTCGACGACATCGCAGCCTGACCGACACATCTGCGGGCCGCGCATACCAGTTACCGGGCAGCCGCTCCGATGACAGAGATGCGGTGCATCACTCGACGATCGGTGTAGTCGGCGGCCGCATGGTGCATGACGCTGCGGTTGTCCCAAATGAGGAGGTCGCCGTCGGCCCAACGGTGACGGTAGGCGTGCTCGGGTCGCTGCATGTGGAGATACAGATAGTCGAGGATCGCCTTGCTCTCGCCCGAGGGCAATCCCTCGATGAAGCGGGTGTAGGTGGGCGACACGTTGAGCGCGCGGCGGCCGTTGACCGGGTGCACGGACACGACCGGATGCGTCGCGTGCTTGTGCGCGAGCAGCGGCTCGGCGAGTTGTTCGCCACCGCCGGTGCCGCCTTGCCAACGCAACTCGGCGATGCGTGCCAGGTCGTGCACGGCCGAGAGCCCGTCGAGGTAGTGCTGCATGCGCGATGAGAGCGTGTCAAAGGCCTGATGGAGGCCGATGAACGAGGTGTCACCTCCCCACGACGGCAGCTCGATCGCGCGCGTCATGGTGATGATCGGAGGATTCTCGAGGAAGTGTTCGTCGATGTGCCACATCGACGAACGATCGCCCCGGGCCGAGTCGAGCACCGTGATGTGCTCGAAGCCCGGTCCCTGATTCTCGAAGAACTCATGATGCTCGAGCTCACCGAAATGTGCCGCGAGCGCAACGTTCAGTTTCACAACTTCCATGCCCACTCCTTGCCGCGCATCAGTCTCGCGCCTCCGATCAAGCAGGGGTTCACCGGCTGGCCGAATCGCAGCCGATTTGTGGACTCTCGTAACCCAAGAGCACGGTGGGCGCGCTTATCTCAGCGACCGCAACTTTCGTCCACTCCGCAGCAAAGGTGTTGCCGACCGACGTCACCGGGAGCGTGAGGAGTGACCGGTCCTAGCAGCCCGACCCGCATTGATAAATCGTAGAGCACCGACGATCGCGATCGAGGATGAATAGCGCTCCGAGACCGGTTGACTTCTCCTCTCACATGCACGGCCGACCCACGCGACGCGCTCGCATGGTCGTCGGGGCCGATAGTAGATGATGGGACGACGTCCCGGTTCGTCAGTCCATTGCGGAACGACGGACGCGCGAGCCGACGTCGAAGTTGGGCGGAAGGGGTGGGAAGTTCGGGGGTCGTCGTTCGATGAAGCTGTTGACACCCTCGGTTGCGTCGGGAAACTCGTTGGCGTTGTGTGCGAGGAACATCGAGTGTTGCCAGGCTGAGTTCAGCGAGTTGCGCTCGAGATCACGGTAGGACTGCCATTTGATGTGGGCCATCGATGTCGGCGAAACGTTGGCGGCCAAGTCGAGCGCGTAGGCCCGGGCTTCGCTCATGACGCGGTCGGCGTCGGCGAGATGGTGGACCATCCCGATGTCGTGCGCCTCGTCGGTGGTGAAGACGCGCCCCGACATCATCAGCTCGAGCGCCCGGGGAAATCCGACGATTCGCGGAATCATCCACGACATGCCATGCTCGGCGACCAATCCGCGACGCGACCACGCCGTCGTCATCTTGGCTCCGCGGGCGGCGAAGCGGATATCGCTCATCAACGCCATCACTAATCCGAGCCCTGCGCACGCCCCGTTGATCACGGCAATGATCGGCTTTGGGACCGTCACCGGGTAGGTGTGCGGGCGGCGGGGACGACTCGTCGCCAGGCCACCATCGGCCACGCCGGTCCGCAGTGCATCCATGTCGAGCCCCGGGCAGAACGAGCGGCCGGCGCCGGTCACGATGATGACACGTACCTCGCAATCGTTGGCGGCGCGCTCGAGGAGATCGAAGTACTGATGCTCCATGTCGGTCGTGAACGCGTTGTTCCGCTCGGGACGATTGAACGTAAGCGTGGCAATCCTCTCGTTCACGTCCCACAACACCAGCTCCGTTGGCGCGTCGTCGCTCGACTTGTCTGGCATGGCGGGTGCCCCTTTCTGTCTGTGGCTTATTGCGCCGTCTCCTGTTCGTGGCTGACGGCTCGCTGCTGCGCCACCATCGGCATGTGCACGAGCAGGCCGCCGTCGACGTTGAGCACGTGGCCCGTGACGAAGGCGGCGTCGTCGCTCGCAAGGTACGCAACCGCGGCGGCGATGTCGTCGGGGTTGCCGACGCGGGGCGTGAGGTGATGTGAGAGCGCGAGGCTCGTTGCTTCGGGGTCGTCGGTGAGGTGGCGCTCGGACAGGATCAGGCCCGGTGCGACCGCGTTGCAGCGCACGCCCTGCTTGCCGTACATAGTGGCGATTGACCAGGTCAGCGAGTTCAGTGCCGCCTTCGACGCCGCGTACGCGGCGCGGACGAGGTCGCCGGTGAGACCGGAGGCCGACGATGTGTTGATGATCGAACCGCCCCCGGCCGCGATCATGTGCGGCAGCACATGCTTGCACGTCAGCATCGGGCCGCGCACGTTGACGGCCATCGTCTGATCCCACAGCTCGATGCTCATGCCGATCACATCGATGTCGCGGCCGAGTACCTCGTCCCGGGTGTCGGCCGCATTGTTGTGTAAGACGTCGATCCGACCGTAGGTATCGAGCGTTGCCCGCACCATGTCGATGACGGCTTGTTCGTCACCCACGTCCACGCGCAACCCGATGGCGCGGCCGGCGTTGGCCTCGATCGCGGCAGCGGACCGCTTGGCGTTCTCCCCGTCGACGTCGGCCACGACCACCGAAGCTCCCTCGGCAGCCAGGCGAACCGCGCACGCTCGACCGATGCCACGTCCGGCACCGACGACGATCGCGACCTTGCCCTCGAGTCGTCGGATCGGGGCGGTCACGCGACGACCTCGAGGTGCCGCGGCCCGTACTCGAGGAACATCGGGACGAACTCGAACTCGAAGTCGTCGGCGAGCCTGAGCGTGCCTGGGGGGTAATGGTCGAAGTACGCCTCGAACAAGATGCGTGTCTCCATTCGTGCGATGTTCCGGCCGGGGCAGACGTGTGGACCGACGCCGAACGACAGGTGCTCGGCCGACGGCTGGCGGTCGGGGCGGAATGTTTCGGCGTCTTCGCCGTAGACGCGCTCGTCGCGGTTCGCGGACGCGACGCCCAACACGATGCGGTCACCGGGGCATATCCGTGTGCCGTCGATCTCCTCCTCGACGGCGGCCGTGCGGAACAGCAACATCACCGGTGGTTCGAGCCGGAGCGACTCTTCGATGGCAAAGGGGATGAGATCCCGGTCGTCGCGCAACCGCTGCTCGAACTCGGGCTCTGTGAACATGCGGTAGAAGAGGTTGCCGATGAGCGCCGTCGTCGACAGGCTCGCCGCGAGCACGCCGGCGGACTGGGTGCGCGTGTCCCAGTCCGTCATCCGTCGGCTGCCGTCGTCCGCGTACAGCATGCGCGTCATGAGGTCATCGGCCTTGGGCTCTGCGCGATGCCGCAGTGCGATCTGCTCGTCCAGGTAGGAGGCGAACTCGGGAAACGCGCCGGCGATGCCTTCCCCACGCTCGGTGCGGTTCGTGGCGGGCCACGTGCTGTGGATGAGTTCGAAGCACCACGCCGCGACCTGTTCGATGTCGTCGAGCGGGATCCCGAGCACGTGGGCACTGACCGCTTGCGGCAGCGGCAAGGTCAGCTCCTGCACCAGATCGCCACCACCGCGTGCGACGAGCCGAGCCAGTCGATCGAGAACGTACGCCCGGGTAAAGGGCTCGGCGTTCGTTGCCATGCGCGGGCTCAACGCGGCGACGAGCGGACGGCGGATCTCGGTGTGGCGAGGAGGATCTGTCTCGCCCAGGAAGCGATCCTGGTCCGGCATTTCGACCCACGACTCCCGCCAGCCTCCCGCGTTCGGCCATGACCGCGCGTCGCGGAACATGCGCTGGTTGTCGTCGTAGCGCGCCACGTAGAAGTAACCCTCGGCGGTACGGATGACCGGACACCGGTCGCGCATGGTCCGCATCTCGGGGAACATGGCGTGTGTCCGCTCGGAATCGAACGGACTGAACGTCAGCTCGTCATCGACCACGGGCGCCTCCTGGCGATTGTCGGGCCACGCAGGACTCGGCCTGGTGGCTGCGAACAGCCGAGGATCGTACCGAACGACACGAGCTCACCTCACCGCGTCGGCTTTTCGTCGTCCTTTGTGCGGCTCAGCGCCGGTCGGCCTTGGCCCGCATGGCGTCGACGATCGCCCGGTGTTCGTCGCTCGCGCTCGAGATGGACTCCGCGGCGACGGCGAAGTCGAGGATGTCGAGCACCGCTCGTTCGAGGTGTTTGTTGAGGGCGCGTTTGGTGTCGCGCAGCGCGTGCGGCGGCTGTTGCGCCAGACGTTCGGCGAGCGCCATCGCCTGCGCTATGCTCGTGCCGTCGTCGACCACGCGGTTCGCAAGGCCGAGCTCGACTGCGACCTGTGCCGGGATGCGATCACCGGTGTAGAGGTACTCCTTCGCGCGCAACAGGCTCGTGAGCGCGGGCCACGTGATCGCCACCGTCGGCGGCGACGAGGCCGACCGACACGGTGGACGCGCAAGGTGGGCGCGGCTTTCGACTAGGGCCGCATCGGCCCCTGCGCGAACGTGAACGTGGTACGCGCGCGCCAGCGGCGGGTCGACTGCTTAGAATTCCCTCGCTATGGAACTGGCTCTCCGCGATCGTCTCCGCACGCCGGGTGTGTGGTCGTTCACCGACGCCATGCCTGTCGCGGAGGCGGCTGAGTTCGCCGCTCGAGTTGAGTCGCTCGGATACTCGGCGTTGTGGGTTCCCGATACGGTCGGACGAGATCCGTTCGCACACATCGCGCATCTCGCCAACCAAACGACGTCGCTCGTCTTCGCCACGGGCATCGCGAGCATCTTTCAACGTCACCCCGGGGCGATGAAGCAAGCCGCGTACACACTCGCCGAACAGACCGATGACCGGTTCATGCTCGGTCTCGGGGTCAGTCACGCACCGATGGTCGAAGGCGTACGCCAACTCGACTATGCGAAACCCCTCACACAGATGAGTGCCTATCTCGAAGCGATGGCTTCATCGCCATATCGGACGCCCGCGTCCGTCACCGTCACCACCCCGCCGACTTTGCTCGCCGCTCTCGGTCCGAAGATGCTCGCGCTCGCGGCCAAAGCGGCAGATGGCGCGCACCCTTACTGGACCACGCCGGAACACACCGCCGACGCGCGCACTCTTCTCGGCCCCGACAAGCTGTTGTGCGTCGAACAGAAAGTGGTGTTGTCGACCGACCCGGCGGCAGCGCGCGAAGCGGCCAACGCCGCGCTCGCGATATACGCCAAGCTGCCGAACTACCGCAACAATTGGATCCGGCTCGGCTACCGCGAAGAGGAGATCGAACACCGCGATCACCGCTTCGTCGATGCCGTTGTCGCGTGGGGCGATGAAGAGTCGGTCTCGTCGAGGATCCGCGCGCACTACGACGCCGGCGCGGACCACGTGTGCATCCAAGTGTTGCCTACCGACGGTTCGGGTCTGACCGATTGGCACGCTCTCGAAGCGATGGCGCCCCGGTAGCCCGATTTCGTCGGTCGTCATCCGGTCTTGCGCAGTTCAACGCGACGCGCGATCTCCTTGATCGTGTCCAAATGACCGGTCGCGAGTCCGTGTCTGGTGACGTTGACCGACGCCGCAGCAGCCGCGAGGCGGATCGTTTCGGAGCGGGGAAGGCCTTTGGCCAAGCCGACGGCGAGCGCGGCCGTCATGGAATCGCCCGCGCCTCGATGGTCGACGACTTGCATCTCCGGGGCGTGCACGGTGAACCAGTCGCCGTCGATCGACACCACGGCCGGTTCCGCGGCGCGGGAGATGACCACCTCAGCAGCGCCGCGTTCGCGAAGCTCTACACCGGCGGCGACGACTGCGGCGACGTCAGTTGCGTGCTCCGGTTTCAAGAGGCCATCGATCTGCAATTCTTCGTCGCTGACCTTGAGCGATGTGACGCCACCCTCGAGGGCTGCCTCCATCTGCGAGCCATGGATGTCACACACCACGGTCGCGGCGTTGCTGCGAAGGTCGCTGGCAAGCCGACGAAAGATGTCGTCGTCGACGGCATCGATCGAAGGCACACCGGTGAGTACCGTGACGTCTGCGGCGAGCGCGGCACCCAGCGCAGTGCTGTAGAGCTCGTCGACGGTATGCCGGTCGAGTGCGGGGAATACCGAGTCGACCATCACTTCGCGGTCGCCGCCTCGACGGTCGTGAACGTAGCTGGGAGTGTCGTCGCCCATGTGAATCTCGGCCAGCTCGATGCCCTCTGCGCGCGCCAAAGAACTCGCAACCGCGCCGGTCTCGCCGCCGAAGCATCCGACGAGTAGTGCGCCGGTTCGCATGGTGCACACCATTCGAGCGACCCAGATACCTTGTCCGCCGGCGTGAATGTGAACACGATGCTCCTCCGTGCCGTGCGACTCGACCGTGATCGTCAGGAGGGGGAGCGGGGAGAACACACAAACGTGCCCCGTCCTCGGATGGTCAGATCTGGTGTCGTCGGGCATTTGTGCCCGCTACCCCGCCGTTTCACCATTCAAGCGTCTGTTCTCACACCAGCTGACCGGTGCGCTGTGCCTCGCTGGTAATCCGCTCGTAGACGCAACAACAAGTCGATGCGGTCCTTGGTCATGTCCCGCGCTCTGGGATCGACCCCCGGCGTCGGGGTCCTTCGCACCGGAACAGCCCGACGTAGCCAGTGACGATCATCACCGCGGCCAGGGCGCGTAGAGGCGGGGTGTACTCCTCGGGGTAGATTACGTTCTCGATGTAGCGGTCGATGAACCCACCTTCGTAGCCCTCGCCGCCACCGCGCTTCCGAAGCCACTTCTCGAACGGCGTGAGCGGGCATGCGTAACCGATGACGATGATGCCGACACCCCACGCGACAGCAGGGACGTGGAGCCACACGAGCCAGGGCCAGCGCCAGGCGACGAGCGCGCCAGCGGCGACGAAGAGGATGAACGCCAGGTGGACCACCAGCACGACACCGGCAAGCACATCGAACACCATTCCAACCAGCGACAGTACTCGCGGCGAGCGGGCGAGTGGTCCGTGACAATGAACGCCGTGCGCCCAAGGAGCGAATGTCGAGGGGGGTCCTCCAGGCGGCTGTGCACGGGAAGGTCTCCCATGGAGACTGGTCATGGACATGCCTGGGTGGTGGCCCTAGATTTCGGCGATGGCAGGGCCTGAGCGTGATCGCCTGGCGAGCCTGTTCGGAGCGTTGGCGTCGTCGGCCGACGTCGCCAGTGGGTTCCACACCGAGAAGGCGATCCGGACCGCCATCGTTGCCAGCCGCCTCGCCAATGTCGCCGGGCTCGGGACTCAAGACCAGTCCGATGCCTATTACCTGGCGTTGGTCCGGTTCCTCGGCTGCACGTCGTTCTCCCCCGAGGCGGCACGATTCGGCGGCGGGGACGACCACAGCGTCGGACGAGTCATGGCGTTCGTCGATCCAGGGGAGCCAGCCAAGCTGGTCAGGGACATCGTGCGCGGTGTCGGGAAGGGGGCGCCGGCCGCCAAGCGAGTGAAGGGTCTCGCCTCGTTGTTCACCGACCGGTCGGCTCCGTTGGTGCACGCACAGGCGGAGTGCGACGTGGGCGACGCGCTCGCCCGCAGGATAGGGATGCCCGACACGATCCTCGCCGCGCTCGGCGACCTGTTCGAGCGCTGGGACGGCAAGGGCTATCCGATTGGCAAGGCGGAGGATGACATCCATCCGCTTGCCCGCCTCGTGGTGATCGCCGAGGTGCTGGAGATCGGCGAGCACCGCTACGGGCTCGACGGCGCACTGGCCACCGCCAGGGCTCGCAGCGGCGGGCGTTTCGATCCCGTGCTCATCGACGTGTTCTGCGCCTCCGCAACGGATCTGTTCGCAGGGCTCGGCGCCGGGTCGGTGTGGGAGCTGTACCTCGATGCCGAGCCCACGCCGCACCGAAACGTGACTCCTGCGGTCGTCATGAGGTACGCGGAGGCGTTCGCCCGTGCTGTCGATCTCAAGTCGGTGTGGACGGCGACACACTCCCACACCGTCGGCGTGCTCGCCACGACAGCGGGTCAAGCGGCCGGCCTTAACTCGGAAGCCGTCGACGAGTTGCGTATCGCGGGATGGCTGCACGACCTCGGCCGGGTCGCGGTGCCGAACCTGCTCTGGGACAAACCCGGTCCGCTGAACGCGGCGGAGTGGGAACAGGTTCGCCTGCACGCCTATCACACCGAGCGGCTGCTGGCCCGAAGCCCGCTGCTCGCACCAGTTGCAGCCGTGGCCGGCGCGGTGCACGAACGTGCCGACGGCTCCGGCTACCCCAAGTCGCTTCGCTCGACGCAGGTCGAGTCGGCGGCGCGGATGCTCGCAGCCTGCGATGTCTACGCCGCGCTGCGCGAGGACCGGCCGCACCGTCCCGCGATCTCGGCGGAGGCCGCAGCTCGCACCCTCGCGGCTGAGGCCGGCGCAGGCAGGCTCGACCCGGCCGCGGCGCGGTGCGTGCTCGAGGCTGCCGGCCACGCTCGGACGGCACGCGCCGGCGGTTGGCCGGCTGGGCTCAGCGACCGCGAGGTCGAGGTTCTGCGGCTGGTGTCACGCGGCGGCACCAACAAGGATGTGGCGCGCCATCTGGGGATCTCGCATCGAACCGTGCAGCACCACGTGGCGCACATCTACAACAAGATCGGCGTCACCAGCCGGGCCGGAGCAGCGCTGTTCGCGGCCGAGAACGGACTGAGCGACCTATAGGCGCGATGGCCGATGCGCGTTCCGGGCGGGTGCCGCATCGTGACAGCATGGAAACCACCACCCATGCCACTAGGTCCAGCACCCAGCCCCTGACCCGCTGGATGCGGATCGTCGGGGTCTTCTACCTGGCCCAATTCGTTGCCATGGCCTTCGTGCACGCGCCGATCCGGACCTTCGGGCCCGAGGGCGCACTCGACGCCGCCGACGCCGGGGACCCGATCGCCGAGTTCCTCGTCGACACGTGGACCACCTTCGGCATCGAAGTCGGTGCCATCGGCGTGGCCCTGGTCGTCGCCGCAGCGCGACCCCGGTACGCGTGGGGCGTCGCCGCCACGGTCCTGGCGATCGAGCTCACGCGCGGCATTCTCAACGACGTCATCTTCATCGCACGCGGCATCGAGGTCGCCGGCTACCTCGTGTGGATCGCCATCCACAGCGTCGTGATCGTCGCCGGCCTGGTAGCGATGCGCCGTTCCTCGACTGCTCGGACCATCGCCGCAGCGGCCTGAACCCTCCCGCCAGACGAACCCACCAATTCCGAGTGACCGAAGGAGACACCCATGCCCAAGTACGTGATCGAGCGCGACCTGCCGGGAGCCGGGGAGCTCAGCGACACCGACATCGGGTCGATCAGCGAGAAGAGCAACACCGTCCTCAACGAGATGGGCGGCGCCGTGCAGTGGCTGCACAGCTATGTCACCGGCGACAAGCTCTTCTGCGTCTACATCGCCCCGAACGAGGACCGAATCCGCGAACACGCCTCGCTCGGCGGCTTCCCCGCCAACGCGGTCCGCGAGGTCGCCAGGGTGATCGACCCCACCACCGGCGGCGCCTGATACGACAGCTCCTCGTCGCTCGCGGCAGCACGCGACCGCGTAGGTCTGTTCGCCGCTATTCAGGATTGATGGTGCCGATGAGTTCGAGCAGGCGCGCCGGTGGCAGATGCTGTTCGGTGAGTGTCACGCCGAACGGTGACAACGCGTCTTCGATGGCGTTGCACAGCGTCGCGGGTGCGACGATCATGCCCCCTTCGCCGACGCCTCGGAAGTTCACGTCAGGGTCGAGCGGTACGGTCTCGAGATGGACGATCTCGATGTGGGGAACGTCCAACGTCGTGGGCAAGAGGTAGTCCATGAAGGTCGACGCGAGGAACTGGCCGTTGTCGTCGTAGGTGGACTTCTCGAGTAACACCGCCCCGATACCTTGCGCCACGCCACCCCGGATCTGTCCGTCGACGATCGCAGGATTGATGAGGAGCCCGCAGTCCTCGACCACGATGTAGCGGTCGATGCGCACAAGTCCCGTCGCGATGTCGACCTCGACGATGCAGCAGTGTGTTCCGCCCGACCAACCGCCCTGGCCGCCGTCGTAGACGAGGCTGAGCTCGAGGTCGCGCGCAAGCTCTTGCGGAAGCCGGCGCGGCGTCCTTGCGGCCACGGCGACAGAAGCGAGTGGGATCGCGCTGCTCGGGACGCCGCGCACCGACACGCCCGACTCGTCGATGACGAGGTCGTCGACGCTCGCTTCGAGCAGATGGGCAGCGATGTCGAGCACGTTCGATCGCAGCTGGCGGGCGGCAGTGAGTGTCGCGCCGCCGGCCATGGTGGCCGAGCGACTGCCGCCGGTGGAGCCCGGGGGCGCGTCGGCGCTGTCGCCGGCGACGACGCGCACCGCGTCGAACGCAACGCCGAACTCGTCGGCCGCGATCTGTGCGAGGGTCGTCTCGTGGCCCTGCCCGTGGGGCATCTGCGCCGTGAAGACGACCACGGTGCCGTCATCGTCGAGACGCATCCGTATCTCTTCGCGACCTACCGGATTGTCGCTTGCCTTCGGTCCGGGCGCAGCCTCGATGTACGACGCCATCCCCAACCCGAGGTACACGCCGTCGGCGCGCGCGTCGAGTTGACGTTTGCGGAAGGAGGGCAGATCGACGATGTCGGCAAGTCGCTCGAGCGACTCCTTGATGGTGACGCCCGCGAGCGGTCTGCCCGTCACCATCGCCAGCGGTGGCTGACCCCTCGTGACGACATTGCGGAGTCGGATGTCGAGCGGTTCCTCGCCGAGTTCGCGGGCAATGAGATCGATGACTCGCTCGCGCACGAAGGTCTCGGCTGCCCATGGTCCGCGGTAGGCGACGTAACTCGCCTTGTTGGTGATCGCGGAGGTGAACGAAAAGCGCAACGCTTCGACTTTGTACGGCCCGGGCAACAGCGATCCGATGAGAACCGGCAGCATCGAGCCCAGGCCCGGGTAGGCACCGCAGTCCATCGTCATGTCGACCCTGAGCCCGAGGATCTCACCTGCGTCGGTGATCGAGGCCTCGACGTCGAAGCGTTCTTCGCGGGCATGACCCGACGCGGCCATGTGCTCGGACCGGTCCTCGATCCACTTCACCGGTCGCCCGAGTTGCTTCGATGCGGCCGCGCACGCGACGTCTTCGCGGTAGGCGCCGATCTTGAGTCCGAACGAGCCACCGACGTCGCCGGTGCGCACGCGGATCTTGTCGATGGGGATCTTGGTGCGCTCGGCCAGTGTGTCGCGCACCGTGTGCACGCCTTGACAAGCAATCCACACCGACAGTTCTTCGGTTTCGTGGTCGTAGCTGAACACGCCGCCCCGCGTTTCCATCGGGACGTTTTGATGCCGGTGTTGGTGCAGCGTCGCGCGAATGAATCTGTCGCCTTTGGCGAACGCGCCATCGACGTCACCATGGATCGCGGTGGTCGGTCCGCCGGCGATGTTCCCCTCGATGTCGTCGAATATCAACGGAGCGAGGGGATCGAAGGCCTGTGTCGCGGTCGCGATGACCGGGAGTTCGTCGTAGTCGACTTCGATCAGCTCGCACGCGTCTTCGGCCAAGTAGCGATCCTCGGCCACGACGAGCGCCACCAGGTCGCCAACCAACCTGACCTTGTCGATAGCGAGCACCGGGAAGCTCGGGCCCGGGACGTGAAACTTCGAGGTGATACCGACCTGGCCCGCATCTACCAGCGGTGCGAGGTCGTCACCGGTGTACACGGCGATCACGCCTCGCGCTCGGCGAGCGGCGCTCGCATCGATGCTGCGTATGCGGGCGTGCGCGACGGTGCTGCGCAGGAATGTGGCGTGCAGCATGCCGGGCAGCTCGACGTCGGCGACGTAGTTGCCGCGACCGCTCAGGATCCTCGGATCCTCCTTGCGTCGCACCGACGTTCCCGTGAAGCGTTCAGCGATGACCATGCGAGCACCTTATCGAGCGCCTGGCGAACCCATCTCGCCGCGTCACATCAGTGGTGGGCAACGTAGAAGTCACGCAAGACGCGAACCTCGAGCTCGGTCGCATCGAGACGAGACTTCAACACGTCGCCGATGCTCACCATCCCCTCGAGCACGCCGTCTTCATCGAGTACCGGAAGGTGCCTTGTGCGGGCATGCGTGATCGTGGCACTCACGTCACGTATGTCGTCGTTGCGGCTGCAGGTGAGGAAACGCCGATTCATGACCTCGCGTACCGGCAAGTCCAAGAACCGACTCCCGACGGTGCCGAGACCGCGCACGATGTCGCGTTCGGAGAGAGTGCCGACCACCCGATTGGTGTCATCGACGATAACGAGCACGCCCACCTGCGTATCCGCGAGCCGTTTCGCGGCCTCCAGCACGCGGGCGTCGCCGTTGCCCGTAATGACGTGGCTGCCCTTCGTCCCGAGAATGTCTGCCACCTTCATCGGCACCTCCTTCGTCGCGTGTCCGGAGCCGACCTTTCGTTTCAGTCGATGAACCGAGCGAGAATCGACGCTCTGTTCAACAAGGAACAATGGGCGCAGCAGAAGAGACGCCCGTCTTCTTCGACTGGGCGGCCGACCACCCGCGAGCGGCAGGTATCGCACACTGGCGCCAGCGCACTGATCGCGCATTCGAAGGTATCGAAGGTGTGGCGAGATGACCCCACTACGACCTCGAACGCCCGGTCGTACTCGTTGTGGCAAAGCTCGCATCGTCCCACCACGACTCCTCGCCGCCCGGCCACGATCGAGCAACAGTCACGGACAGGGCTTTCTCGCCCGGCAGTATCGCGCAAATCCACCGGCGACACTCGGTCGCGCTGCGCTCCCCGAAGGCCTCGGAGATCTGCACCACTCGGACCACTTCCATTTGCATTTCCGGGCCCGGGCCGATCTCATAGCCGAGGTGATGTCCGTTGGCCTATCGGACCTGCGAGTTGTTGATTGCTCGGGCGGTATCGCCGGCGGCTATTGCTCGAAGTTGTTCGCAGATGCGGGTGCCGATGTCATCAAGGTCGAAGCACCCGAAGGCGATCCTCTGCGGCGGTGGTCGGCCACCGGTGCCGATCTCGGGGATCGCGACGGAGCGCTGTTCCGTTTCCTGCATTGTTCCAAACGTTCCGTCGTGGGCCGGCTCGAATCGCCCGAGATTCTCGAACTGGTGGCGTCGGCGGACATTTTGATCGAGTCGTTCGATGCCGGGGTGATCGAGAGCATCGGGCTGCTCGATCGGTTCCCCTCACTCGTCGTCGTGTCGATCACTCCGTTCGGTCGCGGCGGTCCGATGACGAACCGGCCGGCCACGGAGTTCACCGTGCAGGCCGAGGCCGGGTCCGTTGCCCGGCGCGGCCTCGAGCACATGGAGCCCTTTCACGCTGCGGGTCGTATCACCGAGTACGTCGGCGCGACGTTCGCGGCCATGGGCGCGCTCGCCGCGGTCCGGCGAGCACTGCGCACCGGTCGCGGTGAGCATGTGGACGTGTCGCTCATGGAGGCAATGACGATTGCCCACAGCACGTACGCCGATCTCGGCTATCGACTGTCGGGCAGTCCACCGATCACGACGCCGCCCCGCAGTTGCGAGATGCCTTCGATCGAGCCGACGCTCGATGGTTGGGTCGGTGTCAACACCAACTCTCGTCAGCAATTCAGCGATTTCTGCTTGTTGATCGGTCGGCCCGAGTTGGCCGACGACCCTGAACTCGCCGGCGCGGTGAGTCGCCGGCGCCGTGCCGCGGAGTGGAACGAGATCGTGCGCCAGTTCACGACGCGCCACACCACGGCCGACATCGTCGAGCGGGCGTCGCAACTGCGCATCCCCGTCGCGCCGGTGAACAACGGGCGCACGGTCCTCGATCACGAACACTTTCGAGCACGGGGCGTGTTCGTCCACAATCCCGACGGCGACTTCGAACAACCCCGGCCCTCGTATCTGGTCGATGGCGAATCACCACCGTTGCGCGCACCCGCGCCACGGTTGGGCGAGCACACGGGACGCATCGAGCCCGGTCCCGCGGCACGCACTGCGCCGGTGCTCTCTGCCGACGCGCCAGTTGCCCTGCCGCTCACCGGAGTGCGAGTACTCGACTGCACCGCCTGGTGGGCCGGTCCGTCATCGACCGGCATGCTCGCCTGCCTCGGTGCGGATGTGATCCATCTCGAGTCGGTCCAGAGACCCGACGGCATCCGGATGACGGGCCTCTTCGTGCATCCGGGCGGGGAATGGTGGGAATGGAGCGCGGCGTACCTCGGCGCCAACGTCAACAAACGCAACCTCACGCTCGATCTCGCACAGCCAGACGGGCAGCGGGTGATGCGCGATCTCATCCGCAGCGCCGACGTCGTCGTCGAGAACTTCTCGCCGCGCGTATTCGAACGCTTCGGGCTCGCCGGTGACGACTTCCGCACGATCAATCCACGCGCGGTGCTCGTGCGGATGCCGGCATTCGGGCTCGACGGACCCTGGCGCGACAACGTCGGATTCGCGCAGACCATGGAACAGATCACCGGCCTCGCGTGGCTGACCGGCCATCTCTACGATCAACCCCGTATCCAACAGGGTCCGTGTGATCCGCTCGCCGGCATGCACGCAGCGTTCGTGGCGATCATGGGCCTCGTCCAGCGCGATCGGACCGGCGTCGGCTGTCATATCGAAGCCCCGATGGTCGAAGGCGCGCTGAATGCCGCGGCCGAGCAGATCATCGAGTTCAGTGCGTATGGCGCGACGATGGAGCGCGAAGGCAATCGCAGCCCGTGGGCCGCGCCGCAAGGCCTGTACCCGTGCCGCGGCAACGAACAATGGCTGGCGATCTCGTGCGAGAGCGACGCGCAGTGGCACGCGTTGCGGCTTGCGCTCGGTGATCCCGCGTGGGCTGCGGACACCGCGCTCGACACTCATCGCGGGCGACGCGTTGCGCACGATGAGATCGATGGACACTTGCGGGCGTGGGCTGCCGAGCGCGACCTCGACGACGCGGTCGAGCACTTGGTCGCCGGCGGAGTTCCGGCGGCGCCTGCTCGTGATCACCGGTTGATCGATCGGCACCCGCAACATCTGGCGCGTCGATTCCAGGAGGAGGTGGATCATCCGATCGTCGGCCGGCACACCGCACCCGGACCGCCATTTCGCTATCGCTCGGTCGCACGTTGGTTGCGTACCGGCGCACCGACGTTGGGTCAGCACAACGACGAGATCCTCGACGAAGTCGGCGTCGGTGAAGCCGAGCGCCGTAGATTCGAGGCCGACCACGTGATCGGTACGCAGCCGATCGGCCTTTGAGCGAATGGTCTGCAGGACCGGCGTTCGCCGTGACGGGAGGAGTCGGAATGCGCAACGGTCGTCGAATGGTGTTCGTGGGTCCCGGGCGGCCGCTCGAGTGTCATGAGTCAGAGGTCGCCTCGCCCGCCCCCGGTGGCCTCGTGGTGCGCACGACGATCGCCGGGGTGTGCGGTACAGACGCGCATCGCCTCGACGGTGACTTGCCTGACCCGGGTCGTCCGGTCACCTTCGGCCACGAGGGCATCGGTGTTGTCGAAGAGCTCGGGGCGGGGGTCACCGCGGACCTGGCCGGCGTTGCGCTCCGCGTCGGTGACACGGTGTACTGGTCACCGTCGAGTCGCGAGCCAGGGATCCCCTCCGAGCTCGGATGGCCGCCGCCGGCGGAGCTTGCGAATCCTGCGGCCTATCAGGACTACGCGACGTTGCCGCCGTCGAACATGGTGTACCGCGTCCCCGATGACACTGATGCCGAAGCGGTCATCGCGTTCGGTTGCGCCATGCCCACCGCGCTCGGCGGCATGGCGCGGCTCGGTGGCGTGCGCCCCGGACACAGTGTGGTGGTGCAGGGGAGTGGACCAGTGGGTCTCGCCGCGACGTTCCTGGCCGGTCTCACCGCGGCCCGTCAAGTGATCGTGATCGGCGCGCCCGACAACCGACTTGTTGCCGCGGCGCGTCTCGGTGCGTCGACGACGATCCCGCTCGAGCGAACGACTGTCGAGGAGCGGCGCGCGAGCATTCTCGATCTCACCGACGGTCGTGGTGCCGATGTCGTCATCGAAGCTGCGGGGAGGATGAACGCGTTCGACGAAGGCATGAACCTGCTTGCGGACAACGGTCGTTACGTAGTCTTGGGCATCTACTCCGGGCACGGCCAGGTGGCCCTCGACGCGGTTCGGCTCAACAACCGGAACCTGTCGGTCATCGGCAGCATGGGGGGAACGCAGCTGTCGGACTACCGGACCACGATTTACCTCGCGCAGCGCCACGGCGCCCGCCTCGGCTTCGCCGAGCTGATCACCCACCGCTTCGGTCTCACCGATCTCGAAGACGCGATCGCGGTCGCTCGTGCCGGCGATGCCATCAAGGCCATCGTGCTCCCCGCGCTCGATCCGCACGCGGCGGCTCCAGCTTCTTGACAGCGTCGGGGCACCGATACAGTGCCGCCTGAGACACAATTGACGAGTAGAGGCTGCGCTGTGATCCCTGAGGACCTGAAAGACGTTGCCGCCCGCGCCGACGAGCTGCGCGCCAAGTATCTCTACGAGCGGGACAAGCGCATCAAGACGCATCCCGATGGCAACGCGCAGTTCCACGAACTGAAGGGCGTGTTCGCCGACTTCGACAAGGACCCGTACGTCGAGCCCGGGTTCACCCGTCCACCCGTCGTCGAGGAGACCGACGTCGTCATCGTGGGAGCGGGGTTCGGCGGCATGATGACTGCCGCGCACCTCTTCAAGGACGGTGTCCACAACTACCGGATGATCGACAAGGCCGGCGACTTGGGCGGTACGTGGTACTGGAACCGCTACCCGGGCTGCATGTGCGACGTGGAGTCGTACTGCTATCTACCGCTGCTCGAAGAAACGGGCTACATGCCCACGAAGAAGTACGCGCATGCGACGGAGATCTTCGAGTACTGCCAGCTTCTCGGCTGCACATTCGAGATGTACCCGAAGGCCCTCTTCCAGACCGAAGTCACCGACATGGTGTGGGACGAGTCCATCAACCGTTGGATGGTGACGACCAGCCGCGACGATCGGCTCTCCGCCCGCTTCGTCGTCATCGCCGGTGGTGTGTTGCACAAGGCCAAGCTGCCCGGCATACCCGGCATCGAGACCTTCAAGGGCCATGCCTTTCACACCAGCCGGTGGGACTACAAATACACCGGCGGCGCGCCCGAAGAACCGATGGACAAGCTCCACGACAAGAACGTGGCGATCATCGGCACGGGGGCAACCGGAGTGCAGGCCGTACCGAAGCTGGCCGAGGCCGCGAAGCACCTCTACGTGTTCCAGCGCACACCGTCGTCGGTCTCCGTGCGCGACCAACGACCCACCGATCCCGAGTGGTTCGCGCAGATCGCGAGCAAGCCGGGCTGGCAAAACGAACGCATCGAGAACTTCACCGGGATGATCACCGGCAAGAACCCACCGGTCGACATGGTGCAAGACGGATGGACCAAGCTGCTCGGCGTCGACACCCGTCGGTTACCGCAAGACGACGACGAACGGGTGCTGCTCGAGCTCATCGACTTCCGCAACATGGACGACATCCGAGCCCGCGTCGACCAGATCGTGAAGGACACGGCCACCGCGGACGCGCTCAAGCCCTGGTACAAGCAGAGCTGTAAACGACCCTGTTTCCACGACGACTACCTACTGGCGTTCAACCGCCCCAACGTCACGCTGATCGACACCGACGGATATGGCGTCGACTCCGTCACGCCGAACGGCCTGGTCGTTCGGGGCGTCGAGTATGCGGTGGATCTGCTGATCTTCGCGTCGGGTTTCGAGATGGGATCGGAGTATTCGCACCGGCTCGGCTTCGACCCGAAAGGAACCGATGGCATACCGATGTCGCAAGCGTGGGTCGACGGCCCGTACACGCTGCACGGAATCCTCGCGCACCGCTTCCCGAACCTGTTGATGAACAGCGCGACGCAAGGCGGACAAGACGTCAATTTCGCGTTCACGCTCACCGAGACGGGTAAACAGATCGCCTACATGATCGCCCGCTGTGTGAAGGAGGGCATCGTGCGCGTCGAGCCGACGATCGAGGCGGAAGAGGAGTGGAACCAGGTCATTCAGTCGACGCTCGCCGGCTACGGTGGTTACCACGCGAGTTGCACGCCGGGCTATCTCAACAACGAAGGCCTCACGCCGGCGAACCTCGCGGCCGCGGCCCGCAGCGGCGCGTTCATGGGTAGCGCGCTCGACTGGGCGCAGCACCTACGAGACTGGCGCGAGGACGGCACCATGGCGGGGCTCCAGCTGACGCGGGGCGAGTCTGCGGCTACGGACTAGCCGGGGCCACCGCGCCGACAGCGGCGAACGTCGGCGACTTCGTCGGCAGCCATCGCGGCGGCGTCTCAGCGGGGTGGCCGGTTTTCCTCATTTCTGATGCATGACGACCGACGGGCAACACACAGGTCGGACATCCCCTCTTGCGGATCTCATCGAAGATCGAGGCCATCAGGCTTTGGAAATGGAGCGACAGTGGTCAAGGTCACGGGTATAGGAACGAGCCTCTTCTTCATCGCTGTCGGTGCGATCTTGGCGTGGGCGATCGACGTCGAAACTGCCACGAATGGTGGTGGCAAAGGCGTTGATTGGAACATGGTGGGATTGATCGTCTTCATCATCGGTGTCGCCGGGCTGCTTCTCACGTTGGTTGTCACCCTCTCCACGCAGGGACGCGGGCGCACGACGATCATCGAGCGCGGGATCGTCGAACCCACCCGCGAGCGGATCACCGAGCGCTAGTCGTGCGCATTAGGTTGAGGTCCTCGATCTGCTCGGCCGGTCGACGAGCTCTCCGGTGGGCAACGCCAGCGAGTGTGGATCGCGATGGCTCTGGCGCAAGGCACAGACCTGATGCTGCTCGACGAACCGACGACGTTTCTCGATCTTGCGCATCAGGTCGAGGTCCTCGATCTGCTCGTCGACCTCAATCAGCGTGAGCAACGGCCGCCTGGTCGCCCACCCATCGCTCGCCACAACAACGGTGGTCACTATTCACAAGAGAGACGCCAGATAGATGCCCGCCGCGACAGCGTTTTCGTTGTCGGACGTCATCGATCAAACGACCGCAGCGGGCCATGCCGCGCGGAGCAGGGGCAGTACTTGCTCACCAAGCGCGCTGATCCGCTCGACCGCGGCCTCGCGCGAGATGCAGCCCACGTGCACTCGCAAGTTGAGGCCCGTGGCCGAGGTATCGATCACCAATCGACGCGGCCCCGTGCCGCCGGCCGCGAGGTAGGCCTCGGTCAGCTCACGCACGCGCCGCACACTCGATACGGAATCTGTACACACGCCGACGCCGTTCGCCGCGGCGCGCCGCGCTGCCGTATGGCTCATCGCGGCGGACAGCAACGGGACGTGCGAATGTGCGCATCGTTGTAGCGCAGGATCGCTGGCCAACGGGCCTTGCGCATCGCCGCGCAGCGCGGCCGCCACGACCGCGAGCCCTTCGGAGAATCGGCGGCCGAGGTCCGGCCCGAGCGCCTCGCCGACAACTGCAGCGGGTTGGGAAAGTAGCCATCGAAGCTGCCGTGGTGCTCGCTTATCTCGGAGACGGGTAGGCGATGGCCGCACAGGCGGATCGAAATTGAACCTTGCGCAAAAGGTGTGGTCGCCATCACTAGGGAATTACCGCGCCCAAGTGGACAAGGTTTCCGTCGGGATCGCGAAGGTGTGCAACCCGCTCACCCCAGGCTCGTCCTTGGGTGCGCCGACGATGGGTGTGACCAAGACACGTACGTCCTCGAACACGGCATCGACGTCGTCGACGTAGACCCAATACGCGAATCGGTCCTCGCCGTCGTCGCCTCCTGCGCTGAGGCCGATGGTCGCCTAATCCCGATCCATCGTGACGAAGCCCGCGTCGCCTTGACGCGGGTACTGGTACGTCTGCGTGAACCCCAGCCGCGCATAGAAATCGCGAGCTGCCGGCAAGTCACGAACCGTGATGATCGGAAAGGATCCTTCGTTCATCGACGCGACGATAGCCCTCGACTTCTACTTCATCATCAGTGAACTGCGTCCGGTGCAGCACGGCGTAGCGCCCTTCGGCGGAGATCAGTTGGTGGACGACGCTCAAGACCAAGAATGCCGCCAAGTTCCGGCGATACGGCCGCGCGAACGCGGCAACGCGCCTGAGGGCTACCCGGCTCACCGAGCGTCGTGGCTGCTCGCCTTGCATCGCGCTCTCGAGTGCGCTCCAGTGGCTGGAATCCATCTCACGAGCATCACACTTCAACCTAACTTGATGTCGAGCCATTGGCGTCACATCGACCGGGGGGACGAACCATATGAGGAACATCGAGGCGTTCACCGTCGAGTTCGGCGACGCGGCCATCGCCGATCTGCGTGATCGGCTACGACGCACGCGTTGGCCCGAGCGAGAAACCGTCACCGACTGGTCACAAGGCGTTCCGCTCGCGTACGTGCAGGAGATCTGCAACTACTGGGCCGACGAATACGATTTCGATGCGGCGCAGCAGCGACTCAACGCGCACCCGAACTACTGCGCCGAGGTCGACGGCCTCGACATCCACTTCGTTCATGTGCGTTCACGTCACGCGGATGCGATTCCACTGGTCCTGTCGCACGGTTGGCCCGGTTCGTTCGTCGAGTTCCTCGGTGTCGTCGACGCGCTCGTCGATCCGCCGGATCCTGTCGACGCGTTCGACGTCGTCGTGCCATCGCTACCCGGCTACGGATTCAGCGGTCGGCCGACCGAGACCGGTTGGGACGTGACGCGCATTGCCCGCGCGTTCGACGAACTGATGTCCGAGCTCGGCTATGACCGCTACGCGGCCCAGGGTGGCGACTGGGGAGCGATGGTCACCCACGAACTCGCGCAGCGCCATTCCGATCGCGTCGTCGCCATTCACACGAACATGCCATTCGTGCCGTTCGACGCGATGGACACGACCAACATGACTGCCGACGAACAGGCGGGACTCGACTCGATGGACCGGCATCGCAAGACGGGGCGGGGCTACTCGGAGCAACAGTCGACGCGCCCGCAGACACTCGGCTACGGGCTCACCGACTCACCGGCGGGTCAGTGCGCGTGGATAGTGGAGAAGTTCTGGGCGTGGACCGACTGCGACGGTCACCCCGAACACGCGCTCACGAAGGATCAGATGCTCGACAACATCTGCGTGTATTGGTTCGGCGCCACCGGCGCATCGTCGGCCCGGCTCTACTGGGAGAGTCTGCGGCAGGCGAATCGAGCGCCGGTGACGGTGCCGACAGGGATCTCGAACTTCCCGAAGGAGATCTTCCCCATCTCGCGCCGATGGGCCGAGACTCGCTACCTCGACCTCCGCTACTTCAACCGCCTCGATAAGGGCGGGCACTTCGCCGCATTCGAGCAACCGGCCCTCTTCGTCGACGAGCTCCGCAGCTTCTTTCGGTTGCTGCGGAGCGAAGGCCGCCGGTGACGACTCGCAAGGGGACAGCAATGGACGACACCGCCCGCACCATTGCCGATCTGGCGGCCCGCGTGCAGCGACTCGAGGATGAACGCGAGATCACCCGCGTGCTCACGCGCTACGGGTTCGCGGTCGACATCGGCGACGCCGACGCGACCGCCGCGCTCTACACCGACGACACCGTCATCGACCTCGGCCCCACATCGCAGTTCCACGGCACGGCCGGTGCGCAGCAACTTGTGCTCGACGAACGCCACCAGGCGATCGTCGGCCGCTGCGCGCACACGATGGGCCCGTTCGTCATCGACGTCGACATCGCCGGCGACCGCGCCACCGCCACCGGCTACGTCCGCGTGTACATCAGCGACGAGGACATGCGAGATCCACGCCTCTGGCGCATCGGCTACACCAAGCTCGAGCTCGTCCGCGCCGGCACGACTTGGCGCATCGCGACGCGCCGCTCGCGCTCGCTCGGCGGGCAAGACGGCGCGGCGCTCCTGCGCGACGGCCTGTGATTCTCCGCTAGGCTGTGGATTACGTCGCCGGCTCGGAGGGTTCCACGTCGGATCGGGAGATCGACGGCGACGACAATTTCCGCAAGGGGGAACAACGTGAGACAGAAGCGCCTGTGGATCAGTGCCGTGCTTGCACTGCTCTTGATTGCCGCGGCATGCGGTGACGACAACGAGGGTGGCAGTACAACGACGGTGCCCGGCGCAACCACGCCGGCCACGACGACGAAGGCGCCAGTCGCCGGCGGAACCATCACCTTCGGCACGTTCTCCGAAACCGCGGGCCTCGATCCGATCGTCTCCACCGGCAACGGAGTCACCGGATACATCGAGATGGCTGCCATCTATGACACGATCGTCCGCTACAACGTGCAAACCGGCAAGTACGAGCCCAACACTGCCGAGACGGTGACCGCCAACGCGGATTCGACCGAGTGGACCGTCAAGCTCAAGTCGGGCATCAAGTTCCATGACGGCACCGCCTACGACGCCGAAGCAGTGAAGTTCGGCATGAACCGTCACCGTTCGGGCACGGCGGGTGCCCCGCCCTGTGCCGAGCTGTATGCCTGCCCGCGAAACAGCACTTCGTCAGGCGCCTACATGGCGCTGGTCAAGAGCATCGACGTGGTCGACGCGCTGACCGTCAAGATCACGCTCACCGAACCTTGGCCGAGCTTCGAGTACGCATTGTCGGCCGAAGCCTCGCTGATCCCGTCACCCACGTCGATCAAGAAGTGCGTTGCGACCGCAGACGTTCGGCAGTGTGAAACCAACCTGAAACCGGTTGGTGCCGGGCCGTTCAAGATCGGCGAGTTCAAGCCCAAAGACTCGATCACGATGGTCAAGAACCCTGACTACTTCAACGGCGCGCCCTATCTCGACGGTCTGAAGTTCGTGAACAGCATCGCCGATGCTGGTGGCAACCAGACGTTCACTGCGCTGTCCACGGGCACTTTCAACATGGCATTCCTCCGCGACCCGGCAGCCGTTGCTGCCGCCCACGACAAGAAGTTCGACGGTGTGTCGACGTTCGAACAAGGCGGCGGCCTGCTTCTCATCAACCAAGGCGTCTCGGTCACCTGTGCCGCCGGCAAACCCGAGCCATTGTGCGTCGGCAAGCCCGACGGGCCAATGGCCACCAGCCCGCCGACCAAGGACATCAAGATCCGTCAGGCCATCGCTGCCGCCGTCGATCCCAAGGTCATCAACGATCGCGGCTATTCGGGCAAGGGCTTGGTCGGCAACCAGCTGTTCCAGAGCGACTTCCGGTGGTTTGCCGACGTGGCCGGCCCCAAAGTCGACATCGAGGCCGCCAAGAAACTCGTCAACGAGGCGAAGGCCGCGGGCTGGGACGGCAAGCTCCGACTGCTGTACAACAGCGCGCCCACTGCGGCCGCTATCGGCCTCGCCACCCAGACGATGTTGCAGGCCGCCGGCATGGACGTCACCCTCGACACTTCGAAGGACACGACTGGTCAGGTCCAGCAGGTGATCGTGCTCAAGGACTTCGACGTCACCGGCTGGGGTCTCGCCATTCCGCCCGATGACGGGGCCGTCTGGGCATTGGCCCAGAACTTCTCCAGCACGAGCCCGAGCAACCGCATCGGCTTCAAGAGCACCGTCGTCGATCAGGCGCTCAAGGACATCCGGCAGGCAAAGACCGATGACGAGAAGAAGGCCGCGTACAAGAAGATTGCCGAAGTCATGACGGCCGAGGTCCCCGCGCTCCCGTTTGCCAAGATCGAGGAGTTCATCGCCTGGCAGAGCAATATCAAGGGCATGCGTCAGACGAATCGTGCCGGCGTGTTGTTCGACAAGGCATGGATCGACAACTAGCGATCGCCGAGCGCGAAACTCGAACGGCCGCCGCGAGATGTCTTCTCGCGGCGGCCGTTCACGTTGATTCGAGGTGACCGATGGCAGCACCCGAGGTCAGAGCGGGCTCGCTCGCAGATCTGCAATTGGCAGGACGGCTGCTGGCGAAAGTCGGGACGATCCCTGTCGTGGTCTTCTGGCACGACGACGCGGCGTTCGCGATCGAAGACCGCTGCCCGCATCTCGGCTTCCCACTTCATCAAGGAACGGTGGAAGCCGGTCTCGTCACCTGTCACTGGCACCACGCGCGCTTCGATCTCGTGTCGGGTTGCACGCTCGACCTCTGGGCCGACGACGCGCGCGGTTTCGACGTGCGCGTCCGCGGTGACGACGTGTTCATCGCGTCACGCGTACACCCGGACCCGGTGGCGCATCTGCAGACCCGGTTGCGCAAGGGCCTCGAAGACAACATCTCGCTCGTGATCGCCAAGTCGGTGCTGGGGCTGCTCGACGCGGGCGTTCCCGCTTCCGAGGTCGTGCGCACCGGTATGGAGTTCGGCGTGCGCTATCGCGGCGCCGGCTGGGGAGCCGGTCTCACCGTCCTCGTTGCGATGGCCAACCTGCTGCCTCATCTCGCACCCGACGATCAGGCGCTCGCGCTCGTGCACGGCCTCGCGTTCGTTGCGGATGACACGAGAAATCAAGCACCGCGCTTTGCCGTCGGCGCACTCGAGACGGACGGCGTGCCGTTCGATCGCCTCGAAGACTGGTACCGGCGCTTCGTCGACACCCGCTCATCTGACGCGGCCGAGCGCACTCTCGAAACTGCGCTCGCAGAGTCGGGTCGGCTCGCCGGGGTCGAGGCCATGATGTTCGCGGCCGTAACGGACCACGTGTTCATCGACGGCGGGCACACCATCGACTTCACCAACAAGGCATTCGAGGCGGTCGAGCACCTCGGCAAGGACGCGGCCGGCGACATCCTCCCGACGCTGGTGCGGCAGACGACGGCAGCGTCTCGATCCGAAGAGTTCGGCGAGTGGCGCCATCCGCACGACCGTGCCGCGCTCGCGCAGCGCACGGTCGAGGCGCTGGCTGTTGCGCTCGAGCAAGGACAGGCGCAGCGAGGTCGGTACGACAGCGTCGGTGCGCTCGGCTGGCAACTGCTCGATGACGATCCCGAAGTGGTGGCGCTATCGCTGCTCGACGCGTTGCGCGCGGGCGCCGACGAAGAGCAGGTTGGACGGGCGATCGCATACGCGGCCGCGCTGCGCATCGCACGATTCCACGTGCAGAACGACCACGGTGATTGGGACAACGTTCATCACGCGTTCACGGCGGCGAACGCTCTCCACCACGCGTTGCAGCGCGGTGCGTCGACCGATCTCCTGCGCGGCGCGGTGCACGCGGCACTGCGGATCAATCTCGATCGCTTCCTCAATGTGCCCGCTGCGCGTCCTCCACAGGCCACGAGCGGGAGTATCGACGCGCTTGCGCATTGCTTCGATGTGCAGGGCACGGTCGACGATGCCGGCAACGAGGCCTACGGGTTCTTGCGCGGAGGCGGGACACGCGCCGAGTTGGTGGCCGCGCTCGGGCACGCGCTGCTCGCCGAGGATGCGGATTTCCATTGGTACCAAACAGTGGAGGCCGGGGTCCGTCAGGCGCAGCAATGGCCCGAAGGCTCCGAGGAGGAGGCGCTCGTGCTCACCGCGGTTGCTCGCTTCCTCGCCGCTCACACGCCGACGCGTCGCGAGCTTCCGACGGTGGTGCGCATTGCATCCCGGCTCCGCCGCGGCGAAGCCCTGTACGAAGAAACCCTGTACGAAGAGGAGGCGTGAGATGACCGCAGTTTCCGCACCGACCATGGGTGCCGCGCCGTTCGAGCCGCGGTCTCCCGAGTATCTCGCCGATCCCTACGCGTACTTCCGCCGGCTGCGCGAGCAGAGCCCCGTCTTCATCGACCCCGGGACCGGCAAGTGGTTCTTGTTGCGCTACGACGACGTCGATGCCGGCCTGGCGTCGATCACGCGGGGACACCACGAAGGAACGGGTTCGCACGTTCACTTCCCCGGCAATCCCTTTGCCGCCGACGGCCCGGGCCACACGGGTCCGCGTCGGCTCATCATGCCCACCTTCAGCAACCGCGCGGTGCAACAATACCGCGAGCGGGCGCAAGAGATCGTCGACGGTGCGCTCGCCGGCAAGGCGAACGGCGGCGAGTTGCGCGTGGTCGACGAGATCGGCTTTCCGCTGCCGTATCACCTGACCTGTGACATGCTCGGCGTGCCCGGCGTCGACAACGTCGCCGAATTGCGGGACTGGACATGGAAGAGCCTCGAACTCATCGACGCGTTCCTCACGCCCGAGCAGAGTGCAGAAAACCTCCGTGCCGCCGGCTGCTTGGCTACGCACCTCGGCGAGGTGATCGAGTGGAAGCGAGACCACCTCGCCGACGACGTCGTCTCGGCGGTGATCATGGCGGGCGACGCCGGCGAAGTGATGCGACGCGAGCAAGTGATCCCGTTCGTGCACACGCTCTATCTCGCCGGTATGCACACGACCGTGAATCAGACTGCGCTCGGTATCCACGCGCTGCTCGAGCACCGCGATCAGTGGGAGCTGCTGCGCAGCCAGCCGTCGCTGCTCGACAACGCGGTCGAGGAAGTCCTTCGCTACGAGCCCACCGCGCAATATATGACCCGCACCGGATCGGCCGACAACGTGATCGGCGGTGTCACCATTCCCGCGGGCACCGACGTCGTGTGTTGGATCGCGTCCGCCAATCGCGACGAGGCCCGATGGGGAGCCGACGCCGACGATCTCGACATCACGCGCGAAGACGCTCGCCAGCATCTGGCCTTCGGCAAGGGTCCGCACGTCTGTCTCGGGAGTTGGCTCGCACGGCTCGAACTGCAGGTGGTGCTGGGCACGATCGTCGGCCGCTTCCCGAACACCGAGCTCGCCGACCAAGAACTGCGGTGGACCAACGACGTCATCCGCGGCCCCGAGGAACTCCTGGTCGATCTCCGACCCTGACGGCTGTCCCTTTGGAGAGAACGGCGACCCGCCGTTTCTGCGAGGCCAGAACTATGGGGCCCTCCAGTTGCCCAGTTCGCTGCTGGTCGCGGCTCAGCATCAAGGTCATCAACAACTACGACTGACTTCCCCCGCGGAGGGTAATCCTCTAATATATTTAGCTATATGCGGACGACACCAGACCTTTTCGACCGTTTCGGGGTCATCGACGTCGACACCCATCTCACCGAGCCGGCCGACCTGTGGACCTCGCGAGTTCCGAGCGCGTGGCACGACCAGGTTCCCCATATCGAACGGGTCGATGGCAAGGACGTCTGGATGGCGGGCGGAACGAAGTTGTCGACTCCTGGCATCGTGTCGATCGCCGGGTGGCCCGAGTGCATTCCGTCGCACCCGCCGACATTCGATGACATCGATCCTGCGGCATACGACGCTCACGCTCGCGTCGCGTTCATGGACGAGCAGGGAATCGCCGCACAGGTCATCTATCCGAATGTGGGTGGCTTCGGGGCGCAGTACTTCCGCTCGCTCGGCGACAACAACGTCGTCGTCGGATGTGTGCAGGCGTACAACGATTTCCTGACGGACTGGACGAGCGTGGCGCCGGCGCGGCTTGTCGCGGTCACCGCCACGCCCTTTTGGGATCTCGAGTTCTCGCTCCGCGAAATCGATCGATGTCTGGCGATGGGCCATCGAGCGATCAACTTCTGCAATCGCCCGGATGCGCACGGGATGCCGCCGCTCGGTAGCCGCCATTGGGATCCGATCTGGGCGCGGGCGCAAGAAGCGGGCGTTCCGATCTCGTTCCACATCGGCGGCGGGAGCATGACCGGTGGCCTGAGTCAGATCAGGGCGGATGAAAAAGGTTTTCACGCGGCGTTCTCTTCGTACTCTTCGCTTCTCATCCTCGACAATCAACGCTGTTTGGCCGACCTGATCTTCGGCTGCTTCTGGTTCGAGCGGGCCTCCGCGCTGTGGGCCATCGAGCAATATCCCGACAACATCCTCTACGAAACCGATTTTCCGCATCCCACGTGTCAGCATCCGAACGCCTACGCACCCAGCCGCTATCCGCGTGACTATGCCACCGACGTACTGAGCTCGCTGAGCGACGCCCACCTCGCGAAGGTGCTACACGACAACGCGGCCTCGCTGTACGGGCTCGCGTGACTTCGACGGAGTTTCTCATGACCACAACAAAAGCAGTAGCAGCATCTACGCACACGCCTCGCGATCTCCCACGGATCGTCAGTGTCGACGACCATGTGATCGAGCCGCCCAATGTGTGGATCGATCGTCTACCCGCGAAGCTGCGCGACAGTGGCCCTCGTGTCGTCCGCCTTCCTGCGGGCGAGCTGCGACTCGAGGGCGCGCGCTATGTCGAGCGGCCCGGCACCGACGGTCCCTTGGTCGACTACTGGGTGTACGAGGATCTCACGCAGTCTCTGAAGCGGGCGGTCACCGCAGCCGGCCGGCCGCGCGATGAGATGACGATGACCGGCACCACCTACGAGGACATGAGGCCGGGTTGCTATGACGCGTCCGAGCGCCTCCTCGACATGGATCGCAATTGGACCGAAGCGTCGCTGTGTTTTCCGAATTTCCCACGTTTCTGCGGCCAGACGTTCTTGGAGTCGAAAGACCGCGACCTCGCGCTGCTCTGCGTGCAGGCCTACAACGACTGGATGGTCGAGGAGTGGTGCGCCCCCAGCGGTGGTCGGCTGATCCCGCTGTGCCTCGTGCCGCTGTGGGACGCGACGCTCGCCGCCGGTGAGATCAGGCGCAACGCTGCGCGTGGCGTGCGGGCGGTCGCGTTCAGCGAGATACCTCCGTACCTCGGGCTGCCCAGCATCCACAGCGGCTACTGGGATCCGTTCTTCGCCGCGTGCTCAGAGACGTCGACAGTGCTGAATCTTCACATCGGTTCCGGCACCAAGATGCCGTCGACTTCGGCTGACGCGCCGCTCGGTGTCCAGGTGACCATCGGCTTCGGCAACTGCATGAACTCGCTCGCCGACTTCCTGTTCTCGGGAAAGCTGGCCGAGTTCCCCGGTCTGAAGTTGAGCTACGCCGAGGGCCAGATCGGTTGGATCCCGTATCTGCTCGAGCGCGCCGACGACGTGTGGCATCAGCACCGCGCGTGGATCGGTGGCGGTCCTCGCACGTCGTCGTCCGAACCGCCTTCGACCTATTACTACCGCCAGGTGTACGGCTGCTTCTTCCGTGACCGCCACGGGCTCGCGTCGCTCGACGCATGCGGCGAGGACAACGTCATGTTCGAGGTCGACTACCCCCATTCCGATTCCACGTGGCCCGACACCAAGGCGGTCGCGCTGGACATCATGGCCGGGCTGCCGGACGCGACGGTGACCAAGCTCGTACGCACCAACGCGATCAAGCTGCTTGGCCTCGACTACCTGACAGGGGAGCGGTGATGGTGCGCCCTATCGATGCGGACAACCACTACTACGAGACGCTCGATGCCTTCACCCGGCACCTGCCCAAGGACTTTCGCCGGCGAGGCGTGCGGGTGCTGATGGACGGCGGCCGTCCGGTGATGTTGGTCGGGGGCAAAGTCAATCGATTCATCCCCAATCCGTCGTTCGACCCTGTCATCGTTCCGGGCTGTCTCGATTCGCTCTTTCGGGGGCAGGTGCCGGAAGGGATCGATCCGCGTTCGCTGAGCCAGGTCGAGCCGATCCACGCGGAATACCAGGACCGAGACGCGCGGCTCGAGGTCATGGACCGCCAAGGGCTCGACGCGATCGTGCTCTTCCCGACGATGGGTTGCGGTATGGAAGAAGCGCTGCGGCTCGACATCGACGCCACGATGGCATGTTTGTCCGCGTTCAACCGGTGGCTCGAAGACGATTGGGGCTTCGCCTACGAGCAGCGCATCTTCGCCGCGCCGATGCTCTCGCTCGCCGACCCGGCCGCTGCCGCGGCGGAGGCGACGTCGCTGATCGAGCGAGGCGCCCGACTGGTGCACATCCGCCCGGCACCGGTGCCTGCACCGAACGGGATGGCCCGCTCGCTCGGCGACCCGCAACACGATCGCGTGTGGGCCATTCTGGCCGAGGCCGGTGTACCCGCGGCGTTCCACCTCGGCGACAGCGGCTACAACCGAATCGCCGCGGCTGCCTGGGGCGGTCCCGAGATCTATGAGCCGTTCTTCAACGATCCGTTGAGCAAGATTTTGGTGTCCGATCGAGCGATCCACGACACGATGGCGTCGTTGATCATGCACGGGGTGTTCCACCGCCACCCGAGCCTCAAGGTCGCGAGCATCGAGAACGGGTCCGACTGGGTCCACCTGCTCGTCAAGCGCCTTCGCAAGTTGGCGAACCAGACGCCTACGGCATTCACCGAGGATCCGCTCGACACCGTGCGGGCACACGTGTGGGTCACGCCCTATTACGAGGAGGATCTCCCCGCACTCGTCGATCTGATCGGCGTCGAACGGGTGCTGTTCGGCTCTGACTGGCCCCATGGCGAGGGCCTCGCCGAGCCGCTGTCCTTCTTGAGCGAGCTCGAGGGCTTCGATGATGCCTCGGTGACACGAGTCATGCGCAACAACGCGAAGGAGTTGCTGAGTCTGTAATGCGTAAGGATCTACGCTCCACGCCGTGGATGTCCGATGGCAATGGTGCGACGATGGCAACTAAGGGAGCGGAGAACGACGTCGTGCGAGTTCCGAAGGCGGCAGAGATCGTGGCGGCCCGGCTGCGCCGCCAGATCATCACCGGCGAACTCAAATTCGGTGAGCACCTCGGCCCCGAGAACGAGCTCCTGACCCGCTATGGGTTGTCGCGCCCGACGCTCCGCGAAGCGTTTCGCATCCTCGAAACCGAGTCGCTCATCACCATCGTGCGGGGCGCGAACGGCGGGGTCGTCGTCAATCGACCACGGGTCGAGCTCGCGTCGCGGTATTACGGGCTTCTTCTCGCCCTGAGCGGAACGCCGGCGACAGAGGTCTACGAGGCGATGGCAATGGTCGAGCCTCCCGCCGTCCGTCTGCTGGCGTCGACCGATCCACGGCGGGCGGCCGAGACGTTGACGCGGCGCATCGACGACGAACGTCGGTCGCTCGACGACCCACCGGCATACGCACGAGCGAGCACGGCCTTCCACGAGACGCTCATCGAGCTCACCGGCAACCGGGCCCTGCTCCTCTTCGCGCAAATGCTGCGAGAGGTCATCGAGCGCACGATCGCCGGTGCGATCGAGGAGAGCTCGACGCCGACCCTCCACGCGCGTCGCCGTGGTGTGCGCGCCCACGAAGAGTTGGTCTCGCTGATCGGGCAAGGTCGCAGCGATGAGGCCGAGTCGTATTGGCAACGCCATCTCGCGGCCGCCGGCGATGCGCTCTTCAAGAATCGTGCGACTCCGATGGTGCTCGATTTCTTCGCCCGCGTACCTGATTGACCGGAGAACCCGTTGGGCAACACTGAGAACGTCCGTCTCGAGATCGTCGATCACATCGCCACGGTGACGCTCGACCGACCGGAGAAGAAGAACGCGTGCACGATGGACATGTGGATCGCGATCCGTGACGCGTTCCGCGACATCGCGACGTCGAACGCGCGGGTGGCGATCCTGACCGGTGCCGGGGGCGAGTTCTGCGCCGGTGCCGACCTCGGTGGGTCGCTCGGTGGTTCGGGCGGCGGGGGATTCGAACGCGGCGGCTTCGCCGGTATGCGCGATCTCGCCACCGTCGTGGCCGCGGTACACGACTGTCCGATACCGGTCGTGGCCAAGGTCGACGGTGTCGCCATCGGCGCCGGGTTCGGCCTTGCCCTCGCGGCAGACCTGCTGTGGTGCTCCGAGCGAGCGCGGTTCTCCCTGGCGTTTGCCCGCCTCGGGCTGAGCCTCGACTTCGGCACGTCGTGGGTGCTGCAACGGCGTATGGGTCTGCATCAAGCCAAGCGCATTGCGTTCACCGGGGAGATCATCAGCGCGCCGCGCGCAATGGAGTTGGGCTTCGTGAACGAGGTCGTCACGGTGGGCGAACTCGATGCCGCGGTCGCGGCGATCTCCGCGCAGATCGCCAAGGGCCCTCCGCTCGCGATCTCGATGACCAAGCGGATGCTCGACAACTCGGTGAACTCATCGCTCGTACAGTCGCTCGAGGCCGAGACCGTCGCGCAGAGCGTCAACTTGGGGACGGCCGATCTTCCCGAGGCCCTACAGGCGTTCGCCGAGAAACGACCGCCGGTCTTCCACGGGCGCTGATGTTCTGAGAAGCGCGGGAGCGTCACCGGGCATCTACCTCGCATCCATTTGTGAAAAGTTGACAACACTGGGCAGAATTTCAAGCAGACATGCCCGGCACACGCGAAAAAAACGTCCCCGCGGGGACGCTCTTGCGCGCGCTAATTGGGTGGGGACGATTCGGGCGAACGTGCACTATTGGGTGTGTGCCCGACTACGAGAACACAGTTTGTCGCTGCTTCAGCGTTGCCCGATGACGTCACGCCCGAATGCGGCGAGCGTGTCGGGCTTCGCGAAGTCGAGGAACCAGACGTAGAACCGCTCGACGCCGCGTTCCTGGCGGGCAGCGAAGTGATCCCGCAACTCGCTGGCGTCGCCGATGGTCATCGTCTTGCCGATTCCCGTGGCGCCGAAGCGCTTCTCGGCCATCGCCGTGACCATTGCTCGGTCGGCCTCTCGAGGCACGAATCCGATCATCTCCTGAGTGGACACCCGCGCCTCGCCGGCGAGTGGTCGCAGTTCGTCCAACTTGTCGAGCGCGTAGATCGGCAGATTCCACCAGTCGGCATGCGCGGCCACCGCGTGCAAGGTGCGCTCGCCCGCGCCACCGATGATGACCGGCAGGGTCCCGAGTGGCGTCGGGCGCTGTTGCGCCGCAATGAGCGTGTGGAACTCGCCCGAGTAGTCGACGGTATCGCCGGTCCACAACGCGCGTATGACGTCGAGTGACTCCTTGAACCGCGCAATGCGCTTCGACGCGACGCGCGGTGCAACACCGAACTGATCGAACTCTGCCGGTACCGAACCCCAGCCGATACCCAGCTCGAACCTACCGCCCGACGCGTGATCGAGAGTGACGGCTTGTCGCGCCAGCATCGCGGGGTGCCGGAAGGCGTCGCAGAGAACGAGGTGGCTGACCTTCAGCCGTTCGGTCGCGCTCAACAGCCAGCCGGCGGTCGCCATCGCCTCCCACATGTCGTGCGACTCTGCGAGAGGCGGGGCGAAGTGATCCATGAGCGCCATGCCGGTGAAGCCGCTGCGCTCGGCGGCGCGAGCGCGCTCGACCAGATCCGGCATGCTGATCCGCATCTGCGGTAGGAACAGGTGGAATTCGGGTCTGGGCAACTACTCGACCCAGACGTCGTGCCAGAGAACCGTCGAGGCCACGTTCGGCGTTATGCCATGGACGGACTTGCGCCAGACGATGCGTTCGGGGGTGGCCCCGGTGATCACCGAGGGCACCTGCGCCCGCCAGATGTCCTGGATCTTGTCGAGTGCCGCCTGCTTGTCGGCGTCGGTCTTTGCCTCGCGCATGAGCTTCGACTGCGCATCGATGTCGGTGATCTGGTGGTTCATCGAGTTGCCGGCCGCGCCCGCGTTGAACGCCAAGCTGAAGATCACCTCGGGTGCTTCATCGGCCATGCTGAAGCCCCAGCAACCGACGTCGAACTGCTTTTGGTTCGTGATGGTGTTGATGTGCGCCGCAGTCGCTTGGCCACTGTCGAGATTGACCGTGAATCCTGCGGCCTGGAGCAACGTCTGTACCGCGATCGCCATGTTGGTCTGTGACGCAGAGCAGTTCACCCGCACCGTGCCGTCCCACTTGCCCTCGGCTTTCACCGTCTGCACGAGCTTCTTCGCCTGCTCTATGTCGTACGTGTTGACCGGCGCCGACGACTTCCACTTCGAACCGGTCTGGAAGAACGATCCGCCCGGGAAACCGGTGCTGTTCTGTGCTCGTTGGTCGATGACCTTCGGATCGATCGCGAACGAGACCGCTTGACGGACTCGAAGGTCTTTGGTCGGGGTGTCGAGTTCGACGATGCCATCGGGCTTGCCGGCGCACACCGCTGCCGGCAGACCACCCCTGCAATTGACCTTGCCGTTGTTGAGGACCAGACCATTGCCGGCCCAGACCAAGTTGAGATAGGTGCCGAGCGTCGGATCTTCAGCAGCCTTCTTGCCCGGCTCGGGCTCGCGCATGTAGCCCATGTGCAACGTGCCGGACTGCAGGCCCTCGAGAACTGTCTGCGACGAGCCGACCGTCACGAACTTGATGGTGTCCAAGTGCGGTTTGCCACCCCAGTAGTTCGGGTTGCGCTTCAGGGTGATGGACTCCTTGGCCAGGAACTTGTCGATCATGTACGGGCCCGCGCCAACCGGATTCAGGTTGAACGAGCATTGCGTCATCAGCTTCACTTCGTCGGGCTGGCCGATCTTGCAGGCAGCCTTGACCGCCGTCGGCGACGGGATCATTCCCGGCGTGAACGCGAGCACATAGGGAAAGTTCGAGTACGGCGCGGTCAGCGTGAATTTGAGCGTCAACTTGTCGACGACGGTATATTCCTTGACCCCCGCCACGAGTGCCGCGGCCCGCGACCCGTACTGCACGTGTCGCTTCATGCCGAAGACGACGGCATCCGCGTCGTAGTCGGTGCCGTCGGTGAACTTCACGTTCGGGCGCAGCTTCAGTGTCCATTCGCTGAAATCCGCGTTCGAAGTGAGCGATTCGGCGATCTGCGGAACGAACACCTTCTTCTCGGTGTCGTAGCGCATGATCGTGTCGAAGATCGCGCCGACCTCGGTGGTGCCGGTGGCGCCGCCGCCGAATGTGACGGCCGGATCGAGACCCGCTGTTTCCGAGAAGACGCCATGGGTCAAGTTGCCGCCGTCCTTCGGCGTCAACGTGGTCGACGTCGACGTGCCCGCAGAAACGGTGCCACCCGGTGCCGTCGTATCGCTGGGCGAAGCGGCGTTGTCGTCACCGCAACCAGCGCCGACGAGCGCGGTGAGTACCAGCAATCCGGCAGCGATCTTGAATCGTGCGTTGGCCATGATCCCCCCTAGTTTCTTGCTTGCCCTATTCGAATCCGTCGACGGTGAAGTGCTCGTCGCGCATCTTGAACGCCTTGCTCGAGCCGTTCTTCGCCCGTGTCTTGACGAAGTTGAACTCGTCATCTTCGAAGCGAAGGTTGGTGGCGAACGCGTGCATCAGGAACCCGGTTGCGTGCTCGCCGATGTAGTTCTGCGTCTGCTCCACTAGTTGGAAGCCCGTCTTCGCGATCGCGAGACCATCGGCGGGCATGCGGGCGACCTTGGCCGCCCAGAGCTCGGCTCGCGCGGCCACCGCGTCGGCATCGCACACCTCGGTGAAGAGGCCGAGATGCTCGAGCGTGCCGGCCTCGACGACGTCGCCGGTCAACAACAGGCGTCGAGCGAGCACCGGGCCGAGCCGGTAGAAGAAGAGGTGGAGGTTGCCGAGCGCCGGGCCCAGCAGCCGGGCCCCGGGCATGCCGACCTTGGCGTCGCGGCCGACGACGGTGATGTCCGACATGAGCGCGAGCTCGAATCCGCCGCCGAGGGCATACGTCTCGACCTGCGCCACGGTCACCTTCGGGAACTCGCTGTATTGCTGGTAGAAGGAGAAGGTCTGGCGATCGACACCGAGCCGGCGGCGCTGGCTCGGCCGGCGGGTCTCGCCCTTGTCGTACCAGCTGTACGCGTTGTTCATGTCGGCGCCGGTCGTGAACACGCCGCCCGCGCCGCGAACTATCAGAACCTTTATGTCGTCATCGGCGGCGACCTCGTCAAGTAACTGACCGAATCGACGGCGCATGGGTGGGTCGTAGGTATTGCGCCGAGCCTGATTATCGATCGTGATACGGGCCACATGGCTCTTGGCGTCCGATTCGAGACGTACGCGCTCGTCTGCCGGTGTCTCTGCCACGCTGATCCCCGTCGCCGTAAAGGTATATACAGTTTAGATGATTTCGGGGGCGTGTCAAGCACGCGGGAGGCCGAGGCTTCGCTCCGCCGCGATGTTGCGTTGGATCTGGTCGGTGCCGCCGTAGATCGACGATGCCGGCGAGAACACCATGGCCTCGGCGAACACGCCGGCGGCGGGGGCCTGCTCGCCCCACAGCATTCCCGCCGGGCCGAGCAGGTCGAGCCCGAACGCGGCCGAGGCCTTGATCAAGCGGGACTGCGCGAGTTTGCCGATGTTGACGCCGGCCGACGAAACACCTCTCGCCGCGTCTTCGCGAATCCGCTGCGCGGTCCAGCTCCCGATGCGCTCGTAGGACCACAGCCGCGCCAGATCTTGACGTACCAGTGGGTCGCGAGTGCGTTCGACCTCGCGAGCCAACTCGAGCAGTGCGCGGAACTTGAGTGACACGACCACCGTTCCCGGTGGTGGTTCGTCCACCGCGGCGTCGCCGGCGCGTCGAGTGAGGTTGCCGAAGATGGAGCCGGGGACCGGATGACCGGAATAGCCACCGCCGACGCCGATGCCCGTTCGTTCGAACAACAGCGTCGACCGCGCCACGTTCCATCCGTTGCCCTGACCGCCGATGAGATCGCGGTCGTGGCACACCGCGCCGTCGAGGAAGACCTCGTTGAAGATCGCGCGGCCGGTCATCTCTCGCAACGGTCGGATGTCGATCCCGGGCTGATCGAGTGAGAACGCGAACCACGAGATGCCGGCGTGCGTCGGCTGCGACGGATCGGTACGGGCCAGCAGCATGCCCATGTCGGAATCCTGCGCGCCCGATGTCCACACCTTCTGTCCGGTGATCACCCACTCGTCGCCATCGCGCTCGGCCCGCGTCGACAGGCCGGCGAGATCAGAACCGGCACCCGGTTCGCTGAACAGCTGGCACCACTTGTGCGAACCGTCGAGGATCGGTGGCACGAAGCGCTCGATCTGTGACGCGTCGCCGTGCGCGAGGATCGTCGGCGCCGCCATCAAGATGCCGAGACCTCCTGGTGGCTCGAGAACGCCACACTCTGCGAAGACCGCGTGCGCAACTGCGTGAGCCCGGCGCGGAAGGCCGCGCCCGCCGTGCTCCACGGGGAGATGCGGCGCCGACCAGCCGGCCTCGGCCGCGTGGCGCCACCACTCGGCGACGGACAGATCAGGGTCCCACGTGTCGTGGATCCAGGCGGTGAGCTGCTCGCGCAACTCCTGTTCCCATTCTTCGTTCGCCACGTTCACCCCGTCGTGATCGGGCGCAAGGGCTGTCCCCGCGCGGGTCGCCACCACACCGGGTCGGCGCATTGCCAACCCTCGGTGCGCAGCTGTCGTTTCAAGATCTTCGACGTGTGCGTGACCGGCAGTTCTTCGGTGATGCGCACGTAGCGCGGCGACCACTTGACCCCGAGGTCGCGCTGTTGGCCGAGGAACTCGTCGAATGCGGCCGCGTCGAATCGCCGCCCGGGCTCGAGTTGCAGCGCGACCATGACGTCGTCACCGACATCGGTTGCCGGCACCGCGTAGACGGCCACGAGCACGACGTCGGGGAAACGGCCGATGATGCGCTCGACCGGTGCAGACGCGAAGTTCTCACCATCGACGCGTAGCCAGTCGTAGTCGCGCCCGGCGAAGTGCAGCCATCCGTCGGCGTCGACGTAGCCGAGGTCGCCCGACCAGTACCAACCGTTGCGGGTTCGGGCGGCGTTCGCCTCCGTATTGTTGTAGTAACCCTCGAACGAACCGCCGCCGGTCGTATTGACGATCTCGCCGATGCACTCCTCTGCGTTGAGGAGCACTCCGTCGGCGTCGAGTTCCGCAACCGGGCAACGCTCGCCGGTCTCGGAGTCGACGACGAACACGCCTTCCGGCGGTCTGCCCAACACACCTTTGGGTTGGTCGGGCACGCGCATGACCGTCACTCCGCCTTCGGTCGAGCCGTAGTTGTCGGTGACGGGTACCCCGAAACGTTCACTGAAGCGGCGAAGGTCGAGTTCGGTGCCCTCGTTTCCGAGCACGCGCTGCAGCGTGTTGTCGCGGTCGTCGAGTCGAGAGGGTGTGGCCAGGATGTAACTGAGTGGCTTGCCGACGTAGTTGAAGAACGTCGCACCGAACTTGCGGACGTCGTCGATGAATCCGGACGCAGAGAAGCGCCGGCGCAGCGCCATCGATGCACCGACGTACACCGCGGGCGACCAGCCGGCGAACAGCGCGTTCGAGTGGAACATCGGCATCGCCTGATAGCACACCGACGCCGCGTCGAGGCCCTGGCTCTCACTGATCGTGCGGCCGTATCGCGTGATTCGCTGCTGCGTGACGATGGCCGCCTTGGGCGCGCCCGCGGTGCCCGAGGTGAACAGGAGCAACGCGGTCGCGTCGCCCGGCGCTTCCGAATCGGGAAAACCCGCCGACTCGTAGGGACGGCACCGTTGCGCGTATGACGCCTCGTCGACCACGAGGATTCGATCGGCAGCGACGCCGATGTCGAGGCCGGAGAGCAACGGCAACAGTGCGGACTCGGTGACGATGAGTTGACAGTCGGTGTGCCGGATGTCGGTCGCGAGTTCGTTGCCCTGCCGGGTTGGGTTGATCCCGACCATCGTTGCTCCGCTGACGGCTCCCGCGCCGAGCCAGAACGTGAGCTCGGGGATGTTCTCCATCAGAAAGCCGATGTGAAACGGCCCGTTGCGGCGGAGGTCGAGCGCAAGGGCGGCGCGCGTCGCGGACGCCCGAGCGTGTTCGTCCCACGAGTAGCGCTGGTCTTCGAACAGCACACCCACATTGCGGTCACCGAGCCGCCCGCGGATCATCTGGTCCGCGGTCTGGTACTCGGGACGGCTCATCACGCGGACTCGATCAGGCGACGCAGGCCGTCCTTGTCGACTTTGCCCGTCGCGGCACGGGGAACGTCGTCGGCGCCGATGATCGCCCAGAGCGCGGGTACTTTGAACGAGCTCAGCGTGCGCCGGGCGTCGGCGTCGAGATCAGCGGGCGCATGGGCGTCGTTGTCGAGCACCACCGCCGCGCCCACACGGCGCGTGTCTGCACTGCCGATGTCGACGACGAACGCGCGGCGCACGTAGGCGATCTCCTCGAGGGCGGTCTCGACCTCGCTCGGATACACGTTTGCTCCGTGCACCTTGAACATATCGTCGAGCCGGCCCGTGAAATACAGGTAGCCGTCGGCGTCGAGTCGTCCCGAGTCGCCGGTGGGGTAGAAGCCGTCGGGGGTGAAGGTCTCGGCGCGCGTCCGTCCGCAGATACCGCGCATGAGGTTCGGGCCCCGCAGGTAGATCTCGCCGACCTCCCCGCGAGGCACGGGCGCACGTGTGTCCTGGTCGACGATCGCGACCTCGACCCCGGTGAACGGCCGACCGAGGCTTCCGTACTTCTCGGGAGGCAGATCCCGGTCGAGCGGGTCCGCGCAGTAGGGCCCGAACGTCTCGGTCATCCCGAAGAGGATCGGGCGTATACCCGGGCGGCCCCGCATCTCGACGGGTAGGACCCCGTCGAGGCTGCCGGCTTTGAGCGTCGAGAGGTCGGCGTTCGCGAACTCGGGATGCGACGCCAGTGCGGTTGCCTGATCGGGCCAGCCGCGAAAGAGCGTGACCCGTTCGCGTTCGAGCAGGCGCAGTGTCCGTTCCGGCGCCGGTTCCGCTTCGGTGATGAGCGTGGCACCGGCGACGAAGACAGTGATCAGGCCGCCGCCGAAGCCACCCATCCAGAAGAACGGCATGGGGATGTAGAGGCGCTCGCCGGCGTGGATGCAGCGCGCTGCGAGCCCCGACTGCGTGGCCCCGAGCGCGCCGCCGTGGGTGTGCACGACGGCCTTCGGTGCCCCCCGGCTGCCGGAGCTGAAGATCACGACCATGTCGTCCGCGGGATGCACGAGCGCTTCATACGACGCGACCAGCGCGGCCTCCGGCTCGGGTCCGGGGTCGGGCCCGAGCTCGCGGTCGAGCGACGTGTCGTCCCATACGAGGATCGAGCGCAACCGAGGGACTTCGGCCACGTGCGATGGCCCCCCGTCCGGTTGCAATGAGGGCGAGATCGTTGCGAGATCTTCCAGATGCTCGTGGCTGCGCGTGCGGGTGACGCAGATCAGATGCTCGACGCCGGCCGCGCGCAGCTGTGCCGCGAGCTCGGGCGGCCGTAGCAGGGTGCTGAGCGGCACGAGCACCGCGCCGATGCGCATCACTGCGATCGCGGTCAGCGCCCACTCGCATCCGTTGGGCCTGAGCAGCCCCACGCGCGTGCCTTTGCCGACGCCGGCCCGCACGAGACGCGCCGCCAACCGCGCACTGGCCCGCTCGGCCTCTGCGTAGGTCAGCGCGTCGTCTTCGGTGACCACGAACTGAAGGTCGGGTGTCGTGCTCGCGTGCCGGTGTAGCAGCAGCGCAACGGTGAGTCGTTCAGCGTCCACGGAGCACCTCCAGCAAGCGTTTGCCGTCGACCTTGCCGCTCGACAACATCGGGATCTCTGCTTCGGCGAGCCGGACGATGCGACGCGGCACCTTGTAGTGCGACAGCGTGCTTCGCAGGCGCGCCGTGATGTCAAGTTCGTCGATGTCGGTGCCGTCGGGAGCGATCACGACCGCGACGACGATCTGCCCTCGTTCGGCGTCGTCCAACCCGACGACGAGAGTGCCGTACTGGGGGATGACATCGCGCAGCGCGGACTCGACTTCGCGCGGCGAGACATTGGCGCCGCCGGTCTTGATCATGTCGCCCCGTCGACCTTTGAAGTAATAGAAGCCTTCGTCGTCGACCGAGAAGAGGTCGCCACCGCGGAACCAGCCATCGGGGGTGAACACCTCGTGGCGTTCTCGCCCGTAGTAGCCCTCCATCAAGTGCGGTCCCCGCATCCACAACTCGCCGAGTTGACCCACGGCCGCGTCGGTATTCGTGTCGGGGTCGACGACGCGCGCCTCGAGCTGGGGCACCGGCTTGCCGAACGAGCCGCGATAGCGCTCGGGCAAGTCGCTCTCGTCCGCGCTCATCAGGCACACGCTGCCGGTCTCGGTCATGCCGAGCATGTTGTGGCGTAGCTCCGGGTCGGCGGGGCGAACGTTGTCGGGCATGATCGGGTAGAGGTTGCCGAGTTGGATCGACGAGAAGTCACGCGCCGCGAACGTCGGGTCCTTCACGAGGTGGGCAACGGTCTGGGCGAAGCCGTTGCACATGTCGGGCCGCTCGCGCTCGATGAGGTCGAGTGTTTCTCGGCTGTCGGCGGACGATGAGCAGATCAGCGTCGAGCCGGCGGCCAATGTGCCGACGACGTTGTACGCGAGGCCACCGATCCAGAACAGCGGTGAATTCGAGAACAGCTTCATCCCCGCCGTGAGCCCGCGAACCTGGTTCAGGTTGTGGGTGTGCGCGATCAGCGGGCCATGTTGGTGGATGACGCCCTTCGGTGTGCTCGTCGACCCTGACGTGTGCACGATGACCATGCGGTCCCAGGGCGTGACGTCGGCCTCGACCGCGGAGAGGAACGTGTCGTCGATGCCGTCGGCGAGCTCCTGCAGCGTGGTCATCGAACGGTCGGCGGCCCACGCCAACGGGTTGCCGTCGACGAAGACCCACCGCAGCGAAGGTGCCGAGGCGAGATGCAACGCGCCGGGCGCCGCGATGGCAAGCTCGGGGAAGGCGCGCGGCAACGTGGCGGCGTAGTCGTGCGAGCGGAACGCGCTCGCGCTCAGCAACACACCGACGTTGGCGTTGCGGACGAGCCACCGCAGTTCGTCGGCCGTGGAGAACGTGCTGATCGGCACCGCGACCGCCCCGATTCGGGTGGCCGCGAGCCAGCTGACGATGTACGCGGCGCTGCTCGGCATGAGGAGGCCCACGTGGGTGGATCGGCCGGCGCCCAGCGCGAGCAGGGCGCGCGCGAGTGTCCGCGACTGCGTGTTCGCGTCGGCATAGGTGAGCCGTTCGTCATCGCAGACGAAGAAGTCCTGCGCGCCGATCGTGCCGGCGCGCTGTTCGATCAATGAGCCAATGGTGAGCGATAGTTCGCGCAGGGTGTTGGTCATCCCGGCGGCCTCCTGGGCGACACGTACGGCAGCGACTCCCGGTTGCCGGCGACTGCCGTCATCTCGGCCTCGCAGAGAAGCTCGTCCTCTCGATACAGCTGTGCCTTCGAATGGATCTTCTTGTCGGCGATCTCGCGCGTCGCGACGATGCGCAGCTTCGTGCGCAGCGGTGTCGGCCGCCGGTAACGGACGTTGATGTTCATCGTCTTGCCCGCAACGCCGAGATCACAGTTGAGTTGTTGTAGCACGCAGTCGAAGAGCAGCGCGAGAAAGCCGCCGTGCACGATGCCGGGTGGGCCTTCGTAGAGGTCCGGGAAGTCGACTTCGCCCTCACCTCGATCGTCCGCACACGACAGCCGATACTGCGGGAAGCACGGGTTGTAGTCGCCGATGTCGCGCGAGTGGTCGAGGTACACGCGTCGATCGTCCCCGGGTGATGGGCCTAGCGGGCCCACGCGCGGTCGGTGGTCAGACGGGAGGATCGCCTCCAGTCGCTTGCCGAGGGCGACAACCTCGGCAGTGAACTGACGGATCTCCGGTGTCGGTTGCTCGAGCGCCAGCGCCTTGCCGGCGAGGTCGCGGAGCGCAGCCGCGAGCGCAACGGTCTCGGCCAGTGGTGCTTCGCCGAATGTCCACTTCGGTACTTCGTTCATCGGTGCCCCCTCAGCTCCGGGGAAGGCCGAGGATGCGCTCGGCGATCAAGTTGCGTTGCACCTGCGATGTGCCGGCCGCGATCGTGTACTGCAGCGACCAGAGGTAGTCCATCACCGCGCGTCGTGTCGGTAGGTCGCCGTCGTCGCTCATACCTATCGCCGGGCGGCCGATGACTTCGACGAGCAGCTCGGTCAACTCCTGGGTCAACTCGCTGTAGCGCAGCTTGACCGCAGAGCCATACGGCGCGGGCGCGCCCGTCCGTTCGGCCTCGGTCACACACATCTGCGTCGTGTGCCACAGCGCTTCGATGTTGGCGTTGATCCAACCGACCCTCTGGCGCAGCACGGGGTCATCCCACGCGGTGTGCGCCCCGTGCGGGCGACGCTTCGCGAGCGAAACGAGGTGGCGGATCTGCGTCCGCATCATGATGATGTGCTGCGCGAAAGCGGTGCCTCGTTCGAATCGCAGCGTCACGTTGGCGACACGCCAGCCATCGTTCTCTTCGCCCACCCGGTTGGCCACGGGGACGCGAACTTCGTCGAGGAAGATCTCGCAGAAGTGACTGTCACCGTCGATGGTCCTGATCGGTCGCACGTCGATACCGGGCGACGACATCGGCAAGATCAACCAAGTGATGCCACGGTGCTTCGTCGCGTCCGGGTCGGTGCGCACCAGCAGCTCGCAATAGTCGGCCACCTGCGCCCGGGTGCTCCAGATCTTCTGACCCGAGACGACGTACTCGTCACCGACGCGCTCGGCGCGTGTGCGCAGCGACGCAAGGTCTGATCCGGCCTCGGGCTCGGAGAAGCCCTGACACCACACGGATTCACCTTTGAGGATCTTCGAAAGGTGAAAGGCGCGTTGATCGTCGGAGCCTTCGGCGATCAGCGTCGGGCCCGCGTGCATCATGCCGACGAAGTTGACGCTGATATACGGCGCATTCGCGCGCGAGTACTCCTCGAGGTAGACGAGCTGTTGCGAGATCGGCGCGCCGCGACCGCCGTGACCGGCCGGCCACGCGAGCCCGGCGTAACCGGCCTCGTAGAGCTTGCGCTGCCAGTCAGTGTCGTACGCACGGCGCGCCGGCCAGTCGCTGTTGTCGGGTGCCTCGCCGTGCTGCGGGACCTCGCGTTCGAGCCAGGCGCGGATCTCGGCCCGGAATGCTTCGTCCTCGTGGGAGTAACGAAGGTCCATGATCAGCTCAACGTTCTCGTGGGAAGCGAGGCCGCAAGCGCGCGCACGGCGCGGAGGTCGACCTTTGCCGACTCGGTTCTCGGCATCTTCTCTACGAAGACGACATCCACCGGGATCTCGTAGCGCGCGAGGAACTGCGACGCGTGCGCGAGCAGGCCTGCCTTGTCGACCGCCGCGGGTTCGATGAGTTCGACGACCGCCACGGGGACCTGTCCGAGGCGATCGTCATCGACGCCGACGACGCTCGCTGCGCGCACCGCGGGATGACGTTCGAATGCGCGGTTCACCGTGTCCGGTTGCACCTTGAGACCGCCGCGGACGATGGTCTGGTCCGCTCGCCCGACGATCCAGAGGAAGCCGTCTTCGTCGAGACGCGCGAGGTCGGTCGTGCGCACCCAACCGTCATCGGCCAGTTGGCCGGCCCGCACCTCGAGCAGCCCGACTCGATCGTGTCCGAGCTCGGCTCCCGACGTCTCGTCGACGACCCGCAGCGCGCAACCGGGGTGGGCGCGACCGACGCTGCCGCGCTTGACGGACCAGTAGCGCCGGTGGTCCGCGAGATTCCAACCGGCGACGCCTCCGCCGAACTCCGTCGCGGCGTAATTGGTGAGGACAGGCACGCCGTACTTCTCGGTGAAGGCCTCGGCAGTGTCCGGGCTGAGCGGTGCCGTCCCGGAGACGACCGACTTGAGGCTGGCGAGGTCGGCCGGGTCGAGATCGGCATCGAGCACCATGCGCAGCGCCGCAGGGACGAGGCTCGCGGTCTTGGGCTGGTGCCGCCGCACCCTGTCGACCCATTCGTCCACGGTGAATCGCTCGAGCAGCGAGATGCGACGGCCGTCGATGACCGACTGGAGCACCCGAAAGAGGCCGCCCAGATGCACCAGCGGCGAGTTGACGATGGCGACGCCCTCGCGTAGGCGCACATCACTGGCCTGGGAGGTTTCGTAGTGCTTGGCCCCTTCGAGGACGCGTTCGAAGGTCTGGAAGGTCAGGTCGATTCGCTTCGGTGGCCCGGTCGTGCCGCTCGTGAGGAGCCTGATCGCAGTGTGCGGCCTCGACGATCCCGGCGCACGGTCATGGGCGGTACCGGTGGTCAGGTCGCCCGCGGAACCGAGCTCGGAGATCGCGAGCGTCGAAAGGCGGGACCGTTGGTCGGTGCGCAATGAGTGCACGAGGTCGGCCGGCTCACCGAGGATGAGACGGAGGTCGAGTTCGTCGACTTCGTCGCTGACGCGTTGCGACCCGAGGTGCGGGTTCAGCACCACGACGCAACCACCGGCGCGCAAGACGCCGAGCAGCATCCCGATCGAGGGCGGCCGGTTGCGCAGCAGTACGCCGACGAGTTCGCCCCGTTCGAGCGACAGTTCGGCGAACGCGCGAGCGACCGCATCGACCGTGGCCGACAGCTCGCCCCACGTGTACCAGCGGGCGCCGAACTCGACGGCCGGCGCCGCGGGGTCGAGCGCCATGATCTCGCCGAGACGCCGGCGGAATGCATCGCCCGGCGCGCCGGAATGCCGTGCTGTCCGCTCTGAGGGCCGCTCGGGCCCGTGCGTGGGCATCAGCGGATCCGCGGTGTCGTAGGGGGAGTGGTGGACCGGTCGACCTCTGCGCTGCCGATCGGATTGCCGATGCGGGTGTAGGCGAGTCCCTGCTCGACCGCGGCGCGATATGGCTTGTCCAAGGACTCCCAGATGGCGCGCACGGTGCCTTGCGTCGCGGCGGTGGGCTTCTGTGCGATCGCGCGCGCGATCTCGTGCGCGCGATCCCAGAGCCGCGGCCGTTCGACGACTTCGGTGACCAGACTGATGCGCAGTGCGGTGGCCGCGGAGACCCGTTCGTCGTTCCCGCTGAGCGCGATGCGAAGTGTCTCGGCGAGGCCGATTCGCCGCATCAGGCCGACGGGTTCGATCGCGGAGACCAATCCGAAGGTGACGTGAGAATCGAAGAACGTCGCGTCCTCCGAACAGATCACGATGTCGGACTCGTTCAAGAAGTACAACGCGCCGGCGGTGCAGATGCCCTGCACGGCGCAGACGACCGGCTTCCACACCTTCTGCCACTTCGGGCTGAGCAACTCGCCCGGGTCTTCATGATTCCACACGTCGTCCGGTTGGCCGTACGGCTCGCGCACGTCGAGCCCGGCGCAGAACGCCCGGTCACCCGCGGCGCGCAATACGACCGCGTGGACATCGGGGTCGGTTTTGATGCGGTGCCACACATCGCGGACCTCGTGGCACATCCTCCGATTGAACGCGTTCAACACCTGTGGCCGGTTGAGCGTGATGGTCGCGACGTGATCCGCAGCATCGACCTCGTAGATGATCGTCTCGTAGCTCATCGCATCTACTCGCCGGTCCACTTGGGCGCTCGCTTCTCGAGGAACGCACGCGGGCCCTCTTGCGCATCGTCGGTATGCGTGACGCGCTCGCGGAATGCCTCGGCGAGCAGCTCGGCTTCGTAGAGTGGCAGTCCGAGCCCTTTGCGGATCGCGAGCCGCGTGCCTCGCACGGCCAGAGGCGCGTTGCGGTTGATCAGCGTGGCGATCTCGCGTGCACGAGCGGCAAGGTCTTCGGGCGCGACGAGCTCGGTGACGAGACCGAGGTCGTACGCGCGTTGCGCGGTGAGCCGCTCGTGCCGTCCGGTGAGCGCAACCCGCATCGCGACGTTGAGCGGCAACACTCGCGCGAGACGCACCATTTCACGGCCGGATACGAGGCCGATGCTGACATGCGGGTCGAAGAACGTGGCGTCCTCTGATGCGATGACGATGTCACCGGTCGTGACGAGATCGAGCCCCGCGCCGCAACAGAGTCCGTTGACCGCCACCAGCACCGGCTTTGCCATGCTGCGAAACGGGGGCGTCGCCTCTTGCGGAGCGTCCCATTCGGCGAAGGTCGAGAGGTACTTGCCTTCGTACGGCACCCTGCCGTCGGTGCGCACGCCCTCGACATCCGCACCGGCACAGAAGGCGCGGCCGGCACCCGTGACGATGATCGTCCACACCGCATCGTCGCCCTCTGCTCGTTGGAACGCGTCGCGAAGCTCGTCGCCCATGAGTGGCGTCACCGCGTTGAGCTTGTCCGGCCGGTTGAACGTGATCGTCGCGATGTGGTCGTCGACGTCGTAGAGGATCGTCTCGTAGGCAGGCGACATCATCTACCTCTCATCGACCTTCGAATTTTGGATCGGTGCGTGAACTGAACGCTCGAAGGCCTTCTTTGAAGTCCGCGCTGCGCGACGACAGCTCCAACGCCAGCGCCTCGAGCTCCATCGCCTGGTCGAGCGGGAGCTCGAGTGAGCGGTGCAGGCAGAACTTCGCCAGCCCGATGGCAATCGTCGGCCCGTCGACGAGCTCGGCCAACAGCGACTCGCTCGCGGCGTCGAGGTCGTCGTCGGCCACCGACTGGTGGATGAGCCCCCACGCCTCTGCCTCAACGCCTGACACCTCCCGGCCGAGCAGGATCATCTTGCGCGCCCGGGCCAACCCGACGAGGCGGGGGATCATCCACGTACCGCCGCTGTCGGGGGTGAACCCGCGGCGCCCGAACGGCTCCCAGAATCGTGCGGTCTTGGTCGCGATCGTGAAGTCGGCGGCGAGCGCGAGGTGACAACCGAGGCCGGCGGCCCAACCACGCACGGCGCACACGACCGGGATCTCGATGGTCTGGATGAGCTGGACGAGTCGGTGGGCTTCGAAGGCCGTGCGGCGATGCAGATGGCCGACGCGCGGACGGGGCGCACCCTTGCTGTTCGTCGCGACCCAATCCGCGCCGGAACAGAAGTTGTCGCCGACACAGGAGATCGAGATGGCGCGGATCGTGTCGTCGATCGCGGCGTTCTCGAACGTGCGGACGAGCTGGCGGACCATGGCATTGCTCAACGCGTTGCGATGTGCCGGTCGATCGAATCGAATGCGAAGGATCGCATCGTCACGCGCGATCAGGAGTTCCTTATTGTCGGATACTGGGCTGTTCGATACTGGTTTGTCGGTCACTACGCAACCTCGCTTGCCAAGTCTGTGGCGATTCTGTCGGCGTGCTCCGCGCGGCTGCCGAACGCGTGCTCGAGTACCCATGCGCGTTTGAGGAGGTAGTGAGGGATCATCTCCCAAGTGAAGCCCATGCCCCCGTGGACCTGTATACACGTCTTCGCGTTGCGGATCGCCGCATCGGTCGCGATGAGCTTGGCGGCCGATGCGGCGACGACGAAGTCACCGGATTCCCGATCGTCGGCGATCGCCGCCGCAGCGTAGGTCGCGCTGCGAGTGAGCATCGTCCTCACGTACATGTCGGCCAGGAGGTGCTTGATCGCCTGGAACGAACCGATCGGTTTTCCGAACTGGTGTCGACTGCCTGCGTAGCCGACTGCTGCCTGCAGTGCGCGGTCGGCGATCCCGAGCAGAAGGGCCGACGCCAACACCGCACCGATGTTGCGCATTTCCGCCGCGACCTCGGGGTCCCCCACCTGGGTACCGCGCGGCAGATTGCGAGCGCGTGCGACCGGTGTCAGCGGATCGGTCGGTACAACGGCCTCGAGGTCGCCGAGATCTTCGCGAGGGATCGAGAACACACCGTCGTCGCGGAGCACGATCACCAAGTCGAGGTGCTGGCCGTAGTCGATGAGCACCGACTCGTCGTCGACCTCGTCGTGCCCGCCGATCCGCGCGGCACCACCATGTCCGGGTAGGTGAATCGCCGCGAGCGCGCTCCACACGAGTGGCCCCGGCACGAGGTGTCCGCCGAGGACTTCGTACACGACCGCGGCCTCGACGATGCCCTGGCCGAGCCCGCCGCTCGCCGTCGGCGCGGCGAGACGGAAGACGTCGAGATCGACGAGGCGTTGCCAATCGCCGGCGCGCAACGGCTCTCTTTCACGCGCGCCGATGTCGGCGATCGCATAGTTTCCTTCGCAGAACGCCCGAACTGCGTCCTGCAGTTCGACCTGCTGTTCGGTGAGCCGGAAATCCACTGGCTAGGTCTCGTTGCCGAAGAAGAAGTGGTCCGCGTTGCGGAACAGGTACTTGTCGAGCACCTCTGCGGGCAGGTCGAGTTGCGTGGCCTCGGGGATGCATCTGCTCATCGGGAGCACCGGATGATCCGACGCGTACAGCACCTTGTCGGGCCCCCTCGTGCGCATGTAGTGGAGCAGGCTCTCGGGAAGACGGCGGGGCGACCAGGCCGATGTCATCAGGTGCAAGTTGCGGTACTTGATCATCAGCCGGATGGCCGTGTCCCACCACGGATCTGCACCGTGCATCATGCACAATTTGAGCTCGGGAAAGCGAACGCACACTCGGTCGAGATGAATGGGGTTCTGCGCATCGGCCGGCAGCGGTGGGCCGGGGATCCCGGTGTTGAGACACAGCGCCAGCCCGAGTTCGCAGCACTTCGTGTACAGCGGGTAGTAGACGGGATCGCCCGGCGGGTACATCCCGTCTCCCCAGAAGCTCGGACCGACGACGGTGTAGGCGACCGGCAGGTTCTGCACTGCCGCGGTGAGCCGCTGCAAGTTGGCCATCGGGTGCAACAGGTCGTGGCCGCCGAGGGCGAGGGAGAATCGGTCCGGCCGTGCTTCCGCGTACCGGAACGGCCGGTCGATCGGATCGGTGAAGTTCGCCATGAGGATCGCGCGCTGCACGCCATTGGCGTCCATCTCGTCGATCAACGCCTCGAGTTCCACGGGTTGGAACATGGCATCGGCCTTGAAATAGTCCTCCTTGACGCGCACCATCCACTTCGGTGGGGCCTGATCGCCCAGATGCACATTGACCAAACCGTCGATCGCTCTTGTCATGATGCGAGGTACCCTCCGTCGACCACGAGCTCTTGTCCGGTCACGTAACCCGCTTCGTCGCCGGCCAGGTACAGGATCGCGTCGGCGATGTCGGTCGCCGCGCCGCTTCGTCGCATCGGGACGCGCCGAGTCAACTGTGCGAGGCGCTCCTCCTGCTCGGCAACGCTGAGACCGAGGCGTTCGCCCGACGACATCGGTGTTCGCATATAGCCGGGCGACACGCAATTGATCCTCACGCCGCGCGCGGCCAGCTCGCGCGACACGAGCCGCGTGTAGCTCAAGATGGCGCCTTTCGCTGCTGCATACGACGCGCCGCCGACCGCACGGGTGGCGGCGATCGACGCCACGTTCACGATCGAGCCGCTGCCCTTTTCCAACATGACAGGGATCGTCGCACGCGAGCAGAGATACACGCTCTTGAGGTTGACGCGGATGACGCGATCCCAGCTTTCCTCGGAGGCGTTCCAGGTGTCTTTCATCTCGGGCTGCGAGATGCCTGCGTTGTTGACGAGGATGTCCGCGGTGCCAAAGCGCGCGAGCGCACGTTCGACCAATGCGCCGGCACCCGCTTCGGTGGCGACGTCGCCCGGCACGAACTCGGCTTCGCTCCCGGCGCGTTCGACAAGGGCAACCGTCGCCCGGCCCCCATCCTCGTCGAGGTCGCCGAGAACGAGTCGGGCGCCCTCTTGCGCGAACCGCACGGCAGTGGCTCGACCGAACCCGGAACTGGCGCCGGTGATGATCGCGATCTTGCCCACCAGCCGCATGTCCGTCTCCGTCCGACCGCCCACCATAGCCGAGAATCCTCTAGATATATCTGGTCAGCCGGCGGTGAAGCGGAAGAGTCGCTCGGCGTTGCCCCGGCTCACCTTGTGGATCGACGTCTCGTCGAGGCCGGCGAGCGCGGCTCGGGCGGCGGCGAGACTGTTGGGCCACGTGGAGTCGGAGTGCGGATAGTCGGTCTCGAGCATGACGTTGTCGACGCCGATGCTGTCGAGGTTGTCGATGCCGTGTTGGTCCGAGATGAAGCAGCCGTGGAAGTGCTGGCGAAAGAATGTGCTCGGCGGTTCGCGAATCGTCGTCTTGGTCCACGCGCCCTGGTGTTCCCACGAGTAATCCACGCGTTCGAGGACGTAGGGAATCCAGCCGATGCCACCTTCGGACAGCACCATCTGTAGCCCCGGGTGCCGTTGCAACGTCTCGCTCAACAGCCAGTCGAAGAGCGTGATCTGCGCGTTCAGCGGTACGAGGCCGACCCAGACGGAGGCCGGCGCGTCGTCAGAGGTGCGAAGCGTGCCCGATGACGACCCGATGTGCATGCAGAGGGGCAGCTCCAGGTCCACCGCGGCGCGCAGCACCGGATCCCACGAGCGGTTGGCGTCATGGATCGAGGGGAGGCCGAGCTTGGCCGGATTCTCCGAAAAGGCGATGGCACGAGCGCCCTTGGCCGCGACACGGTGCATCTCTTCGACGGCGGCCTCGGGGTGCCAGAGCGGGATCAGACACAGCGGTATCAACCGGGTCGGCGCGGCGCCACACCAATCGTCGAGCATCCAGTCGTTGTACGCCTGCACGCAGGCGATCGCGACCTCTTTGTCGGTGGCTTCGACGAACACCCGACCGGCGAAGCCCGTGAACGACGGAAACGCCAGCGACGCGGCCACGCCGTCGAGATCCATATCGGCGACGCGGGCGATCGGGTCGAGGCAGCCCGGCCGGATCTGATCGAAGTTGACGGGGTCGAGGGTGTAGTCCTCGCGCGCCTGGCCCGCGGTGGCGTTGAGCCCGGCGAGGGGCACGAGCTTGTCGTCGTAGCACCAGAAGTCAGTACCGTCGGCGGACTCGACGACGTGGTCGCGCATCTTGACCGGCACCCGTGGGTCGTCCGGCGTCACCGCGATGCGCAGCACCTTGGGCGCGCGGTCGCGTAGGCGCCGCGGGACCCGGTTCTGCCAGAGGTCGGGTGGTTCGATCACATGGTCGTCGGCCGACACGATCCGCAAGTCGTTCAATGGTTTCCCCCTCGCCGTCGATGGCTCGCTGATTCACTGCAGTAATTCATTTGGGATTCACCTGTGAACGCGGTAAATCATCTTACGGATTATGCTAGGCCCGATGGGGGAGAAGGCGCTAGCGGGAATCCGCGTCTGTGACTTGAGTGGCCAGTTGGCCGGCGCGGGGGCGACTCGGTTCCTGGCGGCGTTCGGGGCCGAGGTCATCCGTGTCGAAGACCCGGTTCGCCGGGGCGGCTGGGACATCCTCCGCGGCGGCCGGCCGTACATCGACGAACGGCGCGGACCAGAGTTGGGCGGCGCGTTCAACAACCACAATGTCGGCAAACGCGGCGTGACGATCAACCTGCGTTCGCCCGAGGGGCGCGACGTGTTCACGCGGCTCGTCGAAGTGAGCGATGTCGTCACCGAGAACTTCGCGGCGGGTGTGCTCGCGGGGCTCGGTTTTCCCTATGACCGGCTGCGTGAGATCAACCCATCGGTGATCTACGTGTCGAACTCCGGTTTCGGGCACGCCGGCCCGTATGCGCACTACAAGTCGTGGGGTCCCATCGTCCAGGCGCTGAGTGGGCTGACCTTCACATCGGGTCTCGCAGGACACCCTCCGGCCGGTTGGGGTTTCTCCTATATGGATCACATGGGCGCGAATTTCATGGCCCTCGCGGTGCTGGCCGCCCTCGTGCACCGAAACCGCACCGGTGAAGGGCAATGGGTCGACCTGGCCATGACCGAGGTCGGCCTGACCCTGATCGGCCCCGCGCTGCTCGATGCCACAGTGCACGACCGGCCGATGCGCCGATCGGGCATGCCGGACAGCAACCACAGCGAGTCGCCGGCGATGGCACCACATGGTGTGTATCCAGCCCGGGGCGACGACTGCTGGGTGGCGATCGCCTGTCGCGACGATGCCGACTGGCTCGCGCTCGCCGCGGTGATCGGTGAGGAGTGGGCGTGGGACGCTCGGTTCGACTCGCTTGCCGGCCGGCGCTCGTGCGAGGACGACCTCGACCGTCACCTCTCTGCTTGGAGCTCGACGTGTGATCGGTTCGAGCTGGCAACGCGACTCCGGCGCGCCGGCGTTCCTGCCGAAGCGGTGCAACGCCCATCGGAGCGCATCGACCACGACCCCGAAACTGCCGCGTGGGGACTGTGGCCCACCGTTTCGCATCCGCAAATGGGCGAGGTTCGCGTCGACGGACTTCCGCTGCATCTGTCGCTCACCGACTGGCACATGGAAACGGGCGCGCCGATGCTCGGACAGCACAACCGCGACGTCTTCTGCGGGCTGCTCGGGATCGACGACACCGAGCTCGACGAGCTCCACGCGGCGGGGGGTGTCTGATGGGCCCGTTGGCGGGACTGCGGGTGGTGGAGCTGGCGAGCGAGCATGCGGCGTTCGCAGGCAAGCTGATGGCCGATCTCGGTGCCGATGTCATCGTCATCGAACCGTCTGGCGGGCATCGATCGAGACACTTCGGGCCGTTCGTGGCGGCCGACCCGGATCCCGAGCAATGCTTGTGGTGGTGGCACTACAACACGAGCAAACGCGGCGTCACGCTCGATCTCGCCGTGCCCGCCGGGCGCGAATCGTTTCGGCGACTGTGCGCACGCTGCGATGTGGTGCTCGAGGCGGAACAACCCGCCCGATTGGCGACGCTCGGCATCGACTACGACGATCTGCGCGACGCGCTTCCCCGACTCGTCTGGGTCTCGGTCACCCCGTTCGCGAGGTCAGGTCCGCGCGCACATGATCCGGCCACCGATCTGACGTTGCTCGCCGGCGGGGGAGCGGTCTGGAGCTGCGGCTACGACGACCACACCCTTCCTCCTGTCCGAGGCGGCGGGAATCAGGCTTTCCACATCGGTTCGACCTACGCGGTGCTGGGCGCGCTCACCGCCCTGTTGCACCGGGACCGGTCGGGAAGCGGTCAGCGCGTCGAGGTGAACGAGCACGCCGCGGTCAACGTCACGACCGAGCTGGCGACCTACGAGTGGCTCGTCGGCGGTCTCGAGGTGCAGCGTCAGACCGGGCGACATGCGTCAGTCCAACCGAGCCTCGAAACGACCGTGACGGCCGCCGACGGGAGGATGGTCAACACCGGCGTGCCACCGCGCAACGCGGCGGCGTTCCGCAGCCTGTCGCAGTGGCTCGACGAACTCGGACTCCGCGACCAATTCTCCGAGGCGTTCTTCCTCGACCTCGGCGCGCAGCGGCCGGTGATCACCTCGACGGAGATCGCCGAGGACCCTGAAGTGATGGCGATCTACGGCGCCGGTCGCGAAGCGCTCACGTTCATCGCCTCGCGGCTTCCGGCGTACGAATTCTTCACCGGCGCGCAGGAACGCGGGCTGCCGACCGGCATCGTCTACACGCCCGACGAGGCGTTCGCCGATCCTCACGTCGTGGCCCGCGGGTTCCCGACACCGGTCGAGCAACACGACGGCGAGCGAGCGGTGATCGGCCCGAGCGGCCCTGGGAGCGGGGTTGTGTTGCATCCGGGCGCGCCGTATCAGTTCTCTCGATCACCGTGGGCGATCAGCCGGCGCGCGCCGCGCGTCGGCGAGCACAACGCAGAGATCCTCGGAGCGACACCGTGAACGCAACGCACGTATCGGACAGCCTCACCGGGCCAGGTGCCCCGTTCGAGATTACCGAGGAGATCGTGCTCGGCGAGCGAATGCCTGTGTTCAAGAACCGGCCTCGCTCTGCGCGTGAGCTGCTGGTCGACTCCGCGCGACATGGCGACCTCTGCTATGTCGTCATCGGCGATCAACGGCTTTCCTACGACGAGCACCTTCAGCGCGTCGCCGCGTTTGCCCAGGTATTGCGGGACGAGTTCGGTGTCGCGCCGGGCGATCGAGTCGCGATCCTGGCCGCCAACAGCGCCGAGTGGATCATCGCGTTCTGGGCCACGCTCAGCATCGGCGGTGTCGTCGCGTCGATGAACTCGATGTGGGCCGCACCCGAGATCGAGCACGCGTTGGACAGCTGCGAGCCGACCGTGCTGATCGCCGACCGTGAGCGACTCGCTCGCGTGCCCGCGCCGGGTGGTCAGGTGTCGTATCGCACCATCGAGGTGGAGTCGGAGTTCGACAGCCTCGTCGCGCGCGGTCGCGGTGCGGCGGTCTCCGACGTGCCCATCGACGAGGACGATCCGGCAGTCATTCTCTATACGAGCGGTACGACCGGGCGATCGAAAGGCGCAGTCGCGTCGCATCGATCGATCTGCGGTTTCGTGACATTGAGCAAGTACTCGGGCGCGGCGGCCCTCGCGGCAGCGAACGCGTCGGGCGCGGGCCCCGCGCCCGCGGTCGGCACCCGTCAGATCGCGCTGATCACGGTGCCGCTGTTCCACGCGTCCGGGCTGTACGGCTTCGTCGTCGGTCAGCTCGCGACCGGCGGCACCGTGGTGTTGCGATCCGGTCGCTTCGACGAGGACGACGTGTTGCGCTTGATCGAAGCCGAAGGCGTGACGATGTGGGCCGCCCTCGGCAGTATGGGTCCGCGCGTGGCCGAGCGAGCCGACGGCTGCGGCCGAGATCTGTCGAGCATGCGGTTGCTCGCAGTGGGGGGCGCGCCGGTGAGCCCCGCGCATCAGCAACAGTTGCGGGCCGCCTTCCCGAACGCGTCGATCAACATCAGCATGGGCTACACGAGCAGTGAGGCCGTCGCCGTCGTGACCCGCATCCAGGGCCAGGAGATGCGCGACCACCCGACGTCCGCAGGCCGCGTGATGGCGACGACATCACTCGAGATCCGTGGCGCCGATGGTCGACCGGTCGCCGACGGGATCGACGGCGAGATCCACGTGCGCAGCCCCTATCTCATGACGGAGTACTGGCGCGACGACGAGGCGACGCGAACTGCGCTCAAGCCCGGGCGTTGGCTGGCTATGGGTGACATCGGGTGCCTGCGCGACGGCCGGCTCTACATCAACTCGCGCGCGCGGGACATGATCCTCGTCAACGCGGAGAACGTGTTCCCGACCGAGGTCGAGTACCGGCTCGACGCGCATCCCGATGTTCGCGAATCCGCGGTCGTCGGCGTCGATCACCCCACCACCGGGCAGGCGATCCGCGCCGTCGTCGTCGTATCCGAAAGCGCGCAACTGACCGCGGAGGTGCTGAAGGCGTGGTGCCGCGACGCCTTGGCCGCGTACAAGGTGCCGACACAGTGGGAGATCCGCCACGAGGCGCTGCCCCGCAATGCATCGGGCAAGGTCCTCAAACGCGAACTCGAGCAATCATCCGAGCAACCGGAGCCTGACGAAACCTGACGAAAGAGGAGCAATCATGGGCCTGCTGAACGGCAAAGTTGCGATCGTGACGGGTGCGGCACACGGCATCGGCCGTGGCCACGCACTGGAGTTGGCCGCCCAAGGCGCATCCGTCGTCGTGAACGATCTCGGCGGATCGGTCGACGGCGAGGGAGCGAGCCGCGACGCGGACGTCACCGTCGAGCTGATTCGAGCGCGTGGTGGCACTGCCATCGCGGACTACGAGGACGTCGCGGACTTCGATGGCGCCGGGCGCATGGTCGCGCATGCCGTCGAGGCGTATGGCAAGCTCGACATCCTTGTGAACAACGCCGGGATCGTGCGCGACGCGATGGTCTTCAACATGACCGAAGCGGCGTGGGACGCGGTCATCCGCGTGCATCTCAAGGGCACCTACGCACCGATCCATCACGCGGCCAAGTACTGGCGTGAGCGCGTCAAGGCCGGCGATGCCGTTGCCGGGCGGATCATCAACACCACGTCGGGCGCCGGGCTCTCGGGCAACGTCGGCCAGGCCAACTACACCGCCGCGAAGGCAGGCATCGTTGGGCTCACACTCACGTGCAGCCTCGAGCTCGCTCGGTTGGGCGTGACCGTGAATTGCATTGCACCGGGTGGTGCGACGCGCATCGCGTCGACGGTTCCCGGCTTCACCGCGGCGAAAGAGCCCGACGAGTACGAAGAGTTCGATCCGCTCGACCCATCCATCAGCTCACCGATCGTCGCGTGGTTGGCGTCCGATGATGCGAGCCACGTCACCGGTCAAGTTTTGCGCGCGATCGGCGAGACGTTGATCCTCCTCGAAGGTTGGCGGTACGGCCCGACCGTGCGAAACGGTGGCACGCGGTGGCGAGCGGACACCGTCGGTTCGGTGATCGCCACCGACATCTTCAAGACTCGCGCGCCGGGCCTTCGGGCCGAGACCGGGCACTGACGAAAGGGACGCTGCATGAACGTGTCGAAGATCTTGCGCCGCATCGATCGCGCCGATCCGGCCGCGACTCCGCGTATCGCCATAGTGGGCGGTGGGTTCGCCGGCATCGCCGCGGGCGTCAAGCTGCGCAAAGCCGGCATCGAGAACTTCACGATCTTCGAGAAGTCGCTCGGGATCGGTGGGACGTGGCGCGACAACACGTATCCCGGCTGCGAAGTCGACACCCACTCCAACCTGTACTCGTTCTCGTTCACGCATCCCGACTGGTCGCGCACCCATGCTCGCCAGCCCGAGCTACAGAAATACCTCGAAGGGGTGGTCGACGAGTTCGACCTCCGGCGCCACTTCCGCATGGGCGTCACGGTCGACGAGGCAACGTGGGACGAGGCCACGCACACGTACGGATTGCGGCTCGGCGATGGAACGTCCGAGACGTACCAGGTCCTCATCAGCGCGGTCGGGTTCCTCAACGTTCCCCGCTACCCGGATTGGCCCGGCTTCGACAGCTTTCGTGGCCCCAAGTTCCACACGGCGCGCTGGGAACACGAGCACGACCTGACCGGCAAGCGCGTGGCCTTCGTCGGCACCGGTTCGACCGCAGCGCAGGCCGTTCCCGAGCTCGCGCAGATCGCCGGTCAGCTCCTGGTCTTCCAACGTGAACCAGGCTGGGTCATGCCGAAAGGCGACCGGGACTTCACGCCCGAAGAGCGCGAAGCGCTTCGCCGTCCGCTGCGTTGGCGACGCGAGCGACTACGTCAGCTGAAGCGGGTCGAGAAGAGTCTTTGGAAGCGCGCGGTGTATCGCCCGGGCAGCAAGATCAACACCACGTACGAGCAGATGTGCCGCGATTACATCGCCAAGGTGTTCGCCGATCGACCAGACCTGCAAGAAGCCGTCACCCCGACCTACCCCTATTGGGGAAAGCGGATGATCCTCGCGTCGACGTTCTACCCGGCGCTCAAGCAGGACAACGTCGAGCTCATCCCCCGGGCGGTCGCGGCGATCACCGAAGGCGGGGTCGTCGACGCCGAAGGTGTCGAACGGCCCGCCGACGTACTCGTGCTGTCCACCGGGTTTCAGCCGACCAAGTACCTGGCGCACCTACGCGTCGTCGGCCGCGGCGGGCGCTCGCTGCACGACTACTGGGCGGGCGAACCGCGCGCGTTTCTCGGCATCACGGTGCCCGGGTTCCCGAATTTCTTCATGCTCTATGGTCCGGGCACCAACGGCGGAGAGATCGTGTGGATGCTCGAGCGGCAATCCGAATACGCGGTGCGCGCCGTCAAGCGACTGATGCGTTCGGGAGCCACTGCCATCGAGGTGAAGCAGCGCTGGGCCGACCGTTATCACCGCTGGCTGCAATCGAAGATGAAAGGCACCGCGTGGGCCGTCAGCAACAACTACTTCAAGTCCGAGTCGGGCAAGATCGTCACGCAATGGCCCTACAGCCCGCTCGTCTACTCGGCCTTGACCAAGACGCTCGGACGTTGGTCGATGACACTCAGCCGACCAGGTAACCGCCGTCGACCACGATCTCCTGACCGGTGACGTAACACGCGTCGTCACTGGCCAAGTATGCGACCGCGGCGGCGATGTCGTCGACACTCCCTGCGCGCTGCATCGGTACGAGTCGACCGAAGGCTGCGACGCGTGCGTCTTGTGCCGCCTCGTCGAGCCCCATCCGCTCACCCGTCGACATCGGTGTGCGCATGTAGCCGGGCGACACACAGTTGACTCGCACACGGCGCGCCGCCAGCTCGGCAGCGACCTGATGGGTGTAGCCGAGCATGCCCGCTTTGGCCGCGGCGTACGAGGATCCGCTCACCGCGCGGGTGGCGGCGATCGACGCGATGTTGACGATCGAGCCGCCGCCTTTGGCGATCATCGTCGGGATCACCGCTCTCGAGCAGAGGTAGACGCTCTTGAGGTTGATGCGGATGACGCGATCCCAACTCTCCTCGGGCGCGTCCCAACTGTCCGCCTTCTCCGGTGGTGCAACGCCGGCGTTGTTGACGAGTACGTCGACGGTGCCGAAGCGCGCCAGCGCGCGCTCGACTACATGACGAGCGCCGGATTCGGTGGCGATGTCGCCCACGACGAGCTCCGCCTCTCGGCCCGTGTCGTGCACCAGCGAGGTGGTCTCCTTGCCGCCGATGTCGTCGAGATCGGCGATCACGACGTTGGCCCCTTCGCGCGCCACGCGCAGTGCAATCGCGCGACCGAATCCGGAACTCGCTCCGGTGACGATCACGATTCTTCCTTCGAGCCGCATGTCGATGCCCCCGCTCCGCGATGTCAATAAGCTAGCCGCGAAACCTGTAGAGGTTTGACGGGGGAGATCGCCAGTGGATGACCGTGCCGACGAGTTGTCGTTCAAGGACCAGTCATATGGCGTCGGCGTGGTGGCCGACCCGTACCCCGAGCTTGCCGCGCGGCGCGCCGAGGCGGGGACCCATGCCGGCGCCTTCTCCGCCTGGTTCGGTATCGAAGGGCCCGAGCAGGTCGTGTACGGATCGTGCCCGCACGTGTCGGTGCTGTCGTACAAGGGCGTCGAGACCGTCGTGAAGGACGACGCGACGTATTCGTCGTCGTGGGTGTCACCGATGTTGCGCGACGTCGTCGGTCGCTCGGTTCTCGAGATGGACGGCGACGAGCACCAGCGGATGCGGCGGCTGCTTCAGCCGGCGTTCACCAAGCGCGAGGCCGATCGCTGGGAGCACGAGTACGCCCGCCCTGCGGCCGTGCGCAAGCTCGAAGCGATCGAGGGCCAGGGTCGGGCCGACCTGGTCGCCGACTTCCTCTTCACCTATCCCATCGAGGTGATCCTCAGCGCGTTGGGGTTGCCGCTCGCGGAGCGCGACACCTTCTACCGGTTGGCCGTGTTGCTGACGAACCCGATGGCGCGGGCCGACGCTCGCGCGAACGCTTCGTCGCGTATCAACGACCTCGTGCTCGCGCTGATCGCCGAGCGCCGTGTACACCCCGGGTCCGACCTCATCAGCGTGCTGGCGTCGAGCTCGGTGGACGGTGACCGGATGACCGACGACGAGATCGTCACCTTCTGCCGGCTGCTGCTGCCGGCCGGCGCCCAGACCACGTTCCGTGCACTCGCCAACATCTTCTTCGCGCTCCTCGACGACCCGGCCCAGCTCGACGCGGTGCGAGCCGACAGTGCGCTCATTCCCCGCGCGGTCGAAGAGGGCCTGCGCTGGGAGCCGCCGATGCTCGCCATGGGACGGATGGCCGCGGGCGAAGCCGACCTGGACGGCATGGCGGTCGTGCCCGGCTGCTCGGTGAATGTCTTGCTCGGCGCAGCCAACCGCGACCCGGCGCGCTGGCGCGAGCCCGAGCACTTCGATGTGCACCGCGCCCCCAAGGGCCACTTGAGCTTCGGCGGCGGCAGCCACATCTGCCTCGGGATCAGCACCGCCCGCATGGAGATGCGCGTCGCGATCGAAGAGGTACTCGCGCGTCTCCCCGGGCTCGCGCTCGATCCCGCGGCACCCAAGCCCGAGATCACCGGTCTTGGTTTTCGCAATCCGACGACGTTGCCCGTCGTCTTCGACGCCCGGCGCTAGGGCGTGCGGGCTTAGTAGTTCTGCCAGCGGGGCTTCTTCTGTGAGCCTCGAAAGTTCGGCGCGCGTTTCTCCTTGAACGCGTTCACGCCTTCGGAGATGTCCTCGTCGGCGAGCACACGGTTTGCGAGCGACGCGTACTCCTGGGCGAGCACATGGTCGCGGTATGACCGGTTGAGTCCGTCCATCACGAGACGCTTCGAGAACCGAATCGCGACCGGTGGCGCCTCGAGCAAGCGCTGGAGGAAATCGGACATCCGTTCCTCGAACTCGGCTTGGGGGTGGACGTAGCTGACGAGGCCGATGCGCTCGGCTTCGGTCGCGTCGATCGGCCGGGCGTTGTAGATCAGTTCCAACGCTTTGGCCGTGCCCACGATCCGCGGCAGCAGCCACGCCACCGTGTCGTTGGCGGTGATGCCGATGCGGGTGAACGACGTGGCGAATCGCGCCTGTGTCGAAGCGATTCGGATGTCACAGCACAACGCCAGGCCCAATCCACCGCCCGCCGCGACACCTTCGATTGCCGCGACGAGCGGCTTGCTCAACTCGAGGAACGGCAAGAACAGGTTGCGGCCCATCGAGACGGGCGGTATCTGCCCGCCATCCGCGGACAGGTCGGTGTCGGTCAGGTCGGCACCACTACAGAATGCTCCTTTGCTGCCCGCGATCACCACGACTCGGACATCGTCGTCGTGCTCCGCGGCGGCGCAGATCTGGCTGATGTAGTTCATCTGATCGGGCGTCACCGCGTTGAGCCGCTCAGGTCGCGCGATGCGAATCTGCAGGAGATGGTTGTCGAGAGTGACTTCGACTCCATCGATCACCGGAATGTTCATGAGGTAGTTGCCCTTTGTCGCTAGCTCGCGGGACTGCTTCCGACGAGAAGAACGGGATTGAACATCGATCCGGAGCCCGCGGAGCTGCACATCGCGACTTCTGCGCCCTGCACCTGGTTGGGGGCGTCGCCGCGGATCTGGCGGACTGCCTGCACCACTTTCTGGAGCATCTGCGAGACGCCGGTGTGGCTGTGCGACATCGTGCCTCCGTCGGTGCACGTGGGGAACTGTCCACCGGGCGCCATGACGCCGGACTGCACGAAGGGACCGCCCTCGCCCCGGCCGCAGAAGCCGAACGCCTCGAACTGTCGCAGCACTTCGAAGGAGAACGGGTCGTACAGTTCGCACACATCGACATCGGTGGGTTTGACGCCGGCCATGCCGAACGCGCGAGTGGCTGCGGCGCGACCCACATCGGCGACCAACTCGTACGTCGGTGGGTAGGTGTAGCCGGGCGCACACCCTTCGATGGCGCCGCCGAGAACGAACGCCGCGCGCGAATCGAGATCGCGAGCGCGTTCGGTCGTCGTCAACACGATGCCGGCTCCGCCCTCGCTCGTCATCGAACAGTCGAGAAGATGGAAAGGGTCGGCGATGAGCGGAGACGACAGCACTGTGTCGACGGTGACGTGTCGTCCGTAGTGGACTGCCGCGGGGTTCACTGCGCCGTAGGTTCGAATGGTCGCGGCGGCGAGGGCGAGCTGTTCGGGGGTCGTGCCGAACTGGTGCATGTGCCGGCGCGCAACGAGCGCGTACTCGGCTGCGGTGTAGAGCCCCCAACATTGGACGAATTCGTTCGCGGGCCGCGTCCACGGGGCCGTGGACGATCGATCGGTGTAGAGCCCCGCTTGGCCGCTGGCGACGACGACCACCGAGCACTGTCCCGACGCGATCGCGAGGGCCGCCTCGAGCAACGCCGGAATGGCGAGCATGGCACTTCCCGCCCACACGTTCCCGAGTCGCGCGCGGTAGGCCCAGTCGAGCGACTCGTCCTTCTGCGACCTGGACGGATCAGTGGGACTGACCGACAATCCGTCGACATCGGAATAGCTCAATCCCGCATCGTCGATCGCGCCGCGTATGGCCATCATGGTCACCGAGGAGGATGTGTGGCCGTCGAGACGCTTTGCCTGAGGAGTGTTGTACGCGCCGACGATCGCGACCCGATGGAGCGGGTTTTGAAACCGGCCTTCGAATCCCACGTCAACCATTCATAGCCGGAGTGATCGTGTGTTCCTGAACGTGGGCATGCACGCGTTCGAGCACACCGTCATCGAGGCAACCGACGAATCGTCGTCGTGCCTGTTCGCCCAAAGCGGGCTCGACGACGATGAGGTAACGACCGGTCTCGACGCGACGCAGGTCCACCAGCCGTTGATTCTCGATCAACGGGTGACAAGCCTCGAACAAGCTGCGCGCGGCCAGGTCGTGATTCAAGCCGAAGCGGGTGTCCAACGAGATCAACACGTTGCTGCGCAACCCGGTGGTGTCTGCGTCGGGTCGGCTGCGACCCGACAGCGCAAGCATGGAGAGCATGACGAGCAGCGTCGCGAGCACGACGAAGGTGAGCGGTCGCAGCACGCGTGTCACAACACTCGACGGCGTCGGGGCGTCGTCGATATCGATGGTCCGTGCGGACGAGGTTTCGACGAACCCACCGACCGGCAGAGCGAGCGACGCGAGGTGTCGTTCGACTGATCGCCCGGTTGCCGGTGCGCTGCGCGCCAGGTGTTCGACCAACCACGCGATGCCCGAGACGATGATGTTGGCACCGAGCAGCACCGGAATGAATACGTTCATCCGGTCCATTCCGAGCCAACGGAAGTGTCGCTGTGCGGTTTGATCTTGATCGCGGGAGGATGGCGGCGGCTCGGGCCGAGCGTCGGGCGAAGAGCGGGAGTCTGCTGAAGCCCGCGTCGTCACGCGGAGGGTTTCGAGCTTGCGCAGCACGAGTGTCGTGGCAACCGCGATCTCACCGGCGACGAAGAGCACGCCGGCGACGAGCGCACGATGCATCTCCCAACGGTAGAGGTAGACGAAGAAGTAGATCCCCGCGATCGCGGTCGAAAGAATCGACACGATCAGCGCGGCCCGTATGCCCTTCATGCCGGTGCCTGCTCTACGACGCGGGCGGCCTCCGTGCCGGCGCCATCGATGCGCTCGACCTGTCTGACCGAGCCCGCGATGCCGTCGACCTCGACGATGGTTCCCGCTGGCCATCGCCGGCACGCGTCGGGAACCCCGACGACCGTGGCGACACCGTGCTCACGAGCGAGGATCGCCAGATGGGACAACACGCTGCCGGTTTCCGACACGAGGCCCGCGAGTCCGGGCAAGACCCCGGCCAGGGCCGGGTCGAGGGTCGCCACCACGAGGACGGCCCCCGGCCGCGCGTCGTTCACCGATCCGACGACGTTGCCGGTTCCCCGACCGCCGCCGGCGGGTTGGCCGTCGCCGGCGCGTCGACTGCGACGGCGCGGCAGGCGCGGCACGGGTCGGCCGTACGCGTCGAGTGAGAAACGGTTCGGGACCGATGACAGCGTCGTTGTCGTAGCGGTGATCACCGGCGGCCGGCCGTCGGCCACCGCCCGCCGAAGTTCGTCCAACCGCACCAAACGCAGTTCCGCCGGGTGATGCAGCGCGCCGCGAGCGGCGAATCGGTGCGCCAACTCGTCGGCTGCGAGGGCGGTCAACTCCTGTACCCATCGCACGCGCAGCCGCAACTCTTCGCGACGCTGCGCCAGCACCTGGTCGATGTGTGGCGCCTTCGTGTCGGCACTGCGGGCCCGCTCGGCCGTCACGTTCACGCGTGGCAGCGGTGTTCGATGACCCATTCGCGGCGCGATCAACGCCAGCACTTCGGGCCGAGCCGCGATGGTCGCGCTGTCGTCGAGACCTCGACTCTGCGCGTCGGCGAGCGCGGCGAGCCCAGCGCCCGCCGCGGTGATCGGCGCGGGCGACGCGCTGCTCATCGCGATACCGCACAGCACTTCATGGCCGTGCAAGGACTGCAAGATCATCCGCCCCCGCTCGAGTGCCGACAGCAGCTCCGCGTCGCCGAGCGCCACGAGAGCGGGGACGGCTTCCAATTGGCCGTCTACGTCGTCGATCAACTCGCGCGCACGATCGGGCAGCAACCCGCGAAGTTCGCCGATACGCCACGATGCCCGCAACCGACGCACCGACCGCCTCGGGTCGATCAGGTCGCGCCACGAACCGCGCCGAGGTTCGAACACGTCGAGGTCGCCGACCACTCGACCACCGACCGCGAACACGACGGGCCTTTGCTGCCGGATGCCGGCCACGCGCAACGCGCGCCGCACGCCTTCGTCGAGTGGGGGCAGCCACACATCCTCCTCGAGACAGGACAGCCGATCCGGAAAGGTCTCTGCGAGCGGACCGGGTCCGTAGACGGGACCGCGCGCGGGTCCGATCGCCGTGGTGATCGGTCGGCTCTGCAGCAGCCACAATCGGTCAGCTTTGTCGATAGCCCATTCGATGTCCTGGGGCATGCCGAACAGCCGCGTCGCGTCCCGCGCCAGCTTTGCCAGCGCCCGCCGGTCCCTCGCCCCGAACAACGCGAGGGGGTCGTCGACGTGACGCATCCGTCCGCGCCGCCCGAGCACGTAGCGGGCGCCGTGCAACTCTCCGCTCACGAGTGCGTCGGGCCGCCGATCGACGGCGGCCACCAATAGACGGTCGACTCGTCCCGTCACCGGGTCGGCGCCGAACAGCACACCCCCATGTCGTGCGTCGACGATGGTTTGGACGAGGACGGCGAGCGGCGCGTCGTTCACGCCCGCCGCGTGCGCCACGATCGTGTCGATCGCCGCGAGCATTGCATCGAGGTCTCGCACATCCAGTATCGACGTGAACACGCCGGCCATCGAGGAACGTTCGGTGTCCTCGAAGGTGGACGACGACCGCACGATGACATCGACCTTGCCTCCATCGGTCAGGTCCCGCCAGGCGTCGCTGAGCTGACGTCGGAGGTCATCGTTGTTGCGCTGTGGCACACCGACGGCCGTGAGCACGAAGCCAGGCCGGACAGGCAGACCGGCGCGGCGGGCGACGGCCAGCGCCGATGCCTTGCCCCCGCAGAGTGCAACATTCGTCGCGTCGGTTCGATCCAACGTCACGACCCCAGGCGCTGTGGGCCTTTGGCTTCGACTGACTCGCTGTGCCGCCATCGCAACCCCGCTGCGCATTGTAGGACGCGTAGAGGGTCGCACTATCAGCGAGACAGTTCGACATCCAGTGCGAGGGTGAGGCAGCGACAGCCCCCACCGGCCTTGAGGAACTCGTCGACGGGGCAAACGGTGACATCGAAGCCCCACTCCTCGAGTTGGCGACCCACGCGTGGCGGGCAGCTGGGCATGATCACCGTGCGCTCGACCACGACCGAATTCGCGCAAAAAGTCAATGCTTCGTCCTGGTCGAGTTCTATCGACTCGGGCACGAGTTCGGCAACGACGCGGCGGCCGTAGTGGTCCCATCCCGTCGGCGCACAGATCGCGTGGCGATCATCGAGCGGACAGAACGTGAGATCGAGATGGTAGAGACGCTCATCGATGAGCTCGAGGGACCTCACCGGCGCGCCGATCACACTCGAGAGAAACGACGCGGCCCGCACGTCGGATCGCGTGCGGTAGCCCGACAGCAGCACATCTCCGAAAGGAAGGGCGTCGCCGGCGCCCTCGTGGCCGAGGGCTGCGGGCAGCGAAATGATCTCGTAGTGCCGTGCCGCGAACCACGCCGTGACGAGCGGTGTCTCCGGTTGGCGCTCAGGATGACGGAAGTGTGCGGGAACGAATCGGTGGCCGTCGACAAGACCGGCGTTGGCGGTGAACACGAGATCGGGAACGTGTGGCTCCGGGTCGATGAGCTCTACCGAGGCGCCCGCGGCGATGAGCGTGTCGAACAACCCTTGCCATTGGTCCTGAGCCCGGTCGCGGTCGACCGATACCTCGCGATGCATCCACGGATTGATCTCGTAGGCGACGGCGAAAAAGTCGGGCCGGCACATCAGATAGCGCCGCCCCCAGTCGAGGCTGCCTTCGGAATCGTGACTGGCGTGTGGCGTCACGAGTCGAGCTGCTCGGCGAGGTCACCGAGAAACGGACCGATATCGGTCACGATGCCCATCGTCTGATGCGTCCCTCGATCGGCGAGCTTGGTCACCACCGAGGGGTTGATGTCGATGCAGAACGTTTCGACGTGCGCCGGCAACAGATTGCCGGTCGCGATGCCGTGCAGTGTCGTCGCCAACATCAAGGCCACGTCGATGCGGTCGACGTACTCGCGCATCCGATCGGCTGCTGCGACGACATCGGTGATGGTGTCAGGCAGCGGCCCGTCGTCGCGGACCGACCCACCGAGCACGAACGGCACGCCGTGTCGCACACATTCGTACATCACTCCGCCGGTTACATACCCGTCGTCGACCGCGGCGGCGATGGAGCCGTAGCGACGGATCTCGTTGATCACGCGCAAGTGGTTGGTGTGACCGCCTTCTACCGGCGCGCCATGCGCGACCGACACGCCTAAGGATGTGCCGAGCACATTGCTCTCGATGTCGTGAGTGGCAAATCCGTTGCCACTGAAGATCACGTCGACCCAGCCGCCTCTAACCAGCCGCGCCAGATGCGGAGCGCCGCCCGTGTGCACGACGACCGGCCCGCAGACGACCAGGATCCCGCGGTCGCGCTCGCGGGCGGCGCGCATGCGATCGACGACGCGCGCGAGTTGCAGCGCCTTGGGTTTCTCCGTCGAGACTTCAGACGCCATGAACTCGAACGCGCCGCCCTCGGTCGTCGGCGTCAGCGCATGCACCCGCACACCGCGCCGTCCCACCACCACTCGATCGCCGACACGGACGCGGTGCATCGGTACCGTGCGGGCGATCGCATCGTCGACGACGATGGCGCAGTCCATCTCGGGGTTCGCTACCGGCAGCCACCGGCCATTGATCCGGACGTCGGTGTCGAGGTTGGTGGTCACGGTGAAATCGCGGGGGAGCACGCCATCGCGATCGCACGCACTCAGGGCGGCATCACTGTCGTCCACGCGATTCGCGCCGTGCACTTGCAACGAGTCGAGCAGATCCTGCAGTGTCTTGTCGTCCGACGCGGTCACCTCGATGACGGCGCGGCTCGGATCGGTCGGTGTACGGCCGATGCGAAAGTCGACGATGTGATAGTCGGCGCCCACGTCGAGGATCGTGTCGAGCACCTTGGCGAGCAGCAACGAATCGACGATGTGCCCCTCGAGGACGATCGTCTCAGCCTCCACCGCAGCGAGTGTACGTCCTCGATCGTCCCTCTCGGAGCCACACTTCGCTCATTCGGACCCCTCGCTCTCGGACTCGATTGCGCGTAGGCTTGCCGTTCTTCCTCGAGGGGGGTCGGTATGCAGTGCGCCTCGCCGCCATGCCCTGGCACCGTGAACGATGATCACTGCCCGGTTTGTGGTCTCGCGCAACGAAGCGCAGCAGAGGGCGTGAAGGTCGACGGACCGCTGCACGTCACTCGCCGATCGCGAGACGGCGACGAGCAGACGATCGTCGGGCTGTCCGCAACGGTCGGTGATCGCGTGGTGACAGTCCATCTGCGCCACGCCAAAGAGACGCGGACATTCGACTTGCAAGCACTCGTTTCGATCGAAGCTTTCTGAGCGTTGCGCGTCCGCGAGCTCGAGGTACTTCGCACGACTCCGCGCACCGGCCCATTCCGTTGATCAGTTCCATGGTAGGCCGGGTTGTCGGATTGGGGGTTTGGTGGTTTCGGTGGTGCCGTCGGGGTGGGTGATGTGCAGGGTGCCGTCGGGTTCCATGACGAGTCGGATCTTG